>JBEKSA010000026.1:0-55110 GCA_049517515.1 Occallatibacter sp.
CCTCGCCTTCGTCGTAGGCAGATAGAAACTTACGACGCAAATCATCCCCATAGGGTCGCCCCATATCTTCTGCGCCGCGGAGTGTCGCCAATTACCAGTCTATACTATTTCCTAAAATGCTCTAGTTGACGCGCGGCGGGAGCTGGAGCGGCTTGCGGGGGCCGAGATCATCGCGAACCAGCGTGAGGCCGAGGAGCAGGCGCTCAAAGCTATTGGAAAGGCGCGCGAAGAGCGGGGCTTCCTGCTCGTACTCGAAGAGATTGAACTGGCTGACGATGAAGTAGCTCTCTTTACCGGCGCGAATGAGCTCCTCGAGGCTGGGATGGTGGCGGCGGAGGCGGCGGCTGGAACCGGTGACTTCAGGGTACATGCCGGCGACGAAGAGGGCATAGTCGCCGATGTACTTGCGCAGCGCGCGCTCGGCATCGAAGGACGCGGCGGTGCCGAGGACGGGGTCAGCGGCGCGTTCCATTTCTTCGATCTCCTCAATGGGGCGGCCTGCCGCATCGCGCATGCTGTAGAGCTTATCGGACTCGGAGAACTCGCAGAGGATGCGCGTGACATAGGCGGTGAGATCGGGATCGTGCAGACCCAGTTTGCCTTCATAGCTGTTGCGAACAATCTGCTGGAAGAAGGGTTCGAGCGGATGAGGCTGAGCCTGCATACACACCTCCCAAGGACGGAGCCGGAGTGAAGCGGCTCCTCAAGCCGAAGCGGCTGTGCGCGCAGCCGGGTTCGCCGTGTGAGGCCGAGGCTGTTCCTGTTCGTGCTGCGCGGGGAAGGTGCCAGCCGCGGCCCGATTTACATCGTTGTAACACTGAGCTTATCGGAAGGGTTGCGTTTGGCAAGAGGGGTGAACCAACTTTGTTGGCAGAGCCGAGGTTCGATTGCGAACGGCGCAGAAAATGGAAGGGCAGCCGCGATGGGCTGCCCGTGCGTGTGCCGAATTGAATTGGGTCTTGCCGCGAACGGGCCCTTAGACCGTGGCCGGGGTGCGCGATTCGAGTTCGGCGAGGCGCTTGGCGAGCAGCGTTTCCAGCTTGACCAGAGCGGCGGAGAAGCCCTCGATGCCCTCCTTCAGTTTGTCGTTGGCCATGCGGTCGGCCGCATGCATGCGCTCGAAGGTCGCCTTGTCGATGACGGTTTTTTCGATTTGCAAGCTTTTGGCTTTTTCCGGATCGAGCTTGCGCGGCAGATCGCCCTGGGTGGACTCAAGCTCGGCGAGCAACTGGGGTGAGATGGTGAGCAGGTCGCAGCCGGCGAGCTCGGTGATTTCGCCGATATTGCGGAAGCTGGCGCCCATGACGACGGTTTTGTAGCCGAATTTCTTGAAGTAGTTGTAGATGCGCGTGACCGATTGCACGCCGGGATCATCGGCGCCCTGGTAGTCCTTGCCGGTGTCCTTCTTGTACCAGTCGAGGATGCGGCCGACGAAGGGCGAGATGAGCGTGACGCCTGCATCGGCGGCGGCGATGGCTTGATGCATGCCGAACAGCAGCGTCATATTGCAGTGGATGCCGTCCTTCTCAAGGACTTCGGCGGCGCGAAAGCCCTCCCAAGTGGAGGCGATTTTGACGAGCACGCGATCGCGGCCGATGCCCGCGGCGTCGTACTGAGCGATGATGCTGCGCGCCTGCTTGATGGAGGCTTCGGTATCGTAGGAAAGGCGCGCGTCCACCTCAGTGGAGACGCGGCCCGGGACGATGGCGAGAATCTTCTTGCCGAAGGCGATGGCCAGGCGCTGGAAGGCGAGGTTGGCGACGGCCTGATCGGTGGCGCCTTCGCCCAGCTCATTGCGCGCGTCCTTGAGAACGCCGTCCACGACGGGCTGATACTGCGGCATTTGCGCAACAGTTGTGATCAGCGAAGGGTTTGTGGTCGCGTCCTGAGGATGGAATTTTTCCATGGCCTCCAAGTCGCCGGTGTCGGCCACGACAACGGTGAACTTGCGCAACTGTTCCAAAAGATTGGGCATGATTCCTCCTGCGGGGAACGCGGGGATTGCGGGGCGTCCTACGGCACCAGTGTACCTCTTCTTCTTTAAGATGCGCTGAAGGCGGGGATGGTGCACTGTCCGGGCGGGCGCTTACTCCACTTCTACGGAATTTGCGAGGATGTCGAGGCCGGGAATGGAAACTTCGACGCGGTCGCCGGGTGAGAGCGGAGCGACGCCGGAGGGCGTTCCGGTGAGCAACAGGTCGCCGGGCTCGAGCGTGAAGACAGAAGTGATGAAGACGAGAAGCTCGGTAAGCGAAAAGATGAAGTCGAGCGTTGAGGCGTGCTGGCGGACAACGCCGTTGAGACGCGTCTCGAGGTTGAGGCCGGCGTCAAAGTCGAGCTCATCGCTGACGATGGGGCCGATAGGGCAGAAGGTGTCGAATCCTTTGGCGCGCGTCCACTGATCGTCCTTGTTTTGCAGGTCGCGAGCGGTTACGTCATTGGCGAGCGTGAAACCCCGCACGACGTCACGCCAGTTGGCGCCGGGCCTGAGGTTGCGCGCGCGGCGGCCGATGACGACGGCGAGTTCCCCTTCGAAGTCAACGCGCTCAGAGATGACGGGCATGCGGATTACGCCGCGGGGCGCGAGGAGCGACGATGGCGGCTTGAAGAAGATCAGGGGTTCCGTGGGCATCTCGTTGCCCAGCTCGCGGACGTGGGCGCGATAGTTGCGGCCGACGCAGACGACTTTGGATGGCGTGACGGGCGGAAGCAGATGGGCGGCGCTCAAGGGCACGGGCGCGAAGTCGAAGTTTCCTGCATCGGTCTGTTCAAGCGCCAGGCGGTAGGCCAAATCCTCCGCGGGCGCGGGCGAAACATCCGCAATCCACAACTCACCATTGCGGTCTTCTACCGATCCGTAGTGGGTTTGGCTGTTGAATATGAAGCGGCAATATTTCATGGGAGTGACTCCTCTTGGCTGCGATGTGCTATGGACCGGGCACGGTGTCGGACGCTTCGGCAGAGCGCGCGCTTTCACGGCCGTCCTGATCGATAGCGGTGACGGCATAGGTGTAGGTGTGGCCGAACTGCACGTTGGGGTCATGATAGCCGGGCCCGACGACGGGTTGCGCGGAAGAGATGCGCTGCCATGCGGAGGCTGCGCTTGATGCGCCGACATCACGACGGTAGACGATGTAGCCGGCGAGATTGGCCTCGGAGTTGGGCAGCCAACTAAGGTCGATGGCGGGACCGGAGCCGTTTTCGCCCGCGGTGGCCACTGCGGCAAGGCCCTTGGGTGCGCTGGGAGGAAACACGTTGACGGCGCTGATGCGCAGGGGAGGGGAGAGCGGACCGGCCAGTTCGAGCGCTGCGCCGTTACCTTCGACACGGGCAACGCGCTGGGCGCGATACTCGTATGTCTCGCCGAAACGGATGCTGGTGTCGAGGGCACGGTCGCGGTGATCGGCGGGCTCGACCATGAGGGTTTGCTCGAGCGGCTCAGCGGGTTGTGGCAACGGGCCCTGGTCCGATTTCTTGAGAGGCGGCGTGAGGAGCTTGCGCACGAGACGGACGGCGGCGGGCGAAGATTCGGCTGGAGCGGGCGCCCAGCGCAACAACACGCCTTCTTTGCTCATCTCCGCGGTGAGGTTTTCGATTGCAGGCGGCGCCTCGCCAGCAAGGATCTCCGCGCCGTTCGAGAGTCCGGCAGAGCGCGACTTGCGATTAACGAGCTCGACAAAGTAAGTGAATGCGCGCGGCGAGCCGACGGCGAGAGCGGGCGGAAGCGTATCAGTGAAGGAGGCGTGGGCTCGAGGTGCGAGTTGTAACGTGGCGGCAACGGAGCAGGGCGGGGCGCTGGTCTCATTGCGGCAAACGCGGACGGTGATGTTGCCCTTGAGCAAGACTTTGTCGGTGGTTTTTGTGGGCATGGTCCAGGTGAGCGCGACCTGGGGGCCGGTGCGCTCAGCAGAGAGATCGGCGACGGGAACGGGGAGGTTGAGCGATGGCGGCAGAGGAGCGCCAGGCATGCCGCAGCCGCCGAGTGCCACTGCAGACGCGAATGCCGCGGTCAACGCAGCCAGATGTGTGATGAACCGCAGATGCAGGCACAGATTTCTTACCGATTGCATGGCGCTTTCAGTTTAATGGAGCGACTGGGCCACGCGTGCAAAAGGGTCACTGGATTGGTGCTCGACGCGGAATCGGATTGACTGAACAATGACAGCTTGGGAAGATTGGATGTCGGGCAGGCCATCCTATTAATGATGCGGAGCCAGCGCAGTGGCGGGATCGCGGGGCCGGAGAGACGAAACCTGCGATAAGCCTTTGACCCATGCCAGGTGAGCCCGCGAACGACGAAAGAGGGAACACAGTGTCATTTTTTCGAGATTATTTAAGGGAAAACAAAGTTTTGCACGATCCGAGATTCGACGAGACTGACGAGGATTTCCTGGTGCAGGCGCTGTTGCAGGCTAGGATGAACCGGTCGAAGACGAATATCGTGATTAAGGCCGGGTTTTTCGGCAGGAGAGATTTGGAGCGCGAGCTGAAGACGCCGAAGGCCCAGGAAGCTTTGCACTTTGTGACGGGGTTTCTTTGTTACATGGTCAGGACACCGATCCGGTATGGGCGAGAGATGGAAGGATTCAAGGCGTACTTCACGCCGGGGTTTGCCAGCAACAATTCGAAACACGAGCAACTGCGGCGGGGCTTGCGCGAGAGCTACTTTGACGCAACTCTGGAGAGCTTGGAAACGACCGAGACGCTGGACGCGCTGTTCGATATGGCAGAGCTGAAAAAGACGCCGGGATAATCAGGGCGCGCCTCTGACGATTCGTATCGAAATTCGCGACGTGCGGCGCGGATCAAAGCCTGCGGAGATTGGCGAATTTTTCCATCAGCTTCTTCATGCCGTGGCGGGCGAAGAGCACGGTGAGCTTGGCGTCTTCGCCGTCGCCCTCGCGCTGGAGCACGGTTCCCTCACCATATTTTGGGTGCATCACGCGCTGGCCTTTCTTCAGGCCGGTAGCGCCGTTGGTGGCGGGAATGTCCATGGTTGGACGGGCGAAGGAGCCGACACGGGCTGCGCCTTGTCTTCCGCCGAAGAAGCGAGCGATATTGTCGATGCTGCGCTCTGGCGCTCCCGGCGGCGGCGCTCCCGGCGTTGGCACTCTTTGATCTTTTGGAGTGAATCTGCGGCTGGGCGAGAGGCTGGGCGCGGCGGCGTGAGGAATTTCCTGGCTCTCATCTTCGTAGTTGAAGTGCGAGCCGTGGGAGCCTGACGTGCTGCCATGACGGCGGGCCGCACTGTAGGCGGGCGTCGACCAGGCAGGGGTCCGGCTACCGAGATTCTCAACGAGCTGTGAGGGAACTTCTTCGAGGAAGCGCGAAGGGACGCTGGCCTCGGGCACGTCGGCGCCGTAACGGCGGCGGTAGTGGGCGCGGGTGAGGATGAGCGTGTTCATGGCACGCGTCATGCCGACATAACAGAGGCGGCGCTCCTCTTCGAGCTCTTCGGGGCTGGAGAGCGTGCGCGAATGCGGGAAGAGTCCTTCCTCAAGGCCGGCGAGAAAGACGAGTGGGAATTCGAGTCCCTTGGCCGCGTGGAGCGTCATGAGCGTGACGCGGGAGTTGGGGTCGAACTGATCGGTGTCGGACGCGAGAGCGGCGTGATCGAGGAAGTCGGCGAGGGTTTCGCCGCGCTCTTCGGCATCGTGCGCTGCATTGGCCAGTTCCTTCAGGTTCTCAATGCGGCTGAATGCCTCCGGCGTGCCCTCGGTTTCCAACGCTTTGATGTAGCCAGAGCGGTCAATGATGAAGCGGATCAGCTCGGGAAGCGTGGCGGAGTCGCCGGGAGAGCGGAAACCGGAGTTTCCGGTGGAATCTGATTCGGATGCGGCGGGAGTGCTCGCGGCTTCCTGGGGAGCTACTTTGCCGAAATCGAAGCCGATGCTGGTAGTGGCGTGCGTTGGCTCCTCAGGCGTTGCCGCGCCGAATCCAAAGCCGGTGTCTGCGTCGTCCGCGCGGGATTCGGCGACGTCGGCGGCGAGTTTGCCAGCAAAGTCGGGGTCCATCATGGCCTGGGCATCGAGAATGAGTTGGCGGAAAGATTCGAGAGCCGCGAGCGCGCGCGAAGGAACCAGGCGGTTGGCGATAGCCGCGGCGACCGCGTCCCAGGTGGACTGGCCGGTTTCAAGAGCCAGCCGCTCCAGAGTTTCAAGCGTGGTTTTGCCGATGCCGCGGGCCGGCGTGTTGATGACGCGCTGCAGGGCCATCGAATCGTGGGGATTGCGCACGAGGCGAAGGTAGGCGAGCAGGTCCTTGATCTCGGCGCGCTCGTAAAAGCTGAAGCCGCCGACCATTGTGTAGCCGATGTTGTAGCGGCGAAGAGCTTCCTCGACGAGGCGCGATTGCGAGTTGGTGCGGTAGAGAACCGCGGCTCCGCCGTTTTGGGTTTCGGAGGAGTCTTGTGCCTGGCGGAGGAACGCCTGAATTTTGTCAGCGATGAAGAGGGCCTCGTTTTCGCCGTCGGGCGCTTCGTAGTAGCCGATGAGCGAGCCGCCCTGGCGCTCAGTCCAGAGCTTTTTTCCTTTACGGTGAATGTTGTTGGCGACGACCGCGCCGGCGGCTTCAAGAATGATCTGGGTGGAGCGGTAGTTCTGCTCGAGGCGGACGATGCGGGCGTTGGGAAAATCCTTTTCGAACTCGAGGATGTTGCGGATGTCGGCGCCGCGCCAGGAATAGATGCTCTGATCCTCGTCGCCTACCGCGCAAACGTTTTTGTGCTCGCCGGCCAGCAGCTTCATCAGCTCGTATTGCGGGCGGTTGGTGTCCTGGTACTCGTCGACCAATACATATTGATAACGGCGCTGGTAGCGCTCGCGGACCTCGGCTGAGGACTTGAGCAGACGCACGGCTTCAAGCAGGAGGTCGTCGAAGTCCATGGCGTTGTTCTTGCGCAGCTCGTCCTGGTAGGCCTTGAAGATGTGGGCGACGCGCTCGCTGGAGGGGTCTTTGGAGCCGAGGAAGTAATCCTGCGGATCGACCATGTGGTTTTTTGCCCAGGTAATGCGGCTGAGGACGGTGCGCGGAGTGAGCTGTTTGGTGTCGAGCCCCATGCGCTTCATGATCTGCTTGACCAGCCCCGACTGATCGTTCTCGTCGAAAATGGTGAAGGCGCGGGTGAGGCCCTGGTCGCCAACTTTCATGGCTTCGACGTCACGGCGGAGAATGCGCACGCAAAACGAGTGAAAGGTGGAGATCAAGGGCTTGGCGAGCGTGGAGTGGCCGAGCAGCTCGTTGACGCGCTCGGCCATTTCGCCGGCGGCCTTGTTGGTGAAGGTGACGGCGAGGATGGAGTCGGGCGCAATGTTCTTTTCCTGGATGAGCCAGGCGATGCGATGGGTGATGACGCGGGTTTTGCCGGAGCCCGCGCCGGCAAGGATGAGCAGTGGGCCCTCAGGGGCCTCGACGGCAGCGCGTTGCTCGGGATTGAGGTGGGAGAGAAGGGGGTGCAAAGCGTGCGGTCCTGAGACTAGTGTACCGTTCGGGCGAAGTTGAGATTCCGGGGCCCGGGGGGTGGGGTCAGCTTGGAAAGGACCCGTGGACGGCAGCCAAAGTTCAGCGGTTCGGTTGCTATCTACCATGCGGTCACCCTCCCCCCCGCCCCCCATGTTTTGCCTACAGTCGTCTTTCCATGCTGTTTAGATTCAGAGGATCCCGCGTAACCCCTTTAAAACACGGAGCTTAGAATTTAAAGTCCTCAAAATTAACGACTTATGGCCAGGGTCCTCGGGCGACGCCCAATGCAGGGCCTGAAATGAAAGACGCGGCGGGACGAGCCCAGCGCGCCAAGAGCCTGTTCTTGTGATTCTCGATTCAAGTATGCGCCGAAGTCGGAAATGATCGGCAAACTTCAGACGAAAAAGTGAAAGGGTGAAGTGGCTCATAAGTAGTTTGTAATCATATGGTTGGTTGGGCTGCCGCGTGAGCATGTGTCCCGGGAAGGGGTTGACGACGGTGGACGCTGGGCGGGGAATGGCTCTGGAGCGAAGATTCTCGGTGTCGACGGCGCGAGATGGTGGCTGCTAATTGTGCGTGCTGTGGGTCTTGGCCCGATTGGCGAGCCGATGGGAATGCAGCCATATCGCAAAGCCGTTGCCCGCAAGAAGGAGCAGACCGGCCACTAGGGGGAAGAATGGGGCAGGAACCAGATTCTTCGCAAAGGCGATGGGGAACAGCGACAGGAACAAGCCGAAGAGCAGCTCCGATATCCAATTCGGGAGCTTGATTTCGATATACGAGTCTTCCCCTGCCCAGGGCGGGCTCTTGCGGGCCAGCCACGAGAATCCCTCGCTCTCGCCGCCCAGCCAGCAGCCGAAGCCAATGCCTGCGGCCAGAAACAGCACTAACGCCAAGGCCCCGACCAGATCGGCGAACCCCTCTGGTAGCTTTTTCAGGTAGTGAATCAGGGGAGCGAAAAGCAACAACGCCACGAACAAGCCGAAAACCATCGTCAGCACCCACGCCGCAACCCGGAGTTCGATTGACTGCTCCTTCTCTGGCTCTGCCCTGGTGGTTGGCTCCTGAGTTTCTAGCTTCATCGAGTTTGCGCTTTCCAGTTTTTAACTACGGGCGCATTCTACACCTGAGCTCATGGAACATGAAGGAACGCTTCGCTAACATGAACTCTTCGCTAACATAGTGACATGTGGTCATTTTCGTTTTGGGAAAAGACATGGTCTGACCCGGCGATATTCTGGGTAGCCGCGACCGCTAGCATCACTGCGCTTCTTGCTTGGGTGGCATGGAAGCAGCTCAGCAGCCTGGCGGAGTCGAGTACCTCGGACTTTCTCTTCCGACTGAAGAGCGATTTCTTCAACGAACAGGCTCGTAAGCTTGTGTTCCTTATCGAGCAGGATCTGCTTAAATTTGAAGACGCCGAAATTCCCTACTTTTCCATTCCCGAATTCAATAAACCTGAACTGAAACCGCGCCTTCAAGAGCTTGGGATCACCGAATCCACCATTAGCATGTATGTCCTCGACGACATCATTCTCGGCCCGTTGCAGGATGCCGCGTTTTATTTGAGAGAGAAGCGAATAACTAAGAATCAAGCCTATGCTGTCTTCTCCTACTACATTTGCATTTGCTCTAAGAGCCCGGCGATTCAGGCTTACAAGGAATTCTGCCGAAAGGGACTTGGTAAGTCAGACATCTACGCTGAGCTTGACTGGTTGGAAACTCTGATGAGCCAAGAATTAGCGGCCCGGAATTAGCCGTACTGCCGGCTACTGATTTTGGCAGCGTTTGCATTTCCACGGCCAATTCGCTACCATAAATGGATACGCGCAGGGGAATCCCTGCGCTGTCAATAGCACCACGGCTTTTGGCTCCGGCTCGGAGTCCCGCGAAGGCGGGCTGGCAAAAGCGGTGGGAGACGAGGGAAGCATGTCCGCTGGAAAGAATATTGCGAAGGCGCGCGCCGCTGTGAACAAGCCGGCGTATCCGCTGCCTGAAGCAGTGAATCTCCTGAAGCAAGTAAAGTACGCAAAGTTCGACGAGACCGTCGATCTGACCATGCGTCTCGGTGTGGATACGCGCCATGCCGACCAGATGGTTCGCGGAACTGTGGTGCTGCCGCACGGGCTGGGCAAAACAAAGACTGTGGCCGTGATTGCCACCGGCGACCGGCAGAAGGAAGCTACCGAGGCGGGCGCAGATTTTGTGGGCGGCGAGGAGATGGTGGAGAAGATCCAGAAAGAAAACTGGACCGCCTTCGACGCGCTGATCGCGACGCCGGACATGATGAAGGTTGTGGGCCGGCTGGGCAAAGTGCTTGGGCCGAAGGGGCTGATGCCGAATCCCAAGACCGGGACCGTGACCATGGATGTGGCCGCGGCGGTGAAGGAGATCAAGGCGGGCAAGGTAGAGTTTCGCGCCGACAAGACGAGCCTGGTGCATGTGCCGGTGGGAAAGCTGAGTTTTGAGCCGCAAAAGCTGATCGACAACGCGACTACGGTGATTACATCGATTGTGCGCGCCAAGCCTTCAGCGGCGAAGGGCAGGTACATCAAGAGCGTCACGCTGAGCTCGACGATGGGACCGGGCGTTCCGCTGGATTCGGCTGTGGCCGATGCGGCGGTGAAGAAGTAAAAGCAGTGAACAGTGGACAGTGATCAGTGATCAGCCGGTGCATCAGATCAGCCGGCATCGTGAGTGACCTGGAGTTTTGCGAAACGGATTTGAGCAAGCGCCTTTCAGGGGCGGAGGGAAGGTTGGCGAGCGGAAAAACGGTTGGAGGATCGAGAACAACTGACCACTGACCACTGTTCACTGAACCCTGTCGTAGCGGAGCGAAGACAATGGCAATTTCGAAGGCGAAAAAGGCGGAGAAGGTGAAGGGGCTAGCTGCGGAGCTAGCTTCGTCGACCACTGCGATTGTGGGCACGTTCAGCAAGCTGACCGTGGCCAAGGACTACGAGCTGCGCAAGGTGATTCGCGAAGCCGGCGGGAAGTACCGAGTGGTGAAGAACAAGCTGGCCGCGATTTCGGGTTCGGGGACGCAGGTTGAAGCGGCGCTGAAGGGATTGAAAGGCGTGAACTCGGTGGCGTTTACCGCGGGCGATCCGGTGGCGCTGGCCAAGGTGTTTGCCAAGTGGGCGGGCGAGAACGCGGCGGAGTTCCATTTCAAGCTGGGCATCGTGGACGGCAAGCTGCTGAGCGTGGATGACGTGAAGGCGCTGGCGACCATGCCGGGCAAAGAAGAGATTTTCTCGAAGCTGCTCTTCCTGATCAACTCGCCGGCACAGCGGCTGGCTACGGTCATCAATGCTACCGGCCGGGATTTGGCGGTAGTGATTGGCCAGGGAGTGGAGAAAGAGAAGTTTGCGGCGGCGTAGCCGCACGAGCTGTTAGCCGTTAGCTCTTAGCTTTTAGCTTCGCCTTGCTCATCTTGGCGATCCAGGCTTGACTCGGAACTGAGCTAATGGCTAAAAGCTAAGGGCTGGTTTTCAAGGGTTTTGGCCGGGGGCAGACGAGAAAGTGCGCGGTCTGGCGCATCGGAAACTTTCAAGTTTGCAGGAACGGCCGGGGAAAGACGAATTCAAACAGTTTTGAATGGAGAGAAACATGGCGGATATCGCGCAGTTGGAAGAACAAATCGTAAGCCTGAGCCTGCTGGAAGCGGCTGCTCTGGTGAAGAAGTTAGAAGAGAGGCTTGGCGTTTCGGCTGCGGCAGCAGCGCCGGTGATGGTTGCCGGCGGCGCGGCGGCGGGCGGAGCAGCTCCGGCGGTCGAGGAGAAGACCGAATTTCAGGTCATCCTGAAGGATGCGGGCGCCAATAAGATCAATACCATCAAGGCGGTACGCGAGGTCACGTCCCTCGGTCTGAAGGAAGCTAAGGACCTGGTGGACGGGGCTCCCAAAGCGATCAAGGAAAACGCGACCAAGGACGAGGCGGAGGCCATCAGGAAGAAGTTTGAGGGCGTCGCCACGGTCGAGATCAAGTAAACGGCACGAGACTTGCATGCGCCGCCGGGACGCGCTAACATAAAGGGTGCGCGTCTTGGCGGTTTCGCCCAGTGTCTCCAAAGGGCGAAGCGGCAGGGTGGCGCGAAATGCGGAGCGTGGTGGTCACGCAGGCGACCGCGATTCAGGGCAGCGATCTCTGAGGCGGACGTTCAGAGTTAAGTTATTTTGGGTCAAGGGTTTTCCCGAGTTCAGGCGGGGTGGCCGTTGACGATGGTCGGGCAGCGGGCAATTCGCGGCGGAAGCGGATTTTGCGATCGGCGAGGGCAATGGAAGAAAATTCGGAAGGGGAGCACAGGCGTTGAGCTGCGCTCGTGAGGCATTGCGTCCTTACGGGCTTTTCGTGTCTTCCTGGGGTGCTGCGCAGGGAATTCCTTAAACTCTGGCAGCCCTACGCGCACAACTCCCCCTTTACGGTTTCTCCCGTAATTTCGGGTCCAGCCGTTGTGCTCGCATCTTCCAATTGTGCGCAGTCTAGCGCACCTGCCCGAAGCACGGCAAGATCCACCAAGCGTTTTTGATCGAGCTCTCACAGAACCCGCCTGATCCGGGTTCTTTCCGGCAACGGGAATAAGTTTCCCGGTTGCCGCCGGCAGACGAGCGGGGAATTATTGCCCGCTCCAACGTATTTTCGACTTCTTGCGGTACCAACGCCGGCGCCAATGAGACTCGGGCGCCGGGCCGGCGCCTGTACGGTGCCGGAGCGACGAGGCTCAGGAGTGAACATGCCCAACGAGATGCGCGCGATTCGCAGCCGGCTCGATTTTTCAAAGATTCCTACTGCCACCCAGATTCCCAACCTGATTGAAGTGCAGCGCCGCAGCTACGAGCGGTTCCTGCAAATGGACAAGTTGCCCAACGAGCGCGACGACTCGGGGCTGCAGTCGGTGTTTGTGTCGGTCTTCCCGATCACAGACTTCCGCGGCATCTCGCAGCTGGACTTCGTCGACTACGCCATCGGCAACTGGGAATGCAAGTGCGGCCACCTGAAAGGACTGCACCACCTGCGCACGGCCTGCGTGCATTGCGGCGCCATGGTGATCACGGATCCGTTCCTGTCCAGCGATGTGCTTTGCCAGAAGTGCGGCACCTACAACAAGAACACGCCCGACTTCTGCAACAAGTGCGGCGACCCGGTGAGCCTGCAGTTGAAGTACGACCAGCAGGAGTGCGAGGAGCGGGGGATGACGTTCTCTGCGCCGCTGAAGGTGACGGTGCGCCTGACCATCTACGACAAGGATCCGGAGACGGGCAACAAGACCATCCGCGACATTAAAGAACAAGAAGTGTTCTTCGGCGATATCCCGCTGATGACGCCGAACGGGACGTTCATCGTGAACGGCACGGAGCGTGTGATTGTTTCGCAGCTGCACCGGTCGCCTGGTGTGTTTTTCGAGACGGCCAACAACCGCACCTACTTCCTGGGCAAGATCATTCCCTATCGCGGTTCGTGGGTGGAGTTCGAGTACGACCAAAAGAACACGCTCTACGTTCGCATCGACCGCAAGCGCAAGTTCCTGGGTACGATCTTTCTGCGCGCGCTTGGCCTGCGCTCGAACGAGGAGATTCTGAAGACCTTCTACACGGTCGATCGGCTGCATGTTGCCGATGGCAAGCTGATGTGGGAAGTGCAGCAGGACGCCACCAAGGGCACGCACCTGGTGGGCGCCAAGCCGGCGCACGCCATCAAGCACGGCAGCGAAGAGATCGCGCACGCAGGACGCAAGATCACTGCGAACTCGCTCAAGGCGCTGCGCAGCGGAAACATCCAGAAGGTGGAAGTGGAAGCCGCCGAGCTGGACGGCGCACTGACGGCTTCCGATGTGGTGGACACGAACACGGGCGAAGTGGTGGTGGAAGCCAACGTGGAGCTGACGGCCGACCGTCTGCACAAGGTGATGGCCTCGGGCGCGTCGACCTTCGAGGTGTTCTTCCCCGACCGCGACGACGTGGGCAACATCATCTCCAACACGCTGAAGCGCGATTCCGTGCACAAGCCGGAAGAGGCGCTGATTGAGATCTACCGCAAGCTGCGGCCGGGCGACCCCCCGACGCTGGACACGGCGACGGCGCTTTTCGAGGGCATGTTCTTCGATCCGCGCAAGTACGATTTCTCGCGCGTGGGCAGATTGAAGTTCAACATCAAGCTCTACGAGAACCAGGACGCGACGCATCTCGATCACCGGACACTGACCGCGGAGGATTTCTACGCGACGATCCGTTACCTGTTGAAGCTGCGCAAAAACATCGGCGTGGTGGACGACATCGACCACCTGGGTAACCGCCGCGTGCGCGCGGTGGGCGAGCTGATGGAAAACCAGTTCCGCATCGGGCTGGTGCGCATGGAGCGTGCCATCAAGGAAAAGATGAGCGTGTATCAGGAGCTGAACACGGCCATGCCGCACGACCTGATCAACGCCAAGCCAGTGATGGCGGCAATCCGCGAATTCTTCGGCTCGTCGCAGCTTTCGCAGTTCATGGACCAGACCAATCCGCTGTCGGAGATCACGCATAAGCGGCGGCTTTCGGCCCTCGGGCCGGGCGGCCTGAGCCGCGAGCGCGCCGGGTTCGAAGTGCGCGACGTTCACCCGACGCACTACGGGCGCATCTGCCCGATCGAGACGCCGGAAGGCCCGAACATCGGGCTGATCAGCTCGCTAAGCTGTTTCGCGCGCATCAATGAGTACGGGTTCATCGAGTCGCCTTACCGCAAGGTGAAGGACTCGAAGATTCTGGATTTCGTGGAGATTGTGAACGCCGGCGAAAGCGGCTTGCGCGTGGGCGACCACATCGAGAAGGACGAGGCGCAGCGGCTGAACGCAAAGTTGAAGAAGGAGGGAAAACGCACCATCGACTCCATTCCCTTCAGCTTCTATCTTTCGGCGTGGGAAGAGGACCGGCACACGATTGCGCAGGCCAACATCGAATTCAACGACAAGGGCGAAATCACCGAAGACCTGGTGAATGCGCGCCGGCAGGGGAACTTTGTGCTGGTGAACCGCGCCGATGTCGACTACATCGATGTCAGCCCCAAACAATTGGTGTCGGTGGCCGCCTCGCTGGTGCCGTTCCTGGAGCACGACGACGCCAACCGCGCTTTGATGGGCGCAAACATGCAGCGCCAGAGCGTGCCGCTACTGGCAGCCGAGGCGCCGCTGGTGGGAACCGGCATGGAGGGGGTGACGGCTCGCGATTCCGGCGCGGTGATCCTGGCCAAGCGCAACGGCATCGTGGATTCGGTGGACTCGGAGCGCATCATCGTGCGCGTCGAGGGCGAGCACCATCCCATGCAGCTTTCGCGCGAGGTGGGTTCGGACATTTATCAGCTCATCAAGTTCAAGCGGTCGAACCAGAACACCTGCATCAATCAGAAGCCGGTGGTTCTGCAGGGCGACCGGGTGCTGAAGGGGCAGGTGATCGCCGACGGGCCGTGCACGGAACAAGGGGAGCTGGCGCTGGGTCGCAATGTGCTGGTGGCCTTCATGCCGTGGCGCGGGTACAACTTCGAGGACGCGATCCTGATCAGCGAGCAACTGGTTCGCGAGGACTACTACACGTCGGTGCACATCGAGGAGTTCGAGATCGAGGCGCGCGACACCAAGCTGGGTCCCGAAGAGATCACGCGCGACATTCCCAACGTAAGCGAGCACGCGCTGCGCGATCTGGACGAGAGCGGGGTGATCCGCATCGGCGCGCAGATCGGGCACGGCGACATCCTGGTGGGCAAAGTGACGCCCAAGGGCGAGACGCAGCTTACGCCGGAAGAGAAGCTGCTGCGCGCGATCTTCGGCGAGAAGGCCGGCGACGTGCGCGATGCATCGCTGACCTGCCCTCCGGGCATCGAGGGCACGGTGGTGGATGTGCGCATCTTCAGCCGCAAGGGCCAGGAGAAGGACGAGCGCGCCAAGCTGATCGAAGCCGAATACGTGGCCAAGCTGGAGAAGAACCTGGGCGACGAGATCCGCATTCTGACCGACGAGCGGTTGAAGCGGCTTGAAGCCATTCTGGGCGCCAAGGAGGTGCTGGCCGATCTGCACGACGAGCGGACCAACAAGCGCCTGCTGACCAAGGGCCTGATCCTGGACCGCGACACCATCGAGCGCATCTCTACAAAGAACCTGAAGCGCATCCGCTATGCCGACAAAGATCCGCGGGTGAACGAACAGATCGACGAGATTGAGGAGATGACGTCGCGGCAGATCGAAGTGCTGCGCAAGATCACCAATGAGAAAGTGGCCAAGCTGCAAAAGGGCGACGAGCTGCCTCCGGGCGTGATCAAGCTGGTGAAGGTTTACGTGGCCATGAAGCGCAAGCTGAGCGTGGGCGACAAGATGGCCGGCCGGCACGGGAACAAGGGCGTGATCTCGCGCATTCTTCCCGTCGAAGACATGCCGTATCTGCCCGATGGAACGCCGGTGGAGATTGTGCTTAATCCTCTGGGCGTGCCCTCTCGTATGAATGTGGGGCAGATCCTGGAAACTCACCTGGGGTGGGCCGCGCACGAGCTGGGGAAGAAAGTAGCGGAGCTGTTGAAGGCCAACTCCGGCGCCACGTACGCGCGCGAGATGGCGAAGAAAGAGTTCGCCGGTACCGCGGTGCTGCGTCAGCTTCTGGAGCTGGACGACGAGATGCTGATCCGCGTCATGCAGGGCATGAGCAAGGGCATCTGGTTTGGAACGGCGGTGTTCGACGGCGCGCAAGAGAGCGAAATCAAGGCGCTGCTGGCATCGGCGGGCCTGCCTTCGTCGGGCAAGACCATGCTCTTCGATGGCTTGACGGGCGAACAGTTCGAGCAGCCGGTGACGGTGGGCTACATTTACATGCTCAAGCTGTCGCACCTGGTCGACGACAAGATTCACGCGCGGTCGATCGGACCGTACTCGCTGATCACGCAACAGCCGCTGGGCGGCAAGGCGCAGTTCGGCGGGCAGCGTTTCGGCGAAATGGAAGTGTGGGCGCTGGAAGCGTACGGCGCCGCGTACATCCTGCAGGAGCTGCTGACGGCAAAGTCCGACGACGTTTATGGCCGCACCAAGCTCTACGAGGCCATCGTCAAGGGCGAAGCGGCGATCGAGCCGGGCGTGCCGGAGTCGTTCAACGTATTAATTCGCGAGTTGCAGTCGCTGTGCCTGGACGTGGAATTGATCAAGCGCGCGGACCTCATTAAGAAGTTGCCCGCGCCTGAAGTGGCGGCGGTTGCGGACTAAATGAAAGCTTGTAGCCGGTAGCCAGTAGCTTGTAGCTCTATCACAACGAACGTAAAAAGCTACGGACTACAGGCTAAAGGCTACTGGCTTGAGAGTTTTTTCAGGGTCCTTCTTGAAAGCGGTAAACGCCGCTGCCCGGGAAGGAAGGATCCCAAGAGAATCCCGGGAAGAACCGCGGCGGGCAACAGAGAACCCGCCAGGGAGGGTCGCCTTGTTCCGTTCGAACCCGTTTGAACTTACCAGCCCCATTACCGACTTCGACGCCATCCGCATCATGCTGGCTAGCCCAGAAAAGATCCGCAGCTGGTCGCATGGCGAAGTCACCAAGCCGGAGACCATCAACTACCGCACCTTCAAGCCGGAGCGCGACGGCCTTTTCTGCGCGCGCATCTTCGGGCCGGTGACGGACTGGGAGTGCCTGTGCGGCAAGTACAAGCGCATGAAGCACCGCGGCGTGATCTGCGACAAGTGCGGCGTTGAAGTGACGGTGAGCAAGGTGCGCCGCGAGCGCATGGGCCACATTGAGCTGGCGTCTCCCTGCTCGCACGTATGGTTCTTCAAGGGCCTGCCGTCGCGTATCGGCCACCTTTTGGACATTTCACTGCGCGATCTGGAAGGGATTCTCTACTTCGAGTCGTACGTCGTTATCGATCCCGGCGACGCGCCGGTGCGCGAGCGCGAGATCATCAAGGACGAAACTCGTTTCCGCGAGCTCGACCAGCAGTTCCGGCCCTCCGGCTTCAAGGCCATGATGGGCGCCGAGGCGATCAAAGAATTGCTCAAGCGCGTGAGCGTGGACGAACTGGGAGCGGAACTGCGCGAGCGGATGAAGACTGAGACTTCGGCGCAGAAGAAGATCAAGTTTGCCAAGCGCCTGAAGGTGGTTGAGGCCTTCCGCAAGTCGAGCAACAAGCCGCAGTGGATGATTCTGGACGTGCTGCCGGTGATTCCTCCAGAGCTCAGGCCCCTGGTGCCGCTCGACGGCGGCCGCTTCGCCACGTCGGACCTGAACGACCTCTATCGCCGCGTGATCAACCGCAACAACCGGTTGAAGAAGCTGATGGACCTGCACGCGCCGGAAGTGATTGTGCGCAACGAGAAGCGCATGCTGCAGGAAGCGGTGGACGCGCTGTTTGACAACGGCCGTCGCGGCCGAGTACTGCGTGGCGCCAACAACCGTCCGCTCAAGTCGCTCTCTGACACTTTGAAGGGCAAGCAGGGTCGCTTCCGCCAGAACCTGCTGGGCAAGCGCGTTGATTATTCGGGTCGCTCGGTGATCGTGGTGGGTCCGGAACTGAAGCTGCACCAGTGCGGCCTGCCCAAGAAGATGGCGCTCGAACTGTTCAAGCCGTTCATCTATCACCGGCTGGAGCAGACCGGGCAGTGCACCACCATCAAGCAGGCGAAAGAAATGGTCGAGATGCAGGAGCCGGTGGTGTGGGACATCCTTGAGGAAGTCATCAAGGATCATCCCGTGCTGCTGAACCGCGCTCCCACGCTGCACCGGTTGGGCATTCAGGCGTTTGAGCCGGTGCTGGTGGAAGGCAAGGCCATCAAGATTCACCCACTGGTCTGCACGGCGTTCAACGCGGATTTTGACGGCGACCAGATGGCCGTGCACATTCCGCTGTCGCCGGAGGCGCAGATTGAAGCCAGCGTGCTGATGCTGGCCTCGCACAATATTCTGTCGCCCGCCAGCGGCCAGCCGATCACCGTGCCCACGCAGGACATGGTGCTGGGACTTTACTACCTGACCAAGGCCAAGAAGGGCGCGAAGGGCGAGGGCCGCGTGTTTTCGAACACCGACGAGATCCTGATGGCGCTCGAAGCCGGCGAAGTCGAGACGCTTTCACCCATCCGCGTGCGCTACACGGGCAAGGTACTCGACATGGCCAACGCCTACGACGATCAGGACCTGACGCACACAGAACCGGTGGACTTCGACAAGGAGTATCTGTCCACCACCGTGGGCCGCGTGATCCTGAACGATGCGCTGCCGCCGGGCATGCCGTTTGTGAACGGACTGATGAAGAAGAAAGGCATCGGGCAACTGGTGAACTACTGCAACCAGAACCTCGGACTCGAGGTGACGGTGGGCATGCTTGATCGCATCAAGTCGCTGGGCTTCCACTTTGCCACGCGCTCCGGCCTTTCAGTAGGCCTGGACGACATGGTGATCCCGGCGAGCAAGTACACCACGGTCGACGCTGCCGACAAGAAGGTGATCGAGGTCCAGAAGCAGTACATGGACGGCGCCATCACCAACGGCGAGCGGTCGAACAAGGTGATCCAGATGTGGTCGGCGGTGACGGACCAGGTTGCCGACGAGATGTTTTCGAACATGAAGAAGGCGGACGACGAAGGGGCCATGAATCCGATCTACATCATGGCCGATTCAGGCGCCCGCGGATCGAAGCAGCAGATTCGCCAGCTGAGCGGCATGCGTGGATTAATGGCCAAGCCTTCGGGCGAAGTAATTGAGACACCAATCACTGCAAACTTCCGCGAAGGACTGACGGTGCTCGAATACTTCATCTCGACGCACGGCGCGCGCAAGGGCCTGGCCGACACGGCACTGAAGACCGCCGACTCGGGCTACCTGACGCGGCGGCTCGTGGACGTGGCGCAGGACGTGATCGTAACCGAGCCGGATTGCGGCACGCTGGAAGGCATCTACGTCGGCTCTATCGTGGAGTCGGGCGAGATCATCGAGCCGCTGCGCGACCGCATCATCGGGCGCGTGTCGCTGGAAAGGATCAAGGACTACGACGGCAACGTCGTGGTGGAAGTGAACCAGCCCATCGACGAGGACATCGCGTCAGCGATTCAGGGAGCGGGCGTGGAGCGGGTAAAGATCCGCTCGGTGCTTACTTGCGAGTCGCGGCGCGGCGTTTGCGCTCTGTGCTACGGGCGCAACCTGGGCTCTGGCCGCATGGTCGAGCTGGGCGAAACCTGCGGCGTGATTGCGGCGCAGTCGATCGGCGAACCGGGAACGCAGTTGACCATGCGTACCTTCCACGTGGGCGGCACAGCCAGCCGCGTGCAGGACAAGTCACGCCTGGATGCGAAGAACAACGGCTTCGTGCGCTTTATCAACCTGAACACTGTGGAAAGCAAGGAAGGCGAACTGGTAGCCATGAACCGCTCCGGCTCGGTGGCCATCGTGGACGAGCGCGGGCGTGAAAAGGAGCGCTACCAGGTGGTCTATGGCGCGCGCCTTCGCGTTCGCGAGGGCTCGCCGGTCAAGCTGGGCGAATTGCTGGCCGAGTGGGATCCTTACACCTATGCCATTCTCACTGAGATCGGCGGTACGGTGCAGTTCAAGGACCTGCAGGAAGGCATCACGCTCAACGAAGAAGTGGACGAAGTGACGGGTCTTTCGCGCTGGGTGGTTGCCGACTCGCCCGACGAGAAGCGTCAGCCGGCCATTGCGATCAAGGGCGCCAAGAGCAGCAAGCGATATCTGCTGCCGCGCGGCGCTCACCTGATGGTGCAGGACGGCGACAACGTGGGTCCGGGCGACGTGCTGGCGAAGATTCCCAAGGAGAGCACGCGGACCAAGGACATTACTGGCGGTCTGCCGCGTGTGGTGGAGCTCTTTGAGGCGCGCAAGCCGCGCGAGACTGCAATCATCAGCGAGATCGATGGCGTGGTGCGGTTCGGCGAGGTCTCGAAGGGGCAGCGCAAGATCTACGTGACGGCCGACAACGGCGACGAGAAGGAATACTCGGTACCGCGCGGCATTCACGTGAACGTTCAGGAAGGCGAGCGGCTGCGCGCAGGCGATCCTCTCATGGACGGCCCGTTGAACCCGCACGACATTCTGGCGGTGCTGGGCGAGAAGGAGCTGCAGGCTTACCTGGTGAACGAAATCCAGGAGGTCTACCGGCTGCAGGGCGTGGCGATCAGCGACAAGCATATCGAAGTGATCGTGCGCCAGATGCTCAGGTGGGTGCGGATCGACGAAGTGGGCGACACCAGCTTCCTGCTGGAACAGCAGGTGGACCGCTTCCGCTTCACGGAAGAGAATGAGCGCGTGCTGCAGAACGGGGGCCGTCCGGCCATCGGACGCCCACTGCTGCTGGGCATCACCAAGGCGTCGCTTTCCACCGACAGCTTTATCTCGGCGGCCAGCTTCCAGGAGACGACACGCGTGCTCACCGAGGCCAGCATTAACGGCGCGGTGGACAACTTGCGCGGGTTGAAGGAGAACGTGATCGTGGGCCGTCTGATTCCCGCGGGCACGGGCCTGGAATACTACCGCAACGTGCAACTCTCACCGGAGCTCGAAGAGGCTGCGGCTCGCGTGCAGCAAGAAGTGCACGCCGAGATCGAAGCCGCCGAGCGCGAGCTGGAACTCATGCGGCAGGAAGGCGAGGCCGAGGAGATGGCGGCGGAGTAAGGCTGGCCGTACAGGCAACGTTTCCAACAGCGCGACTCAACCAGACGGGCCCGGCAAGAGCGGTTCCACAATTCACTTGCCCTCGCGGGTGTCATGCAAGGTGGCTTTTTCTTAATGAAAAAGCCACTTGGCGTTTGCGGCTCCGTGCAGAGCAATTGTGGAACCGCTGTAGCCGGGCCTTTCTTTTTATGCGCATCTTTGTGAGGCGAGCACTGGATCTTTGGCGCCGTGGGTTGTTGGCCTGCTGCTATTCCGGGATTGCTTGACGGCATACATGGCGGTGTCAGCCGCGCTAAGCAGATTGTCGGCGGTTAGCGCATCCTCGGGGTAAAGGGCGAAGCCGACGCTGGCTGAGCCTTTCACCACAGGTCCGCCCACCGCGAAGGGCTCGTCGAAGCAATGTTCCAGGCGGTGCGCGATCTCTTGCACGTCGGAGCGATTGTGCACGGCCGAGACCACGACTGCGAACTCATCGCCGCCCAGGCGCGCCAGAGAGTCGCCTGGCCTGAGTTGCGCCTTCATGCGCAGGGCTGCTTTCTGCAAGTACAAGTCTCCGGTTTGGTGGCCGTACCGATCGTTCACCTGCTTGAATTGATCGAGATCGATGAAGATGAAGCCGAAGACGCCGGCAGACCTGCGTGCTTCGGAAATCATCGCGTCCAGGTGCTTCTCCAGAGAGAAGCGGTTGGGCACGTCGGTGAGGAGATCGAATTCCGAGCGGTGGACAAGATCGGAGTAAAGGCGCGAAGTTTCAATGGCCAGGGTGGCCAAACCTGCTCCCAGAGTTAGAGCCTGAGAGTCTTCCGCGCAGGGCTTGTTGAGGCGGTGGATGGCGGCGAAGATGGATCCCAGGGCGGCTCCCGAACGTCCGGGAATCTCCTGCTGTACGATCCTCTGCGAAGTGATTTTGGGCGGGCGCATGCCCAGGGATGCTCCATTGGCAATTTCGCACCAGCAGGCCGCGCCGTGCAACCGGAAGGAAACGATTTCAGTGATGCACTCGATGATCTCGCCGAGCGGGCGGGCGTTGTTGATGTCTTCGAGGATGCGGCTTCGACGCTGTTCGAGGTAGGCTAGTGCCGCGGTCTTCTGGCGCACACGCCGCTCCAGGGCCCAGCTTCTGACGCCGATAGCGATGACCACGCAAAGCAGCAGGCCGACAATCAACATCAAATGGCGCACATTCAGCCAAGGAGGGCGGGCGACGACCACGATGTCGTCGACGTTGCGCATGAGGATATTGAATGGCACCTCGCCGTTGAAGGGGTTTGCATCAATGAGCATGCAGATGCCTGTGACGCGGATGTGGGTACCTACGGGGATTTCGTACATAGCGGCGAGCGGGACCGTGCTTGCTGTGCCAGGATGGCGAATGATGGCGGAGAGCAAGTGGCCGTCGGAATTGAGCACGTATTCGTCCTGGGTGGCCTGCCGCACTTCGGTGACCACCTGGCCCTCCACGGAAACCAGATCGAAGACGTGGCTGCGGCCATCGTTGCCGCCCAGGGCCAGTTGACGCCAGGTGAAGAGGGAGGGGGTGACCGGCGCCTGCGTCGACGTTTCGTGCACTTCGCCGTGAGTAAGGGTCAGGAAGCCATTCTCCACGGCTGGAAATCCAATCGCATTGGCCACGTTGCCCATGCGCAGTGGATTCCAACTGTCGGTCTTGATCCAGATGCTTTTCGATCCGTCCTGAAGGACGAGGGCGGCGCCGGGCTGATAGTAGGTGATGGTTCCATGCACACGCTGGCGGTCACTCTGGTCGCGGTCGCGGTAGCCGGCCAAAACCCGGTCCATCGGGATTGCCGCGATGGACCACGGGTCGACCTTGGCGCGCTTCAGAATCTTCACATCGTCCAACGACGTTACATGAAAGAGGACGCCGGTTTGCTGCATTTTATTATCGAAGCTGCCGGACTGGACACCGGTTATCTCCACTTCGGCATCGAGAAGGTCCCTGATGCGGGTCGGGTCGTCGCTGTCGACAGTGACGTCGACATGCCCTTCGTCCACGAGGACACCCAGTTTAGTATTCGAGATTGGCGCTTGTGAGTTGGGCACAAGATCGGCGGACTGGATGACGGCTCGCACGGTAACGAGTCTGCAATCCGTTTCCGCGCGGATCATCTGCTCAAAGCTGGGCTGGAGGGGTTTGGGCAATCGGCCGTGACCCAACAGAGTGATCTGGGCGCTCTCAATGTACGGCCGGAAGCTCTCATGCATGGTTCCGCGCACGCGGACGCGATCGCCGGGAACGAGCTTGTACATGCCGGCGGGGTGCAGCCAAATGGCTGCGTCTCCATCCTGAACAAAGAGGTTTTTTTCATAGGAGCGGTAGTAGGTGACAGTGGCTTTGAAGGCGACCGGCTGGTGCTGGCCGGCCTGGGCGTTGGTAAGGCGAGCCGCGGCCTGCAAGGTCGTGATTTGGCCAAACGGCTGGGCCCACGCGCCCGAAGCGCACAGGCCAAGCATCGCGAACAGGGGGACCACCCTTTTCATAAGCGCGGCTCAAAAAGGGCTGGATGACTTGGGATCCTGCCCTAGGAACCCTTATCGGCAGGGAGTGGAGAACAATGAACGTCGCGCGGGGAAATCTTGCCCCGCTAAGAAGTTGCGGGATGGGAACGGGACACGCTAGGAATCGGCATTGGGCGCCAATTCAGGTTCCGGCTGTTCTTCACCGGCACGGGAGTTTGATAGCCGAGTGTGCTTTGCCACATACATGGCGGCGTCGGCAGAGCGCAGCAGACTGTCGGCGGAGTCGGCGTCTTCGGGATAGAGGGCGAAGCCAAAGCTGGCCGAACCGCGGAGAATGTATTCATCTCCGATGAATGGCTCATGGAAGCAGGCTTCCAGCCGGGCCGCGATCTCTTCAACGTCGGCGCGGTTGCGCACCTCAGAAACCAGGACTGCAAATTCGTCACCGCCCAGGCGTGCCAGCACGTCGCCGGGCCGCAGTTGGCGCTTCATGCGCTGAGAGACTTCCTGCAGATATTGGTCGCCCACCTGGTGCCCGTGCAGGTCATTCACCTGCTTGAATTCATTGAGGTCGATGTAAATCAAGCCAAAGATTCCGGCGGTTTCGCGCGCGGTTTGAATCATCGCGCCCAGAGTCTTTTCCATGGCGAAGCGGTTCTGCACGTCCGTCAGGAGGTCAAACTCCGAGCGGTGAACGAGATCGGAGTAGAGGCGCGAAGTCTCGATCGCCAGGGTGGCCAATTCCGCGGCCATGCCCAGAGCCGCCATCTCCTCGGGGACGCTCTCTTTGCGCACGTCGAAAGCTGCAAAGACCGAGCCCAGAGTCGAACCGGAACGGGAGGCGATCGGGCGTTCGACGGTGCGCAGCGACGAGGAGGGAAGTTGAACCGGGCGATTTCCCAAAGTTGCTCCATTCAACACCTGGCACCAGCAGGGCGCGCCGTTGAGCCTTACAGAGACTAATTCCGTGACCCGCTCGAGGATTTCCGCAAGCGGCCTGGAGTGGTTGATGGCCTCGAGGATCCGCGCGCGCCGCTGCTCGACGTAGGCGAGCGATCCAATGCGGCGCCGGTTGCGTCTTTCCATAAGCCAGGCACGAATCCCGATGGCGATGACCAACCCAAAAAGAACGGCGACGATCATCATCAGGTGGCTCACATTGAGCCAAGGGGGCCGGGCGACGACCACCACATCGTCGAAATCGCGAATGAGGATATCGAAGGGCACTTCACCGTTGAAGGGATTGGCGTCGGCCTGCCTGCAAATGCCGGTGACGCGAATACGCGAGCCCAGGGGAACGTCTTTCATGGGTGGCAGGGGCGCGGGGTTCAACGAAGGGGAATGGCGTAAGATCGCGGAGAACAAGTGGCCGTCGGACGCGAGAACATACTCGTCCTGAGTAGCCTGCCGCACCTCGGCAACCACCTCGCCTTCCACGGAAACCAGGTCGAAGACGTGACTGTGGCCGTCGTTGCCGCCGAGGGCGAGCTGACGCCATGTGAAAAGGGCTGGGGAGACCGGCGATTGCACCAGGCTGTCCTTGACTTCGCTGCGGGTGAGTGTCAGGAAGCCGTTTTCAACGGACGGGAATCCAATCGCATCCGCGACATCGCCCATGTGCAATGGGTTCCAACTGTCGGTATTGATCCACAGGCTTCTAGACCCGTCCTGGAGCACTACGGCCGTGCCCGGCTGGTAGTAAGTAACGGTTCCCCGTACGCGCATCCGCTGCGAAAGATCGACGGCATGATAGCCCGTGATGATGCGGTCCATGCGCGTAACCGGAAGCGACCAGGGGTCGGAGCCGGCGCGTTTCAGAATCTTGATCCCAGCGAGTGACTGAACGTGGAGCAGAATGCCGGTCAACTGCATTTTGTTGTCGAAGTGGCCGGAAAGCGCACCCGTGACCTGGACTTCGGCGTCGAGGAGGCCTTTGAGGGCGCTCTCGTCGTCGTTGTCGACATTCGCGTCGACCATACTACCGCCCACGAGCATGCGAAGGTAGGTGGCCGGAGTGGTCGATCGGCTGTCAGGCACCAAGTCGGCGGAGCGGATCACGGCATGCACCGTAACCAGCTTGCAATCTTCCTCGGCGCGGATCATCTGGTCGTAGCTTGGCTCTGCCGGTTTTGGCAATGGACCGTGGCCTACGAGGGTGATGTCGTTGCTTTGCACATAGGGCCGGAAACTCTCGTGCGTGGTTCCATGCACCAGAATGCGATCGCCTGGAACAATCTTCAGCGCTGTGGTGGCATGGACATAGATGGCATCGTTGACGTCCTGCACGAACATGTCTTTGTCATACGAACGGTAGTAGGTAACGGTTGCCTGGAATGCGACGGGCAGATGCTTGACAGCCTCGTTGTTGGAGATGGTGGCCGCGGCGTGCAGCGTAAGCGGAGGCGCAGGGGTGGCCGCCAACGCAGCCGGGACGGATGCGAGGAGAAAGGCAGCCGGGAAAACGAATCGTCTCATCGGCACGAGTTTCACTTCGCTTTCGCGATCTTTCCGCGCTCGCGGGCTGTTTTGGGGTCCTGGGGGCCGTGTCAATCATCCGGTCGCGCCGGATGGGTTGGAACGCCGCGCGAGCAGAAACCTGCTGGTGAAATACCTTGCACCTATGTTACGTAGATTGAAGCGGTTGGGAATAACACTTTCGGTGCGTTTGACCCTCCGGTTTCTTCCCCGTCGATCTGGCCGCCCGGATTCAATTTCTGGCAGCGAAAATGCGGACCGCAAAACAGCGATTTCAGGGGTTTTGGTGAGTTGGATCGGCGTGGGGTTCTAGGTTCTACACTGAATGAGGCCGTTTGAACGGCAGATTGACGAAAACATGGCAAAGAAACTGCGGGTTGGCATTCTTTTTGGCGGGCGCAGCGGCGAGCATGATGTGTCGCTGCTGTCGGCAGCATCGGTGCTGGGGGCGATCGATCGCGAAAAGTTCGACGTTACGCCCATTGGTATTACCAAAGAGGGCCGCTGGCTTGCGGCTGGCGATGCTCGCGGCCTGCTGAATGGCGATGTTGGTGCGGCGGGGCGGCGGCTGCGCGCGGGCGATCCCGAGGCGACTCCGGGAGCGAAGCTATTGCATGAGGGCATTCCCACGCTGTTGGCGCCTGAGCCTTTTCCTCAAGGCCCGGAAGGGAAGGCCATCGAAGTCGTGTTTCCGGTGCTGCACGGAACCTTCGGTGAGGACGGCACCATTCAGGGGCTGTTTGAGCTGGCGGGCATTGCCTACGTCGGTTCGGGCGTCCTGGGCTCGGCCGCAGGCATGGACAAGGACGTGATGAAGCGGTTGTTTGCCGAGGCCGGGCTGCCCATCGTCAAGCACGTCACACTCCTCCGCGCGGAGTGGGAGAAAGCGCCACGCAAGGCGATCGCGCTGGTGGAGCGAGCGCTCAAATACCCGGTTTTCGTGAAGCCGGCAAACCTGGGCTCGTCCGTTGGTATTTCGAAGGCACATGATCGCGCGGAACTATCGCCGGCGCTCACGCTCGCCGCAAAGTACGATCGCAAGCTGATCGTGGAGCAGGGGGTGGGTGGCAAGGCGCGGCGCGGCGGCGTGCCGGCGCGCGCCCGCGAGTTTGAAGTGGCCGTGCTTGGCAACGACTCGCCAAAAGCCAGCGTCGTGGGCGAAATCATTCCCGGCAAGGAGTTTTACGACTACGAGGCGAAGTACCTTTCCGAAGGTTCCGTGCCCGTGATCCCGGCGAAGATTTCGCGCGACCAGAGCCGGCGGATTCGCGAGATGGCCATTGCGGCATTCAAGGCCTGCGATCTTGCAGGGCTTGCGCGCGTTGACTTCCTGATGGAGCCCGGCGGAAGGGAACGCATCTTTCTGAACGAAGTGAACACCATGCCCGGCTTCACGCAAATCAGCATGTACCCCAAGCTGTGGGAGGCATCGGGGCTCAAGTACAAGGAGCTGATCACGCAGCTGATTGAGCTGGCGCTGGAGCGGCAGGATGAGAAGAAGAAGACAACTTACAGCAGGGAAGACTGAAGAAGCAGGAACCAAGGAAACAGGGAACAGGGAACAGGGAACAGGGAACAGGGAACAGCCTTACGGTGTCTAATGGAAGGCGCACTACTCCACAATGCCGATTCCTTGCCTTCCGGCTTATTCTGAATTCGAAGGACGATTACGATGACTTTGCTCGATGCTCCGCAGTTCGATGCCGCACGTTCTAGGCGCACCAGGTTGATCGCGCAGTTGAGTGCGGCAGCACTTTTCGTGTTGTTGGTGGCTTACTGGCTCGTGGCCAACCGGCCTGTGGATTGGCCGTGGAACTGGAGCCGCTATCTCTTCGGACGCGCCACAGTGAACAGATTTATGGGAGCACTCGAGGCCAACGATCTGAATAAAGCGTATGGCATCTGGCTGAACGACAAGAACTGGCAGCAGCATCCGGCGCAGTACACGACCTATCCCTTCGCGCGCTTCCAGGGAGATTGGGGGCCGACGAGCCCGGACAACGAGTATGGTCCGATCCGTAGCCACAAGATCGCTCTGGCCGGCCGCTACGGCAACGGCCTGCTGGTCGCTGTACTCATCAACGGCCGCAAGAGCGACGCGCTTAACCTCGATTACGACCCGAAGACCGGCCAGTTGAGCTTTGCGCCGCCGGGCGTGAGCCTGTATCTGGGGCCGTAAGAAGCAGCTTTCAGCTCTCAGCCTTTAGCGTGCTTGAGTTGAGCGGGGACCTGTGGTGGTTGCGCGATTCCATGCGCGGAGAAGTATGCCTCGCTGGAGCTACGGAGCCGCTTCCGTGAGGATTTCGGTATTCTTGCTCATTTGCGCGGTCCGCTCGATTTTGTCCCAGTTGAAGGGCTTGCCGTCGATCGCGCGCTTGAGCGTCTTGAAGAGAACAATCGAAAACACCTGGCGGTAGGCGAACCGCTGCAGCCAGATGTGGAACAGTAGCCAGCCGTCGCCCTTGTTCGCGGGATGGCGCCGCTCCAAGCTGAATGCGGCCGACGAGGTGATGAAGTCGATGACCAGAAAGCCGAGGAAGTAAACCACGAGCTTCTCGAAGCTGGCCGCGGAGGCTGCTTCGGGGTGGTAATGGCGGTCGACGAGGAAGTTCACGATACCGGCCACGAACATGATGTCGATGAACGGCGAGACCAGCGGGAGGAGCATCTGGAAAATGAGAATGTTGGGCAGCGCGAAGAGGCCCATGGCCTTGTTGCGGACGAAGGCGGCGCGATGCTTCCACACGGCCTGCAAGGTGCCGAAGGACCAGCGGAAGCGCTGGCGCATGAGGCCCCTGGCGTTGATAGGCGCCTCAGTGTAGGCCAAGGCGCGGTCCTCGTAGTCGACCCTGAGTCCCTGTTCGAGCAGGTTCATGGTGAGGTCGGCGTCTTCGGCGACGGTGTTCAGGGGATAGCCGCCCGCCGCCTTCACCGGCGCGGTGCGCCATGCGCCGATAGCGCCCGGCACGACGGTCACGACGTGGAACAGGTCGAGCGCGCGGCGCTCGAAGTTCTGGCTGGTGATGTATTCGAGGGCCTGCCAACGCGTCCACAGATTGACGCGGTTGCCCACTTTGGCGTTTCCGGCGATGGCGCCGATCCTGGGATCCGCGAAATGAGGAATGAGCTTGGAAATGGCATCGGCGGCGATCACGGTATCGGCGTCGATTCCGACAAAGATCTCCTCGTTCATACGATCGAGAGCGTAGTTGAGCGCCGCGGCCTTGCCTTCATTGCGCTTGGTAAGAACCTGGACGTGAGCAGCGGCGATCTCCCTGGCGAATGCCATGGCTGCCACTTCAGCGGTGCGATCCTGCGAGCCGTCGTCGATCACAATCACACGGAGGTTCTTGTAGTCGGAGTTAAGGACCGAGCGAATGGTGCGGACGATGACGGCTTCTTCGTTGTAAGCGGGAATGAGAACAGCCACGCGCGGGTTGAAGCCGGGCGAGGCGTCGCGCGGCCGCTTGATGAGTCGGTCGATGACGGCGAACAGCCCCACGATGATGAGTCGCGCGCTCATCAGCACGTCGCCGACAAAGAAGACCATGACGATAAAGTTGCCGATCAGGTCGAGCGCGGAGAAGGCAATGGAGTCGGGGAGGGAGCGCACGTGCTGCCAGAAAGTGATTGGCGGCATCACCTGGGCGCGAGTTTTTCCCATCAGCGCCGAGACGGGAACGACGGTGTAGCCGTTGGCGCGGAGGGCGTCAATGAGAGGTCCGAGGGCAGCCACCGTCTGCGCGCGGTCGCCGCCTCCGTCGTGCATCAGGACGATGGAGCCGCGGAACTGCGGCTTGGCCTTCATGGTCTGCAACTGGGTGAGCACGGAGTTGATAATCTCGGCGGTGGTCTTGCGCGGATGCTCGTTCCAATCGTCAGTGTCGATCTTGCTGCCGATGATGGTGAAGCCGTCCTCCTGAATGCGCCAAACGGGCGCGGCTTGGTCGTCGGTCTCGGGCTCCTCGTCGATGTCGTAAGGCGGCCGGAAGTAGAGCGGCTGCACGCCGAGCTTGCTCTCGAATAGGCGCTCGGTCAGGTTCACCTCGAGATCGAGCTGGCGAGCCGAGATTTCGCTAATGTCCGGATGCGTCCAAGTGTGGTTGCCGATCTCGTTGCCTTCGCGGACGACGCGCTGCATCAGGCCGATGTTGTCCGCGGCCTCAGCGCCGATCAACAAGAAAGTTCCCGTGGCATGTTTCTGCTTTAGCACGTCGAGGATCTTCGGGGTCCATTTGGGATCGGGTCCGTCGTCGAAGGAGAGCGCAATTTCATTGGGATGGTAACCGTATTGTTCCACGGTGTAGGTGTGGGGATACACGTCCATATGCTCGTCGTCGATGAGCTTCTTGCGCGGGTCGGGCTCGTCGGTGTCAACGTCCACAGTGCGCTTGCCGGGTTGCGGCAGGCCCGTGATGCGCAGGATGTCACCATCGCCTTCGGTATCGACAGCGTGGCCGGGCTGAACGGCGCCCAAAGCTTCCAGCGCACCAGGATCACTGGGGTGGTCCCAGATGTTCCATAGAGAGGAGTCTTCTTCGCCAAGACGCCACAGGGCGAAAGTCTGGAGACCGAGCTCGCGCGCAGCTCGCAGCTCATTGAGGATGGTAACGGCGTCAAGAAACCACACTACGTGACGTTGATTGTTGTCCTCGTCGATGTACTCAAAGTGAGGATTGAGCGTGTCGTAGTCAAGATCGAGGTCGGCGTCGGCGTCGGAGGCGCGCTCCCATGCATCGGAGACCGAGAGGACGTCGGTGTCGAGAACCTGGGGCTTGGGATGGCGGCGATCTTTTGGATTGGGAATGGAAAGCGTCCAGTCGTAACCATAGCTACCGATCGCGCAGATGATTTTCTCCTTGGGCACGACCTTAAGGACACGAACAAGATTGCCGATGAACCACTGCTGGCTGGCGATTGGGCCCGGATCGCTCGTTGTCTCGTGCTGGTCGTAGTTCATGAGGATAATGCCGTCGGAGTTGTCAGCGATGGCCTTCAGATCCTTGTCGCTGGTGGCTACGGCTACGTTGACGTAAAGGCGAAGATTGCGGGGATGCATTTCTGCATAAAGCGCCTGAATGAAGCTTAGATAGGCCGGATCGTCTGCGTCGGGAATGCTCTCGATGTCGAACGAAAGGCCGCGATAGACCGGGTAAGTTGAGAGGAAACGCATGATCTGCTGGAGCAGCGAGGCGCTTTTGCTGGAATCTGTAAGCACGTCTCCAACGCCGGTATCCCACTCTTGGGTGTGCGGGTTGAAGTTGTTGATGGAGGGAAAGATTTCAGTATCTTCCTTGGCCGCTTGAATCACATGCTTGACTTTATTGAGGTCGTCGGGGTCGTGCACCGCGGCGCTATCGATCACCGGATACTCGCGCAGGTTGTCGCCGCTCATCATCATCAGCGTGCCGTTGGGCGAATCCACATGCAGCCACTGCGGGAACAACATGTCGATTTGGTGAATATGCTCTTTGAGCGAGGAGTAGCTGGCCGGGTCGTCCTGCACGTAATAGGCGGCGCGCAATCCTTCACCGGTGTTGAGGGGAATCTCAGAAGGTTTGCGACCGGTCTTGCGGCGCGCGGGGTGCTGGTTCTTGGTACGTTCCAGGATGGATGGCTCGGGCAGGGCTCGATACTTATGTTTCGGATTGGGAAGCAGCAATTCGGGCAGTTGCTGGCTGCGAATCACGTTGAAGATGAAGCCGATGACGACGAGGGTCGAGAGCACCGCGGTCGCATCGAGGATGCGACGCAGGCGCTTCCAGCGCTTGCGTTCCGGGTCGAAGAAGATTTGTTGTTCGGGCATCTTGTGATGTACTCAACTCCGCAAAGCCAGCGCAAAAAGGTGGTCGCATCCCACGAATGCGTCGGCCTTGGCGGGGAACCGGCAAGGGCGCGGAATTCCTGGACGTGCTGAACGCTGTACATTAAAAATCGTATGGAAGCTGGCCAAGAGAGTCAATTGAAGGCGCGGGTGCATTTGGCCGAGCGCGTGGGTCGAGCGCGTGCCGTGTTGCCGGTTGCGCTGGCGCTTGCCGCTGGCCTGGCTCTGCGACTTTGGCTGCTCCGGAGTCTTTTTGAAGTCAACGGGGACTCGCTGATCTACGGGGGACTCGCCAAGAACCTGCTGCTGCACGGGCGATTTGACCTAACCCTGCCCAGCGGGGAGATGTATCCCACGCTGATCCGCCTGCCCGGCTATCCGATCTTCCTCGCCGTCTGCTTCCGGCTGTTCGGGATGGAGGATTACTATTCCGCGGCGTGCGTGCAGATTGCGCTTGATCTGCTGGGCTGCCTGCTACTAGCCGGGTTTGTGCGGCGCATCGCGCCTGCCGTGGTGAGTCGCGGCGCGGCGCTGGCCACACTGTGGCTGGCGGCGCTTTGTCCGTTTACCGCATGCTACACAGCAGAACCGCTAACTGAAACGCCGACGCTTTTTGTGCTGGCATTTGCGATGTGGGCGATGGCGCGATTCCATGACGAGCCGAGTTGGACGAATGCGCTCTGGTTTACGACGGCGGTGACATGCGCCACGCTGTTGCGGCCGGACGGAGCGCTGGCCGCCATCGCTTTCGCGCCCGCGCTGGTGATCGGGTTGCCGCGGGGCGATGGCCCTGGCGAGATTCCACTGCGCAAGCTGGTGCGAATAGCAGCGGTTTGCGTTTTGCTGGCGCTGGCTCCGTTTGCCGTGTGGACGGAGCGCAACTGGAGCGTCTTTCACGTTTTTGAACCGTTGGCGCCACGCCTGGCGACCGATCCCGGCGAGAACTCCAACCCGGGGTGGGAGCGCTGGGTGAAAAGCTGGTGCCTCGATTTCATTTCTACCTATGAGGTTTACTGGAACGTGCCAGGGGACAAGCTGGACGTAAGCGAGCTGCCAAGCCGCGCCTTCGACTCACCCGCGCAGTATAAAGAGACGGCGGCACTTGCCGCGGACTACAACAACCACGGCATGGACCTTACCCCGGAGATCGATGCGCGCTTTGAGCGGCTGGCCGAAGAGCGAATCGCAGCGGATCCGGCCCGCTCTTATGTGTGGCTGTCGCTTGGCCGCGTGGCCGACATGTGGCTGCGCCCGCGCGTGGAGACCCTGCCCATCGACCTGGATTGGTGGGTCTACGCGCACCATCACGCGGAGACGGAGTTCAGCTGGGCCTACGCGGGGATGAATGCCCTTTATCTGATCCTGGGAATTGCCGGCCTGTGCATTTCACCCCAACGACGAGGACCTATCGCTCCACCCCAGCGAGCTAAGACCGCTCGCCGGGGACCGCGTATCGTTGGGGACCCCGACTTGCGGCCGCGCTTCTGGGGCGCGTTAATGGCTTATATGCTGCTGCGCAGCGTGTTGCTGCTCACCGTGGAAGCGCCGGAGACGCGTTACACGCTGGAGTCCTTTCCGATGCTGTTCGCGGGCGGTGGGATTGCATTGGCGTGGCTGGCGCGGCGCTTTCACTGGCCGGCGGCGAAGGTGAAGGCGTCTTGGGGCAGCGGCTGATTGACTTTGATGTTGGTGTAAAGGCATATGCGTGATTGCCCTTCGCCTTCGTCGAAGACCTGCTTGAGGCTGACCGCGCGGGCCGTGTCGAGCCAGATGGTGACCTTGGGAATGTTCTTCCTGACAGTGGGGTCCTTGGCGATCAGTTCGAGCTTGTCGGTCTTGATGCCACCGATCACCTCGGTGCCGAGGTACGTGATCGTCCATTTGTCTGCAAGATCGCGGCCGCTGGCGCCGAAGCCAAGCATCAGGTAGCTTTCGTACTTTCCTGCCTGCGTGTAGGCCTTGGCGTCGCTCTCTTTGCCGGTGTCGGACTCACGAAGCACGCCGCCGGAAAAAATGTAAGCTTTTGCGGCAGGCCGGTCATTGTGGCTGGAGATGTGGGCAGCCATCTGGAAGCGCTCACGCTTGCGGTCGTAGTAAGCAGTTCCGGTCATTACGTCCTTATCCGGAATCGGGTCGGTCTGGATGGTGTCGAATTCAAAGGTAGCGATCGTCGTGTGGAAATCCTTTGCCGCGACGTCGAGCTTCTGCAGGACGCTGGCGAGGTCGTCGGCACGCGCCGGCTGGTTCGGCAGCAAAGCCATCAAAAGAACCGCAGAAAATGCAAACTTCACAGTCCGATGCATGATCTTCCTTTGCTTATTTGACTCCGGTTCCGGGCCTTAGGATTCGTGAATTGAGGTTAACGATGCGCCCAGATCTTCCAGACAAGATTTCCCTGAGCGTCGGTGGCGGTCTCCCAATGCTCGACATAGACGTCGTCTCCGGTGACGGGCTCGACGGCTTTGCGCAGGATTCTCTTCACTTCAAAATACGAAGCGCCCGAGGGAATGCTCACATCGGATGCCTGCACGGTGATGATGACCCCGTGGCCGCTGCCGACAACCTGGAAAGGATGACCGGAGGCGGCAATTGACGACGGCTTGGCGCCGAAGTCCCACAAGTGCGGAGTGATGAAGATGAAGAGCAGAATCAGCGTGACCATGATGTCGTAATGAAACGACCCGCGGGAATAGGTCCAGTAGAAATAACTGCTCAGGATCTGTTTGAAGCCGCGTTTGGGCTGAGCGAGAGCGCTATTTGAAGAAGCCATCATGTCTCTTTAACAATTCTATCCATTCTGCCCATGTATGGACGGAGGGATTCAGGAATGAGCACGGAACCGTCGGCTTGCTGGTAGTTTTCGAGGATCGCCAGCCAGGTGCGGCCCACGGCCAGGCCGCTGCCGTTGAGCGTGTGCACAAACTCGGGTTTGGACTTGGCGCCCTGCGCAGCAGACGGCCGGTAGCGGATGTTGGCGCGGCGCGCCTGGAAGGCGTCGAAGTTTGAGCAGGAAGAGATCTCGCGATAGAGATTCTGGCCAGGCAGCCAGACCTCGAGATCGTAGGTCTTTGCGGAGGAGAAGCCGGTGTCACCGGTGCAGAGGAGGACGCGGCGATAAGGCAAGCCGAGCGCCTCAAGAATCTCTTCGGCGTCGCGCGTGAGGCGCTCGTGCTGCGCGTCGGATTCTTCGGGCCGCGTGAACTTAACCAGTTCAACCTTCTGGAACTGGTGCTGGCGGATGATGCCACGCGTGTCCTTGCCGGCAGCGCCGGCCTCGGCGCGGAAGCACGGCGTGTAGGCGGTGAATGAGATGGGCAGGCGAGCGTCGTCGAGAATCTCGTCGCGGTAAAGGTTGGTGACGGGAACCTCAGCGGTGGGGATGAGCCAATGGTCGCTGTCTCTATATTCGCCGCGTGTGGCGGCATCGGCATCGGCATCGGAGCAGCGGAAGAGATCCTCGGCAAACTTGGGCAATTGACCGGTGCCGAAGAGCGATTTGGAGTTGACCATGAAGGGCGGAAGCACTTCAGTGTAGCCGTGTTTGCTCGTGTGCAGGTCGAGCATGAAGCTGATGAGAGCGCGCTCAAGGCGTGCGCCAGCGCCCATGTAGACGGCAAAGCGGGCGCCGCTCAACTTGGCCGCGCGTTCGAGATCGAGGATGCCGAGCGCTTCGCCGATCTCCCAGTGAGGCTTGGGTGCGAAGTCGAATTTCCGCGGCTCGCCCCAGGTTTTGACGGTCTTGTTGTCGGCTTCTGAGATGCCGATGGGGACTTCGTCGCGGGTGAGGTTGGGAACGCGGGCGAGGGATTGGCGCAGCTCTTCGTCGAGATCGACGGCGGTCTTGTCCAACTCGTCCAGCTTTTCTTTCAAGGTGCGCGTTTCTTCCATCACGGCCGCGGCTTCGTCGTTCTTGCCGGCCTTCTTGAAAGCACCCACCTGCTGGCTCAATTCGTTGCGACGGGCTTTGCACTGCTCGGCGAGAGTGATGGCTTCGCGACGGCTCTTATCGAGGGCGCGAAAGTCTCCCAGCAGAGCGGCGGGATCGGCGCCACGCGCGCGCAACTTTTCTTCAACCAACTCCAGGTTGACGCGGACGAATTGCAAATCGAGCATATCTCTTTCATTTTAGATGAACGGTGGGAGGCAACGGCGGCGGAGCTAGAGTGCCGCCTAGAATGGGGGGATGCGCTGCGTGCTCATCTACAATCCGGCAGCGGGCACCAGGCGGGAGCAGCGAGTCGCGGAGATTGACCGTGCGGCCGCGCGGTTGCATTCGTTGGGACACGAGGCCTTGGCGATCGCCACAACGGGGCCCGGGTCGGGTACCGATCAGGCGCGAGACGCGGTGCGAAACGGGGCAGAGGTTGTGTTTGCCTGCGGCGGCGACGGGACTGTGCACGAGGTGCTTCAGGGCCTGATCACGGATGGAGGAAATCCGCGTGCGGCACTGGGCATTGTTCCATTGGGAAGCGCGAATGCCCTGGCGAGGTATTTACGAATTCCACTCGATGCGGAGCGGGCCGTCGAAGAGCAAATCCGCGGAGACCGGATGACAATCTCTGCCGGCAGGCTGGAAATTGGAGAGCAGGTGCAGCACTTTGCCGCGATGGCAGGAGCGGGGCCTGACGGAGCATTGGCTTATGAGCTGCACAGTGCGGGGAAGTCGCGACTGGGGCGCCTCGCCTACGCTCTGCACGGCGCGCAGATCTTCGCGACACACAGGTTTTCGCGCTTCGCAGTCGAGTATGCCGAGCTGGATGGAGCGGTTCGAATGTTGCAGGTGGTGGGCGTGATGGCGTCGCGCGTGGACTGCCTTGGTGGACTGTTCACGGGGCTGGTTCAGCGCGGGGACTCGATGGACAGGCTGAGCCTGCGCGTTTCTCTGCTGCGCCCGCCGGATTGGCTTTCTCTGCCACTGTGGTTCTTAACTGGTTGGCTGGGAATGAGACGGATCAATCCGTTCTTAGTAGAAGTGAGGGCTCGCGAGTTGGCGTGCCGGCCGCTGAAGGACGGCGCTGTGCATTGCGAAGCCGACGGCGAGTGGCTGGGGCGAATTCCGATGAGGGTTTCGGTTGCGCCGGCTGCACTTATCGTTCTGGTGTCTCGGACGGTCTGTTCCGCCAGCCGGGCAGGGTCTGGTCGCCAATAATGAGCCGGGCGCCACGCGTGAAGGTGAAGTAGGTCCAGGCCCAGGCGGCTATGACGGAGAGCCGGTTGCGGAAGCCGATGAGAAAAAATATGTGTACGGTGAGCCAGGTGAACCACGCGGGGAAGCCGCTCATGTGCGCCTTGAAGGGCCACTCCACCTTGGCCACTGCGGACATGCGGCCGATGGTGGCCATGTCGCCTTTGTCGAAGTAGCGGAAAGCAGGGCGCGGCTTTCCGGCGAGGTCGGCGGAGATCATATTGGCGACGTGATCGCCCATCTGCATGGCGGGCTGGGCCACGCCGGGGATCTGATGACCGTCTTGCTCGAAATGAGCGAGGTCGCCGAGTACGAAGACCTGCGGCAGGCCCGGTGGATTGAGCTTGTCGTCGACGATGACGCAGCCACGGCGGTCGAATTTGACCTCTGTGTTGACGCTAGGCGGCCCGCCCAACATCATTCCGAGGGGCGAGGCCAGAACGCCGGCGGCCCAGAGGGTGACGGCGGCGTCAATACGCTGGCCCTGCGTTTCAACCCAACCGGGGCCAACAGCAGTGACCTGCATTTTGGTGTGTACTTCGATGCCCAGCCGCTTGAGCGTAGCTTCGGCTTTGGCAGAGAGATCCTCAGGGTATGCGGCGAGCACTCGCGTACCGCTGTCGAGGAGGAGCACGCGGCTTTTGGCGGGATCGATGTGGCGAAAGTCGTGGCGCATATAGAGCTGAGCAATGTCGCTGATGGCGCCCGCGAGCTCCACGCCTGTGGGTCCGCCGCCGATGACAACGAAGTTGAGTGGAGGGTGCCAGCCCTGCTCAAGCATCTGGCGCTCGGCCAGCTCAAAGGCAAGCAATACGCGACGGCGAATCTCAGTGGCGTCCTCGATGGTCTTGAGGCCGGGCGCGAGGGGTTCCCACTCGTCGTGGCCGAAGTAGGAATGGGTGGCGCCGGTGGCGAGAACGAGGTAGTCGTAATCGAGGCTCGCGCCGCTGGCCAGCGCGACGTGCCGCGCGGCGGCGGCGATGCCGACGACTTCATCCATCAGCACCTGAGTATTGCGCTGGCGGCGCAGGATGGAGCGGATGGGTTGAGCGATATCGGCGGGAGAAAGCACCGCGAGCGCGACCTGGTAGAGCAGCGGCTGAAAGGTGTGATGATTGCGGCGATCGACGACCGTGACGTCGATCGGCAGATGCGCGAGGCCTTTAGCCGCGTGAAGGCCGCCAAAGCCTGCGCCGACGATGACGACGCGGGGACGCGGTGCCGACGGCGCAGCGCCTGCGGGTGCGGGTTCGGCTTGATCCTGCTCGGTCGCTTCGCTCATGGAACGCCCTTCCGCCGCAGATTCGGTTTCCATGCTTCTTACTTAAGGATGCGCGAACGCTCGCGAAGGTGGCAGCGAATGATTGCGGATTGAGCCGGCATGCCAGCCTTCTGGTACCGCTTGCGGCTGGCGGGCTCTCTTGCGCGATGATCCTGCGGCCGTGCTGTAGCATCCAGCTATGATTGCGGGCGTCTCGTGGGCATGGTGGGTGGGTTTTCACGCGGTGATTGCCGCGGTGGTGCTGGTGGACTCGTTCCTGCCAGGCCATCGGCGCGAGTCGCGCTATGCGCAGGCGTTCGTGTGGGTGGGAACGGCGGGATTGGCTCTGGCCGCGGCAGGGTTTGCGTGCTGGGTCGCCGCAACCATGGGCCGGCAAACTGCGCTCGAGTTCGTGGCTGGGTACACCATCGAAACTTCGCTGAGCATCGACAATCTGTTCGTCTTCCTGGTGCTGTTTGAGGGGTTCCGAATCAGCGCGCAACGCCAGCACACGGCCCTGCTGTGGGGAGTGTGGGGCGCGTTTGTGCTGCGTGCGGCGTTCATTGCGGTGGGCGTGACGTTGCTGCAGCACTTCGAGTGGGTCACGTGGATCTTCGGACTGATCCTGTTGTATGCGGCGTGGCGGCTGGTGCGCGGAGGCTCGGCGCGCGCGGCGATTCCGGAGTGGATCGTGCGCCTGCAGCCGGCAAAGGGATCTCTGCTGCCCGTGATTGTGGCCGTCGAGGTGACCGATCTGCTGTTCGCTACGGATTCCATTCCGGCGGTGCTGTCGGTTACGCACAACCCGTTCGTGGCGTACACGTCGAATGTGGCAGCGATTCTGGGGCTGCGCTCGGTTTACTTTGGGTTGGCGGCGATGCTCGAGCGCTTTAAGTACCTGCACTACGGGCTGGGCGCGCTGCTAGCCTTTGCGGCGCTGAAGATGCTCGCGGCGCATTGGATCGATGTGCCGGTCACGCTTTCACTGGCGGTGATTGGAGCGATTCTGGCGGTGTGCGCGACGGTGTCGTGGGGCGCAGGAGAGAGGACGGCGAACAGTGGACAGTGAACAGCGGACAGTGGGCAGAGAGCATAGAGCAGAGATCAGAGATCAGAGATCAGAGAGCAGAGAGCAGAGAGCAGAGAGCAGAGATCAGCGGCGAGATGTAAGAAGCGGTGGTAGGATGAGTGCGAATTTTTGAGACGGAGGGAGAGGTTGTGACGACTCTCAGGATTCTGCTGACCGGCATTGTGGGGATCGGTATTCAGTTTGGTCTGGCGATCGCGGGCTGGGGCGGAGTGAGCGCATTTTTTGCGCATCCGGCAATGCGGGGGCTGGCGTGGGTCACGGTCGCGCTGATGGTGCTCGCGGTTCCATCGGGCGGCGGCTTGACCACGGGCGAGAAAGAAGACCGCGGCAACCGCTGGGTGCTCGCGGCGTTCAGCGTGATCGCGCTGCTGATGGCTTTTTTCTCCGCGTATACCGACCGCATCGGGTTCTGGACGATCGACGGCGACGCGACGCGCTGGATCGGCGTGATCGTGTGCGCGGCGGGCGGAGTGCTGCGCATCGCTCCGGTGTACGTGTTGCGGAACCGCTTCAGCGGCCTGGTGGCGATCCAGCCGGGGCACACGCTGGAGACGCACGGATTGTATGGAGTGATCCGCAACCCGAGTTACTTGGGCATGCTGACGACGTCGCTCGGTTGGGTGCTGGCTTTTCGCAGCATCGTGGGCGTGTTGCTGGCACTGAGCCTGCTGGCGCCGCTGGTCGTGCGCATGCATGCCGAGGAACGGCTGCTGCGCGAGCACTTTGGCGCGGAGTACGAAGCGTACTTCAAGCGGACGTGGCGGCTGGTGCCGTGGATCTATTGACGGCGAGAGAACAAGTCAGCGGGGCAAAAAGTCAGTAGGTCAGCAAGCTTACAGCGACCCATTCTCAGTGATTTTTTGGAAATCGGTATTTTCAGTGATTTTCAGCGATTTTTGAGCAATCGATTTTGGGCAGTCAGCTTGCTTCTATCCGTTTTATTTTGAGCGATTTGGACGCCATTTTATGGTGATTTCTGCGTTGCTCCACAGTTTCACAGTTTCACAGTTTCACAAAAGGGCATGGGGGGTGGGGTGCGAATTGCGATCAGTGAAGAGTGATCAGCGGTCAGAACGAAGAGCCGAGAAGGTTGGGAAAAGGGAACAGGGAACAGAAAGGCAGCGTTTGGCGGGTGATGGTTCGTGGTTAGAAAAACCTCGAATCCAGTCGTCAGTGAACTGGCTTTGATTGCTCCCTTGCTCATTTGCTCCCTCGCCTCCCTGGCCGCCCGGTCTCCCGGTCCAGGCCTCTCGATCATGGGACTATTGTGCGCCAAGACGGCCTAATGACCGGCAAACTTTGGACAAGAAATTTTGTGCGGGGATCGGCTTTGGAATTGGCGAGTTAGCGGGTCGGCGAGCCAGCGGGTCGGCCTCGGGGGGCTTGACATTGGGGCTGCGGTGGCCGGTTTCCCGGGCCGCTCGGTCGTTTTGGGCGACCCCGTGCCCGACGACCACCCCGCGGACGAAGACCTGTCCGCGGGGGCCCTGGTGCCGATCCCGGCTGCTTTGCAGCCTTGCCCTAGGAGCTCGCGGCCCGGAAAACGGCCTGCTTTCATCGCGAACTCAACCGAGCCTAAAGTCGACCTCGATGGTGACCATGACAGGAACGGGCGTTTTGCCGTCCTTCATTGCGGGCTTGAATTTGTATTGCCGAATCGCGTCCATCGCCTTCTCGTCCAATCCCATGCCGAGCGGTCGCACAACATGAACATTCACGGGGTTTCCCTGCGCATTCACGATCAGGCCAATCAGGCAAGCGCCTTGGTAATTGGCCCGCCGCGCCTCATCCGTGTACTGTGCCGTGACCCGATGCTTGATAACAGGGGCGCTGATTCGGCCTCCGATTTTGTAAGGCCCGGGAGGGATAACATCGATTGGGTCGACGTGGCTGGTTGGGGCTGATGCGCCTGGAGGAGGAGTGGGCGGGATGGTTTGCTGGGCGGCGGCGAAGGGAACGGGCAGAAATGCAATGAGGGCGATGGTGAATTCGCGGCGCATAAGGATGCCCCAGGGATGGCGGAAAAAGTCTAGCACCGAATCGGGCGAGAGGCAGCGGATTGTGCGGGAGGAGATGCGGTCTTCGAGAAGGCATGGCATCTTGAGCGGGTATGCAAGGGGTATACTTCGTGGCGAACTTCATTCGGGAAATTCGATGTTCCGGCGTCTATCAATTTCGCTGCTCGCTGTTTTTCTGTTCGTTGGCGCTCAGGGCGCCATCGGCCAACAGTCCAAGCGATTCGATCCGAAGTCTTATCCCGCTAAATCATCCCACGTTAGCAGTCACGACTATCCGATCGGCAAGTTCACCGTTCGAATCATCCAGGTGAAGCCCGTTTTCGACTGGGACCCGACGAATCCCTCAATCTGCACCGCATGTCCGTCCGACTGTCGCGCATGGCTGGAGGTAAGGCAGGGCGGTAGGGTGCTGCATCAAGCCTACTTCGATGACATTGACGCGGTAGGTGACGACTACGGTATTTTTCTTCCCGAGCATCAGCCACTCGCGGATTACTTTCTTGCGTTTAAAGCAGGCGACTACGATCCGAGGTTATTGCTAGTTGGCAAAGACGGAGCCTTACGAATTTGCTTGGAGGGGCTTTGTTCCTGACCCCGGACAGACGGTTCATCTTTGGCACCCACGATTTCGATTTCAAATCTCTCTTTGTGATCAATGTGGCGCGACGCCGAGTCGTGCTAAATGACGAGAAGGAAAGACTGCCGGGCGTCGACGGGTGGTACATGGACAAGGCGGGTTATTTCTTCGTCGCTCTGGCTGACGATGGGATGCCGCAGGGGTATGACTCAGATTCCAAACCGGAGACCCTTGTGATTTATCGCCTGGACCTGAAGAGCCTCACGGTCAAAAAGGGGGCGATAACCGCAGCCCGGCTGAAGTCGGTTCGAAAGATCGAGTCCGTTCCGTGGCCGCAATCCGACGACTGCACGTCAGTGCCGTAATGCTGAGGCCCTTCCCCTTCAAACTGGCCGACTAGTCGAGCGACGAACTTGCGGGGCTGCAAACTAGAATGAGATCACTGTGCAGACGATACGGGTAGAGACGGCTTCGGCGAGATATGACGTGTTTGCGGGGAGCGGGTTGCTCGCGGAGCTAACGCCGCGGATTGAGCGGGCGGTGAGGCGCTTACCGCGGCGCGTGTTTGTGGTGACGTCGCCGGAGATTTGGGCTTTGTGGGGCAAAGAGTTCCTGCGGTCGTTCGATGAGGCGCCCGTGACGCTGTTTATGCCTCCGGGCGAGCAACACAAAACCATCAAGAGCGTGGAACGGCTGCTGCGCGAGATGGTGAAGGCGGGCGGCGACCGCGGATCGCTGCTGATTGCTTTTGGCGGCGGGATTGTGGGCGACGTGGGCGGGTTTGTGGCCGCGACGTTCATGCGCGGGATCAACTATGTGCAGGTGCCGACGACGTTCCTGGCGCAAGTGGACTCGAGTGTGGGCGGCAAGGTGGGCGTGAACCTGCCCGAGGGCAAGAACCTGGTGGGGAATTTCCTGCAGCCGCGGGCGGTGTTTGCCGATATCGGCGTGCTGGGGACGCTGCCCGACCGCGAGCTGCGCGCGGGATTGATGGAGAGCGTGAAGGCAGGATTCATTCGCGACCGGGGGCTGGTGCGGTTTATGGAAGAGCACGCGGAGGAGATTCTGGCTCGGGAACCCAAAGCATTAGAGCGGGTGATTGCGGCGTCGATCCGGATGAAGGCCGACGTGGTGCGACGGGATGAGCGCGAGAGCGGGTTGCGGATGATTCTGAACCTGGGGCACACGGTGGGTCACGCGCTGGAGCAGGCGACGCGGTACACGGCGATGCTGCACGGCGAGGCGGTGGCGTGGGGGATGGTGGCGTCGCTGGCTGTGGCGCGGAGAAGGGGAACCGTAACCCAAGGACAGATGGAGCGGATGGAGACGCTGATTTATCGCTATGGGCCGCTGCCGAAGTTGAAGGTGACGGCGGCGCGAGTGATGGCGGCGACGGGGCGCGACAAGAAGAATGTGGGCGGGGTGAGACGGTTTGTGTTGCCGGTGGGGATTGGCGATGCGGGGGTGGTGGAGGACGTGACGGCGGCGGAGCTGGAGGCGGCGGTGAAGTACATGCTCGTGAGGGCGAGGACGGCAGGGAGATAGAGCTCAGGTGTCAGGGTTCAGGGGTCAGCAAGACAGCGAGTCAGCTAAAGGCGCGTGGGGTGAGAGTTGTGCTTTCCCAGGTCCGAGAATCCGGACCTGGGGCACCCCAGGGCTCTCGGGAGATTTGAATCTGCGTTGACAATTTGGGTGGGGTGAAGGAGTTAGCATCCATCTACAGGTTGTAAGCGTCGAAACGTAAGAGTGGTGCGCGGCTTCCCCAAAGCCCAAAGCGGATTCCGATTTCTCAGCGTGATGCGCGGGTGGTGCAATTCTCCAGAAAGGCAACCGCAGATCCTTCGACTCGTCCGCCGCGGCGGACTCGCTCAGGATGACAGATCGTATTTTGACTCCGGTCGGGATGACAGATTGCTTCTTGTGTGGGATTTGAGATGAGACGGTTGTTGCTGCGTAGTTTCGATTTGCTGAATCCAGAGAACGGCAGATAGGCGATGAGCGATCAGCCCATGTACCGGTGGCTTGAGCAGCAGGGCGAGGCATTTGGCTCGCCTGGCCTGGAGCCGCGCTGGACTTCGAGCGTGAAGGATGCGGTGGTGACGGCGTATTCGGGATCGAGCCGGATCTGGTTCACCTGCTCGCACGGAATTCTGAACGAGGTTTATTACCCCACGATCGATCATGCGCAGGTGCGGGACATGGAGTTCCTGCTGACCGACGGGGAGACGTTCGCGCATGAAGAGAAGCGGGACATGCCAACGGCCTTCGAGCCCATCGATCGAGACGCGCTGGGAGTGCGTTATGTAAACCGCGATCCGGAAGGGCGCTACAGCCTAACCAAGGAGATGATCTCGGATCCGCACCATGGGGTGGTGCTGCAGAGGGTGCGATTGGAGGCACGCGCGGACCTGATGCCGCGGCTGAAGTTGTATGCGCTGCTGGCGCCGCATTTGGATGGCGGCGGGGCGGGGAACTCGGCGCGGGCGATGGACCTGGCTGGGCACAAGGTTCTGCTGACGTGGAAGAACGAGTGGTCGCTGGCGATGACGGCGAGTTGCGGGTTCACGCGCATGAGCTGCGGGTTTGTGGGGGCGAGCGACGGCTGGCAGGACCTGATGCAGAACTTGAAAATGAATTGGGAATTTGGATCGGCGACGAACGGGAATGTGGCGGTGATGGGGGAGATCGACCTGGGGTGCAGCGAGCAACTGTGGAACGGGCTGGACAGATCGAGACGCGATGGCGCGGCGGCAATGGACGGCGAGGGAAGGGCGGTACGGGAGTTCACGCTGGCGATCGGGATTGGCGAGGGGCACCACACGGCATTGCAGAAGATGATGGGGTCGCTGTCGGTGCCATTCGAGGAGCAGAAGAAGCGATTCATTGAGCAGTGGAAGCGGGCGGCGTATCCGGAGGGGCTGGCTGCGAAGGCGCAGGATGGCGGCAAGTTGATGCGGGCCAGCCATGCGGTACTGCTGGCGCACGAGGATAAGGCGTTTTCGGGAGCGTTTGTGGCGTCGGCGTCGATTCCGTGGGGGCAGGTGAAGGGCGACGACGATCTGGGCGGGTATCACCTGGTGTGGACGCGCGACATGGTGCAGACGGCGACGGCACTGCTGGCGTGTGGGCGGGCGGAGACGGCGCGACGGGCGCTGGTGTATTTGGCGTGCACGCAGCAGGTCGATGGAGGGTTTGCGCAGAACTTCTGGATCGACGGAAGGCCGTACTGGAGCGGCAAGCAGCTGGATGAGGTGGCGTTTCCGGTGATCCTGGCGTGGCGGCTTTGGAAGGCGGGCGGGCTGGGCGAGCTGCACATGTTTCCGTTTGTGGAGCGGGCGGCGGGATTTCTGGTGCGGCAAGCGCCGATTACGCACCAGGAGCGTTGGGAGGAGAATGCGGGCTATTCGCCGTCGACGCTGGCAGCGGTGATCAGCGGATTGATTTGCGCGGCGGAGATGGCGCGGGCGCATGAGTCGGCAGAGCTTGGCGAATTTCTGGAGGAATTTGCCGACTGGATCGAAGGGCACCTGGAAGACTGGACGGTGACGAACAACGGGGTGCTGCACCCGGAGATCAAGCGGCATTACATGCGGATCAGGCCGCCGGAGTGTGGCGAGGCGTACGCACACGAGAGCTGCGGAAAGGAAGTGATTCACATCGAGAACCGGCCGCCGGGAACGCGGACGGAGTTTGAGGCCAGGGAGATTATCGATGCGGGGTTCCTGGAGCTGGTGCGGCACGGTGTGCGGCGGGCGGACGATCCGCTGATTGTGGATTCGCTGAAGGTGGTGGACGCGGTGCTGAAGCGCGAGCTGCCACAGGGGCCGGGATGGTTGCGCTACAACTGGGACGGCTACGGGCAACGGCCGGATGGAGGGCCCTTCGAGGGATGGGGCCAGGGGCGCGCGTGGCCGCTGTTGACCGGCGAACGAGCGCACCGCGAGCTGGCGGCGGGAAAGGAAATCAGCCAGCTGATCGAGACGTATGAGCAGTTCGCAAGCTGCGGGCAATTGTTGCCGGAGCAAGTGTGGGATGAGGACGACCGTCCGGAGCGGAGCTTGAAGAAGGGTAAGCCGGCGGGGTCGGCGGTGCCGCTGGTGTGGGCGCATGCGGAGTACCTGAAGCTGTTGCGTTCGGCTGTGGACGGCAAGGTGTTTGACCGCATCGATCCGGTGTATGAGCGGTACTGCGGGCCGGAGGGGCGGAAAAAGTGCCGGCGGGGCTTGGAGATTTACAGCCGCATGCGGCCGATCCAGAGGATCGATGCGGGAAGCACTTTGCGGATTCTGGACGAGGGGCTGTTTGAAGTGGTGTGGACTGACGATGGATGGAAGACGGTGAACAGGACAAGCAGCCGAGGGCTAGGCAGCGCCGGATTCAGTGCCGAAGTAACGCCGGCGGCCGGCAGCGCAGAGCTGGAGTGGACGATGTACTGGACGAAATCCGATACCTGGCTTGGATACAATGTGAAGGTCAAGGTGGAAGCGTCTTCAAGTTAAATCAGCAGGTGCGTTTGGCAGTTCAGGGAAAGGAGTTTAGAAACAATTATGGCTTCCAGCATTGCGTCACTCTCACTCGACCAGCTTTCGATCGATACATTGCGTTTGCTCGCCCTGGACACGGTGGAAAAGGCCAAGAGCGGCCATCCGGGGGCGCCGCTGGGTTGCGCGCCCATCTCGTATCTGCTGTTTCACAAGTTGATGAAGCACAATCCGGCGCACTCGAAGTGGGCTGACAGGGACCGGTTTGTTCTGTCGAACGGGCACGCGTCGGCGCTGCTTTACGGAACGCTTTTTCTCGCGGGCTACAAGCTGACGCTGGAGGATTTGAAGAGCTTTCGGCAGTGGGGATCGATAACGCCGGGCCATCCGGAGTACGGGTTGACCGACGGCGTGGAGGCGACGACAGGTCCGCTGGGGCAGGGAATCGGGATGGCGGTGGGCATGGCCATTGCGGAGAAGCATCTGGCGGCGACGTACAACCGCTCCGGATGGAATGTGGTGGACCATCACACATTCGCGCTCTGCGGCGACGGCGATCTGATGGAGGGCCTTTCGCACGAGGCGGCCTCGCTGGCCGGCACGCTGGGGCTGGGAAAGCTGATCGTGCTGTATGACGACAATTTGATTTCGCTGGACGGTCCTACAAATTGGAGCTTCACGGAGAATGTGTACAAGCGCTTCGAGGCTTACAACTGGCATGTGCAGCGCGTGATGGACGGCAACGATCTGGAGGGGATTGAAGCGGCGATTACGGCGGCGAAGGCCGAGACGGGCAGACCGTCGCTGATCGCGGTGCGGACGGTGATCGGGTACGGCAGCCCGAAAGCGGGAACGAACAAGGTGCACGGGGAGGCCATGGGCCCGACGGATACGGCGGCGACGAAGAAGTTCTTCGGGTTCCCGGAGGACCAGAGCTTCTACGTGCCCGAGGACGCGCTGGCGAATTGGCGCGAGGCGGGAAAGCGCGGCGCGGGGTTGGAGGCGGAGTGGAACAAGCTCTTTGCCGGCTATAAGGCGGAGTTCCCCGAGCTGGCGGCGGAGTTCGAGCGCACGCAGGCGGGCAGGCTGAAAGCAGGCTGGGAGAAGGCAATCCCGAGCTTCCCTGTGGACAAGCCTGTTGCAACACGGAACGCGGGCCAGGTGGTGATGAACGCGATCTACGACAGCGTGCCGGAACTGTTCGGCGGGGCGGCGGATTTGACGGCCTCGACGAAGACGATCTTCAAGGCGAGCCCGCACTTTGCCGAGGATCCGGCGGGGCGCAATGTGTTTTTCGGCGTTCGCGAACTGGCGATGTGCGCGGCGGTAAATGGAATGGCGGTTCACGGTGGGTTGCGGCCGTTCGGGTCGACATTTTTTGTTTTTTCGGACTACGCCAAGCCGGCACTGCGGATTGCGTCGATTATGGAAGCTCCGTCGCTGTTCGTGTTCACGCATGACTCGGTCGGCGTGGGCGAGGATGGACCGACGCACGAGCCCATCGAGCATCTGATGGCCCTGCGCGCGGTGCCGCACATGACGGACTTTCGCCCGGCGGATGCGAATGAAACAGCGGCGGCGTGGCGGCTGGCGCTGGAGCGCAAAGGACCGTGCTTCTTTGCGCTGACGCGGCAGGATGTGCCGGTGATCGATGCGGGCATGCACGATATTTTGGCGGGCGTGAGCAAGGGAGCGTACGTGCTCGAAGACGTCGCGAATCCGCAGGTGTCGATCATCGGGACCGGTTCAGAGGTTCAACTGGCGCTGGGCGCGGCCAAGCTGCTTGCGGCGGAGGGAATCAGGGCGCGCGTGGTCAGCTTCCCGAGCTGGAGAATCTTCGAGGAGCAACCGGCCACATACAAGTCGAGCGTGCTGCCGGCGGGCGTGCCCAAGCTGGCGGTTGAGGCGGGCGCGACGCTGGGGTGGTGGAAGTATGTGGGCAGCGACGGCGACGTTGTGGGGCTGGACAGGTTTGGCGCATCGGCGCCGGGGCCCATTGTTATGGCAGGGCTGGGATTCACGGCGGAGAACGTGGCGGCGAGGGCGAAGAAATTAGTGAAGTAGCGGGGTAAGCGTCGCGAGCGGTGTTAGCGGAGCTAGCTGCTACCGGCTGTGCTGGTCCTGGGCATAATCGAACTCCGCTCATCCACGAGAAAGGGTTGTTGTGAAGCTCGTCATCAGTTCGGATCATGCGGGATTTGCGCTGAAGGAAGAGGTGCGCGCAAATCTGTTGGCGGCAGGGCACGAGGTCATCGACCTGGGGGCGTTCCAATGCGAGCCCGAGGATGATTATCCCGACTTTGCGGAGAAGGTAGGCGAGGCGATCAAAGCGGGCGTGGCGCCGCGCGGAATTCTGATTTGCGGGTCCGGTGTGGGGGTCTGTGTGGCGGCGAATAAAATTCCGGGAATTCGTGCGGGGATTTGCCACGACACCTATTCGGCGCACCAGGGCGTGGAGCACGACGATATGAACGTGCTGGTGCTGGGCGCGCGGATCATCGGATCGGCGCTGGCGTTCGAACTGGCGCACGCATTCGTCGGGGCAAAGTTCCAGGCACAGGAAGGGCGCTTCGAACGGCGGTTCAAGAAAGTGCTTGCCATCGAGGGCAAATACGGGCGGGGGTAGCCGCCCGGAGCCAGAGGCAGCAACGCAGCGCGAACGCAGATTCTTCGTTTTCATCGCGCTCCAATCGAAATGGTTTCAGGTGCAGGCACACCCTGCCGGTTCTCCCCTTCGATTTGTTGAATAAGAACGCGCAACAGCGCGGGAAAGAGTCGCGATGCTCCCCTTCGACGTGATCCTGTTTGATGTGGGCGGAGTGCTGCTCACCAATGGATGGGATTACCGTGAACGCGCGGCCGCGGTAGAGCGATTCGGGCTGGACGCGGCGGCCTTCGAGGCCAGGCACCTTGCCGCTTACGACGCGTGGGAGCGGAGCGCGATCTCAGGCAAGACTTACCTGAACGAAACCGTCTTCTATGAGCCGCGCGAGTTTTCCCGCGGCGACTTTTTCTCCTTCATGCTGGCGCAATCGAAGCTGCTGCCGGGCGGGGCGCTTGAAATCCTGAACGAGCTTTCCGTATCGAACCGCTATCTGTTGGGCGCGCTGAACAATGAGGCGCGGGAGACGAACGATTTTCGCTTTGGCAAATTCGAACTGCGCCGGTATTTCAAGGTGGCGCTGAGTTCGTGTTACGTGGGCCTGCGCAAGCCGGAGCCAGCGATGTACCGGCGGGCGCTGGACATTCTGGGCTGCGCGCCGGAGCGAATGCTGTTTATCGACGACCGGCAGGAGAATGTGGACGGCGCGGCGCAAGCTCGGATCAAGGCGATCCGGTTTACGGGCGCGGAAGGGCTGAGAGTCGAGCTGGAGAAGTTGGGAGTTCTGTGAGAAGCAGCTACTGGCTTCCAGCCTCTAAGCTTCTAGCAGGGCCGGTGGGTTCAGGTTCGGCTGTCGGTCCTTAGTTTGCAGCGATGGGGGATCAAAAACCGACGACGAGGAGCCGGGCGATTCGCCGCCGGCCTCGTCTTTCGTAACTCTTTTCGCTGATTCGTGTCTAATTCCGGTAGGAGTTCGAAACTCACGTGCGTCGATTGATTGTCTTCCCGCTTGCGGGAATTCTTGGTTTGAGTCTGGCGGTCTCGCCGGTTGGCGCTGCAGCGCAGTCAGGCAGCTTCGAAATCGCGCAGAACGGTCAGGCAGTGGGCTCGGCGAGCTTCCAATTTACGGCGACAAAGGATGGATACGATTCGACCTCGCTGGTGAAGGTGGCGATGCAGGGGCTCGACTACGCGCTCTCGAAAAACGAGCAATTGAGCGCGAGCAATCAACTGGAGCACGTTCTGTTGAGCGCGACGGTGAACGGCGAGGCGGTAAGCGTGGTGGCGGCGCCCGATTCGGCGCAGCTCCTGCTGAATATTTCAGCGAATGGGAAGAGCTCGACCACGCGGCTGGACGCACACGCCGGCGCTGTGTTTCTGCCGGACTTCGACGCGGGCGCTCTGGAGACACTGCTGGCGCTTGCTGTGACACAGAATAACCGCGATCTTTGGGCGATTCTGCCGAAGGAAGCTGGGTCGATTGAGCCGGTACAACTGGCTACGTATCCGGATCAGGAGGGCACGCTCGACGGAAAGGCCGTCACGGTGCACCATCTGGTGGCCACCATCGCAGGGGCCAACACGGAGTTGTTTTCCGGGCCGGAGAACCAACTGCTGCAGGCGGAATTGCCGCAGGAGGGGTTTGCGTTGATCCGGAAGGGCTTTCAACTGAAGCCCCCGGCTAAACCGATTGTGCCAATCAGTGGCGAGGAAGCCGCGCCACCGGCTCCGGCCAACTGAGACCGATCGGAGCCGTGGTCAACCCAAAGGAGCGCTGGGTGCGTCTAATTATCAGACAAATCCGAATCCGCGAAGGCACTCGGAGAAAACTGCGGATCGACGTAGACTGGAGAAGCTCTCGATTGTCCGCACTCCCCCTTATGTGCCGCACCGCATTCGCGGCGGTCGCGCTGGCTCTGCTTGCAGTGGCCGGCGTGGAAAGCGCCCAGGCAACACAACCGGCCAGGACGCAGCGGAGGCCTAGCTCGGCGGCCGCCTCGCACGCGGCGAAGCACCCGGCGCTCACGCGCAGCGCTCATCAGACGCCGGGCCTCCACCTAAATACTCATTCCGGCCGCCGCGCGAACTTGAGCGCGACGGGTAGGAAGCGCACTCCCGATGAGGTGGGGCGCACGGCGGGGCTCGCGATTCGGCGACAACTTGCGCGAAGGCAGATGGGGCGTGGCGCCGCATCGGTTCGGATCGAGCGCTCACGCAACGCCCGGCGGCTGAGGCTGGAGCGAATCGCGCTTCGATCGACAGAGCCCCGCGCCGCGCGGGGTTCCGATTCGGGCGCTGGGAAGACGGCCGACCTACTTCCAGACCCAAGACAGCCGGAGACTGACGAAGCGGAAAACATGGAATCGCGGCGCCTGGATGGTGCGCGGGAGGCGATTCCGGCGACAAATCCAGTTCAGGCGCGCGAACCCGAGGAAAACGCGGACGTGGAAACGGCGCCGACCGATCGAGCGGCAACGCAATCCGCGCCGGAGAAAGACGACGATGCTGCGCGGGACGGCGACGAAGGCGCTGCGACGGCCCCGAGTCAACCTCGCGGAGCGGCGGATAGGGCGGATGCCGCGAGCGGCGGGACGAATGACGAGGAAGCCTCGCTGCATCTGCCGAGGAGAGGGATGCCCGCGCCGTTGCGCGGGTCACTGGCGTCACTGGAGCGGCAAAACGATCGGTTGGATGCGGAAGGGCTGGAGCGGATTGATAACGAGGCCGACCTGGCGGCGCGCATTGCCGACAAGCTGCTGGTACCGATCCCGGCATCGAGCGCGCTGACTGTGAACGCGGAGCTCGAGGAGAATCATCGCTATTGCCGGCCGTGGACGGCGAAGTTTTTAGCCGACCTGGCGCGGGCGCATGAGGCGGCGTTTCATCGGTCGATTGAAGTTAGCTCGGCGGTACGGACGGTGGAGTACCAGAAGCGGCTGATGGAGACGAACGGCAATGCGGCCCCGGCCGAAGGCGACCTGGTGAGCCCGCATCTGACCGGCGCGACGATCGATATCGCGAAAAGCGGCCTGAGCCGGGGCGAGATCGCGTGGATGCGGAGGCGGCTGGCGGAGCTTGAGGCGGCGGGGAAGATCGATGTGGAAGAGGAGTTCAAGCAGGCGTGTTTCCACATCACGGTGTACAAGAATTATGTGCCGGGACGGAAGGCGGGCGAGGCGACGCCGGCGAAGCCGGCCGTGCACAGTAACCGGAAGCAGACGGCCGATCCGGCTGCGGAGCCTAAGGCGCAGGGAGCGTAGAGCGGCATCGGCGCCTGGTCGCGCCAACTATCACCAGAAAATTCATTCGATTGCGGGTGCCCGCCGAGAGTACAATCGCGGGCAAAAGCAAGTTGCCCGCCGCGGACGAAATGAATCGTCACTGGTCCATTGCGTCTGCGAGAGGGTTGGGGCCGGCCGCAGAGGGGTTGTTCTGGGCTAGAGTCCGGATGTGCAGAAATCCCGAGATTTTATTCGAAAGGCGAAATCATGAGCGACATGGGAGTTCAGCCCGGTGCCGTAGCAACACCAGAGGGCGCGGGATTAACGCAGTGGCAGCGCGTGGCAGACACATTTGCAGCGCCGTCGAAAACGTTTGAAGACATCAAGCGCGGGAACAAGAGCTGGTGGCTGCCGCTGATCATCGGCGCATTGTTTTCGTACATGCTTTTCGGCGCGATTGTTCAGAAGATCGGTATGCAGCAGGTGGTGGATAATCAGGTTCGGATGGATCCGAAGGCGCAGGAACGGATGGCGGAGGCAAATCCGCAGCAGCGCGAGATGGGCAACAAGTTCGCCGTAGGGATTACCGAGGGAGTGTTTATCGGCGGGCCTGTAATTGCCATGGGGGTTGTAGCTGTTATGTCGCTCGTGCTGATGGCAACGATCAATTTTGGGTTTGGTGGCAGGGCGAAGTTCAGCGAACTCTTTGCCGTTAGCTACTACGCATGGCTGCCGGAGATTTTAAGAGCGATTCTGGGGACAATTGTGATCTATTCGGGCATGGCGCCGGAGTCGTTCAACATCAAAAACTTTGCACCGACGAACCTGGGCGCATTCCTCGATCCGGTAGAAACGAACAAAGCGTTGTATACGCTGGCGACCTGGTTGGATGCTGTGACTATCTGGAGACTGGTATTGCTCGGTATGGGCGTCGCCATCGTAGCCGGGACTAAGCGCAGCTCGGGCTACATTGCGGTGTTTGGATGGTGGGTGCTGATGCTGCTGATCGCCGTGGGCTGGGCGGCGGCGATGGGATGACTCCGGCTTCGTTTTGAAGGCCAAGTTGCGCGGGTTCGCGCGCGAATCCGCGCTGCTACAATCGAAGAGGCGACGATCCGGCAGATTGCGATCGCGCGATGATGGAGCCAACGCGAAGCGAGAACCGCACAAGAGATAAGCCGGACGATGCACGAGCCGCACAAGCGATGACCCTCCGTCTGTTTAATACCCTTACGGGACAACTGGATCCGCTGGAGCCTGCCGATGGCAAGGCGCTGCGGATGTACGCTTGCGGGCCGACAGTCTACGACTACGGTCACATCGGGAACTTCCGCACGTTTTTGCAGATCGATGTTCTGCGCCGCTTCCTTTTGCTCAGCGGGATGCGGGTGCGCCACGTGATGAACATTACCGACGTGGACGACAAGATCATTCGCAACTCTCTCGAGGCGGGCATTCCTATTGGTGAGTACACGGCGCGCTACGTGAAGGCGTTTTTCGAGGACATGGAGGCGCTGCGCATCCAGCGGCCGGAGCAGATTGCGCGCGCTACGGAGCACATTCCGCAGATGGTGGCGCTTGTGGAGAGGCTGGCCGCAGCAAAAGCTGCGTATAAGACCGAAGACGGATCGTGGTATTTCCGGCTGGCGGCGTTTCCTGCTTACGGCAAGTTGAGCAAGAAAGATTTGAGCGGCATGGAAGACGGCGCGCGCGTGGACGTGGACGAGTACGAGAAGGACTCGGCACGCGACTTTGCGCTGTGGAAGGCCGCCAAGCCGGGCGAGACTTTTTGGGAGACGGCGATCGGGAGCGGGAGGCCGGGGTGGCACATCGAGTGCTCGGCAATGGCGATGGAGTACCTGGGCGAGAGCTTCGACCTGCACGCGGGCGGCGAAGACCTGATGTTCCCGCACCACGAAAATGAGATTGCACAGAGCGAGACGGCGACGCACAAACAGTTCGCGCGACACTGGATGCATGTGCGGTTTCTGCTGGTGGACGGGCGGAAGATGTCGAAGAGCGAGGGCAACTTCTACACGCCGCGCGATCTGCTGCTGAAGGGCTTTAAAGCCTCGGCAATCAGGCTGGCGTTGATTGCGGTGCCGTACCGCCGACAATTCAACTTCACCTTCGACAGCCTTGTCGACGCGACCAACGCAATCGACCGTCTGCGGACATTTCAGGCGCGGCTGACTGCGGGGAACTTTGCGATTGGCGAGAACTCCGCGATGCAGGAGGCCGCGAAGAAGACGGAGGGCGAATTCAAAGACGCGCTGGCCGATGATTTGAACACTGCCGATGCGCTGGCGCCGGTTTTTGAGCTTGTGCGCGCGGGAAATACGGCCATTGACCAGGGGCAGTTTTTTGCGGGGGACCGCGATGCGATTCTGACGGTGCTCGAGGACTTCGACGCGGTGTTCGATGTGCTGGAGGATCGCGACGCCGAAGCGACGAGGCGCGCGCTCGAGTGGGCGAAGGAGACCGACAGGATGGCGGATGTGGCGCCGGAACTGCTGGCCGCGCAATCGTTGACCGATGAGGCAATCGAGGCGCTGCTGGCGGAGCGCACATCGGCCAAGAAAGCGCGCAACTTTGCCCGGGCCGACCAGATTCGCAACGAGCTGGCGGAGAAGGGCGTGGTCATCGAGGACTCGAAGGATGGCGTGCGCTGGAAGCGGAAATAAGCTTCTAGCTACTAGAGCATTTTAGGAAATGCTGTAGACTGCATTGCAGAGCCTGAACCACGCCCTGGCGTTGTCCGGTGTGATCCTTTTGAGGGCATCGGCAATGGCTTGTTCGAGAGTTTCCCGGGTTCGGGCC
>JBEKSA010000027.1:0-50478 GCA_049517515.1 Occallatibacter sp.
CAGGCCCGAACCCGGGAAACTCTCGAACAAGCCATTGCCGATGCCCTCAAAAGGATCACACCGGACAACGCCAGGGCGTGGTTCAGGCTCTGCAATGCAGTCTACAGCATTTCCTAAAATGCTCTAACTCCGCTAACCCCGCTAGCCCCGCTAGCCCCGCTAACTCCGCTATCTCCTCGTCAGCTTCTTGATCCTCTCCGCCTCCGCCGGCCACTTCGCCGCCAGCTCCGCGTAACTCCCGCTCACGTAATCCGCAAAATCGAATCCCGGCGTCACTGTGCACCCCAGCAACGCCACTTTGCCGCCATCCAGCAGCCGCGCACCCTGCCACACCCCCGCCGGAACCACCACTTGCACATGTTGACCCGCCGCCAAATCCGGTCCCAAAGTCAAAACAGCAGAACTCCCGTCCAAAAGCAAGAAAAGCATCTCCACCGGATCGCCCAGATAAAAGTGAAAAATCTCATCCGACGCCAGCACGTGCATCTCCGAAAACGTCCCGGCCTCCAGCAGGTAATAAATCGCCGTGCCCTGGGCCCGCACGCCGCGCGGCAGCTCCACGCTACCCGCCGACGTATACGTCCGGCGAAACCATCCGCCCTCCACCGGGTGCGGCTCAAGATGTAAGAGTGACTTAATTTGATCCGCGGTCATCTAATCTCCGAAGTGCTTCTGATCACAGATCGTAGCATCGCAATTTGAGTAAAATTCGCTTATGAACGTGCAGGTTTACACCACTGCATGGTGCCGAGATTGCCGTTCCGCCAAGCAGTTCCTCGATGCGCACGGCGTCGCCTACACCGAGGTCAATCTCGACACCAGCCCTGCCGCTTCTGCTGAGGTCATCGAGCACGTCGGAAAGCGCGCCGTCCCGCAGTTGGTCATCGATGGCGAATGGTTCCAGCCCTACAAACCCGGCCGCGGCCTGCTCATCGGCGAACTGTTCATCCGCCTCGGAATTCCTCGCGAATAGCCGCGACCCCTCGTACAATCAACAATGGAGCCCAGCTCAATCGCAGCTTCAGCGCCGACTCGCGAAGTCCTTCTTTCAAGGCAGCCTTCGAAGTCTGCCACCGGAGCTTGCGCTGGCACGATGGAGCTAAAAGCTAAGGGCTAACAGCTAATAGCTGCTTATCTAGGAGCTTGCCTTGATCGAACGCTACACGCGCCCCGCCATGGGCGCCATCTGGACAGACGAGAACAAATACCGCTGCTGGCTGCAGGTCGAATCAGCCGCAAGCACCGTGCTCGCCGAGGACGGCGTGATTCCGGCCGCTGCAGCCGAAGCAATCGCAACGAAGGCCACCGTCTCCGCCGCCCGCGTCGCGGAAATCGAATCCGAGGTTAAGCACGACGTCATCGCCTTTACGACGGCAGTGGCTGAGTCCCTCCAAAAGCAAGGCCTGGACGGCCAGTCCTCTCGGTGGCTTCACTACGGCCTCACATCGAACGATATTGTCGACACGGCCCAGGCCCTCCAGATCAAAGAAGCATCCGCGCTCCTCAGCGGCGGCATCGCCGCTCTGCTCGCCGTGCTCAAGCGCCGCGCCATCGAATTCAAGCACACGCCCACCATCGGCCGCACCCACGGCATCCACGCTGAGCCCACCACCTTCGGACTCAAGCTCCTCAACTGGTACGCCGAAATGGAGCGCAATGCTGCGCGTTTCGCCGCCGCCGCCGAAGACATGCGCGTGGGCAAGCTCTCCGGCGCAGTCGGCGCCTTCGGCCACCTCAAGCCCGAGCACGAAGAGCGCATTTGCGCGCGCCTCGGCCTCAAGCCCGCGCCCGTCGCCACGCAGGTCATCCAGCGCGACCGCCACGCCGCCTACATCGCCACGCTCGCCATACTCGGCAGTACCTTGGACAAGATTGCCGTCGAAATCCGCCACCTGCAGCGCACTGAGGTTCGCGAGGTGCAGGAGTACTTCAGCGAAAAGCAAAAAGGCTCCTCCGCCATGCCGCATAAGAAGAATCCCATCACCAGCGAGCAAATCAGCGGCCTCGCGCGAGTCCTCCGCGGCAATTCCCAGGCGGCCATGGAGAACATCCCGCTCTGGCACGAGCGCGACATCTCGCACTCGTCGGTCGAGCGCATCATCTTCCCTGACTCCACCATCCTCGTCGATTATCTGCTGGCCAAAGCCACAGACCTTATCGACCGGCTGCTGGTTTACCCGGAGCGGATGAAGAAGAACCTCGAATCCACCGGCGGGCTCATCTTTTCGGGCCAATTGCTTCTCGATCTGGCTGAAGCAGGCATGTTGCGCGAGGAAGCCTATCGCCTCGTCCAGTCCCACGCCATGCGCGCCTGGAAAGACGACCTGAGCTTCCGCGACGAAGTGGCCCGCGACCCCAAAATTGCAAAGCTGCTCAGCCCTAAAAAGCTGGCGCGCACCTTTGACTATTCGCGGCAGCTCACTAACGTCGACGCAATCTTCAAGCGTGTTCTCGGTGAGTGATCGCCTCGAAGCAAAAATACGCCGAAGCGGGGAATCTGAGATGACAACCTGGCAAGTCGTTCGATGGTGGGAGCTTCGGCGGTTGCCTTACAACGCAATTCTGTTCGTGATTGGAATTGCCTCAATTTTCGCGATGGAGTTTTTCGCACAAAAAGTGAACTCCGCAGGTGACGCCCCAGAGCTGGAAACTGGCCTTACTATCGTTCTCTATGGCCTCATAGCGAACCTGTGCTACACGTTGGGTTGGATCGTCGAGCTCATCGCCAGACGAAAAGATAAGGCCCGCGCTAGACTGCGCGCGAAAAAGCTATTCTTGATGGGTTTGTGGGGCTCCTGTTTGCTGACGAGCGCGCCATTCTGGTTCGGAGTCGTTTTCTGGATGACGAACAGGAGTCGCTGACTCGAAATGCGGAAACCGCCGAACGCGTCTCCAGATGGCTTTCGCACGAACATGCTAAAGGCTAAAAGCTAGGAGCTAGAAGCTTGGAAATCACCCTCGCCATCACCGGCGCATCCGGCGCCATCCTTGCCCGCGAGGCACTCCGCGCCCTCGAAGCCGACTCCCGCGTCGCCCGCATCCATTTTGTCGCCTCAGAAAACTCGCTACGCGTGCTGGCCGAAGAACTCGGTGTCTCCGGCCGCAATGACCTGATCGAGAAACTACTCTCCTCCAAAACCAGGAAAATAATCCAGCTCTCCGACTCCGATATCGGCGCTCCCATAGCCAGCGGCAGCCACCCTTCGAACGGCATGATCGTCCTACCCTGTTCCATGGGCACGCTGGCAGCCATCGCTCTCGGCCTCGCCAACTCGCTCATCGCCCGCGCCGCTGACGTCACGCTCAAGGAGCGCCGCCCGCTCCTGCTTTGCGTGCGCGAAACGCCCTTCAACCGCATTCACCTGCGCAACATGACGCTGGCCGCCGAGGCCGGCGCCACCATCTTCCCCTGCATTCCGGCCTTCTATCAGCCTGCCGCCGATTCCACCGTCATGGCCCGCCAGTTCGCTTGCCGCGTGCTCGCCCACATCGGCCTGCCCCAGCCCGGAGCCTATGTCTGGAAGCCCGAAGAATAGGGAAGTGTCGGCCCGGTCCAAATAACACTTCAGCGTCAAAACCCAGTCGCATCCGCCCCGTTCTTTGCTTGACACCTGCGCCTTCGCCCCTTGATACTGCCTTCATGCCGGTCTCACGGGAACACGGAATTGCGGTCATGGCCATGTGTATGCCATCCCGGCCCCTCCGTGTGGCTCTTGAGCGGCGAATGCGCTAGGCGCAACCGATCTTGAAGTCAAGCGGCCCGGGTCCTGAAAACGGATGCGGGCCGTTTTCATTGTTTCTCCCGCCCAGCGGCGAAACGCTCGTCGCTTGGTTGTCCCGGGTCACACGGCCCGCTATCGATCCCCGCAGTCCCCAATGCATTGACCATACGAATTTGAAGGAGATCATCATGTCGGAACCAAAACCTCAGCAGTTGGCCACGCAGGCCGTACACGCTGGCCAATCGCCTGACCCCGCCACCGGCGCCCGCGCCGTGCCCATCTATCAAACCACCTCCTATGTTTTCCAGGACGCGGACCACGCCGGCCGTCTCTTCGCGCTCCAGGAGTTCGGCAACATTTACACCCGCATCATGAACCCCACCACCGACGTCTTTGAGAAGCGCGTAGCCGCTCTCGAAGGTGGTGCGGCAGCCCTCGCCACGGCATCAGGCCAGGCAGCGGAGACGCTCACCATCCTCACACTGGCCGCGGCCGGCGACGAAATCGTCTCCACGACTTCGCTCTACGGCGGCACCTACAATCTCTTCCATTACACGCTCCCGCGCCTTGGCATCAAAGTCAAGTTTGTCGACGCCGATGACTTCGACGGCCTGCGCGCTCTCATCAATGACAAAACCCGCGCCGTCTACACTGAGACCCTCGGCAACCCCAAGCTTGACATCGCCGACATCGAGCGCCTCGCCTCCATCGCTCACGAGCACAAGCTGCCGCTCGTCATCGACAACACCTCGGCCTCGCCCGCTCTCGTCCGGCCCATCGAGTGGGGCGCCGACATCGTAGTCAACTCGGCCACCAAGTTTCTCGGCGGCCATGGCACGGCCATCGGCGGCGTCATTGTCGACGCCGGAAAATTTGACTGGGCTGCCTCGGGCCGCTTCAAGGACTTCACCGAGCCGGATCCCTCCTATCACGGCCTCTCCTACACCGCCGCCTTCGGCCCCCTCGCGTTCATCCTCAAGGCGCGCGTGCAGGGCCTGCGCGACACCGGCGCGGCGCTCTCGCCCTTCAACGCCTTCCTGCTGCTACAGGGTATCGAGACGCTGCACCTGCGCATGGAGCGCCATTCGCAGAACGCACTGGCCGTCGCCAAGCACCTTGCTGAGCACCCCGGCGTCGATTGGGTCAACTATCCCGGCCTCTCGTCCAGCCCCTACTACGCGCGTACCAAAAAGTACCTGCCCACTGGCGCCGGTGCGCTCGTCACATTCGGCATTAAGGGCGGCTACGATGCGGGAAAGAAGCTCATCGATTCGCTCGAGCTATTCTCGCTGCTGGCCAACATCGGCGACGCCAAGTCGCTCGTGATTCACCCCGCCTCCACGACGCATCAGCAGCTTTCGGTTGAGGAGCAGGCGGCCACGGGCGTTACTCCGGAGATGGTGCGGCTTTCTGTTGGCATTGAAGACATTCGCGACATCCTCGCCGACCTCGATCAGGCGATCGAGGCCGCCAACGGCCACACCTTTACCGGTTCAACCCGCGCCGTTGCGGCAAAATAAATACAAGCTTCTAGCCTCTAGCTTTCAAACCGCGAGAGGCGGAATCGCTCGGTAATGAGATGTCCAGGATGCTCAGATCATTCATTGCGACTCTGAAGTCCGAAGCTAGGAGCTGGAAGCTAGGAGCTAGAAGCTAGAAGCTGAATATGACCGACACTTACAGCCGCAGCGGCGCCTCGCCGCCCGCATCGAAGACCGTGGAGCCTACCTACGAAGGCGACTTCGTCCTGGACGGCTCCCTGCCGCTCGAGTGCGGCCGCTCCCTCATCTGTCCCACGCTGCATTACGCCGTCTACGGCCGGCTCAATGCGGCGCGTGACAATGCCGTTCTCGTTTGCCACGCACTCTCGGGCTCGGCTCTCGTCGGCTCCTGGTGGCCCGAAATCTTCGCTCCTGGCGCGGTCCTTTCGCTGGAGCATGACTTCGTCATCTGCATCAACATGCTGGGTTCCTGCTACGGCTCAACGGGGCCTGGTTCCGTCAATCCCGAGACAGGCGAAATCTACGGCCCGGACTTCCCCCTGGTCGGCGTTCGTGATAACGTCCGCGCGCAGGCACACCTTCTCGACTCGCTCGGCATCCGCCGCCTCCGGCTGGTCCTCGGCGGCTCCATCGGCGGCATGCAGGCGCTCGACTGGACCATCCTTCAACCCGAACGCATCCAGCGCGCGCTCATCATCGGCGTCACGCCGCTCTCCGCCATGGGGCTGGCCCTCAACCACCTGCAGCGCCAGGCCATCCAGCACGATCCCGAGTGGGCCGGCGGACGCTATCTTCCGCAGCGCCCGCCCCGCAGCGGCCTTGCCCTGGCCCGCAAGATCGCCATGATCAGCTACAAGTCCGCGCCGCTCTTCGACGAGCGCTTCGGCCGCAATCCCAACCGCAGTGGCGAAGATCCCTGGGCCGCCAACGGCCATGGCGCCGGCCTCGTTGGCGAGCGCTTCGACATCGCCGGCTACCTCGATCTCCAGGGCAGCCGCTTCATCGAGCGCTTCGACGCCAACGCCTACCTCGCCATCCTGCGCGCCATGGACACCTGGGATCCGCTCCGCGGTTACGCCTCGCCGGAAGAAGCCTTCGGCCTCATCAAGGCGCGCCTCAGCTTTATCGGCATCAGTTCCGACTGGCTCTTTCCCGCCGAGGACGTGCGCCGCTTTGCCGAATCCATCCGCGCCGCCGGCACCCAGGCCGACTACCGCGAGATGACCAGCGTCCACGGCCACGACGCCTTCCTCGCCGAGCAGTCCGAGCTCGTCCGCCTGCTGCAATAGGCCATCCTTCCGCCCCTATAGCGGAACCAGAGTCGGCGTATCCCGAAAGCACTGAGTTCAAGTCGACGCGACCATCAGGGAGCGGCGACCCTGCGCAAAACCCAATAGGACACGGTTACTCTGGTTCCGCTCTAATCGCGCTGCTCGCCTGCGGCTTTTCGCCCGGTCCGCGCTTGGCCTCCGTCTGCCCCGTTACCAGCGTGCTGCGCGTCCTGGAATCCACATCTTGCTTTCCTTGTCAGCGGCGTGTTGGCTTTCTATAATCCTCCTACGCAGCATTGGTGGCCGTGGTATCTTAATAACCGTTGCCCCGGCTCTCAACCGCCAGGATGGTTGCCCTTTCGCCGGCGAATGAGTGATGCTTGATTTCCATTTCCGCATTTCCCAGGAGCTTTGCATGAAGAAGTTAGTCCTTGCATCTGCGATGGCATTGGCAAGCCTGAGCCTTGTTTCCACGCCAGCACTGCGCGCCCAGGACTCCAGCCAGATCACCATCCAGGATCCGGCCGAGTTCAACGCGTACCAAAACGCCATCACACAGACCGACCCAGGCCAAAAGGCTGCCGCGCTCGAAGGATTTCTTCAAACTTATCCACAGAGTGTCGTCAAGAAGGCCGTTCTCGATCAACTGATCGATTCCTACCAGCAGCTCAACCAGCCCGAAAAGGTCGTCGGTGCGTGTAGCCGCCTGCTTCAGGTCGATCCCAACAACGTGAAGGGCATCTTTGTCTGCGTTTTCGTGAAGAAGCAGCAGTGCGGTGCGACCCTCGACGCCTCCGGTGTCGCGACCGATCCGCAAACTTGCGACGACGCCGCGGCCCTCGCGCAGAAAGGCCTCACAGCTCCCAAGCCGGCCGGCACGTCTGACGCGGACTGGGGCAAATTGACCGCGGCTGCCTACCCCGCCTTCCACTCTGCCATCGCTTTTGACGACGCTGTCTCCAAGAAAGACTTCGCCGGCGCCATCAAGGAATATAACGCCGAATTGATGCTCTATTCGCCCGATGCGTGTACCCAGCCGGGTCCATGCCTTGCGGATACCCTGCAGTTGGCGCAGGCCTACGCCAAGCCCGGCGACTCCAGAGACGAAGTCAAGGCCATCTGGTTCTTTGCCCGCGCACTGGACTTCGCGCCGGGTCCCTACAAAACCCAGATCGAGCCGCAGCTTGACTACTGGTACAAGCGCTATCACGGCACGCTCGACGGCGACGCCGCCATCAAGCAGCAGATCGCGGCTGTCGAGGCTCAGGCCCAGGCAACTCTCTTCCCGCCTGCCAGCTTCTCCCCCACGCCCGCTCCAACTCCGGCGGAATTGGCGCATCACGCCTATACCAGCGGCGATCCCAAGAGCCTCGGCCTCGAAGACAAGGAATACATTCTGGCCAACGGCTCTGACGCGGATGCCACCGGACTCTGGGCTCTCCTCAAGGGCCAGGCCACTCCGGTGCCCGGCATCATCATTGCCGATCCCGCATCGGTCTTGAAGATCTCCGTCACCACCGCCGCCTCGGTCAAGCCGAAGGATTTCGTCATCAAACTCACCAATCCCGTCGATTGCGGCGCTGTTCCGCCGCCGCCCACTGAGCTCAAAGTCGCGGACGCCCAGGCCTACATCCTGGCCAACGGCGTTAAGGCCGATACCGACGCCATGGGCGATGTCCTCACAGACACGCCGGCGCACATCCACAAAATCTCCATCGACCCCGCCATCTCGACCCTCAATGTGGCTGTCACGCAGGACGCCAAGGACGCCCACACCGCCGACTTTACCGTCAACCTCAAGGACCCGCTCTCCTGCAAGGAAGCTCCAGGATCGGGCACTGCGCTCGGATTCCAGCCTAACGCCACCGAGCTCGACGGCACCTACGACACCTACACGCATGTTGCTGCAGCGGGAACCACTGCCGCATCGGCGCAAATCGTCCTCACCGAGGGATTCATTCAGCAAGCAAAGAAGGCAGCCCCGGTGCACCATCCGGCGCCAAAGCCTTCGCCCGCGCACCACGCGCATTAACCGCGACGACTCGATCACCGCTTCGAATCGGCGATCGCAGTCCGCGCAACAAGATGCTTCTGGGATAAAAAAGGGCAGTCCGCTTCGGCGGCCTGCCCTTTTTGTTGTCTTTCGTGATCGCGCTGCGCCGATGTTTTGTCACAGAAGAACGTTAGACAAATGTCGTGTCATCCTGAGCGGAGCGGGCCGCGCTTCACGCGGCCCGCGGAGTCGAAAGCCTGCCCTGAGCGAGGCTCGCCAGACGAGCCGAGTCGAACGGGGATCTGCGGTTGCTTTTCGTCTCTTATGGGGGCTCGACAAATAGTTATGGGCTTTTGTTCGCACTTCAACTGCTTCCTGACCACTAACCACTAATCACTAGCCACTAACCACGAACCACTGCCTCTAGACTCATTCCCCCAGCATGATCCTCTGGATCGCCGACGCCCTTCCCGTCGCCGCATCGCACGTCACCAGCGTGCCGCACATCTTCGGATTTCCCTTCGCCGCCTCGAACTTGCCCGGCATGGCCGAAAGGAATTTGTGCAGCACCAGCTCTTTTTCCACGCCGATGATGCTGTCGTAGGGCCCGCTCATGCCCACGTCAGTCTGATATGCCGTTCCATGGGGCAGAATGCGCTCATCGGCAGTCGGCACATGCGTGTGCGTGCCCAGAACCGCCGTGACGCGCCCATCCAGGTACCACCCCATCGCCACCTTCTCGCTCGTGGCCTCGGCATGGAAATCCACTACGATCACCTTGGCCCGCACGGAGGACAACAGAGAGTCGGCGGTGCGGAACGGATCGTCGATCGCCGTCATGAACACGCGCCCCTGCAATTGGAGCACCGCGTAGTCCACGCCGCCGGCGGTCTTTCCTTCATAGAAGCCGTATCCCGGCACGCCGGGCGGAAAGTTCGCCGGCCGCAGCACCCGCCGCGCGCGCTCGTGCGTGTAAGGCGCGGCCGAGTTCAGATAGTCCATCAGCTCCTTCTTGTCCCACACATGGTTGCCGGTCGTCAGCACGTCCGCGCCCAAATCGAAAATCTCTTCGGCTAGCCCCGGCGTCACGCCGAAACCTCCCGCGGCGTTCTCCACGTTCACAATCGTCAGGTCGACCTGGTGCGCCTCTCTCACATGGCCAATGTGCTCGCGCACAATCCTGCGCCCCGCGCTGCCGAAAATGTCACCGACAAAAAGAATGTTCAATGTCGTTCCTATTCCGAACTCCCTACTGGCTACTCCCTGTGTTTCTCATCAGCGGAAACAGAATCACGTCCCGAATCGACTTCGATCCCGTCAGCAGCATCACCAGCCGGTCAATGCCGATGCCTTCGCCGCCCGTCGGAGGCAGCCCGTAGGCCAGCGCGCGCACGTAATCCTCGTCCATCTGGTGCGCTTCCTCGTCACCGGCTGCGCGCTGCGCGATTTGATCCTCAAATCTCTTCTTCTGTTCCACTGGATCGTTCAGCTCGCTGAAGGCGTTACCGATCTCGAACCCGCCAATGTAGACCTCGAAGCGCTCGACCCAATCCGGATCGTCCGGCTTCTGCTTCGAGAGCGGCGAGACGGCGGTCGGGAACTCGTGGATGATCGTGGGCTGGGTGAGGCGCGGCTCAACCACTAGTTCGAAGAGTCCTGCGACCGCCCTGCCGAGGGGATAGCGCTCGTCGCTCATGTCTGCTGCTAGTTGAGCGGCCAAACCTGCGGTCTTAAGGCGGGAGCGAATGCCCTCCGCCTGCTCAGCATCGAGGTTCATAGCGGCTCCTCTCGTTAGAGGAGAAACGAGCTGGCGATAATAAGCATCGAGACTGCTCACCGATTTCACCAGTTCATGACGACTGCTAAAGTCGGATAACTCCGGGCGCAGCTCCGGCCCTTCCGGCCACCACTTGATGATCGCCTCTCGCATCGTCAGCCGCTCCCACTTCGCGACGTCGATCGGCTGGCCGGACGAATCGAGCCGCGGAATCGGATTTCCGTTCTCATCCTTCTCGCCGGACGGAAGAACAGTCGTCCCGTTCACTTCTTTCGCCACAAACGCGATCAGCTCTTCCGTCAAATCCATCAGGTCGTGGTAATTCGCATACGCCTGATAGAACTCGAGCATGGTGAACTCGGGATTGTGCTGCGTGCTCACGCCCTCGTTGCGGAAGTTGCGGTTGATCTCGTAAACGCGATCCAACCCACCCACCACTAGCCGCTTCAAATACAGCTCCGGCGCAATCCGCAAATACAAATCCATGTCCAGCGCGTTATGGTGCGTCGTGAACGGACGCGCCGCTGCCCCGCCGGCGATCGGCTGCATCATCGGCGTTTCCACTTCAAGATAGCCGCGGCTGTCGAAAAACGTTCGCAGCGCCTTCAGCACCTTAGCTCGCTTCACAAACACTTCGCGGGCATCGAGGTTCGCAAACAGGTCCACGTACCGCTGCCGGTAGCGCAGCTCGACGTCGGCCAGCCCGTGATACTTCTCCGGCAGCGCGAGCATCGCCTTGGCCAGAAACGTCAGCGTCTCCACATGCACCGTCAGCTCGCCCGTTCGGGTCCGGAACAAATATCCCGTCACGCCGATGTGGTCGCCAAGGTCGAGCAGCTTGTAGAGCGCGAATCCCTGCTCGCCCACCGCATCCAGCCGCACGTAAATCTGCAGCCGCGCGCCTTCCTGTTGCAGCGTCGCGAATCCCGCCTTGCCCTGCTGGCGAATGGCCATGATGCGCCCAGCCACGGCCACCGTCTCGCGCTTCGCCTCAAGCTCTTCGCCAGTCGCCTTATCCCACCTGGCGCGCACCGCAGCCAGCGGCGTCGCAAATTCGTCCTGCCGTGCCGGAAACCGGTTGGGATAAGCCGCCTGCCCCAGCTTCTCGATCTCTTTGAGCTTTTCCTTGCGCAACTCAAAAAGACTCTCTTCAAACTCCGAGTCGAACACAGTCTTTTCCTTCCATCGCCTTGAGCGGACACACAAAAAGAGCAGACGCTCAAAAGGGAAGTATACCGTTCGCGAGTTGGCGCCGTACGCCTCGCCCTTGCGGCGCTGTATCCTTTTTGAGGAGCCACGAATGCCCTACCATCGCCCCATTCCGGACCCCAAGCGAGACGGCAAGCCCGCCAGCCTCATGGGCGCCTGGATTCAGGCCGAAAAACTGATGCAGATCGCGCTCGTGCTGCCCTGCTCGGCCTTCATCGGCTGGCTCATCGGCGCATGGTTCGACCGCCACTTCCATCAGTCCTGGATCGCGATCGTCGGCATCGTCTTTGGCGGAATCTCCGGCCTGGTGTACGTCATCCGCTTGGCGCTGAACGCCGAGAAAGATCCCGCCATGCAGGACGACGACAGTTCCTCCGGGGACGACAGTTCCTCCGGGAAGGGCAGCGGGGGAACGGGCTCATGACCGACGAGCCGCATTCCCTGGCCGGCTTGACCAACGATGGCTTGCAGGCTCTGCTCATGCGGGCCATCCGCATCACCCTCATCGTTGGCGCGCTCGCCGCCCTGGTGCTCTGGAAGGCCTCCGGCTGGCGCGATGCCGCCATGATGGCTGCGGGCGCCGCCATTTCCGCCGCTAGCATCCTCGAGTGGCGCCGCCTCATCCGTTTCCTCAATGCCAAAATGGACCACCAGCAGGCCCCAAGGGCAGCGGCGGTCTCGGCCGTCTTTTTTGTGCTTCGCCTGGGCGTCTTCGGCGCAGCCATTTATGGTAGCCTGAAATGTTTCCGGGGTTCTGTGGTGGCGCTTCTCTGCGGCCTTGTCCTGGCGCTTCTGGCCATGGTCTGGGAGGCGGTTCGCTTGCTTCGCGACTGATGCAGCGGGCGATCATCGTGCCTTCTTTGCCCCCTTGAAAAGGAAGATCTGGACTCTCATCATGCAGGCTTTCGCATTGACGCATTTCGTCAACCTTCTCCTCGGGGGGATCGAGGTCAAGCTCTACCATCTCATCGGTCTCGGCTCCGCGGAGGCCACCGAAACAGCCGCCACCGTCAACAGCGCCTTCACGCTCGAGCTTCTGGTCGCCGGTTTCCTCATCGCTTTCTTCCTCGTCGTGCGTCTTACGCTTTCGGTAGAGAAACCCAATCCCGCGCAGCAGGTCGCCGAGATGATCCACGAAGGCGTCAGCGACCTGGCCGAGCAGGTCATCGGGCACGGCTACGAGCGCTTCCAGGCGTTTGTCACCTGCGTCGGCCTTTTTATCCTGTTGAATAATCTCATCGGCCTCGTCGTCGGCCTCATCCCCGGCGTCGAAACGCCGACGGCGCAACCCTTCGTTCCCCTGGGCATCGCCGTCCTCACTTTTCTCTACTACAACTACCACGGCCTCCGCGTGCATGGCCCCATCGGCTACCTCAAGCAATTCGCGGGCCCGCTATGGTGGCTCACGCCTCTCATGTTTCCCATTGAGGTTGTCTCTCACCTCGCCCGCATGATGTCGCTTACCATCCGTCTTTACGCCAACATGTTTGCCAGCGACCTCATGACGCTGGTGGCTTTTTCTTTGATCCCGCTTGCGATCCCGTCTGGTTTTTTGGCGTTGCACGCGCTGGTTTCGGTCATTCAGGCTTTCGTTTTCATGCTGCTGTCCATGATCTATCTCTCCATGGCGGTGGCAGAGGAGCATTAAAGACAGCTTTTAGCCTCTAGCTTCTAGCTGCTAGCTTGTCCGGTGGTAAGCCAGAGTCCGAGTTTCTCCAGTAGGTCGAGCGGCGGAGGAGCGCCGTAATAACCGGAATATCGGATTTGGGTATTCACTGGCTAGGAGCTAGAAGCTAGAAGCTCAAAAAATTCCGCCGGAGCTGCTTCCGCTCCGGGGATACGGACGGCCGCGAGCGTGAGGGGGCCAAAGGCGTGAAGATTGCTTCCAGCCTTTAGCTTCCAGCCGCTAGCCCATGCATCGGTGAATCGAAGACAACGACTCACCGGAAAATGGCTAGAGGCTAGGAGCTAGAAGCTAAGAGCTGCTCTTCCGCCGGCACGGTGAGCCTCAACCACCCACTGGCAGCCAATCTTAGGGAGCAGGAGAATTATGCGTAAACTTCAATTCGTGTTCATGACCCTGGCGGTTCTGTGCTTTGCCGTCCCGGTCTTTGCCGATGCCGGCACGGCTGCAGTCAGCCTCATTCCCATTGGTGCCGGCATCGCCATGGGCCTGGCTGCCGGCATGTGCGGCATGGGGCAGGGCCGCGCGGTGGCCTCGGCTGCTGAAGCCGTAGCCCGCAACCCCGGAACCCGACCCGCCATCATGCTGTTCCTGGTGCTCGGCCTGGCATTCATTGAGTCCCTCACCCTCTTCACCATGGTCATCGTCTTCGTGAAGATGTAAAACACGCGCTCCAACAGAAAAGCGGTTCTGCGCTCTTGCGCCGGACCGCTTTTCGTTCTGCTTCAACCCGTCGGCCCTCCTACTTTTCCGCACGCAGCAACTCAATCGCCTTCTGGTACCCCAGCCCAACCGGCACCGGCTCGTACCCCCTCTCATCCTCCGTGGTGTCGAACACGCGCGTCTTCCACACCACCCGGCCGCTCATCGCCATCTGAAAGTGGACAGTCCGCCACTGGCCTCCGCCCACGTCCGCTTGTTCGATCACGATCCACCCACCCTTGTTCAGCCGTCCCAGAATCCCCCAGCCGAAATCCACATCCTGCTGCAGGTGGCCCTCCAGCCTCACCACGCGCAGATGCACGGGATCGATCCAGATCTCTCCCGCCATCTGGGTCAAAACCTGCGTCTCCAGATCCGGCGGTGAGAAACCTGAATTCGGTTTGAAGGTAAACTTCTCCACCTTTCCCGTCGGGCCCTCGCCTGGACCCGCGTCCTGGTACACAAACGCGGCAGGCAGCGCGCGCAGCACCTTCAACACCCGTCCCCTGTCCTCGCTCTCAGCTTGCATGCGGCGCCGCTGTTTCCCGGGGTCGCCGAGCAGGCCGTTCAGCCGAGCCTCTTCCTTCTGCTCGTCGGCCGGGCTCAGCGGCTTGCCGTTCAGCGCGATCAGCCGCGCCACGTCCCCGTCCTTGGTCTCGCAAATCTTCTTAGTGGTGCTCCAGTGCGGGCTGGTCTTCGCCAGTTCGTAGCGCATGGGGTGGCTCGCATCCTGCGCCGCGTTGAATTCGTTCGCGAGTGCGCGATCCAGCATGGCCTGCGCCTGCGCGGCGGGCGCCATGTTCGCGCCGCCGGATCCGGGCTGCCCTGGGCAGCAAGCCGTTCCGGCGAGCAGGAGGAGGACGGAAAAGAGCCGGTGCACACGTTGATTTTAGCTGGAGCGCCCTCTCACCCTGGCTGCCGCCGGCGCCGGCCGCGTCGCAGCGATTCGACTTGCGCTTTTTTTACATCCGCGAATTGAAGCCGACTGGCTGGGTTGATATAGTTCGGGCAGGGACACTTCGGAATTCGACAAGGATTGTGATCATGGCTCAAGAAAATTCTCCCGCGCACATCGGCAAAACCATCGTCATTTGTGGCGAAGTCAAAGGCAGTGAAGACCTTATCCTGGATGGGCGGGTCGAAGGCACTGTCAACCTGGCCGAGAACCGGCTCACCATCGGCGCCAACGCCAATATTTCCGCCAACTTAACCGCCAAGGATGTGCTGATTCTGGGCCGGGTGCAGGGCAATATCGTGGCCAGCGGCCGCGTGGAGCTGCGCTCCGGGTGCAACCTCCAGGGCGATATTCGCGCCCTTCGCCTCGCCGTCGAAGACAATGCCGTCTTCCACGGCAAGGTGGATCTGACGCAGGGTGTCTCCAGGCCGCCTGACGCCGCCGCCGTCCCGCAAACCGGCAACGGATCGCCCGGCAGCGGCTCCTGAAGCCGCATGCAGGCCAATTAACCAACGCCCGGGCAGCGCGCATTCATCTGCCCGGGCGTTACCGCGTTTTCGATCGAGCTCTTGACGGAATGTGGAATGTCGAGGGTCAATTTTCCCCGGGGTCCCCAGCGACGGGTGGCTCGAAGAGCCGGGGTCGCTGGGGTGGCCCAGTGTGGAAGAAATTCCCGGATTCGACATTGCCGGCGATGTAAACAAGTGAATCGAAAACGCTCAAGAGGGAGTCAGGGTGCTGCGCGAGTGGTTCGATAGAAAACAGCAGCAGACCGCGACCGCCCAGTCGCTTCCGGGCCTCACCGGTCCTCGCGTTCCGCGCCACTCCGGCGCATGGAGCGTGCTGCGCAAGCGCTTGCAGGCCGAGCCCGGCCTGCGCATCATCGACACCGGCTACACCTCGCCCACCAACATCAACTTCCTCACCACCCTCGGCCATAGCGTCTTCCTCGCCGACCTTGAAGTCGATGCCTTCGGAGAAAACTGGATCACCGGCGCCGATGAAGACGGCAACCCGATCTGGAACGCCGAAGGCTACCTGAACTACACCCTCAGCTTCTCCGGCCGCACCTTTGACCTGGTGCTCTTGTGGTCGGCGCTCGATTACCTGCCCGAGCCGCTGGTCGCTCCGATCGTCGCGCATCTCTACGCATCCATGAACCCTGGCGGCCAGGTGCTGGCCTTCTTCCACACCAGAATGCAGGGCGAGGAGGCAGTGCGCTGCCGCTTCCATCTCACCGATGGCGACGACGTGGAAATGCAGTTGGCCCAACAGTTCCCCATCCAGCGCTGCTTCACCAACCGCAGCATCGAGCGCCTCTTCGCCGGCTGGTCCGGCCACCGCCAATTCCTCGCCAAAGACTCGGTCTCTGAAGTCATCATGACCCGCTAGCGCGTGGCAGCATCGACTCCTGGCTCCCCGCAAACGGCAGCCACGGCTGCATCTCCGCCACCGCCCCGTCCAAACCTGCTGCCTCTCTGGCTGCCTCTTCGTAGTAGGAGTACCGCTTTCCCAGCTTGAACTCACGGCAAATCTGGTCCACCAGCGCCGCCATTCTTTCCCGGTACGCGCTCGAGACAAATGCGCTCCCCGCATAGCGTCGCTCATACGCGGCCAATTGCTCGGGAAAGTGCTCGCGCACAAACCCGAGAAAGGTGGGCAGAGAACACTGCTTCAGAAACAGCGCTCCGGCCGCCAGAAAACTCGCGCCGGCAGCCGCCGCGGCGCGCGCCACTGCTCGGATCGAGATTGCGCTGTCTGTAATCCCCGGCATCAGCGGCGAGCACATCACGCCCGCCCGCAACCCCGCCTCGCGCAACTCCGCAACTGTCCGCATGCGCAGGTCGGGCCTGGGTGCCCGCGGCTCCAGTTGCCGCGCCAGCCTGGCGTTCATCGTAGTCACGGTAATGTGTACCGTCAGCCGGTTGTTGCGCGCGACCTCCTTCAGCAGGTCTACATCGCGAACAATCAGCGCCGACTTGGTCACGATCCCCAACCGGAATCCGCTCTGCCGCGCAAATACCTCGAGCAGCGACTGCGTGATCTTGAGCTTCTTCTCGAGCGGCTGGTAAGGATCGGTCGCCGTACCCAGCGCGATCTCCGTGCCCGGCTTCAGCCGCCTTAGCTCTTGCTCCAGCAGCCAGGCGGCATTTTGCTTGAAGTAGATCTTCCGCTCAAACTCCTCCGGCCCCAGCTCCAGGAACTCGTGCGTATACCGCGCATAGCAGTAGCGGCAGCCGAACTCGCATCCGCGATAGGGGTTGATGGCGTGGCTGAAGGGCAGGCCACGGTTCGAGGTCACTTTGTTCAGAATCGACCGGCTCGTCAGCGGCCGGTACTCGGTGAGGCACCCGCTCGAATCGAGCGGCGCTTCGGCAGCCGTTCGAGCCAGTCCGGCGGTGGTGGAGGGCTGCAGGATGGGGAAGAGCGATTCAGTTTTCGCCATATATTCGCCTCATTCCGAGGCTACGTCATCCCGAAGTGGGCGTCAAGAGATTCCCTAGTCGCTAGCCTGGCGAAGGGTAGCGGGCGCGGGTCGACAGCGCGCAATGCGTGGCACTTTGGGGGCCGAACGGGGCCGTTTTGAGGCCGAAAAAGGGCCGTTTTGCGAACAAAAATCGATAAAAATCGATAAAAATCGACGAGGATTTAAGGTTAGATTGGTTGATTCAAAAAGAGTTAAGCACACTTTTTTGCCTTTTTGAGCACCGAAAAAATTTCTTTATTTAATTTCTCCTCCTTGACGAGCAGATTTGCGAGCCAATGTTCTTACCCAGAAGCCAGCAGCCAGCAGCCAGCAGCCAGCAGCCAGCAGTCGGTAGCCGGTGGCCGACCCCCAGCAAGTGAGGCCTGGTTGAACACTTTTTGTTTGAGTATGCGCCAAGAGGGAGAAATGATCGGCAAAGTTGGAGAAAAATTGAAGGAGTGAATAAGCGAACAGAAGGCAACGGGTTAGGGGCAGTTTGACGTGTGAGGGTGGGCGATTGGGGGTTGACATCAACTGGGGTGGGAGGACTTTTCACTGGCGTCCCGAAGCAGAGAGCTAGAATCGAAAAGCGAAGAGCTACCGGCTGCTAGCCACAAGCTCTGTTTTTCGCGGAGGCATCATGAGTAAATCGCAAGCAACGCGCATCACCTGGCTTGGTCACGCCACCGTCCTCATTCAAACCTCCCAGGGAACCAACTTCCTGATCGATCCCTTCATCGCGCACAATCCCAAGTACCCGCAGAGCTTCGAGCTGCCCACGAAGATTCACTACGTCCTGCTCACGCACGGCCATGGGGATCACATCTCGGACGCCGTGCCCGTCGCCAAAAAGCATGGGTCCACCGTGGTTGCAATCTATGAGTTGGCCGACTACATCGCCGGCAAGGGCGTGAGCCAGACGATGGGCATGAACCTGGGCGGCACGGTCGACCTCGATAGTGTCACAGCCACAATGGTCGAAGCCAAACACTCCGCTGCCGCAGCCGACGAAAAGGGCATGCACTACGTGGGCGTCGCCACCGGCTTCGTGCTCGCCGTCACCGGGGGCCCTGTGCTCTACCACGCGGGAGACACCTCCGTCTTCGGCGACATGCAACTGATTCGCGAGCTCTACCAGCCGCGCATCGTCATGCTGCCCATCGGCGGCTACTACACCATGGGACCGCAGCAAGCAGCGCTCGCCTGCCGCCTCCTCGCACCAGAAACAGTTCTCCCCATCCACTTCGGAACGTTTCCGCCGCTCAAGGGCACCCCGGCAGAGCTGGCCGCTCTCGTCGCGCCCGGAGTAAAGGTTGTGAACTGGAAGCCCGGGGACGAAATCTCCGTCTAGCAAACGCGGCAGTCTCAGGTCAGTCAACTGAATCCCGCACGGAATTTGTATGATCGGCCATTCAGCGTCAGCGCTGAAGACTAACCACTAACCACTAACCACTAACCACTAACCACTAACCACTAACCACTGTCTCTACTGGTCTCGCGTCTGCTTGATCGCGCGCGGCGATTGGACGATTTCGCCCGGGCCGTGCGAGTCCTGCACGCCCAGGCGCATCGGGGCGCGCGATTTGCCCGTGCGATAATTATGCAAATCGCGCAGGATCTCCTGCTTCTCCCGCGCATAATGGCCGGCCAGCCGTGTCAATGCGTAGGTGATGATGTCGCTATGATGCAGGTCGCCTGCTAGCGGATCGCGCCGCATATTGAGCCACAGCCGGTGAACAAGCTCCACGTCCTCGGGCCCCAGCGCAGGCGCGTGCGGGCCGATGTAGAACACCTTGGTCTCGCCCGAAGCGCCGATCACGTAGAAGTTGAACTGCCTCTTCGGCTCGGGCAGCGCCTCCCAGGCCTGTCCCATGTGGAACGCCTGGTCCTCGGCGGTCATCGAACTCGACTGTCCGGCAACCACCGACTCGACCTCGAGCGAATTTGCCGTCTGCACCAGCGCCGTAAACACGTCGCCCGCCGGCACCACCAGCAGGGAAACTCTTTTGCCAAAGCTTTCCGCCACCGAAACCGCCTTGGTGAAGAGCATCTGCTCGTGCTCGCTGAAGCTCTGCTGCTCGGCGCTCAAATACTCCGGGCCGCCCACGCCCATCAGGCGCACGCTCACCACCACTACGTCCCGATCCACCGTGCTCGTCCGCCCCAGCGTCCATTTCAAGGCCAGTGGATTGGCCTCGTCGCGCATGGTCACGATGACGCCGCCGGGCCGGATGGCCGTCGACTCGCGGCTGATCGTCTCCTGGTGCTCCAGCTGGAAGTGGTCCTTCATCTGCCGCGCGGTCTGCTCATGCCTGCGCAGGTTCACCCGCTCCGAAATCGTGAACACGATGAAAAACGCGATGGAAAACATCACGCCGCTGACGGTGGCCACTGATTTGGTGAACAGGTTTACGGTGGCCACCGACAGCAGCACCATGAACACCGACAGCAAGCCCAGCGGAATCTCGATGCGGCCGATCCGGATATTGGGAGGAACCTTCCAGCCCCGTTCGCCGTGGTACTTCCAGCGCAGCACCAGGATCGAGAGGCTGTTGAAGGTGAACGACCAGATGACGCCGAAGGCGTACGCCTCGCCCAGCATAATGACGTTGCCCCGGCTCGCAATGATGGTGAACATCTGCAGGATGAAGACCAGGTTGACGATGCGGTAGCTGGTGCCGAATTTCGCGTGCGGCCTGCGGAACCAGTCGGTCAGCACGCCGTCTTCGGCCACCCGCATCAGCACGCCGGTGGAGCCGATGATCGAGGTATTGATGGCGCCGGAGAGAATGAGAAAACCAACCAGCACAACAAACATGCGGAAGGCGATTCGCGCCCACAGCGGACCCACCACGAACATGGCCAGGCCGGCGATCAGGTTGTCCTGGTAGATGTGGGTCCGCTCCAAAGTGGGAATCAGCATTGAGGCCAGCAGCGTGGCGCCACCCGTGAAGATCAGGCTGTAGATGGCAATAACAATCGCTGCCCGCTTCAGGTTCTTGAGTTTGGGATGCGCGATCTCGCGGTTGACCTGGGCCAGAGTCTCTTCGCCGCTCATTGCCAGGATGGAGTGGCCAAAGGCCATGAGAATCCCAAACAGCCCGAAGATCGGTAGGCCGCTTCCTTTCAGAAAGCCGAGTGCGTCAGTGCTGAATTTCAGGTGCGATGGGATCGGCGAAGGCGGAAGATGCGCGCCCCGCACCCCTACCGAGTAACAGCCCCAAACCAGCAGAACGATCACCATCACCGAGGTGATCTGCATAACCCGCAGCGCCTTGTCGCTCGATTCCTCGATCCCCTTGATGTTCTGCCACCAGTAATAGATCGTCACCAGCGCGGCAAACAGCGCCGAAGTGTAATTCATATTGAACTGGAGGGCGTGGTTGTGCGCGTCCATCAAAGCCGGAGGCAGCCAATGGCTTTGGTTGGCCACCGTCAACAGCTCGTTGAGCAGGCCGGTGATGTATTGGCCGGCAGACACACCGGAGATTGGCCCCGTAAGAATGTAGTCGAACATCAGCGCCGAAACGCTGAGCTTGGCGAATCCGCCTCCCAGTGCCTCCTTCACCACGCGGTAAACACCGCCACGGGTGAACATCGAACAGCTCTCGACGTAAACCGCGCGCACTGCAAAGCTGAACAGCATGATGCCGAGGATGAACCACGGCGCAGCGGCTCCAACCGCCTGCTCGGCGATGCCGCCCGCATAGAAAGCCGAGGAGCCCAGGTCATTGAGAACGATGGCCGCCGCGCGCCAGAAGGAGATGAAGGTGAGCATCACCGAAGAGGCGACGATCAGCCGCACGCGGTCATTGGGGGGAGCTACGGTCGTTCGGGTAGAGGCCATCGCGAGAGGTCCGGCGAGGCGCAGCCGGTGGTCAAAATCGTTTGAGCGAAACCACCGCTCTGCGACGAGTCTAATTTTCAATCAATGCAGTGTCAACGAGAAATGAGGCAATAATATACTTGACAAAATAGAATGATTGGTTCATCATCGAACCATGAAGCTCAAAACCCTTCAAGACGCGATAGTTTACTTCTCTGATCCCGCCAACTGCCGGAAGTATCTCGTGGCGAACCGCTGGCCTAACGGTGTGCGCTGCCCGCGCTGCAATTCCAAGGATGTGCTGTTCCTTGAGAAGTACAACCGCTGGCACTGCCGCGCGAAGCACGAGGCTCCGCAGTTCACTCTCAAGACTGGCACCGTCATGGAGGATTCCCCCATCGGCCTAGACAAATGGCTCCCGGCCTTTTGGTTGCTCTCTAACTGCCGCAATGGGATTAGCAGCTATGAATTGCACCGCGCACTTGGAGTGACCCAAAAGACAGCTTGGTTCATGCTTCACAGGATTCGGCTGGCAATGAAGGCCAAAGGCCATGTGAAGATGGGCGGAGAAGGCTGCGAAGTTGAAACCGACGAAGCGTATATCGGCGGCCATGACGCGAACAAGCATCTGCACCAGCGCGCAAAGCTCCGTGAACTCCGCAGATCGCCAGATACCAAGGGCTATACCGGGCTGGTCGGCAAGACTGCCGTGATGGGAATGCTCGACCGTGAGCAGCGCAAGGTCCGGGCGGCAGTTGTTCCCGCAGTAAACCGCGTCGAATTGCAGAGCGAAGTGTTGAAACACCTGATGCCGGGATCGAAACTCTACACCGACAATGCGAAGCTCTATCGGCACATCCCAAAGGAATTCACTCACCAATTTGTTGACCACGTAAAGCAATACGTCGATGGGCGGGTTCACACAAACGGCATGGAGAATTTCTGGTCATTGCTCAAGCGTGGATTGAATGGCACCTACGTTGCCGTAGAGCCGTTCCATCTGAGCCGTTACTTGGACGAACAGGTATTCCGCTACAACCATCGCAAGGATGCGCTCGGAAACAAGACTCCCGATGCTGACAGGTTCTCTCTGGCAGTGTCACAGATCGCCGGAAGGCGGTTAACTTATGCACAGTTGACCGGCAAGGTGGGAGAAACGCAGAATTAAGGCTTGGGGTGGGAAACGCGGCGCGAAGCGACGTTAGTAGACGTTCGCTTCGCTTCTTTTTCTGCATCCAGTTGCGCCTTGATTTCGCTGTGAGGTACAGCGAGAATTCGGCGCGTGAACTCGGTAAACACAGCGGTACTGCCCACTACATTCTTGGCGGAAGTCGTTGGGCCGTTCGCCACAGTCTGCCCTCAGAAATGAGGGTATACCTGTGGTGTGCCACAGTCAAACCGAACTCCGACGAGTAGTGAGCCTGGCGCAACTTATGAATGACTATAACGTCTATGAATTGTGCTCTAGCCTGGCGCTTTTGGAAACTTGTCGCAGTCGTCTGGAATTCGCTGACACAGCAGGAATGGCTTTTTGCAATGACGACCTGATAGCGATGGTTGAGAGGGTCCTTAGCCAATTGAAAGCTGCGTGCGAAAAGTTGGGGGCAGACTCTACTTTAGTAGGGGAGATCACAGTGCTTCAGACGGCCTGCGGGAACGGAGCCGTCGATAGACGTGAGGCCGTTCTTTCATCTCGTTTGGGGGTTATCCTGAATTGTGTCCACCACAATCTATCGAAACAGAGATTCATGATTTTGTCAGAGGAGGAAGCTAGGCACTACGGGAATCCAAATCTGTTCGGGAAGATCGTTCAAGAGAAATATTCACACCACGCGCTACGTGATGCTATATCGGCAGGCAACTGCTTCGCGGCGAGTCAATACACAGCCAGCGTTTTTCATTGTATGCGCCTCGCCGAACATGGGCTGAGAAAGCTGGCCTCGAATCGCTTGCTGAATATAAAACTCCATAACAAAAAGGGATCGATACCCATCGAATTCGCCACTTGGAACGACGTAATAACTGCGATCCACAACAAGATCAGCAAAATCCGGCAGCGTCCAGTCGGTCCAAAGAGGGAAGCCGATCTTCAATTCTTCTCAAGCTGCGCGGACCAATGCGACTATATGAAGGAACTGTGGAGAAACCCTCTTTCCCATACACGCCACTTCTGCAAAAGAGAGGATGCTTTAGCAGTAATGGCCAAGGTGAAGGACTTTGTGATCGTCGTTGGAGAGCACAAAAGCAGCATCCCCGCAGACGACACCTTTTCTACCATCCTTGCACAGGCTGCGGAAAAAGGTAAGGAAGCATATCTGGCGTCGCTCTCCAAGCCGACCGTTACATGACTCTAGCTGAGGTGTAAACCGATGCGCTCATGGATTCGCCGAACAATCGGGATCGTCGGTTTCCTTGCTCTGATCGTGAGCGTTAGCGTACGCCGTGGAGAGACTAATTTGCCGGGAGGCATCGACGGCATATTGGAACTCGTCGGGATGCTTTTCTTGGTCGCACTTTGTCTGTATCTAATCTTCAACCCGACTCGCCGGGAATAATTCAAACTTTGCCAATACCATTTTGCGAAGTATATTATTGCCAGAAATGAAGAAGCGCCTGCTCTTGCTGCTCCTCCGTGCGCACTTCCGTCCGCTTCGGCGATCGCCATTCAGGAACCAAGTCCATGATTTCAGACGCATAGACTCATTCCGAGCGGCCGGAATGAGGAGCATTGCAGCTTGCGTGCGAAGGGGATTCATTCGCCGGACGGATGGCCGCGTCAACGGCCCTCTAGCGGGCAAACTAGTCTTTGCCGAAAAGCTCTTTCCCGTCCTCAAAGAAGCTGATCAGCACAACCACTGCCGACCCAATCATCCCGAGAAAGAACATCGCTTCCAGCAGCCGGATTGCAACGACGGCCACAATCATGTGTCGATTCTATCGCAACCCGAATGTTTTACACTCGCCCCTGTATGCAATCTTCCTTCAAGCCGTGGGCCGCCGCGGGACTTTCCGCGGGCTTGCTCGAGTTGCCCTTTCCCTTCGCCGGACCCATGCCTCCGTGGCGCTCCGTCTTTGCGTGGTTTGCTCTGGTGCCCCTTCTTTGGGCTCTCCTCTCGGCCGCGAATTTACAGCGCTCACATCCTCTCCGCCGCGCTTTTTTCATCTCCTACGTTTGCGGCGTCCTCTGGTATGTGGGCAACTGCTACTGGATTCGCGACACCATGATGCGCTACGGCGATATGCCGCCTTTAGCGCCGGAACTGCTTACGCTGGGATTCAGCCTCGTCCTCGGACTCTACTTCGGCATTTTCGGCTGGAGTGTTGTGCTCGTCCGCCGCGCCACCGGTTCCACGCGGATGGCGCTGGCGATTGCACCGTTCCTCTGGACCGGCCTCGACCTCGCCGCCGCACGCATCACCAGCGTTCCCTGGGACCAACTCGGCTACTCGCAAGTCGATAACGTCCTCATCAACCAGCTCGCGCCGTTGACCGGCGTCTACGGCATCACCTTCGTTCTCGTCGCTGTGAACGCGCTCCTTGCCGGCGCATTGCTGGTTGGTCGCGGCTCCAAAAGTCGGATCGCAGGCCGCTGGGCTTGGGCCGCTTGCGGCGCGGTTCTGCTCGTCTCCGGGGTTGCCGGCGTTTTTGTTCCTCCTCCCAACACTGATCCCACTGCAACCGCCGTCCTCATTCAACCCAATCTCGACGTGGGCGCGGGCAACAGCTGGCAGGGCCCGGAATGGGGCCGCCATATCGCCGAATTCACGCGCCTCGCCGGAGAGCAGTGCAAGACCTATATCGCCGGCATCCCGCAAACCGCCGCGCCCACAGGCGAAATCATCTGCCCGCCGTATCCCACCCATCCCGACCTCGTCGTCTGGCCCGAATCGCCCGCGCCTTTCATTGAGGATGACCTCAGCTTCAAGCAGGCCATGCGCTCTATCGCCCTCGCCACGCAGGCGCCGCTCGTGGTCGGCGGCATTGGCGCCGATTTCTCGCAGCCGGAGAATGCCTGGCACGACTACAACTCCGCGTTCATCGTTGACTCCAGCGGCCAGATGGTTGGCCGCTACGACAAGATCCACCTCGTTCCCTTCGGCGAATACATTCCCTTCCAGAACCTGCTCACGTTCGCCCGCAAGTTGACCGGCCGAGTCTCGTCCTTCACGCGCGGTACCGAGCACAGAGTCTTCCTCCTCGACACGCAAAACGGCGGTCGCCATCGATACGGCGTTTTCATCTGCTATGAAGCAGTCTTCGCCGACGAGGTCCGCCAACTTACGCGCAACGGCGCCGAGGTCCTCGTCAATGTCAGCGACGACGGATGGTACGGTGACACCAGCGCGCCCTGGCAACATCTCAACATGGCTCGCATGCGCGCCGCCGAGAATCGCCGCTGGCTCCTGCGCGACACCAACACCGGAGTCACCGCTGCCATCGATCCCTACGGTCGCGTGCGCCAGAGCATTCCCCGCCACCAGGTCGATGCGCTGCCCGCCGAGTTTGGCTTTCGCGACGGCATCACCTTCTACACCGCCCACGGCGACCTCTTCGCGTGGCTCTGTGCCATACTGTCTATAGGTGTTGTTTTTTGGTGCCTGCAGATCGCGATGAAGATTCCGAATCCAACGAAATCAGGCGCCCTTTAACTCGCTAACTTGCTAACCGCGCGACAGCGCGGCTAACTTGCTAATCCAAAGCCAGGTCTTAAGAGCACAATGTCGCTGAACGATCTCGAATTCGCCTACGCTCCCGTGCGCAATCAGGTGCGCGACCTGCGGGAGTATCTTTGACCCTGCCCGCATCCGCAGGGAACTCTCCGAAATAGAAAAGAAGCTCTCCGATCCGGCCATCTGGTCCGATCCCGCCGCGTCGCAGCCGCTCATGCGCGATCGCAAGCGCCTTGAAGGGCTGATCCGCGACGACGACGAGCTCGTCCGCCGCACCGGCGACATTGAAGCCTACTTCGAGCTGGCGCGCGAGGGCGAAGATGTCCTCGCCGACTTGGAGCGTGAGATCAAAGCGCTCGGGGCGTTTTCTGAAGATCTCGAAGCGCGCACCATGCTTTCCGGCGAGGCCGACGCGCTCAATGCCATCGTCACCGTGCATCCCGGAGCCGGCGGCACTGAAAGCCAGGACTGGGCCGAGATGTTGCTCCGCATGTATCTGCGCTGGGCCGAGCAGCAGGGCTTCAAAACCGAGATGAACGATTATCAGGCCGGCGAAGAAGCCGGCATCAAATCCGCCACCTTCACCATCATCGGCGAATACGCCTTCGGCCTGCTCGCCGGCGAAAGCGGCGTTCATCGCCTCGTCCGCATCTCGCCCTTCGACTCCGCCAAGCGCCGCCACACTTCCTTTGCATCGGTCTACGTTTCGCCGGAGATCGACGAAACGATTCATGTCGATCTCAAGCTCGAAGACCTGCGTGTCGACACATATCGTTCCGGCGGCAAAGGCGGCCAGCACGTCAACACCACTGACTCCGCTGTTCGTATTACGCACATCCCCACAGGAATTGTCGTCCAGTGCCAGAACGAGCGCTCGCAGCACAAAAATCGCGACAAGGCCATGAAGATGTTGCGCTCGCGCCTCTACGAGTTCGAGCTCGAAAAAAAGCGCGCCGTTTCGAAAAAGCTCGAAGACTCCAAGCTTGAAATCAACTTCGGCTCGCAGATTCGCTCTTATGTCCTGCAGCCCTACCGCATGGCAAAGGATCACCGCACCAAGGTCGAAGTCGGCGATGTGGACAAAGTTCTCGATGGCTACCTCGAACCGTTTCTGCGCGGCTACCTGCTCGCTAAACGCCGCGGCACGGCCGTAACGACCGGCCCCGACGACGACCTGGACGAGTAGCACATCCTGCGGCGCGCAGAAATCTGAAAGCTGAAGATTGAGAGCCAACCACGAATCACCAATCACTAACTACTAACCACTAACCGCTAACCACTATGACCAACGACCCCGCAATCATCGACGAGATGCTTCGCAACGCAAAGATCATCGCCGTCATCGGCATGAGCGACAAGCCCTGGCGGGCCAGCTACAACATCGGCCGCTACCTGGCCGAAACTGGCTTTCGGGTCTACCCGGTCAATCCCGCGCTGACTGAAGTGCTGGGAGGGCCGTGCTACGCCGACCTCGACGCCGCGCAGGCCGCCGCCCTTAAAGAAACGAGTTCTACCGAGACAGGGAACGGAATCGACCTCGTCGACGTCTTTCGTGCCTCCGAGCATGTCCCTGCCATCGTCGACGACGTCATCCGCTTGCGAATCCCTTACCTCTGGCTGCAGGATGAAGTCATTCACGATGAAGCCATCGCTCATGCCCGCGCGGCCGGCGTCAAATGCGTGCAGAACGACTGCATTTATCGCCGGCATCTAGCCCACCCGGACCTACATCGCCAAAGCTAACCAAAGCACTGTCATCCTGAGCGAGTCGCCGCGGCGACGAGTCGAAGGAACTGCGGTTGCTTTTGGCGGAACTCGGCCTGCCATTCCTGCATGGGACGAGCAATGCGACCTTCGTCCAGTAAACTGAGTCCAAAGAACAGGTGCTAAGAATCAGAGTTCAGCGTTTGTCTGCCATGCGTCGTTTCCGCTTTATCTTCGGGTTGGCGTTCCTCCTGGCTGCGGCTCTGCCGTCTGCAGCATTCGCCGCTTCGAACTCCGCTGACGCTCCGCATGTGCATGTACAGCTTTTGTTTCCAGGGGCTCACCTCTATCGCGTGGAGGGCGGAGACGCTGGGCTCTATTTCAAATTGGAGCCGGGTTGGCACATCTATTGGAAGAATGCGGGCGACTCCGGAGAGCCACCGAGCATCCGTTGGACTTTGCCCGATGGAGTCGCTGCCGACCCATTGCAGTTTCCACCACCCGAAAGGTTGCCACTCGGCCCGTTGATGGACTTTGGCTACGAGGGCGAGGTCCTGCTCCCGGTCGATATTCACGTGGCCGAGACTGTGCCAATTGGCCCACTGCTTCTTCGTGCCAATGTGGCCTGGCTGGTTTGCCGAGAAGTCTGTATCCCGGGCAAAGCCGAGCTGGATGTCGCCAGCGATGTTCGTGATGAACCAGCAGGTGGACCTAGGGAACTGTCGAAGGATTCAAGGCTGTGGCTCCAGGCGTGGAAGCCGTTGCCCGATGTGCTTCCGGCAGACCACAAGGCCATCTTCCAGCCCACACCCACCGGCTTCCGCCTCGCCGTCATCACCGGCCAGCGCGAAACGCAGGCCGCCTTCTTTCCCGAAGACGAAAACATCCTCGACAATCCCGCGCCGCAAAATGTGACGCCCCTAAAAACGGGGCTGGTACTTGATCTCAAGAAAGATCCGAACTTGACCGCTGGCCCCGAGCAACTGAAGGGCGTGCTGGAGCTGAGCGGCGGTCGCAACTACGAGATCGCCGCGACGCCGGGAATCGTCGCCGCGCCAGCTCCCGCACCCACATTCCCGCTTGCGGCTCTCGCCCGCATCGTCGGCCTCGCCTTCCTCGGCGGACTTTTGCTCAACCTCATGCCCTGCGTCTTTCCCGTGCTTTTTCTGAAGGGGCTGGCGCTTTGCCAATCCGGAATTGAGGAGCGACCCAAGCTGCGCGCGCACGGGTTCGTCTATGCCATCGGAATTCTCGTCTCTTTCTGGGCGCTCGTCGCTTTGCTTCTCGCCCTGCGCGCCGCAGGCGCCACCCTCGGTTGGGGATTCCAGTTCCAATCGCCCGTCTTCCTCTCACTCATGGCGGGTCTGCTCTTCTTCCTCGGCCTCTCGCTCGCCGGCCAGTTCGAAATTGGCCTCACGCTCACCAGCGCCGGCGGTTCACTTGCCGCTCAACAAGGCTACGCGGGCAGCTTCTTTACCGGCGTTCTTGCGGTCGTCGTTGCCACGCCGTGCACGGCGCCGTTTATGGGAGCGGCGATCGGTTACGCGCTCGCTCAACCCGCCGCCGTCACCTTCGCTGTGTTCACCGCGCTCGCTCTGGGTCTCGCCGCGCCTTATGTGGCGCTCACACTGCAGCCCGCGTGGACTCGCCTGCTGCCCAGGCCCGGCGCGTGGATGGACATTCTGAAGCAAGCCGTCTCAGTGCCGATCTTTGGAACCGTCATCTGGCTGGCGTGGGTGATCGCCACGGCCTATGGATCCGCGCTCCTCGCCGGGCTCCTCGCCAGTTTCCTCTTGCTCGCCATCGCCGGATGGTTCCTCGGCCGCTGGCCTGCAAAGCGCTGGGCCACTGCAGTCGCCGCGATGATTCTGCTTGCCGTTGTTGCCGCCTGCGTTGTTGCGCCGAAAGAGTTCGCCGCCACGCCATCCTCGGCGCCGGCTGCACCATCATCCGGAAGCGCCGCGGCTGCGGGCACTTGGCAGCCTTGGTCCGCCGACGCCGTCCAGCACGCCCTCGCCTCAGGCCAGCCCGTCTTTGTCGACTTCACCGCAAGTTGGTGTTTGAGTTGCCAGGTCAACGAGCGCGTTGCTCTCGATCGGCCCGAAGTCTTGCAGGCGCTTGCCGCCGCCAACGTCGCCCTCTTCCGCGCCGACTGGACCCGCGAGGACCCCGCGATCACCAAGGCGCTCACGGACCTTGGCCGCAGCGGTGTGCCAGTCTATGCACTCTATTCTCCTGGGGAAAACAACCCACGGTTGCTGCCGCAGGTCCTCACCCCTGGCATCGTCATCGATGCGCTCGCGAAGCTTCCGAAAAACAGCAGCCAGACGAAGTAAATTAGCGCTCCGATCTGCGCTTGCCGGCCCTGATCCTCCGTATCTCTTCCATCCTTGCGGCTAATTGCTTCTCGCGTCCCTCCTGCGTTGGTTGGTAGTACTTGCGCCCCTTCAGGGCCTCCGGCAGACAGTCCATGTCGGCCACTTTGCCTTCCTCTTCGTGGGCGTAGCGGTAGCCTTCGGCATAGCCTAAATCCTTCATCAACCGCGTCGGCGCATTGCGCAGGTGCAGCGGCACCGGCTCCTGCCGCGTGTGCTCGATGTCGTCCTGCACTGCGCCGAACGCCGTGTAGACCGCATTCGATTTTGGTGCCAGCGCCAGATAAACCACTGCCTCGGCCAGCGCCAGATCGCCTTCGGGCGAGCCGAGAAAATCGTACGTGTCTCTTGCGGACAGACAAAGATGCAGCGCTTCGGGCGCGGCCAGCCCGATGTCTTCGACCGCCATCCGCACAATCCGCCGCGCGAGATAGAGTGGATCCTCGCCGCCCGCAAACATCCTGCCCAGCCAGTAAAGCGCCGCGTCGGGATCGGAGTTCCTCACGCTCTTGTGCAGCGCGGAAATCAGGTTGTAGTGCTCTTCGCCGGCTTTGTCGTACATCAGCACGCGCTTCTGCGCGGCTTCCGTTGCAACGGCTTTGGTGATGTGCCTGCTTCCGTCGGCCACGGCCAACTGCGCGGCAACTTCCAGCGTGTTATACGCATTGCGGCAGTCGCCGCTCGAATAGCCGGCGATCAATTCGAGAGCATCGTCGTCCGCTGCCAACTCCATCGCGCCCAGCCCGCGCTCCTTGTCTGCCAGCGCTCTCCGCAGCAGAGTCATAACTTGCTCATCTTTGAGCGGTTCGAGCACGTATACGCGGCAGCGCGAGAGCAGCGCCGAAATAATTTCGAACGAAGGATTCTCTGTCGTCGCGCCGATCAGCCGAATCGTGCCCCGCTCCACATACGGCAGAAACGCATCCTGCTGCGCCTTGTTGAAGCGGTGAATCTCGTCGACAAAAAGAATCGTCCGCGAGTGCAGTTGCGAGGCTTTGGCTGCCGTCACCATCACCTGCTTGATCTCCTTGATGCCGCTGGTCACCGCGGAGAACTCGATGAAACTGGCCTTGGTTGTCTCGGCAATGATCTTGGCCAGCGTGGTTTTGCCCACGCCCGGCGGACCCCAGAAGATCATCGAGCTGGCATCGTCGCGCTCGATCTGCACGCGCAGCGGCTTTCCGGGCCCGACCAGGTGCTCCTGCCCCACCAATTCGTCGAGGCTGCGCGGCCGCATCCGCTCCGCCAGCGGCGCTCCTCCCACCTCGCGAGGCCGCCCCCTCGACGCCTGCCCTGGCTCTTCCGGCTCGATGTCGAACAAGCTCATCGCCGCGCTCCTCGATCCACTGCGTGGGGCAGACTTTTGGAGGAGTGTTGTGGGTTGCCGGAGGGCTTGCTCATGCGAGTTGCCCGCTGCCGCGATGCTTCATACAACAGCACGCTAGCTGCGACCGCTGCGTTCAGGCTCTCCACCGGGCCGGGGCAGGGAATTGCGATCGCGCCATCCGCCTTGCGCACAATCTCATCCGGCACGCCATTGCCCTCGTTGCCGATGACGAGAGCAACCGGACAGGTTAGGTCCGCGAGATCGGCCGCCTTCGTTCCCCGTGCTGTTGTCGCAAGCACCTTAACGCCCGCCTCGCGCAGCCGCGCCATCCCCTCCTCAATGCTCGCCGCGAGCACCGGCACTCGAAACACGCTCCCCGCTGATGCACGCACGGCTTTCGGATTCCAGGCGTTCACCGTTCCCGGCAGGCTCACGACACCCGTCCCTCCAAAAGCCTCCGCCGACCGCAGAATCGTTCCCAGATTCCCGGGATCCTGAATCCCCGCCAGCACCACAATCAGCGTTTTCTTTTGGTTTTGGTTGAGAACATGCGACCACGACCACTTCGGCGGCTCAACAAGCGCTGCAATCGATTGCGGCGTTTCGGTCGCCAGCGCCTGGTCGAGCAGCTTCTTCGGCAGTTCGAGAACCTCCACGTCCCGCGCCACCTTGAGCTTGTCCCGCAGCCGCTCCGCACCTTGGGCCACAAAAACCGTCTTTACGCGCAAACTCGCGCGCAGCGCCTCTTCGAGCAGCTTCGGCCCTTCGATGCCCACGAGCGCTTGAGCCCCGCGCCCCGGCGCGTTGAGCGCCTTTCGCAGCTCTTTCAAACGCGCATTCTGATTGCTTTCCACCACGCGGACCGGCATCGATCGAGTTCCCCCAAGTGCTGTGCCGATTCTACGGCGTTTTGGCGGCTGCGAGCACTCGAGTGCTCATCATCAAGCTTGCACCGTGGCTGGTGCTGTGATAGCTTCCGATTTTGTAGCCTCTTCTTTATTTGGGAACCGAGGTAGGCCTTTCTTGTCCGCGGAGATATTGCGCGTCCATCCCGATGAACCCCAACCGGACCGGATCGATTACATCGTCTCCTGCCTGCGCAAAGGGGGTGTCATCGCTCTGCCAACCGACACCTTCTACGGCCTGGCCGTGGACCCGGTGAACCTCGCCGCCGTCGAGCAGATTTACCAGATCAAGAGCCGCCAGAAGCACAAACCGCTTTCGCTGCTCATCTCCGGCTTGTCCCAGGCCTATGAGCTGGCGCGCGACACCGATCCTCAGCTCGACAAGCTCGCCGATCGTTTCTGGCCCGGCCCGCTGACCGTCATCGTCCGCGCCGGAACCAAGCTGCCGTTGCGCTCCACGGCCAACACGGGCAACGTCGCTCTGCGCGTGCCCGATGCCGCCATTCCCCGTGCCGTGGTGGAGCGTTTCGGCCTTCCCATCACCGCCACCTCGGCCAACCTGCAGGGCGCTTCCGAGTGCACCAATGCCGGCTGCGTTCGCGACCAGATCGGCGAGCGCATTCCACTCATTGTCGACGGCGGCCCGACCGGCCGCGCGCAGCCTACCACCATCGTCGATCTCACCCTTGGCGCCGGGCGCTGGGAAATCCTGCGCGAAGGCGCCATCCCAACTCACGAAATCGTCATGACCCTGCAGCGATAAGATGGTGCGCATGGGGCGCGAATCCAAGACGAAGCGCCGTAATTGGGTCCTCCGCATCGCGCTATTTTTTGTCCTCTGCCTGCTGGCCGCAGCTTTGGGATGGTGCCGCTGGGTCTACGTGCAGATCGAGATCTACGCGCATCAGGATCAGGCTGCGCCCGCCGACGCCATCGGTGTCCTTGGCGCGGCAGAGTATGATGGTCGTCCATCGCCGGTTTACCGCGCGCGGCTCGACCACGCGCTCGAGCTTTACCATCGCGGCATTGCCCCGCTCATCATCACCCTCGGCGGTCCCGGCGGCGATCAGTTCACTGAGGGTTCCGTGGGCGAGGGATATCTCATCAGCAAAAGCGTTCCCGAGCAGGCCATCATCGCTGAAACCGAGAGCCGCAACACTGAGGAGTCGGCACGCCGCATTGCCGTCATCGCGCGCGTCAACGGCCTGCATCGGCTGGTTGTCGTCAGCGACGACACTCACATGTTCCGCATTCACGCCATCTGCGCCGCCGAGGGTCTTGACGTGCTCACTTCGCCGCGTCCACGTCCGGCCGTCGAGGACCGCACGCTCGAGGCCGAGCGCATTGCCCACGAAATTCTCAGCTATACCTTCTGGCGGCTCCATCTGCATTGAAGCGAGTCATGTGTATCTAATTCGACACGTGCGCTAAGTCCGAGCGGTGATGGAGTACCGCCGTGATGGATACGGCGCTCGTTTAAACTACGCCCAAAATCCAGCCCTCGATTTCTGCTGCAGATCGATCTCGTTCTTCCATCTGAAAATTGAAATAGCCAGGGAGTGAGCCGTCAGAGTCGGCGCGTCGTAACCATGCCGTAATGGAGTAGGCGTCGTGTTGATGTCCGTCGCGTTCCTCCTGTGGGAATGACCTGTGCCAAAGCGCTGGGTAAACTTCCGCTACCGCGGACCGCCCTGTCGGGACTGACCAGCCATCGAAAGGCCAGAAGTGGACATATCCGCCGCCCCGTAACCGGAGATAACGCAGCCATGGAAGCCCACTGTGTGTCGACTTCGCTACCGAACCCGGGACGTCAAAATGGAAGACTGATTTTGCGCCTCGGGCGCGTATCTCTGTTATTCGCCGCCATGTTGTTTCTCCTGCTCGTGCGGCTCCATTGCCGCAAACGCCGTCGCGAACAAAATCAACGTAGATGTTTTCGTCGGTAGGCCAGTGGCGTTGGAAATCGTCCAGGAATGCCGCCCAATCCAGCGACAGCCCGTACCTCTCGAAGTATCGGAGAGGGAATGAGAAGCCATGATCGATGCCGACAAGTGTCGGAATGTCTTCAGCAAACAGCTCTGCTAGCCACTCCGCGATTCCACAACGGCTCCAGTACCTTCCATTTCCGGCCGGCGGTGGGACTTCAGAGGGCTTCAACGCCCTGTCGGCGATGTACACCCGCAACCCCTTGAGACTTGAAGTGGGTGTTTCTGCACCGGAATAATCAATGCCGACATAGCGATCGAACAATGGGATGATATCCATGGCCGAATCTCCTTTCACAGTATCCAGGAATGCGGCAGCAAGGCAATCATCGCCAGCGCAATCCCCGACGCGCTCGCCGTCGACAGAAAGTTCACCGCATCGTTGTTGAGCCAGCCTACCCTCTCGAACGTGGCTCCGAGCAGACTGTCGAAAAAGAGTCCGAACACCGCGCCGGCGCAGCTCAACTTGAAGAGGGTCCAATCCCCGCGCATCGCCCAAGTTCCCGCGCCTGCCACGATGGCCGCTGCAGCCAACCCGGCCAGGGTCCCGGCAGCGCTCACTGCGCCGTCCGTTCCCGGTTCCACAGCTCGCAATGTCGTGATCATCCGCGGCCGGCCGCCCAGCACCTGTCCGATCTCCGACGAAACCGTGTCTGCCGCGGCCTCAGCCAGCGCCGCCAAAGGCATTGCCAGCAACAGAGCTCCCGCGTGGGCTGGGCGTGGAAGCCAGCGGCTATCCAACAACCACACATTCACAGGATCGCTCGCAACCAGCGCCGCCATGCCCAGATTCGCCACAACCTGTGAGGCGGATCGTCCCCGCCGCGCCTCTGCCGTGCCCAGCCGCTCCTTCCTGCTCCGTCCAATCCGAGTGGCGGCGAAGGCCAGCGTTGAGACCGCCAGCGTGGGAATCAGCGCTGTATGCCAAGGCTCGTACGGGAATTCGCCGGTCGAGAACATCAGGCTTGCCGTGATCAGTGCCCCGGCCGCCGCGGCTGCCGGAGTGGCCGCCCGCAGTTTCCAGGTGATGAGTCCGAGCAACGCGCTCAACCCGATGACCCAAACCACCACGGCAACGGATTCCGTCGCCCACCCGAAGCACGCAAGCAGCACATCCGTGCCCGCGAACGGCAGCACCGCCAGCAACACCAGCTTCGATTGCCACGCCAGCTTTTCTTGAGCCACGCCTCATCGTACCTGCTGCTCGCCCTTCGAGAAAGCGCCGCTGGCCCCGAGTCTGAGATGACCAATTCCTTTGGCCTGCGTCGCATACCGCGGAGAGCCTGGGTGACCCGCCGGGCCCAGCCGCTTGATTTACAATCACCAAGGAAGCAGGAACGATTTCGCATGAGGCTTTTTCCCATGAAGTCATGCCCGGTGCGTGTGCTCTTCGCGCAGGCAGGAGCGGTTCTCGCATTTGCTGCTCTTCTTGGCGGCTGTGGCGATAATTACCGGCCGGTGGTCACACCGATCGGAACCAATGGCCCGCCGGCGCAACCCACTTCATATACGATTGTCGCTTCTACAACGGGTGCACTTACGCCTGGGGTGGTCACCATCATCGATTATTCCGGTGACTCGATTCTCACCGAAGCGCAAATCGGTCCCGGGCCGAAGGTCTTCACCTTGGACCAAACTGGCTCCACGGGCTACACCGTCAACAGCGACGGCACATTGTCCAATTTCGCCATTTCCTCCAGTCTGCAGACCAAAAACGTCTCCGAGTCCACGCTGCCTCCCACCTCGCAGCCTGTCAACTTGTTTTCGCCGACCAGCGGACTTTGGGCCGCCGACCTTAACAACGGCAAACCTAACGCGAATTGCAATATCCCCAATATTCAGTGCGACGTGGCCGATCTCTTTACCGGATCACCTCAGGCCTTCAAACTCGCCGTCCCGTTGGTCACGTCGGCCACGCCGGGCACGCCGGGCAGTCTAGGGATGGTGATGCCTGTATTCATCGCCGGAACGTCGACCACCTCCGGTCAGCGCGAATATGTTCTGAGCCAGAATGTCCCGGACACGCCAGCAGGTCAGATCACCTGCAACAATCCAGCCAACTTCGCTTCGGTGCCGGCCGGCGTCGCTACGCCGATTGAGATCTCCAGCAATACCACCGATCCTGCCATTCCGGTCGGTAAGTGTCCCGTCTTCGCGGTGGAAACTTCCAACCTCCAGCGACTGTTTGTCCTCGACCGCGGAGACGATACGATCACGGTCATCGACACCAGGAACAATACGCCGGACACATGCACGCCATTTCAAAACCAGAGTGGGCAATGGATCACCTGCCATCCTGCCATTCAGCTTCCCGCCGGGTCCGGACCCATTGACGCCGAATACAATCAGGCAACCCAACAGCTTGTCGTCGCCAACTATGACGGTGGAACCATCAGCGTCGTCAATGTCCCCCTGGATGAATACGGCAACGACTCGAACACCTATACAAATCCGAGTTGCACGGTTGGCGGTGTCACGAGCTACGCCAACTGCGGCCCCGTCACGGGCGGCTTTGGTTTGGTCACCACAATTAAGGTGGGCAACACTGCCACTCCCAACCCGGCCGGCGTCACCGTTCTCGCCGACGGCAGCAAGGCCTACACGGCCAATCAGAACGACGACAGCGGTACAGGCAACGGAACCGTGACCGCGGTGAACCTTTACACATATACGGTGGAAAAAACCATTACTGTCGTCGGCCATCCGCGTACCGTTGTCAACACGCAGAACTCCGAGTACTCCAAGATCTACGTGGCTTCGCCCGACAGCCCCTTTATCACCATCATCGAGTCGAGCCCGACCGTAACTGACCTGATCGACACTACGGTTCTGGTTGAGGGCACCGTGGTGGACGTGCGCACGACCACGCAGACTGGCTCCAGCGGCAATAACAACTACAGCAGCCGTGTGCCCGGCTACGGGCAGCCATGCAACCTGCCAGGCGCCGCGTCGCTCGCCTCGCTCGCCGCGTGCCAGGCCACTCCGTAGAACGAACGCTCAACGGAGCGGCGCAATCATCTGAAGGGCCTTTCCCCATGTGGGATCGGCCCTTCGGCGCATTAGGAGACTGTTCGATTGATGGCGAACGATCGAAAAGCGAGCGTTGCGAAAGAGCGTCCGGCAAAGACGCACCCAGAAAAGACGCGCCCGGCCAAGACGCGTCTCGACCAGTTGCTCGTCGAGGGGGGCCTCGCCGCCAGCCGCGAGCGTGCTCGATCGCTGATCCTTGCCGGGCGGGTTCTGGTGCGCGAGCAAAAAATCGACAAGCCCGGCGCATCGATCCCCATTGACTCCCCTATCCGGCTCCTCGGCGATGACCTTCCCTACGTCAGTCGCGGTGGATTAAAGCTGGCCGCTGCTCTCGACCACTGGCAGATCGTCGTCACCGGCCGCGCCTGCCTCGATGTAGGCGCGTCAACCGGCGGGTTCACCGACTGCCTTTTGCAACGCGGCGCTGCGCATGTCACCGCCATCGACACCGGCTTCGGCCAAATCCACATGAAGCTTCGTAATGATCCGCGCGTCCGCCTGCTTGAGCGCACCAATGCTCGCCTCCTCAAGCCTGGATCGTTGGTGGCACTCAACCAGGACCAGGAAAAAACTTTTCTCGCTGTCGACGTCTCCTTCATCTCCGCCACGCTTGTGCTGCCGGCCGTGTTTGCCGCCGCTCCTTCGCTCGTCGAGGCGGTAATTCTCGTCAAGCCCCAGTTCGAGGCCGGCCGCGAGCACGTTGGTAAAGGCGGTATTGTGCGCCATCCCGAGGCGCACCAGTTGGCCATTGAAAAGGTCGCTGACTGTGTCCGCTCTCTCGACTGGACCGTCGTTGAGACGATTCCGTCGCCGATCACCGGCGCCGAAGGCAACCGGGAATTTCTGCTCTACGCGCGTCGCTGACCCTCGATCCTCGTGAAGCAGCCGAACCGGCGATGAATGCGCCGGGCTTCATCCATTACACTTGGACGCATGAGCACGGTTGCTATTGTTTGCAAGCCGAACAGGGAAGAGCTCAAGCGGCTTTTGCCGGAGCTGATCGGGTGGCTGCGTAAAAACAACTACGACGTAGTTCTGGACGGCGAAGGCGCCGCCTATACCGACGCTGCTCCAAGCGTGAATCGCGCCGAATTGCCCTCGCATTCGCCAGGTCTGGTCATTGTTCTGGGCGGCGATGGCACTTTGCTTGCCGCCGCGCGTATCTTTGCGACCGTTGGCACGCCCATCCTCAGCGTCAATCTCGGATTTCTCGGCTTCCTTACTGAAGTGCGCCTTGCCGACCTCTATGCCACTCTCGAGAACTGGTGCGCCGGCTGCCACAGCCTCGACGTGCGCGCCATGCTCCATGCCGTGCTGTGGCGTGAAGGGGCAGAGCACGCGAGCTTCGACGCGCTCAACGAAATTGTCGTCTCCAAGGGCGACATTGCCCGCATGGGCGAGTTCGCCGTGGAGCTCGACGGCCGCAGCGTGGCCCGCTTCCGCGCCGATGGCGTCATCGTTTCCACTCCCACGGGTTCAACTGCTTACACGCTGGCCGCGAACGGCCCCATCCTCACGCCCGATGTCGACGCCATGGTGGTCACGCCCATCTGCCCCCACCTGCTCACGCTCAGGCCCATTGTTGTGCCCGGCAGCGCATCGCTCACGGTGCGGGTCGAGGGCGTTCCCAATGTCGCGCTGCTTACCATCGACGGCCAGCAGGGTGTTGAGCTTCAACGCGGCGACGAAATGCGATGCTGCCGATCCAACCACACCGTCAAGCTGGTTCGCCTTGGTGACAGCGGCTTCTTCGATGTGTTGCGCAGCAAGCTGAGTTGGGGTGAATTGTAGACACGCCGCGCGAGCGCGCTCTATTGAGTCAGAGCGTTAAGCAGAATTTGTGCTTTGCCCGCCAGGGTATGCGCGCCGTCCACGTCGCCTGAATCCAAAGCCGTCTTGGCCTCTTTCAGGAACTCCCGGATCTGGTCGGCGGTCTTCTGGTCGGAGTCGCTCAACGTACGGTTGATGCCGTTCAGCCCGCGCTCAATGGACCCGATGGCCTGCTCTGTTTGCTGGCGATAATTCACAGCGTCCCCGGAAGAAAGTTGACCAATGGCGCTGACCTCGGGGCTAGGGTTTGCGGGCGGCTCAGGAGTGTTGACGATCTCCGGTGGATTCTGCGCCCTCCAGTGCCGGATGAGTGGTTTGACCGTTTCGGCGTGCACCCTCATGTTGTAGAGAGGCTTGCCGGGGATCAATCTCATCGTAGGCGGCAGCTCGACGAAGGCGAGCTCGAGTGGCGCTGAAGGTTCGAGCAGCGGCGCCAGCATCGGTTCTGCCGGTTTGCCCTTGTGAGAGGGCATGTGGAAGCAGCCGGTCAGCAACAACGGCAGCAGCCACGCAGCACACTTGGCAGGTGACTTCATTCCCCCATCCCCTTTTGGTCTTCGACAACCGCCGGTTGCAGAATCCGGCGTCCCCGTTCCGCGGCGGCGAGTGGAATTCGCAGCCTGAATTCCGTGCCGCGGCCTTGCCTCGATTGTACTTCCACGCTCCCGTGGTGCAGCTGCAGGATGCGGTAGGTCATTGCCAGCCCGATGCCGCTGCCCCCGATCTTCGTTGTAAAGTACAAATCGAAGATCTTGTCCCGAATTTCGTCAGGAATTCCAATGCCCTCATCGGCAACGCGCAGCACCGCCGAGTACGTTGCCGGATGCGCACCTCCGCCGGCTGTCCCGTTCGGCTTCCCTGCCTGGACCTGATTCTCGCCGTGATCCCTGTCTTCTTCGAGGGTCACTTCCAGCCGCCCGCCGTCCGGCATGGCCTGCGCGCCATTCTGGATCACGTTCAGCGCCGCCTGCTTCAGCAGGTCGGCATCCACATTGGCGATCAACGGCTCTGCCGGTATGCGGCTGATCAGCGTGACCCGGCGCATCGTCAGCTCGTCGGCAGCCAACGCCAGCACGTCGCCGATCACCGGGCGAAGATCCTGCTCTCGCAGTTGCACTTCCACCGGTCGCGCGAAATCCACCAGCGTCTGCACCACGCGGTCCAGCCGCCGTATCTCCGCGTCGATCACCTCCAGGTGCCTGGTTGCCGGTCCCTCTTGTTCGCCCAGCTTCGACTTCAAAAGTTCCAGGTGCACCACGATCGCGTTAATCGGATTCTTCACCTCGTGCCCCACGCCAGAAGTGAGCCGGCCGATCGCCGCCATGCGCCGCGAAAGTTCCAGCTCCGACTCGATCTCCGCGGCCGATTCCAGATCGTGCAGCGTCACCAGAGCGCCCAGTCCCTTCTGCGTTTCGTCGTCGTTGATAAAGTTCACCGTAGCCTGGATGCGCCGCCCGCCTTCGGTGCGAATCTCCTCCTTCTCCAGATTCCTGCCGGATTCGATCGCCTCGCGCAGTGTCCGTCCCAGTTCGTTCGAGTCGTCGAGGATCTCGCGCGCTTGCAGTCCCAGAATGTTGTCGCCATCGATCTGCAGGAATCGCCGCGCCGCCTCTGAAACCAGCACCGCGCGCTTGTCCTCGGTAAAGAGCATGATTCCGTCCTGCAGATTGCCCAGAATCTGATCCAGATTCTCCCGCAATGCGGAATAAACTTCCTCCACATTGCGCATGCGCTGCCCGATCTTCTCGATCTTGGTGGACACTTGCGCCGCCACATCCTGCCTCTTGGGCGCCTGCTCTTCAATGGGCGCTCCTCCGGCTGCGGTCAGGCGGTCGAGCTGCCGGCTGATCTCCGTCATGGGACGCAGCGCCAGGTTGCTCAGCGAAAAAGCCGCCAGCAACGCCGCAATCAGGGCAAACCCCATCAGCCAGAACGCCTTTCGCAGCAGCGGCTCGTAAACGGCTCGCAGCAGCGAAGTGTGAACCCCTACGTGGACCGATGCGAAGAGCTTGCCGTTGTTCTCAAGCGGCGCAACAATATCCAGAACCTTGGGCTGGCCGAAGACCTGCATCATCGTCGGCACGGGCCCCGCCTTGAGCAACTGATCGTAGTTGTCGCGCGCGGGCAGGGGCTTGCCTTCGTTTCCTGGCGGGGCGCTCAGCAACACGGTGCCCTGGCTATCGGCAATATTCACGTCGTAGACGGTAGACGAATAGCGGATCACCGAGGTCAGTGCGGCTTGCAGTGCCGGATCATTTTGCACCGCCCCAGCGACCAGAGCGCGCAACTCGGCGGGATCGTTCGGATCTACAGTGCGGTCTTTGAGGCCCGCCTCCAGCGCATTCTGCAGCGCATACCGCACCTGGTCGGCCACCATTTGGTTGGTGTCATAGGTCTCCAGCACCGCCGCTTTCACCAGTTGGTGGACGTACACCAGTGAGACGACTCCGGCGATCAGAAACACCAGCGCCGTAATGGCCAGCACGAGTTTGGTCTTCAGGCCCATGAACCAAATCACTTGGCAGAAGACCGGCTCAGGCGTCCTTGAAAACGCTCCAGGCGCGGCCTCCTGCAATCGCTCCGTTCGACGTTATTTTGAGCCGATTGGGGATAAAATCTGCATTTTCCACACCAGAATCGCAGCTTTTCAGCTTTTTACTTCCTGATGTTCCCGCCCGTATTCCTTGAGCTTGTTATGCAGCGTCTTCAGGCTCACGCCCAGAATCTCCGCCGCGCGCGTCTTGTTTTGCCCAGTCGCCTCGAGGGTGCGCAGGATCAGCAGCCGCTCCGCCTCATCTACCGTTGCCCCTACGCGCACCGTGATCGCGCTGCCGTCCGCGGGTGTCGCCGCCGCCTGATCCTTGCCGAATCCCGACGGCAGATGCCCCGCATCAAGCGGCGCGCCATCGGGGCAAAGAATCACCGCCCGCTCGATCGTATTGCGCAGTTCGCGCGCATTCCCCGGCCAACTGTAGGCCATCAGCCGGTCCAGCATGGACGGCGCCACGCCCGACACTTTGCGGCCGTGCTTCTGGTTCATCTCGCTCACCATGGTCTCCACCATGGGCGGCAAATCCTCCAGATGTTCGCGCAACGGCGGCATGGCGATGTTGAACACGTTAAGCCTGTAATAAAGGTCGGCGCGCAATTGACCCTCCGCCACGGCTCGCTGCGGATCCCGATTCATCGCCGCCAGCACGCGCACGTCCGTATCCATCTCGGTGCGAGCGCCCAGCCGCCGGAACTTCCGCTCTTCCAGCACCCGCAGCAGCTTGGCTTGCGTTCCCGACGGCATCTCGCCAATCTCGTCCAGCAGCAGCGTTCCGCCCGCGGCCAGCTCGAAGCAGCCAGCCCTGCGCTCGATCGCGCCCGTAAAGGAACCCTTCTCATGGCCGAAGATTTCGCTCTCGATCAGCGTCTCCGGAATCGCCGCGCAGTTCACCGCCACAAACGGCCGCGCCTTGCGCGGGCTCAGGTCGTGCAGCGTGCGTGCCACCAACTCCTTGCCCGTCCCGCTTTCGCCCGTGATCAGTACCGGCACGTTCGACGGAGCAACCTGCTCGATCAGCGTGAAAATCTCGCGCATCGCCGGCGAGCTGCCGACCATCTTGCCCAGCACGCCCGACTCCCGCAGCCGCCGCCGCGCCACTTCCAGCTCGATTGCCGTCTCTCGCTGTTTTGTCGCATTGGCAAGGATGGTCTTCAGGCGTGTCGGGTCAACTGGCTTCTGCAAAAAGTCGTACGCGCCCAGCTTCATCGCGTCCACGGCCAACTGGATCGAGCCCATGGCCGTCAGCACGACCACCGCCATGTTTGCGCTCAGGCCCTCGGCGCCCTCGGCCAGCTTGGCTAACAGCCCCATGCCGTCCATCCGCGGCATCTTCAGGTCGGTCACCACAATGGCCGGATCCCATGCCTGCGCCTTCTCCCACGCCTCCATGCCGTCGCGTGCCGTCTCGGTGCGGTATCCCCATCCGGAGATCAGCTCCGCCAGCCCGGCCAGTGCGTTCGGCTCATCCTCGGCGATCAAAACCTTTACGACGTTCTGCATTGGGGCTTTCCGTTCACCCCTTTAGCTTACCTTTTCGCCGTCCCCTCCGGGCATGAAACCGGCCCCGCGCGCATTACTTCGGAGGCGAGCGGCGATTCTCCGCTATTGGCGCGCCATCGACCCTGGCCCATGCTCGACTACATCGACGCCTGGTCCACCACAGTCGATTCCAAAGTGAGCCGGTACGAGCGCCATTCATGGACGCTTCCCGCCGCCTTGCCGGTCTATACTCTGATCTGTCTGTTTTTTTGAAGGGAGCAATTCCATGTCTTCATCCGCAGTGACGTATGCCCGCCAGAACCATCCCCGCTTTCTCAATGAATTGAAGGCCCTCTTGCGCATTCCCTCCGTCTCTACGCTGCCTGAGCACGACGGCGACTGCCGCAAGGCCGCCGAGACGCTGCTCGCCGAGCTCACGCGCATCGGCTTGGAGCACGCGCGCCTGATCGAGGGCGAGGGCCACCCGCTCGTCTATGCCGACTGGTTGCACGCTGCCGGGAAGCCCACCGTGCTCATCTACGGCCACTACGATGTCCAGCCGCCCGATCCGCTCGACGAATGGATCTCGCCGCCCTTCGAGCCGGTCGAGCGAAACGGCAACCTCTATGCCCGGGGCTCGGCCGACGACAAGGGACAGGTATGGGCGCAGGTCAAGGCCCTCGAATCGCTGCTCGCCGCCAATGGCAAGCTTCCACTCAATGTCCGCGTCCTGTTTGAAGGCGACGAAGAAGTGGGAGGGGAAGTGATTGCGAACTACGTCGCCTCCAAGCCCGCCGATCTCAAAGCCGACTTCGCGCTCGTCTCGGACACGGAGCTCTTTGCCCCCGGCCTGCCCACTCTCTGCGTCGGCCTGCGCGGCATGATCTACACCGAGCTCGAAGTCCGCGGCGCCAAGAACGACCTCCATTCCGGCATGTACGGCGGCGCCGCGCCCAACCCCTTCGTCTCCATCGCGCAAATCATCGCCAAACTCAAGGACGAGAACGGACACATCCTCATCCCCGGCTTCTACGATGATGTTGTCCCGCCCAGCGCCGAAGAGCTCGCCGCCTGGCGCAGCCTGCCCTTCGACGAAGAGGAATACCGCAAGGCCGAGGTCGGCTCGAAGCAACTCGTCGGCGAAGCCGGCTACAGCGTTCTCGAGCGCACCTGGGCGCGGCCCACACTCGATGTCCACGGAATTCCCGGCGGCTTCATCGGCGCCGGCGCCAAGACCGTCATCCCCGCCAAAGCCGTCGCCAAAGTCTCCATGCGCCTGGTTCCCAACATGACCCCCGCCAAGGCCTTCGCGCTCTACAAAAGCTACGTGGAAAAGATCGCCCCCGCCGGCGTCGACGTCGATGTCCGGCTCATTCACTCCGGCGACGCTTGCCTGATTCCCGTTGACAACCCCTACATTCAGGCCGCCACGCGCGCCCTGCATGAAGTCTGGGGCAAGGACACTGTCTTTATCCGTTCCGGCGGCTCCATTCCCATCGTCGGCGACTTCGACCGTTACCTCGGCCAGCCGAGTGTCATGATGGGCTTCGGCCTGCCCGATGACAATATCCACGCCCCCAACGAAAAGTTCAATCTGAAGAACTTCTCTCTGGGCATCGAATCGCTCATTCGCTTCCTGGAGGAAGTGGGCCGCTGAATATGCCGGGCGCGCCTCGCGAGTCCGCCGCCTCAATCTGTCACGCCGCCGGTTTTGTCCTCGCCGGCGGCCAGTCCAGCCGCATGGGCCGCGACAAGGCCCTCTTGCCCTTTGCCGCCGACCCGCTGATCGCGCACGCTCTTTCAACCTTGCGCGAAGCCGGTCTTCCAGTCGCAATCGCAGGAGCCGCTTCGTCCGCCCGCACGCCTCTCGCCGCGCATGCGCCCGTCGTCGACGACCCCCAGCCCGGCCTTGGCCCTCTGGCCGGCATCTGCGCTGCTTTTGCCGCTACTTCCGCGCGCTTTGCCGTCTTTCTGCCCGTCGATCTTCCCCTGCTCCCGGCCTCGCTCATCGCATACCTGCTCCATCACGCGCGAATCACCGGCCACGCAATCACCGTCCCTTCGGTTAACGGCTTTATCCAGACCTTCCCCGCCGTTCTCGAACGATCCGCTCTTCCCGCGCTCCAAAACGAATTGCACTCCGGTCAGCGCGGCTGCTTTTCCGCTTTCCGGGCTGCGGCGGATGGCCTGGGCCAACCCATCGCCCGCCTCGCCATTGAGCTGCTCGCTCAATCCGGGCAGGTCTCGCATCCTCTTGGCCTGCCTCCATTTCGCTGGTTCCTCAACGTGAACACCCCGCAGGATCTTCACCGCGCCGAACAGCTCATTGCGCACGCCATCGCGTAAGCTGATTGCATGGCGTTGTTTGGATCCCCCGCCGACCCCGATTCGTTCGAGCCCCTCGAAGCCGAACTTGATGTACTCGCCAAGCCTGGGGAAATTGCGCCCCAACCACTCCCCGCGACCGCCGCTGACTCCGCGCAGCCCATCATCGTCTTCGACAACGTCTCCATCTCCTTCGACGGCCGTTCCGTGCTGGAAAACGTCAGTTTTTCCGTGGACCGCGGCCAGACCTTGTGCATCCTCGGCCGCAGTGGCGTCGGCAAGTCCGTCTCGCTGCGCTTGCTCATGGGCTTTCTCAAGCCAGACTCCGGATCGATCCGCGTCGAAGGACAGGAGATCACCGGCCTCGACGAAGAGGGCCTGCGCGCCATTCGCAAACGCATCACCATGGTCTTTCAGAACGGCGCCTTATTCGATTCAATGAGCGTGCGCGAGAACGTAGCCTTTCCCTTGCGCGAGAAAGGCGGCCTGGCCGAAGACCAGGTGAACCTGATCGTCGACCGGCTCATCGGCCTCGCCGGCGCGGAAGATGTGGTTGACTCCTTGCCGGCCAGTCTTTCAACGGGACGCAAACGCGCCGTGGCCATGGCTCGCGCGCTGGCTGCTCAACCTGAGATCGTCCTGTATGACGAGCCCACCACCATGGTCGATCCCATCACGGCCCGTCGCCTTGGCTCGCTCATTCAGCGCCTCAAGCACCAGCTCGGGTTCACCAGTATCGTGGTCACGCACGATACCCGCATTGCCCAGGAACTCGCCGACACTGTGCTCTTTTTGCATCAGGGTCGGGCGCAGTTCTTCGGTCCCCTTAGTGCTTTTCTTGAGTCGGCCGACCCTCATATCCGCCAGTTCCTCGCCCTGGACGCATATGTATTGCCGTCAGCTTAAAAGAGTTATGTTTTCAGGCCCTTCCGCTGTAAAATGAGTTTACCGGTCAGCATGACCAGCCGGTACCCAGTCGTTGCATTCGCCCGTAATCTGTCGGCAGTATGATTTCTCTTGCTAACCGTTCCCCACTGGGCCAAGCTGGAGGCAAGCGATTGCATCTCACATTGTGTCGAATTCGGCGCAAGAAGCAACGCGCAGACGTTCACGCGACTCTAAACAAAAAAGATCGCAATACGCCTCTTGATTTCACTGCACTCCATTCCTTAAAAAGCGCTCGCGCGCTCATTCCGGGCCTGACATTGAAGCCAATGTTTCCTCGGACCATCGTCTCTCCGCATCCGCTTGCCGCCAGACAGAGTGGCGCGTTCGCCTTTTCGGTAACCGGCTGCAAAACATTCTGTTCCACTGTGTCAGCCAATACTGGGCCCAGCCCCGAGACTCTGAGCAGAAAACCGCTCGCAGAAGATCCTGCTCCACTTGTGTCTTGCTTCTCTTGCGTTGCACATCAACCCCAGTAGCCCGTAGTCCAGGCACTTCAGAAGGTTTGAGGTCTGCGTAGAACTTATGGCGAGTTCGGATTTCTGGCAAAAGCTGTCATCGTCCCTGGTTGAGTGGGACGCCGGAGTCGAAGGCAGCCCTTCGAGAGGTTCGCGGGGCACGGCCAAGATGGGGATGGTGATGGATGCGCTCACCGTCTTCCTGGCAGCCATGGTGGCTACTCTCTACAAGTTCCACACCACCCCCGTCGAGGGCGCGCGCAACTTCTTCCACGGCACCTTGTTCCGTGGCCTGTCGATTTGGATTCTGCTGGCCCTCTTATGCGGCTTCACCTGCGCGCTCATTGTCACCAGCAGGCGCCTGCATCTCTATACGCCCATGCACATGACCAACTTCCTCCACGAGCAGAGGATGAGCGCCCAGGCCTGCCTTACCTCCGGCCTCTTGCTCTTGGGCGCGCTCTACCTGGTCAGAGCCATCGTGATTCCCCGTGGCATTGTGCTTGCAACCATCGGCCTCGTCACCATCGGGCTGGCCCTCCGCCGCCTCATCTATCGCATTCTGCTTTATCGCCGGTTCGATCGCGGGCTCGACACCCGCAACGTGCTCATCGTCGGCACCGGCCTTGAGGCACAGGCGCTCCGCCAGCACCTTGAGAAAATCCGCCACCTGGGCTACACATTCAAGGGCTTTATTGAGCTCCCTGGTTGCACCTCCCACGACCCGGTGACCTCTGACATCGTCGGCAACCTCGAGACTCTCTTTCAGCACACACGCAAGCAGTTCATCGACGAAATCTTCTTTACCACCCCATGCGAGCGCGGGATCGTCCAGAACGTGCTGGAGCAGGCCCGCGCACAAGGAGTCGATCTTCGCGTTGTTCCCGATCTCTATGACGGCCTGGCCTGGAACAGTCCCATCGAATACATCGGCCAGTTTCCCACCATCCCCCTGCACCGCGGCGCGGTCCCCGAAATCGGACTTATCTTCAAGCGCGTCTTTGACGCCGTCTTTTCCACATTTGTCCTGGTTCTCTTTTCGCCCGTCCTGCTGGCCATCGCCATCGCCATCAAGTTCGATTCTCCCGGCCCGGTCTTCTATACCTCGGAGCGCATCGGCAAAAAGGGCGTCGTATTTCACTGCATCAAATTCCGCACCATGGTTCGCGACGCCGACACCCGCCGCGCCGAGATCATGCACATGAACGAGCGCGATGACGTGCTCTTCAAGGTCTCAAACGACCCCCGCGTCACCCGGCTGGGCCGCTTCCTGCGCAAATACTCGTTGGATGAGTTGCCGCAGTTTATCAATGTCCTGCGTGGCGAGATGAGCATCGTCGGCCCCCGTCCGCCGTTGGCCGGCGAGGTGCGCAAGTACGATCTCGACCACCTGCGCCGCCTAGACGTCACTCCCGGCATCACTGGCTTGTGGCAGGTTCAGGGCCGCCAGGACCCATCCTTCGCCAGCTACGTCTCGCTGGACGTCACCTACATTGATAGTTGGAGCATCTGGCTCGACTTCAAAATCATCATGCGCACCATCGCCGTCGTCTTTGCCGGCACTGGCACGTAGCCTGCCCGCCGACGTCGATACACCCTCTGGAACTGGTTGCATCAATCCAGCTTTGAAAGGGCAGGGCTGGTAGGCCGGGGATTTATCCCCGGTATTCGATCCGCAAAAATAATTGCCGTGTTTTAGCCCCTGAGGGAACTTCCTCTAATGGACCAGCGCCATTGATGCAACCTGCACTAGACCAGGCCGGTGCTGCGCTTGACCTCAACGTCCTCGAACTCCTGGGCGATTTCCACCGGCTTCATCACTTCGGCCGGCGTTGATCGCGATCCCGTTTGCGGCGCGCGCTCCGTTCGCGGTTCGGCATTCCTCCGAATCCTCAGATTGTTGACCGCATACTCCACGTAAGGCGACTTCAGCTCCGGATCCTTGCCCAGGAATCGGCAGGTCGCCGTCACCTGTTCAACAATGAATGTCGGTTGGAATCCGGCAAGTTCCAGTTCTTTTTCCTTCGTGATCATGTACACGATGAAATTGAAGACTTCTTCGCTCAGGGTCAGCTTATGCCGCGCGCACTCCATTTGGAAGATGCGGCGGAACTGGTCCAGTCCCGGCGGGCCCACTTCGATCTTGTATGGAAGACGGCGAAGAAATGCCGGATCCATCAGGTCTTCCGGATTCATGTTCGTGGCAAAGATCACGATCTCTTCAAAGGGAATGCAGAAGCTGGCTCCCGAGCGCAACTTCATGTAGTCGACCCGGCTTTCCATGGGCACGATCCAGCGGTTCAGCAGGTCTCTGGGGCTCACGAATTGCCGCCCGAAGTCGTCGATGAGGAAGCAGCCGCCTAGCGCTTTCATGTGCAGCGGCGCTTCGTAGTAGTGCCCTTTCTCGTCGTAGCGCAGGTCCAGCATGTCCAGAGTTAATTCGCCGCCGGCCACCACGAAGGGCCTGCGGCATGTCACCCACCGCCGGTCGTGCGTCTCACGCAGGAAACTCGCAAGCTCCGGTCCGTCTTCTTTTCTTGCCTGAGGACTGGCCGCGATGTGGATCCGCGGATCGTAGAAGCGGACGATCTGGCCCTCAACTGCGATCGCATAAGGCACATGAATAAAATCCTGAAAGACGGTGGCGACACAGTGGGCCACTGAGGTCTTGCCGTTTCCGGGCGGTCCATAAAGCAGGATCGCCCGGCCGGAGTTCAGCGCCGGTCCCGCCTGCTCCACAATCGTTTCGTCGATCGTCAATTCCTTGATTGCCTCGTGCACTTGTTCCAACGTCACGCGCTCGTTCGTCGGCTTCTGCATGTTCACCCGGTCGATAAACTCGGCAAGCGTCACCGGCGCGGGGCCAAGGTATCCCGACCTCTGCAGCACCTCGAGGGTCCACCGCTTGCCCTCATCCGTCATCGCATAGCGCATGTCCAGCACGCTGTCCGAGCTCATCGCCCCTAGCGTATAGAGCAACTGCCGCTCAATCGCGATCTTCGTCAGGTCCATCACGATGTGCTGGGGAAGTTTAATGGCGTCCGAAATCTGCCCGATCTTCTCCAGACGCCCGGCAAAAACCAGCTTCATGAACAGCGCCAGCAAATCGGTGTCGTCGATGCCGGTAGCCGCAATGTCTTCGGGTTCCTGCGGAATGCGGTGGATGAACCGCTCGATGGTGCGCGCATCGGTCGCGCCAATCGCAACTAGGTTGTCGCCCAGGTTCCCGCCCTGCAACACCTTGCGCTCAAGGGCCGCACTGATGTCCCTTTCCGTGACAATCTTGGCACGGACTAGCAGCTCGCCCAATCTCATTTGCGGTTCGATGGCGTTCCCCCAAAATGAGCGGTTCTGCAGTGATGGAAGCGCTCAATGAATCCGAACTCTGCAGATTTCGTCGACCGCCCCAGGCAGGTCTTTAGAGATGACTTATTTCGTTACGACTTTTTGATTCTAGGCAGTGACTTTCGTGTAGATAAATCCCCCGTTGGTGGGCCTCCTTCATAAACCTTTAATAATTGAATAACTTAGCCCCATCGGTTTCTTCCGTATTCGCGTCGAAAATGCAACGCGTGAGCTCCGCGAACCTCGCTGGCCCTGCTAGCTCCGCCAGCCCCGCTCGCCCCGCTGACTCCGCCAACCCCGCTAACCCCGCCGCCCCTAGCCTGTATTTCTCACACGCCCTGTTTTTTGGCGGTAACGAGTTGATTGCGGGAAGTGCGGCGGTTGTTTGTGGACGGCGACAAGGGCTAGGTGAGGTTTTTCAGGCCGTTCTCAGCCTGGGCT
>JBEKSA010000028.1:0-49378 GCA_049517515.1 Occallatibacter sp.
CTTTCTCAGGGTGCAGCCGCTTCCGCGTATACTGCCAACGTGTCTAAGACACCTGATAAACGCCGGCGCGGCGATCTCGAGCTGTTCGTGCTCGCTCTGATCGATGATGGGGTTTCGACGCCATACGCGTTGCAACGGGCGGCCGGGCTCTCCCCCGGGGCGACAATTCCGGTGTTGCGCCGGTTGCTTCAAGGTGGCTTGGTGCTCGTCGGCAAGAGCGGTGCTCGAGGCCGCATGGCTCATAAGCTCTCTACGGCTGGTCGCCAACGGCTGAAGGTTGGCTGGAAAGAACTGGTCGCCGAAGAGCCAAGTTGCAACCTCGACGCCGATCTGCGCGTAGCATTGCTTGCGCTTTTCGTCGGCGGGTCCCGGCGATCAGCTGTCGATTTCCTTCGCAAATCTGCGGCGCGGAACCTGGAGTCTCTGCGTTCAATCGAAGATCTCGATTCTTCGGCACCGCTCACACCCCTTGCACTCCAATACAAGAAACTCCGCGCAGCATCGGCAAAAGCCCTGATCAAGGCGGAGGCCGCTGCGATGATTTCCACGGCCCAATCTTTGGCGCGTATCGCAGGCCCTGGACAACCTCGTGACCGGCATCCAAAGTCCCGCGTAGACCTGTACCAAAAGGCTCAGCGGCGTTAATGGCTTTGCATAAGGCAGGGCACGCTTGAGGCTGCTTGCAGCGCGAGCCTGATTCAGTGCCAAACTCGCGAGAGTTCAGACCTGCTTGATACCGCTCGTTCGAGATTTTGAAATCATGACTTTTTCTGAGGCGTGCAGATCACTACCCGATTTTGTCTGTCTGTTTCTGGTGCCTGTTTTGGTGCATGTTCGTTCCCGAATTCCATGCAACTCGGCGCAGCATCATGCAACAGGGTATTTCCCAGTAGCTATTGAAAATAATGGAGTTATACAGCATTTTGCAGGATTGTGCAGCGGCGTGCAAATGGCCAAAAACTGACTATGAATCAGTAGGTCGGGAGTTCGAATCTCTCCGGGCGCACCATTTCCCACTTCACCGAAGTTGGATCGGAAGTTCCCCGCCGCGGCGGGTCTCCGGGCGCACCATTCTTCTCTTGAGAGTTCTGTAGAATCGCCCCGGCTTTTCTCGCGCAACTCCCGTTGCGGAAACGCTTTAGACGCCGCTGTACGCCGAGAAACCGCCGTCGATGGGAATGACGACACCGGTGACGAACTCCGAGGCCGGCGAGAGCAACCAAAGCACCGCGCCGAATAAGTCTCCCGGTTCGCCAAAGCGCGCCATGGGCGTGTGCGCGATGATCGACTTGCCGCGCGCGCTCAATTCGCCCGTCTCTTTATCGAGCAGCAGAAAGCGATTCTGGTTGGTGAGGAAGAAGCCCGGAGCGATGGCGTTCACGCGGATTTTCGGCGAGTATTCCTGCGCCATGTGCACCGCCAGCCACTGCGTAAAGTTGCTCACCGCAGCTTTGGCAGCCGAATACGCCGGGATACGCGTGAGCGGCCGGAAGGAGTTCATTGACGAGATATTCAGGATGGTCCCGTAGCCCTGCGCGGCCATGATCTTGCCGAAAGCCTGGCTGGGCAAAATCGTGCCCAGAATGTTCAGCTCGAAGACCCAGCGCAGCGCGTCGGCCGGCAGATCGAAGAACTTCAGCTCGCTGCCGGTCGTGGCCTGGGGCTTGTTGCCGCCGGCGCCATTCACCAGGCAATCCAGCCCGCCCAGACGACCGACAACTTCCTGCGCGGTCTGCGCCACACTATCGCGGTTGAGCACGTCGCACTGGAAAACCGAAACGTGCTCGCCCTGCTCACCCATCCGTTCGACGGCAGCTTTGCCCGCCTCCGGATTCACGTCGAGAATAGCGACCTGAGCGCCGCAGCCAGCCAGCGCGCTGGCGATTTCGCTGCCCAGAATGCCGGCGCCGCCCGTGATGGCGACGGTTCGTCCGGAGAAGTCGTACATCCTCGTCAACTCCGCCAGGTCAAACGCAGCCCGATGCGTTACTCCTGCTTCGTGTGCAGCTTCCATCACCGCCGGTCCTGCCATATCGCACCCTTTCCTTTGTCCCTCGCGAAACCAGCCCCACTTGCCAGCCAAAGGGACGCTCAACGATAGGGTTTCGCGAAATGGGCATTGATCACGGTGAGTGGTGTCACACGCGCGTGTATGCCAAATCACGGTGTCACGCCGCGATTCGATGTATCAGCTAAAGAGGAAGACCAAAAAAGGGGTGTTTGGATGCTTCTCGAGTTGAGTGTGCTGCCCAAGGGCAAGGCCCATCATGCCAGCGATTCTGCCGTCGACCTGGGCAAAATCATCGATGCCAGCGGCCTGTACCATCAGACAAAGAACAAAGGCGAAGTACTCGAGGGCACGTGGGAGCAACTGATGGCCGTGGCCAAGAAGTGCCACGACGAAGCCATGAAGACCCACCAAAAATTTGTGACCGTGATGCGCGCGGTGGATGGTCCCGACGTGACCCCCTGTTCGCATGCGCCGGCCGATTGCGCCGCGATGAAAGAGCTCCTTGAAGATGACGGCGATTGGTTGATTCCATAAGAAAAGCGGAGCCGCTAGCGCTCCGCTCTTCCGTTTCTTAGATCGATCGACCCGTTAATAAAGCCGGAAGTCGACCTCGATGGTAATCATCACCGGCACCGGCGTCTTGCCGTCCTTCATGGCCGGCCTGAATTTGTACTGGCGAATCGCTTCAACAGCTTTCTCGTCCAACCCCATGCCCAATGCCCGTGCAACGCGGATATTCTGCGGATTGCCCTGCGCATCGACGATGAGCGAGATGAGGCATAGGCCCTGATACTTGGCTCGCCGCGCTTCGTCGGAGAACTCGGCCTCCACGCTATGGACCACCTCCGGAGCCGAAATCCTGCCGCCGACCTGGTACACGCCGCCGCCTGCGTTGCCGCCATATCCCGGGCCGTATCCGTTCCCGCCCCCGGGACCCATGCCGCCGCCGCTGCCCGTTCCCATGCCTGCGCCGTTTCCTGAGCCGGCCGAGGCCAAAGTCACGTTGGCCGACTCCTTCATGCCGATCATCGGCATATTCATGTTGTCGGGCAGTTGAATGTTCTTTTGCACGTTGATGGTCGGTGGATCGGGCAGCTTGGGCTTTTCAATCGTCTGCGGTTGCGGGGGCGTTATCGTATCCTTCGCCCTCTCCGGCAGCTTGCCCTTGTTGGCTTCAACGATGCTCCGGTCGCCGCCGCCACCACCCCCGCCGGCCAGTGTGTCGGACTTGGGCATTTTGTAATCGCCCACATCGATATTCGTCGCCTGCACGGTTGGATTCACGATGTTGTTGATCGCGCGAATGCCCAGCCAGATTGCCAGAAGCAGGATGGTAATGTTGAAGGTCGTCGAGATCCCGATGGCCCACGGATTTGCCTTTACGGCCATCCGGTCCGGTACCGGAATAGGCTTCGAGGTCAGCTCTAGAGGCGGCAGCTTCACCGGGAAAAACACGTCCTGGACGCGCTCCCAAAGGCTTGCCCAAATGGGCTCCTCCTTGAAAGCCTTCCCAAGGAAAGAGTCCAGTTCGTGGCCGGTCATTGGAACCGAAGCTCCCTGGTCGCCCTTTTCTTCCGATGTCATGTATAGATCGCTTGCCTTCTCTCCGGTGCCCTTCCCGGCCGTTCCTGCCTGCCCGGACGCGAGTTCGTCCGTCAACAGGCCCATCAGTTCATTATGCTTGACCGTGCTAGCCTTTGTCTCGGCTCCAAAACCGCCTTCAGTCCCCGCCTCCGATTTCTCATAGTCCGCCAGCTTCAGGACTTCCATACGCAATAGACGGTGGCTGGGTTCGGTTTGTTACCGGGAAAAATGGCCCTCATTTGTTTACACTGATCCTTGAACAAGTTTGCATCCTTGAACGGAGTCCCGATGTCCCCTGCGCCGGAGTTGAAGGCGACCCTCACCCTGCCCCAAACCGCCTTCGCGATGAAAGCCAATCTGCCGCAGAATGAGCCGCTTCGACTGGCCCGGTGGACCGAGCTCCGTCTCTATGAAGAGATGCGCAAAGCCGGCCGCGGGCGGCCTGTCTACCTGCTGCACGACGGCCCTCCCTACGCCAACGGGCCTATCCACCTGGGGCACGCCCTCAACAAGGGCCTGAAGGACTTCGTGGTCAAGTCTAAGACGATGGCCGGATTCGACGCCCCCTACGTTCCCGGCTACGACTGCCACGGGCTGCCCATCGAGATCAAAGTCGACGAGAAACTGGGCCACAAAAAGCTGTCCATGCCCGTGCCCGCCGTCCTTGAAGCCTGCCGCGCCTACGCGCAGAAATACGTCGATCTGCAGACCGAGCAGTTTGAGCGCATTGGCTGCTTCGGCCGCTGGCAGGCGCCCTACAAGACCATGGCTCGCGACTACGAAGCCCACATCCTGGAGGCTTTTTACGGATTCCTAGAGAAGGGCTTTGTCTATCGCGGCCTCAAGCCGGTTTACTGGTGCATCCACGACCGCACCGCGTTGGCCGAAGCCGAGGTCGAGTACGCGAACCACACCAGCCCGTCGATCTACGTGCGCTACCGGCTGACATCCGATCCAGCCGCCATCGCTCCCGCGCTCGCCGGGCGGCAGGTTTCGACGATCATCTGGACCACGACCCCATGGACGCTGCCCGCGTCGCTGGCCGTCGCCTTCCACCCTGATTTTGACTATGTGGCGCTGGAGGTCGAATCCGGCGAGGCCTTCATTGTCGCCGCCGCACTCGCTGCCCAGGTCACTGCAGCCTGCAAGCTCAGCCCCACCAAAGAACTCGCACGATTCAAGGGTGCGGCCCTCGACCGCGTCACTTTCCAACATCCCTTCCTTGAGCGCTCCATTTTGGGAGTGCTAGCCACCTACGTCACGGCCGACACGGGCACCGGCGCGGTGCACACCGCACCCTCGCATGGCGCCGACGACTTCTATACCGGCCAGCGCTACAGCCTCGATCCCACCTCCCGCGTCGATGCGGGCGGGCACATCCACGTCGATCCGGATTCCTGGCATAGTGCCCAGCCACCGGCTTACGACGGACTGAACGTGTGGAAGGCGAATCCAATCATCGTCGCCATGCTCGAAGAGCGCGGCGCACTACTGGGTGGCTCTCAGCTCGAGCACTCCTATCCCCATTGCTGGCGCTGCCACCATCCCGTCATCTTCCGCGCGACAGAGCAGTGGTTCATCTCTCTCGATACACCGATCAAATCAGTCCAAAACGAGGAAAAGACCTTCCGCCAGCTGGCTATCGAGGAGATCGACAAAGTTGTCTGGGACCCGGCGTGGGGCAAGGAGCGAATCACCAACATGATCGCCACGCGCCCCGATTGGTGCATCAGCCGCCAGCGCATCTGGGGCGTGCCCATTGCCGTTTTCATGTGCGAAGGCTGCAACCAACCCATCATCGACGCGGCCCTGAACGGCAAGATCGTCGGATTGTTCGAGCGCGAAGGCGCCGAGGCATGGCATACGACTCCGCTTGAATCCCTTTTGCCGGCCGGCGCCAAGTGTGCGCACTGTGGCGAGACCAGCTTCCGCAAGGAGACTGACATCCTGGACGTCTGGTTTGACTCCGGCGTGAGCTGGCTGGCCGTGTGCGAGTCGGACCCGGATCTTAGTTCGGCCTACAAAGCATTCCAAAACCAGGACGGCTCGAACGGCGCGAAGCCGCCCGAGGTTCTATATCTTGAGGGCGGCGACCAGCACCGCGGATGGTTCCACTCGTCGCTATTGACTTCAGTGGCGCTGCGCGGCCGTGCTCCTTACTCGCACGTGACTACCGCCGGCTGGACCCTCGACGAGCAGGGCCGCGCTATGTCGAAATCGCTCGGCAACGGCGTCGATCCCGTGGACATCGCCAATCGCATGGGCGCCGAGATCGTGCGCCTCTGGGTCGCTTCGGTCGATTTCCGCGAAGACATGGCCGCCAGCGAGAACCTGATGCAGCGTTGCGCCGAGCTCTATAAAAAGCTCCGCAACACCTTCCGCTTCCTGCTCGGCAATCTGCACGGCTTTGTCCCGGCGCGCGATCGCGTCGCCGAGGCCGAGCTCCTGCCGCTCGACCGTTACATGCTGGCCCGCACGCGCGACCTTGCGGAAAAGATTCTCGCCTGGTACGAGGCCTTCGAGTTCCATCGCGTCTACCAGGCGGTGAACGAGTTTGCCATCGTGGACTTGAGCGCCTTCTATCTCGACGTGCTCAAGGACCGCATGTACACTTTCGCGCCCACAAGCCAGGCGCGCCGCTCCGCGCAGACTGTGCTCTGGCAAATCACCGAGGCTCTTGTCCGGCTGGTCGCGCCCATCCTCACCTTCACCGCCGACGAGATTTGGGAACACCTGCCCGCGGTCGAAGGTCGCCCGATCAGCGTCCATCTCGCGCTGTTTCCCAAGCCGGAAGAGATCTTTTCCAGCGAACCCGCGCCTGTTCTCGCCGAGTGGCAGCAGCTCTTTGATATCCGTGACAATGGCCTTCGCATCCTCGAAGAGGAGCGTCAGGCAAAGCGTATCGGGAAAGCTCTCGAAGCTAAGCTGTTCATCACTATTGACAAGGACGGGGATGTCCTCCTGCAAAAACACCGCTTTAGCCTGAAGGAACTTTTCAATGTTTCCGAGGTCGAGATCGTCCCAAGAGCAGCCAGCGATTTGCGAGATGCAGTAATGGCGAATCCAAGCACTCATTGGGGAGCAACGATGCAGCCCGGTAACGGTACAAAATACCTCTATAGAGTTGACGCGGTTCCCGCCAGCGGCTCGAAATGCGCGCGCTGCTGGAACTTCATGCCCGAGGTCTCCAGCTACGGCATCTGGAACGACGTCTGCACGCGCTGCCAGTCGGCGCTGCGCGAGATGGGCATCGAACCACCACAAGCTGACGCGCCGCCGCCGGAGGCCAACGAGTGAGCTGGCTAACAAACTGGCCTCGCCCTCGGCGACTGCCGTGGTTGTTGCTGATTTCGGCATTAATAATCGTCGCCGACCGCCTGACCAAGAACTGGATCTCCGCGCACATCCCTCTCGGCGGAGCGATTCCGATCATTCCGCGCTTCCTGCGCATCACGCATTGGACCAACGAAGGCGCGGCCTTTTCGCTGTTTGCCGATACTGCTTCGCCGCACGTCGTGCGCTGGGCGCTGGTCGCATTCACACTCGTCGCCGCACTGGTCATCTTCATCGTTTTAATCCGCCTCGGCAGCCACTTCACACTCACCACGATCGCTCTCGCGCTTATCCTCGGCGGAGCGCTCGGCAACGTTCACGACCGAATCGTCTACGGCTCGGTCATCGATTTCATTGAGATCCACATCTTCGCCTACCACTGGCCCGACTTCAATGTGGCCGACTCTTCCGTCGTCACCGGCGCCTGCCTGCTGCTGCTCGACTCGATACTTCCACGCAAGAAGACTGCGGCCTGACGCGGTCTGAGCGCGATGGGCGAGCACCCGAGCGTGATGGGTATAATTGGTCGGACCACGTAGCGCTACAAAGTTTCATCTCGGAGTCCGACAATATGTCTTCAACAAGTGGCGACCCCCAAGTTTTTTCCGCCATCGCGGCGCCCACGGACCGAATGACCTATCAGCGCTGGGTGATTTGCGCGCTCTTGTTTTTCGCCACGGTCATCGCTTATGTCGACCGCGCCGTGATCGCCAATCTCAAAAACACGCTCGAAGGCGTCATTCCGGGCTTGAACGATTACAAGTACGGGATCATCACGGTCGCGTTTCAGTTGGCCTACGGCATTGCGATGCTGGTCGCGGGAGGTCTGACCGACAAACTGGGCACGCGCAAGGCGTTCGCGATCGCTATTACTTTGTGGAGTGTCGCAGCCATGCTGCCGGGCGCGGCGTTTTCGGTCGCCAGTTTTGCGCTGGCCATGTTTCTGCTCGGTTTGGGCGAGGCAGCCAACTTCCCTGCCTGCATCAAGACCGTCGCAGAGTGGTTTCCCAAGCGCGAGCGGGCCTACGCAACCGGACTCTTCAACTCCGGCGCGAATGTGGGAAACATGGTGGCGCCGGTGGTGGTCGCGGTGTTCGTGGCCCTTTTCAGCAAATGGAGCGTGTTTGGGCCCGCGAGAGCCTGGCGGGGCTCATTCTTCGTCGCCGGCGCATTGGGCTTCGTTTGGCTTATTTTCTGGCTCATTGTCTATCGCCGGCCTGAGGAACAACCCCGCGTCTCCAAAGCTGAACTCGCGCTGATCCTCAGTGATCCCGGCGAGAAGATCGAGAAAGTTCCCTGGAGCCACGTAGTTCCGTGCAAAGAGGCATGGGCATTCGCAATCGGCAAGTTCCTCACCGATCCTATTTGGTGGTTCTATCTTTTCTGGATCCCTGGCTACCTGCAAACGACTTTTCATTTAAGCCTGTCACAAAGCAAGATTCCGGTGATGCTGGCCTATGCTATCTCGATCATTGGCAGCGTTGGTGGGGGCTGGATTTCGGGAGCCCTGATCAACCGTGGGATCACGCCGAATAAGGCCCGCAAGGGTACGATGCTGCTTTGCGTAGTGTGCATCGCACCCATTTTTGCCGCTCCGTTTATCCATCACCTGTGGTTCGTTGTGGCACTGCTGGGCCTGGCTACCGCCGGTCATCAGGGATGGTCGGCGACCTTATTCACCTTGCCGTCCGACATGTTCCCCAAAACTGCTGTAGCAAGCGTAACCGGCATCGGCGGCATGGCGGGGGCATTCGGCGGAGTTCTGCTGTTGTACAGCGCAGGAGCCATCGTTCAAGAAACACACAGTTATGTGACACTGTTTATCATCGCGTGCCTTGCCTACCCGCTGGCGCTGATCGTCATCCACGCCATCTCACCCAAGCTGGCCCCGGCACGTCTCAACTAGCTAGCTGTGAAACAATTAGAAAGCGGGCCACTCGATGTTTCATCGCCGGCCACCGGATCGTAAATGCCGCTGGCGGTCGAGAGAAGATGGCCCACCGCTCCGCAGCGCAACCCACGAGGCATCCATGAGGATTTCGCTCTCCTGTTTTTCTGCGCGCGCAAGATTTTGCGTCGCGGCTGCGCTTGCCGTCTTTGGTCTGTTCTCTCCCTACAAGGTTCTCGGGCAACGCCTGCCCACTACGGTCGTTCCCACGCATTACACGCTCAAGCTCACGCCCGACCTCAAAGCCGCAACTTTCTCCGGCGAGGAGGCGATCGAAGTAAACATCGGCCAGCCCACGCATTCGATCACTTTGAATGACATTGAGATCACCTTCCAGTCAGTGACCATCGTTTCCAACGGCTCGCAGCAGACGGGCACGGTGAGCCTCGACGCAACCAAACAGCAGACTACATTCACGTTTCCCAGCACCGTTCCCGCCGGCAATGCCACCATCAAAATTCGCTACACCGGCATCCTGAATAACGATCTGCGCGGCTTTTATCTGTCAAAAACCGCCAACCGCAACTACGCCGTTACGCAATTCGAGGCCACCGACGCGCGCCGCGCCTTTCCCTGCTTCGACGAGCCTGCCTTCAAGGCCAGCTACGACATCTCGCTGGTCATCGACGCCACCGACACCGCGATCTCGAACACCCCCATCGTGGCCGATACGCCGGGCCCGGACGCGAACAAGCACACGCTTGTGTTTGCCACGACGCCAAAAATGTCCACCTACCTTGTCGCCTTCCTCGTCGGCGATTTCCAGTGCACCGGCGGGCGCCAGGACAACGTGGACATACGCGTCTGCGCAACGCCCGACAAGGTTGCATTCACGCCCTACGCGCTTAATATTGCCAAATTTGTCCTGCACTACTACGACGACTACTTCGGCATTCATTACCCGCTCAAAAAGCTCGACCTCATCGCCATTCCCGACTTCGAAGCCGGCGCCATGGAGAACTTCGGCGCTATCACGTACCGGGAAACCGACCTCCTGCTCGATCCCAGGACTGCTACGGTCGCCGAAAAACGAGAAGTCGGTCTCGTTGTCGCGCATGAAATGGCCCACCAGTGGTTCGGAGACCTCGTCACCACGCAATGGTGGGACAACATTTGGCTCAACGAGGGCTTCGCCACCTGGATGGAGAACAAGCCCGTGGCTGCGATGCATCCCGAGTGGAACATTCCCGAGCTGGTCGCCGGCGACGAACAGGACACCCTCAACATCGACGCGGAGCCTACCACGCGTGCTATCCGCGCCAAGGCCGACACGCCGGACGAGATCGACCAGATGTTCGACAGCATCGCCTACGGCAAGGCCAGCGACGTGCTGTTGACAGTGGAAAACTATCTGGGCGAGGAGGCCTTCCGCAAAGGCGTGCACGCATACCTGGCCGCACACGAATACGGCAACGCTACGGCGGAAGACTTTTGGAACGCGCAGACGGCAACGAGCCACAAACCGGTGGACAAGATCATGGAGTCGCTCGTGGTGCAGCCGGGTGAGCCCATTCTCACCTTCGCCGCGCCCGCAGACGAAAAAGTCTCCTTTGAGCAGAGGCGATTCTTCCTCAGCCCCAGCATCATGCCCGATCCCGCGCAAAAGTGGACGCTGCCGGTGTGCTTCAAGGCCGCCGATGCCGCAGACTGCGAACTCGTGACGCCCGAGACTTCCAGCGTAAAGGTACCGGCCGCCGGCCTATTCTTCGCGAATGCCGCGGGCAAAGGCTATTACCGCAGCGCCTACGCGCCAGCGCAGTATAAAGATCTTGTCGCTCATGCTGAGTCGGCTTTGACGCCCTCTGAGCGCATCAGCCTCGCCGGCGACGAGTGGGCACAGGTGCGCGCCAACAAAGCCACCGTGGGCGATTATCTGAATCTCGTGGCTGCCCTCAAGTCTGATCCAAACGCCGAAGTCTTTTCGAACACGGCGGGGTTGCTGGGAACCATCGCCGACAAAGTGGCCTCGACGAAGGAAGAGCGCGACGAGCTGGCTGTGTGGGTGAGTCGCAACTTTGCGCCCGAATACGCGAAGCTCGGCCCTCCCGCGCCCGGCGACTCGCCCAACACGCTTGAGTTGCGCGCGCAACTTCTCGGCCTGCTCGTCGATCACGGCAATGACCCCGCTATCTCTGCCCAGGCTCGCCAGATTGCCGATCAATTCCTCGGCGATCCTGCGTCCGTCGATCCCACGTTGGGGCAGGCCGCTCTTGAAGCCGCCGCGGAGAACGGCGACGCCTCGCTCTTTGACCGATTGCAGAAGGTGTATGAAACTTCGACCGATCCCGAGCTGCAGGAGAGCGCATTACGACTGCTGGTCCAGTTTAACGATCCCGCGCTGCTTGAGCGTGCTCTCGAATACTCGGTTTCAAGCAAGGTACGCAACCAGGACGCCGCGATTCAGTTGGCCATCGGTCTCCAGATCCCCGAGAACCGCAATGCGACGTGGAACTTTATCAAAACGCATTGGGACCAGGTGCAGGCTGAAGTAACCACAGACCTGGGCGCGCTGCTGGTGAGCTATTCCGGCGGCTTTTGCACTGCCGAAGCACACGACGACGTGAAGAGCTTCTTCGCCGCTCACCCGGTTCCCGCCTCCAACGTGGCACTGAAGCACGCGCTTGAGAATATTGACAGCTGTGTTGAGCTGCGCCGCCTTCAGGAACCGAATCTGAAGACCTGGCTGGCCGCGCAGGCCGGATCTTAGGTCTTTGCCGGAGCGCGTTTACAGCTTCCGCAGCCGTTCGCAGGCCTCGTCCAGCTCGGAATCCTGTTTGGCGAAGCAGAAGCGCAGCAGATTCTCGCCGCGCCCCTTGCGGAAGAACGCCGATCCAGCCACCGTGGCGACGCCGGTCGAGCGCAGCAGGTACCGTGCTTTCTCCGCGGCTGTTTTGCCGGGCAGGTGCTCGACACTGGCCATGATGTAGTAGGCGCCGGGAGGCACCGAGGCTTCCATGCCAGCGTCCCTGAGGGCCGCGAGCAGCTGGCCGCGCTTCGATTGATGATCGGCGGCTAATTGCGCGTAGAAGCTCGGCGGCAGCTGCTCCAGACCCGCAGCGGCGCCAACCTGCAACGGCGCGGGCGCGCACACGTAGGTCAGGTCGTGGAAGTGGCCCATCGTGGGCATCCAGCGCGCGTCCGCCGTGACGTAGCCGATGCGCCAGCCGGTGATCGAAAACGTCTTGCTGAAACCTGAAAGCACAATCGTGCGCTCGCGCATGCCGGGCAGCGTGGCCGGGCAAATGTGCCGCGCGCCGTCGTAGACAAAATACTCATAAATCTCGTCGGTGATGAGGAACAGATCGCGCTCGATGGCAAGTTGGGCTACAGCTTCGAGCTCAGGCAGGGTGAAGATCTTCCCGCTGGGATTACCAGGAGTGTTGAGCAGGATGGCGCGGGTGCGCGGAGTTACCGCGGCGCGCAAGGCGTCCACGTCAAGCCGCCAGTCCGACTCGGCCAGCGCGACCAGCACCGGATTCACCCGCAGCGATTTAAGCGCGTGCACATGGTAGCCGTAAAACGGCTCGAAAACGAGCACCTCGTCACCGGGATTGAGCAGCGCCATGGCGGCGGCATGCAGGCCGGCGGTCGCGCCGGAAGCGACCATCACTTCGCATTCAGCGTCGTAGGTCAGGCCGTAGTCGCGCAGTTGCTTGGCCGCGATGGCCTCGCGCAACCGCGCGATGCCGTCGCACCTTGTGTAAATGTTCTGCCCTTCGCGAATGGCCTGAATCGCTGCGGCCTCGACCACATCGGGCACCGGCGTATCGCACACGCCCTGCGCCAGGTTGATGCCGCCCATGCGGTCGCACTCGGTGGTCATGGCGCGGATTTCGGACTGAAGGGTCTCTGGCGCAAGCGCGCTCAGGGCAAGGCGCGACTCAATTCCGGTGGTGTGTGTGTAGGTGCCTGGCAAGGGGAAGATCCTTTGCCGCCATTTTACATTTTCGGGTTTACATTTTGGAGCCCGTTCACTGTGTGTGCGCGCGGTCGCAGCCAAAGTCTACGCGGGCGTAGTATCTTGCAGAAAGAATCGATGCACGAGCTTTCCATCGCGGCCAGCATTGTTGAGGCGGTCACCGAGTCGGCCTCCGCGTACCCTGGCGCGCGCATCAAAGCAGTGCAGCTGCGCGTGGGCGCTTTGGCCTCGGTCGTTGAAGATTCGCTTCAGTTCTGCTGGGAGCTGGCCTCTGAAGGTTCACCGCTCGCCGGCGCGAAGTTGGTGATCAACATGCTGCCTGTGATCGTCCACTGCGACGGTTGCGGCGCGGATTCCGAGATCGAGGGCGTGCAGAGTTTCCGTTGTCCGCGTTGTGGCGAGCTGGCGGCTGATCTTCGCCAGGGGCGCGAGCTCGAGATCGAATCGATTGAGCTGGAAGAACCGGAGAGTGGGGAGACGCAGATCGGCGCGCCGAATTCAGTTGAGGAGCACATATGACGACCCGGATTGTTGAACTGCGGCGGGGAATCCTGAAGAAGAACGATGAGCTGGCAGCGGTGCTGCGTCAGCGTTTTACGTCGGCTGGAGTGCTGGTCCTGAACCTCGTCTCGAGCCCCGGCACGGGCAAGACTGCGTTTCTTGAGCTGACTCTGCGTGCACTGCGCGCACGAGGCGCGCACGCGGCAGCCTTGGTGGGCGATCTTGAAACCGATAACGATGCGCGGCGTCTGGCGGCGAGCGGCGCGCCTGTGCGCCAAATCAACACGCACGGCATCTGCCACCTTGACGCGGAGATGGTCACAAAGCACCTCGAAGGCTGGGAGGAAGTCTCACTCGCAGGCCTCAATTATCTCTTCATCGAGAATGTCGGCAACTTGGTGTGCCCTTCGAGCTACGACCTGGGCGAACGCATCCGCGTCGCGCTGCTGAGCGTGACCGAGGGCGAGGATAAGCCGCTCAAGTATCCGGGGCTCTTCAACTCGTCCGATGCGGCCGTGATTACGAAGATCGATCTCGCTGTCCCCTGCGGCTTTGACCGCGAGTTAGCGCTCAAAAACATCAACGAGATTCGCCCCGGCATCCGCATCTTCGAGACCTCGGCCAAAACAGGCGCGGGCATGGACGAGTGGCTCGCCTACCTTTTGGAGCAGGAGCGGCCCTCCTGAGTCCCGCGGGGCGCGCGAGAGTCACTGAGTGTTCACGCCACTGGCGTTGCGCAAAGCTCGTCTAAAGCGTACCTTTCACCTAAGGTCGGTAGAACAACATGTGCCCCTCGGATTCCCCCATGCAGGGCACGGCAGCTGAGAAGAGCGCCGAGCCGGGCTTCGCCCAAAATACGATCGAGCGGCTGTTTGAGTTTTCGCCGGACGCCATTCTTGTCACCGACAACGGTGGTGTGATGCGAGCCGCCAATCCGCGCGCCGAAGAGCTGTTCGGCTACTCGAGCCACGAACTCATCGGCCAGCCCGTCGAAATGCTGGTACCGGCGCGTTTCCGCGGCGGCCACCCGCGCCATCGCGAGAACTATAGCGCCCATCCCCGCACTCGCCAGATGGGCGCGGCACTCAATCTCTTTGGCCTGCGCAAGGACGGCACTGAATTCCCCGTCGACATCATGCTCAAGCCCTTGCAGACCGCATTCGGTCCGGCAGTGGTCACGTTTATCCGCGATGCGACCGAGCAGCGCGCCGCGCAGGAGGCGCTGCGGCTCAACGATCTGCGGCTTCGCTCCGTCGTCGAAAGCATCGGCGAGTACGCCATTTATCTGCTCGATCGGGACGGCCACGTGCTCACCTGGAACCCCGGCGCCGAGCGCATTAAGGGCTACAAGGCGGACGAAGTGCTCGGACTGCATTTCTCGCGATTTTTCACCGGGGAGGATCAGGAGCGCGGCAGACCTGCCGAGTTGCTGCGCCAAGCCGCGGCCAGAAATCGCGTGGAAGAGGAGGCCTGGCGAGTGCGCAAGGATGGTTCGCGCTTTTGGGCCAACGTGGTGATCACGGCCATCCGCGACAGTAGCGGCGAAGTGACGGGATTCGCCAAGGTCACCCGCGACATGACCGACCGCAAGCGCGCAGAGGAGGCGTTGATCTTCCAACTCAGCGGGGCGCTGCTGGCCAATATGGATGCGGAGAAACTGCTGGATGCGATCTCGGCTTCCCTGCGCGAGGTGATTCCCCACGATAATGCGGGCCTGGTGCTTTACGACGAGGCGGCTGGCGACTTGGTGGTGCAGTTCCTAGGAGGTCCGGGCAGTGAAGCTTTTCCAAGTGAATTGCGCGTTCCCATCGACGGCTCACTGTCTGGGATCGCCTTTCGCACAGGGGAGCCGGTGCTGCTGGAAAGTATCGCCAGAGCACCCTATGCTCCCGAGACGCTCGCTTACCTTAAGCGAATGGGCATGCAGTCGGGTTGCTGGGTTCCGCTTGTTCATCACAGCAAGGCACTTGGAGCGCTCTCCGTGGTGAGCAGGCAGAAGGGGAGTTTTGGGCAACGCGAAGTGGAGATGCTGGTGCAGATTGCCGGACAGGTTGCGATGGCAGTCGATAACGCCATGGCATTCCGGCGCATAGCAGAGCTGCGCGACCGGCTGGACCAGGAAAAACAGTACCTCGAAGAAGAGATCAACATTGAGCACCGCTTCGACGACATCGTGGGCGAAAGCACCGGCCTGCGCAATGTGTTACGACAGATTGGGACCGTGGCGCCCACCGACGCGACAGTCCTCATCGAGGGCGAAACTGGAACCGGCAAAGAGTTGCTGGCGCGAGCCGTCCACCGGCTGAGTGCGCGCAGCGAACGCACTTTCATCAAGCTGAATTGCGCCGCCATCCCAGCGGGGCTGCTCGAAAGCGAGCTCTTCGGCCACGAGAAGGGCGCGTTCACCGGCGCCATCGCGCGCAAGATCGGCCGTCTGGAGCTGGCCAACGAGGGCACGCTTTTTCTCGACGAGGTAGGCGATCTGCCGCTTGACCTGCAGCCCAAGCTGCTGCGCGCTTTGCAGGAGCGCGAGATCGAGCGCCTGGGCGGAACGCGGCCCATTCCCGTCAATGTGCGCCTCATCGCCGCAACCAATCGCGACCTGGCCAAAATGGTCGCAGAAAAAGAATTCCGCAGCGACCTCTTTTATCGCCTCAAAGTCTTCCCTGTCTTCGCCCCGCCTCTGCGCGAGCGCGCCGCCGACATCCCCATCCTCGTGCGCCACTTCGTCTCGCGCCACGCCCGCCGCATGGGCAAAACCATTGAAACCATCCCGCCCGAGGCGATGGCGGCGCTGGCAGCCTGGAAGTGGCCGGGCAACATTCGCGAGCTCGAAAACTTTCTGGAGCGCGCCGTAATCCTGTCCCGCGGGCCTCAACTCCACGTGCCATTGGCCGAGCTCGAAGCCGTGGAAGCGGAAGAAGAAGCCTATGAGGCTGCCACCAATCCCACTCTGCATGCAGCCGAGCGCGATCACATAGTGCGCGCGCTCCGCGAGGCCAAGGGCATCATCGGCGGACCCGGCGGCGCAGCCGAGCGGCTTGGGCTCAAACGCACCACGCTCAACTCCAAAATCAAGAAGCTCGGAATCGAGCGCAGCGACTATATGTAGTCTCAGTGACGAAATACCGTCATCGTCACTTCGTCGCGCGCCGCGCAACATCACAGGCCACCGCTGCGATCCCGCAAAAGCAAATCCCTTAATTTCAACGCGATGCTGGCGCTGTCGCGCCGCATCGCAAGTTTGGCACGCGCCGTGCCTTATCACAGGCATGGCGCTGGACGAGCCAGCAAGTGCTTCGAATCTCCTTTGAAGAAAACTCGAACTCGATCGTGATCAAGCTGGAAGGGCGCGTCGCCGGGCCATGGGCAGCTGAACTTGGCCGCCTGTGGGAAGAGAAAGCTCCGGCTGTAGCGCAGAAAAAACTGTCTCTTGATTTGCGGGAAACAACTTTTGCCGACGCTGCGGGGATCAGGGTTTTGAGAGCAATCTACTCTCAAACCGGAGCCGCGATCCTCACTGGCACACCCTGGACCGAGTATCTTGCCGAAGAAGTGGCGCGCAAGAACTCTCAACGTGCGGACACGGAGAGCTGAAATGCACACGGGACATGATCTAACGAACAATGCGGGTGTACCTTCTTACCGGAAGGGCGAGTTCTTTAAGGCATTGCCGGCCGCGGCGCTGGCCGATCTGGAGCCGCTGCTCGTGCCCTCCTCCTATCCGTCCAATGTGGTTCTCTTCACTGAGACACAGCCGGCCTCGGGCGTCTACGTGGTTCTGGACGGCGAGGTCAAGCTCTCTATCAACTCGAGCGATGGCCGCCGCCTCAGCTTTCACATCGCCAAAGCCGGCGAGGTGCTGGGTCTTTCGCCTACGCTCTCCGGCGGCGAGTACGAGATGACCGCGGACACCCTCTATCCGGCGAAGATCGCGCACATCTCGCGCCAGGTCTTCCTGCAGTTTCTTGCCCGCCATCCTGACGTCTATCCCATCGTCACGCGCGAAATCAGCCGCAGCTTCAACCTTGCCTGCGAGCAGTTGCGCATGGTTGGCCTGTCAACATCGGTGCATGAGCGCCTGGCCCGCCTGCTGCTGGTTTGGAGCGATGAGCCCGGACAAAAGCACGAGCAATCTGCCCACTGCCGCGTGTCGATGACGCACGAAGAGATCGGCGAATTCATCGGCGCTTCGCGCGAGACCGTCACGCGCACGCTGAGCATCTTCAAAAACCGCCATTTGGTAGCGCAACACGGATGCACGCTTACGATCCCCAGCCGCGTGGCGCTGGAGAGCTACGCGCGAGGGTAAGGTTGCCCGGCTTTTCTCGCGCTTTAGTTTTCACGGGGGAAACACAGCAAGTCTTGGCTTGAGCCGCAAGCTCTGCTGAACTTTGTAGATTTGATTTGGCCGTTCGACCGGGCCGCGCGAGGAAGGCAGGGCGCAGCCAGGGCGAGCGGCCTTCCTTTTTCGCAGCACTCGCCGATCACTTCTTCAATTGCCGCAGCGCCAGCCGCGCCGCGTGATTGCCGCACATGCCGTGTACGCCTCCGCCCGGCGGCGTCGACGCCGAACACAAGTACAGCTTGGGCGCGCCCGTCGCGTAGCCGCTCGAAGTCGGCCGGAAGAACATTTGCCGCATGGTCATCGCGCCACCGCTGATGTCGCCGCCAATGAGGTTCGCGTCCATCGCTTCCAGCGCCGCGGGCGCGGAAACGTGTCTCGCCAGGACACAATCGCGGAATCCTGACGCAAAGCGCTCGATCTGCGACTCAATGCGGTCCGCCATGTCGACTGTTGAGCCGTTGGGTACGTGGCAATAGGCCCACAGCACATGTTTTCCCTCAGGCGCGCGCGATGGATCAAAAAGCGTTGGCTGCGCCACCAGCACAAAGGGCTGCTCGGCTTCGCGCCCATTGGCCACGGCGGATTCGGCCGCCGCAATCTCTTCGAATGTTCCGCCCAGATGCACCGTGATCGCTCGCCGGCAATCAGCCGCGCGCCACGGAACAGGCTGTGAAAGCGCGTAGTCAACTTTGAATACGCCCGGAGCGAGCTGAAAACTTTCCAGAGCATTCCTGTATTTGGGCGCGAGCCGCTCACCGGCGATCGCAACCAGTTGCCGGGGCGCGGTATCGAAAAGCACCAGCTCGCTGCTCGATTCCAGCTCGCGGAATGCTGCCGCGTCGATGCGGGACGAGGTGTGCACCGAGCCGCCCAGCGTCTTCAGGTGGCCGATGAGCGCCTGCGTAATGGCCTGCGCGCCGCCCCGCGGAATCGGCCAGCCCACCGCATGGATGGTGATGCCGAACATCCATCCGATCGTCGCGCTCAATGGCCGGTCGAAGCTCAGGAACGAGTGACCCGCCAGTCCCGCGAAGATGGCTCGAGTGCGTGGGCTGACGAAGTGGCTCTTGACGAAGCTTTGCGCAGATTGAATCGCCGTCAGGCCGAATCGCGCCATGCGCAGCGGATGATGAGGGACGCGCAATGCCGGCCCAAGCGTGTCTTCCGCAAACTCCATCCAATCGTCGGCCGCAGGCTGCATCAAGCTCCGCCACAGCTTGCCGTCTGCTCCCAGTGCGCGCTCCGCATGTTCCAGGTCGCGCTCCAACACTACTGCCGAGCCATCGTCGAGCGGGTGTACCAGCGGCGCTTCTCCGTGGATCCATTCCAGCCCGTGATCCGCTAAAGGCAACGTGGCGAAAAACGGGGATCCGGCCGCGAACGGATACACTGCCGAGCCGAAGTCGTGCAGAAACCCCGGCAACGTGAGCGGAAGCGTCCGCACAGCGCCGCCCGGCTCGGCTTCGGCTTCAAACACATCCACGCGCATCCCCGCCCGCGCCAGCACAATGGCCGCGGCCAGCCCATTGGGGCCCGATCCAATCACGCATGCGCGGCTCATCGTTTCATCGTCCTCCGGACAGATCGTTCATTAGTCGTGGGGCGGAAGTTCCTCAGGCCATTCCACCACAGCAAAGTGGCCATCCGCAGCCATCGTCAGTTCCGGCGCGTACAGGCCCAGATACTCGCGGCGCCACCAGTTGCCGGTTTGCCGCTTTTCATTCATTGTCGTGAACCAGTATTGCCAAATTACCGCGCGCACATAGCGCGGCGGAATCTGCGGGAAGGGATTGTCGCGAAACAGCGCCAGTACATTGCCGTCGCCGAGCAACAACCGCTCCTCGGTCAAAGGAACGATCTCGTTGTCGCGCCAGCCGCCGAGCGACGCGAACCACAGATTCCAGTCGAAGCGCGGCTGATAGGGCGCATAGATTCCCGGCGCTTCATTCAATGCCTGCGGCTTGTTCCGGAATGGATACGCCGTCCAGTTTGTGCCGTCGTCGGAGCCTTGGAATTCGATCTCGTAGCGTCCGCGTGTCATCACGGCGAAGAGCCCATATTGATTGGCGATGCGAAATGGCTCGAGCGCGATCAGCGGCTTCACCGGCAGGGGAATGTCGCGCAGCGGAATTCCGATCATCTCCGCAGTCGTGTTGTAGGCGATCCATGTCAGCATGAATGCGGCTGCGGCCAAGCGCGTGACCCACCATGAAAATCCGAGACGTTCGAGAAATGGGTGAGGCTTGGAGATGTGGTCGCTCTCTTCGATGTCCGCCGTCGCGACACTGGCCTCGCCCACGCCCAGAATCGATAGCGGCTCCTCCCCTTGCGGTTCCGGCGCCGCCTCCGCAGTGCGTTCCGGTTCGCGAGGGCGGAATCGCGCGGGTACAAATCGGAACAGAAACTTGTCATCGAGCAGAAGAAAGCCCAGCGACAGCACCAGGTAATTCAGGAACGCATAGTTGGCCGTGAGAATCACGCCAATTTCCCAAGGCGTGACGATGAAGAAAAGGATCAGCCGCACCCTGCGCGGAAAGAACATCATGAACACCAGGCCCAGCTCGAGAGCCAGAGTTCCTCCAACAGTGGCCGCATGAAACCAATGCGGCAGATGCTCGACGTACCAGCCAATCCAAGTGGGCAGCGGGCCATTCTGGTAGTACTCGTCCATGGCGGTGAAGTTGCGCCACTCCACATCTCCGCTCGCCAATTTCACCATGCCCGATTCGAAGTAGATTCGGAACCACTCCCATTGCAGCAGGAACCAGCTCATGCGCGAGGGCGGATCGTGCGCTCCCCAACCGGGCCAGAGCCCACGCGGCGCGAAGAACAGAGCCAGAAACCCTGCCTCCAGCAGCATTCCGTCCGACTGATAGCTCGAGAACACGCTGCTCGCGCCGACAAACGAAAGGAAACAGACAAAGCAAACGAAAAAGCTCAGGCGGGGCCACACGTTCAGAAAAGCAATCACGGACGCGGTCAGGCCGATCCACGTCACCGCCATCATCATCGCGGAGCTCGACGAAAACCAGTAGAGTGACGGCGCGTACCAGTAGCGCTCCAGGCCCAACTGCTGCGCGATATCAGCCAGATAATCCTGCGCAGGGAGAATTCCGTCCGGACCGATCAATCCCTTGAGCTGAAACAGCAGCGAATAAAACGCGGAGAAATAAATGAGCGCCAGCGCGCGCAGAAAGACCCACCGCGGTATCATCTGTCCTCGCGGGCCACGATGCCCGTCGAAGAGCCACCTGATTACGTCAATCGGCTTGCTCCACCGCATCTCTCGAACAGGATACCGGTTGGCCTGCGCTCGTTCCCAAAGGTCGGCCCAGTTCGGAGCGATCTCCGGCGCAGTGCCGCGAAAAGATGCCCCAACGCTATTCCAAGAGCGGCGCGGGAATTGGCGCAGTCTTTCCCATCATGGATCGTTGGCCCAGGCCCTTAACTCTCACACTTCGTGGCGCTTACGTTATAATTCGATTCAAGAAAGACCCTTGAAATGGTTCAAGGTTCTTGCCTGGAACGAGCGCCGAAAATCGATCGTAGGCTCCTCGCTTTCGCCGTGCTGGCGAATCCGTTAAGGTAACATTTCGATGCGCAAAACCCTATTCGATCTGACGGGGAGAGTGGCCGTGGTGGCAGGCGGAACCACGGGTCTGGGGCGCGCTATGGCCCTGGGCCTTGCCGCTGCCGGCGCTGATGTGGTCTCCAGTGCGCGCCGACCGCAGGAGGTGGCGAAGGCCGCCGCGGAGATCGAAGCGTTGGGCCGCCGCTCCCTGCGCGTGGTCAGCGACGTCCTCGATCGCGCCTCGATTCAGGCCCTGCACGACGCAGTCATCGCGGCTTTCGGCAGAATCGACATCCTTGTGAACGCCGCCGGCATCACCTTGAAATCCCCCGCGCTCGAGACCACCGAGGTAGATTGGTCGCGCATCATCGAAACCAATCTCACAGGAACGCTTCGCGCCTGCCAGATCTTCGCCGCCACCATGGCGCGCGCCGGCTACGGACGCATTATCAACGTCGCCTCCCTGGGCTCGTTTGTCGCATTTCGCGGAGTCGCGCCCTACTCGGCCAGCAAAGCGGCCGTCGTTTCGTTAACCAGGACTCTCGCTATCGAGCTCGCGCCCCGCGGAGTGAATGTGAACGCCATCGCGCCGGGCGTCTTTTCCACGGAATTGAATCGCTCGCTTGTCCAGGGAACGCCGCGCGGACAGGAATTGCTGATGCGCACTCCCATGCACCGATTCGGGCAGGCGCATGAGCTGGCCGGCGCGGCCATCTTCCTCGCCTCCGAAGCCGCTTCGTTTGTCACCGGAGAAGTACTCGCCGTCGACGGCGGATTCCTCGCCAGTGGCGTCAATCAATAGCTCAAGCCACTGCGCCGCGCTGCCACGGCCGCCGCGCAAACAAACCCGCACTATTGCTAAAGCTCCACCGGCGCGATCTGCACCTTTCGCCCTTCGGCGCACGATGTGTAGATGCTCCTCACCAGTTGCAATGCCCGGTAACTATCCGCTCCGGACGACGCCGGCGGCCGGCCCATTTTGCACGCCTCGCCGAAGTCGGCCAGTTGCCGCTCAAACGGTACGAGAGAAATTGCCATCGGGTCCGATGCACCAGACTTGGCTGGCTGCGAAATCGGCGGTGGTTCGCCCGCATCGTCCCGCACATCCCACGTCGTCAACTGATCGCCGGTTACAATCGCGCTCCCCTTTGTCCCATGGATCTCGATCCGCTCCGGATAGCCCGGCCACAGCGCTGTCGCGGCCTGGATCACGCCTGTTGCTCCCGATGCATAACGGAGCACCGCGCACAGCAGGTCCTCCGATTCGATCTTGTGCGTGGCGCCCAGGTGCCAGTATCCAAAGACCTCATCCACCGCGCCGATCAGATGCAACAGCACGTCCACCTGGTGAATAGCCTGGCCGATCAATGCGCCGCCGCCTTCGCCGGCCCAGCTTCCTTTCACCGGCCGCGCGTAGTACTCATCCGTGCGGTGCCACTTCACGTAGGCATCAGCCTCGAGGATATTGCCCAGCCATCCAGCCCCGATCGCGCGTTTCAGGAACAGAGTCGAGTCGTCGAAGCGATGCTGGCTCACCACACCGAGTTGAATCCCACCTGCGTGCGCCACCTCGATCATCCGCGCCGCGGTCTCCAGATCCACGGCCATCGGCTTCTCCACGAGCACATGCTTGCCTGCTTTCGCGCCCAGCTCTACCGCTGCCAGCCGGTAGCCGGGAAAGGTGCAAACATCGAGGCAATCCACGTCAGCGCGTTGACAAAGCTGCTCCGGCGTGGCCACAAACTCCGCACCCCACGCATCAGCGAACTTACGCCCGCGCTCTTCCGTCCGATCCGTAACCGCCGCGATCCGGTAGCCGATGTTCTTGTAAGCCTGCGCGTGCTTACCCGCGATGCCGCCAGCGCCAATGAATCCCACTCTCATGGATGGTCAGTCTCCCGCATCGCTGCCGCACTTTTTCATAGGTCTGCTGAGAATTTTAAGCGTGGGCGGCGACCAGTTTAGAACTGGCTCGCTCGCCTCCGCGCTCGTGGCGGGGTGCAAAGTCCACTTGCTTGAAAAGCACCTTATGCAGGACCAGAGCAGCGGCGCCGCGCAGCCTCGCCGCGTCGCCATCCATGGCCGCCACCACACGTGGCGTGTGCGGGGTAAACGATTTGGCGATTAAGTGGCTCTCCAGCAGGGGGCAGATGCGCGGCCACAGCGCCGTGCAGTCGCCCACGACGATGATCACCTCCGGCGCCAGCCCGGCCGTCAGCATCGCTAACCCTCGCGCCAGGTAGGTCATCATCTTGTCGATCGAGCGCAGCGCGCGGATGTCGCCCTCCAGCGCCAAATCGAGCAGTTCCTGAAATGAAGTCAGCGTGCTTTCGGGCGCCAGCTCACGGTAGTACCGCAGCCCTGCGCGGTTCGACGCGAACGTCTCCCAACAGCCCACGTTGCCGCAGCCGCAAACAGGACCGGATTCCTCAATCGACATGTGGCCGAACTCGCCCGCCATATCATCTCTGCCCCGCACGACTCGTCCATCCACCAATATTCCAGCGCCGATGCCCTCCGAAACCGAAATCGCAATCATGTTCGACGAGTCGCCGAAGTTGCCGAACCAGCGCTCCGCGGCCAAACACGCGTTGGCGGCGTTCTCCATTTCGATGGGAGTGTCCAGAACCCTCTGTAACTCTCCGTAGAGATCGATCTGGCCCCAGGGAGCGTTCGGCGAAAAGAGCAGGCGGTGCGTCCTCTGGTCCACGCGCCCTGAGACGCTCACGCCGAGCCCCTGAAACACGCGGTCGCCGTAGGTCGCTCGTAGAGATCGTGCCGCTCTCGCGATATGCGCGATGGCCGTCTTGGCTTCTTCAGGCGTAGAACCGGCCTTGATGTCGAAGGCGACTGTCTCCCGCCCCAGAATCTTCCCATTGATGTCGACCACGGCCAGATTGGCCTTCCCAGGTCGCAGATCGATGGCCAGCGTGACATGCTGGTCGTTCAGCGTCACGAAGGTGGGCCTGCGGCCCCGTGGCAGCCGTCCCAGGCTTCCGGGCACCACCCATCCCTCTTCCATGAGCTGGCCAATGATCACGGAAACCGTACTGGGCTGAAGGCCGGTCAGGCGCGCCAGGTCAGCCCGGCTTACAGGCTGGTGCAGGTGGATGGCGTGAAGCAGAATGTCACGATTGATTTCGCGCGCAGTTTCGCTCGATGCCACGGCGCGGCGAGGTCGAACGGGTTTATCGGTCACATGCATTTCTGAGGGCTTTCCCGAACGGGAGAACGGATGGATTGTTGTATCCTCTCCGCGTTTCCTTCGTAGGCGGCTTCTCTCAATATAGTCGAGCAGCCGCGGCGTGCCATGCGCTCGGACTTGGCGGGGGAAGCGCGAATGTTCGGACCCGAAAAGCAGAGCGGTAACCCCCGAAAGAGCTGCCGCGCCAATTGATCCGGAAAGCAATTAGAAGTTGATCCGTCCAGAAAACTGCAGCGCGCGCGTACCTCCCGTTTGAGAGTAGGCCTGGCCGAAGCTGGTGATCAGACCGAAAGTGCCATAAGCCCCCGACGCGAGGTTCCCATCGGTAGGCACAGTCGTGTTCGGGCTATTGAGGAATGGGTGGTTGAACAGGTTGATTGCATCGAGGCCAAGCTGGAAGTCTGCTTCGCGCCAGATGTGGAAAGACTTGTAGAGGCGCGCGTTGAACTGCGAGTTACCCGGTCCACGAAACTGATTGCGGCCGGTATTGGGTATCACTGGCGAGGCCGCCGACTCAGTAGGTTTTGCGAACGACGCCGGGTTGAACCATGGTTTGCCGCCAGAGACAGGGCTCGGCGTCGAATTGTACGGGTTGGAACGGGCGTGCCCGCTCTCCTGCTGATAAGGCGCAGCCAGTTAGAGTCATGCCTTAATTGGCGATCCGAACTGTATGAACCTTTATGCACCATTGCCAAGACAACAAACTGGCTGGATTTTCTCAAGTAAAACGATTCATCAAACCGGAAAGAACGCCCATGCGAAGAGGCAAAAATGACGCTATCTGTATTATTTTCCTTTTTTTACTAATCTCTCCTCTATCGGATCGCCCGCGTCGATTTTTTTCTGGCAGTCTCGAATTCGTTGATTTGAAGTGCGAATTTAATTCGAAAATGAAGAATGAGCTTTCAGCTATCAACCATTTGGAGGGTGCCCGGTTCTCCTGCACGATGGAGTCGGACGCGCCGCGCACTGCCCGTAACATTCTTTCTGCGTTTACGCTCTCCGCCGTCCGCCCCGCTACACTCAGATTCGGTGATCCATGTTGACCCTCCGCTCCACATCGCTGCTGTTCCTCTTCCGCCCACTTGGTCTCCTTCTTTTCTGCGTTCTGGCGGTCCAATCGTCTGGGGCGCCGGCCCCCGCTAGCGACGCGAAACTCCAGTTCGTCATCGTGCTTGCTCGTCACGGCGTTCGCTCTCCGCTCACGGCACAGGCTGATCTCGACGAATTTTCGGCGGCGCCGTGGCCGACGTGGGGAGTCGCTCCGGGCCTCCTCACTGCTCACGGCCACCAGTTGATGAAGCTGTTCGGCGCCTGGGATCGCGAGCAGTTCTCCGCCGATGGCCTGTTCGCACCCACTGGCTGCGCGGATTCGACACACGTCACGATCCTGGCCGATATCGACCAGCGCACGCGCGAGACCGGCAAAGCTCTCGCCGAGGGGATGTTTCCGGATTGCAATGTCGAAGTTCAGTCACGCCCCGATGGTACGAATGACCCGCTTTTCAGCCCGCGGAAAGCGGGCGTCGGCCATCCGGACCCGAGGCTCGCTGCGGCAGCCATCGCCGGACGCATCGGCGGCGATCCCGACCATCTGACCGAAATCTACCGTCCGCAATTGACCGCCCTCGATCGCATTTTGTCCGGTTGCGGACGCTTGCCGACCAATCCGCAGCGCACCTCAATCTTCGATATTCCCGCCAGCCTCAAGCCCGGATCAGGCGATTCTCCCGTGGCGGCGCGCGGTCCACTTGTCACCGCCTCCACACTGGCCGAGAATCTGCTCCTCGAATACACGCAGGGCATGAGCGTCGCCGACACCGGCTGGGGATGCCTAGACAGCGCCACGCTGCGCTACGTAATGCAAGCCAACATCGCCGCCTGGGACTATGCCGATCGCACGCCCACCGTCGCGCGCATCTACGCCTCCAATCTTCTTGACCACATTCGCCGGACGATGGAACAGAGCGTGACAGGGAAGCCCGTTCCCGGCGCGCTCGGCAAGCCCGGTGACCGCCTCGTCATTCTGGTCGGTCACGACACCAACATCGTCACCGTTGCCGGCGCTCTCGGCATCGATTGGATCGCTGACGGCCGTGTCGACGATTCCCCGCCAGGCGGCGCGCTGATCTTCGAGCTTTGGCGCTCGCCCAAATCCGGACCGTTCGTGCGCGTTGCATTCACCACGCAAACTCTCGACCAGATGCGCAATGCGGAGCCGCTGACGCCTGCCAACCCGCCCGCCGAGGCGCTGATCTTCATCCCCGCATGCAGCCGCCCGGATCTCTCGTGCACCTGGGACAGCTTCTCTGCCGCCATGCGTCAGGCCACCGATCCGGCCTACGTCACCGCGCAGCCATAACCCCGCGAACGCCGCGGCAAGCCACAGGCCTTCACGTCCGTTTGGATCCGGACTTTGCCGTCAAAAACTCCTTGAGAGCGACAGCGTTGTTGTTTTCCGCGTCGCGAGAGCTGTAAATCAGCGTAACCGCACCCTCGCGCGCGGCCTCAAGGATCGGAAGCCACCCCTCCGGCCTGACCTCCAATTCAGCGAAATAGCGCGAGCGGAACTCCTTCCATCGCGCCGGATCGTGCCCGAACCACTTGCGCAGCGCCGTGCTCGGCGCCGCGTCCTTGAGCCAGGCCGCGATGGGCAGCGACGACTTTTTGACCCCCCTGGGCCACAGGCGCTCAACAAGGAATCGTGCTCCATCCAACTTGCTGGGCTTTTCATAGGCGCGCTTCAGCCGAATCATGGACATTCCCCCTTTTAGTCCGCGCCTCGCGGTTATGAGGTTGCGTGGCTCGTTCTTCCCGTGACTTGAATGAGCAGCATTTTGACGGGAGACTTTACCTCAATGGCATGTGGAAGCATCGGCGGCATGTAAACGAACGATCCAGGCCGGGCGAGCACTTTTTCGGCGCCCAACTGAACCTCCGCTTCGCCCTCAAGAAAATAGAGAATCGCAGGAGTAGGGGCCGAGTGCAGCGATAACTCCTCACCCGATGAAAAGCTGAACGCGGTGATGTTTACATCAGCGTCCTTGTGAAGGACTCTGCTCAGAATGCCTTTGTCGGGGTCCGAAAATTCCTGCTGGAGGTTGCCGAAGAATACGTAGTCCATCAACGTCTCCTCTCTGCGTGTCTTGCCGAGCTTAATACTGTTTTACGCGGCGCCTTGACCGGAGCATCCCAATTGATACCGTCGTATGGTGTCGGTCGACAGATGAGCGGCCCGCATGCGGCTAAACTACACCTGTCTTCAGTCAGTTGCTCGAAGCAGATCAGGCGCTGCCTTCGGGCCAGCAGACTGTGAGAAGGAAAACACTCTCCTCCACTGCCTCAACGTCGTGCGTAATGCAGCGATCGAGCACCAGCAAATGGCCAGCGGGAACCTCAACAGTCTGCTGGGGTAACTTCAGCCGCACGTGGCCAACGATGGTCTGGATCGAGATCCTTCCCTCCGCTCGATGCTGTTTCATCTCTGTGTTCGACTTCATGGCGACCAGGACGATACGAAAATCCGGCTGCTTCACAAGTGTTCTCGAGCTCCGTCCTGTACCTCGTTGCCAGGATTCCTCTCGCCGCAGATGCTCTATCTCTGCGGCAAGATCAAATTGCAGCAGGGGCTGAGCCAACTCGGGGAGCCTGGTTAAGCTGTTGCCTTCACCCTCGTGTCGATGCATTTCGATCTCCTTGTTCATTTAACAGTTTCTGAATTTCCGTGCCAACTGCGACAATAAAACCGGTATCAAATAAAGCAGATTCCTCAGTTTTGATCTAGCAATGCTGTCGAATGACAAACTCTGAATCGGCATAGCCATCATGGAATCGTGTTAGAAGCCCAGAGCTCGCACCACCCGCCGGATGGTCTCGGCGCTGGAGCGCAGACCGGCCTCCTCCTCCGAATTCATCGACACTGGCAGCAGTCCTTCCACTCCTCTGCGGCCCACAATGGACGGTATGGAGAGGCAGACGTCGCTAATGCCGCGATAGTCCGTCAGCAGCGAACTTACCGGCAACACGCGCCCCTCATTCCACAGGATGGCTTCCAGAATCGCAGCCACTGCCAGGCCGATGGCGTAGTTTGTGGCGCCCTTGCCCTGGATGATCCTATCGGCCGAGGTGCGCACGCTTTCGAAGATCTCCTTCTCTTCCTGTGCGCTCAGCGCCGCACGGCCCGGCATGCGCCAGCCTTGCACGGGCACGTTGCCGATGCTGGCGCTCGACCAGAGCGGAATCTCGCTGTCGCCATGTTCGCCGGCAATGTAGGCATGTACGTTCTGCACGGCCACCGAGCAGCGTTGCGCGATCAGAAAGCGGAAGCGCGAGCTATCCAGCACCGTGCCGCTGCCCAGGACCTGGCGGCTCTCCAGCCCGCTCAGCTTCAGCGCCACGTAAGTGAGTACGTCCACCGGATTGGTCACCATCAGCAGTGTTGCATGCGGCGCAACGCGCATCAGATCAGGAATCAATCCGCGGCAGATCGCCGTGTTTGCCTCCGCCAGATCGATGCGCGTCTGCCCTGGCTTCTGCTTCGCGCCCGCGGTTACCACGATCACATGGGAGTGCTCAAGCACGTTCAGGTCATCCGAACCGTCCACCTTCGCCATGGGAACGAACATCAGTCCATGGTTCAGATCCAGCACCTCGGCCTCCACCTTGATCCTGATTCTGTCAAAGAGGCTGATGTGCTTGCCCACGCCGCGCACCATGCACGCATAGGCAATGGTTGCCCCCACACTGCCCGCGCCCACGATTCCAATCTTTTCTGCCCGGTCGCTCATGGATACCTCGCGAATATTTCCATAGATTCAGTTTCTGAACTCCCATGACTGGCGGGATGAGAACGCAATGCAGGGACGTTCGCCTATAAACTCTCGCGCACAATCTCCTGCGCGCTCGCCCGCGAGAATGGCATGCGCAGTCGCTCATACCGGGTTTCGCGATCATGTGCGCGCGTACGTCCCGCCAAAACATCCTCGGCGTTCAGCAGACCAAGCAGCTTGCCGGTATCTCGCTCTACAACTGGCAGGACAAACAGTCGACGTGACGCCATCCTTTCCACAACCATGCGAAGCGTCTCATTTGGAAATGCCACTACCGGCGCGGCTGCTGGCGACGACTCACGATCCCGGCCCAAGCTGTTTGCCAGGGCAGAAAGGCCGTTGCGCGTTATCACGCCAGTGAGCCGGCCCTCAGCATCCACCAATGGATAGAGCCGCTGGCCGCGGTGATCACTCTTTGTGCGTCCGCCCTCCAGCCACTTCTGCGCATCCGCGGCAGTCAACTCCGCGGGTAGCACAACGACGCGCGGGCGCACTGCTTCCGCAACCATGATGGTTTCCAGCGGATCGACGCTATATTCGCGGCTTAGATGGTAGCCGCGCCGGCTGATCCTCTCCGTGAGAATCGATCGCTTTTGGAATAGCACAGCGCACGCGTGCGCTACGACCGAAGCCGTGAACACCGGAAGCAATAAACCGTAATGATGTGTGAGTTCCAGGCTCAGGACTGCAGCGGTGAGCGGGCAGCCGATAGACCCGGAGAGAACCGCAGTCATCCCCACCAGGGCCCATTCGCCGCTCGACATGCCGGGCAATACAGGCGTAAACAGCGCTCCCAATGCCCCGCCGATCATCAGCAGCGGCGCCAGAATGCCGCCCGAAGTTCCCGAGCCCAGCGAGAACGACCAGATGATGCTCTTGACGATGAGAATGCCGGCGATCAATTGCCATGTGCGGTCTCCTGCCAGCAGCGAATCGATCAGGTCGTATCCGGTTCCCAGCGCACGCGGAAAGATCAGTCCGCCTATGCCCACCACGACTCCGCCAATCGCCGGCCACCACATCCAATGAATTGGCAGATGGTTTTCGAAGAAATCTTCGCTGGCATAGACTGCGCGGCTCAGAAGCAAAGCCAGCGCCCCGCCCGCAAGGCCAACAAGCAACGCGCACAGCAAAGTCACCGGTTCAACGCGATGCATCGAAAGCGGCATGGGGAACAGTGGATCTTGGCTGATGAAGTAGTGCCGCAACACGCCCGCCGTTGCGGCCGCCACGGCCACGGGCACAAACGAGCGTGGCCTCCACTCGAAGAGCAGCAGCTCCACGGCCAACAATGTCGCCGCCAGCGGCGTTGAAAACACGCCCGTCATGCCCGCCGCGGCTCCCGCCACCAGCAACGTCGAACGTTCCGCATCCGACAAGTGGAAGTATTGTGCAAACAGCGAGCCCACCGATCCCGCAGTCATGATGATGGGGCCTTCCGCGCCGAATGGGCCGCCCGTCCCGATCGCCACCGCCGAACCCAGAGGCTTGAAAAGCGCAACTCGTGGGCTGATCTTTGCGCCATTCACGAGAATCGACTCCAGCGCCTCTGGAATGCCATGTCCGCGAATCTTCTCCGATCCATACCGAGCCATCACTCCCACGATGATTCCGCCCACAATCGGAACGAAGACCGCCAGCCAGTGCAGATGATTTTGCGCGGGAGAAACGAATTCCCAGCTCAGTCGCTGGTAGTAGAAGAGGTTGGTGAACCCATAGATCAGCCGAAGCAGAATCCAGGCCAGCAAAGCGCCCGCGGCGCCGAAAATCAGGCCCAGGCCGCTGAGCAAAATCATGCGCGGACTGGCATTGAAGTCGCGCAACTGCCCCGTTGCGCGTCGAGCCGCGTGCCTCATCGGGCAGCCACCTTCCGCTGCCGTTTCATCCGGTCACCGCGAGTCTCCCCCTGCTCGGCTGCGCGAAGAATGCTATCCAGCGCCCGCACGAGTTCCGGCCCAGACTGTTCCAGTTCCCGCGTATGAAACTCCGCCAGCGCGGCCAGAATTCGCTCGCCCTGTGGTGTCACGCGCAGCAGAATGCGCCGGTGATCCGCCTCGTCGTTCGAGCGGCGAAGCAAACCCTGCTCGATCGTGCGGTCCACAAGCTCTACGGCGCTGTTGTGCTTCAGCAGCATGCGTTCGGCCACTTTGGCGATAGTGGGAGCCATCCCTTCGGGTATGCCGCCAACGCACTGCAGCATCTGGTACTGCTGGTTGTGCAGGCCCACACGCTCTGCCGCCGCCTGGCTCACATGCAGAAAGCGGCGAAGCTGAAAGCGAAACTCGGCCAGCCGTCTCAGATGCGCTACGTCAAGCTTGCGCGCGCCAGGACCGTTTGGCGTCATATTGACCCGGCGCGCTCGTGCTCCACGCCTGGATTGGGGAGGCCTTGCCATAGATATATCGTATCACGATATATTGTTCCTTAGCCATCGCCTGCCCACTCCCGCAGCGCCCGCGTGCACCTGCCCCAGGCGCGGGGCTATCATCGACGCGCGGGAAGAAATGGATTCGCCCGGACGTCAGGAAAAGAGGGAACGCACATGAAAGTCTTAACAAGGATTGCCGCGTTGGCGTTGCTTTTTTCGGCCGCAGCCGCCACCGTATCCGCTCAAAAGGACTCCTTTAGCAACTGGCCGCCGGGGCGCTCTCCGCAAGAGATCGGCAAGGCCCTCGCCGAGCACTTCGTCACCAGCCCGCACCAGTACACCGCCACGATTCATTACTCCGAGGTGGGCGCTTGGTACGGCGCATTGACCTTTGCGGAGTTGACCCACGACACCGATCTTCGTGACCGGCTCATCAGGAAATTCGATCCCATCATGCCCGACGGCGCCGAAGCCGACCGCATTCCCGTCCGCCGTCACGTGGACGATGAGATCTTCGGCATCGTTCCCCTGGAGATCGCCATCCAGACCAAGGACAAGAAATTTCTCGACTACGGGCTCTCGTTCGCCGACCGCCAGTGGGAGAATCCCCAGCCCGATGGTCTCTCGGGCGAGACGCGCTACTGGATCGACGATATGTACATGCTCACCATCCTGCAATTGCAGGCCTGGCGCGCCACCGACGACAAAAAGTACCTCGATCGCGACGCCAATGAGATGGTGGCCTACCTCGACAAGCTGCAGCAGCCCAACGGCCTCTTCTATCACGCGCCCGATGTGCCGTTCTTCTGGGGCCGCGGCGATGGATGGGTCGCCGCGGGCATGACCGAGATGCTGCGCGACCTGCCTGCGGCTCATCCGCGACGCGCGCGTATCCTGGCCGGCTACAAACTGATGATGGCTGCGCTCCTGAAGTATCAGGCGCCCGACGGCATGTGGCGTCAGCTCATCGATCATGAAGAAGCGTGGGAGGAGTCTTCGAGCTCGGGCATGTTCGCCTTCGCGCTCATCACTGGCGTCAAGAACGGCTGGCTCGACGCGGCCACCTACGGTCCCGCGGCGCGCAAGGCATGGATTGCGGTCACCGGATTCATCGACCAGAACGGCGACATGACCCAGGTCTGCGAGGGCACCGGCAAGTTCAACAGCCTCGACTACTATTTCGAGCGCAAGCGCAAAACCGGCGACTTCCACGGGCAGGAACCGGTGCTTTGGGCGGCTTCAGCTCTGCTACGTTGATCGGGCCGATTTGCTGACACGTCCGCGCAGCGGCCGCCTGATCTCTGATCTCTGTCTCAGTCCAGCCGGGTCAAGTACGCATCGCCTTCCACCGGCTGCAGGTGGCGTGCAATTTGCTCGGCCATCGCCCGGTCGTCGCCCTGCGGCCGGATGCGTACCCAGAAGCTCTTCTCGCCGGGAAACTCGATCACATTCGCTCCGGGATAATCGCGCAGCAACTGCGCCTTTAGCGCAACCGCGTCCTCCTCGTCATGGAACGCGCCGATCTGCACGCACCACCGCCCGCCCGTCTCAATCGGCTTGGGCGTCTCGTACACATCCATGCGCACCATTGCCATGCCCGTGCGGTAAATGCCTACTGCCTTGGCCGAAGCGATGGTTAGATCGAGCATCCTGTCTTCCACAAACGGTCCGCGGTCGGTGATCCGCATGGCGCTTGATTCCCCGGTCTTCAGGTTGGTCACCACCACCAGCGATCCCATGGGCAGCGTGCGATGCGCCGCCGTCATCGCGTCGTCGTCGAAGACTTGTCCATTTGCGGCGTGGCGGCCCTTGTAGGGCGCGGTGTACCACGTGGCGTAGCCAACCTCGCTCAGAATCGGTCTGTGCGTCGCAACGAATGCGAGATCGTCGCCGTTGATTCCTCCCGGCGGCGCCGGCGTTACTGGAATCCTGGCCGGGGCCGGTGCGGTTGGCGCAGCAGGATATGCCTCCGGCGGCAATGCCTGCGGCGGAGCCACGCGCGTGTTCTCCCGGTGTTTACACCCGCTCGCTGCCAGCGAGACGATCGCTGCCAGAGCGAAACTCACCGCCCCGCGCGCCACCGTGCCGCGCCATGCTGCAACGGGCCGCACATCCCCGCCCTGCAGCTCGCCTCTGCTCAAGAGCGCGGCTCCTTGTCTGGGTTATTGGGGTTTGGGTTATTGGGCGCATTGCCGTACGGCTGATTCCCCGCCCGGCTGTTTTGCTTCTCAAAGCGGTCGGCCAGGTTGCGCAGCGTGTCGGCAGCCGTGCGCATTGCGGTAATCGACTCCCTTCGAACTTGCGGAATCACGGCGTCGTTCACATACGTTATGGCGTGGCGCAACTCCATCTCGATCAGCTCGATCGCTTCGTCGATCCTCTGGCCCAGCGTGGGCGGACCACCCCATCCCGGATGATTTGGTGTGCTCATGATCGAAGCCCTTCCTTTGCATCTTTAGATAAATACATAACCTGTCCAAAGTCTGCGCGACACGACGAGCCGCGTCAATGCCTCGGCAGCCGGCGGGGACCGTCAAGATTACTATTGACGCAAACCCACCGCTTTCGCATGATGACGCTAGAGGTTCCCCAACTCAAACCGGCGCATGATGCGGCGGCGCATGCGGATTCGTATAGTTCACTGTCCGAGGTCCCATCATCTTGCCTAGCGAAGTTTTTCGCCACAAGACTTTCGGATGCGGCTTATCTGCCGGACGGCTTCGCCGTCCGCGCTTCTTCAGCCTGCCTCTCTTGGCTCTGGCGCTGTCCCTTTGCGCCTGCAAGCTTGCCGCAGCTCAAAAACAGACGAGCGACACTCCAACTGCGCAACCTGCGCCCGCTGCCCCGCCCCCCGCTCCTCAGCCACAAAGATCAACCCAACCTGCCGCAGCCCCGCCCGCCCAAACTACAAATGTGCAGGTCGAAAGTGCTCCGCCGCAGAAGCCCGTCAAGCCTCCGGAACCTCTCAATCCCTGCGCCGCGAAAAACGCCGGCGCATCCATGGCGGCCACCGGCGGGTTGCGCGCCGTCTCCGCGCTCGGTATAGGCGAGACCACGCGCGAGGCCGGCTCGACCACGGTCGAGTCGACGGTCTGCGTGGAGCACGCCCCGTTCTTCAACTGGTACACCCGCTTTGTCACCGGCCCTGAGGTCATGCGCTTTTCGCCCGCGCAAAAACTTCGCCTCGCCCTGGATAACCTGATCAACCCCTTCAACCTCGCCACCATCTTCGGCGAGGCGGGCATCGAAGTCGCGGCTAATTCGCACACGCCGTACGGTCCAGGCTTTCCCGGCTGGGGCAGATTGTCCGGGGTCAACTTCACCCAGGACATGACCGATCAGTTCTTCGGCACCTTCGTGGTTCCCACCATCACCCACACTGACCCGCACTACCATCGCCGTCCCGATCTCAGCATCCCGCGCCGCGTCCTTCATTGCGTCGACGAAACCTTCTGGCAGCGCGCCGACAACGGCTCAAACACGCTCAACTATTCACAGATCGTTGCGCCCATCATCGACATTTCGATCTCGAACCTTTACGTGCCCGGCCAGCAAACCCATTTTGCGGCCGACGCCGAGCGATACGGCGTCGACCTGGCCACCGCGCCTATTGACAACTTCATCACCGAATTCGTGCCCTCGATCGCGAGCCACATCCACACGCACGTCGTCTTCGTCCAGCGCATCATCAACCACGTCGCGGTCAACCCTCCGTAATCCCTGCGCCCCGCCACCCGCCGTCACGGCTTTCGCCGAGGAACCAACGGAATAACCCCCGCTCCGCCAATCACTTGCCATCTCCTGCGACCCCTTCAACCCCACCCCCGTTCGCCGCCTCCAAATCCCCGTCCAGCCCCCGAATCCGCCGTTCGCTGCACCCCGCTTGGGTCGACCGGCCTTCCGGATTACCCTCGTAATGACCTCTGAGCCTTCGTGTTCCCGATGGGATTCGCGAGGCTTGAGCCGGGGAACTCGTTGATCCCCAGCGCCTTAAAACCAATCGAGGAGACCGCATTCATGCCCAAAGCCGTCAAGTACGTTGAGAAGGCTGCCGTCTATGCCGCCAAGGGAGCGTGGGTTGTTTTTGAGCGCTTGAACCGCATCAGCCCGAACCCCTCCTTCACGCCGAAGTGGAGTGACAAGCCTCTCCTCAAGAGCTATCAAAAGGAGAAACCGCCCCTCGGCTGGCCGCGCACCACGGACTCACTTTGTCCCAAGTGCGTTCCCGAGATTCGCAAGCAGATCCTCGACGGCAAGCTGCCCCACGAAGTCCTGCTCAACGAAAAGGTGGGCGAGATCAAGGCGCAGATCATCGAGCGCGACGGCAAGATCCTGATGGTGAAGGACTGCCCCAAGCACGGCCACTTCGAAGACGTCATGTCCATCGACCCGGTCTTCTTCAAGCACCTTGAAGAGAGCTTCCCCGGCCGCGACATGCGCGCCCACAACGACGAGAAGCTGCACAACCACGGCACCTCGACCGTCACGCACGGCCGCGGCTCGGTGCTCACCATCGACCTCACCAACCGCTGCAACATGATGTGCGATCCCTGCTTCATGGACGCCAACCAGGTTGGCTTCGTCCACGAGCTCACCTGGGACGAGATCAAGACCATGCTCGACAACGCCATCACCATCAAGCCCAAGCGGCAGATGAGCGTTCAGTTCTCCGGCGGCGAGCCCACTCTGTCGCCCTACTTCCTTGACGCTGTCGCTTACTCGCGCAAGGTTGGCTACAACTCGGTCCAGGCCGCGTCGAACGGCATTGAATTTGCCAAGTCGAAGGAGCTTTGCCGCGCTGCTGCTGAAGCGGGCCTGCGCTACGTCTACCTCCAATTCGACGGCATCGGCAACGCCGCCAACTCGCATCGCAAGGTTGGCAACCTCTTCGACGTCAAGCTGCAGGCCATCAACAATCTGCACGAAGCCGGCGTCGAAATCGTGCCGGTCACCACCATCATCAACGGCATCAACAACGAGCAGGTTGGGCGCATCATCGAGTTCGCGCTCGATAATCCCAAGAAGATCAGCTTCCTCAGCTTCCAGCCGGTCAGCTTCACCGGCCGCGACGAAGACATCACCGACGATCGCCGCGTGGCCCAGCGCTACACGCTCTCGCACATGGCGCACGACGTCAAGGCGCAGGTGGGCATGGGCGAGCCGGCGCGCGACTGGTTCCCCATCAGCTTTATGAGCACCTTCTCTGACTGGGCCGATCTCGTGCACGGGCCTACCGCCGAGTGGGGCCAGCTCTCCTGTGGATGCCATCCCAACTGCGGCATCGGCATGGCCGTAATGATCGATAAGGAAACCAAGGAGTCCGCTCCCGTCACCGCCTTCCTGGACATGGGGCAGGTGGCCAAGGATCTGGCCAAGGTCAACGATGCTGCCCGCGGAAAGTTCCTCTCCGTCCTGGGCCTCGGCATCTCACTGCTGCGCAACTACGACCCGTTCCAGGCGCCCACCCACTTCAAGATCACCGACATGATGAAGAAGATGGACAAGACCTTTAACGCCACCGGCAAGAACTATGGCAGCGTCAAGGGCGACCGCACCATTGAGGACATCAAGGTTCGCCGCCAGGACCGCTGGAACTTCCTCTTCATTGCCGGCATGTGGTTCCAGGATCTGTTCAATTACGACTTCCGCCGCACCGAGCAGTGCATCATCCCCTACGCCACGCAGGAAGGCGAGATCAGCTTCTGCGCGTACAACACCGGCGTGGGATGGCGCAACATCATCGAGAAGATGCACATGACGGCCACCCTCACCAAGTGGTATGAGGAGCACGGCCGCCACGAGATCTTCGCCGGTGGCAAGAAAGTAGGCATGAACCACGTTGGCCATGACCTGCATGTCAACATGGAGCACGTGAACGCCGAAGCCAACCACACTCTCGACAACCTTGGCATCGCCAAGAACGCTCGCGAGGAAAAGATCCGCGCGCGCGACGAAAAGATGAAGCAGGAAGCCGAGAACGCCCGCATGGCCAAGCTCTACCGCGAGCACGTCCTCGGTGAAAAGCCTGTCGAAGGCCTGGTCTCGCTCGATTCCATCCGGCCTGCCTCGAACAACGCCGCCTCGCCCATCAACAGAAACAGGCAGCAGGAAGGCGAACTCGTCTCCGGCGACTAAACAAGCTCCCTCCCTTGGTTCTCTCAATAAAACGGGCCGCTCAGCAGCGAACTGAGCGGCCCGTTTTGTCGTCGACCAACGCCGGGCGCTGATTGCGCAAAGATTTGGCTGCGGCATGACTTCCGTCATGACGCCAATGGTTCATTCCCACAGCTTCGCGCTAACGCGCTTTGGCTGTACAATCCCTACAGGTCTCCGCGGCCAGCCGGGCAATTCGAGTCGGCCGCGAGAGCCAAACTTAACCAGGTGTGCTGATGACCGTGACCCGCGACAAAAACGAGCCGCGCAAGCTGCCCATGATGCCCATCCGCGACATGGTCATCTTCCCCTATATGATGACGCCCTTCGTGGTGGGCCGCGAGTCCAGTGTCCGCGCCCTCGAAGAGGCCCTCAGCGGCGACCGCAAGATCTTTCTCGCTACCCAGCACGACGCCTCCATCGACGAGCCCAAAGCCAAGGACATCTACCAGGTCGGCTCTATCTGCAACATCGTGCAGAGCGTCAAAATGCCCGACGGCAACATCAAGGTCCTCGTCGAGGGCGTCGAGCGCGCCAAGTCCATCGACGTCACCGACCGTGACGGCTTCTTCGTCGCCACCGTGCGCACCGGCAAGCACGACTTCGAGATGACGCCTGCCGCCGAGCAGCTCATGCAGCGCGTCACCGGTCTCTTTGAGAATTATGTCAAGCTCCAGCAGTCGCTCAATTACGAAACCATCATCGCCAGCGTGCGCATGGATGAGCCCGCCAAGCTCTCTGACACCATCGCCGCCAACCTCCAGGTCGGCATCGAGGAAAAGCAGGAGCTGCTTGCCATCTTCGACCCCGCGGCGCGCCTGGCTCGCATCGCCGACGTCCTCGACGTCGAAATCGAAAAGCTCGACCTCGACCGTAACATCCAATCCCGCGTCAAGCGCCAGATGGAGCGTGCGCAAAAAGAGTACTACCTCAACGAAAAAATCAAGGCCATCCAGAAGGAGCTGGGCCGCGGCGAAAAAAGCGAGTTCGACGAGCTGCGCAAGAAGATCGAAGCCGCCGGCATGCCCAAGGACGTCCTCGAAAAGTGCGTCCAGGAGCTCAAGAAGCTTGAAGCCATGCCGCCGATGTCGGCTGAGTCCACTGTCAGCCGCAATTACATCGACTGGCTCCTCGCCGTTCCCTGGAAAAAGCGCTCCAAGGAAACCCGCTCCATCGACTACGCCGAAAAAGTTCTCAACACCGACCACTACGGACTCGAAAAGATCAAGGATCGCATCCTCGAATTCCTCGCAGTCCGCCAGTTGGTCAAGAATCCCAAGGGCTCAATCCTCTGCTTCGTCGGCCCTCCCGGCGTCGGCAAAACATCGCTCGGCATGTCCATCGCCAAGGCTACCGGCCGCAAATTCGTGCGCCTCTCACTAGGCGGCGTCCGCGACGAAGCCGAAGTTCGCGGCCATCGCCGCACCTACATCGGCGCCATGCCCGGCCAGATCATCCAGCACATGAAGCGCGCCGGCACCAAGAACCCCGTCTTCCTCCTCGACGAAGTCGACAAAATCTCATCCGACTTCCGAGGCGATCCGGCCTCCGCGCTGCTTGAAGTTCTCGACCCCGAGCAGAACGTCACCTTCCAGGACCACTACCTCGACGTCGACTACGACCTCTCGCAGGTCCTCTTCGTGGCCACCGCCAACGTGCTGCACACCATTCCGGCCGCACTGCAGGACCGCATGGAGGTTCTCCGCCTGCAAGGCTACACAGAGCAGGAGAAGCTTGAAATCGCGCGCCAGTACCTCGTCAAGAAGCAGCGCGAGCAAACCGGCCTGAGCGACAAGAACATCGTCTTCAGCGACGACGCCATCCTCGAAATCATCCGCTACTACACGCGCGAAGCCGGCGTCCGCAACCTCGAGCGCGAAATCGGCAACGTCTGCCGCAAGGTCGCCCGCAAGGTGGTCAAGGCAGACGCCAAGCACAAAGAGGAAATCACCGCCGGAAACATCGCGGAATTTCTCGGCGTGGCCAGGTTCCGCGACTCCGAGGTCCATGAAAAAAGCGAAGTCGGCCTCGTCACCGGTCTCGCGTGGACTGAAGTTGGCGGCAGCATCCTCACCACTGAAGTGCAGGTCCTCGACGGCAAGGGCAAGCTCACCATCACGGGCCAGCTCGGCGACGTCATGCAGGAATCGGCTCAGGCCGCGCTCGCTTACATCCGCAGCAAGGCGCATGCCCTCGGCCTGTCGCGCGAGTTCTACCGCAACGTCGACCTCCACCTACACGTGCCCGAAGGCGCAATTCCCAAGGACGGCCCCTCCGCCGGCATCACCATGGCCACCGCTCTCGCCAGCGCGCTCGCCAAAATTCCCGTCCGCCGCGACATCGCCATGACCGGCGAAATCACCCTCCGCGGAAAAGTGCTCGCCATCGGCGGCCTCAAGGAAAAACTCCTTGCTGCTCTCCGCGCTGGAATCTTCGAGACCATTCTGCCCCGCGCCAATGAGAAGGATCTTTCCGAGCTGCCCGACAACATCAAGAACGCCATGAAGCTCCGCTTCGTCGACACCATGGACGAAGTCCTCGCGATCGCTCTCGAGCGTCCGCTTCCCACCCCGCTGCCGACCGAAACTGAAACCCTCGCCGCCGTCCAGCCGCCGGAAGTCTCCAACAATCTCCCCGCCCCGCAGTAAACGACCGTCGATCGGATCGCCGCTTCCAATGCAAAACGGAGCCGTGCGCGCCGCAGAATTGCGCCATCAAATCGTCAGTTTGTCATCCTGAGCGAGTCGCCGCGGCGACGAGTCGAAGGATCTGCGGTTGCTTTTCTTATTGGATGCCCACCAAATCAACGATCATAAACAATCCGCGAGAGCCTCTCTGCTCCCTATTCCCTATTCCCTGTCTTTCCAGCTCTTTCCAGCGCATCGCACGCCGTCTTCACCCCATTCTCGCGCGCCACTTCCTCGGCCACGCTTCGCGCCCGCGCTTCAAACTCCGGCTCCGCAAGCATCGCCCGCACCCGCCGTGCCACGCGCCACGGCTTATAGCTCGCCCGCTGGATCACCCGCGCCACGCCCATCCTCTTCATGCGCCGCGCATTATCCGGCTGGTCGTGCGAGTAGGGCATGATCAGCATCGGCCGCCCTGCGCGCAGGCACTGCGCCGTCGTCCCCACGCCGCCCTGGTGCACCACCAGCGCCACGCGCCCGAACAGCTTCGAATACGGCGCGTACTCCGCTACGCAGATCGAATCCGGCAGCGTCTCTTGCGGCCGGTTCCTCGCATCCGTCCCGATCAGCAGCACCGCGCGCACTCCCAGCTTCTTCGCCGCTTTCGCTGACTGCTCATAAAAGTCTCCCGCCGCCAGCACCGCCGCCGACCCCAGCGTAAACACCACTGGCGGCTCGCCCGCGGCGAGGAACTCCTCCAGCTCCTTGGGCAGTTCTGCATTTCCCGCGTCCGCATCGTAAAAACAGAACCCCGTGATCAGCGTATGTTCCGGCCAATCCCTCTGCTCCACTCCCAGCACGCACGAAAAAAGCGCCAGCACCAGGTGCGGCGAATGTTTGGCGTCGAAGATCGGGTTCTTGCCCTTCGGCAGTCCCAGCTCGCGCCGCAGCTCATAGACTGGCTCCGGCCATTTGCGCGTCACAAAACGCGCCAGCCGCCGCATCGCCCGTCCCATCCCCGGCGCTTTGTCCGCCCGCGCAAGTTTTGGATACGGCGGCAGCACCGGCGGATCGAACGCCGAGAAAAACGAGAACGGCGCCAGCACGTAGCTCGCCCACGGGATCCCCGTCACCTCCGCCACAATCGGTCCCGCGTAATTCAGCTCGCCCAGCAGCAGCAGGTCCGCGCGCGTTGGCTTCGTCGCCGCCTCCAGCAGGTCGTCGTACGTTTGCCGCAGCACGGGAAACAGAAACTCCCGCAGCCCCGTCTCCGTGCCCTTCTTCACGTCGTAGATCATCTCCACGAGCAGCGTATTTGTGGGGTCGATGTCCGGCCGCAGGGCGCGAAACTCCAGTCCCAGCGGCTCAATCTTCGGCCGGTAGACGTTGGGCAACGCCATCACCGGCACATGTCCGCGCCGCTTCAGCTCGAGCGCAATCGCAATCAGTGGATTGATGTCCCCAAAGGTTCCAATGTTCGACAGAACAATGCGCAATCGCGGGCTCCCCAACGCGTGATAGATTCGCAACTTTGAGACTAATGCATCGGGGACGCGCTTCACGGTCTGCATGTTGTCAGTTTGGAGTTGCCTTGGAAGGTTCGCGCCTGCTGCCGCAAGCGACAGCCATTCTCAATCTGCCCGGCCCGCGCTCCGCCGCTACTGCGACCGCTTTACCGGGGCATTCGCGCAAGTCGCCGGAGTGTCCTTCAGCGTCGGCTGCAAATCCGGCCAGTACGGACTCGTCTTCAGTAGCCCGCAGAAATCCCCGAGCGCAGGAAACGGCTTCTGTTGCGCTTTGGGCCCCTGCGCGTCAACAAACTTCCACGCCAGGTCCGAGTGCCCGCCGTAAATCAAATTCAGCACCGTCTGCCACATCGTCGTCCCAATGGAATCGGCGTCGCCCGCCGCCACAACCTTCTGCGCAGCCCCCAGCTCTTTGTTCCACTCCGCTGTCGTCGGCGCAGGTGTCTGCATCTTGTCCATTGCCAAATGAAACCCGCCGCCCTTCGCATCGTCCGTCCACCGCAGCGTCACCAATGCCGACGGGGAGCACGCAAAGCACGTCGGCCAATAGCCAAACGTCCAGTCCGCCGTCACGTAGTAGTAGTGCCCGTCCGCGAGACGCTCAAAGTGCGCCATGTCATCGTCGGAATCGTTCAGCGTTGCCAGCAGCTTGAATGTCGGCTGCAACTCAAAAACGAAGTGAATCGAGCAGCAATGCGCCCCGCCGGTAAAGAGAGAAACGATCATGTCCGGCTGCCCGCGCCCCGTCACGTCCGTCCCGTTCGCGATCGCCGAAATGTCGTCCTGCGCATCTTCCTTCTGCCCGAGCGTGTAGGTCTCAAAGCTGTCGACACTTTGGGTGTAAACCATCTTGCCTCCGCTCGTCACCTGCAGGCACGCGCCGTCATCGCTCTTGTGCGCGGCAAATTGGTACTGCCCAACCGTCGCCACGTCCGTCTGATTCTTGAACGCGCACGCCTCCGCCGGATTCTCCGCCGGCCCCTGCGCGAACACTCCAGCCGCCGCGGCAATCCACACCGCCGCCACCAAAACGCCGCTCCACACCAACGTCCGATTGCCTATTTCGCGCCTCATCGCTTCACCTTGGTTCTGTCCAAGATAGCACCTGCGCTCTTCCACATCGGCTTTTTCATTCGTGTCCCCGATTCATTCGAGCCCCGGTTCATTGCGCCCCCGGTCCATCTGCCTTTTACCCCGCCTTCAACCCCTGTGTGCTATCCTTGCCCCGTCGAAATTCCGCCCGGAGCCCCTCATGTCCCGTCCGCATCTTTCCCTCATCGCAATCACGCTCGCCGCCGCCCTCCTCGCCGTCGCTCCTGCGCTTCTCGCCGCGCAACAACCATCGGCCCCCACCTCCGTGTCCCCGCCCCAGCAGCCCTACCACATCATCGACCACTGGAACATCGGCGGTGAAGGCGGATGGGACTATCTCAACGTCGACCCTGTTGCGCATCGCCTCTACATCGCCCACGGCACCGAGGTAGACGTCGTCGACATCAACACCGGTAAATCGATCGGCGTCATCCCCGGCCTCCACGGCGTTCACGGTGTTGCTCTCGATTCCGCCGGCAAGTTTGGCTACATCTCTGACGGCGGCGGCAACGCGGTCGTCGCCTTCGACCGCTCCGCCCTCGCCGTCGTCGCCACCATCCCCGCTGGAACCAACCCCGACTGCATCATCTTCGAGCCGGCCACCAAAACCGTCTGGGCCTTCAACGGGCGCTCCCACGACATCTCCGTGATCTCGCCCGCCTCAAACACCGTCATCGCCACCATCCCGCTGCCCGGCAAGCCGGAGTTTGCCGTTACCGATGGCCAGGGCACGGTCTTCGACAACCTCGAAGATAAAAGCGAGATCGTCCGCATCGACGCTCGCTCCAAAACCATCACTGCTACCTGGCCCGCCGGCTGCGATTCACCCTCCGGCCTCGCCATCGACGTCGCCGGCCATCGCCTCTTCCCCGCCTGCGACGGCAAGAAGGCATCCGTCATCGACTCCACCTCCGGCAAGCTCCTCGCCAACTCCACCATCGGCGACGGTCCTGATGCCGCCGGTTTCAGCGACGCCCACTCGCTCGCCTTCGTGCCCAGCCGCGACGGCATTCTCTCCGTCATCGACGCCGCCGCGCCCGGCTATCCCACCATCGAGAGCCTCACCACCCAGGCCGGCGCGCGCACCATGACCTACGACCCCTCCACCGACCGCGTCTATCTCATCACTGCCGACCTCGGCCCGCGCCCCGACCCCACTCCAGCGAACCCGCGCCCGCGTCCTCCCGTCATCCCCGGCACCTTCACCGTCATCGTCGTCGGCCGCTGAGCACTGTTCACTGTTTTGGTTTTTGCTTTCGTTCTTGGCTTTTTTTGGCTTTGGCCCTTGGCTTCGGTTTCTGGTTGATTTGCTAATCTCTGTCAGGTGTCCGGCGTTCCTGTCCACGATTCACGCACCACTGTCCACTGTTTCTATGAAAATCTTCCTCATCATCGCCGCCATTCTCATCGTAGGCGCCTCACTCTTTGCCGACTACAAATGGCGCATCTGGATCGCCCGCCGCAAATCCCAACGAGACGACTGACCCGCCGGAACCCTCGCCCGCTCCCACAAACATTGCGTCCGCAACGAATGCCTCCCTGTTCCCTGTTCCCTTGCTCCCTTGGTCCCTGCCGGGGTCCCCAGCGACAGGTCTTCGTCGCTGGGGCGGCTTTGCCCCTGCCTTCCCCATCCCTCCCGTTACAATGGGTTTAGGGAGCCGTCCAAACGCTATGCTTCGTTTCCTCAGCCTCCGTCTTTCAGCGCGCCGAAATTTCTCCGGCCTAGTCTCGACTCTTGCCTTGGTCTCCGCCGCGCTCCTCTTCTGCGCGACCCCCGCCCACGCCCAATTCGGCGCGCCGCCCACCACCCAGGTGCACGACGCCTCCGCGCTTAAGCCGCCGGCCGGCGCTCGCGTCGCCATCATCGAGTTTGAAGACCTCGAGTGCCCCGACTGCGCCAACGCCAATCCCCTCCTCAAAGAGGCCGCTGCCAAATACAACATCCCCTGGATTCGCCACGACTTCCCGCTCCCCCAGCACAACTGGAGCTTCCAGGCCGCCGTCAACGCCCGTTTCTTCGACACCAAGAGTAAGACCCTCGGCAATGACTATCGCGACGAGGTCTTCGCCAACCAGATCTCCATCGAAACCCCCGACCAGCTCCAGCAATTCACCCAGCGCTTCGCCTCCGCTCACGGTGTCGCCCTGCCCTTCGCCATCGATCCCATGGGCCGTCTCTCGCAGGAAATCAAAGCCGACTACGCCCTCGGCCAGCGCATCGGCATTGAGCATACCCCCACCATCTGGATCGTCACCAGCGCCGCCCACGCTCCGCCGTTCGTTGAAGTCGTCGACCGCGGCCGCCTCTTCCAGCTCATCGACACGGCCCTCGCCGAATCCCGCGGCAAGTAGCTCCGCCCGCGCACTGAATCGAAGCCCCCGCTTCCAGCCGCCCTCCGGCGCAAATCGCTGCTCGCGATTTGCGCCAAACGCCTTCCCGCCTCCCCACAAACAATAACGGCGTCCGCACCCGCGAACGCCATCCCAGATCCCACTCACTCAATATCCCTCAGCCCCAGCGCTAACTCGCTAGCTCGCTAACTCGCTCCCTTGCTCCCTTGTTCCCTCGGCCTCTCGGTCTCTGGTCTCTGGTCTCTGGTCTCTGATCTCTCGTCTCTGACCCCTGACACCTGACCCCTGACCCCTGGCAGCTTCAGCTGCCCTGGATCTTCACCAGCTCCTGCCCGCCCGGCGCAACCATCCGCGTCTGCGGAGCCCGCCAGTGGTCGATATAGCTAATCCTGTGCACGCAACCCACCGTGCAATTCGGCGCGCAACTCTTCGCCGTCGTAAACTCCCGCTTCAAATCCGCCTTCATATACTCGGCCACAGGAACCCCCGGATACCCGCGCTGCTGGCTGCAGTAGTGCACCAGCCCGTCCTCGCAAATGTAGAGGTACCGCGACCCCGCTCTGCACCGCCAGTCGTTCGCCCGCCCCTCGGCAATCGCCTCCTGGAACTTGTCGAACTGCGCGTAGTTCGTCTTCTTCCGGTCCTTCATCTCGTGGTACACGCGCGCCTCGTCCGCCAAAAGCGGCTTCAGTTGCCCGTCCCCGTCGTGGATAATCCCGATCGTCGACTCAAACCCCAGCCCCAGCGCCCGCTTCCCAATCACCAGCGCGTCGTTTGGGTTTTTAATCCCTCCGCCCACCACCGAATTAATGTTCACGTGGAACTCGGCAAACTCGGCCAGCATCTCCAGCTTCTTGTCCAGCACCTTCAGGCTCTTTTTCGACACTTCGTCCGGAACTAAATTGTCGATGCTAATCTGCATGTGGTCCAGGCCAGCCTGATTCAGCCGGATGATTCTCTCGGGCGAGAGCAGGAACCCGTTTGTGATCATCCCCGCAATCGCGCCTGTCTTCCTCATGCGGCGAATAATGTCGTCCAAGTCCGGGTGCGTCAGCGGCTCTCCGCCCGAGATGCCGATCATCGCCGTCCCCAGCCGTCCCAAGTGGTCGATGCGCCGCTCCATCTCCTTGAGCGGCACCGGCTCGCTCACCTTGTCGAACTCGTTGCAGTAGGCGCAGCTCAGGTTGCAGAAACGTGTAGGAATAATCTGCACCAGCACCGGGTGCGAAGTGTCGGCCAGCGCCCGCGCCACCATCGCGTACTCGCGCACCTTCCGCTTGGCCGCAATCGCCCGCCCGCGTACCGTCGATCTCCGGGGAATACCCATCACTTCTATTGAATCACAAGGCGGGGTTCTAGAAGGGCTTGCGTAGGAACATGCACTCAGAGCGCCTAAGAATTCCACCCCTGGAGTACACTTAGAGACCGAACAATCCTGATCGCAAAGAGGACCTCTCGATGCCCGAACGAAGCTACTGGCTTGATCTCTTTACGCCGAAAACTTGGCAGGAATTCCAAGAAGCTGGCTCATCTGTTTCGGGCTTTCGGGAGTCGCGGCTTAGTGCGGTCCAAAAGATCCAAAAGGGCGACTACCTACTGTGCTACTTGACTGGAGTGTCCCGATGGGTCGGCATCCTTGAAGTCACTTCGAGTAAAGCATTCGAAGACCATTCGCCAATCTGGAAAGATGAGAATTTTCCGTGCCGTGTGAAAGTGAAGCCAGTTGTTCAACTTGAAATAGAAACAGCAGTGCCCGTCAAGGACCTAAAAGAAGTGCTTTCGGCTTTCAAAAACTCAAAGGCAGAGTCTTACTCCCCAGCTTGGACAGGTAGATTCAGAGGGTCGCCAACAAAATGGAGTCAAGCAGACGGCGAAGCCGTGGTGGCAGCAGTTCTTTCGGCTCAAAAGAACCCAATTAAACGTCCTGTTGACCCAAACAAGCTAAAGTACCGTCCAAAGGGCGTTGAAGCAAGGATCGGCCTAGTGACAGTTCCAGACTCCGATTCTCAAAGCGCTCCCGACGAACCGCAGACCATTGAGCAACCTAAGGAAGCAACCGCCCACACAGAAGTCCAGGCCCTACTTTTGCAGCTAGGCGGTGAAATGGGGTTTGATATTTGGGTTGCAAAAAACGATCGGAATAAATCTTTCAACGGCCTCAAGTTCTCTGACTTGCCCAGGATGAAAAACGCGTTACCGCTTCAGTTTGACGACGCGACAAATCGAACGATTGAACTGATAGATGTGCTGTGGCTGAAGGGAAATGCGTTTGTTGCCGCATTTGAGATCGAAAGCACAACCTCGATTTACTCAGGCCTCCTGCGGATGGCCGATCTCCTTGCCATGCAACCTAATCTAAATATTCCGCTGTATTTGGTTGCGCCAGAGGAGCGAAGAGACAAAGTGATTGAAGAGGTGAACAGACCCACTTTCAGTCGACTCAATCCGCCCCTCTCGGACGTTTGCAGTTACATATCCTTCACTGCACTTAAGAATCGCCTGGAGCAAGTGCAAAGTTTCGTCAAATACCTGAAGCCTGATTTCTTGGATGAGTTTGCAGAAGAATGCATCCTCTCTGACTAACGAGGACATTCTCGCCGTTTCTGCGTCTAGTGCGGGCGGCCCGGTCCCTCGACGCCAACTCACCACGAAGATGGCTGCCCCAGATCCCAAATTCGGGACCTTGGGCGTCCGGCAGTAGAATCGGCGCATGTCAGATTCCTTTCAGAATTGGTTTCCTCTCAAAACCGCAAGCCTGAGCTCATTCCCAACGCGCGGCGAAGGGGCAATGGTCTATGCCATCCGCGATTCAAGGGATGGAGAAATCCTGAAATATGGCAAAACACAATGCGCCCGAGTAAGAATCTTTAGAAACTACATCGGCGGGGCAGGCGGGCAAACCACCCAACGCATTCATGACAACCTCCTTTCCGACGGAATGATCGAACACGTCGAAATCGCTTGGATCGAGACATTGAGCGGAACGGAAGCGGAGTTGCAGGAAAAGCGGTTTCGAGCGAATTTTGTCAAAGGAGCACGGACACCGGCCGATTTGGGACCTGAAAGACTAGCCTCGAAAGCGAGAGCGGTCAGGTGCCCTTCGCCCCCGCGTCCGAAAATTGCCCGCAGCCAATCCAGCACTTCCGGATCGAGACGCACGCCCACCGCCAGACCCGCAGGAGTATTCTGGGACCTCCGAGGCAAATATGAATCCAGCAACGCCGCAATACGACTTTGCAACTCAGATCCTCGCGAGCAAGGAATTCTTTGAGCGTTCAACCCGGGTCCTGGAAGAGGCCGACTCGAATTTCCGCCCGCACGAAGAGATGATGACGGTGGCCCAGCAGGTTGCGCACGCCGCGCAAACTCTCGACTGGTTCATCGATGGCGCAATGCGCCCAGAGGGCTTCGACCTGAACTTTGAAGAACACGCCAAGGCCCTGCAAAACGTGAAATCGCTCGCCGAGGCGCGCCGCCACTTCGATGTCGCATGCCAGCGGGCCGTCGACTTCCTGCGTTCCAGGACGCCGGACGAGCTTGCGCGTCCGCTTCCGCCCGGCCCTGTGATGGGCGGTCAGCCCGTCAGCGAGATCGTGTGGTCCATGGTGGAGCACACGGCGCACCATCGCGGCGCCCTGACCGTTTATTCGCGGATGCTGGGCAAAGTTCCGCCCATGCCGTACGGCGGTTGAGGCTGCCGGCCCGGTTTGGGAGAAAGCAACCTCACCCAAAGCAGGGGACGCCTGAATCGTGCCCCCGCAGCCGCGAAATCTGTGCAATTCAGCCCCAAATCAGGATATTCACGAAACAATTGTGCGGCGCGGGCGCAAAGAGCGTAGTGTGAAAGTAGGAGTGAGCATCGTCCTCCCCTTTCAGGTCCGCTGAACTAGAGCATTTTAGGAAATAGTATAGACTGGTAATTGGCGACACTCCGCGGCGCAGAAGATATGGGGCGACCCTATGGGGATGATTTGCGTCGTAAGTTTCTATCTGCCTACGACGAAGGCGAGG
>JBEKSA010000029.1:0-48881 GCA_049517515.1 Occallatibacter sp.
TCATCTGAAAGTCAGCCTTGAAGCCGTACTGGGGGAAACCCGCCGTACGGAATTTTAGAGGGGGTTATGGAAACGGCGGCATCATTCGAAGCCCGCTTAGCGCCATAACCCTACTCGACTGACGTGAACCAGATCACGTCAGGGAAGGATTGGCGGCCACCTGGAACCCAGGACTTCGAGCACTAAATCCCACAACGTCAAGAGATTCTCTGATAAGTACGAGTCCTGATGAATGCCAGGTTGCACACGCGTGATTCGCGGTTACAAGACTCTGGGGCGCTATCAGGACCTCTCTGAAAAACCTGCCAATTGATTACCGTTCGGGCATCACTGAAAAACTAAGTCGTACGCGACCTCGTCGGAGTGAGGAACGAAACGACGGTCATCATCGTATCCTCTCCACAATGGACGTTCCCAAGCCCGCAACCTCGGAGCGCTTCGACGCAGCCCTTTTGAGCGCCTTCGCGGCGCTCATCCTCGTCGTTCACTTCTACGTCGGGAACGGATACGGCTTTCATCGCGACGAGTTCCAATTCCTCGACGACGCACGTCACCTCCAGTGGGGCTTCGTTGCCTATCCACCGCTCACCGCCTTCTGCGGACGCATCGCCATCGCGCTCTTCGGCATCTCGCCCCAGGTCTTTCGGCTCCCTGCGGCATTTGTCAATGCCGTCTCGCTTGTACTAATCGGCCTAACCGCCCGCGAGCTAGGCGGACGCAGACCAGCCCAGATCGTCGCGCTCTTTGCAGCACTTCCACTCGCGCTCGCCTTCAGTTCCGTCCTGCAATACAACACCTTAGACCTGCTCGCCTGGTCCCTCATCATCTACTTCACCGCTCGCCTCCTCCGCACCGGCGACGAACGATACTGGATCGGCGTCGGAGCCGGCATCGGCATCGGCGTTCTCTCGAAATACTCCATCGCTTTTCCGGTCGTCAGCCTCCTCGCCGCCCTTGTCATCCTGCCATCGCAGCGCCATCACCTTAGTACCCGGTGGTTCTGGTACGGAGCACTCACTGCCGCCATCATCGCCGCGCCCAACCTCATCTGGCTCGCAAGCCACCACTTCATCACGCTGCAAATGGAGTACTTCATCCACGCGCGTGACGTTCGCCACGGTCGCGCTGATGGCTACTACACCGACCAGATCAAATTCACCCTCTTCGGATTTCCGCTCGCCATGGCCGGCCTCGTCTCTCTCGTGCGAAACGCCCGATTCCGCCTGCTCAGCACCTTCTACATCGGCCCATTTCTCCTCTTTGCCATCGCCAGGGGCCGCGGCTACTACCTCATGTCGGCGTATCCCGTTCTCTACGCCGCAGGAGCGGTCGCTCTCGAGGGCGTTCTCGCCAATAGCGCAACAATCCTTCGTATCGCCGTCCGTTCCATCGTCCTCACCGCAATGCTCGTCGACGCAGCAGCAGTCGCGTGGACTTACCTCCCTATCTGGCACCCCGGCTCACCCGGGTGGAACTGGCAGATGAAGAACAACTACGACATGGCTAACGAGATCGGTTGGCCGGAATTCGTAGCCCAAGTCGCCGCCGTCCGCGACACACTCTCACCCGAAGACCGTAGCCGACTCGCAATCCTTGCCAACAACTACGGCGAAGCCGGCGCACTATCGCTCTACGGTCCGCAATACAACCTGCCCACGCCCATCAGCAGCACCAACGGCTTTCACGACCGGGGCTACGGCCCCTACGAACCGGAAACCGTTATCGTAGTTGGCGGAGAACTCCACGACCAGGAACTCAACTTCGAGCACTGCACCGTTGCCGCACAGGTCAGCATCCCTTACGGCGTGCGTAATGAAGAATCCGTCGACCACCCGGACATCCTCATCTGCCACCACCTCCGCCGTCCGTGGCCCACAGTCTGGAGCCATTCCCAGGAGTTTGGATGAGGCGACTGCAAGATGCCCTGAAGTATCCCGCATGATTTAGTAATTAGGCTTGTAGAAAGGTCTTTCCGAGAGTTCGAAATTGTTCCGAGCGGATTACCGCCTACTCACACAGAACGCCGTTTTGACCACCGGAGGCCGGGTTGGGGAAGGATGAGCGACGACTCGCCAAGTGGCAGGACAATTCCGGGGTCACGAGTGCCATGGCGATTGTTCAACAACTATCCCAAACTGACCAGCCTTTCTTCTTTGGACTCTGCCATCCTAAAATAAGCACGGAGACTACGGTTGAAAGCCCCGGCCATCTGAATTTGGGAAAAAGTAATTCAAGAGCGGGCGGCGGAAAGGCGCGCAACGCGGAATATACGTGGTGATGGATCGCTACATTCTGCAGGAGCATCGACGCGATTCGGACCAGCCGCCGAAGCACGGCTAAAAAGTAAATAGACCCCTGCTACGCGAGGAAGTCCATTGAATTTCGACGCAACGCTGACACCCACCGAACCAGTCGCACCCGTACCACCGTCAACTCTCCGCAAGATCTTCATCGGCAAAGACGGCCTCCGCGCCGGCTGGAGTCTGCTCATCTTCATCGCTCTCTTCGCTGCCGTTGTTATCTGCGTCAACGTCATCGGCCACAAGCTCTTCCCGCATCCTCCAAACGCTGCCGCGGACACGTTCCTCACGCCACACTCCGTGTTCGTCTCCGAATCCATTGCGGTCCTTGTGACTCTCCTTGTTACTTGGATCATGTCGAAGATCGAGCGGCGCCCTAACTCCGTCTACGGCTTCGGTGGCAACCGCAAGCTCCTGCTCTTCGCCGCCGGCCTGGCCGGGGGAGTGATCTGCATTTCGCTCCTCGTTCTGACCCTCTGGGGGACCGGACTCCTCATCATCGACAGCCGCCTGCTCTTTGGCAGCGGCATTCTCCGCTACGCATCAATCTGGCTGTTCAACTTCCTCCTAGTTGGCCTGTTCGAGGAGTACAGCACGCGCGGCTACCTCCAGTACACCCTAACCCGTGGTCTTGCCGGCCTCTATCAATGCGCCTTCAAGACCCGGCATAGCGTAGCCTTGGGCTTCTGGACCTCAGCCGTTATTCTTTCTATCCTCTTCGGCCTCGGCCACGGCAAGAACCCGGGCGAATCACCCATCGGGCTGTTCAATTCTGGCCTGGTCGCCATGGTCTTATGCCTCAGTCTCTGGCGCACCGGTTCTCTCTGGTGGGCCATCGGCTTCCACGCCTCATGGAACTGGGGCCAGTCCTTCCTCTATGGCGTCGCCGACAGTGGGACCATGGTTCAGCACCATCTCCTGGCCACGCACGCCGTAGGCAAGCCCGTTCTCAGCGGCGGAGCGACCGGCCCCGAAGGCAGCATATTCATCCTCGCCATCCTGACCCTCGCCAGCCTCATCATTCTCTTCACACTACCCCGCGCCCACTATGGCAACACCCCGGAGCGCTCCACCTGACTCCGCGCATATTGCTCTTCAACTGCGACTCAAGCAGGTTGAACCTTCAGGACAGATCCTGAGTAACGCGTGCAGTGTCCGCTGGCGGGCGGTGTCAAACCCGGGCGCTTGGTTGTCAAGCGTAAATGCGCCCATTTCTGACGCTTTGACTGTTGTGCCCGAATCATCGCCTACTCATCCCCAACCCAGTTTTGGGCCTCCTCGGGAACTCTGGCCGGCCCGGCCAGGGGGTATTGACCAGCCTATGGGGAAGGATTCGTCTCGGTCGGAGGCATATGGGCAGGAAATCGGTGTTCACCCCAAAACATAATTCGGTTTTGCGGCTCGATTTCCTTATACTAGGACGGGGGGTCTAGCCCCCTCAAGACCCCTAAAACGCCTAAACCTGTAGTCGAAGTCATTGTCACTTCGTGGGGACATCATGTCCCCCCTCAAACTTGTCCGTTTTCCCAACCGTGAGTTTCCCCACTTTCGAGGCGCATACAAAGAAAAGTAGCCTATTTTAGGTTACCTCCCAGGCGGCAGTCGTTTTGGTCGTCGGCTAGGGCTGGGCGGCGGGCCGTGTCCGGTCCTATATATATTGATGCCGAGATGATTCCTGTTCTGGACTAGGTGTCTCCCAAAGCGTCCGAAGGGGCCGGTGCGACCATTCGGCTGTTGCGTCGCTCGGCAGACACTTGGGCGTTTTTGGGTACTAATCCGGATTGCCGCAGCGCAGGGCTGGTCCTAAATGAGCGCATTGGTCTGTTATCGCTATTCGAGAATCGCGCGCTTTCGATCACTTCGCGCAAGCCGAATTGTCGATACTTACCGCTTCGAATTCCGACCACTAGGTGACCTGTCTTCCAAGGTCTGCGCGGGACCAAATCGATCTCAGGTTCATACCTCTTTGTGAGTCTGAGCCCGTCTCTTCCGGCTGAATCGGCTCCCAAAAGACAGGAGCGAATTGCAATGCGACTCCAGATACACCCGCCGCACACAATCGGTGCGGCTCATCCCCGAATTCCGACCCTCCAACCTCTTTTCTGACGGTTCATCCATGAAGGCGGTTTTTCCTCGGTGGAGCGGACCTATCGTTCACGCAGGGCAGTAAGGCTGCCCGGGAGGCACAGCGTGAATGAGCTGGTGACGGCAGAAGCGGTGAGCCGGAGTTTTCCGTTGGATCACACCCAAGTGCGCGCGTTGGACGAGGCGAGCCTGCGCGTCTGTTGCGGCGAGTTCCTGGCCATTGCGGGCCCCAGCGGCAGCGGAAAGACCACGCTACTGAACCTGATTGGCTGCATCGACAAGCCAACCTCGGGTCGGATCCTATTGGATGGCGAGGACACGACGAAACTGACGCCTGCACGGACCACGGCGCTTCGCCGCGAGAAGATCGGATTCGTTTTTCAGACTTTCAATCTAATTCCTGTTTTCACGGCCATTGAGAACGTGGAGTTTCCGTTGCTCGTGCAGGGCGTGAGCGGGAGCGAGCGGCGCAGAAAGGCCGCGGCGGCACTTGAGAGCGTGGGGCTTTCCTCACGCGCCAGACATCGGCCCGACCTGCTTTCGGGTGGCGAGCGTCAGCGGGTTGCGGTGGCTCGGGCCATTGTTCACCACCCGGCACTTGTGCTGGCCGATGAACCGACTGCGAACCTCGACACCCAGAATGCGACGCAACTGATTGATCTGATGCGCGAGCTGAACCGGAACCTCGGCCTCACTTTCATCTTTTCCACGCACGACCAGCGGCTACTGGAGCACACGCCACGCATTGTCAGGTTATGCGACGGACGCGTGGTATCTGACCTGCACGAAGCCGCAGCCGCCGGCACCGCGACCTGGCTGGAAGGAGATCGCCATGAGCAAGTTTCTGCTGCTCGCGTTTCGTAATGTCTTCCGCAACCGGCGGCGCACGTTGATGACGCTGCTAATGGTAGGCGGTGGCGTGGCCGGGCTGCTGCTAGTCGGCGGCTTCTTCGCATTTATGACCGATGGCCTGCGCGAAAGCACCATCCGCAATGGCCTGGGGCACATTCAAATCTTCACCGCCGAGCACTTCCGGCGCGACGAGGTCCACGTGCTCGACACCGGCATCGACAACTGGCGGCATGTAGCCGCAACCGTGGCCAGCGCCCAGCATGTGCGTGGCGTAGCGCCGCGCATCGAGTTTTACGGCATGGTTTCGAACGGCCAGAAGTCCTCGGTCTACATGGGCAGCGCCGTCGATCCCGATGCTGAAAGAAGCCTCGGCTTTTCCGCCAACCTAATCGCCGGACACGATCTCACCGCGAAGCCCGGCGCCGAGGTGCAGGCGCTGATCGGCTCCGGCCTGGCCAAATCGATGAACGTCAAGGTCGGCGATGGGCTCACGCTGTTGGCCGTAACCTCCGATGGAGCGCTCAACGGCATCGACGTCGAGATCGCAGGTATCGTTCAAACCGGCGTAGCGGATTTGGACGCACGCTATCTGCGCATTCCGCTGACTGCGGCGCAGCGGCTACTGCAGAGCGACCGCGTGACCAATCTGGTGGTTGGTCTGGATGCGACTTCGAACACGGACCGCGTCTACGACGAACTGATTCCCCGCCTCAACGGCTTGCCGCAGCAGATGGAACTGAAGAGGTGGATCGACCTGGCCCTGTTTTATAGGCAGGTCCGCACGCTCTTCGTCACCATCTTCCTCTTTCTCGGAACCATCGTCTTCTTTATGGTCGTTATGTCCAGTGTGAACACGCTGCTGATGGCCATGTTCGAGCGCACCCGAGAGATCGGCACCATGCTGGCCATGGGCACGCCGCATTCCTGGATCGTCGGCCTGTTCATGACTGAGGCCGCGCTGCTCGGCTTGCTCGGAGCAGCGGTCGGGATTGTGGGCGGCAGTTTGGCCGGCGCGCTTCTGAATTTCCTGAATCTGCACCTGCCGCCCCCGCCGGGGCTCACCTCGGAGATGCCGTTCCGGGTGCTGCACATGCCCTGGCTCATGGCGGCCGCGTCGCTGCTGGTCATCATCTCGCTGGCGCTGGCGTCCATTCTGCCCGCGATCCGCGCATCGCGGATTCAGATTACGGAGGCACTCGCCCATGTCTAACGTCAATTGTTTTTTGCGCTGGTACCTGATTCTCTTCCTGACCGGACTGCTTCTGGCCAGCGCGTGGGTATGCCGCGCCGCGACACCCGGCAAGGCCGACGCGGAGGCGCTGCTCAAGCAGTCCGATCGTTTCCGCAATGGCTGGCCGTCGTATGTGGTGCACGTCAAGATCACCGACTTCGAGGCGGGCAGGCCCGATGAAGAGCATCTCTACGAAGTCTCGCAAAAAGGCACGGAAAAGACCTACGTGGAGTTCCTGAGCCCCCGCGAGAAGGGCGAACACCTGCTGATGCTGGGCGACGATATGTGGGTGTATTTGCCTGACACGAGCCGGCCGGTGCGGATTACTCCGCTGGAGCGGTTGACCGGCGACGCCTCAAACGGCGACGTCGCCCGCACCAACTATGCCGCCGATTACTCGCCCGTCTACCTGCGCACGGAAAAGGTGGGAACGGTGGAGTGCTACGTTCTGGATCTCACTGCCAAGCGGAAGGGCGCCACGTACCAGAGGATTCTTTACTGGCTTCGTGCGGAGGATACGCGGCCGGTGAAAGCGGAGTTCTATTTGACTTCAGGCAAGCACATCAAGTCGGCGACCTTTGACGAGTACGGGCTCAGCGACGGGCAGATGGTGCTTCAGCGGCTCACGCTTTACGACGAAATCCTGCACAACTCGCATAGCGTACTCGAATACTCAGGCGCAACACCGCGCGCACTGCCGGACAAACTCTTTTATCAAGGCCGCGCGGACAGGTTCTGAATTTGGCCGGTTCGTTACTCGACAGGCTCTCGCAATGCATCGACGCTTTCTGATCCCGATTCTTCTGCTCATGGCGAGCGTCTGGGCCGTGGCTCAGGATGCCGCGGAGTCCGAGGAGGGCCGCTTCCAGACGCGGTACTCGGTGGAAGCGATCGACGACGCGACCTTTTACGGCAACTTGAGTGCGCCGCTGCCCACGGTGCTGAACCAGGTGCTGCTGGAGCCGGCCTTCGGCGTTCGTGAGCGCAACCGCTGGAACTTCACGTCCAGCCTGATCGGTCTGACGGCCACTTACTCCGATACGAGCACGCAACTGCGCGTGCGGGAAACGTATGGCGGGCTTTCCGCGGGAGACTTCGACTTTACGGTGGGACGTAAGATGGTGCTTTGGGGCACGGGCTATGCATTCAGTGCTGCCGGGGTGTTGGATCCGCCACGCATGCCGACTAATCCCACTGATCGGCTGAACGTGAACGAGGGGCGCGACATGATCAAGGCCGATTGGATCCATGGGACGCAGGCCATCTCGGCGGCCTGGTCGACCGCCGCGCTGGCTCCGGCCGGAACAAGCCTGCACGATACGACGGCGTTCCGGTATAACGTTCTGGTGCGGGGATTCGACACCTCTCTGATCGCGGGCCACGACCGCGGCGGGGACTCATTCGGCGGGCTGACTTTTACGCGCGTGGTGGGGCAGGCGTGGGAAGTGCACGGGGAAGCTGTGTGGCGCGAGCAGGCCGCGGTGCTGCTGGGCGCCAAATATACCGTCTCCGGCACGACCTTCATCGGCGAGTTCTATACGGCGCCCAACATCCCGTGTTATCGCGATCCGGGAGTTTCCGCGACGGCAGGCCGCCAGCACTACGGCTTTTTCAGCGCCGGCAAAGCCCGGCTTCGCGAACGCGCAGGATGGAAGGAGTGGGGCGTTTCCGGTTCCATCGTCGCCAACCTGGACGACCAGAGTTATACGGGCGTTTTTGACGCCAGCCGGTGGTTCGGCAATCACTTCTCCTCTTACGTGCACCTCGAGGTCCCGAGGGGGAGCACAACATCGGAGTACGGCTCCGCGCCGTATTCGACGGCGACATCGGTAGGGATCCGTTTTCAGCTATGACCCGGAACACGAACCAAACCGGCGAGGCCTGCGGCACCGGCGCCGAATCGTATCGCGGCGCATTTCGCGCGAGCGCCGTGCGCGCAGCGTGGATGACGGTGGGCGCAGCCCTGCTGGTGGTCATGCTCTTCCTCACCACCGGGACGATCCGCTTCTCGCAGACCGGCCAGGAGCTGATGATCTCTCTCATCTATTCGGCCTTCATCGCCCTACCGTCCATGGTCCTGCTCACGCGGCTTGCCGAGCGATACACAGACCGCTTTCCGCGCCTCATCATCCTGCTGGAGGCGCTGGCGTTGATTTGCACCGCCGTCTTCGGCTGCCTGGTCACCGGCGCGATCCTGCAGTTCACCGGCCTGGCGGCCCGCGGAACCTACTGGCGCGAGTTCCGTTTCGCCGCACCCATTGCCACCGTCATTACGCTTATCGTGGGACTCAGCATCATGACCTGGGAAACCCTCCACTACCGCCTCCAGACCGCGCAGCTCGAACTGCGCACGCGGCAGATGGAACAGGAGCGTGCCAATAAGCTGCTGGCCGAGGCGCGTCTCTCGTCGCTCGAATCGAGCATTCATCCGCACTTTCTCTTCAACACCCTCAACTCCATCGCCGCGCTCATCCCAACAGACCCGCAACGCGCGGAAGATACCGTGGGCAAGCTGGCTTCGCTGCTGCGATTCTCGCTGAATGCGCAGCACAGTGGTCTTGTTCCTCTGGCACAGGAGCTAAAGGTCGTGCGTGACTATCTCGAAATCGAAACGACGCGTTTCGGCCAGCGGCTGCGCTATGAGATTCTCGTTCCGGAATCGCTCGGTTCGGTCAAAGTTCCCGCGTTATCGCTGCAAACGCTCGTGGAGAACTCAGTGAAGCACGTGGCGGCCCAGCGCGTGGAGGGAGCGTCGATTGAGGTTGCCGGATCAATGGAAGCAGGCCGGATTCGCCTTGAAGTCATCGACGATGGTCCGGGTTTTTCACTTGGCGCCGTAACTCCCGAGCATGGTCTGGGCAATCTGCTGGCGCGCCTCGAGCTTTTGTTTGGCGGCGAGGGCCGCCTTGACGTGATCCGCGAGCAGGAGCGGACGATTGTCCGCATCTCCTTTCCCGCGGAACCGTGAGACGCCATGGAAGCGACTCCGCTGCGCGCCTATCTCGTAGATGACGAACCGCTCGCCATCGAGCGGCTTCGACGGCTGCTGGCGAAGTACGATTCCCTGCACGTGACCGGAAGCGCCACGGACCCGGAAGAGGCTGTTGCGTTTCTCAATGGCGAACACGAGATTGATGTACTCTTTCTCGATATTCAGATGCCGGGCATGAATGGCTTCGAGCTGCTCGCGCGGCTCCAGGTCCAGCCCTTCGTCATCTTTACCACCGCCTTCGATCAATACGCGTTGCGGGCATTTGAGGTGAACTCAATTGACTACCTGCTCAAGCCAATCGAAGCCGAGCAGTTGGAGCGCGCGCTTGGGAAACTCGGCCGGCTTAGGCCTGTCGTCAAACCAGACTGGCAGCGAGACCCCGAGCTGCCGGCCGTGTTGAAGGAGCTGGCCTCGTCGCTCCTCGGCCGCAAGGTCGACTATCCGCGCCACATCGCCTCCCGTGTCGGCGATCGCATCTCGTTTCTCGACCTAGACACAATCACGCATTTCATTGCCCGCGACAAACTCACCTATGCCGTCGTAAATGGGCGCGAACACTGCGTCGACCAGACGATAGCCGATCTTGAACGAAAGTTGGACCCCGTACGGTTCCTTCGCATCCATCGCGCAATCCTTCTAAACCTGGAATGGGTCAGGCAGGCAAGTGTCTCCTTTGCGGGGAGAGTTGCGATCCTGCTCAAAGACGAGCGCGGCACACAGCTGCCTGTGGCGCGTGATCGCGTGCGCTTGATCCGGTCACGATTGGGGTTCTGAGTTCTCAAAACACCCGGTAGTCGGATCTCTCCGATAAAGGGACTTCCTTGTGAAGGACGCCGATGTCAACTGGGTTGTTTCTGGAATGATGGTAAATCGCCAATGCACTCATCGAGAGTCCGATCAGTAACGCGAAGTCGGCTTGGCTTCAGCGAACTGGCTGTCGGGGTCGATTAAAAAGGCGCCTGTCACCAACCTGAGGTCGTGACAAACGCGGTGCGGTGCAACAAGACCGCTGCGCTGGAGCTCGCCGGCAGTTGGGCGGTATTGACGCTTGCACTCTGGTCGGGAGAAGTCCGGCATCGCGGTCGCTGTGCGCGCGATGGCGAGGCGTTCAGAAAATGAGTCGGTCGGCGGCAAAGGGTCGTACCTCAGAAACCGGATGATGGCCGGCATGTGGCGGACGGCCGGAACGGCTGCTGGAACCTCAAGTGGAGGCACCGAGCAGCCGCCGTAGTCGCCTTTACGCCTGAATTGAACGACACAGTCTCGAGTGCGCCGTCCCAGACTCCTGTGTAGCCTGGACTACCTGCACCCAAAGCCTTACGACGCTGCTTTTACTGGCGTGGCTGGAGCTTCCGGAGCAACAGCAGCCTTCGTCTTCGACGCACCCGCCCTCTTTGCGTGGACAGCCTTCTTAGCTGGAGCAGACTTCTTTGCAACCTTTGCCGTAGAGGCTTTCTTTGCGGTCTTCCGCACCTTCGCCCACCGGGCCCTTTGAGCGGCGGCGATCTCGGCGCGTGTTCCGGTGCTCAAGGTGCGCTTTTTCGTGCTCTTGGCAGGCAAGCTGGCCGTAGGGGCTTTCTTCGCAGTTGACACTGCAACGGTGCTACGCGCTGCTTTCTTCGCGGCCTTCTTGGATTTCGCCCAACGAGCCCTTTGGGCAGCGGCGATCTTCTCACGCGCCTCGGCGCTCAACGTGCGTTTTGTTCTGGCTTTGCCGGCCAAGCTGGTATTGGCTGGTCGACCCGGCTTCCGCTTCTCGGTGGTGCCGGTGCCAGTTAACAGCGCCTTTACTTGTTGCAGCTTGGATATCTCAGCATCGATCTCGACAACGATGTCCTGTATTCTCATGAACCCTCCGGGATTGAGGATAACCCACCGGCTGAATTCCAGTGCATGCTTGGGTTGAAAACTCAAGCAAGGGACTGTTCACTTCAGCTGGTCTAAGCTTCCTGGTTTTCCGGTGATTCTTCATGTTCTGGACCAGGTCCGTCCTTGGTCAATAACAAAGAACATCTCTCGCGCGCGTGAAGGTTTTGGCCGCAATCGCTAGTTCAACCAATCGAAGCTGGCGCCAACAAGCGGGAATCTTCATCGCGGTGGAGCAGGACGAGTGTGGCGGGCACAACATCGGAAAGGGTAGGGCGACACCATAGCACAGTGCTCAAAGCTTCCGGCCAACTCGCCCGGCTCCCTCATGTAGGCTCTATCTATGATTTCGCTCATAATAATTCTTTCGTGTAGGGTGTTTTACGCAGACACGTAATCACACTTTCCTCAAGAACATCCCGTACTGAGCCTATCGCTCCTCGCGTTCCGCGGTCTGAATAAGCAGCTTTAGCAAGTCCACCTCTGCTTTTCTAATCTGGGCGGTTATCTTCCACTGTTCCAACTCGGTTTTGTGCAATTGCTCTCCAAGCCGTGTCCAGCGTAGCTCGTGCTCTTCCGCCTGTTGCAACTCCTCACTCAGTGCGGAAATCCAAGCTATTTTCGTTGAATCGGCCATACTCTTATTCCTTTCTGTGAGTGCAGGTAAGAGAACCCGGCTCCCCGAACTTCGACGAAGTTCTGCATCGGCTCCATTAGCGGGCACCAGCAGCGAGAGGGCATTGAGGCGGCGGGACTGTGACGGGCAACGGGGCTGCTTTTCGCTTCGTCGCGGTCAGCCCTTGAATGGGGGATGTAACAAACGAGAACGGAACTTTTCAGCCTTCCGCGCTCTCCGGTCGAATTCATTAGAATTCCGGCGATTCATGGTGACACTGAGGTACGCCCAAACGAGACAGCCGACGATCACTACGAGAAACCACCCCATACCCATAGGAGAAACCCTGCCATGCCCAACAGCATACGCCGAATCTCAGCTAGTAGAGCGAGATGGTTGTGAACCGGTGCGATCTCGACTGTTTTCAACCGCAAATGCACCGTCGCACTTCCAAGGCCCCTCAGGAGCGGTACAATTCGAGCGAATCGAACCCGAAAAAGGAGATTCCGGTTTACTCCGGGGGATGCAATCCCCTCGGTGCTGGCGGACGGGAGCCGGGCCGGGCCGCTGGTGCGGAGCGGCGCGTGCGCATCGACGCCTTGCAGCGGTGCGGCCCCAAAAAGCACCGGCCGCTGACCTGAAAGTATCATTGCCCGTATCAAGAGATTACTTTAAGTTGCTTAGGCGTCCTCTTCCACGAAGAAGATTCCGGCCAAGGCCGGGGTCTTTTCCTGCGAGCCTTAATGCAAGCCGGGGCATAGCGGAGGCTATCATGCACGACACGACAATTCATTCCAACTTGGACTCGCTCCTGGTTGCGATTCCATTTCTGGTCATATTGTTGATCGGCTATTTCCGGTTGGACGAACTGTTTGTCTCGCCCAAGCATCGGGTCAGGGCGCGGCGGTCGCCGTACGGCATCGACGAAGACGGAGTGCCGATTCTTTGCGATCCGGACGGCAAGCGGTGGGCCGCTGCTCGGCCTCTTCGTGAGTAACCGGGAAGATTCGTCTTGGCGTGTTCCTTCCAGGGCCGGCGCATATGAATTTCCTGAAGGGTACGGGCTAGAGCGGTTCCAAGATAGTAATACCCATGGAAGCGCAGAACCGATAGGCTGAGATTCGCGAGGCTCGATATGCAGACCGCTACAGCAGCAAGCGCAGAAGCAACGTACCTGGGAATGAGTGTCACGTCTTGAATATGAATACGGTTCTTGATTCATTGCAAGATTCCTCGGTTCTCGAACAGTTCGGACAGAAATTATCTCCCGACGCTCCGCTTTTCACGCGTTATTCCGGCAATCCGATCCTCAGCCGTGAAGATTGGCCCTATCCAATTAACAGTGTCTTCAACGCTGGGGCCGTACTGCTAGCCGACGGCGACACCTTGCTGCTTTGTCGCGTTGAAGACCGGAGCGGACTATCGCATCTTTGCGCCGCGCGTTCCGCGAATGGTTTGGATGGATGGCAGATTGATCTTCAACCGACGTTGATGGCGAATCCACTGGACTATCCGGAAGAAATCTGGGGTATCGAAGATCCGCGCATTACCTATGTCCCGGAACTCGAGCAATATGCGGTGGCGTACACATCCTTTGCGCGGGGAGGTCCCGGAGTCTCGCTGGCGCTCACCAAGGACTTCCGGAGCTTTGAGCGATTCGGCGTCATCATGCCTCCAGAGGATAAAAATGCGGCGCTGTTGCCTCGGAGGATTGGCGGTCGTTGGGCGCTGATTCACCGGCCAATGACAGCTCTTGGCGCTCATATGTGGATATCCTATTCGCCAGATTTGCGGCATTGGGGAAGTCATAAGGTCATCCTGGAAGCGCGACGCGGAGGTTGGTGGGATGCGAACAAGATTGGTCTCTGTTCTCCGCCGATTGAAACGGCCAAGGGGTGGCTAATGATTTACCACGGAGTGCGGCAAACGGCATCGGGAAGTATCTATCGCCTGGGTCTTGCGATCTTTGATTTGGAACGTCCTGAGATTTGCCTGCAACGAGGAAACTCCTGGCTGTTTGGACCGGAAGCATCGTATGAACGCGGCGGAGATGTGAAAGACGTCGTGTTTCCGTGCGGACAAACCATCGGCGCGGATGGAGACACCATTCACCTGTATTACGGAGCAGCTGACTCCTGTGTAGCTATGGCCACCGGCAGCATCCGTTGTCTGCTCTCCTGGCTGGACGCGAATTCGAGTCCAGCAGAAACAAGCTTTTCATAGCTTACACAATAAAATCTGCGAAAGGAACAATCACGAAGCGCTCTTTCAAGAGCTCAGAGACGCGCGTCTTCGCGCTGGCAGTATCGCAGATTTCAGGGAAGAGACTGACTTACGCAGAACTGACCGGCAAGGTGGGAGAAACGACGGTCTAGGCTTGGCTGGATGACTCGCCAGAAACGCGGCAAGCGGATTTAGGCGTTCGCTTCTCGCGTTTGTCTTCTTCAATGCGCCTGTTTATCTCCGCCTTCGGTACCGTGAGAACTTGGCCGAGTAGGTTCTCGAAAGCCTTGTATTCGGGAGACTGCGGTTTCGTCTTCATCTGCGTATCAGACCTTCCCGAATAGCATCTTGCGCGATCTTTTCGATGGTTTTCACCTTTCTCGTGGAGTTAGATACGAGTTCAACGTCTCCACTCCCCGTAAGAACGACGTGGGGAAGAAACCATTCCGACGCACCGGGAGTCTGGATATGAATTCTCTTGGTTTCGTAATGGTAAGTCCCTTCAACAATCTCTGGAAGCGCGTCGGGACAAATCGAGAATCGATGGGAGCCGCTGCGATGACAGGCAAGTTTTCGTTCCGGCTGTAGTTGCTCATTGTACGCAGTACAGCACGATTGAAATACAGCGCAGAGTTCTTCCCATTTGAACGGCATTTTCTCCGCGACGATATCGCGGTGCATTGCTACCGTTTGTGCGTCTTCTCTGGCTGCGCTCTGCTTCGCCTTGATTTCTTCACCGAGCGAGCGCGCCCATTCTTCCGCATTGCTCATTTCACTTCCCCCTGAGCCTAGCGAAACTGCTACAAACATGATACTGCTGTTTGTGATTTGCACCTAGACACACTCCGTCCGCGAGATTTACTTTGGAATGCCTCGACCTTTTTTCCTCGATTCTTCCGCATATTCTTTAAACCGTTCCCGAGCCGTTAGCCAACAGATGATTCGGCTGATCTGGGAATACCTCAGACGGTCTTCAACCTAGCGTACTGTTCCGTCGTCAGGTTCATGAACATTCCACCTCTCCCCATCTCAATCCCCTGATTCACCATCAGCCGCGTATCTTGGTCAGGGAATCCGCCGGCGCGCTCCACCAGTTCGATCACCTTGTCTGAGGATGCGAAGTGTAGCTTGCAGGGCAGCGCAGTCTTCAGGTCCTCCTCCAGGAACTGGCAATGCCAGCCATTACGGCACTGGAAAGACATGTATACCCGGCGGCGATCATCTGGACGGAGCACGGGAACAGAATAGGCGAACAGCCGACGAGGTGCAGCGAGAGCGGGACGGGGTGTAAATCGCTCAATTTCTCTAATGGCGGGAGCGCAGCCGGACGCAGGTGGAGATCGCCGAGATGCTTGGCATCGGCCGAGCCGCCCAAGCTCCCAAGCCCGCCGAATGACCATTCCGGAGTAGAATCCCTGCAGAGTGAGGGAAGCGCAATGCCCGAACTGCCAATTCCGATGCTTGTCTTTGCGGCGATCGTCGTCCTCTACCTGCTCAACTCGATCAAGATTCTCCGCGAATATGAGCGCGGAGTGATCTTCCGGCTGGGCCGTGCTCTGCCCATACCCAAGGGACCTGGCATCATTCTGGTGTTCCGGCCGATCGACCAGATGGTGCGCATCTCGCTGCGTCAGCAGGTGCTCGTGGTTCCGCCCCAGGACGTGATTACTCGCGACAATGTCACTCTCAAGGTGGACGCCGTGGTTACCCTCTACGTGGTCAACCCCAATAACGCCGTCGTCAAGGTGGCCGACTACGTCAACCAGACCTCACAGTTCGCCCAGACCACGCTGCGCTCGGTGCTGGGCGAGGTCGAACTGGACGAGTTGCTGAGCCACCGGGACAAGCTCAACCTGCGCATCCAGTCCATCATCGACCAGCGGACTGAACCGTTTGGGGTAAAGGTCATCTCAGTGGAAGTGAAGCAGGTGGATCTGCCCGAGCAGATGAAGCGCGCCATGGCCAAGCAGGCCGAAGCGGAACGCGAAAAGCGCGCGAAGATCATTCACGCCGAGGGCGAGTTCAGCGCCGCCCAAAAGCTGGTGGATGCTGCCGCACTGCTGGCCACGCAGCCCATCACCATCCAGCTGCGCTACCTGCAAACGCTCACTGAGATTGGCGTGGAAAAGAACACCACCATCGTCTTTCCGCTGCCGGTGGAGATGTTCTCGCTGTTCAAAAAGCTGCAGCCGCCGGCAAAGCCGGAAGCTGACAAGCCGTAGGCCGCAGCGAACGGCAAATGTGTCAATTGCAGATTGTCTCAACCGAGGGGTTCACCCCAACCTCTGCTTTTTGTGTTTCCGAGGGTTCGATCAGGGTGCTGAAGGGTGTCTTTCGGTGCTTTTGAGCACTTTCTCAGCCATCAGTGCGCCTTAGTGACCTGCTCATAGAAAACGTCCATGGCGACTATAACGCGTCCGGTTATCCGGAGGATCGATGGATGGCCGGCGATCTTGCTGCTGAACATTCTCTGGCGATTTCGGTCGACGTAAACTGCCTGCGCTGCCAAGCTCAAGGTCAAGCTCGACAAGTCGGCGCGATTCGGTGAGAGCCTACAGCCTGGCACGGTCATGTGGGAGTGCCAAGGAGAATGTGCACGTCACAATAGGCCACCACCTTGTGCGCCTTTGGAACCGGCTCAGGGAGATGTGGCGGCGAGTGCCCCTCCACCGTTGTCATGCATCCCGCCCGTTGTCATGCAAAAACGGCCTACAGGGCTGAATTGGACGGAAAATGCGGACAACGCGGACGAAGCGGAAATCACACAAGCAGCCTATTTTCTATGATTTGAGAATGGGATGAATGGGATACGGGAATTGCTGGCGGAGAGAGGGGGACTCTCCTTTCCATCTGAGTGCTTAGGACAAAGGCCATGGGACATCAGATCCCGGGGCCTTTGTATTTACCGACCTCTTAAGAAAACGGTAGTAGGTGGGGCCTCTACCGCGGAGGGTACTCAGCGCTGCCCCCTCCTGTAGAATCAACGTCCCCGGTCACCCGATTCGTCGGGTCGCTATCGCATGTAACACATATACAATGAACGCGATACGGACTTTTTGACCCTTACGTACCCTTCTGGGTGCTCGCATCCATAAACATTCTCTGCAAGTCGATTTGGCTATTCGGGGGAATTATGATATAGTTCAAACATGGTTGAAACTATGACGACTGAAAAGCGCACTGAGCCGATGGAAATGTTCCTGATGGCCGCCATCTCACGCGGCGGCCTGCACACGCTCTACGCGTTTCAGCAGGCGGCTGGCTTACAGCCCGGAAGCATCAAGCACGTGATTAAGGAGCTGGAAAAAGCTGGCTTGCTGGTTCGTTCAGAAGGCGCCACGCGTGGCCGACGAGCGATGGCGCTGACGGAGGCGGGGCAAAGGTTCCTCGTCGAGGAGTGGAGGAAAGGCTTGGTCGCAAATCGGGAGATGGAGTCCGTCCTACGCAGCGCGACCGTCGCCCTTTTAATGGGCGACATCGTAACGGCCTTCCAATTCCTGCACGACTCCGCCATCGAGCGTGAGCGACGCCAGGGGCCCACGAAACTCGGAGAGGCTTCTTCTGGAAAAGCGCCCGTCGATTTCCATGCTGAAATGCGAGCGGTCTATGAGAACCGCCGACGGGAAATGGAGAGGGATGTCCTGAGAGAGTTTGGAGACAAATTGATGGAGGTGGCCAAGAAGCGCAAACAAAACTAGTACTGCGGAGTCAACTGGCTCCGAATCCTGAAGACTTGCCGGTGAAAGGCAATCGCGGTGTCCGTAGGATTTGGGTACCGCGTGTTCATCAACAACAAAGACCGAGATCCTTAGAGAAAGGTCTATTTATGTCAAAGAATTCATCGATTGAGTGGACGGACGACACATGGAACCCGGTGCGCGGGTGCTCGAAGGTCAGTCCAGGTTGCAAGAACTGCTACGCCGAGACTTTCGCGGAGAGGTTCCGCGGCGTGCCGGGCCATCCGTTTGAGCAGGGCTTTGATCTTCGGATCGTCCCCTGGAAGCTCCTCGAGCCACTGCACTGGTCAGAATCCAGAAAAGTCCTCGTCAACAGCATGTCGGATCTTTTCCACGAAGAGGTCCCGGATTGGTACGTTGTTGCTGCCTTCAAGGTCATGGCCGCGGCAGACTGGCATACTTACCAGGTTTTGACCAAGCGTCACGCGCGCATGCGCAAAATGCTGCAGACGGACCTTGGGTTTGCGGCCAAGCTGCCTCACGTATGGTGGGGCGTTTCAGTCGAGAACCGGAAGCATGGTCTACCCCGCCTGGATTGCCTGCAGAAGTGCGATGTCGCGATGCGCTTCCTCTCCTGCGAGCCGCTGCTCGAAGACCTCGGCACGATTAGCCTGGACGGCATCGGCTGGGTCATTGCAGGTGGGGAGAGTGGTCCCAGATCACGTCCGATGCAGAAGGAGAGGGTGACTTCTCTAGGTAACCAGTGCGAAGCAGCCGGCGTGCCCTTTTTCTTCAAGCAGTGGGGTGGATTCCCAAAAGGCAAGTTCGGCTGCGAGCTCGACGCCAAGGAGTACAAGGCCTTTCCGCCGATGCCGCAAGGGAGTGTTCCCACGTTGTCTCAGCGCCGGACCATAGAAGCGGAGTTACAAAAGCAGCTCCAGGTAGTGGGCAATCTTGATCAAGCTGCATAAGGCCTTCGGGCGCGCTCTTCATCACGGGAGCGCGCCCTCGGATTCTGCCCTGGAAGCATGAGTTGCATTTATGGAATGGAGTTAAATATGCAAGTTGCGAACGATTTCCTTGCGACGAAAAAGCGGAGGGGTTCCCCTCCGCTCCGGTGGCCGGATTAACCGGCCACCTCGTACGGAGGCAAATGTTTACGCAACTCGAAGACCACCCCGCGGAGACACCAGTCGTTGTGTTTCCGGCTCTACTGTCCGACGATGATCTCGCCGGCATTCTCGGCATGACAATCAACTGGATACGCTCGCACGCCCACGAGATTCCCGGCTTCAAGCGACTCGGCGCCTACTACCGCTTCTGCAGACAGGCAGTCGAGCAATGGCTCGGCAGCCTTGATCCTCTCCTCGATGCGAAGAAGGTTTCACAGCTGTTGAGCGTGCCCGATTCCTGGGTGTACGCCAACGCCGATGAAATCACCGGCGTCCTTCGCCTGGGTCATTACGTTCGATTCCGTCCGGCAGGTATCCAGCAGTTCCTCACAGGAATCGAGGTTGTGCAGTGACGACCTTTGATGCTACAAAGAGACCGCGACTGAAGCACCACGGAAGGAGGAACGTGGTGCAGATTCGTCATCAGCGGGCCCAATTGCAAGACCTTGAGTCCAAGTGGAAACTCTTTTACTGGGATTACACCCGAACCCCGCGTCAGAGACGGACCAAGTCCTGGTCAAAGAGCCGTGTGCCAAGCCGACGCGAAGCACAGCGGCTCGGCGACGAGTTCATGGTGCGAGTCAATGAGCGGAACAACCAACCTCACCTGTTTGCGAGTGACGATGAAACAGTGCAGGCCGTCTACAAAAAGTGCCGGGACCTGACGTGGCCGCAGCTGAAGAATTCCACCCGCAAGCAGTACGAAGAAAACTTCAAGACCTATCTGCTTCCAGAATTTGGATCCAGTAAGGTTCGCAAGCTGACGACCATGGAGATCCAGAAATACTTCAACACGTTGTCTCCCAACCTTTCTCCGAAGTCGATTCGGCTGATTCATGGCACGCTCCGCGCGGCGCTGAACCAGGGCAAAGTGTGGGGCATGCTTGACCGGAATCCTGCGGTTGGTGTGAAGCTGCCGAGAAAACGGGAGGTGAAGCCGACCGTGCTTCTTTCACCGGCGGACATTCGCCGGATGATCGAGGCGGTGAAGGAGCCCGCGAAGTCGATGATCAAGCTGATCGTCTTCGCATCCATGCGCCCGGGTGAGGTTCTCGCGCTTCGATGGAAGGACATCCGCCACGATCGCATTGTCATAGATGAGCGTGTCTACGATGATGAGTTCGACGATGTGAAGACCGAAGCCGGCAAGCGCGAGGTGCCGTTCGACAAACATGGAGTCATTCTCGCGGCAGTGCAGCAAATGTGGTCGCGCAACAAGAAATTCCGTAAGCCGGACGACCTGGTCTTTGCCAACAAGGCTGGTAAGCCGATCGATCGGCATAACCTGCTCAACCGACACGTGAAGCCGGTGGCCGAAAAGCTTGGGCTGCCAAAGACCCTGGACTTCCGCAGCTTCCGGACCATGCACGCCAGCCTGATGCGGCGCTTCGCCCGTCTTGAGGTTGCCCGTGACAACATGGGGCACGCGGGGAGCACTGGCAGCATCACGCTGGATGTCTATTCAAAGTCGTGGTGGGACGAACGCGTCGAGGCGGTAAGCAGCGTTGTCGAGGCTGTTTTTGCTGAACCCGACGAGAAAGCCGACAACAGAAGCGTCACTCCGCTGAAGGACCTCCCCGACGGCGGAGTTGGCAAAGAGTGGGAACCCTTTTGGGAACCCCAGGCTGTTCAGCCTGGCCAGATTTCAATGGAAGTGATTGAAAAGAATGGTCGGGGAGAGAGGATTTGAACCTCCGACCCCCTGGTCCCGAACCAGTTTCAGCGAGTTATTGAAATCAATTGAAATTGTGAGTTTCCAACTATTTTATATTGAATGGTTTGTGGCCTCGCCATTGAAAACTGTAGCTCTGAATGGTTCCAGAGTGCTTTCGCAGCTACAAATTCGCCTACAGCCAGTAGCCCGTTCACCGGAAATCTTGCTGCTCGCTCGGTACTTGAGGAAAAACATGTTTTATCTGCACAAGCGGCGGAGCCCGTCATACTGCTGCCTGCCGAATCTTAACGCAATCCCGGGTGCCAGAATCGGCACTTGGGCTTCCAGCCACTGAATTTCAGAAATCGATCATCCGCACAACCAGACGAGGGTTGAACTCGTTTAGCGATGTGCCGTCTTTGGTGATCTTTACCTCCACGGTATATTTCTTGTTCGCTTCTCCGACAAAATCTCCCAGGAATCTATCCATAAAGCTATCTGACCATGCCATCTGGCCTAAGGAACCTTTGGTGGTTCCCTCGGCCACAACATGGTCGCCATCCAACACTTTCCACTCCGCCTCAAGTACCAAGTCAAAATGTGCCATCTCACAGTGATGTGTACTGCTCCCCATCATGCAAGTCAATTGGCCAAATGGAAGCCCTCGATTCACCCTTATCCCGATTCTATATTCGATGTTCTTGACAAGAAACTCCGGCGTCCGCACGGTTGTTCCCGTGGCTAGAGAAATCGGCAGGACGATTGGTTCATGTTTGCACTTAAAGCATTGAGCCTCTGCTGCTGTCGATTCAACGGTAAACAGCATGAATACCCCACAAAGAATGCCAGAGGTCTGGAACCTAGAAGGCTTTGTCATTATTGATCTCCGTTCGAACATGCGCATCCCATGTACTTCAAGTCGCTTGGGTCACTTCGACGAGGCAAAAGAGGACAAGAACCAAAAAAGGTGGGGCCAGAAAATCTCGTGATGAGGCACCCGGTGGGCACCTGCGGCATGGTCTACATCTTCAGTAGCATTCGCGCAGTTTCGCGCAAGCAGCCAAAGCCTATAATAACCGCTGTGGTGATGTATTGCATCCATCGCATTGTAAAAGCCCTCGTCTGAAATCGACAGGTATCTGTATTCCACCACTTTCTTAGAGCGCGGGCTTTTCGAATCTTCTTCCATATATCCTTTGAAGAATGGCCATCCTACGATAAGCATGGTTCTCACGTACCAGTGTTGGTTAACGGTTGTAAATCCATATGCTTTATGCGGATCATTGTAATCAGTATCCGTAGGATCAGAGTCATATATACCAACGCTAGTATGGCCGCCAATCCAAAAACCGGCCCGCGGATATTCAACATTCACAAGATTCTTCCCGGGATATGGCGTGGAGCTCCAGCCACCACCATTGCCGCCACCACCGCCGCCACCATTCCCGCCACCGCCACCACCACCGCCACCATTCCCGCCACCGCCACCACCACCGCCTTTAAAGAAGTTCTTGATCTGAGGCCAAAGTTTACAACGAATCCATCCGCATCTGGCAGCTGGTTCGACTTGTAAACCGTCTGGATCAATCACGCTAAGCGGGTTGTTTTGCACGTACGAATACAAGTTTAGACTCTGAGGATTCTCCGCTTCTGCCAAAGCCAGCCCAGTGGGATCGGGGCTCATCCAGCGTCCCAGGATCGAGCTTAGATATCTTGCTCCGAAGTAATCATTCCCCGATTCAGAGTCGTGTTCTTTTCCAGTGAAATGGTGCTCAGTTGCGTCTGCGGCGCCAGGGCAGGACAGCGCGTCACCGAAGGGATAGCTGTAGCACTGTTCCTCGTTGACGCCGGCAGACGTAGTCTGCATGCGCTTAGTACCCAGCCAGTCCGTCAAGTGAAAGTGACAAGTGTTCGGAGCGGACTCGCCCGGCCCTTCGTAGGTTGCGAAAAGCCGTCCTTCCGCATAGAGATTTGAGTGCATCCATGTGCCCGCGCTATTCAGTTCCGTGACTTGGTTATTGCTGAGATCAAGCAAATAGGAGGCCATGACCGTCGAGCCGGAGTACTTAGCCACGCGGTTGCCTTCGGCATCGTAACTGTACGTTTCGCCATTGAGGGAGACGATGCGTCCCTCGGCGTCGTATGTGTAGATGATCATCCGTCCATCGTTAAGCAAATTTCCCGCCCCGTCATAGCAAAAAGCCTGTGTCGCATTGCAGCCGGGGCCCGGGCCGTCAATCCTATTAGTAACGGTTCCATTGCTGCCATAGAAGGTCAACTGTGGCTGGGCGATGGGTGGAATAGACGAGCAATTATTCCCGGTGCAGGTCGCCACGCGCTGGGGATGGCCGGGAATCACCGCTCACGTACACTACGGACGATCAACGGAATCGCTGCTCGACGCTGGGGATGGCCGGGAATCACCGCTCACGTACACTGAAATGGAGGCGCGCCGATGCGTAAGGGCGAGCTGGGGATGGCCGGGAATCACCGCTCACGTACACTTTTGCGGGCGTTATCGAGGGCATAGAAGCGGCTGGGGATGGCCGGGAATCACCGCTCACGTACACTGGTATCTTTCCTCGGCACAAACCAGATCAAGCTGGGGATGGCCGGGAATCACCGCTCACGTACACTGTGTGCAATATGTCTATTCCATTATGCTGGCTGGGGATGGCCGGGAATCACCGCTCACGTACACTGGCAGAAATGGCGGGAAACCCACAACTGTGCTGGGGATGGCCGGGAATCACCGCTCACGTACACTAATTTTGAAAGGCACCCGGATGAACGTTGCGCTGGGGATGGCCGGGAATCACCGCTCACGTACACTCACGCTGTGAATGAGAAAGGCGCATCACGCGCTGGGGATGGCCGGGAATCACCGCTCACGTACACTTAAATCGTGCAATCGCATGGTACCTGATGGGCTGGGGATGGCCGGGAATCACCGCTCACGTACACTCTGTCGAAACAGACTTGTCTCGATGTGTTCGCTGGGGATGGCCGGGAATCACCGCTCACGTACACTGAGCAAAAAACGGGGCCGGCCATTGGCCAGGCTGGGGATGGCCGGGAATCACCGCTCACGTACACTCCGCCGCGATCGAGTATCTGAACTACTTTTTGCTGGGGATGGCCGGGAATCACCGCTCACGTACACTAAATATGAAGGTTTACATCGTACTTTGGCGGCTGGGGATGGCCGGGAATCACCGCTCACGTACACTGGCCTTAGTGGAACAGATGCCAAGAAAATAGCTGGGGATGGCCGGGAATCACCGCTCACGTACACTTGATCCCTCTTACTGGTTGGCGATGTTCGGCTGGGGATGGCCGGGAATCACCGCTCACGTACACTAGGGGTCCAACTTTATATTGCAGTATGGAAGCTGGGGATGGCCGGGAATCACCGCTCACGTACACTGACCACGACCGCACAGGCACCCAGCACAGGGCTGGGGATGGCCGGGAATCACCGCTCACGTACACTGAGGAGATGCGGGGCCGCGCGCCTGTCCTGCTGGGGATGGCCGGGAATCACCGCTCACGTACACTCAAGGAGGAGAAGGACCGCGCGCGCTCGCGCGCTGGGGATGGCCGGGAATCACCGCTCACGTACACTGGAAATATAAGCCACCAGTGCGAGCGCCAGCTGGGGATGGCCGGGAATCACCGCTCACGTACACTTCGTTCTCGGCCTATAGCTGTCCCGATCGGGCTGGGGATGGCCGGGAATCACCGCTCACGTACACTAGGACGCCTGGAACCTACTGACAAAAAATAGATTCCGGGCGCTCCGTCTCTCAAAAAAGAAGAATCTGCTCGGGAATATCCTCCGGGCTTCGCGGTTTTTTCCCATAAAACACCTCCATCTTGGCGAACTGATGATCGGTAATGGCCAGCAGCCGAACCTGCCCCAGTGGCGGGATGCAAGACTTCACCGTCCTGCGGTGCGCCTCGGCCGCCTCCTCGCTGGGGATATACCGAGCATAGACCGAGAACTGAAGCATCATGAAACCGTCCTTGAGCAGAGCCTTGCGAAAACGCGTGTAGTCGCGCCGGTTCTCCGTGGTCTCCACGGGCAGGTCGAACATGGCGATCAACCACATACACCTGTAGGCAGAGAGATTGATTCGTCGAGGCACGGCTCAAGTGTTTCGGGAAGGTCCAGTTTCTCCGCGCTCCCGGCCAGTACGGCGGCCAGCGAACCAGCCACCCGAAACAGAATGTCGGAAAGGACTCTCTCTTCCCGGTTGACCCAATATCGCATGGTTACGCTCTCAATGAGCCATTTTTTTGCGATTGAATCGAGCGGTCCCGATGGAGAGTTGCTGGCAATCCAGGAAGCCACGCGCCGGTCAATTAGGGGGCGGAAAGGCTCCATCAAATCGGCGGCCAAGCAGAAGGGGTCGTAGCGGTTGTGGTGGCGCAGTCCAATCGAGGGATGCAGCCCCGCAGCACAGACGGCGCGGGCCACCGAGGCGCGCAGCACCGTATAGCCGTAGTCGAGGTGCCTGTTCTGGTCAGGACCGGATTCGAGAGGGTCCGCTCCGCGCCGGAATCTTGGCTTGTCGTCCCCCGGTTCGGCAAAGATCAGCCCCCAATATCTGCGGGCGGCCTGGGCTTCGAGATTGTCAGGATCGCCGGAGCGGACGCGGGCAGCGGAGGCAATCAGCCCGCCATCGGAGCCGCGCAGCTCCTTAAGGAGACTGCCTTGGGCGCGAATCTTGGCCTGGACGATCTGCGTCCATAGCCGCCTGCGAGTCACTGGCTTGAGGTTTGCCTGCGCGGCCAGCCGCTCAGTTTGCAGGTTGTGCGTCTGGAGCGGCAGAGTTATTGCGGTGGGTAAATAACGGTGATCGATGGTGACGAGCATAGCTCCCGCCTCGGCCAACTGCGAGACCACGGCCTGAGTAAGCGTCACCTGCGGGTGCGCCAGTAACAATGTGTTGACGCCGCTGACAGGTGTAACGAATGGCAGGAACCCCTCCCGTTCGATAACCAGTTGCGCATCCCGGATGCTAAGCCGCGCTGGATGCGCAATTTCCAGAATGCGGTCGCTCATCAGCTACGCTCCGGCCTGATGAATCCTACCAAGGGAGTCAATGACAACTTTGACAGCATCGAGCTTGCGAAGAGTATCCGGCGAGGGAAGAAGCCAGTCCTTCGCGCCCCTTATTTCATTGAGTTGCCTTGCGTCGTTGATTCGCACCAGCGTCAACGTGCCTTGCTCCCAAATGCTCCTCACTCTCCAGAATGATGGCTTGCAGATGTTCTTTGCATGCTCGCAATCCTTGTGGAGTAGCAACGTGTCGCCCCACATAAGCGAGAACTTGAATGCCGCCTCCGGTACAGCAGCGAGCCGTGTTTGAATGACAGGCAAATGCTGCCGTCTTCTTTCCATTGCAGTCAGTAGTGAGACGATCTCGGACTCCCATCGCTTCTCCCTGCCCTGCTCGTCCAGCAGGGCAAAGATGGCGACATGGTGATTGCTGGAAAGCGCCACATAGCGCGTACGCTCCTCTTTACCGATGGTCTCTACGCCTAGCGACTTCTTGATGCGCACCCGCTTGATGGGGACCTGCCTGCCTGTCTTGGTCTTGAGCAGGGGCCAGTCTTCACTCCCTTCGCTTGGAGTCCACTTCTTCAGGTCACCGCCTAACTGGGCCGCTTTCGCCTCCACGGCCTCGCGCACAACCGGATCAACGATGTTCTCTATATCTCCGGCAGACAGGCCCACAACCTGCTTTCGTATATGGACCACATCCTTGCCGCCCTCGTTGCGCGGCCTGCCGTAGTTGGTCTCATCGTGCAGTGCGCCAGTAAGCCGGTGTTCGGGCCGGTGGGAGACCAGCATCTGCTCGAAGTTGGGGCGGATGGAATCGACGAAGTCTTTCCATGGACTCTGAATTTTGGGCGCGGTGCGTCCGTTCCGGGGCCAGTAAGGGTCCTGGGCATTGTTCCGGCTAAGTGCCGCAATCATCTTTGGACGGCTGAGGGCGATTGTGATTGCATCGATGGCGTGATGGCGATGATCTGTGCGCGGCTTGCCCCTGTTTTGACCGTTCGCGGAGGGTGCGGCGTCACGCAGAATCGCCTCCAGTCCCCAGCCCTTGCGGAGCGTTGCCGTTACCATGCCGGAGGAGGCAAAGACCACCTGCCGCGAGCCGGTTTCGGTCTGAATGTCGCGCCCGCCGTAAAGCGTACCCACCAGCTCGCAGGCCAGCTTGCTGGCGTAACGGGTATCGTTCAACTGACGTTCCGAGAAGCCCGCCAACTCCTCCAGCGTTCGCAACTCAAAGCGCCGTTGCTTGCCGGGGTTTGGCGTTCGCCAGTTCCTTACCCTATTGAGAATGGCTTCGTATTCCAATGGGTCCGTATACGCTTCGAAGGGCGTCCGGTTCCCCTTGCGCTGGTTCTCCTCGTGATAGCACAGGGTCTTGTTCTGAAAGGAATCGTCCGGGATACGGCTAAAGGGGATGATGTGCTCGACCTGCAAAGGAGGATTCTCGCCAAACAACGATGAAAAGGGGAATCGCTTCCCGGTGTAGGGACATTCACCTTGGCACTCCTCCCACAGCAAGGCCTTCTCCACGTCGGCACGCGAGGGATGCTCAAATCCCGGACCGAGTTCCTGGAGCATTCTTCCCTTGGCCGCGTTCCGTTGCTTTTCGCGGTCGCGGTTCTGTCCGATGGCTTTCGCTCGCTCATGGCGGGGCTTCTTTAGGTCGCGGGCCAGTTCAATGCGGACCTCAGTCGGCTTGCCATACTCACGGACCAACGCATTTACCACCTTGCGCAGTTCCGTAAGAGCTCGTTCGACAGCGGGATTGCGCAGAGTTTTCAGAGCCTGACGGACCGGCGGAATGCGGTCGTAAACCTGGCCGCCGGTGAGCCGGTTGCCGTAGACCTCCTTCTCCACCTCTTTGAATCGCTTGCCCTCCATCATCAGCGGTAGCAGCTTGCGGATAGCCTTGCGGGAAATCGAGCAGTAGCCGCTGGGCGCGGGCCGAGATGCGAGCCACTCGGCGCCCGCTTCATCCAGCTTCCAGTGTTCGATGGTGCGGCGAATGAGCGACTCCTCCTGCTCGATGGTGCGCCAATCCTCTACCACTTGCTTCTTGTCTGCGTCAGACATATCGGGCCAGCGCTCGGCAAAGGCCTCGACCATTAGCGTGTTGGTCAGGTTGCCCTTTAGTCTGGTTTCGCCACCTCGTTGAAGGTTAAAACCGATGTTCTCGGCTAAGCCGAGCGCCTTGCGAATCTTCTTGAACGTGACTTCCGCGGAGTTCTCCAACAAATCCAGGACAGTCTGCCTCTGCTCACGAGTGAGTGGTACGCCTGTGACATTTCCCGGCAGGATGACCTCCAAGTCGTTGACTTTTTGCAGAATGCGAAACTGCTGTGCCTCCAGAGTGGCCCACGCAGCGCGCCGTTCGCCCGGTTCCAGTTCACAGCCCCCAATGAGGTGCGCCTGTGCCTTAATGGGGCGCTGATAAAAGAGCAGATGTTTGATTTGGTGGTGCAACTCCTCGGTAAGCAAAGCTGGATGGAAAGTCGCTTGCTTTGTCCAAATGGCGGCAAATTCCTCCTCGTACATCTTGCGGCCAGTCCAGCGCCCACGCACCTTTTGCGCGTGTGGATCAAGCGATGCAAAGTATTCGCCCAGTGTGCGCGCTCCGGCTGAGCGCATCGCATCTTCCAGTTCCTTTATGCCCCCTTCGACCGCGCCTAAGTCGTCGGCCTTTTTCGCCTTTCCAGATGCTTTCTTGCCGTCTCTCTGCTCCTTCCGATTCGAGCGATAGCCGCGTCGTTGACTAAGGTGATAGAAGACGCGTCCCAACTTGAAGGGGTCCAGAACCGAGTCGAGCGCCGTCTTGCGCAATAGATAAAGCGGCAATTCAATCGCCGCTTTTGCCCCAGCCGTTCCTGGCCTTGCCCACTTGGCCGCAAGCTCCAGGTCTAGTGTGTTGAGAATGGCATGTCGCTGCTGGGAAGCGTCCGCCTCGGCCCCTTCGTATCCTGGCAGCAGACCGTGAACCTGGAGTAACCGGAAGAGTTCGCTTTGACGGGCCGCCCGACGGCGCAATTGCCGGCGAATGAGCCGGGCCGCTCGGCGTGCGACCGCATTGGACTCATCCTGCCCCTTCTCTATGTCCCCGGTAACGGCTGGATCAAAGAGCCGAACGCCCGCCCGCAGCAACCCGGCGGCCATGCCGGTTTCATCCAATCCGACCACCGCCCATCCCAGTGAGGCAGACCCGAGATCGATGCCCAAAACGTAGTCTTGCGCCAAGGAGCCGCTTTCACTCATCTTCTTTCCATCCTCTTGACTTCACGGTTCGGGGGAGCTATAAATTATAGCAGTGTACGTGAGCGGCGATTGCCCGGCTGTTTCTCAGTAAGCTTTCGTCGTACGGTATCGGTTCATCCGTAACCGTTGAACGCCCCGGAGACGGGGCGTTCTTGCGTTTGCCCTCCTTACAGTTTCCTTCCAAGGAGAAGCACCTTCCCCTCACATATCTGCCTCAATCGCCGCTTTGATTCCTTCGATCAAATCGGCGAATTGCGGTTTTGGGCCATTTGCCAGAATCTCCTCCCGATCGTGCCAATAGCGCTCGACAGTGCGGACTTTACACCCAAAGTGTCTTGCTGCTCTGCTCTTTGCCTTCTGCAGTTCGACCGCATGATTGAAATGCAAATCGTTTATGAACCGGAGCATCTCGATTTGTTTGTTCGCGGCGATTGCTGGCCGTCGGTTGGGAAAATTTGGCAGAGTCGTTTCGGCGGTCCGGTTGAGATTAGCAAAAAGCCATCGCAACAGTTGCGGACCAAAGCCTACAAGAGCAATCATCAGCCGCTCATTTTCGATTGAAATTTCCAGTTCGTCCAGTCGCTGCGCCAGCATCTCCGGCGTCTTCATAGAATCGAACATGCCCGTCAGCATGGACAGACAGCGGCGCGTCAAATCAATTCCGCCCTGAAACGATTCTCCGCCTAACTCCTTCGCCGTCGCATCCGCCAATCTCAAAAACTTTTCGCGCGCTTCTGGTTGCATTGCATCGCCTCCGCCATCCGCCAAAATTCACTTTTCAATTGGCGAATATTCGCAAAAACACAGTGGTCCGAGTGGCGAAACTTCGCCTGATTGCCCCTGTTGCTCTTGCGTATACGGCCCATCATACTCGTCCCCATTCCGGCTCAGGTTGGGCGATTTCGGAAAAGGCGAGTGTGGACGGTGCGGAAAACCTGCGAGCAATGTGGAAATGAACCCGATGTGACGGTCTGCTGGCTGCTATCGACCGTCGGAATCTCACCAAGAGTGCAGAAGTGCTCAAAGGGCTCAATCTTCTGCCTTGCCTGCCTGCGGCGGTTTTGCTGCCGAGACGGAGTTGTCCTGTCCTCGCTGCTCCGGCAGAGGTTGAGGCAGCGTATACAGCGGCCACAGCCCAATTCCAAAGCGATCCTGAATCCAGCAATGCACCGAGGACAGTCAAGGAGGCCCAATGAAGCGCAAGAGAAGACCAGCAGGGGAAGGCTACGCCTTCATGTTCCACGGTTCTTACACCTCAAAGGACAGGGCGGAAGCCAAAGCCCGAAAGAGGGACGGCTTCCTGATTAGCCGAATACCGCGCGGGATGAGAAAGCGGCGCTACATCGTGCTAACGGAAAGGGTGCCATTCTAATGCGCTTCTTCAATCACCGTAGGCACGGACACATCATCGGCTCCGTCTACCTCGTGCATTTTGCGCGGCGCTATCGCGGCGCACAGCACTACATGGGCTTCAGCACCAACATCCCAGAGCGAGTCAAGGCCCATCGCGCTGGCCGTGGCGCTCCTTTACTTGGTGCCGTGACCAAGCGGGGCATTGCCTGGCGCGTGGTCCGGACGTGGCGGCGCAAGGATGGCTACTTTGAGCAGCATCTCAAACGCAGCTATCCGCTGAAGGAACTCTGCCCAGTTTGCAGCGGACCGCACGCACACAAGAAGGGGCATTGAGATGCATACCGAATTCGCAGGACGCGACGAGCATCAGTGTGGGCAACGGTTCTTGGACAGCTCCGTCCCGCGACTTATACGGCACGTTGCGTCCGGCGAGACGGCAGGCGGGGTCATCATCCTGCCTGCCGGTAAGGATGAAAAGCTGTCCCCGGAGCTTGAGGGCGGAGCCCTCATCGGGCGCGCAGCGCCCGTGCCTTCTTCACTTGACTCAATAACGAATAATCGACACACCAGCACGCCGGACCCTTATGCCCGCCCGGTAGGGCGGGGCAAGTATTGCGGCAGATTGAGCGTCAAAGGGAAAGACCCCAAGACCAATCGCACGGTGTTTCGCAGAATCAACTGCGGCTCCTGGTCCTGTAGCTATTGCGGACCCAGAAAAGCCAAGACTGCCCGGCGCGCAATCCGTGCACGGGCAGAGGAGCTTGCTCTGCAGTATTTCCTGACCCTCACTCTCGACCCGTCAAAGCTGAAAGATGGGGAGAATCCTGTGCGTCATCTGCGGCTGACCTTCGACAAACTTAGGGAATACCTGCGTCGCCACTATGAAGAGACTCCTGCATTCATCTTCGTTTTGGAATTTACTCAGCGCGGGATTCCTCATGCGCACGTCCTAATTGATCGCTATATCGAACAGAAATGGATCAGCAAAACCTGGGACCGTCTCGGAGGCGGGCGAATCGTCTTCATCAATCAAGTGACGGTTCGACACGTCGCACGGTACCTGTCCAAATACCTGACGAAAGAACTTCTCTTGTCGGCCCCAAAGGGCACGCGGAGGATCACATCGTCTCGATCAATCAAGCTCTTTCCGAAATACAACTCAGAAATTTCCTGGGAACTGCTTCGCGAATCCATTTGGCAATTGTTAGCAGCATATTGGGCCGCGTCGTTCGGAAAGCAATTGGATTTGTTTCGGTTCTTCAGAATGCAGTTCGACGAGGAATTGTTTCTCAAGTCGTTTGAGTTCGCTGAGGACGGTTGATGACTTCGGAGCTAGAAAGCGCGACTTGGAGGCGATTATCGGTATCGGATCGGCGATCGCCAATCCGGACTCGATCGAGCAAATGGGAGATCGTATGGAATCGAATGATTGGAATCGCGATTTGATGACAGTTGCCGAGATCGCACACGTGTTGCACGTGACGACTTCGTGGGTCTACGAACGCACGCGGCGACGAGGAAAGGATCGGCTTCCACACATCAAGCTCGGCAAATATCTGCGGTTTGAAATCGGCGACGTTCGGGACTGGTTGAACGGGATGAGGCTCTCTTGATGAATCCGGCTTTGAAGACTACTCTTCCATCAGACGCACTACCACTTAAACGGGCAACGTCCGGAGGACGCATGACCCGTAAAAGGTGTTTTCAAGAGGGCTCACTTTTCAAACGAGGTACGCGCAAGAAAGTGTGGGTCGGTCGTTGGTGGGAACCTGTGATTGGTTCCGATGGTCAGCCTGGGCGGGTTCGGCGCTCAGAAATTCTCGGAACCGTGGCGGAACTTCCAACGATTCGCGATGCGAAGCAGGCGCTTTATGACCGACTGCGCAAAGTGAACAGCGGTGAATTTCGGCCTCAAGCGGTTTGGACGTTTCGCAGATTCGTCGAAGACCGCTGGAAGCCGGAGATATTTCCCACACTGAAGTTCTCAAGTCAGAAGTTTTACGAAAACATGATTGACGCTCACCTCAACCCGGTATTTGGAGACACGCAGCTTCGACAGATTACGAAGGATGCCGTTCAGAGCTTTCTCAATGCGAAGGCTCGGAGCGGTCTTTCGTGGAAGACGGTCAAGCACGTTCGCACCGCTTTTGGAACGATTATCGAAGCTGCCGTCAGGGACGAGTTCTTGGCCGATAACCCCGTCCGGAGAACACGATTGCCGCGACGTGGCCCGGTTCAAGAGAAGGATCCAATCGACACGGAGAAGGTAAAGGAGCTGATTGGCAAACTTGCAGAGCCCTCCCGCTCCATCGTCGCATTGCTCGCGACGACGGGGCTGCGTATCGGCGAACTGCTGGCACTGCGCTGGCAGGACGTGGATTTGCATAATGGGAACCTTGCGGTCAGACAAACGGTCTACGAAGGCCATTTCGATGAGCCCAAGACGAAGCGAAGCAAGCGCCAAATTCCTCTCGCACCGCAGACCGTGGAGATTTTTGCGGCACTGAAACCTAACGATGCTGCTCCCTCAGCCTTAGTGTTTTCGGCTCGAAACGGTTCTCCCCTGAGTCGGCGCAATCTGCTCAATCGCCAGCTCAAGCCAGTGTGCAAGGCGCTCAAATTGAGAGGCGCAAATTGGCACTGGCTGCGCGGCGTGCATGCTACGTTGCTCGATTCGGTGGGCGCTCCCATTGGCACTACCCAGGCGCTGCTCGGACACGAATCTGCGGAGACGACCAAGGGGTTCTACATTCGGTCGGTTTCCTCGGACGCGAAAAAAGCGGTCGATGGAGTAGGGGAAAAGCTAATTGGACCCAAATGGACCCAAGTTCCGGGATGGCCGGAAATGGCAAGTACTGTAATTAACTGATATTGCGGGATTTAATGGTCGGGGAGAGAGGATTTGAACCTCCGACCCCCTGGTCCCGAACCAGGTGCTCTACCAGGCTGAGCCACTCCCCGACGTGTTGGTTGGTCCCAACAATCCTTCATTTTACAGTGATGTCGATGGCAGCGCAAACATGCTGAATGTAGGTTTGATTGTTCTGGGCCAAGAGGTTTCTGAAGGCATTCTCTCGCGAGAACCACACGACCTTGAGTGGGACTCGTTTGCGAACATTCTAAAGGTTGAGGCCAAATCGCGATCGCCGCGGCAGGCTAGAGGATATAGCGGGACAGGTCGTGGTCCTTCACGATCGAAGCGACCATCTGCTTGACGTACTCGTCGTCGATGAGGAAAACCTTCTCGGAGCCGGAAGCGGTCATTCGCTCCTGATACGGCAGTGGTGTAGTGGCTTCATTCTTGATGGCTGCAGAAAGCGCCGCTGCGGCATTCTCGTCTGGCGCGTGACGGGCCACGTCAGGCGCCAGAAAACTGACATCCTCGAGGACCCGCTCCATGATGGTATGCAGACGCCGTGCGCCGATGTTCTCGGTGGTCTCATTCACCTTAAATGCGAATTCGGCCATCTCGCGCAAAGCTTCTGGCGCGAATTCCAGTCGCACTCCCTCGGTTTCAAGCAGCGCTGAGTATTGCTTGGTGAGCGAGGCCTTGGGCTCGGTGAGGATGCGCAGAAAATCGTCGACGGTGAGCGATTGCAGCTCGACGCGAATGGGAAAGCGGCCCTGCAATTCGGGAATCAAATCGCTGGGCTTCGAAACATGGAAAGCGCCGGCGGCGATGAAGAGAATGTGGTCTGTGCGCACCATGCCGTAGCGCGTATTGACGGTGGTGCCTTCGACGATGGGCAGAATGTCGCGCTGCACGCCCTCGCGCGAAACGTCCGGTCCGTGTCCGCTTTCACGCCCGGCAATCTTGTCGATCTCGTCCAGGAAGATGATTCCGTTGGATTCGACACGCTCTAATGCCGCTCGATTCACCGAGTCCATGTCAATCAACCGGCCTTCTTCTTCCTGCACGAGGTAGTCAAAAGCGTCGGTGACTTTCATCTTGCGCTTCTTGGTGCCGCCCCCGAAGATATTCGGCAGCATATCCTTGAGGTTCATCTCCATGTCTTCGAGGTTCTGGTTGGAGATGATGCCGAACTGCGGCGAATTGCGCTCGCGTACATCAAGCTCAACCATGCGGTCATCGAGCTTGCCCTCGCGGAACTGTTGGCGGAGCTTTTCGCGCGAGCGCTGGTGGCTCTCGGTTCCCGGCAGAGAGAGCTGGCCCTCCTGAGCATGGGGCGCGGCAGGCGGGGGAGGCAAGAGCACGTCGAGCAATCGCTCCTCGGCGTTCATTTCGGCCCTGTCTTCCACTTCCTCCAGGCGCTCCTCACGGACCATGTCGATGGCGATTTCGACCAGATCGCGGATCATCGACTCGACATCGCGGCCCACGTAGCCCACCTCGGTAAACTTTGAGGCCTCGACTTTGAGGAACGGCGAGTTGGTGAGCTTAGCCAGGCGCCGCGCGATCTCGGTCTTGCCCACGCCGGTGGGGCCGATCATGATGATGTTCTTGGGCATGATGTCATCGGCCAGATCGGGCGGCAACTTTTGCCGCCGCTGGCGATTGCGGAGAGCAATGGCCACGGCGCGCTTGGCGGCACGCTGGCCGACGACATGCTTGTCGAGCTCGGCGACAATCTCGCGCGGCGTCAGCTCGTCAAGTGCGAGCTCCTGTTCTTCAGCGGATGCGGGAAGATAGATGGCCATGGACGAATGTCTGCGGAGACCCTCCGCTAATTCTGTAGCTCCTCGACGGTAACGCGATCGTTGGTGTAGATGCAGATTTCGCCGGCGATCTTCATGGCTTTTTCGGCGATTTCACGGGCGCTCAAATCCGTGTTCTCCATCAGTGCGCGGGCAGCGGCGGTGGCGTAGCTGCCTCCGGAACCGATGGCCGCCAACGGCTCATCGGGGTCGATCACGTCGCCTGAGCCGGAGATGAGGAATGTTTGCGCCTTATCCGCAACCAGGAGCAAGGCCTCAAGATTGCGCAGCATCTTGTCCGTGCGCCAATCTTTGGCTAACTCGACAGCGGCGCGGTTCAGATTGCCGGCGTGCTGCTCGAGCTTCGTCTCAAAGCGTGCGAAAAGGTTGAAGGCGTCGGCCGTGGAACCGGCAAACCCGGCCAGAATCTTGTCCTGGAAGAGGCGGCGAATCTTCTTGGCCGAGTGCTTGAGCACATGGTCGCCAAAGGTCACCTGGCCGTCAGCGGCCATCACGACCTGGCCGTTGCGCCGCACGCAGATCACCGTGGTCGAGCGAAAGTTGGGACGATCTCTCATTCAATTGCCTCGTACAAGACCGGCGGCAAACAGGAAAAAGATGCGCTGGGAAGCCCAGAATCCTGCGCCATATGCAACCTAGAGTATAGGTCATTTTCACGGGCTCTGAGGGGACCCGGGCAGAGGGGTGATTGCCATGGCACCGCGCAGTTGGCTTGCGGCATCGCGTGGATTTCGCCTGCGGTATCCTCAAGTTGGGGCTCTCGGCGTCGAGTCCCATCCTGAGATGATCCTGCTGCGCAACACCGATGATTGGGAGATTGCCACCGGGCTCGTCGCTACCGTCGTCGTAGCGGCCGCTGCTCTATGGCTGGTGCTGCGCAAGCGCCCCAGCGCAGACGAGGTGGAGCGCGCGCGGCGGCAATTCCTTGTGCAATCGGGACGGCTGGTCGACGGCATGCTGACCGACATCTATGAAGTGGAAGCGAAAGACGGGCGGACGCTGACCATGCTTCTGTTCAACTACCGCATCGCCGGCGTGAATTACGAATGCTCGCAGGACATTACCGCGATGCGTGAGGTGGTGAACGCGGCCGAGGTGAGAGCCGGATTTCCGTGCACGGTGCGCTATCAGCCGGGCAATCCGCAGAACAGCATCGTTGTGGGGGAGGGGTGGACGGGGCTCCGCGAACGGCTTCCGCAACTGCCTTCATTCGAAAATCCCGAACCTCTGGATTTGAGCCACCTGCGGCCCGGTAAGGGCTAGAGCCTGTGTTGGCGCACGCTACCGACACCCGGTTAGACTATCAATATGCATGTTCACGCGGTGCAGGCGGGCAAGCGAGCAAGCCGGACAACTCTGGTCCTCCGCATCTCGATGGCGGCCACCCTGGCGTACGTTGTGGTCACATTTGTCGCCGGGCTCCGTGCTCATTCGCTCGCGCTGCTCTCCGAATCCGGCCACAACGTCTCGGATTTTTTGGCCCTCCTGCTCAGCTTTGCGGCCGTATACTTCCAGTCGCGGCCGGCTGACCAAGCCAGGACTTTCGGGTACCAGCGCGCCGGTGTGATCGCCGCGTTCATCAATGCGGCGACGCTCATCGCCATCTCGTTACTGATCGCTTTGGAGGCCGTACATCGGCTTAGCTCGCCAGTGACGGTGCAACCGAAGATCATGATGATTGTGGCTGCGGCCGGCGTGGTGATGAATGGCGTGATTGCCGCCCTGCTGTGGGGCGTAGCCCGCGATGTGAACCTGCGCAGCGCCTTTCTGCACATGGCGGGTGACACTCTATCGACAGCGGCGGTGATCGCCGGCGGCGTCGGCATTCTGTTCACCGGCAGGAACTGGATCGATCCAGTCTTGTCGCTGCTCATTGCCGCATTCATCTTCTGGTCGAGCATTGGGATCGTGCGCGAGACGCTGAACATCCTGCTTGAAGGCACGCCGCGTGGCGTCTCGCTGCAGCAGATTCGCTCGGTCATGGAAGCTGTCGAGGGTGTGGTCAATGTTCACGATCTGCACGTCTGGTGTCTGGGGTCGTACACACGCGCCCTTTCTTGCCACGTGACGATTGCCGACATTCCCCCTTCGGAGAGCGTATGCATTCTGGCCAACCTCAAAGACGTTCTCCAGGGGCAATTCGAAATCAGCCATACGACCATCCAGTTCGAGCATATTGGCTGCGAAGCTTTGGAGGGTTGCGTAACACCTCCCGCGGAGATGGCCGGCAGTCATGTCCATCATCACGGTCACGCGCATTGAATGCTTCATAGAGTGAGCCGGCTTGTGGCTCGACTCCGAAACGGCCAGTGGAGGATCGACATTTGATTTCTCGTCGCGTGCTTCGCACGGCCATCTGCCTGGCGCTCATTTCAATGCCGTGCGCTTTGCCGTACGCGGCGGCGCAATCCGCACAACAATCGGCCACACCGAAGCTCGAACTGCTTGCGGGCAATTATTCCGATCCGGCCGAGCCGAGCGGCGGCTACACGATCTCGGTTCAAGACGGAAAGCTGGTCCTTGAATCCACTGCAACTGTTCCCACTGAACTCGTGCCCGTGTCCGGCACGGTCTTCAGCGTGCCCGCGTTTGACACGGACATCGAGTTTCATCTCGATGCTTCGGGCCCTGGCTCCAGCTTCGTCTTCTCCGCCGAGCCAAACGTCGTCTACCGTCGAACGGGTGAACCGGTCCGTCACGTCTTTCACGATTACGTGCGCAGCGAGGCGATGATTCCGATGCGGGATGGTGTCAAGCTCCATGCGGTGATTCTCCGGCCTGCAGACATCGCCACGCCGCTGCCGATCCTGATGCAGCGCACGCCATACGGTGTGGATGGAACCAGCCGCGCGTCGTTCTTCGCCCAGCGTCCCGAGCTGGCGCGCGACGGGTACATCTACGTGGCCGAAGACATTCGCGGGCGCTACAAGAGCGAAGGCAAATTCGTGATGATGCAGCCGCTCGCCGATCACCAAAATCGGAACGCAACTGACGAGAGCACCGACGCCTTCGACACGGTTGCGTGGCTCATCAAGAACGTGCCGGGCAACAACGGCCGGGTGGGCGTGGTGGGAACCAGCTATCCGGGTTTCTTGGCAATGATGGCGGGCATCGACCCGCACCCCGCGGTGAAGGCGATTTCGCCGCAGGCGCCGATGATCGATGTGTGGATCGGCGACGACTTCTTTCACAACGGGGCTTTTCGCCAGAGCTACGGATACGACTACGTGCTGGGGCTGGAATCCTCGAAGACAGAAAGCCAGGTCAGCTACGGGAATGACAAGAACGGCACGCCCGTTGACGGGTTCGACTATTTTCTCCAGCGCGGCAGCTTTGCCCAGGACGTGAAGCAGTCCGGATCCAGGGTGCTTCCAACCTGGAAGCTTTTTCTCGACCACCCGGCTTACGATTCGGCCTGGTCGTCGCGCGGCGTGGAGTACGCGCTCGATTCGGTCACCGTGCCCACGCTCACGGTCGGCGGCTATTACGACCAGGAAGACATGTACGGGCCGCAGGAGGAGTACGCAAAGCTCGAGCCGCGCGACTCGAAGCACGAGAACTTTCTCGTTCTCGGGCCGTGGCGGCACGGTTATTGGTCCTCGTCTTCGCAGCACCTGGGCAACCTGGACTATGGAGAGCCGATCGGCGCCGAGTTTCGCAGGCAAATCGAGGCGAAGTTCTTCGCGCACTACCTCAAGGACCAGCCAGGATTCGATCTGGACGATACAGCGAGCTTCCAGACCGGGTCGAATACATGGAAGTACTACTCGCACTTTCCTCCCAAAGAGTCGCGGCCGACGGCGCTGTACCTCGACGGCGAGGGGTTGCTGAGCTGGAACGCGCCGAAATCGGAGGCCGGGGCAGAGGCTGCGACGTCGTATATCAGCGATCCCTCCAATCCGGTTCCGTACAGGCGCCGGCCCATTCAGCCGACCTACAGCAACGGCTCCGAGTGGTACAACTGGCTGACCGAAGACCAGCGGTTTGTGACGGACCGCAAAGACGTCGCCGTTTGGAAACTGCCGGTGCTCACGAAGGATCTGACAATCACGGGCGAGGTCGATGCCGACATTTTTGCCTCAGCCACGGGCACAGACAACGACCTGGTCGTGAAGCTGATCGATGAGTACCCGGACGACGATGCGGACCCGACGATGCGCGGCTACCAACTGTTGACCAACGCCGAGATTTTTCGTGGGCGGTACCTGGCGGGGTACGACAAACCGACTGCGCTCAAGCCGGGGTCGATCCACGAGTACAAATTCAGCCTTCACGATGTGGACCACGTTTTCAAGGCCGAACACACGGTAATGGTTGAGATCCAGAGCACATGGTTCCCGCTCTACGACCGCAACCCGCAGACGTTTGTGCCGAACATCATGAAGGCCAAGCCCGCCGACTACAAAGCCGCCACGATCACGATCTATTCCGGACCGGGACACGAATCGGCAATCGAGGTGCCCGAAGTGAACATGCCCTGACGGAGCCGGGCACCTAGAGCTTTAGCGGAATGCTTGACGCGATCAAAACCTTCCTTGCGAGGAATTTGATGAGTTCCACGTCCTCCATTAACAGCTCTGCCTCCCTGCTGAACGGGAGGATCATTTCCTCTCCTTCGCCCGAATCGAAGCTCTTTGTATGAACGACTTTGCATCTGATGTCGTAAATACGCTCCGCGGTCTGGTCAACAACACCTGGCTCGTCGGCGAGGGAAATTCTCTTCTCACTCACCTTCTTATAGTCGCTGCCAAAATAACGCTTCCTTTCTTCAGTTTCGTTGAGGAAATCTCTCAGTAGGGTGGTATCGATACATTGCTTTAAAGTTGCACCCAGCTGTTTTCGTTCCTCTGGCAGCGTACCGCGGCGACCCTCTAGTGTAGTGTTCAGGATCAGTTTGACGCAGTTATCCTTCGAGCCGTCGAATGTGGGATCTTTGAGAATATTCTTGATTTTCGCAATCGTCTCCTGCCTCGAATACTGTGGAAAGAAGAACTCGATGCACTGGTAGAAGGCAAGGAACTGTAAGAGCGGCATAGCGGTTGCGCTACGTGCGTACCAGTAAAGGGCTGATGGATTTCGCTCATAAGAGAAGCGAGGAAACCCCAACTGACTATCCTCGTCAAAGCGTCCGCGAGACCTCGCGCTTCGGCGCGACAAAGTGCGATCTCGCCCCACCGTCAGAGCTGAGTCAAAACGAAAATCGATCTACATGAAAAGTGTGTTCGAGAGGTCTTCCAGCAGGTTCAGCGCCCTGTCATGTTCAGTAATTCCGATACCCTCGATTCGCAGATAGAGGCGTCCATTGTAGCCCAAAAGGGAGAGGGCCCCGGGCTTCTCCGTGAGCCGCAGGGTCATACCGTTTCCACCTGGAATCACAAGTTCATTGGGCTCATCTTCTCGATTCGCAGTGCCGAATATACCCCTCAAACCGACGCGACTGGCTGGGCCGGTCCCATGAGCACGTATCGCTGCTTCAATCCAGCCGCCCTTATAGGAACAGATTGCTGAAAGCCCACCAAGGAAAACGAAATCGCCCAGCGGATGGTCCAGTAGGGCCCGCGCGTCCTCCTCGGACATGATGTAGACCGTCCGAATGTTTCGGCCATTCTTAAATTCAATGCTGACGTTCTCGAAGGGCTCCACAAGGTCAATGTCGCCCTTGAGTCCCTGACTTTCGCAGTGCGCTTTGAGACGCAAGAATGCCTCGGAAGGTTCCGGCTGGGTGGGCTCTGGCGAAACGACCTCAGCCTCGCCGGAGTTTGCCTTTGCCTCCGAAGATTCAACGTTATCCGCCGGATTTGAGGGCGACGTGGCAGGAGACTCGCGGGAGCCTTCTAGATTTTCAGAGTTGGCAGCCATGGCATTCGGGCCTCCGAAACTTCGTTACGTACCCGTTCAGAATTCCTGGCGCTTTAGCCACCCACCCCGCTCGGACCCGAGATTGAAACTTGCCCAGTTTCCGGAGAGGCGACCGACGAAAAGGACGTCATCTGAGTAAATGTTCGCCCTAATAGCATCCCGTATCTCCGAAGCCCCCTCATCGGATTTGATGACCCACACAGACTTCTCCAGATGGTACCACCCCGAGTAGGTCTTAATGAAATCCATCACCCGTTTGTAGTCTTCCTCTGTATCGTTGGGGGACTTGAGGTCGTAGGCGACGATGAATATCACACGATCCTCCAAATTCGATCGGTAGCTGGTAGGAGAATAGCAGACCGGGTAGCCGCCGAAAGTGGTCCGCGCTGCGGTGGCAACCGCTGACCCCGGCGACCTATAATCGCAGCAGGAACGAATCCGGCCCCAATTTTCCCTAAAAGGCGAGGAAAAATTTGGCACGCGAGCTTTATACGGCGCGACTTGTTCGCAAAGACTGTATCTCTGAGGTTGCACAGTGCTATCACTTCCTGTTTGAGATTGAGGGACGTGACAGTTTTAACTACCTTCCCGGCCAGTTCGTTTCTGCAGTGGCGCCGGACGAGAATGGCAAGCAGCAGACACGCGCCTACTCGATTGCGTCGGCGGCGAGCGGAAACAAATTCGAACTGTGCGTGAACCGCGTGGAGAACGGGTTCTTCTCCAATTACCTGGCGGACCTGACGTTATTGCCGGTGGGAGCTACGATACAGCTTCACGGGCCGCACGGGCACTTCGTACTGCAGGAGCCGATCACCGACTCGATCTTTGTGGCCACCGGCACAGGCGTGGCGCCGATGCGCGCCTATCTGCAGTGGCTGTTTCCGGCTGACAGCGCAGATCGCAGCCAGGGCAAGGAAATCTGGCTGGTCTACGGCACGCGCTACGAAACCGACATCTACTACAAGGACGAGTTCGAAGCGCTGGCCAATCGCGTGCCCAATTTCCACTACCTGCCGACGCTGAGCCGCCCCCAGGATAACTGGACCGGCTTGCGCGGCCATGTGCAGTTGCACGTTGCGACGATCATCGAAGAGCGCGCGAAGCGGCTGGGACAACCGCTGCCTGCGCCGCCCGTCGATCCCGCGATTCCGGCAGCCGCCCTGCGCTTCGACATCTACTGCTACATCTGCGGGCTGAACTTCATGGTCTCCGGCGTCCGCGAGCTTCTTGACGGCTACGGCTGGAACAAGAAGCAGGTTGTCTTCGAGCGGTACGACTGAGGAACAGGGAACAGAGATCAGGTTTCAGGTGTCAGGGGCAGCGAGCCAGCAAGCCGGCGAGTCAGACCCAAGCAGAGCCTGGATGGTCGCCCGTTTGGTCGAGAACGGCTGTTTACTTTTAGTGTGTACAGACGGGCAGATCACCGCCCAGCTAACCCCGTCGGCCGCGGCGGACCAACCCCGCTGCCTTTCCGCTGATGTCAAGCCCCACACCGTCCGAGCAAGCCCGCCATCCACGCCTTAAGTCATTCCTTTTCTGATCCCTGACCCCTGATCACTGATCTCTGTTAAGTTTGCCGATCATTTACCCGTTTAGGCGCACAATAGTCCCATGATCGCCAAGCAGAGATCGAGGGCCACACCAGCGAAGCAAAAGGACCACGAGCTACTTCCTATTGGCTACCGGCTACTGGCTATTGGCTACTGGCTACTCCCCCCGTCGCTCCGCGACCCACCCCCCATACCCTTTTGTGAAACTGTGAAACTGTGAAACTGTGGAATGAAGAAGAAAAGACGGATAATGGACGCGCAAATCACTAAAAAGCAAAGGCATAGCGGCAAACTGATCGCTGAAAACCGATTGCTGAAAATCGCTGAAAACTGATTGCTCAGAGCTGAAAGCTGACAGCTGAAACCTGCTTTGATCTCAGAGACTGACTCTATAGGTTGAAGAGCTCGCGAAGGCGCTTGGTTTGGGCGCGGCTGACCGGGATCTCGGTCTGCTGCTTGTCGTTCATGCGGAGCTGGTAGCTGGACTTGAACCAGGGCATGACCTCGCGGATCTGATCGATATTGACGACGTAGCCGCGGTGGGCGCGCCAGAAGCGCGCGGGATCGAGGAGCTCGAGGAGTTCCTCGAGGGTGCGGCATTTGGATTGGCCTTCGAAGACGCGAGTGACGATGCGAATGACGCCCTCGTCGATGGCAGCGAAGCAGATGTCGGCCTGATCGACGAGCAGCAGGCGGCTCTGCGCCTGAACGATAAGCTTGGCGGGAGCGCGGCCCTGCTCGCTGTTTTGCGGCCGGTTGAGCAAGTGCAAAAGGCGATCGATTTGCGACTCGATGCCGGGTTCCGGCGCGCCGGCCGCGGAGGAGCTGCCGGCTGCGATGCGCGCCTTAGCGCGTTCGACGGCTTCGGAGACGCGGGCGAGGTCGAATGGCTTGAGCAGGTAGTCGACGGCGTTCACGTCAAAGGCGCGGACGGCGTACTGGTCGTAGGCGGTGGCGAAGACGAATTGGGGAAGTGGCGCGACGTCTTTTTCCGCGCCCGCTTTAGCGGATTGGGCGCGGTTGCGATCCACAAGCCGCTGAATGACGGCGAAGCCGTCCTGGCCCGGCATCTGCACATCGAGAAAGACGAGGTCGGGATGATGTTCGTCGATGAGGTCGACGGCCTCGATGCCGTTCGACCCCTGCGCAACGACATCCACGTCGCCTACGGAATCGAGCAGGTACTTGAGCTCGTCGCGGGCCAGTTGTTCGTCGTCGATAATGAGCGCCGAAATGGACATGGGAACTTGAAAAGACGATTGTAGAACAGCGGAAGGGCGGCGAGTCAGCGAGTCGGCGAGCCGACGAGTCCGCAAGGGAGCGAGCGATACGGAGCGAGGGGGCGATCAGCTTTCAGCCCGCTCTAATCGCTCAAGACGTGGAGGCGGGCGGGGGTGTGGTCGTTGGCCAGATCGTCGCCGCAGTTGGTGCAATAGAGGTCGCTGGCGCGGACGGTGCGGAAGCAAGTGCCGCAGTTGGCCGAGAGCTGGTAGTTGCACTGGGGGCAGAAGTGAAAGTCGCCCTGAACATGGGTGCCGCAGGAGGGGCAGCGGGAGACCTGTGGCTGGCGCAGGAGAAAGTAGAGCACGGCGCCGATGCCGGCCGGCATGACGAAGCAGATGAACATCCAAAAGCGCGTGCTCATGGCGCGGCGCGGGGCGTCCTTGCTGATGTAGCCGACCATGAGGAAGTAGAGAGAGGCGACGACGCCCCAGGAGATGTTGAAGTAGATGCGGAGGCCGAGGGGCTGCGGCGGATGATGACGCTGCTCGGGGGCGACGATCCAGAAATAGTATTCGACGAGGACAAATGCCAGACTGGCGGCGACGATCGACCAGACCGGAATGAGCCGCTCTTCTTCGTTGAAACTGATGGGCTTTTGGTCGGGCATGGGCCGTTGCTCCCGTCGAAAATCGCTCAGAGACAGGTTCGCCTCTCTTTGAATGGACGGAGAGCAGGCGCGAGAAGTTGCTGCCGGAGGCGATTCCGGCGCAAAAAATCAGGGAAACTTTGGTGGGAGTTATTCCTTGCTGCGCGACCAGCCGGCGATGAGAAACGCGGCCAGAATGACAGGGCATAGGATGCAGGCCCAAAGGCTGGTTTGGGTGGCGATGTCGCTGATGTGCTCGCCGCCAATGAGGTCGTCGGCGACGCGCCAGGCTAGGGGCCCGAAGGCAAGGAGGGCGAGCAAAAGGGCCGCCAGAGCGAGGGAGCGTGTACGGCGGCGGCCGGCCTGCTGATCCTGGATGACGCCAAGCGAAGCCATGACGACGCGACGAGTGCTTTCAGCCACGGCGCGGTCGCGGCCGGCTTGTTTGCCGGTCAGGGCGGAGAGCAGATCGCGTTTGGCGGCGGTGGTATGCGCAGCGGGGCCCGCAGTGACGCCCGAAGCCGGGTTGCCGTCCGTGTTGCCGGCCAGTTCAGCCGTTCTCATATAGCCTCCTGAAATCGCGCTGCCGCAAAGCCGAGCCGGGGCTTGATCATGGCCAGGCCGCGGTAGAGGCGCGACTTGACGGTGGAGAGGGGAGAGCGAGTGACCTTGGCGATCTCCTCAAGCGAGAGTTCTTCGTGGAAGCGGAGGACCAGCACTTCACGGTGGAGCGTATCGAGCTCGAGTAGCGCGGCTGCGATCTTCTCGCGGTCTTCGAGGTTGGAGACGCGATCGAAGGGAGTGGGATCGCCGGCAACGACTTCGAATGTCATGGAGCGGTCGTCTTCAGTAACGCCGTCGATGAGCTCGTCGAGGCTGTTCATGGTGCGCTTGCGGCGATGATCGATGACCAGGTTGCGGGCGATGGTGAAGAGCCAGGTTTCAAAACGAGCGCGACCATCGAATTGCTCACCGCGGACAAGGACGCGCATCCAGACTTCCTGAAAGAGGTCCTCGGCGGTGTCGCGATTGCCGGTGAGGAAGAGCAGGTACCGCATGAGACGGTGCTGATAGCGAACGATGAGTTCTTCGAGCAGGCCGGCTTTCTGGCGTTTGAGGCCAGCGGCGACGGCAAGACTTTCCTGCCGCGCGGGATCGTCGGCTACCAAGGCAGATGCTTTAGGGAAGAGTGTCCGAGCTGAAGCAAGTGTCATCTGAGTCAATTAGACGATAAAACCGCCGGTGAAGGCCAGTTGAATTGGGGATCCCGGCTTACCGTCTGCCCTCCTGTTACGAGGGTCGAACACGGAAACATTGTGAATAGTTGCCGTACGAGACCGCTTGTGACTGCTCGGAAGCGGTGAGAACGGTGCGGATGCGTGGGTTTGCCGGCTATGCGGTTCCGCTCAAGGTGGACGGCTGTGGAATGGTAACTGCTGGGGAATCAGCCGTAAAGGATTGGCGGGCACGAGGTTGCTAATCCTCGAGTGGCGAGCCGGATTCCTCGGCGCGTGGCGGGCCGGATTTCCGCTGAGCGGCTTGGAGGGTGGCCTGGATGGCTTTGTCGGCGCGGCGTTCACGGGCGTCTGCGGTCTCGTAATAGAAGATTCCGAGCAGGTGGTTGCGGCGCTGGTTGGGCGTAAGGGTGAACCAGGCCTCGCGGGAACCGGGGTGGCGCTGGAAGAGAGCGCGGAGGATGGGAGGCGGATCGTGCTCGCCTTCGAGGGCCTGCATGAGTCGCTCGGCTATCTTCTCGGCGCGCTTCTGGCGGGAGGCGGGGGATTTGGGTTCGCCGGCCCATTTGCCGATCTCGCGGCGCATGGAAGCGCTCATCGAGTCGAACAACCGGCGGAGTTGGCGGTCGGAGTTGAGGGCGCGGACGAGCTTGGGCGGGAGCGAAACGGGGCGCTCGGTGAGATCTGGCTCAAGCCAAATGCGGACACGCGAACCGACGCGGGCGCCGGCGGCGGTTTGCATCTTCTTGTTGACCAGCAAGAAGTGACCGCCACGTCGACGATCGGGGAAGAGCGAGGTGCGGAAGGCGAAGCCTGCAATTTCTCCTCGCACGCGACGGCCATTGCGCACCGGCCAGGCTTTGGCGATGTCGAAGGGGATGCGGGCAATGACCCATTTGAGCGCGGTGCCGTCGGGCTCGAGGAGCGCGGTGAAGGACTTTCGCGGTGAGGTGGAGCGGGGCGGCATGGGTCGGGTTCCGGGGCACTGTGGGGCGCTGTGCTTGAAAGCGATTTTAGATGAGCGCGGTCAGGATTGGGCGGCGTGTTTGCGGCGGTGGCGGAGGGAGGCGAAGGCGCGGAAGACGAAGCGAATGAGCAGGAGCGTGATGAGGATGAGGATGAAGGCGATGGCCGCGGCGATGTAGGGCTTCCAGGTGGAGAGCCAGGTGAGGAAGATGGCCAGTCCGTCTTCACCGAGGCTGAGCGCGATGTTGGAGAAGGGTTCGGGCGTTGGAGTGACCGCGGCGCGGACGGCGGTTTTGCCGCCGTGGGCGATGAAGGCGATGGCGCCGCCGGCAAGAGTGGCGGCGAGCTGCTCGCCAGGCGTGAGGCCGGCTGTGGCCTGAAAGGCGAGGAGCGCGGCGACGGGAACGCGGATGAAGGTGTTCAGCGCGTTCCAGACCAGGTCGAGAGTGGGAATCTTGTCGATGAAGAAACTGATGCCGAAGAGGACGACAGCAGCGGCGATGACGCCCCAGTTCGACAGCAGATGGAGTGACGGCGGCAGGTCGAGAAATCTTGTGTGGGACAGCAGGCCGAGAGTGGCCACGGTGGCGTAGACATTGAGCCCGGCCGCGAAGCTGACGGCGATGATCAGGGCGACGAGTTCGTTGGGCGGGAGGGGCACCGAGACAGTATAGAGGCAGGGAACAGGGATCAGGCAACAGGGCCGGGACTTATGATGGGCTGCAAGGAGGCGGTATGCCGACGGAACGCGTCGCGACGAGGGAAATCGAAGTTTGGCCGGCGCTGCCGCAGAGCGCGTGGAGCGATACCTGCGCCACGCTGCAGCTATGGTTGCAGATGGTGGGCAAGGTGCGGATGGCGCTGGTGCCTGCAATCAATCACAGCTGGAACGTGACGCTCTATCCGACGATCCGGGGGCTGACCACGCTGCCGATGGCGCACGGGACGCGCATGGTGCAGATCGACTTCGATTTTGTGGAGCACGAACTGGTGGTCGAGACGAGCGACGGAGGGCGTGAAACCATCGCTCTCGCCCCGATGACGGTGGCCGAGTTTTACCGGCGGCTGATGGCGGCGCTCGAAGGCTTGGACGCGCTGTGCCACGTGTGGCCGGTGCCGTGCGAGGTGGCGGAGCCGATTCCGTTTGCGAAGGACGACGTACACCGGGCCTACGACCCGGTGTATGCGCAGCGGTTTTGGCGGGTGCTGTTGCAGACGACGCGGGTGTTCACGGAGTTTCGAGCGCGGTTCATTGGAAAGGTGAGCCCGATCCATTTGTTCTGGGGCGCGATGGATCTGGCGTGCACCAGATTTTCTGGGCGCACGGCGCCGGAGCACAAGAGCATGCCGGGGCTGCCTGATCGCGTGACGCGCGACGCGTATTCGCACGAGGTGAGCAGTTGCGGATTCTGGCCCGGGACGGCGGGAGGGCCGGGCACCGGCTTTATCGAGCCCTTTTTTTACAGCTACGCCTATCCGGAGCCGCCCGGATACCGGGATTATGCGATTGCGCCGGATGGGGCCAAATTCGACAGCACTTTCGGCGAGTTCATTTTCCCGTATGAGGCGATGCGGCAATCGGCGGACCCGGACGCCGCGCTGCTGCAGTTTTTGCAGAGCACGTATGAGGCGGCGGCGAATTGCGCGAAGTGGGATCGCGGTGCGCTTGAGGTGAAGGCGTAGCGGTCAGGGAACAGGGACCAGGGAACGCTTTAAGGCCGCCGCGGCGATGACGGAGACGCAGGTTGAGCGGTGCATGTCCAGATCGCTGCGGGCGCGCTCCATCTCGACAAAGTCATAGGCCGCAAACTTCAGGCTGACGCGACGGAGCGTTCTGGAGCAAGCTGTGAGGTATTCGCTGTGCCTGCTCTCAAGAGCGGATTCGAGATCGGAGCAGGTTGGGCAGCGCATAACTTCCCCTTCCGGCCTTTCGGCCGGACTTGCAGCGGTTAAAGCGGTTTTCTTATCGCGCCAGAATCTGACGCTCGGCGCGGAACCAGTCCTGGAGGTCGTGGCCGTGCTGGCTGCCACGCTTTTCAAAGATCTCAAAGGCCCGCTCACTGATCCGGTGCTGAGCGGCCTGGGCTCGCGATAAAGCGGCGGCAACGGGGGTGGGCTGGGCGGACTTGGGGGGTGAGGCTTGCGGGGAGACAACGACAACCTTGTTCGGTTTGGGCTGTTTTTGGACTTTTGAAGCGAACATATAGAACCCTCGTTGCGACACGTGGGCTAAGAGGGGGAAACTCCAGATAAACTGCCTTAGAGCATTTTAGGAAATGCTGTAGACTGCATTGCAGAGCCTGAACCACGCCCTGGCGTTGTCCGGTGTGATCCTTTTGAGGGCATCGGCAATGGCTTGTTCGAGAGTTTCCCGGGTTCGGGCCTG
>JBEKSA010000030.1:0-43290 GCA_049517515.1 Occallatibacter sp.
CTGGCGGGGGTGTGGCATAGTTCGCCGTGACCGTGGTATTGGCGGTCATCGATACCGTGCAGGTGACGGTGCTGGCCGAGGTGCAGCCGGTCCACGAGGAGAAGGTATTGCTGCCCGAGGTCGCGGGTGCGGTCAAGGTCACCGAGGTGCCCGTGTTGTAGGTGCGGGTAAAGGTGGTCGTGCCGTTGGCGGCGCTGTTGTTGTCGGCCGGGGAGACAGTGATGGCCACGCCACTGGCGGGATTGGTGGAATCGACCGTAAGTACATAGGTGGTTGGAGGAGGAGGTGGCGGCGGGGTGCTGGACGAGCCACCGCAGCCGATCAGCCCTCCCAAACACACACTGAGCGCCATGACACACACCACAGGAGCAAGAATCCGTTTCATCGTATTCCCCCGTCTACAGCAAATTTAGACGAATTTATTCCTTTACATCATACGATTCCGCACTCACGACTCGTGGCATTGGCTACAGCGGTTCCACAACTGCTATACCCAGGTCCGCAACCGCCGAGTGGCAATTCGGTCGATTCGCCGGTCTCTCAGCCGTTCTTCTTCCGAATGAAACCAATCCTGAATCGCCGATCCATCGCTCCTCGATTCAGGGCTCCTCATTCGATAGACTCTAGTAGACGATCGACCACCCCGGAGCTCGCTTGGCCATCACCGCACAGGAACGCCTTATCCGTCCCGCTCGAAACATCATCGGCAGCCTGCGCTTGCCCGGCGATAAGTCTATCAGCCATCGCTACGCCATGCTCGCCGGCTTCGCCGAGGGCACATCGCGCTTCACCAATTTCTCCACCGGCGCTGACTGCGCTTCCACCCTCGCCTGCATGGCGGACCTCGGCGCAAAAGTGAATCGCACAGGCCCCGGCTCCGTCGAGATCACCGGCGTCGCCGGCCACGTCACACCTCCAGCTCATCCCCTCGACTGCGGCAACTCCGGCTCGACCATGCGCATGATCTCCGGCCTTCTGGCGCCGCAGTCCGGCCGATTCACCCTCATCGGAGACGCCTCGCTCTCGCGCCGTCCCATGGAACGCATCCGCAAACCGCTTGAAGCAATGGGCGCGCGCCTCACGCTCACCGACGGTCATGCCCCGCTCACCATCGACGGCGGCCCGCTTCACGCCGTCGACTACGCCACGCCCGTTCCCAGCGCGCAAGTCAAAAGTTGCATCCTCTTCGCCGCCCTGCAAACCGCCGGAACCACCACCGTCCGCGAAGAAACACGCACACGCGACCACAGTGAGCTGGCCCTCCGCGCTTTCGGAGCCCAGCTTAACCGCACATCCAACTCAATCTCCATCACCGGCCCGCAGTCGCTTCACGCCATCGAAGCCGCCGTCCCCGGCGATCTTTCCTCCGCCGCATTCTTTCTCTGCGCCGCCGCGCTCTTCCCCGGCTCCAGCCTCGTTCTCGATTCGATCGGCCTCAATCCCACACGCGCCACGCTGCTCGACGTTCTCACTGCACTCGGCGCGCATGTCGCAGTTTTGAATATCGAGGAAAAACACGCTGAGCTCGTCGGCACGGTGCAGATTTCCGCGCCGCCTGAAGGCCTCGGCTCGACCGCGGTCACCGGCGCTCTTGCCGCTCAGCTCATTGACGAGCTGCCTGTCCTCGCCGCCATCGCGCCCTTCACCAGCGGCGGCATTCGCATCCGCGGTGCGCGCGAGTTGCGCGTCAAGGAATCCGACCGCATCGCTCTCGTGGCAAAAAATCTTCGCGCCATGGGCGCTGAAGTCGAGGAGTTCGACGACGGCCTCGACGTTCCCGGCGGTCAATCCCTTCACGGTGCGGCCATCGACTCCGGCGGCGATCACCGCATCGCCATGGCCTTCAGCGTCGCAGCCCTTCGCGCCACCGGCGACACCCTCATCCAGGGCGCAGACTCCGCCGCCATCAGCTTTCCTGAATTCTTCGATTTGCTGGATAAAGTCGCCGAACGCTAGCGCGTCTCCAGAGAGTAATCGGAATTAAAGCTCCGCGCGCATCTCGATCTTTTTCGCCACTGGCTCCACGACCTGCACGATTCCGTGACCGGGATTGGTTTCCTCGCGCAAGCGAATCAGGCCGAATTGCTTCAGCTTGTTCACATCCCGCGTAACTGAGCCGCGGTTGCGGCCCAGTTCTTCAGCCAGCGCGGAGATGCTCAGTTTCTTCTTTCGGGCCGTTTGGAGAAGCCGGACACGTTGCACGGTCATCAACTCAAACATCATCATCGGGTCTCCGAAGGTGATGATCTTCTCCGGCTCGAGTCGTTCGCCGGCCTCGCGCCTGCGAGCGCGATCAAGAGACCGCCGCACATGGCCCTCAAATCCGTCGGTGAATACCTTAACCCTCATAGCTCCTCCTGATCGCCTCGACTTCTCGATAAAAACGGTCTGCCGTCTCCGGATAACCTGTAAAGTCGATTTGCGCCACCTTGCCCATAAAATGTCGCTCATGAACACCGTGGGCGTTGTCGTACCCAAGCACTCTGCCATTATCCCGGTAAAACAAGTGTGGCAGCAGGAAGGCGAGGTTATAGCGAATGACCTCCCCACGCGCATCGACCCAGACTTCTTCTCTAAGGATACCTACACCGCCGGCGCACCAAAAGCCTGTCTCGTAGTCGGTATCCTTGCGCAGCCGTCTCGCGCTGCCCATCCACGAACCTTAACACAGGCGATGCGCTAAATGCAACACCTGCACCTCGCCTTCCTGCCAGACAAAATGGCCCAGCATCACGCCGGGCCATCTCGCCATCCCACCAATCTTGGGTGCCCCACGTCCCTCCGCCGCGGCGGATGGAACGTGGGATAGCACAGACGCCGCCTATTGCGCTGGCGGCGGCGCTGCCGGCTGCTCCGTCGTCGCCGGCGGAGTCATCGTCGGCTCATTCCCCGGCGGCGCCGCTTCCACTCCCGGCACCACGGGCGATGTCGACATGTTTCCTGCTGCGGCTTCCGTCAAATTGATGTCGTAGTGCTGCAGCGTCGAAGCCAGCGTCTGGTACAACCCCGCGCGGTCCGTTGCATAGGCAGCGTGCGCCGCAATCAGGTTGTCCTCGGCCATCGCCAGACTTCTCTGCTGTTGCAGCACGTTCGCGGTTGTCGACGCGCCCAGATGCAGCTTCTTCACCTCGGCATCCAGGCTTTGCTGCGCAAAGTCGCGCGCCGCTACCGCCGAATGCACCAGCGCGCGATCGTTTGTCAGCGCAAACATCGCGTTCACCACCTGCATGCGGACGATGGTACGCAATTGCTCCAGCCGCAGCTCCGCCTGACGGTACTCCATCAGCGACCGCTCCTGCTCGCTCTGCGCCTCCCGGTTGCGCAAATTGATCGTCAGGTTGAATCCCACGCCCTTGTTCGGCGAACTGCTGTTCACAAGGTTGTTCAGTGTGCTTCCGTAGCTGACCGTTGGATAGTTGTTCGGAGTGCACGGCCCAGGAGGGCTGGCAAGAAAGTTGTAGCAATTCGGGCTCTGCGCGCCGCCTGTTGCGCTCGCGCCGTAGAATCCGTACACATCCAGCGACGGCAGCAGTGCGTTGCGCGCGCCCTTCAGCGTGATCTCGTCGTTGCGCAGCGTCAGCACCGCCTCTTCCAGCTCTGGCCTTTGCTGGAAAGCCTCCTGCACCAGTGCCTCCACTGGCTGGCTTTCTTCCGGCAGCGCCTCCAGGCCCACGCGGTCCGTGGGAATCACCGGAGCAGCTGAAAGCGCGGCATCGTTCAGGTTCCGCGTAATCGCCTGCTTGATGATCTGTTGCTGGTAATTCAATGCGCTCTGCGCGCTGATCAGCGCCTGCTCGTCCGTTGCCACTGTCGATTCCGCGTTCACTACATCCAGCGGCGCCATCGTCCCGATCTGAAGCTGCTTCTTGTTGTCAGATAGCAATTGGTTGCTCTGGTCCAGCGCGCGCTCCTTGGCCTGTACGTCCTCATATGCCTTCACAAGGCCCCAGTAGATCGACTCCACCTGGTTCACGGTGTAGAGAATCTGCTGCCGGAACGATGAGTCCGTGATGCGCCGGTCGTTCAGCGCCTGGTACATGAACCGCTTGTTCACCCAAATCCCAGCTCCCTGCAGCAGTTGCTGCGTCACTTGGGCCTGGAAGCTGGAAAGGTACAGCGGGCTGTAATCGTTGAAGAAGTTGTTGGTCGTGATCCGTTGATTGTTGAAGCCTACCTGCAGCGCCGTGCCCGTAACGAATCCCTGGTTGTACGCGAAGTTGTACTCATTCGTGTTTGTCGAAGCGCGCGGTTGGAAAATGCTTTCCGCCGGCGACTCCGATCTCTGCAATTGAATCGTGCCCGTCAGTGTCGGATCGAGAACCTCCGGCAGCGGTCCAGCTCCATTCGTGGTCAGCGTCAGTCCGTTCACGCCTGATCCCGCGCCCCCCGAGCCTCCCGCCGTTCCTCCCGGGCCGCCGCCCGTTGAGAGCGTCGACGTTGACCCGCCCTGCGTGCCTGTCACCAGCGCGGATGGCGCGCCCAGCACCGAACCTCCGGCCCTCGTCCGCAGAATGTCGGTGTCCGCAATGTTCAGGTCGTAGCGTGCAATCGCGATGTCGTAATTGTTCTCGATCGCCAGCGCCAGCGCATCTGAAAGGCTCAGGTATATCTTCCCGTCCTTCATCAGGTCCGCAAGCCGCGGCGAGTTCATAAAGTTTGCTTTAGGAATCGACGTCGGCAAAAAGATGTTGATCGGATTTCCGATCCACTTCCCAAAGGCCTTCGAGTAGTCGCGGCTCGATGTGCTCAATGGGTACGGCTGTGTTGGCACGGGCGCAGGCGCAACCGGCAACTCTGAAGCCGCCTTGTCTGGCCCATTGGATCCGGCTCCGTTCTGCTGTGCATAGCCGGGCGTCGTCGCCGCCAGCGTCAGCAGCACAACGGCAAAGGCGCGCAACCGCTCGCCCGTCTGTCCGCGCATCTCCCTGCCCTGCTTCGTCCCTGTGCGTTCACTGCTTTCTGCACTCAGCTCCCCTAAACTCACACCCGTCCTGTAAGAATGCATATTTCCTCTCCACAATTGTTTGCGCTGCCTGGTTGCGCTGCCTGGTTGCCGTGTCTGGATCGATCTGCCTCGCGGAGGCCATTGGCCGCGCCGCATGCACATCTCGTGTTCGCCAAGACGATTATCGCTTCCACCTTGCCCTTGAAGGCTCTTCCTTGATTACGAAATCGATACCCCTCTCGTTCCCTGCAATCTTTTCATCGCCCAGACCCATCGCAGAAGAACCATCGCAATCGTCGCTTCACCTGCACGAATTCCGAGCATGCATGCGAGCCCTTATCTCGTTCGCAGACAATCACCGCGGGCGGGAACCTTGTGCGCGCGAGCGAGCCTTATGAATGAATCGCTGAAGACTTCGACGGCCACGACCTGTCAATGTCCGCTCCGCAGGGTATCAAGTCCAGCAATCAAGTCCTCCAGTCTTGATTTAACTAACTGGTTAGTAAAATACCGCCAAAGCCGCCCCACGCGCAACTCCCCACATGCCCCACAAAAACCAATTCTTAGCGCTAAATCTTTTGCAATCAACAGCAACACCGGAAAGTCGGGGCGAAAAACCGTCGCAGAATTCAAGCTTGCTTCGCGCTTGGCCGCACCCTCTCGATCTTTGATGAGATCCTTGGCCGCCCATCCCCGTCGAGTACGCTTGGATACAGCGATCCCAGTGACCGATCAGCCTCAAACCGATTCCAGCCTCCAAACCTGGAAGCTCACCCTCGCTTACGACGGCACCGACTTTCAAGGCTGGCAGGTGCAGCCCGGCCTTCCGACCATCCAGGGCGAGTTGCAGGCAGCACTTGGCCGCGTCACCGGAGAGTCCCCTCTGCCCCAGGGCTCAGGCCGCACCGACGCCGGCGTCCACGCCCTCGCGCAGGTGGCCAGCTTCGCTCTCCGCGCTCCCATCCCGCCCGAGAACCTGCATCGCGCGCTCAATCGCACTCTCCCCCCATCGATTCGTGTCTCCGAAACCAGAACCGTGCGAAGCACCTTTCATGCGCGGCATTCCGCCATCGCCAAAACCTACGAGTACCGCATCCTTCGCGGCGTCGATTGCCCACCCTTCCTCGCCCGCTACGTTTACGCCTGCCCCTGGCCGCTCTCGCTCGACGCGCTCCGGGCCGCCGCGCGAATCTTCGAAGGCGAGCACGACTTCCTCAGCTTTGCCGCAACCGATCCCGACCTCGCGCACCGCGCCGCCCTCGTCGAAAATCTCATCGCAAAGGCCAACGCACCCTCACTTCCTCCGGAGTCGACCATCCGTACCGTTTTCTCCTCAACCTGGGAACAGCGCTCGACCGACGCCGGCGAGCTTCTCCTCTACCGCGTCCGCGGCAACGGCTTTCTCCACAACATGGTGCGCAACCTGGTCGGCACCATGATCGATGTCGGCCGCGGTCATCTCGCCCTCGAAGAGATTCCCCGCATTCTTGCCGCCCGCTGCCGCTCCGAGGCTGGCCCCACCGCGCCGGCGCGCGGCCTATTCCTCCACTCCGTCGACTACCCCCCCGAAGAACTCTGATCCCCGACGCGTTCAAATCCTTACTGTCGCGTCGAGCAGTCGCTGCCTTCGCATCCCTTGTCCTGCTACTCTGAATTCACTTCGATGCCGGTTCTTTCTTCAGCTTCGGCGTTCTCGCGCGTTACTGCCCTCGCCGCGCAAAGACCGATTCACTCCGCCTTCGCCTGGCTGCACGCCAATCCCAAAACCATCATGGATTGGCAAGTCGAGCTGGTCGCGATTCCCGCGCCGACTCATGGCGAGCAGGCGCGCGCCGGGTGGCTCGCCGAGCGCTTCACTCAAATCGGTCTCAGCGGCGTCGAGATCGACACAGCCGGAAACGTCCTCGGCACTTTGCCCGCCGTCCGCCGCGGCGGACCCGCTGACAGCACCGGCCCGGTCGTTCTGCTCTCCGCGCACATTGACACTGTCTTCCCCGCCTCCACTCCGCTCCATCCGATCCTCAACGGCGATCGTCTTGAAGCTCCAGGCGCCAGCGACAATGCCGCCGGTGTAGCCGGAATGATCGCCATCGCGAGCGCGCTTCTCCATGCCGGCGCCCTGAACGCGGAATTCGATCTGCCCGTCCCGCTCGTCTTTCTTGGCAACGTTGGCGAAGAAGGCGAGGGCGACCTGCGCGGCGTGCGTCATATCTACGAGCACAGCGCGCTCGCCGGCCGCATCGCCGCTCACATCGTTCTCGATGGCCCAGGTGCTGACGCAGCCGTTACCCAGGCTCTCGGCAGCCGCCGCTATCAAGTCGCCATTACCGGACCCGGCGGCCACAGCTTCACTGATGCGGGCATTCCCAACCCTATCGCCGCGCTCGCCTCCGCTCTGGCCGCGCTTGCTGAAACTCCGCTGCCCGATGAGCCGCGAACCACGCTTAACCTCGGCACCATTCGCGGTGGCATCAGCGTCAACTCGATTCCTGAAAGCGCTCAGGCGAACATTGACCTCCGTTCCACCGACCCTGATCAACTTCTCCGCCTTGAAGTCGCGTTGCATCGCGCCGTCGAGGACGCTGTCGACCACTGGAATGAAAAGTCGAAAGCAGCCGGCGCAGGTTCGCGCTCGCGCCTGTCCTTCGCGGTCTCCAAAATCGGCGACCGCCCCGCCGCGCAACTGCCTGACGATTCGCCGCTCCTTTCCACTTTGCGAGCCGTCGACCGCCATCTCGGCCTGCGCACCGACCTTCGCCTCGGCTCCACTGACGCCAACATCCCGCTTGCCCTCGGCGTTCCTGCGCTCTCCATGGGCGCTGGCGGCGACGGCGGCGATGCTCACACGCTGCGCGAATGGTACTCGTCGAAAGACCGTGAGCTCGCGCTCAAGCGCGTGCTGCTTCTCACCCTAGCCATGCTGGAATGGGCGGCTGATCAGTAGCGCTGTTTGCTTCCACCTGCGCCCGCCAACTTCTGCCCTCATGCGGCTCTTTTGTTCCCGGCCGCGTCTAACCAGTCAGGGCGTACAACCGGTCCCATAAATGCCTCTGCTGCATAGTGCGCAAGGATGGGACCCGACAACAAGGCTGGTCCCTTGATTCCAGTGAGTTGACAAAGATGGTTTATGAGGCTGGTTCTAGCTTTGTCTTCATCTACGCTCTTGCGTCGCGCGGAAGGGTCAGTGCCGAACCGGCTCGCGAATGGCTATACTGAAGAAGTAGGGCCATCCACATGCCTGCCGGCAGGCTAAGCGCCATATGAGGTCACTAAACACTATGAAATCGCTCCTCGAACGGCTTCGCTCGCGCCGTCTCGCCTCGGTCTTCATCTTGCTCGCCACGATCTCCGCCGCCGTCCTGGCCGGATCGTATGCCGCTCACGGAGTCCGCGGCCAGGAAACTCAGAACAGCAGCACCGACGCCACTCCCCTCAAGGTCGTTACCACGCCCACCCCACCTAACGATTTTGTGCGAATCGCCAAAGCGGTGGGACCGGCAGTCGTGAACATCAATACCCAGACTCTGCCCAAACAGTCGAACAAAGGCGGCCGCCGCAACTTCCATCAGTTCCGTTCGCAGCCCAACCAGCAGAATCCCGGCGACGACAATCAGGACAACGATCAGCAGGGTCAGGACGACTTCCAGAACTTCTTCAACCGCTTCTTCGGCGGCCAGGTTCCCGGTCCCGATGAGGGAGGCGACAACGGCGAGGTGCAGGAGTCGCTTGGCTCAGGTTTCATCGTCGACGCCAAGGGTTACATCATCACCAACGATCACGTCATCGACAAAGCCGACAAAATCTACGTCAAGCTCTCCACCGATCCCGACACCCAGGACCTCGGTCGTCCCGCTCGCGTCATTGGCATCGATAAAGCCACCGATCTTGCCGTAATCAAGATCGACACCAGCACGCCGCTTCCCACCGTCAAGATGGGCAACTCCGACACCGCGCAGGTCGGCGACTGGGTCGAGGCCATCGGCAGTCCATTCGCGCTGGCGCAGACCGTCACCGCCGGGATCATCTCCGCCAAGAACCGCACCATCGACCAGGGAGCTCCGGGCCAGTTTCAGCACTTCATTCAGACTGACGCTGCCATCAATCCCGGCAACTCCGGCGGCCCGCTGCTCAACATGAACGGCGAAGTCATCGGCGTCAACACCGCCATCTACACGCAATCGGCCGGCTATCAAGGCATCGGCTTCGCCATGCCCTCGAACACCGTTGTCGACGTCTACAACGACCTCATCAGCCCCAGCCACAAGGTCACGCGCGGCTCCATTGGCATTCAGTTCCGCGAAGGCCTCTCGGGCGCTGTGAATCGCGTCTACGGCTTCAAGAATGGTGTTCTAGTTCAGGAAGTTCAGCCCGGTGGACCGGCGGACAAGGCAGGCCTCAAGGCAGGCGACATCATCGTCACTGTCGATGGACGCTCCATCAAGGACGGCGACGATCTGGTCAACGAAATTGCCAGCCGCAGGCCTGGCTCGACCATCCGTCTCGGTTACATGCGCGATGGCAAACCCGAGGACACGACTGTCACCATCGGCGATCGCGATACGGTCTTTGCCGATCTCAACAATCCACGGCCTGAGGGCAATGAGGACAACGGCAGTGGCGCGGGTGAAGCCAAGCTCGGCATCGTCGTGCAGGATGCCCCGCCGGCAACCGTCTCGCGCATTCACACCTCCGGCGTCATCGTTGAATCGGTCCGCACCGGCTCCTTCGCTGACCTGCAGGGACTGGAACCGGGCCTGGTCATTACCCATATCAACCGGCAGCCAACTCCCAACAAGGAGCAGTTCGACGCCGTGGTCAGCAAGCTCAAGACCGGCGACGATGTGGTCTTCGAAGTGATCGACCCGCATCATCCCGAACAAGGAATCAACTATATCGGAGGCACTTTATAGCGCATTGCACTGGCGCCGGAGACGACAGCGGTTCCGCAGTTACAGTGTCCTGAAACCACAGCGACCAAGTGGATTTTCCCTTAACCGGGGTCCCCACAGACAGGTCTTCGTCTGTGGGGTGGAAGCAAAATCCACCCTGCACCGAGGCTGGAAATGGTTACAAGAACTGCGGAACTGCTCTTTTTCCCGCTTCCGGCGCTGGTTCCCAAAGTAATCAAGCTAATGCGCGTGTTTGGTTTTCTCCTTGCCCCATTTGCCAACCCTTGGTTAAAATTTTATGAAGAGTTCTTGAAATCTTCGCGGTACTTAGGCGGCATTAAGATGTCTTCATCTCGTGCAGCATTGGCGCTTTTGATTTCCGCGGCCCTTTTGGTGCCGCCCGCATTCGCTGCGAATGTGCGCCACTCTTCCACGAGCGGCCACGCCGGCGCCACCACCCACAAGCTTTCGCACAGCCGGCACAAATCGCGCCGCGTGCGCGGACAGCAAGCCATTGATCCGGACCGCGTCACGCAGATTCAGCAAGCCCTCGTGCGCGAGCACTACCTGACCGCCGAGCCGAACGGCAATTGGGACTCCACCACCATCGCCGCCATGCAGAAGTACCAGGCCGATCATGGCTGGCAAACCAAGCTGATGCCCGATTCGCGCGCGCTCAAGAGTCTCGGCCTCGGTCCCGATTACTCCACAGCCCTCAACGCCAACGGATCCAGCTTCGCTGCCCCGCCTTCCAATAGCACGTCTGCATCTCAGACTGCCGGCTTTGTCGCCGCATCGGGCGTGCACCAGTAGTTGCCTCGCAGCCTCTCGCTCACTGCCCCATCTTCGGCGGATTCTCCATCAGGAATTCGTACCTCGGCCTCATTGCGTCCAGGCCGCTCGAGATGGTCGCGTCCAGGTGAATCAACTCGCTGGTTTTTTCGAACTTCGGCCACTCCGGCAGTCCCGCCCCGTTGGGGTCGCCTGTCTTCGCAAAGTTCGTCCAGTAGTCCATCATCTCTTCGCTGAGTTTGCGATCTTCTGGCCGCCACACTGCATCGGGCCGCGTGTCCAGCGTACCGAACACATATTCGATGTCGTCGGAGTGAAAGGCAAACCAGCCGGGATGAAACTTGCTCGGCGGCGCAGCCAGCTCAAGATGGTAGCGATAAACCGGCGCTTCACCCGTCTTGGCGTGTGCTTCGACCCATTTCCATGTGCTCAACGCAATAAACGTGTCGCCGTTGTAATCGATCGCGGACCGCAGCGCCTGCTGGTCGTCGTTCCCTGGATAGAGATCGAGAAACTCCGCCGATCGGCTGCCAAACAGCTGCGCCGCCGTTTCCTTCCACTGCTCGGCCGTCATGCCTCGCATCGCGGCAAAGCTGCCCTCGTCGCGATTCCATCCCACCAGCAGGGGCACATGCGCCTGCCTCCCTGCGGCGTAGGTGTCGGCAACTGGTTCGGTCAACAACCGGCCATCCACCAGCACTGGAAAACTCGGCGCGCCTTTCCCGGCCGCGGCTGCAAGAACCGTTTCCGTCGGCAAAGCGCGCAGCTGGGCCAAGTTGGCCGCTCCCAGCGATTCCACCCAGAGCTGCGCCTGTTTCTCTCGTTCCGCTAGCTCCTCCGGCCCGTGCGAGCCCACGTTCAATGCCGCTCCGCTCTCGCCGATTGCCTTCTGGAATAATCCCCGGGCCGGTTGCACCGCCATCAAGGTGCACACCGCTGAGGAGCCTGCGCTTTCCCCAAAGATCGTTACGTTCCCCGGATCGCCGTCGAACTGCGCGATATTTTCCTTCACCCACTCGAGCGCGGAAACCATGTCCATCAAGCCGTAGTTCCCTGCCGCGCCATCAGCTTCTTTGGCGAGATCGCTGGTCGCCAGGAATCCAAAAACGCCAAGGCGATAATTGATCGTCACCAGCACCACGCCATGGATCGGCAGAAAATCGCCGTTATGGCGCGGCTCCGATGCTGAACCAGCCTCATTCCCGCCGCCGTGAATCCAAAACATGACTGGTAGCTTGCTTTTAGGCTTGGCATCGGCAGGCGCATAGACGTTCAGATAAAGGCAATCCTCACTCGGACCGCTATCCTGAAAAACCATGTCGGCAAAGGGATGGCTCTGCATGCAGTGCGCGCCGTACTGTGTGGCGTCGCGCACGCCCTTCCACGGCGCGGGCGGCTGTGGCGCTTTCCAGCGCAGATCGCTCACCGGCGGCGCGGCGTATGGAATGCCGAGAAACGCCCGCACCTTGCCATCGTTGATGAGCTTGCCGTGAATCTTTCCCTGCTCAGTTTTCACTTTCAACGGGTCTGCGCCGGCAGCGACAGAAATTCCAGCCGCCGCCACTGTGATGATCAGTGCTCGTGCCGTCCACGTCGTGAATTGCATCGAGAGACCTCCAGCGCAACACCATATCAGGTCGGGCCCGATGGGCCGCGCGCGGGCCCGAATTGTAGCTCGTCACCGGTTGGCGCGATGCCGGAACGTCCTGTAGTTAAGCGCAGCCCAGACCAGCAGGCTGGCGACGGCAAGCAATTCGGCCACACGGTCAATCAGCAGCGACGTAAAGACGACCATCGTCAGGAAAATGCCCCACTTCGCAGATTCCTCGCGCATGGCTCGAAGCCACGAGGTAGGCGAAGCGGCCGGGAGATCCTGGTCGTGGCCAAAGGATCGCTCCAACAGAATTAGTCGAAGAGCAAGAACAGACTCGCCCAACAGAAGAATCACGGCCCCTGAAAGAGGCGCAAGCGAGGCAACCCCAACTGAGAACAGAAGGCTGCCAATAGGCCCAAACGGGCGAATGCGCGGACGATGCCCACCGTTTTCGGGCTTCATTGGCGCAGACACGAGCGCCGCGGTGCGAAGCGCGGCGCCGGTGCCGATCAATGCTGTGGCGCAAGCAAAGCACAGACGCTCAAGAAACCTGGCGTTGGGCCGATGCTCCACAACTCGCCAGACAACATCGACGGGATCGAAAAGATACGTGAAAAAAGCCGCACCGACAACGAGGAGGCGAAGGAGTGTTTGGTGACGAAACTCAAATTCTGTCGCCTTCATCGCCATCATGCAATGCGCCCCGAAGTTTCTGTCGTTTTACTTCGGCCCCGGATTCCGTCGGAAAATGCAGCACTCCGACCGAGCTAAACGCGCTCTGTCGCCATCAAATCGGTCATCGTTTCGCGCCGGCGGATCAGCTTTGCCTTTGCGCCCTGGACCAACACCTCCGCGGCGCGGGGACGCGAATTGTAATTGGAGCTTTGCGCCATGCCGTATGCTCCCGCGTCGAGCAGCGCCACCAGATCGCCGGGCTCAACCGGCGCAATCCTGCGGTCACGCGCGAAAAAGTCGCCGGACTCGCACACCGGCCCCACAACATCGACAACGCACGCCCTCCCAGCCCTCGGCCGCACGGGAACAATCTCGTGGTGCGCCTGGTAGAGTGCCGGACGGATCAGATCGTTCATGGCCGCGTCGGTAATCACGAACGTCTTTTTGCCGTTGCGCTTCACGTAGAGCACTCGCGTCACCAGCGCGCCCGCCTGCGCGACCAGAAATCGCCCCGGCTCAATCAGCAGTCGACCGTCGAAATCACCCAGCGCACGATTCAACGCCTCGGCGTACTCTTCCACTTTGGCCTTCGCATCAAACGCGCCGTCGTGGTAGTCGACGCCCAGGCCACCGCCCGCATCAATCGCCTTGAGCGCGATTCCTTCGCTCCTCAGTTGGCGCGCCAGCTTGCTCACCCGCGCAATCGCCGCACCAAAAGGATCGGCAGACCGGATCTGCGACCCAATGTGAACGCTCACCCCATACGCCTCGAGCCCGCGGTCTCGCGCCGCGCTCCTGTAGATCGCGCGCGCCCGGCGAATGTCAATCCCGAACTTGTGCTCGCGCAAGCCGGTGGAGATGTACGGATGCGTATCGGCAAAAACGTCCGGGTTCACGCGCAGCGCAAAGCGCGCACGGATCTTGTGCTTGCGTGCCCGCGCCGCCAGCAGCTTAATCTCAGCCTCGCTCTCCACGTTGAATGCAAGGATTCGCGCCTTCAGCCCCGCGTCAATCTCCGTTGCCGTCTTGCCCACGCCGGAAAAAACCACGCGCCCGGCAGCTTCCGGCGCCGCCGCCAGCACGCGCTCCAGTTCGCCCCCTGAGACGATGTCGAATCCCGCACCGCGCTTCGCCAGCAGCTTCAGGATCGCCAGCGCGGAGTTAGCCTTCACCGCATAGCAAACCAGATGATCGCGCCCCGCGAGTGCCTGCTGAAACATCGCCAACCGCTCGGCAATTTGATCGCCCGAGTAAACGTAGAGAGGCGTGCCGAACCGCCTGGCCAGCGATTCCAGCGAGACGCGGCCGCAGTAGAGCTCACCGCCGGGCTGCGGGCGGTAAAACGGGCGCGAAATTTGTTGTTCACCCACAGGTCAAATCCAAAACCAAAAGAATACTGAATTGAGCGTACAGCATTCGGCCCTCAGGTTCTCAGTGCACTCGCCTTCTTTCGCTTGCCTATTACAATGTTTGTGTGACTCAATTGCCACAGGTTGATCTCGTAGGCGTCGGCCTCAACGCCACGGACACTCTTATACCGCTCGAAAGTTTCCCGGAGCCCGGCTCCAAGGTCCACTACAACAACCGATCCGTGCAGCCCGGCGGCCAGGTCGCCACCACCGTTGTGGCCTGCCAAACCTGGGGCCTCAGCACGCGTTACGTCGGCAAGCTCGGCGACGACGATGCGGCGCGCCTGCACAAGGAAGCCTTTCACCGCCTGGGCGCCGAGGCGCAAATCGTCACCGTTCCCGGAGCCGCCAGCCTGCACAACGTCATCCTCATCGACGCCGCTGGTGAGCGCACAGTCATCTGCCAGCGCAATGAGCAGATGGTTCTTCAGCCCTCGGACCTGCGCCGCGAATGGATCGTAAATGCGCGCGTCCTGCACGTGGACGGCCACGACACCGCAGCGGCCACGCAGGCCGCAAGCTGGGCCCGCGCAGCCGGAATTCCGGTGGTCGCCGATCTCGATGACACCTATCCCGGCATCGAAGACCTGGTCGCCAATATCGACTATCTAATCGTGAGCGAGGATTTCTCCTGCCAATTGATGGATGACTCGAACCTCGAGCGCGCGCTGCGCCTCATGCAATCGCGCTACGGTTGCCGCTTGAGCGCGGCAACCCTCGGCGAAGACGGCGTGCTGGCCTGGGACGGCAAGCAGTTGCTCCACAGCGCCGCCTATCGCGTGCCTGTGGTCGACACCACCGGCGCCGGCGACATCTTCCGCGCCGGATTCATCTACGGCTTGTTGCGCGACTGGCCGCTCGACCGCCAGCTCGATTTCTCCTGCGCCGCCGCGGCCATGAACTGCATGGCCCAGGGCGCGCGCGGCGGCATTCAGCCCGTCGACGCCATCGAGAACCTGAGGTCCACCGTCGCGCGGTACGAAAGCGAGTTCGGAGTGCAGGCGCTGGATTAAGCAATTCCCCGCGCATCTTGAAACTCTCGCGGGCTTTTTGCCATCCATTAAAATAGAAGCAGCGGTCAAAGTGTCCTGCATGAATGTCAGGAACTTCAGGCCCGCACAGCACGACGGAGTTATTTTCAATGGCACTGTTCAAGACCGCAAACCCTGCCCTCGGCCAGAACACCTTCAGCGATTTTCAGAAAAGCCAGTATGGCGGCCCGCTGGTTGATGCCTCGGCGCGCATGACGCTCAGCGGCACCATCAACAAAACCGGCATTCTGCTTCTATGCGCCGTGGCCACCGCGGCGTGGACGTGGAATTCGTTCATGCAGACGCACGACCTGAGCTTCGCCGGTCCGGCGATCATGATCGGCGCCTTCGGCGGCCTCATCTTTGCCTTTGTCACTGCCTTCAAAAAAGAATGGTCGCCGGTCACCGCGCCCATCTATGCGCTGCTCGAGGGGCTCGTGCTGGGCGGCATTTCTGCAATGTTCGAGCTGCGCTATCCCGGCATCGCCATGGAAGCCGTGGGCCTCACCTTCGGCACGCTCTTCGTGCTGCTGCTCGCCTACAAATCCGGCCTCATCAAGGTCACGCAAAAGTTTCGCCTCGGCGTGGTCGCGGCCACCGGCGGCATCTTCCTCTTCTACATGGCCCAGATGCTGCTTGGCTTCTTCCACATCTCCTTCTTCACCTCGGTCTACGGCTCCGGCATCGTCGGCATCGGCTTCAGCCTTTTTGTTGTCGCCATCGCCGCGCTGAACCTCGTGCTCGACTTTGACTTTGTCGAGCAGGGTGTCGCCTACGGCGTGCCCAGGTACATGGAGTGGTACGCCGCATTCGGCATCATCGTCACGCTGGTGTGGCTCTACCTTGAGATCCTGCGCCTGCTCGCAAAAATGCGCAGCCGCTAACTCAATGGCAGTTCACAATTCTTAGTTCACAGTTCATAGTTCGCAGTTCATAGCTCGCCATCCACCACCCTCACTGCGAACTGTGAACTATGAACTGTGAACTGCTCTGTGCCCCCTGCGGCGAGATCAGCGTAAACGTCACGGTTCCCGCGGTGCTCCGCTTATGCAGAGTGCCGCGCTGGATCACCAGCATATCGCCCTTCTGCAAAGTCATCGTCGTCGCGCCTTCCGCATCCGGCGCGCGCCACTCGCCCGGACCGATGCTGTGCCCGCCCTTGGGCGTCCCACCTACCTGATAAACCGTCTCCCCGTCCAAAACCAATAAAACATGATCGCGCCCCTCGTGCCACTCAAACTCCTTGGCGCTCTTTGCCGTCTCTACCGTCAGCACCACAGTAAAATTCTTCTCCTGCACCAGATTGTTATTGCCGGGGCTGGCCACGAGCGCCTTCGCGTCGTCCTGAATCTCCTGCGCGCGGAACAACTGGAACCCCGCCGTGCCAGCGCTGGCCGCGGCTTGACCGCTCGCGATTGGAGCGAGAAACGACGAATTCGCCAGCGTGATACCTGCGGCGGCTGCCAAAGGAGCAGCCCGCAGAAACTCGCGCCGGCCAGAATTTGTAAGGTCAACCTTTGTCATTCGATTCTCCCTGAGACGCAATGCACTTCGAGCTGAATTCTAACAACGGCCTCACCAACGAAGCGGGTGCCTGGTGGTTAGGCGTTTTTTGGGGCTCACTTAACCCAAATTATGGACGCGAAGGCGACAACGATGCCCAGTGGAAAACATACGAAGTAAAGTACCAAAGGCCAAAGCGGCGCCTTTCCTTCGCGGATCAAGGCGCGGTACTGTCCACCCAGATTATGGGTGATCCGAACCCGATTCCAGCCGCCAAAGACACGAGCCTGCATGTACCGACGACCGTGAACTCCTAGCCCGGAAATGCCAACCCCCAAAAATGCGCCCACGATAGTCGCATTGGCATCTGAATGATCCCTCGTCCCCTCGCTCTCTCGTCCTGTCTTTCTATTCCCTACTGGCTACTCCCTACTCCCTGCCTTTTTCACGCCTCGAATTGCCGCAGCCACGGCGCCACCATCGCGGCCACCTTCTTCGGCTGCTCGTAGGCGGCAAAGTGGCCAGCGCACGGGAGCACGTGCAGTTCGCATCCGCCCGGAGCCGCGCGAAACGCCTCCATGTCCGCTGCCGTCACATTGGCGTCCTCGGCGCCCGCAATCGCCAGCACCGGCACGCGGATCGTCGCCACAGTGGGAACCGAATCCGGCCGCGCCGCCAGCCCCGCCTGCACCGCAACCACAGCCTCGGCCGACAGCTTCATCTGCGCGCGCACTTCTGCAACCACCTCGGGACGTTCGCGCCGAACCGACGGCGCAACCGTATTCTGCGCCATACCGTCGAAAAGCGCTTCAACGCCATCCGCCCGCGCCCGTGCAATGGTCTCCATGCGCTTGGCCAGGTTTGCCTCTGCATCCGGTTGCGGCTTCGAGCACACAAAGATCATCCCGCGCATTCGCTGCGGAGCCCTCCGCCACAACTCCAGCAGCACGTATCCGCCGATCGAGCATCCGCCAAAAACAGCCTTCGAAATGCCGAGATGATCCATCAACGCAACAACATCTTGCGCAAGCTGCGCCATGGTCAGCACCGGCGCGCTCGGCACATGGGTGAATCCACCCTTCGGCAGACCCGAGCCCAGTTCCGAACAGCCGTGCCCTCGCAAGTCGGGAACGATGGCGCGAATGCCCGCAAGCTCGCGCGTCAGCGGGCGCCAATAATGTCGATCGAGCGGTGTGGGATGCAGCAGGACAACCGGCAGACCCTCGCCCGCGTCGCTAAATCTCAATCGGGCGTCGCCTGAAACGTACTCGCCGCTCATATTTGAGCCAGTCACACTTGAGGAGGATACGCTCCAGGATATGGCATCGTCTCTTCGGGAATCCCGATCCAGGCGGCCAGGTAGGCCACGCCGACCAACCCGCTCGAGCAGAAGAAGCCCACCACCGCGAGAATTCGGACCACAGACACGTCCCAGCCGTTGGCCTGCGCCAGCGCTATGCAAACGCCGCCAATCATGCGTCCCACGTGCGGCCGCAGCAACGGCCGGCCCGGTATCGGCGTAGCTATGGGAACCGCCCCGCCGCAACCCGTGCAGAATCGCGCGCTCGGATGCAATGCATTTCCACAATTCTGACAGTATGCCGCCATGATCAATCCCTCCTGAGGAACAGGCCCGCTGCTTTCATCATACGAATCCGCGCCCGGTCCGGTTCCACCGCGCCTCTCGTTTCTTACTCCCTACCTCCTTACGTTTCTTCGTCCCCTAATCCCTATGTCCCTACGTCCCTGTTCTTCAGTTTCCTCTGTACGGGGCGCGCAGGTACTTCCGGGCCTGGTCGGCGCGCGAGGTATTCGGTCCGGAGTCAATCGCCGCCTGGTAGTCCTGGAGCGCAACCTGGCGCTGCCCGTTGACATCGCGGCATTGCCCGGCATCGAGCAGCGACCGGATCTTGAGCTCCGGACCCGCGCCGGGCGTCCATGCGGCCTGCTCATAGGCTTCGGCCGCCTCATCGTAGTGGCGCTGTCCGCGCAGCGCGTCGCCCAGCCCAAAGTCGGCCAGCTCCATCCTCGCTTCGGCAAAGTAGCCTAGCCTCGCGTTGTCGGCCTGGATCTGCCGGTACGCATCCACGGCGCGCATGCCTTCACCGGCGTCCTTGCGCAGGTTCGCCTCTTCCAGGCAAAACAGAAAGTCGTGTGGGTATTCGCTCTTCAGTTGCTCCACCACTTGGATAGCCTGGTCGTACTTTGCCTCGCGGCGTAGAAAAAGAGCGATCGCTGTTCTTGCATCCATGCCGGTCAGCTCGCTGCGGTTGCCGGCGTCGCGCAGCATCGCCAGCCCCGTGGCCTTTGATCCCGTGATTCCGGCAAAGCCGATCATCAGCTTGAAGGGCCACGGCAGCGCCCCAACCACGTACTCGTAGACTCCTGTGATCAGCTTCGCGTCCACATAATTCGGGTCCAGCTCGAGCACCCGCGCGGCATCGTCCCTGGCCTTTGTCGCCAGCCGGAAGCCCGTCGCATACGCTCGTTCCACCATCGCCACGTAGGCGCATCGCAGGCTGCGCACCCAGGCGCGCGCAAACAATGCATTCACATCGTTGGGATTCTGGCTCAACCGCCAATCGGCCTCATGCACCGCCTCATCGGCGAGCGCAAAAATCTGGTCGCGCTTCTTCGGATCTTCCTCCGTGGCGTGGCGACCGGTCAGGAAACCATCGTTGGCGTAAAAAGTCGTATCGAGCAGGTCCTCGTGGTAAAGCTCCTGAAACACAAGCGCGTCCACCAGGTACGCCGTAGCCTGGGGGTCGCCCGGATGCGCGCCGTGATAGCGCTCGAGGAGCTCAACCGCCCCGGTGTAATCCAGATTGTAGAAATCCTTGAAGGCGGCGCGAACCTGAGGGTCGTAGTTCATCGGGTTGGTATCCACGCTCGCCGCCCAGGCTGCACCGGCCACGGCCAACCATAGGATCCCGAATATCCACCTGCGCATTCGCAACGGGCCTACCCTCAACGTCGGTTTCCCTCCCTATCTATCGTATCGCCCAGGGAACCCTCTTCTTTGCTCGAGCGGCCCCCGGCGTGAACCGCTTTGAAACACCCTGCCCGTCAATCCTGAGAATTCCAAAGGCCGCGAAAATGGACTTGGCCGAAAATGAATGCGCCCGAAAATGAATCTGGTGATGTCCGGCAATCCGTTAGGATTTCAGTATGCCCATCCCGGATCGGCTGAATCCGACTTTCTCTGCCGCGCGTTTGCCCCTCGCGGACAAAGTCCCCCTTGCGGGCAAGATTGACGAGGCTCGCCACCGCCTTATCGTCGCTCTCGATGTGCCCAGCGCGGCTGCTTCCCATGAATTGGTCAATCGCCTCGAAGGAACCTGCCAGTGGTTCAAGGTGGGATTGGAACTTTTCACCGCCGCCGGACCCGCCGTCCTCGAGCCTCTCATAGCGCGCGGCCACTCCGTGTTCCTCGACCTCAAATTCCACGACATTCCCAACACAGTCGCCGGAGCGGTCCGCTCGGCTGCAACGTTGGGAGCGCGCATGGTCAACGTCCACGCCGCCGGAGGGCCGGCCATGCTGGCCGCGGCAAAAGCAGCACTCGACGGCGTCGCCAACCCGCCAGAGCTGCTCGCCGTCACGGTACTCACCAGCATGGACGCTGATGCGTTAAGAGCCGCGGGCGTCGATCGCTCGCCCGCTCATCAAGTGGAGCTTCTGGCAAACATGTGTCTTGAGGCCGGCATTCGCGGCTTTGTTTGTTCGCCGCAGGAGGTTTCCGCTCTCCGCGGTCTCACCGGTCCCGACGGAGTTCTGGTCGTTCCCGGCATCCGCCCCGCAGGCGCCGATACAGGCGACCAGAAACGCATCGCCACGCCCGCTTACACATTGCAACACGGCGCCAGTTTCCTGGTCGTCGGCCGACCCATCACGCAGGCTGCCAACCCGGCCCAAGCTGCCCAGGCAATTCTTGAAGAAATGGCCGAAGCGCTTCCGTCATAGCTTTTTCAGTCCCGTAGTCCCGCAGTCCCGTAGTCCCTCAGTCCCGTAGTCCCGCAGTCCCGCAGTCCCAGTCTTTCCGTTCCCTGCTTCAAAGCAAAAGACCCGGCTGTTCGCCGGGCCTTCTTGTCGCTCAAACTTCAAGTAACGCTTAAAGTTTTTCGTAAAACTCGCATGCAGAGCACGAAATGTAAACTCCGCCCGGGACGCCGCGCTCCCGATCTTTCACGCGCTTGACGATACGCGTGGGCTTGCCGCATTTCGGACAGTTGGTCGACTTCGTCGTGTCCATCACCTTCTTGCGGCCACCGGTTTTGGCAATTTTGGCCATCAGTGAAGAGTGTCTCCTTTTGTGGGTGTCTCTGCTCGCATCCGCCGCGGCGGACGGCTTCAACGGTTGCGGATGCCGCTCACCCTCAACTGCAAATGGACCGCAGAAAGAATCCACTTCGAGAGGATAGAGCACATCTCGCTCTTTCCAGTTTATATGAGCCGGGCTGCGAGTCCCCGCAGACCGCAAAATGTCTGTCCACAAGTTAGAAAAACCTTGCCGTGCCCCGCGCCACCAATTAGAATCGCGCTCGTAGCTTCCCCAGAACCCTCAACGGCCCCTGAAACGCGACGCGCGGAGGGATTCCCTGCGCACCTACCCAACTCCCAACCCCAATTCCCCCGGAGGAACGATGAGCAAGCGAAATCTCCGACGCGCTGCGCTTGGCGCATTCTGCGTGGCCGTCGCCACTCTCTGCGCGCTTCCCGCCCACCTTCACGCCGCACCCGCCGCCCACGCCGGCAAAACACGCACCTACTACGTCGCCGCCGACGAAGTGCAGTGGGACTACGCGCCCTCAGGCCGCGATGAGGCTATGGGCATGCCCTTCGACTCGATCGCCAAGGGCTTCACTGAAACCAGCGCCAACCACATCGGCCGCGTCTACAAGAAAGCCGTCTACCACGAGTACACCGACGCCACCTTCACCACCATCAAGCCGCGCGCGCCCGAAGACCAATACCTCGGCATCCTTGGCCCCATCCTGCACGCCGAGGTTGGCGACACCATCAAAGTCATCTTTAAGAACAACGCCACCCATCCCTACAGCATGCATCCGCACGGCGTTCTCTATCTCAAGGACTCTGAAGGCTCCGACTACAACGACGGCACCACCGGCGCCCCTCCGAGCAATGACAAGGAAGACGGCTGCGTCGCGCCCGGCGTCACCCACACCTACACTTGGCAGGTTCCCGAGCGCGCCGGTCCCGGCCCCAACGATCCCAGTTCCCTCTTCTGGCTCTACCACTCGCACTGCGACGAGCTCCGCGATGTTGCCTCGGGCCTCTTCGGCGGCCTCGTCATCACCCGCCGCGGCATGGCGCTTCCCGATGGCCGCCCCAAAGATGTGGACCATGAGTTCGTGACCATGTATATCGCCATCAACGAAAACGAGAGCTGGTATCTCGACGACAACATCAACGCCCACATCCCCGATCCCTCAAAACTCAATCGCTACGAGCTCAAGCCCGTCAACGCCGACGGGATCATCGGCACCATCGCCGGCACGGGCTTTGTCGACACCAACGTCAAGTGGTCCATCAACGGATACATCTACGGCAACACGCCCATGATGACCATGAAGAAGGGCGATCATGTGCGCTGGTACGTGGCCACTCTCGGCGACTTCAACAATGCCCACACGCCTCATTGGCACGGCAACACCGTCATGGTTGCCGGCCAGCGCACGGACGTTCTGTCCGTCACGTCTGCCCAGATGATCACTGCCGACATGGTGCCCGACGCTCCCGGCATCTGGCTCTATCACTGCCACATCTCCGACCACATGCTGGCCGGAATGTCCGCGCGCTATCAGGTCCTCGACCGCTGAACGGTGTCCCGTCCAGGTTTCGCTCGGGCGCGGGGTATCAGCGGGCGCTCCCGCCGCCTGGGTCGAGATTCAAACACTGAACATGGGTGCCCCAGGTCCGGACTTTCGGACCTGGGATACCACGCTCCCTTTCTCTCTCGGCTCCCGTCTTCCTAGTCCCTACTGCCTATTGGCTATTGGCTACTGGCTAATGGCTACTCCCTGTTCTTTGTTCCCTGTTCTTTGCGCGGCGGCCCAGCGAAAAACAACGACGCCCGCTTCGGAACCGTATCGCTTGAGCAAACCACCGCGATCCGACCCCACAGCACCGATCATAACCACGCCTCCGAACCGTCCGTTCGCGTGCCCCCCGTGTATCCCCAAGTCCGCGTCCCCCTGCTCGCGATCTATACTCTCCTCGTCTGGTTTTCGCCTGCTTTCCGGCGTAGGTAACTCGGAGGCGGAGGCGTCGTGGCAGCAGCAAGCGCTATCCCGAAGAAGTCATCCCCACTCCACGAAATCCTTCAATGGTCCACCTCGCGCCCTGAGTGGCAACGGGATGCTCTGAGGCGCATCGTCGAGAAGGGCAACCTGGATACAAACGATTTCGGAGAGCTGGAGCAAATAGCAAGAAGTAAACTTCAGAATCCCTCAATTAAGGTCGCCCCGCTAGCCGTGCAGCCGCTGGCTGCCGCACACTTGCCACCTGCGCCTGGGACCACTGATTCCGTATCGCTGATCTCTTTGAGCAATCTAAGGAGTGTCAATCGGTTGCCCGACGGCTCCGACATTCCGCTCGGCACTGGAAAGGGACTGGCAATTATCTTCGGAGGGAACGGCGCCGGCAAGTCCGGCTACGCCCGAGTAATAAAGAAGGCGTGCCGCGCACGGGGAACGTGCCAAGAAATCCTGCCTAACGCTTTTGCTGTCAAGCCTACCAGCCTTCCTGCATCGGCAACGATCGAATTCCAAATTAGTAATAGCGCTGTCCAATGCACTTGGACGAGCGGAATCCCTGCGGACCCTCGCCTCGCCAATGTCTTCGTCTTCGACGCGGACTGCGCAGACCACTACGTGAGCCACAACAGCGAGGCGGCGTTTACACCGTTCGGGCTGGATATACTCCCGAAGCTTTCGAGGGCTTGCGATGAGCTTGCCGAGCGACTGAAGGAAGAGATCGACCAACGGAATGCCCAAATCACCGGCGCACGCGCAAATTGGAAATACGATCCAACCACCAAAGTCGGAATCTTGATTCAAAACCTCAGCAGCGCGACAAAAAATACCGCAGTAACGTCTCTCGCAACTCTCAGCCCCACCGAGTCGCAGAGGGCCGCAACTCTGCGCGATGCATTGAAGGCAGACCCTCTGCAAAAGGCGAAGCAGACCAGAGCCGCGAAGGCCCGAGTAGCCTCCTTCCTCCAGAAGATCAAGGCCGCATCTGCCATTCTCTCGGAAACGACGGTGCAAGACGTCGAAAAACAACTCACTCATGCCATTGAGTCCGCCAACGTTGCCAAGGCCTTCGCTGCAGGGCAATTCGATGCGACGTTCCTGGTGGGAACAGGATCAGAATTATGGAGAAAGCTGTGGGAAGCTGCACGAGAATACTCGACCGCCGGACCCTACCCCTCGCAAGAGTTCCCTCCCACATCTGATGATGCCCGCTGCGTGCTGTGCCAGCAGGAACTCGGCCCTGCCGCCCGGGGCCGCTTCGCAAGATTCGACGCGTTTTGCAAAGACAAAAGCCAGGAGATTTCCGCGGAAGCGGAGCGCAATCTTTCGACAACGACGGACACATACCGGCTCAATAGCGCAGATCTGAGGCCAGAGTTCGAGAAAATCGAAGCGGACATCTCGGTTCTCACAGCGGCCCAAATTGCGGGAACCTCGGAATCTGTCGCCAAGTCTGATGAGCGCCTACACCAAATCAGGAAAAATCTGGAAACCCGACAGTGGAGCGCGACCGCCGCTATCCCAACCTCACCGGAGTCAATTCTCCAGGACGCGGTCAAGGCATTGGAGGACAAAGCAACAACCGAAGAGTCAGCCAACGATCCGGTGGCGCGGAAGGCGCTTGAAAGCGAATTCAAGGAATTGGAGGCACGTGAATGGCTTTCCGGCGTTCAAGCGGACGTATTGAAGCAACTAGAGCGGTACCGAATCGTAGGTGAGCTTGAGGGGTGCAAGAAAGATCTCAATACCACCGCGATTACGACGAAGAGTAGTGAGCTCACTCAAACATTCGTGACGGCAGCTTACAAGCAGCGGTTCCAAGAGGAAACGGAGAAACTGGGACTGACCACACTTGAGGTAGCTATGGAAGCCATTCAAGGGAAGAAAGGCGTCACCCAGTTCGGGCTTAGACTGGCAAAGGCGGCGAGTGCCAAAGTGGCAGAAATCGCCAGCGAAGGGGAGCATCGCTGCGTGGCGTTGGCGGCCTTCCTTGCAGAGCTTTCACAGGCCTCTCACCAGTCTTCCTTGGTTTTCGACGACCCTGTATCCTCACTTGACCACTGGCACCGCCAGAGGATTGGCGAACGCCTTGTCGAAGAAGCGAAGAATCGACAGGTCATTGTCTTCACACACGAGGTCAACTTTCTCAATGATCTGCTTTTCTACGCAGAGGAAGAAAACCAAACTCCCCACGTTCTAACTGTCGAGTGGTGCAACAGTGCGCCCGGAAAGCACCAGCAGGGCCTTCCCTGGGACAGGAAGAAACCACTCGAATGTCTGGAGGTCCTCGACAAAGATCAAATTACGATAGCTGCTCAGTGGAATCCACAACCAAACGCGGCGAACGTCGCCGCGATGCGAGACGCCTACTCTCGGCTCCGTTCAGTCATGGAGAGAATCGTTGAGACGGAGCTACTTAGCGGAATTGCCGAGAGATTCCAGTCGCAAGTTGTAGCTGGGAATGTGAAGTTTCTGAGGGGCATTACACAGCACGAATGTGACGAAACCAAGAGACTTCTTCAGAAATGTCACGACCTGACGAGCGCTCACGCGCCCTCCACGAAGGCAATTCCCAAACCCCAAGATCTGAAGCAAGACCTTTCAGACGCTCGACAACTGATCGCAACAATCAAAGCTCGCAAGAAGACAATCAAGTAGAGGCATCTAGGGACCAACCAAATTGGTCCCGACAAACGCCAACACCTCCCGCAGCCCCCGCTCACACCCTGACTCATTCACCGCCGCTGTCTCCTCCGGCCCCTCGTTCCTTCGTTCCCTTGGTCCCTCAGTCTCTCTGTCCCTACGTCCCTGTTTTTCTGTCAAGCCCCCAGCCGCCGCGAAAGTCGTCCACCGCACCCCTCAGTCGCTCTTTTCCTGATTACTGGCCCCTGTGACATGGCCCTGCTCCTCACGACCGCCTTCGCTGCGTCAACCTGCTCAAGTGCTTCGGCTAACATCGACTCTTTGTCGAGAGCTTACTTGTCTTTGCGCTGCTCAGCTCGCCAATCAAAGAAGGCCGAAATAAGGGAGCCCAGAAGCAGAAGCCAGGTGGGGATGGTCACCCGGTCCAGGTTCGCGAACTTGTCAGGCGGGTTCGAATCGAATATAGTCCCACTCACGCACTCCCTCTGACGGCGACCCGGCAGAGAAAGGACCCCTACCACGACTGGGGCTCCGGAGCGCACCAGCCGGGGTCAAACCATGGAACTCATCATCAGCAAACGCAGAATCGAAACTCTGAAAGCGCAAATGGTACTGCGCCAATTCCATTGCGAATCGCTGGCGGTTGAGTTCGAAACCGAAGGCCTGACGATTAACCAGAAGGCAGTGCTCGCCTATCCTTGGGACGACATGCTGAAGGAAAGCCAGGTTTTGCAGCTCATGCTCGACCTGCTCGAGAGACGGGAAAGGAAAGGCGTCGCAGCCCGGTAAACGCTGTGCGAGACAGCCCGGGAACCTGGGGACAGGGAACCTGGGGACAGACGGGACGTTCCCCACTGCCCCTGACCCCCATTCTTTTGTTGTCAAGCCCCCCAGCCGTCTCGAAAGCCATCCACCTCGCCCCTAAGTCGTTCTTTTTCTGATCTCTGACCCCTGATCTCTGATCTCTGTCAACTTTGCCGATCATTTCCCGCGTTTGGCGCACAATGGTCCCATGATCGAAGAGCAGAGTGGCACGGACCAAGGGAACAAGGGAAAAAGGGACCAAGCGAGCGAGGAAAGCCGCTGTCTCAGCACGAAAAGCTGGAAGCTGGGAGCTCAAAGCTGAAAGCCGCCTTCAGCCCCACCCCCCTATGCCTTTTGTGAAACTGTGAAACTGTGAAACTGTGAAGTCTTTGGAATCAAGGCCTTATAGCCATTCGCTCCACAGTTTCACAGAAACTGTGAAACTGTGGAGCGAAGAACAAAAGACTGCGAATTGAAGCCTAAATAGCTCAAAATAAGATGGATAGCGGTAAATTGATCGCTAAAAACCGATCTCTGAAAATCACCGAAAAATGATCACTGCGCGCTGAAAGCTCCGTCGCTGACTCGCTGACTCGCTGGCTCGCTGTTGGTTCGGGCTACAGGCTACAGGCTACTGGCTATTGGCTATTGGCTATTGGCTACAGAAACTAGCTGATTCGACGGCGATGGCTGCTGCTGCTTGCCGCCATTGGGAGGCGTTGCATTGGTCGGCGCCGTGCTGGCCGGAGCCGATGGCTGCGTTCCGCCGGCAGGCTGCGACTGCGAGTTTTGCGGCGCGGGCTGCGCCGGCTGGCTGGGCGAAGCGGGCGCGCTCGCGGGCGGCGTGCTCGCGGGCGGAGCACTGGCTGGCGGCGCACTGGTCTGTTCGTCGGGATTGGCGCCCGGCACGTCGTCCGTATGCGGCTTGGGGAACTGCACCGGACGCATCACGCCCGTGGTTTGATTGTCGGTAGGCAGTTTCTCGCCAGGATTGCGCAGGCTCGGCGGCGGAGCGGCCTCTTGCTTGTTGGGATCGGTCTCAACGTCGCCCTCGCGGATGGTGCGCGTGTTCGGCTGAGAAGCCAACTCCGGCGTTCCTGCGGCCATCAGCATGGGCTCTACCACATCTTTGGTAAAGATCGCGAGCGGCTGGCCTTCCTTCGCAATCTCCACGCGGATTACCCGATTGCCGTTGATGCGAACAAAGTCGACTTCCTGCGGGGGCACACCATAGATCCACTCCTCAAACGGCATCTGCCCATCCATCTCGCGCGATTTGGAGTTGGGCTGGCCTTTCGAGAACATCACCATGTCCGTGTTCATTCCGACCAGAACCTTGTGGTCTAGGATGGCGTTCTTCAGAGCCGTCGGCAGTGTATCGGTGTAAGCCTGAATGGGCGTTTTCACATCGAAGGAAATCAGCGGCTCCAGCAGCGCCTTCACCTGCGCCGACGTCAGGACTGGAACATAATTCGGAAAAACCAGTGTGACGCGAGAGCCTGCCGGATCGCCGGCCTGGTTCATCAGCGAGGGGTCCATGTCTGGGTCGCCCATCTCCGGCCCCGCGCTGATCTGGATGTGCCGCAGGAAACGGTGCTTCGCGTCGGGCCCTCCGTCAAAGTCGAGGATGATTCTGGATTTGTCGATCTTGATGTCGGTCACTACCACGCGCGTGCCCGGCTTGGCCGAGAGTCCCTCGTTCACGACCATGTTCAGATAGTTCACTCCGGCAGGATCAAGTTTGCCGTTGGCCTCGAGTGTCAGGCCCTTGTGGCCGCGGGGAAATGGGCGGTTGGCGAACCCCTGCTCCGATTGCAGGTCACGGATGAGCAGAATCCGCGTCTTGGGGTCCATCTCGGTCTTGGGCAAATCCACGTGAGTGGGTGCAACCTGCGCAAACTGCCGGTCCACCTGCCCAGCGCTGGCAACAGGTCCATTCCCGCCTCCGGTATCGACGGTAATGACCTGGGCCGCCGCAGATCCGGCAGCCAGCAGCATTACGAGCGCGCAACCGGCCACAGCCGGGAGCAAGCTTCCGTGCAGGCTGCTGGTTGCGGTTGATCGCGGTGCGTGGTCAATCTTTGGGGAAAGGAAATGCCGGTTCATGGGAACCTCCCATGGTTGCGAACGCCAATAGGCCAACGTTAGCTCCAAAAAGGGAGAAAAGGCAAATCCGGAGAGACAGGGATCAGAGATCAGAGAACAGAGATCAGGGAGCGAGGGAGCGAGAAAACGGGAGCCAGCGAGGCGGAGCGGAAATCAAGATTGCGGTGGCTGGGGTGTGACGGATCTCCCTTCTGTTCCCTGTTCTCTGATCCCTGTTCCCTGCTTTTCAATCTGCACCAGCGTGGGAGCCGCGGGAGCGGCCGCGCCCATGGCCGCCTCATGTTGCGCGCGCGCGGCAGCATCCAGATCGACGGGGACTCCGGCAGCGACAATGACCGGCGCGTTATAGCGAAACTCCAGATCGCGCGTGATACGAAAGATGACCGGCAGCGCCAAAAGAAGAACACCGCAGGCCAGCCAGCTTCCATCGAGCCCGAACGCTCCGCCGGTGAGCCAGAATGGCCCCATCGGATCGCCCTGCACCACGGGCGAATGGCTGCTGACGCCGCTCACCGCGAGTCCGAAGACAAGCGCCCTGCTTGCCTTCCAGCCAAAGTTGAGGCCCCAGCTCACCCACAGGGCACGCGTGCGCAAATAAGCCGTGGAGAGCAAGAAGCTGAATGCCAGCGAGACGATGAAGCTAGCGCGGCTGGCGCCGGGCGCGAGGGCCTGCACGATCGCGTAGATGGCGGCGAATCCCAGCGTGGCCCCCACCGGCCCCACCGCGCGGACGAAACATTGGAAGGCGTAGCCGCGATAGGCAACCTCCTCCGCCAGCGCGGCCACCGCAAAGAACGCCGCATCGGCCAGGAGCCAACCCCAGGCCGAACCTTGCGTGAGGAGAGTGATGGCAATGCCGCCGACAACCATTAAGGGCAACACGCAAACCAGCGCCAAACCCCATCCGGTCGCCAGGCCCATGCCCACCTCACGCAGCCAGCCTTCGCGGCGCGGCAAACCTTGTTCGCTGACGGGCCGGATTTGGCGATCGAGCCAGAAACCCATCGCCGCGAATCCCACCAACAGCAGAAACAAAAGCATCGCCTGCTCGACCAGCGGAAACCAGGCGTCGCGGACCAGCCCTTCAGCCGCATGGAAGGCCAGCGACCGCGCGAAGAAGAAATAGAGGAGTGCGCCAAGGAATTGCAGGTAGGCGCGCAAGCGGCCGCCGGTATAGCCGGGTTCGTTCATGCCCGCCTCCGGCACAGAATTTGTCCGAAGCGCCCGGCTTGGCTAGCCGCGTACCGTTTGCCGCGCACATTCACTGGTTTATGCATCATGGCTACCGCGATGACTTTCCTGCCGGCCGTAAGAGGGCTTGCGGAATCAGCTCTGCGTATAGAACTGCGCGATGTTGCGGAACTTCTGTTGCCGCGTGGCTACCAACTCCTGAACGGGAATGGCCTTCAATTCGGCCAGGTGTTTCCTGAGCACGGATCCCAGCATTCCGGTCCCGGCCTCGCGGTCGACGTGGATGCCTTGCGGCGGCTCCGCAATAATCTCATCCACGCAGCCCACCGCGGCAACCTCGGGCGCTGAGATGCGCATGGCTTCGGCAGCGAGCTGTTTATGCGCCGCATCGCGCCACATGATGGCCGCGCAGGATTCCGGAGTAATCACAAAGTACAGCGCATTCTCCAGAATCAGCACACGGTCGCTCACTGCGAGCGCCAGCGCGCCGCCCGATCCGCCTTCTCCGCTGATCACTGAAATGGTGGGCACGCGCAGCCGCGCCATTTCGCGCAAATTTCGGGCGATCGCCTCAGCCTGGCCCCGCTCCTCGGCTCCCACGCCGGGATACGCGCCCGGCAAGTCGATGAACGTGATCACCGGACGGCCGAACTTCTCCGCCAGCTTCATGGCGCGCAGCGCCTTGCGGTAGCCCTCCGGATGCGGCATGCCGAAGTTGCGGCGCACCCGTTCCTTGGTGCTGCCGCCCTTGCGGTTGCCGATCACCATCACTTCTTCACCGCCCAGCCGCGCCATGCCGCACGCTATAGCCTCATCGTCGCCAAAGGCGCGATCCCCGTGAATCTCGCTGAAATCCGTAAAGATTCGCTCAATCAAATCCATGGGATAAGGGCGCTGGGGATGCCGCGCCCGTTCGATCCTGTCCCACGCCGGCGAAACGGGCTGCGTGTGGGGATAAACTTCTGTTTCCTGTTCACTCATCGATTTTTGGGCACCGAGCGAGCGCACCCGCCGGCCCTTTGGTCATTCTACGGGGCCGAGCCGGTTGGGACAAATCATGGAACAGGGATAAGGCGTCCGTGGCCAGAAACCTGCGATGATTTTTGGGCTTTCCGGTTGTCGACACGGCGGCGAGATGCGATTTCCTAGTGCCCGTTCGCTTCGCCCGACCGCCTTGTGGCCAGGCGGCTCACCTGGTCGCTCTTCTTCACCATTTCGTGCACGGCGAAGCCTTTCTCAGCCAGAGCTCCGGTGGGGCAGGCCTGAATGCACTTGCCGCAGGCGGTGCAGTTTTTGGCCGCGCCCCAATCGTCTTTGAGGTCGCTGACGATGCGCGAGTAGATGCCGCGCCCGCCGATCTCCCACACGTGCGCGCCCTCCACTTCGGCACAGACCCGCACGCAGCGCGTGCACAGGATGCAGCGATTGTGGTCGAGAACGAAGCGCGGATGGGACATGTCCACGGGCAGGCGGGGATTGTTGTAGGCGTAGCGCACGTGGGTGATGCCAAGGTCCTGCGCCAGCGACTGCAGCTCGCAGTGGCCGTTGGAGACGCAAGACGAGCAGATGTGGTTGCGCTCCACGAGCAGTAACTCAACGGCCATGCGCCGGTAGAGATCGAGCTTGGCGGAGCCGGTGACGATTGACATGCCCTCCTGCATGGGCGTGGTGCAAGCCGGCAGCAGGCGATCCGTTCCAGCGAGCTCGACGACGCACACGCGGCACGCGCCGACCGCGCTCAGGCCCTTGAGATAACAGAGCGACGGAATCTCTCTTCCGTTGGCGCGCGCCACTTCCAGGATGGTTTGCCCTTCCTGCGCGGTAATCAATTCGCCATCGATGCGGACCGAAATGGTTTTGCTCGGCAAGTTGGCGCTCCTTTCACCTACCTCTGGCTCACCTGACGGTTACGGCGCTTCTGAGATCACAGCGCAGGCAGCGCCGGCACTCTTCCAAAGCCTCCTGCGCGCTGAGTCCGGTGACGACTTCTTCCTTCGAGTGCACCCGGGCGCCGGCCGGCATGAGCTTGGCCGCATGGCGGCGGCTCAGGCGCGGTTCGGGCGGTGTCTGGCTGCCGTACTCGAATGGCGGAAACAGCTTTTCCCAGCGGGCCTCGCCCATCAGGCGCTCGTCGATATTCATGGCCGCCTGTTTGCCGCAGCCCATGGCGTTGGAGACGTTGGATGCGCCGGTGATCACGTCGCCGCCGGCGTAGAAATTCATCCGGCTGGTTTCAAACGTGTAGCGGTCGACGATGATGGTGCCCGACTCCTTCAGCTCCAGGCCTGAAGCGCGGCAGAAATCCTGATCGAAGGTCTCACCCACAGCCAGAATCACGCTGTCGCACTCGAAGCGCTGCACCTCGTCGGTCGGAATCGGCCTGCGGCGGCCCGACTTGTCGTACTCGCCCGGCCGCGTTTTCACGATTTCGATGGCCTTCACGTTGCCTTTGGCATCGCCGATGATGCGGTGCGGCGCGGCGAGAAAGACAAAGCGCACACCTTCTTCTTCGGCGGACTGGATTTCCTCGTCGATGGCCGGCATGTCCTTGCGCTCGCGGCGATAGAGGATCGTGGGCTGCGCTCCCATGCGCAGTACGGTGCGTGCGGAATCAATGGCCGCGTTGCCGCCGCCGACGATGGCCACCCGCGAACCCACGATGATCTCATCTTTGCGCGCCACAGCCTCGAGGAATTCGAGCGCCGGATAGACACTCTTCATTTCTGTTCCGGCAAGGTACAGCCAGGATTCCTTCCAGGTTCCGATGGCGATGAAGACGGCGTCGAACTTTTCGGCGAGTTCGTTGAGCGGAAGATCGGCGCCCACGCGTGTATTGAATTGCATCTTGACGCCCGCAGCCTCGATGAGATCGAGCTCTCGGCGAAGAACGGATTTGGGCAGCCGGTACTCGGGAATGGCAAAGCGCAGCATGCCGCCGGCCTCGCTGTGCTCGTCGAAGACGGTGACGTCGTGGCCGAGCAAGGCGAGGTAGAACGCAGCCGTGAGTCCGGTTGGCCCGGCGCCGGCCACGGCCACTTTGCGGCCCGTGGGTGCGAGCTTGCGGTCCAGAATGCGCTTGAGCAAGGCGTCGAATCGGTCCGACTGGTAGATCGCATCGGCGATGAAGCGGTGCACCTCACGCATGTTCAGCGATTCATCGAACGATTGCCGTCGGCAGCGATTGTCGCAGGGATGCTGGCAGACGCGACCGGTGGACGCGGGAAGCGGGTTGTCGAGGACCACGGACACGAATGCATCCTCGAGCCGGCCCTCCTGATAGAGCGTGAGGAAGCGGGGGATGTTCATGTGTAGCGGGCAACTGTTCTCGCAGGGGGAGAAGGTAAGCTCCTGGCAAACGCCGGCGCGACAGCGGTGCGCGACGATGTGGTCTTCGTATTCGTCGCGGAAATGACGCAAGGTGGTGAGCACAGGATTGGGCGCGGACTGGCCGAGCCCGCAGAGCGAGCACTCACGGACCATGCGGCACAATTCGTCGAGGCGTTCCAGCAGTTCGTGCGATCCGTTGCCTTTGGTCATGGCCTTGAGGATGCGCAATCCCTTGTCGAGGCCGACGCGGCACGGCACGCATTTGCCGCAGGACTCCGGATGCGTGAACTCGACGAAGTAGCGGGCCACGTCGACCATGCAGTTGTCTTCGTCCATCACCACCATGCCGCCGGAGCCCATGATGGAGCCAAGCTGCGCGAGGCTTTCATAATCCACGGGCGTGTCGAGCATAGTGGCCGGGATGCAGCCGCCGGAGGGTCCGCCGGTCTGCACGGCTTTGATCTTGCGGCCGTTGATGGCGCCCTCGCCGACGTCGTAGATGAAGCTTTTGAGCGGCGTGCCGAGCGGCATTTCGACGAGGCCCGTATTGTGAATCTTGCCGACCAAAGAGAAAACCTTGGTGCCGGGGCTTTTCGCGCTGCCCGTTTCAGCAAACCAGGCGGGGCCGCGCATGACGATGGGCGCGATGTTGTACCAGGTTTCAACGTTGTTGATGTTGGTGGGCCTGCCGTAGAGGCCCTTCTGCGCGGGATAGGGAGGACGAGGACGAGGCCGCCCTGCGTGGCCTTCGAGGGAGGCGATCATGGCCGTCTCTTCGCCGCAGACAAATGCGCCTGCGCCACACACAAGTTCGATGTCGAAGTTGAAGCCGCGGCCCAGGATGTTCGTGCCGAGCACGCCGTATTCCTTTGCCTGCTCGAGGGCGCGCTTGAGGCGATTGATGGCCAGCGGGTATTCCGCGCGCACATAGATGATGCCTTGCGTGGCGCCCGTGGCGTACGCGCCGATGATCATGCCTTCGAGCAGCGAGTGCGGATCGCCTTCGATCTCGTTGCGGTTCATGAAGGCGCCGGGGTCGCCCTCGTCGGCATTGCAGATGATGTACTTCGCGTCGGACTTTGCCTTGGAGAGATAGTCCCACTTGTTGGCGGTGAGGAAGCCCGCGCCGCCGCGCCCGCGCAGCCGCGCAGCCTTCACCTGCTCGATGATGGTTTCAGGTCGGCCTTCAATGAGCACCTTGTAGAGCGCCTGGTAGCCGCCAACGCCGATGTACTCTTCGATGTCGGACGGGCTGATGAGGCCGCAATTGCGCAGGACGATCTTCTTCTGGCCCTTGAAGAATGGAATGGAATTCCAGAGCGGAATCTCAGGGTAGCCCTGGCCGTAGCGCACGTGGCCGGTGATATGATCCCACTCCTCGATTTTGCAGAAGATAAGGTCGGGAGGCATGACGCCGGAAGAAACGCCCTCGAGGATGCGCGCTGCATCGTTGGACTGGACGCGCGAGAGGACAACGATTGGGTATCCAGGCAGGCGCACGCTGACCAGCGGCTCCTGGAAGCAACAGCCGAAGCAGCCGACTGCGGCGAGCATCACGTCGAGACCGCTATGGTCGATGGCCGCATACAGGGCGTGATAGACCTCTTCGGCATCGTTGCCCTGCCCACAGGTGCCCATGCTCACGGTGATGCGAGGGATAGCAGGCGTCAGCTTGGCGAGCCCGGTTTCACGGACCGCGTTGAAGACGCCGATGTCCTGAATGCGCGGCATCACTTCCTCCCCTGTGTCAAGGCCTTCACTTCGCGCTGCAAGGTGCGTTCATTCACGTGGCTCAGGATGTGGTGATTCACTTCAACCACCGGGGCCAGCGCGCACTGGCCGAAGCAGGCAACGGTGCGGACGGTGAATTTGTTGTCGTTGGTCGTCAGCGCCAGCTTTTCGGTTTCCTTAGTGTCGCCCGACTCATGCTCGCTTAGGCCGAGATCGAGGCAGAGCTTCTCGAGCAGGGTGCGCGAGCCACGAGTGTGGCAGGCGGTCCCGCGGCAAACGCAGATCACGTTGTCGCCCTGCGGATCGAGATTGAAGAGCGAGTAGAACGTCGTGGTGCCGTAGACCGTCGACGGCGGGATGCCGGTGCGCTCGGAGATGTAGCGCAGCACCGCCATGGAGAGAAACTTGTGCGGGTTCGCGGCCTGCACGTCTTCGAGGATTCCCAACAGCGCCCCGGGGCGGCTGGCGTGCGAGGCGATCGCCTGGTCGATCACCAGGCGTTCCTGAGCTTCAAGACCATCACGCGCGATTTCTTGGACGGCGATTGCCATGGTTCCTCCCTGCCCCGCCCGGCGCAGACACAATGCACCGGGCCTTTCCGCATTGCAACGGACTCTCGGAGAGAAGGAAGAAAATAAAGGAAAAAACCCATCATCTTTGTGCGCCGAAGGCCCATTCAATTCGATTCGGCCCCGCCCAGGCACACTGAAGCTTGCGAGACTTCTCCCCAGAGAACGTCCGCTTGGAACTTTGAACCTCCCCACGGCCTATCCGATGTGCCTGAGGTCACATTCGACTGTGACGATTGAATTTATGCGCGATGAAGAATGGGCGTGCTGCAGCTCCGCCCGGCCTGAATCCGCACGAAACGAGCGCAGTGGCCCTTCGATTCAAGTCGTTTCTGGCTTTATTTTGTGGGCTTGCGCGCCCGCTTTTTTCGCGGCTTCCTTTTTTGCGCCGGCCGCGGCGGCTCGGCGATGGCTTCTGCCTCTCTGGCACCAAGCAGCACATCGATGCGGTACCCTGCGGCCTCAGCCGACGCCAATGCCGCCGCGACGGTTTTGCTCAACTCCTCCACAGCAGCACGGCTCGGGGCGGATTCGCCCGCAAGCCGCAGCAGCGACGGCATCAGCAACCACCAGAGAAGCTCTTCGTAGCGCTCGCGGATCAGGTAGATGTGCCCCTCTGCCTCATGCACTCCGCACAGCCAGCGCACGTCTGGATCGAGCCATAGCGCCGGAGCAAGAGCCACCTTCTCGTCGTGATCTGACGACGCTTCGGGCGCGGCCACCTGCTTCGCTGGCGCTTCCGCCGACGCAGTTCCGACTTTGGCCGCAGGCGCCGCTTCCTGCGCTTTACCAATGCCGGCGCTGGCCAACAGCAGCACTTTGATCCGCGCGGCCACCCGCCATGCTTCCTCACCCTCGAACCCGAGCGAAGCAAGCGCATGGGCAAACGGCTCGCGCAGACGAAGCCGATCGAAAAGATCGAGCGCAGTCCGTTCGGGCTGCTCCTTATCAATCCACTCGGCAAGCAACTGGAGCGCGCACCAGGCCAATACCGGGCCCCACATCTCCGTTGCGGTGAACTGCGGGCTGGGACTGGGCAGCATGCGGCGGGCGGCGGCGGTCCATGGAGCCGGAAAAAGCGCTTCGACTTGAGGCATGCGCATGGCCGCGCGGAGAAGCTCGGTGAATCGCTGCGCCTGCGATGCCGCTGCGGCCGGCTCACCGCTGGGCGCGGGTTGACTCTCCGCCCTCAGCCGCGTCGCGTAGGTGGCCTGAGCCTCGCGCAGAAAAGTCTCGCCGCGCACCCATGCCTGCTTTAGAAATTCGTTCCGTTGCCGTTCGATCTTCTTCGCTCGCTCCGCGCCCACGGCGCGCGGATGCTCTGCAATATCCGCAAAATGTCGAACAACACCCGGATCCAGAAGCTGCCGCAGCGCATCGTGTGCGGGCTTGAGTTCCAAATTGACAAGCTCATCGGCAAGATTGGGAACGCCGCGCCCGTTCAGCCAGTCCGAGAGCCTGTCCCACGGCTGCTGCGCTGTCGGATGCAGTTCATGCCAATCGAGGAAGACATGGCATTGGTAGGCATGGAGATCGAAACTGAGGCCGCGGTCGAGCAGATCTTCGGCCCTGCGCAGATACTCCAGGCTGGTTATCGAGTCGCGCCAGGCAACCACGGCGCCGCGGTCGCCGCTCAGACCCAGCCCCTCGCCCAATCGCCGCTGCCGAAGCTGGCCCGATCCCTTGTCGGCATAAGCGGCGGAAAAATCGATCGTCCCGTGCGCATTGGCGTAGCGGTTGTGGTAGACCACCAGGGCGCGCTCGCCGCCGTTGCGGTTGGAGTACGCGAAGACATCCTCATTCACCGAGCCGTTGGGAGCGAAGAAGTCGTAGAGCAGGAAGTTGCCGCTCTCGGCAAAGAGCCAGCGCCGTTTGAGCAGCGGCGCAATTTCACGCTCGTGCCGCTCCACCAGCCAGCGGTCGGGGTTCTCTTCGTACCGAGGCCAGCGGTACTCCATGCCGTACTTTTCCGTGAATCCCTCGATCTGACCATGGCCGAACATGGGCAGGCCGGGCAGCGTGGACATCATCGCCGCCACGCCGAAGTACTTGTCGCCCTTGCCGAACTGGTCAATCGCCGTGCGCTCGTCGGGATTGCTCATGAAGTTCACATAGCGCTTCATGATGTCGGGATCGAATTCGAGCGTGTTCTTGATGACTGAGCGGTACTTGGCGTTGTCCTCGTCGCGCAGCATGATCATGAAGGCGCTGTTGTACACACGATGCATGCCCAGCGTGCGGACGAAGTAACCCTCCATGAGCCAGAACGCCTCGGCCAGCAGCAGCGTGCCTGGAACTTCCGCAGCCACGCGATCGACCACCTCGCGCCAGAACTCGTGGGGCATCGCCCGGTCGAACTCCGCCTGGGTCATCCCGTACTCGGCGCGTGAAGGGATGGCGCCGCTCGAGCCCGGTCCCGGAAACCACAGCCGGTGGAAATGCCGTTTGGCGAGAGTCATCGCGGCGTCGAAACGAATCACGGGAAACAGGCGTGCCACATGCAGGATGGTCTGAATCACCTGCTCGCGCACCGCCGCACTCAAGTAGTCGAGCTGCGCCGTGTCGTTCCACGGAAAGCCGGTGCCGTCGTTGCCGTGATAGATGTAGCGCGTTTCTCCGCTGGCCTTGTCGCGCCGGCGGAACACAACCGCGGCGTCGGATTGGTCGTAGTAGTGGTCTTCGATCTTGATCTCCACGCGGCCGTCGTGCGAGAGATCGGGACCATTGAAGCTATACGCGGGATAGGGCGCATCAGGGCGCGAGATGAACCACTCCGGATGCTCGATCACCCACGGCGAATCGATGCCCATGTGGTTGGGCACCATGTCGCTGGCCAAACGGATGCCGTGCCGGTAGGCGCGGTCGCGCAGGTTGATGTAAGCCGGCTCGCCGCCCAGATCGTCGGCGATGCGATAGTCGAACAGCGAGTAGGCCGAGGCCACGGCATCGCGATTGCCGCAGAGCTGCTTGATGGTCTTCGATGCGCGGCTGCGCTCCCACACGCCAATCAACCACAGAGAATTGATGCCGCGATGAACCAGCGTGGCCAACTCTTCGTCGGGAATCTCGTCAAGCCGCCCCATATGTCGTCCATATTGCCTGCTCAACTGCGCCAGCCATACGTATGTGCTCTTGGCCATCAGCACCACGCCCGGCATCCAGGCCATGTCGGCCGAAAATCTCTCATATTCCTGCAGCGGATCGCCGAAGGTCGGCACCTCGGCGTGGCTTGCGAACGACGGCCATTTCTGCGGTCCACGCCGCGTCCCTGGCGGGTTGAACTGCGCCCAGATGGCCAGTTCCTCCTCGCGAAGAACGTCCGTGGCCATCAGCAGAAAACGTTCCAGGCTGTCGCCAATCAGCGGTTTCCAAAGCTTGCGAATGATCTCCAGTTGGTCGCTGAGCGACCGTGGCGAACGCAGTGCCGGGGCACGCAACAAATCGAGCAGGCTGATCGCCTTCGCGCCTGGCAGCGGAATCAGCGGGCGCGTCGCGAAATACTTCGGCAACTGTGCCGTCACTTGCTTGTAGACGGTCTTCTCCGCCAGCGTGCGGTCTTCAAACAGCTCCTCAAACGGCTTGAACGCCTCATTACGATTTGCCGACCAAAGCAGAAGCAGTTCTTCAAGCGCGGCGGCGCGGTGCGGCATCCCTCCGGTCTCGCCCGCAAGCCACTGTGCCGGCGTCTCCTGGCCGCGGATGACGCTTTGCCCTGGAAAATGCTCCACAAACACGAGCAGCATCTTCTCCAGGTTGTCAGTGCCCACCTGCGCGCCGAACCATTCGAGCGCCGAGGTCATTACCTGGGGATCGAACTGCTCGCGATAGCGAGCCATCAGCGCATGGCTGGCCTCATCGATGAGCCCCATGGCGAAGAGCTGGCCCGCGTGCACGGCCAGCTCCGGATGCTTCTCGACATCGCGTACCTGATTCATGCGATACGCGAACTCGCGGCACGCCGGAAGATTGGCCAGGATCACGTTGCCGTTGTAGGAAAAGAGGGATTCCGCGAAACCGTATCGCTCTCGGGCTTTCCGCGAAATGTGGAACTCCATCGTCAAAAACGCAACTCCCCGCCGGTCCCGCTCTCCGGTCTGCCGCATCCCTCTGGTGCAGCCGCGACCAAAGCAAAAGATACATCAATGGGCCGGAAGCCTGCCGGAAACTGTGATTGTAACTTCTCTGAGCCACACCCCGCAGGTAGCAGGCCAAAGAAGCCGCAGCCACCGCCGCCCGGGAATCATCATTCCGGTGCAACTGCGGCCCGTTTCGTCGAGCGCCGATCACAGTCAATGCATTTTCTATTGAGTGGGTCGCCGGTAGATCCCGATGATCTGGCCCTCGGCCAGAATATGTCCGCTCATCGCGGCCTCCATCCGGTCCCTCAGCGCACCGGGCGGCAACGCGAGCCGGACATCGAGGGCGTAAAGCCGGAAGACATAATGGTGGGATTTGCCTGCAGGCGGGCAGGGACCGCCATATCCGAAACGGCCGAAGCTGTTGGTTCCCTGGGCGGAACCCTCGGGCATGCCGTCGTGCGCCGAAGCGCCCTCGGCCAGCCCCCTTGCGCTGGATGGAATGTTGTAAGCGATCCAGTGCGTAAAGTCGATCGGGGCATCGGGATCGCTCATCAGGATCGCAAAACTTCTGATTCCCGCAGGTGCGCTCGCCCAGTGCAACTCGGGCGACACGTCAGGCCCGTCGCATGTCAGTCGCCGGGGGAGGCTGCCTCCATCGGTAAAACTCCTGCTTTCGAGCCGAAGAATCGGATGGCGATCCTGCGCATGCACCGAGATAGATTCGCGCGGCCCCGGAACCAGAGGAACCAGCAGGCACAAAACGGGCGCAATCACCGCTGCAACAATCGCACGTGCGTTCTTCCGGGCCTTTGTTGCCCACGGCTCCTGTTTCATGGCGTCTCCCGCATCGAACCTCGCAACCAGCAGACAGCCAACCTTACTTGACCGAATTGACGTTGCGCAAGAGATCCACGTCCGGCGGTCAACAAAGGCATCTTCGCGCGGCGCGTTGCAATCGGAGCTGGTTTACCACTAAACTATCCAGGGCCGCTGTCTCGAGTTGCTGGCAAGGGAGTTGTATGCGCTTATGGCCCTCACCAACCCTTCCCGAACAGAAGGCTAACGCGGAGAGGTGGCAGAGCCCGGTTGAATGCACCTGACTCGAAATCCCTTTTCGGCCCATTTTGCACAGCCATGACAAGAGCTGCATGGCGCTGCAAAGTATCATCTAAGATAAGTAAATTCAATGTGTTAAAGAAACACACTCATGCCGCACCACGTTGCACTCCCCTGCACTAAATTACAGTTCGAACTGACACCAGAACTGACACCAGCCTGATTTAGCGGATTCGAATGGGTGGCAGAGCCTTCTGGAACTTGCTATCGTTGCACCGTGAAAAAGAACAAGTCGCAGTTGGAGGTTGTCTCTCGTGTGATGTCGTACCTCGGACCCAATTGGCGACGTGCCCAAAGGGTCATTTAATGACGATCGACACCAGGACTGTTCACAGAGCCAGCGCCACTTCATAAACTCCCCACGATCCCACCGTATTTCCCTGAAAAGTTACCCGCGGTGGACCAGCTTCCCTTAGCGTTCGGCAAAGCGGGGCTGACCGGTCAGGTCGCCAGGGGCCGGAGATGGTTGTCTTCCCGGAAGCAGTGCCAGGAGCGCGACTCCAATCACGCCAATGATCACAACATCCAAGGGACTCCTGTGAATCCCGTGCGCCCAGGCCTCCGCTGTTTGGATTGCCATCGTGAACGCATGGGCAAGGCTTGACCAACCCCCATAGGCGATCAGCGAGCGATGTTTGGCCGGTTGCTTGACGGCCATCAACAGAAAGGCCCCAAGCACCATGTTAAGGCTCAAGAACATCGGCAAGACCTCCTGATTTTCTTGAAGCCATCTGGAGTGCCACAGAGCACCGAACAGGAAGTAGATCCAACCGAAATAAAACAAGCCCACCAAGACCAAAACGACCTGCAAAGCGCGTTCACGTTTCATAGCGTTCTCCATTCTAGGAAGGCTAACTTCTGACGGATATCGATCATACTCATGGTTGATCCGAAGGTCCAACCACATGAGAGCAAACAAGGAAGTTGGGACTGAGTCCGTCCCGAATAACCGCCAATCCGGAAGTAACCCCAAAAATGGTGTTATGTCCGAGGAGGCGACAATCCTAACCTTAAAGGCTCACCGGCGAAAATCCGTCAAAGGGAAGAGTAGCGACCGACCGCAACTCTTCCCATGAGTGCTAAGGTCTGAACCGTCAACTAGTGCTTGAATCGGCGCAGTGTTGCCCGATGGAATTGTGATGAGTGCGAGAATTGGCTCAATGTTGCCCAATTGATCGAGAATCTACGTCTTTTGGCGTGACGCAGCTTAGTCGGTAAGGCCAAGGTGATCTTCGATGGTTATATCCGGGTGGTTATATCCGGGTGAAGGTTCAGCGCTTTTATCAGGAGGAAGCCGCGACGCTTCAGAAGCCGCCGGGGCCTGATCTGCGCCCGTCCGGAGCTGTGCTACTGGGAGCCGGACGATCGGACCCAGCGTTCGCGCCAGGTTTAGCGTCAGAGTGGTCATTATCCCGCCTGATTTGGATCTCCAGCGCCCAAATCACCCAAAGCATGAATGCCAACGCCAGGCCCACTGGAATGAGAAGCAGTTTGAGATCGAAGTCGACCATGAGGATGCCCTCCGGTGCTGCATCCAAAAGGCGCGGCAAGAGGCTGCCGGGCGCGCCTCGAAACGGAAGATTCTCCTTCCCTATGGGAGACCACCGCACGTAAGGATGGAGCAGTCAACTTGTAAGGACTTTGTAAGGGGACGGAAAGAGGCGAATGCGCCGCCGGCGCGGCGCCGCGATGCAATAGCCGGCCAATCCCAAAACATAAAAACGGTCCCAATGATGATGTCAAGTCGCTCGTCGAGAACTCAGGCGACGGACCATACATAACACTTGCCGACAACTCGCCCGGAACTCGCAATTCCAGCAGGAGATCCCATACGGAGCGTTGCGCCGCCCGGACCTTTCTCGTCCGATCGGGAGTATCCTAAAAGTCCTCTGGAGCGATTCAGATGAATACGAAAGCCAGGAATACGGTCGAAGACGGGCAGGAACTCGCGTACATCTCCAGGGAGTTGGACAACATAAGGGAAGGACTGAAGATGCTCGGGCTGAAGCAGTGCAGTTGCTGCCGTAAATACTTTATGTGTCCGGACGGGAAGAATCTGCTCAACGCAGGCCAGCTTGTTTGCGTCAGATGCGTAAGTAGTTGATGGGAGCAACGCTCGCCGAAGATTTCAATCGAAGAGCGCAATACTATCGAGCATCAGATTCTCCGCTGGCTCACCGCATATTACGGGGCCAAGGTTATTCGACGGCTTAGCCAGATGCCCGCGGCGGAAGACATCGCACTCAAGATCGTTGTCGGATGCGAACAATGCGGCGGGACGGGCCGGGTGAGCACTGCCAGATGTCAGAATTGCGATGGACGTGGATCTGATTGGGTCGTTGTGACCAGATCCTAGCCTAGGAGGCGGGTGGCCGGCTTCGATGCCAGCATCCGCCATGTATGCGACCCTGTTGGGAGCTCCTTCAGCCGGACCTGAGTCGGGCTCCGACTGTATGACCGCCAATCCGGACAGAACCCGAAAATGGGGTAGTCATTATGTAGTGACCGGCCCGCTGCGCTAGTCGTGGGTTAGGCTGAGTTTGTTTTGAGAACGCAGTCCAGAGCCACAAGCGGAGGAGCCGGTCATGAGAGAGAAGTTACGATTTTTGGG
>JBEKSA010000031.1:0-42779 GCA_049517515.1 Occallatibacter sp.
TCCGCTCCAGGAACACCCGGCCGTGTACGTCACGAGCATCGGCGAGAGCCGTTCCCCCAGCAGCCAGGTACTTCTGACGCGGTGATAAGGAGAGATCCCTTGATTTTCGCAAAGCATTGGAAGGCGGGGACAGCAGTATTGGCCCTCGCCACGGTCGTTGCAGGCATCGGTTGCAGGAAAGTTCAAGTCGATCCTTTTCCTCAGTCAGGCGCAATTGCCGGCTGGCAGAAGACAAGCGATACCCGCGTCTATGCGGCCAAGGATCTTTGGCAGTACATCGATGGCGATGCCGATCGGTACGTCGGCGCAGGTGTGATCTCCGTCGCTACCTCTGAGTACAGGTACCGCGACGAGGTGGAGGCAGTTGTCGATGTCTACAAGATGAGCGAAGCCGCTGGAGCGCACAAGATTTTCGCGGGTGACCAATCCAAGGACGGCAAAAGCGTTGCGCTCAGCGATGAAGCCATCGCCTACGAGCAAAGTGTAATTTTTCGCAAAGGCTCGTATCTGGTCCGCATCGTTGCCTATGAATCGACACCGGATACCGGACAGGCCTTGTTGGGCCTGGCGCGCGGCGTTGCGTCGAACCTTTGAGTTGCGCAACTGCAGGGCCGCAAATTCGAAGGAGGACCGAAATGAAGAGTCGGCGTCAGTTTCTGAAAGAAGCCGCGGCGGGCGCCGTGCTTGTCGGATCGACTGGAACAGCAAACAGACTTGCGCTTGCGGCAATGGTCGATCGACGCGCAGAAGCCACAAAGTCCAAAGTTGTCGTCGCCCGCGATCCCGCGCTCCACGGAACGGCTGGGGGTCCGGGCACAGGCGCGCAACCTGACGAACAGCGCGTTCAGAATCTGCTTGATCGCGCGATCACGGCCTACACCGGCCATGCCAGTTCGGTCACTGCATGGAAGTCACTGGTGCCGATGGACAAGGTGATCGGGCTGAAGGTGAACGGCCTCGGCAGCAAGGGTATTGCAACGCACCCGGCTCTGATCATGGCCGTGGCCGAGCGGCTGCAGCAGGCCGGCGTCAAACCCGGCAACATTGTCGTCTGGGACCAGAACGCGCACTTCGTCGAGTCTTGCGGCATGACCATTAACACCGATCCCAGCCGCATCCGCGTCTATTCCTCTGACGTGGCCGGATTCGAAGACGAGGTGTCAACGTGGGGCGTGGCGCGTATTCGGATTACGAAAATTCTTACGCGCGAATGCTCCATGGTCATCAACATGCCTATCCTTAAGGATCACGAAGGAGCCGGAGTGACTTTTGCCATGAAGAACATGTACGGGGTGGTGGACAAGCCGAACACGCTACACGGTAATCACTGCAATCCGGGGGTGGCCGATCTGAACTGCATTCCCGTAATTCGTACGACTGTGCGGCTGACGATCGGCGACGCAATCTCATCGGTCTATGACGGCGGTCCTGGTTTCCATCCCGAGCGGCTCTGGTACCCAAATGCGCTGCTGATCGGAGAAGATCGCGTTGCCGTCGACACGATTGCCTGGGAGATGATCGACCGCAAACGCGCGGAGATGGGCCTACCCACGCTGGAAGCCGCGGGCCGTCCGCCGCTCTACATTGCCACCGCCGCTGACGCCGCACACAGCCTGGGGACAAATGATCCGCATCGCATCAAACGGGTGGAGATCTGAAGAGGAGAAAGGGCATGAGCGAAGAAGCCGACCAGGCAATGAAATCGGAGCGGGAGCCGCGCCAAGCGCAGATGACGCGACGCGAGGCGTTACTGCAACTGCTGCGCGTTGGCGGCATCGCGGCTGGCGCGGCCGGCGCGGGCGCCTGGCTGAGCGAGCAGAGTGTTCGTCCGGTTCCTGCGCAGGCAGAACAGGCGCGCCGCGACCATCGCACTGCGGACGATCCGCGACTACCTTCTATGACCATTGTCCGGAATGGTGAGCCGCGCGAACTCGTCCGGCAGGCTCTTGAAAACCTGGGGGGCATCCGCCGCTTCGTCAGCCATCAGGATGTCGTTGTCATCAAGCCCAACATCGCATGGGACCGCGTGCCGGAGCAGGCCGCCAACACGAATCCGGATGTTGTGGCCGAGGCGGTGCGACAGTGCTGGCAGGCTGGCGCCAAACGCGTTGTCGTCACCGACGTGAGCTGCAACGATCCGCGGCGGTGCTTTCATCGTTCGGGCATTCAGGAGGCAGCGCGCGCCGAGGGAGCCGAGGTCATCCTGCCCGATCCCTCGCTTTTCCGCGAGGTGGACATCAAGGGCGTGTTGTTGAAAAGCTGGCCGGTCTTTGCACCGTTCCTTGAGGCGGACAGAATTTTTAACCTGCCCATTGCAAAGCAGCACAGTTTGGTTGGAGTCACCCTGGGCATGAAGAACTGGTACGGCATTCTCGGCGGAGAACGCAACCGGCTTCATCAGCAGATTCACCAGAGCCTCGTTGATCTCGCCAACTTTATGTTGCCCACCGTCACGCTGATGGATTGCTACCGGATTCTGCTGCGCAACGGCCCGACCGGCGGCGACCTGGAAGATGTTGCCCTGATGAAAACCATGGTGGCCGGCACCGACCCCGTGGCCATCGATGCCTACGTGGCAAAAGCCTACTGGAACTTCGACTCCAGCCAGCTCCCTTATCTCCAGATGGCAGCCGCCCGCGGCCTGGGAACTGTAGATTTTGAGAAGCTAGCCGTCAAGGTCAGTGTGCTGGCTTGAGCAGCGGCCACACGATGCGGCCGCCAGCGTAACGTGTTCTGCATCACTGCAAACCCCTGCCGGTCGCGTTAGATATGAGAAATAGCAGTGTGTGTGCCTGTGGTCGCCGAGGATTCATCCCGGGGGCAACTCACGTTATTTGAGCACCTTCATCTGAACCGCCCAAGCCATCACACTCTCTGCGCCGGTCCTTGCGGCTGATCCACTATCCAGGCGCAAGCGCACCGGATCAGAACGCACTGGACCTCGGCGTACCGGAGCATTTGTATGACGGACCTGAGCGACCAGAGCCGGCGGAACTTTCTCACGCAGTGCCTCGCGGGCGCCGTGGCCTGCGGGGCAGGCGCCGCGTTGCGCGCTCCGGCGCAGCCCCCACCCGCCACCAAATCCTGCGTTGCCATCGCCCGCGACCCCATGCTCCGCGGCGCGGGAATGGACCTTGATCCGCACCGTCTTGCGGCTCTTCTCGACCGCACCATGCTTGCGCTCTTCGGCAGCGTCCATGCCACGGCGACATCGAATGAGAGCATCCTCGCCGTGTGGCGCCGCATAGCAGGACCTGATGATACGGTCAGCCTGAAAGTGAACACGCTCGGCGGCCGCGGTATCTCGACGCATGTCGATCTCGTCGCCGCCGTCTGTGATCGCCTGCAGCGGGCCGGCGTCCATCCAGCTAACATGATCGTTTGGGATCGCGATACGGAGGAGATGGAGCGTAGCGGCTTTCGCATCGCCATCGGCGGCGACCGCGTGCAGTGCTACGGAACCGACCGAGTCGGTTACGAGGATGAGCTTTCGGCGTGGGGCAGCGTGGGCAGCCGGCTGTCGAAAATCCTCACGCGATCTTCTACCGTCCTGATCAATCTGCCCGTCCTCAAGGACCATGACGGCGCCGGCGTCACCATCGCTCTCAAGAACATGTACGGGGCCATTCACAATCCCAACAAGTACCACCCCAACGGCTGCGATCCTTACGTCGCCGACCTGAACATGCTGCCCGAGATTCGCTCGCGGCTGAAGCTCGTGATTTGTGACGCGACTGCGGCGATGTACGAGGGCGGTCCAGGATTCAAGCCCGAACACAGTTGGAAGGCGAACAGTCTGCTTGTCTCCGAGGATGCGGTAGCGCTCGACTATACGGGTTGGCAGATGATCGAGCACAAGCGCGCGGAGATGGGTCTAAAGACGCTCGAAGCCGAGCAGCGCGCGCCGCACTACATTGCCACCGCGGCCGATGGCCAGCATCGTCTCGGCCACTGCGATCCCAGCCGCATCGCAGTGGTGGAGGCGTGACCGGCGCAGCCGGGAGGTGCATGATGAAAGGCAAATCGGCTACTGCAGAATGCCCGGCGTGTACGCCCATCGATCGCCGCTCTTTCTTGATGTGCGCGCTGGCTTCGGGAGCGGCGCTTGGCGCCGGCGAACTGGCCGCGCCCGCCGTTGCCGTCCCGCTTGCCAGCTGCGCAGAATCGCAGAGCGACGCGCAATTCACCTTCGAAGCGCGCTTCTACGAGAAGCTGGCCAACCGCAAGATCCGCTGCAAGCTGTGCCCGCGCGAGTGCATCGTAGGCGACAAGGAGCGCGGCTATTGCGGCGTGCGCGAGAATCGCGGCGGCGTCTACTACACGCTGGTCCACTCCCGCGTGTGCGCCGCGCACATTGATCCCATTGAGAAGAAACCACTGTTCCATTACCTGCCCGGCACCACGGCCTTCTCCATTGCCACCGCCGGCTGCAACGTGAACTGCAAGTTTTGCCAGAACTGGGACATTTCGCAGTCGCGCCCTGAGGAGATTCCCGCCGAGTACGTCTCTCCGCATCAGGCGGCGGCCGCCGCCCTGCAAAACAACTGCCCCACCATCGCCTACACCTACAGCGAGCCGGTGGTGTTTGCCGAATATCTGATGGACACGGCCGATGCCGGCCACGCGGCAGGCGTGCGCAGCATCGTGGTCTCCAACGGCTACATACAGCACGACTCGCTGGTCGAAGCCTACGGCAAGATGGACGCAGTCAAGATCGACCTGAAGGCCTTCACGGAGTCCTACTACACGAAGGTCGTCACGGGCCAGTTGAAGCCGGTCCTCGAAACCCTTGTGACGCTGCGCAAGATGGGAAAATGGACCGAGATTGTGTACCTGGTTGTGCCTACGCTCAACGACGATGATGCCGAGTTCCGCGGCCTCGCGCAGTGGGTCAAGGCCAATCTTGGCCCCGATGTTCCCCTCCACTTCACGCAGTTTCATCCCGAGTACCTGCTCAAGAACCTGCCAATTACGCCCGTGCCTACGCTGGAGCGCGCCAAAGCCATCGCCGATGCCGAAGGACTTCATTACGTCTACATCGGCAACGTCCCCGGCCATCCCGCGCAGAACACCTACTGCCCGCAGTGCCGCAAAATGCTGGTCGAGCGCGTCGGCTTCACCGCCAGCCAGCTGCTCATCCGCAAGGACTCGACTTGCCCGTTTTGCAGGCACAAAATCCCTGGAATCTGGCACGCTTGAGCGGGCCCAGGAGGTCCTGATCCATGAAGATCGCAAGGAGTTCCGCTATGGCTTGGCTGATGACACAATGCATCGCACTCCTGGTAAGCGCGCCCATCCTGCACGTTCGCGCAGCGCAGGATACAACCGGGCAGCAAAAGATCCGGCCGGCAGCCGTCGCCGGAGCATTCTATCCTGCCGATCCCAAAGAGCTCACGCAGATGATCGACGACTTGCTGGCAGAAGCCACGCCGCCGCCAGTCGACGGTGAAATTCTCGCCGCGGTCGCGCCCCATGCCGGCTATCCCTACTCTGGACCGGTGGCCGCGTGGACCTACGCGGCGCTCAAGGGCCACAAGTACTCGCGCGTGGTGGTCATCGCGCCTTCGCATTACGTGGCCTTCGACTTCACCTCCGTCTACGACGGCGACGCCTACACCACGCCGCTTGGCCAAGTTCCCGTCGACAAGGAATTCGCGCGCCGGCTGGCCAAGATGAGCTCCACTATCCAGCTTTCCGATAAGGGCCATCAGGCAACACAGGACGCGCCGGAGCATTCGGTCGAGGTCGAGTTGCCTTGGTTGCAAACGGTCCTCGGCAACTTCGAGCTGGTGCCGATTGTGATGGGGGATCAGAGCTATGAAAGCAGTCGCGCGCTGGGCGTGGCCCTGGCCAGGATGCTGCGCAACGATCACGACACGTTGGTGTTGGCCAGCTCCGATCTCTCCCACTACCACACCTACGATGACGCCGAGACCATCGACCACAAAACGCTGCACGCGCTCGAGGCATGGGACTACCTGAGCATGTCGCGCAATTTCGAGACGCGCGTGTGGGAGGCCTGTGGCGGCGCGCCCATTGTGGCCGCCATGATCTACGCCGAGCGCTTGGGCGCAAACAAGGCCGAAGTGCTGAAGTACGCGAACTCCGGTGACGTGACCAGCGATCACTCGCGCGTCGTCGGCTACAGCGCCGATCTCTTCGTCAAGTCCGCGCATGCGGCCGACGCAGTCCCGCCCTTCTCGCTCACTGACGCGGAAAAGGCGGAACTGCTTGCCGTGGCGCGCAAGTCGGTCGAGTACATGATCCAGAGGGATGAGCCGTACGCGCCATCGCCGAGCCCGAGCGAAACGCTCGACCGGGAGTACGGCGCCTTCGTCACGCTCACTGAGGGCAGCGCTTTGCGCGGTTGCATCGGCTACACCGCGCCCATGAAGCCGCTCTACATGACGGTGCGCGATACGGCCACGCTGGCCGCTGTGCGTGACCCGCGCTTCCCGCCCGTCACTGCTTCAGAGCTGCCGAAGCTCGCTTACGAAATCTCCGTCCTTTCGCCGCTGCGCCGCGTGACTGACATCGAGCAGATCAAGGTGGGCCGCGACGGCTTGCTCATGAAAAACGGTGACTCCGAGGGCCTGCTGCTGCCGCAGGTTCCCGTGGAGCAGAAGTGGGACAGGCAAACCTTCCTCGAGCAGACTTGCGTCAAGGCGGGCATGAACGTCAACTGCTGGAAAGACGAGAACACCGACATCTTCAGCTTTACGGCGGTGGTGTTCAACGAACACAAGCCGTAGGCAGAGCACGGATCAGAGAAACGTTGCGCAACTCGTTCCGCGGTTTCGTCCAGGCAAAGGCCGGAAATACCTACCCCTGGACTGCTTCTTTCGCCATGTTCATCCGCGCTGCCGGCAATGCCGCCGCTGCATTGATTGCTACGGCCAACCAACCTGTCCGCCAGAATCCAAAAAGTGGAATCAGGAAAGTGCTCAGCGCCAGCGCGCCCACGCATCCGCCCAAAAGATCGATGGCGTAGAGCACACCCAGCCCTGAGCGTGTGCCGCGGTCGGGTAGAAAGATTCCCGCAGCGACGACGAATTGGTACCCGCCCAGCATGCCGGCCAGCGCAGCCAGCGCCGGAAAGATGACTTGGGCCGCAATCCACGTGGCGGCTGTTGAGGCAAAACTCCCCATCAGGCTGACAATGAGCAGCAGCGCCGGAGACGCGAGCGCGAGCAGAAGCTGAACCTCCGTCAACCTCCAGCCGTGTAGCGCGCCGCCATCGCACGAATTGTTGCTGCGCATCGCCAGCCAGCTGCCCAGGGCGATGCCCGCCATGAACAGCCCGATCAGGATCGCCAGCTCGGTGTACACATACCCGTATACCGCCTGAAATCCGAGAAGCAAAAAGATTTGCAGGGCCATCAGCGTAAATCCCGTCGCGCCAACGCACGAACCTGCGGCTACGCGTGCGCGCCGTTCGCGGCCGGGCAAAATCGTCAGAAGGCCCACCCCGATCAGCAGCACAATTGCCAGAGCGCCTGCGACCTGGCCGAACCTGACGTGCTCCGCGGCGCGAAACCACGCGGTGTAACCCGAGCGGAACTGCGCGCCCCACAGCACCACATCGAATTCGTAAGCGATGGGCGCGAAGTCGCGGTTCACCGGCGTTGAAGCAACCGGCGTGAGCTCAGTCTCCACCTGCTCCATGCGATCCGGCATCATGCGGTAGGGAATGAAGTATTGGCTCACGTACTGTGTTGCAAGCCGCCGCTCGCGCAACCGCGCGACAAGCACCTGCGGGTCGCGCGTCAATACATCCGGCCGCATGGCGCCAAAGAAGTGAATCATTTCTCCGGGAATCGCCGCCTGGTACGGAAACACCTCGCCGAGCGTTCGCCGGATGGAGCGCAGAAACTCCGCAAGATCCGGGCTGATCGTCTCCTCAGCGGAGCGCAGCTCGATGGCCAGCAGCCCCTGCGGCGCGAGATGCGCGCGCGCCAGGCGGAAGAACTCGACAGTGTAGAAGCGGTTTAACTGCGCCGTTTGCGGATCCGGCACATCGACGATGATCACGTCGAATTTGTCGCTGGTTGCGGTGAGGAATCTTCGCCCATCCACGAGGTGCAGATGCACGCGAGGATCGGAGTCGAAGACCGCCGTCTGCCGAGGGAAGAATTGCCGGGCCATCGCGATCAGCGCGGGGTCGAGCTCAACGTAGTCGAGGCTGGCGATGGTCGGGTCTTTGAGCGCCTCAACGGTGGCGCCGTTGACGCCGCCGCCGATGAGTAGCACGCGCTTGGGCGCGGCGTGTTCGAGCAAGGCGTAATCGACTGCCTCCTCGGCCGCGGCGGGATCGGGCGCATTGGCCAGGATCGTGCCGTTCTCGTACAGGCTGCGGATTGTGCCGGTCTCGCTCGTGCCGGTTTCGGTTACGGTCAGACTGCCGTAGATGGACTCACGTGCGCCGACCACGTTGAAGCCGCGCCACAGGCGCGCTCGCGCCGCCGCCTCCCAGCGCGGAGCGACCCAGAGCAGTAGCGGAATCGCGACCAACGCAGCCGCCGCAGCCAGCAGCGCGACCTGCGCGCGGCGCAATCGGAGTGCAAGTGCCGCCGCCACGCAAAGGTTGAGCAGGGCCACAATCGCTGCAATCTGAAAGGCCTCGAAGAAGCGCACGAGCACGATGCTGGCGAGAATTCCGCCCAGTGCCGAACCCGCCGCCTCCAACAGATAGGCTGAGCTTGCTGCGGCGCGCGCGGAAAGCGAGCACTCCACTTCGGCCATGCGGGCCGCTGCGACAAAAAGCGCGCCTGACGCCGCGCAAAACACACTGAGGCACACGAGCGAGGTGAGCAGCATGGGCACAAGACCCACTAGCTCTCCCGGCACAGTCTGGAAGAACGCCTTCGCGTCGCGCAGCGCCCAAATGGTTGGGGGAAAGCTCGCGGCAAGGACACATTCGAGCGCGGCGACGGCGAGGCGTGGCCGATTCCTTCCAAGGCCAGCGCCGCTAGCGAGCGCACTTCCGACAGCCGTCCAGAGAAGCCATGTGGCGAGGAGCATTCCCAAAGCGATCTCGTTGCCGTTAAAGACCTGGATCAACTCGCGCATGAGCACGATCTGGCCGACCACGGCGGAGAACCCGCAAAGCGCAAGCGCCGCTTGCGCTCCAAGCGAGGACGCGCCCGCTGGCCCAGGTGAAGAATTTGGATTTGACGCTTTCACTGCTACCGAATTAAAGGAGCACAGCGAGGGAATTGCAAGGATGACCAGCACACAAGTGAAGCGACCGGTTTTGGGAGTGAACAGAAATTGGATCAGGCCCCGTCACTTATCGAGCGGAATGGGATCGATTTAACGGGTTCCGGGGGAATTGTTGTCTATCCGGACAGAACCCTCTTCTTTGCCTGCTGGCGACTCCCGGTAGGCCGAAAACTGAGTTCTGTCCGGTTAGCCGATGATAAAACCAGAACGCGGGGAATTGGTGGCTGCTCCGCCTGCAGTGCTCAATCAGTGACCCGATGATTCGTTAACCTTTGCCCCGAAGAAATGGATGCGACGGTACGTCACATTGGCCGGATCATACCGCAATTACTTTATTCATGGTTCAGCTTGACTGCTGAGATCTTTTGGCATCGATGTTGCATCAGGAGGGCACTTTGAGATTTCACGATTATTTCTTGCAGCACATCTTGGCGGGGCTGCGAACGATCTCCTCCACAGAATTACTTCTGTTCCCTTCCAATCGGCAGGCGATAACATTGATTTCATCAACGAAGAACAGCATCAACGGTGCCTTTGCACAAGCATTTACAGGCTTGACTGCCTGCTGCGCCGCACCGGCACCTGAGACTTAAGTCAGCAGGAGGCAGGACATGGCAAAGAATGATTCCGCACAACATGCTTCGGCGCCCGGTCGGGCCGGGTTGCGGATCGCTATGATGCGGCACTTGTTTCTCGCATTCGTCGTGTGCATCTGCACGGCGTCCGCCACAACGGCGCAAATGCCCGACGCTCAGCCGGTCAACCCGGATGCAACTCCGGCCGCACGGGCCCTGCTGCACGATCTGGACACAATCACGGGCCACGCCACGATCGCCGGCCAGCATAACTTCCCTAACACCGTTTCCCGCTACTCAGACCGCGTTTACGATTTGACCGGCGAATACCCCGGCATCTTCGGACAGGACTTCGGCTTCTCGGGCGGAGACGATAAGGACTCCACGCTTGGACGTCCGTCCATGATTGAGGAAGTGATTCGCCAGTACCGCAATGGCGCCGTGATCGCACTCACATGGCACTCCGTGCGGCCGACGGAAGACGAACCTGTCACCTTTCGCGACAGCGTGCAGGGGCACCTGACTGACTGGGAGTGGCGCCAGCTCCTTACGCCCGGCACGGATCTCAATATGCGCTGGTGCCGGCAGGTGGACCGCATCGCGGGCTACCTGAAAGAGCTGCAGGACGCAGGAGTGCCTGTGCTCTTCCGCCCTTACCACGAGATGAACGGCAACTGGTTCTGGTGGGGCGGTCGTCCCGGCCCGGACGGCTCGGCGGCACTCTACCGCCAGATCTATGACCGCTACGTGCACGTGCATCATCTCAACAATCTCGTTTGGGTGTGGAACGTAAACAGCCCCAATGCGAGCGCCGGCCCGGTTGCCGACTACTTTCCTGGCTCCGCCTATGCTGACGTGCTCACGATGGATATCTACGATCCGTTCCGGCAGGAGTTCTATGACCAAATGGTCGCGCTTGCCGATCCCCTTCATAAGCCGATCGCCCTGGCCGAGGTTGGAGCCATGCCGACGCTCACGACCCTCGCAGCGCAGCCCCGCTGGGCATACTTCATGATGTGGAGCGGTATGGCAGAAGGCGCCAATAGCCTCGACCAGTCGCAGACGATCTTTCATGCGCCGAACATTATCAATCGAGGCGATTCACGCCTTTCCGCGCCGATGGCGGCTCCGGCCACGCCCCCGGCGCCGGGAGACATGAATGCCAGTGCCGAGGTGCGCGCCCTGCTCGAAAAATTAGCTGAGGCGAAGGGAAAGGGAGTTCTTGGCGGACAGAGCGTCGTCGAATCCGCCGCCATAGCTTTTCCCGAGGTGCAGGCGGTACTTGGCGCAACCGGCAAACAACCGGCGATCGTCGAAATCGATCTGACTGGAGCCACGGAGCCGGCAATGCTTCTCGCGCAGGTGCGGGAGGCGACGCGTCAGGGCGAGTTGGTCGCAATCCGCTGGACGCCGCCTCGCCCAACCGACGGCGCCGCTACGGGCGTGCTCACCAGTTTCGAATGGCAGCAGTTGCTTGAGCCGGGAACAGACCTGAATCATCGTTGGGCTGCACAGGCCGACGCTGCAGCCGCGCTGCTGCGCCCGCTCGCCGAGGCACATCTCGCCATGCTCTGGAGTCCATATCCAGCACTGAACGCCGATGGCAATTGGTGGTCAGGTCACCCTGGGCCTGAAGGTTCCGAGGCGTTGTACCGAAGGCTCCATGAGCGCCTAACCGGCGAGGCCAACCTCCACAACCTCGCGTGGGTCTGGGAACCGGCGCCTCCCAGTTTCAATCCCGGAGGAAACAATGGGCCCGGAGGAAACAACAGTTTGGATCAGATCTTTCCCGGGCCCTTGTACATCGACGCCATCACGCTCGATGCGGATACGCTTGGCAGAAGCCGTTTCCCCCTCGATCGCCTTGTGTCTCAGTTTGCCGGCGGCAAACCCTTCGGTGTTCGCATCGCCTCGGGCGTACCGGCCACGGACGTACTCGCACGAGAGGTGAACTGGCGGTGGATGCTGCTGTCGCCCGTCGCTGTGTCTGGCCCTGCCGCTGTGCCTGATTCTGACGCGATCAAGGCCTTCTACGCAGATCCGCACGTGCTGGCTGCGACCCGGAAATAGTCGCGAGGTCTTTCACGGAGAACGAGTTTGCGCACGCTTAGCCGGGGTTCGGCGCGCCTTATGGGGCCTTCGGTGTGCGTTTTTGCGCACAATTCTGCGAGTGTGGCCCCCGGCACGGCAGGGCCGGATCGAGAATCGACCAGCAGTTTCCGAAACTGCTGCTCCCACAATCCCGTAAAATTAATCGAGTGGCCCCGTAGCTCAGATGGATAGAGCAGCAGTTTCCTAAACTGTAGGTCGCCTGTTCGAATCAGGCCGGGGTCACCACGTCTGACCGCAGCTAGAATTCGACCTGCTTCGTCCTTTTTCCAATCGCACGATTTTCCTCTTTGACTTCCCACGGCGTTCCGGCTATAAAAGTTGATGTCATGGAAGTCGTTTCTATGACATCACTGCTGCAAGCCCTGCGCTTCGCACCACTTCATCATCGCGAACGCCAGGATGTTCGGGAAGGCGGTGAAACTCCGCCACTGCCCCGCAACTGTGAGCGCACCTGTTTTCCCTGCCGTCATATAACAAGCGTAGGAGCCAAAACAGGATTTCAGCCCGTGTGTTTCGCTTTGCGCGAAACTCGCATCAAGCCACTGGGGTCGAATCGAATCGGTTCGGCATTGGGAAGGCGGCTGAAACGAGCGCAAGTCAGGAGACCGGTCCTCGGCGCACCCAACCGCTTTCACGTTCCGAGGGGAACGAAGGAGCTCTCATGCCGACTTCCGATTTTCTGCGCGCAACTTCGCGCCGCGTCTTGTCCCGGGCCTGCCACGCTCTGCCTCGCGCGCTTGCCGCCGGATGCCTCGCGCTCTGCGTTGCATTCTGTTCCGCTACTTCTATCCGCGGCGTCGTCACCGATGCCACTGGCGCCAAAGTCACCGGCGCCGCAGTCTCGCTCGTCGCAAACGGCCAGGTCATCGCCTCCGCGGTATCCACCGCAGACGGCAGCTTCCAGATCCTCACCGGCTCTTCCGGCCGATTCTTTCTCGTCGTTTCTGCCAAATCTTTCCGGCAGTTGCAAACACCCGACTTCTATGCCGGCCAGTTTGATTCCATCGAGCGCGACGTCGTGCTGGAGCCGGCCTGGGTGCGCGAATCGATCGTGGTCACCGCTACCGGCACGCCCACTCCGCAGCCGCAAACCAGCGCCGCCACCACCGTGCTCGGCCCGCTCGACCTCGTTCTCCGCAACGATCTCACCAGCGACCTTCGCCTCATGCCTGGCGCCTCCGCCGTACAGTCCGGCCAAAACGGAGCGGCAACTTCGCTCTTCGTCCGCGGCGGCGGCTCCGACGACAACAAAATGCTCCTCGACGGCGTCGACATCGGCGACCTGGGCAATCAATTCGATTTCGGCACACTCTCCACCACCGCCATCGAGAGCGCCGAGGTTTATCGCGGCCCCGATGCGAGCCTCTACGGCGCGGGCGCTGACTCGAGTGTCGTCAGCCTCACCACTCCTCACGGCACTACCAGCTTCCCTTCCCTGCTTTTCCAAGGCAGTGCCGGCAACCTCTCTACCTCGCGGGAGGAGCTTGAACTTGCCGGCGCGCACAAGCAGCTCGACTACCTCGGCGCTTTCAGTTGGCTTCAAACCGCCAACGATCTGCCCATGGACGAGTACCACGTGGCCACATCGGCGGCCAACCTCGGCTGGCAACCGAACGGAACCACGCAGATTCGGGGCACACTGCACTACGGCGTCGAAGGCACCGGTGTCCCCAACGCTTGGGACTTTTATCACATCGCTGACGACGCTACGGAAAAGAATCAGGACATCTTCCTCAGCGCATCCGTCGACAACCAGACCACGGCGAGCCTGCACAACGTAATCCGTTACGGCCTCACCCGCAAGCGCGAGCAGGATTCTCGCTGGACCACCCCAGGAATCTTCCAGTCCTATAACGATTACTGCTTCGGCCCAGCGTACCTTGGCAGCATCGTCACCATCACAGGCGCGAACGGCTACTCCGCGAACGGGCAGGCGGTGCTCGATTGCTCAACATTTCACATCCAGTACGTCTCCAATCGCGATCAGGCCGGCTACCAGGGCGACATCACCATCACACCACATCTGGCCGGCCTCGCCGGCTTTCAGTATGAAGACGAGCGCGGCGCGGAGCCGGGCAGCAGCTACTACACGCCTGTCGAGCGCACAAACTACTTCATCCCACTCGCGGTGCACGGCGACTTCAAGGATCGCTTTTTTTACACGCTGGGCGGCAGCATCGAGCACTACTCTTTGTTCGGGTTCCAGACTTCGCCGCGCGCCGGCCTCAACTACTATGTGCTTCGCCCGCGCAGCGGCGCCTTCGCCGGCACCCGCGTTCTCTTCAACTTCGGCGAGGCGGTACGCGAGCCCAAGCTCACCGATCAGGACGATTCGCTCTACACCTTTCTCGTGAACATTCCGAACAACCAGGGCCTGACCACCATTCAGGCCCTCCACATTAGTCCTATTTCAGCGCCCGCTATGCGCACGTACGAGGGCGGCGTAGAGCAGTCCTTCCTCAGCCAGCACATCATTTTCAAGACCAGCTACTTTCACAACGAGTTCGGCAAAGAGATCGAGTACGTCGGTCTGGATCTGGTTCCCGAGCTCCTGCCCAACCTTACCCCGGCCCAGCAACAGCAACTCGAACAAGTCCTGCAGGCGAACTTCGCCTACGAGCTGACGATCAACTCTGAGGCTTTCCGCGCCCAGGGAATTGAAACATCGGTCGAATCTGGAATCGGCTCCAACCTTTTTCTCCGCGGCGGCTACACCTACCTCGATGCCGTCATCCAGCGCTCCTTCACCAATGACGACGAGGCTCTGCTCGGGCCCATTCCCACCTTCAATGGCATTCCCGTCGGCCCCTATGCGCCGCTCGAGGGCGCTCGCCCCTTCCGTCGCGCGCCGCACACCGGCTACTTCACAGCCACCTATGCCAACAAGCGAATCACAGGAATTTTCTCCGCAGCCTTCGCCAGCCGCAGTGACGACTCCACCTACCTTGAAGGCGAAGACGCTTCCGGCGGCAACAGCCTGCTTCTGCCCAACCGCAATCTCGACTACGGCTACGCGAAACTCGATCTCGGCGGCAGCTACCAGTGGTTTACGTGGCTCGACGTCTATGCGCAGGCCGAGAATCTGCTCGACACCCAGCACATCGCGCCCATCGGTTACCCCAGCCTGCCGTTCACGCTTCGCGTTGGCTTGCGCCTTCGCTGGGGTCCGGGCAGCGGCCACTGATTCAGTTTTGCTTCGGAGGGTGCGGACCCGCTTGCTGGCGCGGCCCGCAAAGGGTTTCACCCGACGCCTTGTTCGGCGACAGCCCGCGTGCGCCTGCTCCATCGCGCATCCTGGCGCAGGATCGTCTACGAATAGGCCCTGTTTTCCACAAGTTGACGGCTAAACCCTTGATTTTCTCGAAGTGCGGGAGATTTTTCACATTCCCCTTGGAAAAATGGCCACCTCTGTCCTACAATGACTTCTCCTAAGAGATTGCCGTACCCCGAGATGCTTCGCATTGAGGGAATCCTTCAGCCCGCGTTTTTGGGGCGCAGCTGAAGTTTCAAATGGTTTCAGACACGGATCGACTGCGGCGCAATGGCACAATTGCAATCTGTGAGAAGCCTCCACGTTGCAGCCGGCAAAGGTTGTTTTCGCTAGAAACATTAGTTTTGCTGCATTTGAAGTTCATTTTCGTGAGGGCATAACAGCCGATTGTCACCGGCCCACTTGGAAAACGTCTCCCCCGTCCGATGGCCAGTGCACTCGCGGACCGCCCGAGGTCTGAATCCCGGGTTGCATGCTCACGACGTTTCACTTCGCTTTTCATCGCAGGTTCATCGAAGATTTGTACGCTCAAGTGTCGGGGATTTTTGAGCAGGCACGCGTCCCATGCTGCAGTCGGCTTTGATAGCTGCTGGGCGCTTATCGCAGGTTTCACCGGGTTCTGCGCGTTGACCGAAACGCCGATTCGTGGCGCCGGCGACGACGCCATCAATTCACACGGAATATGGTCAAACGCAAACGACTACTTTGGAGGGCAGTTATGACATTCAATAGAATTCGCCTGGTGCTTTGTTGCTTGGCGCTTATCATCCTCGCTGCGTGTTTCAGCTCCAAGCCCTTGAACGCGCAGTCCACGACGCAAGGCTCGATTGACGGCACTGTCCTTGATTCATCCGGGGCCGTAGTCCCGGGCGCTCCAGTCAACATCGTAAGACTGGCCACAGGCTTTACTGTCAACCTCAACTCCGATAGCAGCGGCTACTTCAAAGCGCCTCTGCTCGAGCCGGGTACGTATACGGTCACCATTTCGGCAACCAACTTCGCCAAGTACCGGGCCGAGAATGTCATTGTCCTGGTTGGACAAGTCACGAGCCTCGAGCCGCGTTTGGCCGTCGCCTCATCCGCCACCGAAGTCATCGTGACCGAGCAAACCCCGGTCATGAACCTCCAATCGCCCGATTTCACCGATACCTTGAACACTGCGGCGATGCAGAATATTCCCATCAACAACCGGCGCTGGTCGGCTCTTGCCCTCTCCACTCCCGGCGTCACAGTGGACACCAGCGGCTATGGTCTCATCAGCGTCCGCGGCATCAGCACGCTGCTCAACAACGTCGAAATCGACGGCGCCGACGACAACCAGGCCTTCTTCGCTGAGGAGCGTGGGCGCACCCGCGAAGCCTATTCCACGGCAGGGAGCGCCGTCCGAGAGTTCGCTGTCAATACCGGCGTATATTCGGCTGAATACGGACGCGCCGCGGGCGGTGTCGTCACCTCGGTCACCAAGAGCGGCACCAACCAGCTCCACGGCCAGGCCTACTTCTATGACCGCGAGAGCAATTGGAACGCATTTAACGACTATGCGTTCCTCACAACCTTCGCCAACGGCACCACAACCAAATCGCACATCAAGCCCGAGGACCTGCGCAAAATCTACGGCTTCACCGCGGGCGGGGCGCTCATCAAGGACAAGCTCTTCTGGATCTACACGTACGATCAGCACACCCATGTATTTCCCGTGCTTGGTGTTCCTTACACGCCATCGCAGTTCTATACGTTACCCCAGGCTGCTCTGTCGTCCGGAGAAACATGCAACACAACGACAGGCGCGCTGGCCGGCGCTCCCACCGCGGACCTCAACGACACGAATGCCTGCGCGTTGGCCGCCCGGCAGGGCATCACCTACGCTCAGGCCTCCTACGACTGGGCCGCTCTGCTCTTCGGCAGCTCGAACATCAGCGTCGGCAACTATGCCGGCGCAACCGCACTTACCGATCTCGGCCTCAACTCCGAGCTCGGGCTGGAACCACGCTTCGGGTACCAGGAGATCAACACGCCCAAGCTCGATTGGCAGGTAAGCCCCAAACATCACGTGAGCGTGCTCTTCCACCGTCTGCGCTGGGATTCACCCGCCGGCGTGCAGACTACGAACCCTGACATGTATGCGGAGGACACGCAGGGTAACGACTTTGTCAAGCTCGATTACGGAGTGGCCAAGCTCACCAGCCTCATTACAAACAACGTCAGCAACGAGTTGCTTTACCAGTACGGCCGCGAACTTGACTACGAGACTCAGCAGGTTCTTACCCCCTACACCAAGGCCGACATTGCCACCAGCACCAATGTCCCGGAGCTTGAAGCTGGGTACAATTACGGCATCAATGCCGGCTCAACCTACTATGAGCACCGCGTGGCCTACCCCGAGGAGAACAAGTGGCAGGTCGGCGACATCCTGTACTGGAACAAAGGCAATCACAGCTTCAGGTTCGGTGTGGATGCGGTCCACAACTACGACTTGATGAACAACACCTACAAGAGCAATGGCGACTACACCTACAACTGGGTCGGCAACTACTTTAACGACCTGCTCAACCTGAAGCACGGTATAGTCCCGTCAGCCGCCACGCCCGTCGGCTGCGACGTGAACGGCTCACAAAATGGAAGCACCGTGACCGGCATCTATCCCTGCTACACAACTTTCATTCAAGGGTTCGGGAGTCCCATCTTTGACATGGCCACGATGGACACGGGCGTCTTTGCTCAGGACAACTGGAAATTCAATCCACGCCTGACGCTGGAGCTCGGCCTGCGCTGGGACCATGAAACGATTCCGGCCGCCGTTCCCAATCTGACCTCGGCCGTCGGCACCTTTGTGCCCTACAACGGCATCACCAACAGCCCGAGCGACTGGATGAACTTCGGGCCCCGCGTCGGGTTCTCTTACGATGTGTACGGCGGAGGCACCACCGTGCTGCGCGGCGGCTGGGGTATGTATTTCGGCCGCATCACCAACGGCAATATCGAGAACATTCGCCTCGCCACGGGCAGCCCGAACGGTCAGTTCACCCCGACTTGGAACGCCAACACCGCTGGCGCCCCAATCTACCCGAATATCATTGCCTCCGGCTCGTCCTCTGCCAAACCAACGTCCTACTTCATGGCGCCGAATTTGAAGCTTCCTGAGGTTCAGGAGTTCGATCTGCAGGTTCAGCAGGCCCTCGGCAGGGGCACGTTCCTCTCCGTGAGCTATCTCGGCGGATTGGGTCGCGAGTTGCCCAATTTCCTCGACGTCAACCTGAATCCAACCACCACCACCAAGACGATCACGGTCGCAGGCGACCCCAGCGGTTTTGGCCCGCTCGGTCCCAACGGATCGACGGTCACAGTCCCGGTCTATACCGCCTACGGCAACACGGCTCTCCTGGGAGCATCGGCAACGAATTTCCAGGCCATCTCCGAGCTGATCAGTAACGTCAACTCCAACTACAACGCATTGGTCGGTGAAGTCCTCAACCGCTCGCTCAAGAGCATTACGTTCGACGCCAACTACACCTGGTCGCACGCTCTCGACTTCGCCCAGAATGCCAACACTCAAGGAGCAGCTGAGTCCTGGTTCGACCCCTATGCTAATGCCCGCGTGAATTACGGCGACTCGCAGTGGAACATTCCCAATCGCTTCGTCGCATACGCCATCTACAACTTCCCCAACCTTCACGGAGGCAATCCGTTGAAGTGGCTGGTGAACGACTGGAACTTAGACGATACCTTCCAGATGGGGAACGGTTTGCCCTTCACGGCAGGCGGCAGCGGCAGACCAACAAGCTCAATTGTGAGCAGTTGGAACGGCAGCGGCGGTCCCTCCATCATTCCTCAAATCGGGTATGACACCTACAAATACCCCCGCCGCATCGTTGACGATGCCCGACTGCAGAAATCGGTCGTCTTCGAGGGCAGTAAAACCATCCACAGCGTTGACCTGATCCTCAACGCCTTCAACGTCGCGAATCACCAGAACATCACCGGCTTCGCGGCCAGCTACCTCTACAGCTTGTCGGGAACCACGGCGACATATACAGGAGTGAACGGCACCGGAAACAAGAGCTTCATGGTGCCGAATAATTCAAACAGCAGCAACTTCACCTTCTCGCCGCGTCAAGTTGAAATCGCCGCTCGCATCAACTTCTGAGCCGGCGTAACAATCACTCACTCACGGGCGCGGCGGCTTCGGCCGCCGCGCTTTTCTTTTTGCCCGCCAACCGCATCCCAATCCCAGAGCAAGTACAGCTTCGCCCGTCAATGGTCCGAAAGTCTCGCTTTCATATCACGAAAAGATGTTTCTGTTCCACAAATATGAACGTTACTTTCGTTCATCTTTTGGAGTGTTCCTGTTGAAATCTCACCCCTAATTCCGTTAGATTGAATCACTCCCTCAATTCTTTTTGGGAGTTCCGTCCTTTTCGGACCTCCTGAGGTGTGGAAATGATCTGCCCCAAGTGCCAATCTGCCGCCGTATCGGTCGTTCCGGCAGAAGTCCGGCTGTATCGCAACAGTCCGCGCACGTTGAGTCACCCCCCGATGACGCCTTCTCCTGACATTCGGGTTTGCCTGGATTGTGGCTGGTCGGAGTTCGTGATTCCTCGCGCATGGCTTTCCGCTGGTTGGTTACGGTCATTGCGCCCGCAACCCGCAGCCAACGACGCGGGAATTGCAGCCGTCACCGCAAGTGCCGCGGTCATGTAGCGCGGAAACAACTCGCTTGACCCGGCCCGCGGTTGGGCCGCTTGGCGGCTTTTCCACAAGTGCACCGCGCCAATAGTTCTCTTGCGCGAAAAAAAGGCCCCCAGCTCACGCTGGAGGCCTTTCGCTTTGGTGCCGTCAGTTTGCCTTTGAACCAGCAATCAGATAAAGCCCTTGCCTGACCTGCCTTTTTCTGATCACTGACAACTGATCACTGACAACTGCTCTTAGTACATTCCGTCCATGCCGCCGCCGCCATGACCGGCCGGCGCCGCATTCTTAGGCTCGGGCAGCTCAACCACCAGCGCTTCGGTGGTCAGCAGCAGCGCCGCGATCGACGCCGCATTCTGCAGTGCCGTCCGCGTCACCTTCGTGGGATCGATGACGCCGGCCTTCACCAGGTCCTCGAACTTCCCCGTCAGCGCGTTGTAGCCGTAGTGCGGGTTGAACGGGTCCTTTTCCTTGTCCTTGCCTTCGAGCACCTTGGCCACCACCACCGCGCCCTCCTCGCCTGCATTGTCGACGATCTGGCGCAGCGGCTCTTCAAGCGCCCTCAGCACGATCTTCGCGCCGGTCTTCTCGTCGCCGCTGAGCGTGCCGATCAGCGTCTGGACCGCGGGTATGCAGCGCACCAGCGCCACGCCGCCGCCCGGGACGATTCCCTCTTCGACAGCCGCGCGCGTTGCGTGCAGCGCGTCCTCAACGCGAGCCTTCTTCTCCTTCAGCTCGGTCTCGGTTGCCGCGCCCACCTTGATGATGGCCACGCCGCCCACCAGCTTCGCCAGCCGCTCTTGCAGCTTCTCCTTGTCGTAGTCTGAGGTGGTCTTCTCAATCTGCGACCGGATTTCCTTCACGCGGCCTTCGATGTCGCTGGCCTTGCCTGCGCCGTCGACGATCGTGGTGTTGTCCTTGTCGATGGTAATGCGCTTCGCCTTGCCCAGGTCCTCGAGCTTCACGCCTTCCAGCTTGATGCCCAGGTCCTCGGTGATGGCCTTGCCGCCGGTCAGGACCGCGATGTCGCCCAGGATGGCCTTGCGCCGATCGCCAAAGCCCGGAGCCTTCACCGCCGCCACATTCAGCGTGCCGCGCAGCTTGTTCACCACCAGAGTGGCCAACGCTTCGCCTTCAACGTCCTCGGCGATGATCAGCAGCGGCTTGCCGCCGCGCGCAACCTGCTCCAACAGAGGAAGCAGATCCTTCATCGCGCTGATCTTCTTCTCATAGATCAGAACATACGGATCTTCGAGAATCACTTCAAGCCGTTCGGCGTCGGTTACGAAGTACGGGCTCAGGTAGCCGCGGTCGAACTGCATTCCGTCAACAGTCTCAAGACCGGTGTGCATGGTCTTCGACTCTTCAATGGTGATCACGCCGTCCTTGCCCACCACCTTCACAGCTTCGGCAATAATCGCGCCGATCTCCTCGTCCCCGTTGGCCGAGATCGCGCCCACCTGGGCCACCGATCCCTCGTTCACCGGCTTCGACAGCTTGCTCAGCGCGCCGTCCTGATTCCACTTGCCATCCTTGTCGCGCGTGCCGTTGATCACGGTAACGGCCTTCTCGATGCCGCGCTTCAGCGCCGTCGGATTGGCGCCCGCCGCCACTGTCTTCACACCTTCGCGGAAGATCGATTGCGCCAGCACCGTTGCTGTCGTCGTGCCGTCACCGGCAACGTCCGAGGTCTTTGAAGCAACTTCGCGCACCAGTTGCGCGCCCACGTTCTCCAGCGGGTCCTTCAGGTCAATCTCTTTGGCCACCGTCACGCCGTCCTTGGTGATGGTGGGCGAGCCAAACTTCTTCTCGATCACAACGTTCCGGCCCTTGGGCCCGAGCGTCGCCTTCACAGCGTCTGCCAGCGTGTTCACGCCGCGCAGAATCGCCTGACGGGAATCTTCACCGTACAAGATTTGCTTTGCCATGTCTTCAAACTCTCCTTAGTCAGTTGTCAGTGAACAGTGATCAGTGAACAGTGATCAGTGTTCAGTGTTTGCCAATCAAAAACTCTCGCCAAGCGTCAGGATCGAGTGTTCGCCGTGGTCCGGTCTTCGCTGACCACTGTCCACTGATCACTGACCACTCCGAAGCTACTTTTTCAGGATGCCGAGAACTTCTTCCTCGCGCATGATCAGAAACTCTTCGCCGTCAATCTTGATCTCCGTGCCCGAATACTTGCCAAACAGCACGCGATCGCCCGCCTTCACGTCCAGCGGGAATACTTTGCCTTCGTCGTTCGACTTGCCCTTGCCCACGGAGATGACTTCTCCCTCCTGGGGTTTTTCCTTCGCGCTGTCGGGGATGATGATGCCGCCGCGAACCGTCTCGCCCTCTTCCACTCTGCGGACCAGAATCCGGTCGTGGAGCGGAGTGAATGTCGTTGTTGCTGCCTTTACTGCCATCGCTTCGCTTCTCCTTGTCGCGCACCGGTTTGCTCCCGGAACGCGGTTCTTGGTGATTGGTAAAATTAAAAGATTCAGGAAGTTGCGGAGTGCCGAACGTCGGGAATTCGAACCATTCCGGTGAGCGCTCTCACCGGTCCGCCGTGGCGGACTAGCACTCTAACCTTCCAATTGCTAAAGATAGGCAACGCAAGGCTGTTTGTCAAGATCATGGGAGCCAAAATCTGAGTGTCTTTCACTAAGATTCAATTGAGATTCGCTGAATCTTCCCCATTCAACCTTCTCTCGACAAGTTTGATTGCTCCGCGGTCACGCAGTCTTGCGGTTGACAAACTCGCTCACGCACTCACTCCGCTAGCGCCGCTAAACCACTAGCTGCGCTGCCGCCGTTCTCGGTTCCGTTTACAATGAAAGGCATGTTCCGCCGTGCATCTCTTCCTTTCTGCGTCGTTGTTGCTTCATTTGGCCTCATCGCCGGCTGCCTCAGCCTGCGCGCGCAGGACGACGACTCCCACCACGGGCGCAAATACAAATCCCCGCCGCCCTCTTCGCGAATTGAAGTCACTGTCGTCCGCGACTACAACGGCAAGCCGATTGCTGACGCTCATGTCATCTTCCATCCCATCGAGGGCGACAAAGATAAGGGAGCACTCGAGCTCAAGACCAACGAGGATGGCAAGGCCCTCATCGACGTGATCCCCGTCGGCGACACCGTCACTCTTCAAGTGATCGCCAATGGTTTCCAGACCTACGGCCAGGTCTACAAAGTCGACAAGCTCAATATGTCGATGGAAATCCGCCTCAGCAGGCCCACCCCGCAGTATTCCGTTTACAAGAACTCCAACCCTGACTCCGGCGCAGGCGGCAGCTCGGGATCCGGCAACAATTCGGGATCGGGCAAATCCTCCGGCTCGCCGCCGAGTTCCCCGCCCCCCGATTCCGGAAGCAAACCATCGGGCTCTTCCGGCCAATCCGATCCAACGCCGAATGGAAGCCAATCGCAGCCCCCGCCGAAGTGAGCTCCGTCGGTCTAACGCCGCTAGCTCCGCCAGCCCCGCTACGTCATTAAACTGATCTTGTGAAGCCCCCAGCGATGTCCATCGATCCACTCGCCGGCAAATCGGTCTTCGTTACGGGGGGCGCTCGCCGTCTGGGCCGCGCCATCGCGCTCACCCTCGCCCAGGCCGGCGCCGACGTCGCCGTCTCCTACCACGCCTCTGAATCCGAAGCTTCTCGCACCGCCGCCGCCATCGCCGCCCTCGGCCGCCGCTCTCTCGCGGTTCCCTGCGATGTTCGCTCCGAACCCTCCGTCCGCGCCGCGGTCGCCCAGGTCGCTGCCGTCTTTGGCCGCCTCGACATCCTCATCAATAATGCCGCCGTCTTTCGCTCCGCGGCCCTCGAGAGCCTCACGCTCGATCAGTGGGACAACGTCTTCGAAACCAACGCCCGCGGCCCGTTTCTCGTTGCGCGCGAAGCCCTGCCTCATCTCCGCGCGGCGAAAGGCCGCATCATCAATATGGGTTCGCTCGGCGGCCTCCACGCCTGGGCCGGCCACGCACACTACTGCGCCTCAAAAGCCGCTCTGCACATGCTCACCCAAGCCATGGCCAAGGCCTTCGCGCCCGACGTGAGTGTGAACTGTGTCGCTCCCGGCTGGATCGCGTTGCAAGAGAAGAACAGCAACGACACGAGCAGCGATCAGGAATCTGGCGCGCACGATCCTTCGCGCACCGAAGCGGAGCGCAGAGCGGAATTGCAGGCCGCCCGGTTCGCCGCCAAAACTCCCATGGGCCGCAACGGCGATGCGGACGACGTCGCCCAAGCCGTCCTCTTCTTTGCCACCGGCCCTCACTTCATCACCGGCCAAACGCTCGTCGTCGACGGCGGCCTCGGCCTCGGCTGATCCGTAACCGCGCGTCAGCCGCCAAGCGCCGACTCGAGCGCAAAGTAAGCCGGCTTTGGGTGGTAATCCGCATCAAAAGGAAGGGTCGCGCACATTCCTGCCTGATAACAAAATGCAAATTTGTCGGTAATGCCCCACGTAAAGAATCCCTTGCACGCGACGGTCGAGAGGCACGTGTGAAGCAGAGTGGAAAATGCATTCGCCTGCGTGATCTGATCCGCTGGGCTGGCTATGCCATTGGTGACCGGCAATCCGATCTCCACCTGGCTGAAATAGACGCTCAATCCCAGCGCACCCAACCGATTGATGTTTGTCGTAATGTCCGCGGCCGGGGGTATTCCGCTCACTCCGGCGCCTTCCCATTGCCCTTCCAATCCAACGCAGTCAAGCAGCCCTTTAGACCTCAGGTAGGACACGAGTTTGTAGACCTTATCGGACGTGGCCCCCAAACCTTCCCCGCCCCAATCGTCATAACAGAGCTGGACGGTGGGATCGGCCGCACGGGCATCTTGATATGCGAGCGCGATGTAAGCAGGAAATCCGCTCGCATCCTTGCCTAGACCCTCGCAAAAGGGTCCACAAAGGTGAGTCGCTTCGCTCACGACTGCCCATCGGTTCACCACGCCGGGATCATTGTGGTGATAGTGCTGCATGATCGTCGTGATATAGGTTTGCAAAATACTCTTGAGTTGAGCGGCCGTGAATTTGCCTTTGGTGAGCCAAGGCGGATTACCCGTTCCGTAGTCAGTAGGATTTCCATCCCAAATCGGCGCGCTGGCAGTCACCTTCAGTCCGTTGGCCTGCGCGAATCTTACAACTTCATCGGCCTGAGAAAGGTCATAGACTCCCTGGGAAGGTTCCATGACATACATCTTCATCACGTTGCCGGGTTCAATAGCGTTGTATTGCGTGGCGGCGAGGTTCGCATAGGTTTTGTCGCTTAGTTCCTGCGGATCGCTGGCGCCGGCGCCTATGGTAAAACCTCTCGCAGTTGCCAGGCTGGAAAGGGTTGAAGCAGCGTTGGGCGCGGAGGGAGTAGCACGCGAGCCGAAAATCATTCCCCCGGAATACGCTGAGATTGCCAACGCGGTCGATAAGAGAACGCAAAGCGATGGAGAACTTCTAGTCAACAGTCACCTTGCCGGGCGCGCGTCACCATAGCTCCGCTAACCCCGCTAACTCCGCTGTTACTTGCCGAAAAGCCGGCGCCAGAAACCCGCCTTCACTCCCCCGTCGCTGCCTTTATCCGCCTTGCCCCTGTTTGACCGCCCGCTCTTCGACCTCTCCGCCGCAGCCCGCCAGGCAAACTTCAGCGGCACATTCTCCCACAACCCTTCGGCCTCCGGTTGCTCCGGCCACGCCGCTCCTTCAACCGCCGCTCGCGGATTCGTCTCGCACAGCCGCCGCGCTGTCTCCTCGCCCCGGCGCTTCGCCACGTACTCATAACCGTTCTTCAGGTGCGGTGGCCGCCAAATCGGATGATGCGCATCCGTCGCCAGAAAGTGAATCCAGTTTCGCTCCAGCAGTTCGTTGGCAAACGCTTCCTGCGCCTTTCCAAAGCGCCCGTACAGCGAGCCGCTCGTCATTTGTACGAGACATCCGTTCCGCATCCATTCGCCCAGCAAGTGCGGCTGCCGCAGCACCGCCAGATACCGCTCCGGATGCGTGATGATCAGCGTGTACCCCGCCGCCTGCAGCCGGAACATCGCGTCATTCAGGCTCGGCGGGATCACCTGCGACGGAAACTCAATCAGCAGATAACCCTTCCCGTCGATCGAGTATCGTAGCGGGTGCGTCACCGCATCCAGCACATTGTCCGCCATCAAGTGGAAGTCGCACCCCAGGCTCAACTCCACCACGCCCTGCAGACGCTCCTTCAGCTCGGCAAATCGCTCCTCGACCAGCGGCTTATTGTAAGGGTGCGCATCGCTCGCGTGCGGCGTGCACACAATGTGCGTCACGCCCTCATCCGCCGCCATCCGAGCCATGTCCAGCGACGCCTGCAGATCCGGCGCCCCGTCATCCACCCCATAAATCAAATGTTGGTGAATATCGATCATGTCTTGTCAATTCATAGGTCGAGTCGTTCGCATGAACAAAACAAAAACCTCGATTGCCGGCCCGATCCCCTGTACCCTCCCGGACCGCCCGACGCTCCAAGCGCTCGCACGAAAAAGCTTCCGGCTACAGGCTACCGGCTGCTAGCTTCCTCCAGCGCCCCAATCATCGACTCAAAGATTCCCCATCCATCCGCCGATCCCAGCAGCGCTTCGCTCGACCGGTCCGGATGCGGCATCATGCCCAGCACATTCCGTCCTTCGTTCAAAATCCCCGCAATGTTGCTCAGCGATCCGTTCGGATTCGCCTCCCGCGTGATCTCGCCCGCCGGCGTCGCGTACCGGAACGCAATCCGATCCTCGCTCTCGAGCCTACCCAACTCCTCCGGCTCGCAAAAATAGTTCCCCTCCATGTGCCCGATCGGAATCTGGAGCACCGCGCCCTTCTTCAATTGATTCGTAAATGGGCTGTCCGCTGTCTCCACGCGCAGGTGCACCTGCTTGCAGATGTACTTCAGCCCCGCGTTCCGCATCAGCGCGCCCGGCAGCAATCCGCTCTCAGTCAATATCTGGAATCCGTTGCAGATTCCCAGCACCAGCCCGCCGCCCGCCGCAAATCGCTTCACCGCCTGCATCACCGGCGAAAAACGCGCGATCGCGCCCGTTCTCAGGTAGTCGCCGTATGCAAATCCACCGGGAACCAGCACTGCGTCTACGCCCTGTAGTTCCTCGCTGTCATGCCACAGAAAAACCACCGGCTGCCGCGCCACTTCGGCAATCACGTTGTAGGCATCGTGATCGCAATTCGACCCCGGAAAAACCACTACGCCGAATTTCATGAATTCAGATTAACAGCTTCGCCACTGCGCAAGAACCACGCTGGCGGGCGCGGCCAGCACGTCAGGCTTCACGCATTCGTCAAATAGAAATCGGAATCAGCTGGCTAGGGCGCCCGCGGTCTTCACCAGTTCGCCGGCCGTCGTGCGTTCCCGCACCGCCCATCCAGCGATCAGAAGGCTGGGCGCGGTAGCGGGCTCAATTTCGCCGAGCGCGCCGAGTGTTGTATGCACCACCCGCTGGTCCGGCTGCGCCGCGCGTGAAACCACGGCGCATGGCAGATCGGCTGGCAGACCTTCAGCCAGCCATTCGGCGGCCAGCAACGTCAGGTCACGGCCCGGCATGTAGACCACGCGCGTGCCCGCCTCAACGGCAGGCAGCGCTTCGCGGTTGTGCGACTGCGCATGATGCCCGGTCGTGAGAATCACGTGCGAGGCCCAATCGCGATCGGTGAGCGAGCGGCCAATTGCCGCTGCCGCTGCAAACGCAGCCGATACGCCCGGCACAATCTCAAACGGGACACCAGCCTCGGCCAGCGCCGCCAGTTCCTCGGCGGCCCGGCCAAAAAGCAATGGGTCGCCGCTCTTCAGCCGCACCACGCTGCGCTGCGCGCGTGCGCGCTCGATTATCAGCGAGTTGATCTCCTCTTGCGTGATGTTTTTCGCGCCGCATCGTTTGCCCACGTTCATCACTTCGGCGCCGGATCTTGCCAAATCGAGAATCGACTGCGGCACCAGGTCGTCGTGCAGAATCACATCCGCGCTCTCGATCAGCCGCACCGACTTCAGCGTCAGCAATTCCGGATCGCCCGGACCGGCTCCAACCAGATAAACGCTGCCCGCAACTGCCCGCGCCGCTTCCCTGCCCGTCCGCGCCAACTGTTTCGTCGCGCAGAATGCCGAATTGCAAATCTTCCTCTGCGCCAGCTCATGCAGCAGCAGCCTTCGTTCTTCGCTGCGCGGATGCGCCTCCAGAACCTCACGCCGCAATTCACCCAGCTTCGCAAGCCATGGCCCCAAATCCTCCGGCAGTTGCTCGTCAATCTCACGCCGCAGCCGCTGCGCCACAGCCGGGCTCTCGCCGGCCGTCGAAATCGCAATCTGCAAATCGCCGCGGCTCACCACTGAGCCAAAGAAAAAGTCGCAGTTGGGAATATCGTCCACGCTGTTCGACGGAATCCCGCGCGTCACAGCCTCGCGATAGACCGCCGCGTTCACCTCCGGCACATCGGTCGCGGCGATCACGATGAAGCTGCCATCGAGGTCCGCAGGCTCAAACTCCCGCTGCACCCACTCGAGCTTTCCCTCGGCAGCGAGCTCCTGAACCTCCGCGCGCGCTTCGGGCGCAACCACGCGCAGCCGCAGGCCCGTCTTGAGCAGCGACCCGATCTTTTCCAAAGCCACAGTCCCCGCTCCAACCAGCAGGCACCGCCGCCCTTCAAGCTTCAGAAATACTGGCAACAGACTCATCGTCGTTTCCTATTCCCTACTGGCTACTCCCTATTCCCTGCTTTATTCCGCCACCGCATGCGGCACAGGCCCAGCCGGAAGGTCGCGTTCCACCGCCTGTAAAACTTCCCCTGCTAGATGCGCGCGCAACTCGTCGTTCGTGTGCCGCCCAAACCACGCCCGCAGATTCTCTTCTGCCTTGCGCTCAACCAGATACTGCCGCAGCAGCCGCTCGATCGCCTCAGGCACCAGCGGCGCGGGGCAACGATAACCCACCGGCCGCGAAATTCCAGCGTGCTGGCCCACTGCTCCGCCCAAGCAGAAGTAAAACGCGTCGGTCAGTTTGCCTTCGTGCTTGATCTTCTTGCCTTCCAGTCCAATGTCGGCGATCCAGTGTTGGCCGCACCCGTTGGGGCAACCGGTCACGTTCAGCTTCAACTGCTGATCGAACTGCGGCAGCCGCTCCTCCAACTCGTCCACCAGCCACCGCGTAAAGCCCTTGGTCTCGGAAATTGCCAGCTTGCAGAACTCCGTTCCCGTGCAGGCAACAGCGCCTCGCCAAAACATCGATCCTTCCACGTGCAGTCCAATCTGGCCGAGTTCCCGCGCCAGTTCGCCGATCTTCGCCTGGGGCACATCGATGATCACAAGGTTCTGTGAGACCGTGAGGCGCAGTGCGCCGCTTCCGAACCGCTCCGCCAATTCCGCCGCCGCCACGAGTTGCTCTCCCGAGACGCGGCCACGCAGCACGGATGCTCCCACGTACGCCAGCCCCGGCTGCCTCTGCGGATGAATGCCCACGTGGTCGCGAAGAACGTCGTCAGGGACCCGCTCGCTCGCTGCCGGATCGAGCCTGAATCCGATCTTCGCGTTCAGTTCGTCAAGAAAGCGCTCCGCCGTCCAGCCTTCGCGCAGGAAGAGATATTTGAGGCGCGCGCGCTCGCGATTTTCGCGCAGGCCCTGCTGGTCGCGGAAGATCTCCGTCACGCCGCGCGCTACGCGAATCGCCTGATCCGGCCGCACAAACGCGTCCAGCCGCACAGCCAGGTGCGGTTCGTTGGAAAGCCCTCCGCCAACGCGCAGCGAGTAGCCCACCTCGCCGTCGCGCACTGCCGGCGTCAGCGCGATGTCGTTAATCTCGGGATAGCTGCACCACGAGGGACACCCGGTGGCGCAAATCTTGAACTTGCGCGGCAGATTGTAAAACTCGGGATTCGCCGTCAAGTCATGCGCGATTCCGCGCGCAATCGGCGAGGCGTCGATCAGCTCGTCGGCAGCCACGCCGGCCAGCGGACAGCCCGTTACATTGCGGACCACGTCCCCGCAAGCACCCTTTGGCGAAAGCCCAATGGCGTCCAGCGCGTCTACCACCTCGGGCAGCGACTCGATGGTCAACCAGTGCAGTTGGATGTTCTGGCGCACTGTAATGTCGGCCAGATTGCGCGCCTGTTTGCGCGTGATTTCGCCGATGGTTCGCAGCTGGCTGGCGGAAACGATCCCGTTGGGGATGCCGATCCGCATCATGAACCATTCTGTGGCCAGGCCCTCTCCGCCCTTGCCGCCCGTCGCGCCCACGCCATCGCCCTGCGTATACACGCCCCACCATTTGAAGTACGCGGACGCCCACTCCGGCACCACGCTCGAGCGCCCTGCGTGCGCAAACGCGCGAACCTCGTCAAAGGCCTCCCAGGGATTCTTTTCGCGCTTCAGCCGCTCCATCCGCTGGGCTTTGGTTTCTTTTGGCGCAGGTGTTTCGCTCATCTTCTCTCTTCTCTTTTCGTTTCGTTCGAATGAAATGCCCGCGAGAGCTTGTGGCTCAATCGCGGGCATCGGGGAAACCGTGGACTTTTGTTCGGAAGTTCAGACCCAGGTCACCGTTGCCGCGCGAGCAGCATACACGAGCGACAACAGGCCATAGCTTCCATGGTCAGAATATTAGACTAATTTGGTCCGATTTGCAATCCTCGGCGCGATTAAAGGAAGGAACGGCAAGACTTACGCGCCGGGAGCGGCCGTCTTCAGCTCCGCAAGAATCTCGTATGTAGCCGTCTCAGCGGCCCTGGCGCATTCCGCAGACAATTCCATCGAAATCGACTGCCTGGGATCGATCGCAATCGCGTACAAAACCACCTCGCGCGTTCCCCCCTGCATGTAGAAGGCGTCGAGAAGATCCTTGACCCCGATGTCGTGTGCCGTCAGAGTCGGCGGATAGTCCTTTGAAAAGCGCGGCGTCGTGCGCGTGACCGTCCCGGGAGGGTTTCCGTCCGCGGCGGCATCAATCAGAATGATATGATCGGCATTTTCGAGCGGCTCCAGCAGAATAAAGCCGCCTGTCCCACCGTCGAGGCACTCGACCCCGGCCGGCAATGTGTGCTTCTCCAGCGCGCGCACCACATGAACGCCAACGCCTTCATCGCCCATGATGACGTTGCCCAAGCCCAGAACCAGCGTCTTCTTATTGCTTTTTGGCTTCTCCGTCACTCTGCACCCTATCGAACTTCCACCCGCCTATGATCGAGCTTACCGTACCGCGGCCCTCGATGTAGTCGTGATAGAACGACAGGTAAATGTGAACGATGACGAACGTGACAAAGAACCACAGGAACGTGTGATGCCAGAAGCGCACGCCGGCATCGCCGCCCAGTAGCGGCACCACCCAGACAAACAACTTCGGCACCCACGACGAGCTCATCGAAGAATAAAGTGCGAACCCGGTGATAGTCTGGACGCAAAACGCGATGAAGGTCAGGAAATAGATGAGCGCCGCCAGCGAGTTGTGCCCGGTGGAAATTTCTCCATGCATCTTCACCTGCAGCACGTCGGTCTTCACCACGTCCACAATCTCCTGCTGCTGCTTCTTCGTCACTGGGAAGAAATTCGTCCACTTCGCGTACTTATTGCCCACAAATCCCCAGTAGAGCCGCGCCAGGAAATTGAAGACGTACACCCACGCCGAGGCAAAGTGGATGAACCGCACCCAGCCGAACCAGTATTGCTGATAGGCCTCAGGCGCGTACGCCAGATGGATGGGATGACCGATCAGAAAGCCGGTCACGCACAGCAGCGTCAGCGCGATGGCGTTGATCCAGTGGTATGCGCGCACCGGCAGCTCCCACACATACACGCGCCTGTACTCAACCGGCGCCTCGCCGTTCAGCTTGAAAACGTCTCTTACACCAGTGCTCTGTATGCTCATCGTCATTACTCAAAGGAAACCTGGTGAAGGTGCCGTCCCTGCGGATCGTACAGATGCACGGCGCAGGCCAGGCACGGGTCAAAGGAATGGATGGTGCGGATGATCTCGACCGGCTGTTCAAGATTCGCCACCGGTGTCCCGATCAGCGACGCTTCAAACGACGAGCGCTGTTGCTTGGCGTCGCGCGGTGAGCCGTTCCACGTCGTCGGCACAACCAACTGATAGTTCTCGATGGCGCCGTTGTGAATCTTGATCCAGTGCGCCAGCGAGCCGCGAGGAGCTTCTTCCAGGCCTACGCCTTCGCAATCTGCCGGCCAGGTCTTCGGATCCCACTTCTCGCCGTTGAATGTGGACACTTCGTTGATCTTCACGCGGTCCATCAAATTGCCGTAGAACTCCTTGAGCCAGATCATGGCCAGCGCCGCATCAATGCCGCGCGCAGCCGTGCGGCCCAGCGTCGAGAACAGCGCATCGACAGGCACGTTGAGCTTGCCCAGCACCATGCCCACTGTTTCCTTCACATCCGAGTGGCCGGACGCGTACGAAACCAGTAGCCTTGCCAGCGGTCCCACTTCCATCGCGTTGTCCTTCCAACGCGGCGTCTTCAGGAACGAGTACTTGTCGTAGCCCTCCAGGCTTTCGAACGGCGGCTTCGGTCCGCTGTACGCAATATTCGTTTCGCCGGCCCACGGGTGCAGGCCCACGCTGTCGCCACCGTCGTACTTGTACCAGGAGTGCGCAATGTACTCCTTGATCTCCTGTGAGTCGCGCGGATTGACTGGATACACCGTGCTCAGATCGCGATTGAGCACCGCGCCACGCGCATACTTGAACGACTCTGGATGACCGTATCCCTTCGTCGGGAACTCGCCGTAGCAGAGATAGTTGTGCAGCCCGCCGCCGTATTTGGCCCAGTCCTTGTAGAACGACGCCACAGCCAGCAAGTCCGGAATGTAGACGTTGTTGACAAACTCGTCCGCCTGACCAATGAGCCGCGACACCAGGTTCAACCGGTCGGAGTTGATCGCCGCGACCTCGTTCATGTTGATCGAGCACGGTACTCCCCCAACCAGATAATTGGGGTGCGGATTTTTGCCGCCGAACACGGCGTGAATCTTCACTACTTCCTTCTGCCATTCCAGCGCATCGAGATAGTGCGCAACGCCGATCAGGTTCACTTCCGGCGGCAGTTTGTACGCCGGATGGCCCCAATAGCCGTTGGCGAAGATGCCCAGCCCGCTCGCCGCAAACGCCTTGATCTTGTCCTGCACCGCGGTAAAGTATGCCGGCGTGTTCTTGTCCCACTGCGAAAACGACTGCGCCAGCTCCGCCGCCTTCTTGGGATCGGCCTTGAGCGCGTTCACGATGTCCACCCAATCCAGCGCGTGCAGGTGATAGAAGTGGATCACGTGATCCTGCACGTATTGCGTGGTCAGCATGATGTTGCGGATCAGCTCCGCCGTTGGCGGCACGCTGACGCCCAGCGCGTCTTCAACCGAGCGCACGCTGGCCAGCGCGTGCACCGTGGTGCACACGCCACATACGCGCTCCGTGATGGCCCAGGCATCGCGCGGGTCCCGGCCGATCAGGATTTTCTCCAGGCCGCGGACCATGGTCCCGGCGCTAAACGCGTCGGTGATGACGCCGTTTTCCACCACCGCCTCAATCCGCAGGTGGCCTTCAATGCGAGTTACGGGATCGACGACGACACGAGTTGCCATAACTGTTTACGACTCCTTCTGATCTTCAGCGTGAACTTCAGCAATCACGTTGCGCTTGCGAATGTTGGTCACCACCGCGTGCGCCGCCACGCCAGCCAGCGTGGCCACTCCAACCGCGGCGCCAATGGTGTCGGCTGTGCTTTCGACGCCGAACCCGGGGAACGATGCCAGGTGCTGATAGAACGGGCCGTTGTCCCAGAAGCCCGCTTCGCTGCAACCGATGCAGCCATGCCCTGACTGGATGGGATAGCTCGTGCCCTCGTTCCACCTCGTCACCGAGCAGGCGTTGTAGGTCACCGGGCCCTTGCAGCCCATCTTGTACAGGCAATAGCCCTTGCGCGCGCCGTCGTCGTCCCACGACTCCACAAAGAGTCCGGCGTCGTAGTTCGGCCGGCGATAGCAGGTGTCGTGAACGCGCCGGCCATAGAACTCCTTGGGCCGCCCCTGGTCGTCGAGCGCCGGAATTTGTCCCAGCACCAGCAGGTGCGTTACCACGCCCATCATCACGTCCGCAATGGGCGGGCAGCCCGGCACGTTGATCACCGGCTTGCCCACCAGCTTGTAAATCGGCGTTGCCCCAGTCGGATTGGGCTTGGCTGCCTGCACGCAGCCGTTCGACGCGCAGCTTCCCCACGCCACAATCGCCGCCGCATCCGCCGCCACGGTCTGCAGAATCTGTTCCGCCGTCTTGCCGCCCACCATGCAGTAAACGCCATCGTCCTTCGTGGGCACGGCGCCTTCCACCAGCACGATGTATTTACCCTTGTTGTTTGCGATGGTGTCGCTCAGGCTTTTCTCCGCCTGGAATCCCGACGCAGCCATCAGCGTCTCCGTGTAGTTCAGCGAAAGCACGTCCAGCAGCGCGTCCGCCACAATGGGGTGCGACGACCGGATAAACGACTCGCTGCAGCAGGTGCACTCCTGAAAGTGCATCCACACCACGGCCGGTTTTTCCTTCTTCTCAAAGGCCGAAACAACCTGCGCCACGCCGCTCTGTGCCAGCCCCGCCGCGGCTGCGGCTGCCGTGCAGAATTGCAGAAACTCTCTGCGGTTGTAACCCTTCTGCTGCATTGACTGCCAAATAGACTCGCCCATGCCTACCTCGCTCAAACTGCAAGGCCGACGTATCCCGAACCCTTAGGAGGCTTGATGAAATCCAGGGATCCACCGGTCAATGTGAGCGACGTTACTTAGTAAAAAGTACACGTGGCTGTGAGCGTCATCACATGTGTCAAGAATCACTTTTCGATGAAGGGCGACCACCGCTTCAGCTAAATCACGTCGGCGACCATGGCCGACCTCGGCTTTTTGGCGGTCGAAGTTGTGCTTGTCGATGAAACGGATTCGAAGGAAGGATCGGAGATTGAGTGGCAGGAGATGCCGGCGGATTACGCCGGCTTTTCCACCGGCCCCGCGGCTTTTTTGGGTGCCATCTCCGTCACCCGTACAGGCCGCCGAGTCGCTGCCCACCAGGTCAGCGCAATTCCTACAACCACCGCCCCGGCGCTGGCCAGTTGCGCATTCGATAAATCCCAAAGAACCTTGGGGTTGCGCCGGATAAATTCAACCAGAAAGCGAGCAATCCCGCTCAGCGCCAGGTACTGGCCCAGAATCGCGCCCGTCGCGTGCGGCTTTCCGAGCCGCCGCCATAGCCACCAGCCAATCAGCAGACCCGCTCCCAACTCGTAAAGCGGCGTCGGGTAAACCGGAACCAGAACTGGCTCGATCCCATTCGGAAAGGCCATTCCCCACGGATGAAACGTGGATCCAAAAAGATGAACAGGCTGAATTGCGATCCCGTAGCAGCCGTCCCCTGAGAGAAAACACCCGATGCGCCCGATGCCATAGCCGATCGCCGCCGCGGGAGCCAGCAAATCCAGCGTGCGCAGGACGCCAATCTTTGCCCGCCAGCCCATCAGCACCAGCGCCAAAATGCCAAAGGTCAAGCCGCCATACCAGGCAAATCCGGCGTTATCCCACAAGACCCGCCAGCGCTCGACCCGAAATTCCTCCGGCGAATCGAGCACGTGCCATATCTTCGAGCCAATCAGGCCCACCACAAGGGCGACGGCCACCATCCCCACCGCATCCGCGCTGACGTGCGCCCGCTTGAACGCCCGGTCGGCAACGATCGCCGCAATCACAACCGCCAACCATAGCATCAACCCAAAAGTGGGCAGGTTGAACGATCCAATGTGCAGATAAGGAATCATCTCTCTCCAAGTATAGACGTGCGCCGGCCCCAATTCGCCGCCCTGGCGCAGCCCGCGATTCCACCCCCGATTTTCACAGCCGGTCCCCATCGAAATCGCGCGATACTGTGTGCATGGCTACCATGACCTACCAGGGCCTTGACGTTCTTTATTCCCGCCAGCAGATCGCAGAACGCGTTGCCGAAATGGGCGCGCAAATCACCCGTGACCTCAACGGCGAAAAGCTGGTCATGATCGGCGTGCTCAAAGGCGCTGCCTTCTTTCTCGTCGATCTTTCCCGCGCCATCCAGGCCGACGCCACCTTCGACTTCGTCGCCGTCTCCAGCTACGGCAACGGCCAGCGTTCCTCCGGCGCCGTCAAAGTCATCAAGGATCTCGACCAGCCCATCGAAGGCAAGAACGTCCTCATCGTGGAGGACATTCTCGACACCGGCCTCACCCTGGCCTATCTGCGCAAACTCTTCATCCAGCAGCACCCCAAGTCCCTGCGCATCGCTACGCTGCTCGATAAGCCGTCCCGCCGCATCGAAAAAATCGACGCCGATTACGTCGGTTTCTCCATCCCCAACCTCTTCGTCATCGGCTACGGAATGGACTACGGCGAGCGCTATCGCAATCTGCCCGACATCTGCATCATGGCGCCCGGCCAGCCCGCGTAGCCCCAGAACTTCCGGACCAATAACGCCATCGTTCGCGCCAGTCACCCGCTGGTTTACACCGTCGGATCGGCCAGCCGCGTGATTTGAACCGGTTTCATTTGGGCTTGGCCACGGCGCCGCCGTATACTCAACTCCCGGAGACCGCGGATGAGCCGCCCAGCCGGCGGAGTCCGTGATTGACAAGGAGCATCCCCCATGACTGCCTCCATCGCCATCCAGAACTCCGATCTGGATTTTGATAACGGAACCTTCGACTCGGCCGCTTTTACGGCCAAAGCTCTCGCGGACTGGCAGTCCCTCGCTGCCATCATTGATCACTCGCTCGTCAAGCAGGACGCAACGCGCTCTCAGGTGGAAACCCTCTGCGCCGACGCCGCCCACTACCGTTTCGCCTGCGTCGTGGTCAATCCCGTTTGGACGGCCACTGCGGTCAAGCTGCTGGCTGGCACGGACGTTCCCGTAGGTGCAGCCATCGGATTTCCCCTCGGCGCATCGCTGGTCTCCACTCTTCGTCAGGAGGCCGCGGCCCTTATCCGCCTCGGCGCTCGCGAGCTAGGAATGGTCCTTCCCATCGGCCTGTTGAAGAGCGGCGACCATCATGCCGTCCACCATGCGATTCACGCCGTCGCTACTGTGGCTCATCATCATGGCGCTGTGCTCAAGGTCAATCTCGAAACCTGCCTGCTCACCCTGGAAGAAAAGCTGCGCGCTTCCGAGATCGCCATTCAGGCCGGCGCCGATTTCATCAACACCGCGACTGGCTTTGCCTCGGGCGGCGCCACTCCCGCCGATGTCGCCCTCATGCGCGGCGTGGTCGGCGCGCGCTGCGGCGTCAAGGCTGCCGGCCGCATCCGCACCGTCGCCCAGGTCCGCGCACTGCTTGAAGCCGGAGCCAACCGCATCGGCTCCTCCGCCTCCGTCGCCATCCTCCGCGAACTCGGCGCGGAATAAGAATCTCCGATCACGCTCCCTCGTTCCCTTGTTTCCTTGTTCCCTGCCTTCCTGCGCTATGATTCCTTTCGACACCAAATGCCTGACACTCCTCCATCTCCGCCGGCACACGAGTTCGAGGGCGACTATCGCCCTGCCGAGGGCTCTGACGCGCTCGATCCCATCAACGCCCGCATCGAGCCTGCCGACGTCGCCTACCTCCTGCGTCTCACTGACGCGCTCAACACCACCCTCGATCTGCAAACCCTCCTCGCCCGCACCTCCGAGCTGGTTCGCTCACTCATCCCCTATCGCATCTTCGCCATCTTTCTCCTCAATGACCGCACCCACGACCTGCGCATGCGTTTCCAGATCGGCCACACGCCTCAGGTCGAGCGCACTCGCGTTCCCGTCGGCAAGGGTGTCGTCGGCCAGGTCGCGCTCACGCGCCAGCCCATCCTCCTCAACGACGTCTCCACCGCTGACTTCTACATCGCCGCCAATCCCGACGTGCGCTCCGAACTGGCCGTCCCCCTCATCGCCAAGAACCGCCTCATCGGCGTGATGGATCTCGAAAGTGAGCAGCCCGGCTTCTTTCGTCCCGAGCACATGCACGTGCTCACCATGACCGCCTCGCGTATCGCGCAGGCCATCGAAAACGCCCGCCTCTACGCCCGCATCTCCCGCCAGGCGCACACCCTCGAAGTCCTCAACGAAATCGCCGTCGAGCTGGCTTCCATTCTCGAACTCAATCCCCTCCTCGAGCGCGTCGGCCAGCTTCTGCGCCGCCTCATCGACTACCAGATGTTCACCATCATGCTGCTCGACGAAAAAGGCGACACCCTCGTCACCCGCTACGCCTGGCGCTTCGGCTACGTCCATGCGCCCATCCGCCGCGTTCCCATCTCGAGCGGCATCGTTGGCGCCGCGGTCCGCGAGTGGCGTCCCATCAACGTCCCCGACGTCAAAGAAGATCCGCGCTACCTGCCCATGAACCCCGAAACCCGCTCGGAGCTCATCGTCCCGCTTTTCTACAAGGGCCGCGTCATCGGCGTGCTCGATCTCGAACACACCCGCCCTAACTTCTTCAATGAAGAGCACGAGCGCATTTTGACCACTCTCGCCTCGCAGATCGCTATTGCCATCGAGAACGCCCGCCTCTATCAGGCCGTGCACCGCCAGGAGCGCCAGCTTGAGAAAGACATCGCCATGGCCCGCGAGGTACAGCTCCGCCTGCTCCCTGCCGAGGCGCCCGTGCATCCTCACGCCGACCTGGCCGTTCGCTTTCTTCCCGCTCGCGCCATCGGGGGTGACCTCTACGACTTCCTCGACTACGGCCCCAACCGCACCGCTATCGTTCTCGGCGACGTCAGCGGCAAGGCCGCGCCCGCCGCGCTCTTCGCCGCGCTCGTCAGCGGCATCATGCACGCCGCCGCTGCGCAGCAGCCTGACCCGGCGGCCATGCTCGCCCTCCTCAACGAGGCGCTTCAGGAGCGCAAACTCGAATCGCAGTACGTCACGATGCTCTTTTGCCTCTGGAACGACGAAAACCAAACCCTCCAGGTCGCCAACTCCGGCGCCGTACAGCCCGTCTTCTGCCGCGCCGGCCAGTCGCTCCCCGTCCGCGCCGAAGGATTCCCGCTGGGAATGTTTCCCAACGTCACTTATGAGGAGTTGAGTGTCGCCACCCAACCCGGCGACGCGATCGTCTTTGTCTCCGATGGAATCCTGGACGCCGAAAACGAAAAGGAAGAGATGTACGGCGAAGATCGCCTCGCCGGCCTCCTCTGCTCCAGCCGCGATCTCCCCGCTCAGGAAATTGCCGAAGCCATCCTCGCCGATGTCTCCCGCTTTCAGGGCAGCAAAGACCGCTTCGACGACGAAACTATCATCGTCCTCCGCGTGCGCGAACCGGACTTGCTGCCGCAAACTTCGAAAGACCCCTCATGATCGCAAGGACTATCATCGAGCCGTTCCGCATCAAGAGTGTTGAGCCGATACGCTGGACTACCCGCGCCGAGCGCGAGGAGCTTCTCAAGGCCGCGCACTACAACCTCTTCCTCCTGCCCGCTGACGATGTCCTCATCGACCTGCTTACCGACTCAGGCACGGGCGCGATGTCGACCCATCAATGGGCCGCCATCATGGAGGGCGATGAAAGCTACGCAGGCAGCCGCAGCTTCGACCGCTTCCGCAATTCCGTGCAGGACATCTTCGGCTACAAGCACGTCATCCCCACCCATCAGGGCCGCGCGGCTGAACGCATCCTCTTTGGCGTCACATGCAAGAAAGGGGACATCGTTCCCAACAACACGCACTTTGACACCACTCGCGCCAACATCGAGTTTGCCGGAGCTGAAGCTGTCGATCTGCCCATCGCCGAGGGCCGCCAGCCAGCATTGCTGCACCCCTTCAAAGGGAATATGGACGTGACTGTACTCGAGAGCCTCATCGAGCGCGTAGGTCGCGACCGCATTCCTCTCGTCATGCTCACCGTCACCAACAACTCAGGCGGCGGACAGCCGGTCTCGATGGAAAACGTGCGCCAGGTAAGCGCCGTGTGCAAGCGCTACGGCATTCCGCTCTACTTCGATGCCTGCCGCTTCGCCGAAAACGCATGGTTTATCAAGTTACGTGAGCCCGGATACTCGTCCAAAAGCCCGAAAGAAGTTGCGCGGGAGATGTTCCACATGGGAGATGGATGCACCATGTCGGCCAAAAAAGATGGCATGGCCAACATCGGTGGTTTCCTCTGCACAAATAACGATCTGCTCGCCCAGCAGGAGAAGGATCTCCTCATTCTCACCGAGGGCTACCCCACTTACGGCGGCTTGGCCGGCCGCGATCTCGAAGCCATCGCCGTGGGAGTGCAGGAAGCGCTCGAAGAAGACTACCTGCGTTACCGCATCGCCTCTACTGCGTACCTCGGCAACCACATCGCCGCTGCGGGTGTACCCATCGTCCAGCCGCCGGGAGGCCACGCCATTTACCTCGACGCCCGCGCCTTCCTGCCGCACATTCCCTCGGCGCAATTTCCCGGTGTCGCGCTGGCTTGCGAGCTGTATCTTGAAGGCGGCGTTCGCTCCGTCGAAATCGGCACGCTGATGTTTGCCGCCGCGGCGCAGATGGACCTCGTGCGCCTGGCCATTCCACGCCGCGTCTACACGCAAAGCCACGTCGACTACCTCGTCGAAGTGATTTTGGAGGTGTGGAAGAATCGCGAGCAGATCCGCGGCATGACCCTCACCTACGAAGCGCCGTTCCTGCGTCACTTCACCGCGCATCTCGAGCCGATTCCCTAACGCGTCACTTTCGGGGCCGGATCAATGGGATGCGAACCTTCCCGCGTCAATTACTGCCCAACAATTACTGAATGATGACCACGTTCATGCTCCAGGGGGCCAGCGACAAAGTCAGCGGCGTCAGGCTTTGTGCGCCAAGATTGGTCGTCGTGGGGCCGGCCCAGGTGCTAGTCCCTGCTGGGTCAGGTGGAGTCCCGGTCGGCGAGCCCGACAAGTCATAGATGGCCTTGTCGTAGGTGATTACAGTAACGGTTGTGGCGGCACTTTGCCCCGAAAGCGTGACCAAAACCGGCTCACTGACGGTTTCGTTCCGGTTGAACAGCACCAGCGCCGTTCCTCCGCTATGGGTGGCCGCGTACGCAACCACATCCGTCGTATCGCCGGCCACGGCCGCGGTCAGCACGCTTTCGCCATTGACGGCTACGTTGCTGAAGAGCTGGAAGGCGCGCGCCGTGGGCGACATGGTGCCGATGGGACCTGCGCCGGGACAGGTGGTATCGGACGGTCCATCGGAGAACACATTGTAGGCCCCGAAATCCTGCCACCCATAGAGCGAGGAACTATCATTTCCGCTGGTACCATTGCAATTTCCGAATCCAATCCACCATGTCAGGCGCGAGACTCCATCGTTCATCATCTCGCCCAGCACCTGACCTGCATACAAGCCCTGGGTAATCGACCAGCTCTGCTTGCCCGGATTGCTGTAAGGCCCTCCGATCTCGCCCACGTAAATGGGTGTATCCGGAGTCCCCCACTTTGTCAGTTCCGACTTGATGGTGTTGATGTTCGTGGTCAACTCCTGCGCCGCCTGCTGCACCAGGAAGGTATCGTTTTCCTCGCCAGGCGTCTCCGGATAGTAGTGGTATTCCACGAAGTCATAGGAGCCTTTGGCGCCGGACATCACATCCTGATCCCAGGGAGCATAATTGGGTTCCACGTCGACGCCCACCAGCGTACTCGGAGAGGCCGCCTTGATAAGCGGATAGTACCCGCTGGTTCCCGCTACCGCGGTGGCGTAAGTGGCGCCGTTGTGCGGACTGGTGTGCAGGTCTGTCTCCCACGTTCCGTATTCCTCGTTGCCCACCGTCATATGGCTTACAGTGGTGCCGAGGCTCAGCGCGTTCGTCACCCAGGCGGCAGCCTCGGTCGGGTCGCCGGGCCCGGTGCACGCCGCGTCAGTGCCGTAGTCGGCGGTGAGGGCAAGGTCGTAGTTTCCGCCCTGCACGATGCTGGTGACGAACTGCCCGAAGGTGCTGTAGCCGCCCCAGGTGGTGCTTCCGTTTGGAAGCCCGCTTGAGTTGTTCTCGCACATGAAAGGCAGATTGGGATTGGACGAGCTGTTGGGCGTCTGCCAGTGATATTCGTCAGACCATGAGCCACCCGGCCAGCGAAGGGCCTGGATGCCCGCCTGCGCGAACGCGCCATTGACAGCCGTCGCATTGCCCACCACGTCGAACCAGGCGGCCAAATTCATTCCCAGAAGCTTTTCGGTCACGGCCGGGCCGATGCTCGACTCGTCCACCGTTATCCCAGTCTGCAGGGTAACCGTAACCGCCGAAGATGTGCCCGTAGCGGTCTTGTAAGTCGATGAGCTGGCCGAGTCGGGCGTATAGCTTGCCGACAGAGTATCGCTTCCTTCAGCCAGCGAGCCGGCGGGAATATCGATCTGCGCGCTGCCGCTCACCAGCGTCGTCGCCGCCGAGGTGTAGGTCCCGCTGGTCAGCGTCACCGATCCGGTGGGCGTCGGGTTGCCGGTGCCGCCGCTCACTCCCACCGTCACCGTCAGCGGCTGCAAGGTGGTGATGGTCGAAGAGGCCGGCGTTACCGTGACCGTCGGCACGATCAATACCGGAGCCACATAATTAGCCGTCACGGTCGCATTCGCGCTCATCATTTCCGTGCAAGTGACGGTGCTGGCCGAGGTGCAGCCGGTCCACGAGGAGAAGGTATTGCTGCCCGAGGTCGCGGGCGCGGTCAAGGTCACCGAGGTGCCCGTGTTGTAGGTGCGGGTAAAGCTGGTCGTGCCGTTGGCGGCGCTGTTGTTGTCGGCCGGGGAGACAGTGATGGCCACGCCGCTGGCGGGATCGGTGGAATCGACCGTAAGTACGTAGGTAACTGGCGGGGGTGTGGCATAGTTCGCCGTGACCGTGGTATTGGCGGTCATCGATACCGTGCAGGTGACGGTGCTGGCCGAGGTGCAGCCGGTCCACGAGGAGAAGGTATTGCTGCCCGAGGTCGCGGG
>JBEKSA010000032.1:0-42287 GCA_049517515.1 Occallatibacter sp.
TGGAATTGATCGACTGCATCGACGGATATTGCGGTCCAAACGTAGCGCGGATCGCCATTGCCGCCGGCGCGAACAAAGGGAATGCCATCGACGTAAACATCGGAGACGGCGCCGCGGCTGCCGGAACCATTGACGACGCCGGTGTTGGTGGTGGCGTTGCCATTGGTTTCATTGCCCTGCACGCCGGGCATCAGGTAGGCAAAGTCAGTAGCGCGCCGCTGATCGGCATTACCGTAGGCGTTCATCTCGATGGGCAGGGCCGCGTAGGTTTCCTGCTCCATGGTGGCGCCCAACGTCGCGTCGCTCGTCTCAAGTTGCGGAGGCGCGGCGGAAACGGTGATCTGCACGTCCGCAGCGCCGATCTGAAGCGCAGGGTTATAGGTCTGCGTCGTAAGGGCGTCCACGCGGATGTTTTGCTGTGTTAGCTTCTCGAAGCCTGGGGCGACAGTGGTCACCGTATAGATTCCAGGGTCGAGGTCAGGAAAGTTGTAGTCGCCAGCGCCGGTCGATTTGGTGACCGTCGAAACTCCGTTGGCCGTGTTGGTTGCGGTGACGGTGGCGTTAGCAATGACCGCGCCTGTCTTATCCGCGACGGTTCCGGTAATGCCACCCTTCCCAGCCAACTGCGCCATTGCGCCAGCCGACATCATGGTGGCGATGACGAAAAGCGCCACGAAGCCTAACGCGGGTAAACGGAAGAGGCCAGATGGCGCTCCTCTCGAAACTTTCTTCATCATCAATTGGGCCTTTGCTGCCAATTGCGTCATATTGTCCTGCCTCCAGTAGGTACTGCGATTCGCTTCCCAATGCGGCCACCAAGGCCTCGAACGCGTATTCAAATACGTGGTCTGACCACACTTTGGAGCGCGGCTAGTTTCATATAGCGGCTCATGGACTGTCAATAGGGAAATTCGCGGTCATTTTCCAAAAATTGAATCGAGCTTATCTCTGCCTATGAGAAGGTGAATTGCCGAAAGAGGAGGATATGGAATTTGGTCGCGACTCGAACAACACGAGGTCAGACCGCGCCGATGTAAGTTGTTGTTTTTCAGGGGCTGCAGGATGGCAAAGGAGATGGAGAGAAGTGGAGCATCGGGATGCGGTCAGGCGACGTCCGCATCCGTTTTCGGGAACGGTTGCGAAAGCTTACTCGGAGGCGCGACGAAAAACACCGTGGTGTTTTTCGATGCGGTATGCCGGCGCGTGAAGAATCGCGAGATGCAGCGAAAGGAAGCTAATGGCCACAGCGTGACACGAGGTGCGTGGCAGCCGGATCATGAGGCCAAGTGCAGCGAAGGAAGGAAGGACCCACTTACGGCCGGTTGTCAGCTTGAAGAATCCGCGAGGCAGAGCCCTGCTAAGCGGCAGATGCTGCGCGCGCCTGGCGCTTCTTCGGCGCGGCGTGCGATTTCTTGTGTTCGGTGGGGCGCTCCATTCCCTGCGCGATTTGCGCCATGCGCAGGTGCTGCTCCATGAGATTGTGCGCTTCCTTGGCGTTGCGGGTGCGGATGGCGCGGTAGATCTCGCGATGCATCTCAGCGGATTCACGCATGTCAGTCGAGCGTTCGACGGTCTTACGGCGAGAGTCGTAGAGGGCCGAGGTGATGGTCTCAATGATGGCGGCCAGAATGGGATTGCCCGAGGCTTGGGAAACGATGCGGTGAAAGAGCAGGTCGTGGATGAGATATTCGGCAGGGCTATTCATGGAGGCGAACATGTCGGCAACTTCATCAGCGAGGGCGGCGAAGTGCTCCTGCTTGCCGCGTTCGGCGGCGAGGGCGGCGAGATGGCTCTCAAGGATGATGCGGGCTTCGAACATCTGCCAGGACTGAAAGCCGTGCAGGGCGCCGATGAGGCTGAGCGAGGCGGTTCCGAATTGAGGGGGGCCGTCGGCGACGAATGTGCCGACGCCGTGGCGAATCTTCATGACGCCCATTGCAGCCATGTAACCAATGCCGGTGCGGAGGCTGGCGCGGCTGATTTTGAGGGCGCGGGCGAACTCGCGTTCCGGTGGAATCTTGTCGCCTGGCTGCAGATTTCCGTTCTCAATCAGGGTGCGGATGTGGTTAACCACTTGCATCGTAAGGTGTGTATTGCGCTCTTCTTCTTTCACCTTAGGCATAGTATGAGATACCTTCTAGCGATACTGTAAATCAGTGTCAAAGCGAGATTATCACCGAAGACAGGGTCTGGTTGGAGAAACTTCGACGAGGCGGAAAGAATGCGGAAAAAGGACGGAAGACGGAGAGGATGTGTATACTTCCGGTCTGACCTCTTTCGCCGCTAGCTACACGTTGAAGCGGACGGCGAGGCGGGTAGAATGATAGCCATGCTGCTCCACGAAGACCGATTATTCCCCGCCGAAGCATGTTCCCGTAAGGTCGCACGTTCCTTGTACGAGCAAGTCCGCAGGCTTCCCATCATCAGCCCGCATGGGCACACGCAGGCCGCGTGGTTTGCCGACAACGGGCCGTTTCCAGACCCGGCGACGCTTTTTGTGCAACCGGACCACTATGTGTTTCGGATGCTCTACAGCCAGGGCATCTCTTTGGATGACCTGGGTATCGGCCAGCCGGTGATCGAGGATCCGCGCAAGGTATGGCGGATTTTTGCAAGTCATTACTATCTGTTCCGGGGCACGCCCACCCGCATGTGGCTGGATTACGCTTTTCAGGAATTGTTCGGGTTGAAGGAGCGGCTGAGCGAGAGGACGGCGGATTTTTCCTTCGACGTGATTGCGGAGAAGCTGCGCACGCCGGAATTTCTTCCGCGAGCGCTCTTCGAGAGATTCAATATTGAGGTGCTGTCGACGACGGAATCTCCGCTGGACGGGCTGAAGGCTCACCAGGCGATTCGCGATTCGGGGTGGAAGGCCAGGATTGTTCCGGCATTCCGGCCCGATACGGTGGTGGATCCAGAGTTCAATGGATTTGCAGGGCTGGTGGCGAAGCTGGGCGAACTGCACGGCGAAGACAGCTCTACATGGAAGGGCTATCTGAATGCGCTCAAGAAGGCGCGGGCGCGATTCAAGGCGTTGGGGTGCACGTCGACCGACCATGGACATCCAACGGCGCAGACGGCGGACCTGGCACAGAGCGAAGCGGAAGCGCTGTTCGCGAAGGTGATTGCGTGCAAAGCGGACGCGAGCGAGCAGGAGTTGTTCCGGGCGCAGATGCTGACAGAGATGGCGCGGATGAGCGTGGAGGATGGGCTAGTGATGCAAATCCATCCGGGGAGCGTGCGCAACCACAACCGGGTCGTTTATGAGCGCTATGGCCGCGACATGGGCGCCGATATCCCCAGGGCGACGAATTATGTGGACGCACTGCGGCCTCTGCTGGACCGATTCGGCAACGAGCGCAACCTGACCATCATTCTGTTCACGCTGGACGAGACAACGTATAGCCGCGAACTTGCGCCGCTGGCTGGGCATTATCCCTGCTTGCGCCTGGGACCGCCGTGGTGGTTTCATGACAGTCCTGAGGGCATGATGCGTTTCCGCGAGCAAACCACGGAGACGGCCGGGTTCTACAACACGGTGGGATTCAACGACGACACGCGGGCGTTTCTTTCGATACCGGCGCGGCACGACGTTGCGCGGCGGGTGGATTGCGCGTTTCTGGGCAGGCTGGTGGCTGAGCATCGCCTGGACGAAGACGAAGCGCACGAAGTGGCGCACGAATTGACCTACGATCTGGTGAAGAAGGCGTACCGGCTGTAGAGGGCGCATTGTGCCGAGCGTCGTTGCAGTCCGGTGCCGCGAACCTGACGCGAAGAAAGTTGAGTTTGCCGTATGAGCCTCTTTTGTTCCGTTGGAAGCACTGAGACCGAGCTTTCAGACAAGCAACTTAAAGAGCTGCTGGCCGAGAGCCTTGCCAAGCTGGGCAAGCGGACAGGCGTGCTAGCCGTGCCGCCCGATCAAAGCCGCGAGCACTCACGGGCCGGCGACCTGACGCGGTATACGTGGGAGCACTATGGCGAGCGGCTGAAGGCCGTGCTGCCTGCAATCGGGACGCACACGCCGATGCGGCCGGACCAGATCGCGCACATGTTCGGGAAAATGCCGCAGGAGCTGTTCCGCGTTCACAATTGGCGGACCGACATTGAGACACTGGGCGAGCTGCCGGCGGAGTATATCCGAGAACAATCGGAAGGCAAGCTGAATTACGCGTGGCCGGCGCAGGTGAACAAGCTGATCTCGCAGGGCGGGTTCGACCTGATTCTTTCCATTGGGCAGGTGGTTCCGCACGAAGTGATCGGAATGGCGAATCACTCCAAAAACATTTTGATCGGTACAGGCGGCCGCGAGGGGATCAATCGCAGCCACTACCTGGGCGCTGTGTACGGAATGGAACGGATTATGGGCCGGGCCGAGAACCCGGTGCGCAATGTGCTGAACCGGGCGTGCGAGAAGTTCCTGCGGCACCTGCCGATTGTTTATGTGCAGACGGTGGTAGGTCGTGGCAAGAACGACGGACTGGCCGTGCGCGGGCTGTTCATCGGGGACGATCTGGAATGCTTCCTGAAGGCGGCGGAACTGAGCCTGAAGGTGAACTTCGAGATGCTGGACGAGCCGATCACGAAGGCGGTTGTGTATCTTGACCCGAAGGAATTCCACAGCACGTGGATCGGGAACAAGGCGGTGTACCGGACGCGCATGGCGCTTGCCGACGGTGCGGAGCTGATCATTTTAGCTCCTGGCGTCAAGGAGTTTGGCGAGGACAAGGGGATCGATGCGCTGATCCGTAAGTATGGCTATCGCGGAACGCCGGCCACCCTGAAAGCGGTGGAAGAGAATGCCGACCTGGCCGCGGACCTGAGCGCGGCAGCGCACTTGATTCACGCATCGTCGGAAGGACGGTTTACCATCCGGTGGTGCCCGGGCGAGCTGAGCCGCAAGGAAGTGGAGGGTGTGGGATTCGAGTACGGCGATTTGAAGACAATGATGACGCGGTACGATCCGGCAAAACTCCGTCACGGATTCAACCAGGTGGGCGGCGAGAAGATTTTCTTTGTGGCCAATCCGGGGTTGGGACTCTGGGCATACCGCAGCCGATTCGAGAGCTCCTCAGCACCCGCGCTGGCGCACAGCGAGGCCGGATGAGCTGAGCAGAGCGCCTGGGGACGCAACCGAATTACAGAAATCGTGAAACGGGACAAATATGGGGAACGAAGGATTGAAGCTGAATAAATACTCGGTAGGCACAGGTGACCGGTTTGCGCACCAGGCCAAGGCGCAGTTGCAGGCTTGCGTGAATGCATTAAACCACGGGATTGAAGTGGTGCCGGTGTGGAATAAGTCGAACCGGGAGCATCAGATCATCGGCTCCGAGCCGACGAGCGTGCGGCAAGCGGCAGATGCCGCAGTGAAGGCGCTGGGGTGGAAGCTGCCGTACTACTGCGACGCGGACCATATTACGGCTGCGACGGTCGACCGCTTTCTTGCGCCGTGCGATTTTTTCACGTTTGACGTTGCCGATTTCATCGGACAGCGAGCGCAGGCCACGGACATCGAGAGCTTTGTGAAGCGGCATCCGGAGCTGCAGGGAAGCATTGAGCTGGCGGGGGCCGATGAGGCCTTCGAGATTACGCCAGCCAATTTGCGGCAAACCGCCGAGAAGTTTCTGGCTGCGGTGAAGAAGGCCGGTGAAGTCTACCGGCGGGTGCTGAGCACGAAAGGCGCAGGGAATTTTATTTCCGAAGTTTCGATGGACGAGACCGATCGCGCGCAGAGCCCGGTGGAGTTGCTGATCATTCTGGCTGCGATCGCCGACGAGGGCATTCCGGTGCAGACGATCGCGCCGAAGTTCAGCGGGCGATTCAACAAAGGCGTGGATTACGTGGGCGACGTGGCACAGTTCGAGCGCGAGATGGCGCTGGACGCGGCAGCCATTGCCTATGCGGTGAAGCAGTATGGACTGCCGGAGAATCTGAAGCTTAGCGTTCATTCGGGCAGCGATAAGTTTTCGATTTATCCGGCGATTCACGCGACGATGAAGCACCTCGACGTGGGCGTGCACCTAAAGACAGCAGGAACGACTTGGCTTGAGGAGCTGATCGGGCTGGCCGAGGCCGGCGGCAAAGGATTGGCGCTGGCCAAGGAAGTGTATGCCGAAGCGTTGGCGCATCGCGAAGAGCTGTGCGCTCCGTACGCGACGGTGATCGACATCGACCCCACGAAGCTGCCGACGGCTGACGAAGTGCGGGGATGGACTTCAGAGCAGTACACTTCGGCCTTGCGGCATGTTGAGAGCTCGCCGGCGTATAACAGCAGCGTGCGGCAATTGCTTCATGTGGGATTCAAGGTGGCCGCGAAGATGGGACAGCGCTATCTGGATCTGCTTGAAGCCAACGAAGCCGTAATCGCGAAGAATGTGACGGAAAATCTCTACGCGCGGCACATTGCGCCGGTATTCTTAGGAAGCAGTTCCTGATTGCGGAGTTGGACCAGGCCGCGCCGTTCTGCAAAATTCCCCACGGAGATCGCATGAAAGATCAACTGTTCAGCCTTGAAGGCAAGGTCGCGGTTGTGACCGGAGGGACGTCCGGCATTGGCCGGGCTCTGAGCCTTGGTTTAGCCGATGCCGGCGCCGACGTGATTGCAACGGCGCGCCGCAAAGAGCAGGTGGACGATACAGCCAGGGAAATTGAGGCGCGGGGGCGGCAGACGCTGCGCATGGCTTCGGACGTGGGCGATCGCAGCACGCTGGAGACGCTGCTGGCGGCGGTGCTGGAGCGCTTCTCCAAAGTGGACATCCTGGTGAACTGCGCGGGGATGATCAAGCGGACACCCACACTCGATTTGCCCGAAGCCGAGTGGACCAACATTTTGAATACGAATCTAACGGGAACACTGCGGGCCTGCCAGGTGTTCGGCAGGCACATGCTGGAGCGTGGGTACGGGCGCATCATCAACATTGCGTCGCTGAATAGTTTTGTGGCGCTGAGCGAAGTGGCGGCATACGCGGCGAGCAAAGCCGGCGTGGCGTCGCTGACGCGGTCGCTGGCAGTGGAGTGGTCAAAGAAGGGAGTGACGGTGAATGCGGTTGCACCGGGAGTGTTTCGCACGGATTTAAATGCGCAACTGCTGGACAGCACACCGCGCGGGCAGGAGCTGTTGATGCGGACACCGATGGGGCGATTTGGCAAAACGGAAGAGCTGATCGGGGCGACGGTCTATCTGGCATCGGACAGCGCTTCATTTGTCACGGGTCAGATTCTGGTGGTGGACGGAGGCTTTCTGGCCAGCGGGGTGAACCAATAAGGCAGGGACTTCGGGACTGAGGGTCCAAGGGACTTAGGCACCAGGGAATATTGGCAATTTATTGTACATAGTTCAATGTTCTTAGTTCGTAGACGAAGAAGCTCCGCTCATTGGCGCAGCCTCTTTTGTGAGGAGCGCGCTACTTTAAGGTGACGCTGGCGCCGGCCATCTTGATGATCGCGTCGCCTTGTGCGGCTTGGACCTTCACGTTCTGACCCGTTACGTTTGCATAGCCAATGGACAATCCCTTTTCACCGCTGAGATTCACATTCTGCAAAACGATATCGGTAACCGGAGCTTCAGGCAGGCCAACGATGGCGCCGGCCATGGCAGCGCCGGTTGCGGTGACGTTTTCGATCACGATGTTGTGAAAGTGTGGCGTGAGGCGCGTGACCGGCGCGGGCTCCACGGCGCTTTCGGACGGGAGGATACGGGGATAGTACTCGCTGACGACGAGCGGGTTCTTCACATCCTTCATATCAATGTCACGGAAGACGAGGTTGCTGACGTCGTTGCCGCGGTCGCGATTGGCCTTGACACGAATGCCGTTGTCGGTACCGTCGAAATGAATGCGCTCGGCGAGGATGTTGCGCGCGCCACCGGCGATCTCGCTGCCGATGGAGAGGCCATGACCATGGAGGAAGGTGCAATCGGAGATGGTTATATCGCGGCTGGGATCGTCGTCGCCGGGCGAGTCGATGGCACCGGATTTGATAGCAATATCGTCATCACCCGTGTCGGCATAGAGATGATCGATGCGGACATTTGACGAGGAGAAGGGATCGACAGCGTCAGTGTTCGGCGAGTGCTGCGGCGCGAGCACACGGATGTTGTGAATGACGACATCGTCGCTGTAATAGGGAACGAGTTGCCACATGGGCGAATTCTGGATGGTGACTCCCTCGATGCGGACGTGCTTGCAGTGGTCGAAGACGACGAGGCGCGGACGCGGATGCGGATTGCCCATGACGCCGGCGTCACGGACAGTGCGCGCCATCTGCCACCAGCTTTCGCCGTTGCCATCGATGGTGCCTTCACCGGTTATGGAGACATTCTCAGCGTTCCTGGCGCTGACCAGAGATTGAATGCCGGGGAGACGAAATTCGACGATCTCGGGATAGTCGGCATGATCGGGCGAGCCAAGAAGCGTGGCGCCCTTATCGAGTTGGAGAACGATATTGCTCTTGAGCACGACCGGCGCGCTGAGATACGTGCCCGCGGTCAGGCGAACAGTGCCGCCTTTGGCCGCGCAAGTGTCGATGGCTTTTTGAATCGCGGCAGTGTCCTTGGTGGTCCCATCGGCTTTGGCGCCAGAGTCGCGTGGGTTGCAGGTGCGGGCCGCGTGAACTGCTGCGGCGGATGCGGCGATGACAGCCAGGACGAAAATCGGAGTGAAGAGCCGGCGGGTGGATCGAGTCTTCTTTTGCATCGGGAGGCTGCCTCCAGACGAGGTGGATTTCTAGAGCGGTTCCACAATTCACATGCCCTTTCCGGCATCTTGCAGGGTGGCTTTTTCTTGATGAAAAAGCCACTCGGCGTTTGCGGACCTGGGTATAGCAATTGTGGAACCGCTGTAACGCGTCTCATCATACGCCACGAGGGGGTCAGTGGTCCTACCACTGCAGGATGGTGCGTGAGGGTCAGCTGTGTGGAAGCTGTCGGCTTTCAGCCTTTAGCTTGCTGCGCGGCGTTGGAGGCATTGACTGGCAGGCGAACGATGAAGCGCGTGTCGCCGGGCTGGGAATGGACTTCAAGTTGCCCGGCAAACTTTTGTGTGACGATGCGGTGAACGATCTCGAGTCCGAGACCGGTACCGGAACCCTGCGGCTTGGTGGTGAAGAACGGCTCGAAGATGTGAGGAAGAACGTCGGCCGGAATGCCTGAGCCGTGATCGCCGATGGAAACGACGAGCCAATCGGGCTCAGACCAGGTGGATATCTCAAGCTTCGCGCCCTGCGGCGACGCATCGACGGCGTTGTCGATGAGGTTGGTCCAGACCTGGCTGAGAGCGGAGCCGCGCGTGCGGATGGTGGAGGGCGAGGCGGCGAAGCGCTTTTCAACCTGAATCTGCTTGAGGCGGAGCTTGTGGCCGAGGATGGTGAGCGTGCTCTGGAGGCTGTCGTGGACGTCGAGTTCCTTGTCGGGAGTGCGCTCGTCGTAGGCGAACTTTTTGACTGCCATGACCAGCTCGGAGATGCGGGAGATGCTTTCTTCGATGGCGCAGACGAGCGAGACACTGGAGACGAGCGCACCGAACCAGTTGAGAGCGTCAGAGAACGATGCGGGATCGAAGTGCTCCTGCGTGCAGGCGATCTGGGCCTCGTCGAAGCCCATAGAGACGAGGACAGGGCCGATGGTGAAGGCATTTTCAACGCCAGCGCCGGCGAGCCACTGGCTCATGGCCTCTTCCGCGTCGGCCTGCTCGATGCTGCTCATGGCGGGCTGTTTGCATCCCGCGACGGCGTGCTCGAGGAGATTCTTCATGCACTGAAGCTGGGCCGGGGTTTTGGCCTTGCCGCTGGAGCGCAGGCTGAGCTCCTGCAGGCGGAGGAGATTTTCGCGAAGCTGCGAAGCGGCGCGCTTGGCGGCCGAGCCGGGGTTATGTAGCTCGTGCATGAGGCCGGCGGCGAGAGTGCCGAGGGAGACGAGCTTCTCGCGATGCAGCGCCTCGACCTGGTAGGCCTGAAGGCGCAGCGCGCTATCGGCAAGGACAGCCTTGCGGACGGCGGGGCAGCAGGCGAGAAGGGACCAGAAGTCCTGCTCGGTGAAGCGGAGAAGAACTGAATCCTGCGTAGCGGTGATGCGGAAAGTGGAATTTGGCTTGCCGGTGAGGAGAGGCACTTCGCCGAAAGCTTCCCCGGCATGTGCGATGCCGACCAGGGTCAGCGTGCCGTCGGATTCGGGGCGCTCGGCGCGCGATTCACCCCTGAGCAGGAGCCAATAATAGAGCCACGGCTGACCGGCTTCGACGAGCACGGCGCCGGCCTGGGCAGTGACACGCTCAACGCGATCGACACCGGCGATGGCATCAAACGGAGTGGAGGCGAAGATTCGGGTGTGCGGCAGAGCCGAGGCAAGATCCTTGAGGTGGATCGGCTCAACGTGGATCGATTGTGTGCTCTCGCTCATCTTGCCTATCGCACTCAACCCGGGGTCCGTTAACAGGCCCTAAAACCCAGCCAGATACTGGTGCATAAACTGCACCGCGATGGAGCCCTCGCCCACCGCAGATGCGACACGCTTGACAGAGCCGGAGCGCACATCGCCGGCGACAAAGACGCCGGGAACGCTGCTCTCGAGGAGAAACGGATCGCGCTTTTCGTTCCAGACCTCGGGCAGCTTACCGTCGTTGCGTAAATCGGGCCCAGCCAAGATAAACCCCTTCTCGTCACGCATGATCGACGGCGGCAGCCACGCGGTGACGGGCGCGGCGCCGATAAACACGAACAAAGAGGACGCAGGCACCTGAACCTCACCTGCAGGGCCGCGGAGCCTCAGCCCGGTGAGATGTTCGTCGCCCATGGCTTCGATGACCTGATTGCGCACCTCCACCACAATATTCGATGTACGAGCGATCTCATCGATCAAGTATTTCGACATCGTGGCGGAAAGTCCTTCTCCGCGCACCAGCATGGTTACTTTGGTGGCATATTTAGCGAAATGCAGGGCGGCTTGGCCGGCCGAGTTAGCGCCACCAACGATAAAGACCTCTTCGCCCTTGCAGGCCAGCGCCTCGACGAGCGCGGCTCCATAGTAGATGCCGCGGCCGGTGAGGCGGTCGGCGCCGGGAATATCGAGCTTGCGGTACTGGACGCCTGGGGCGAGAAGCACGCAGTGGCTGGAAACTTCGCGGCCATCGGCAAGCTGGAGAAAACGGTACTGGCCGTCGATGCGCATGCCGGTGGCGCGCTGGGTGACAAATTCGGCGCCGAATCGAGAGGCTTGAGCATAGGCGCGGCGGCCGAGGTCGGCGCCCGTGACGCCGGATGGAAAGCCGAGGTAGTTTTCGATGCGGGAGCTGGAGCCGGCTTGCCCGCCGGGCGCTTCGGGCTCAATGACGACAGTGTGGAGGCCCTCACTTGCGCCGTAGACAGCGGCGGCGAGGCCGGCAGGACCGGCCCCGACTACTACGATGTCGTAGAAATCCTGCGCGGCCTGAACGCGGAGGCCGACGCGGCCGGCAAGAGTCTCGAGATCGGGATCGATAAGGACTGAGCCGTCGGACAAGAGGACTACAGGGAGTTTCTCGGGATCGAGCCCTCGGTCTTTGAGGAGCGTCAGCGCTTCATCGCCGGCGGAGACGTCGATCCAGCGGTAGGGAACGTGATTGCGGGAGAGGAAGTTGCGCAGGCGGTGATCGTTGAGCGACCAGCGGTGGCCGATGACGCGCAGGCCCTCGAACGGCGGGCGGAAGCCAGCCTGCCAATCGTCGAGGAGATCGTTAACGACGGGGTAGAGCTTCTCCTCTGGCGGGTCCCAGGGCTTGTTTAGGTAGTAATGAATGCGGGCGGTGTTAATGGCGCGGATGGCGGCCTCAGTGTCGGCATACGCGGTGAGAAGGATGCGGCGCGCGTCAGGATAGATGGTGCGCGCCCGTTCGAGCATCTCGACGCCGCTCATTCCCGGCATGCGCTGGTCGCTGATCAGCAGAGCGACGGGTTCGTCGCGCGATTTGAGTTGGGCAAGAGTGTCGAGGGCGGCTGGGCCGCTGGCGGCGCGCAGGACGCGATAGGTAGCGCCGTATTGGCGGCGCAGATCCTGGACCAAGGCTTCAAGCACGCTTACGTCGTCGTCTACAGCAAGCAGGATCGGCCGCGCCATAAGGAAAGTGTAGTGCCTGAAACTGGTCCCATGATCGAACTGCTTCCCTTCACAATCGGCCTGGGCCCCGCCTTATTGCCGGGTCCCACACTTGCCCGGCGGAGTGCTTGGCTGTTTATGAGACCGGTTGTGCCTGTCCCAATTTAGTTAATGGTTTCCGCGGACCCGCCCAGAGGTTTTTGTACCCTATTCTCGTCCATAGGCTGTAATCTCAGACATAGACCCACGAGGGGTCGCGGATCTCAATGGAGCCGGGGTATTGCAAATTGGACCGGCCAGGGCCAAAAATGTAACAAATGCAGACATTGCCAAGACTTTGGTCATTCTGCCGATAGGGACGAATGGGGAGAATGACAGGCGCGGTGGGTCCACCCGCTGGACTTGGCGGCGATCGAGTTAGAGGGCTGAGTTTTTCCCAGGAGGGACGGGGGGTAAGCAGGAAACACAATGAACAAGATCATACTGGCAGATTCGCAGGCGATCTTCCGGGCTGGCACCGCCAAGGTTCTGGCCATGGACGAGGACTTGCGCATCATTGCGCAATGCACGGATCTTGAGCGGATGTACCACGCGGTTAGCACATTCCCCAACTCCATTGTTCTGTTTGCGGCTTCGTTGCAGCCGGATTTCACACGTCTGGGCATGCTGCTGGAGACGACGAGCAGCCGCGGGATCGTGATCGCAGAGAACAACGACAACGCGGCATCGTATATGCAGCAGGGTTTTCGTGGGGTAGTGTTTCGCAGCGTCACGGGACCGGCTTTGGTGGAATGCGTGCGCCGGGTTGCGGCGGGAGATTCGTGGCTGCCGACGCAGGCAGCGCCGCCGGAGGCGATCGAAGAAGACCTGGTGGGAGCGCGTGTGCGCGATCGGCTGACGCCTAAAGAGATGCGCATCGTGGCGCTCATCGTGCAAGGCTGCAAGAACCGCGAGATCGCTATCCGATTGAAGACGACGGAACAGGTGATCAAGAATTATCTGCGGTCGATTTACGACAAGACTGGCGTGGGTGACCGGCTGGAGCTGGCGCTGTTCACCATCCATCACCGGGTGCTGGCGAAAGCGGCAGCCGAAGTGGGAAGCAAACTGGAAGCCGAGACCCAGGCCGCGAACCAAACCGCTCCCGGCGCCGTGGCGTAAAGCCAGCCACGATCCGCGAGCCGCGGATCGATTCAAACACAAGAATCTGCAAGAAGCTCTATCCGGCGATGCGCGGGCCGGTGCGGGCATTCGTGCGTCAGCTGGCGTGAATCAGGCTGAAGGCGAGAATCATCAGGACGATGAAGCTGACGACTGTGTACAGACGGTCGCGCTCGAGAGCGAATCCCACGACGGCCAGCGCGACGCGCGCGACGGGCGTAGCGATGAGAAGCAGCAGGCCGAGTTGAATGAGACCCTGGCTTTGGAAGTGCGCGGCGGAGAGGACGATGCCGGAAAGCGTGCGGATATTGGGGCTTCCGGGCACGAAGCTGCGATAGTCCACGTGACCGGAGTGACTTTGAGTGAGGTAGAGAATGCCGCCTGCCAAGACGGTTGCGGCGGCCACGAGAACGCCAATTTGCAGAAGGCGGCCAATGATGGTCTCAAGGCGGTGATCATCCATACGGGCTATACCCTCCCTGTAATGCCGTTGACGATCATTTCGATGGCGAGAGTCAGAATCACGATTGCGAAGACGGCCCGCAGCGTGCGCACTCGAGCGTGCACGAGAACCTTAGCGCCGACCAGTGCGCCAGCGAGGACGCCGAGCATCACGGGCATGGCCACGCGCGGGTCGATGAATCCGCGGCTGAGGTAGATGCCTGCGCTGGCGGCGGCGGTAACGCCGATCATGAAGTTGCTGGTGGTGGTGGACACCTTGAAGGGAATACGCATGATGCGGTCCATGGCGATGACTTTGACGGCGCCGGAGCCGATGCCGAGCAGGCCGGATAGCGTGCCAGCGCCAAACATGAGGCCGAAGCCCGCAGGGACGTTGCGCACGCCGTATACCTGCCGCTTGCCGTCGACGGGATAGGAGCTGGCGAGCCGCAAGCGGCTGGCGAGCGAGTCGGAGGCGGCGGGAAGGTCGTTGCCCTTGTCCCCTCGGAAAGATTGGAATGCGGCCTGGAGGAGAACCAGGCCGAAGACGATGGCGAGAGCGTGGGTGCCGATGTGCGCGGCAAGGAAGGCACCGAGAATCGCGCCCAGCGTAGTGGCGATCTCAAGGAAGATGCCGATGCGGATGTTGGAGAAGCCCTCGCGGACGTAGGCTGCGGCTGCGCCGGAAGAGGTGGCGATGACTGAAACCAGCGAGGCCCCGATGGCGTACTTTATGTTGACGCCGAGGGCGAGGGTGAGCGCGGGAACGACGACCACGCCGCCGCCAAGACCTGTTAGCGCGCCAAGAAAGCCCGCCAGGAAGGAGAGAATCCAGACTACCGCTGTAAAGTCCCACGCTGTCATCGGGTCTCCGGTGCAATTGAGGTCGTGCGGATACGGGTTATTGCGACGATGGCCGGCGGCTAGAGTTTTTCGGCGACGCTCTTGGCCTGGGTGAAGAGGTAGAGGTAATCGAGACCGCCGGCCTTGGAGTCGGTCCCACTCATGTTGAAGCCTCCGAAGGGATGCGCGCCGACCATGGCGCCGGTGCATTTGCGGTTGAAGTAGAGATTCCCGACGTGGAAGTCGCGCCGAGCGCGGTCGAGGCGCTCGCGATCCGTGGAGTAGATGGAGCCTGTGAGGCCGTACTCGGTGTTGTTGGCCACGCCGAGGCCCTCTTCGAAGCCGGCGACTTTAATAAGAGCCAGCACCGGGCCGAAGATTTCCTCTTGCGCGATGATGGCATTGGGCGCGAAGTCGGCGAAGACGGTGGGCTCAAGGAAGTATCCGCCGTCAGTTGTGGCTGGCGCATTTCCTCCCGCGATCAACTTGCCTTCCTTCTTGCCAATCTCGATGTACCGCAATATGGAGTCGAGCGACGCCTGGTTGATGACCGGGCCCATGTTGGGATTGGCGGCCGGATCGCCGATTGTGAGCGTAGCCACGCGTTCGCGCAGGCGCTCGACGAAGACATCGTAGAGAGGAGCTTCAATGATGGCGCGGGAACAGGCGGAGCACTTTTGCCCGCTGAAGCCGAAGGCCGAAGCGACCACTCCATCCATTGCGGCGTCGAGATCGGCATCGGCGCAGACCAGGATCGAGTCCTTGCCGCCCATTTCGAGGATGGTGCGCTTGATCCAGATCTGGCCGGGTTGCGGATGGGCGGCGCGTTTATGAATCTCGAGGCCGACGGCTTTGGAGCCGGTGAAGGCTATGAAGCGCGTTTTCGGGTGCTCGACGATGGCGTTGCCGAAAGAGGAGCCGGAGCCGGGGCAGAAGTTGACCACGCCATCGGGAAGGCCGGCTTGTTCGAGGACTTCGACAAACCGGGCAGCGATGGTGGGTGAATCGCTCGAAGGCTTTAGGATGACGGTGTTTCCAGCGACGATGGCGGCGGCGGTCATGCCGGCCATGATGGCGAAGGGAAAGTTCCAGGGCGAGATGACGGCGCCCACGCCGAGCGGGATGTAAAGCAACTCGTTGCGCTCGCCGGGATACTGAATGGGCGTGGTAGCGGCGGCTAGGCGTAGCGCCTCGCGGGCGTAGAACTCAAGGAAGTCGATGGTTTCGCCAACGTCGGCGTCGGCCTCGGCCCAGTTCTTGCCGACCTCGTAGATGAGCCAGGCTATGAACTCGAACTTGCGCCTGTGGATGATTTCGGCGGCGCCAAGAAGCAGCGAGGCGCGTTCCTCAGTTGTGGTCCGGCTCCAGGATTCGTGGGCGCGGAGCGCGGCGGACATTGCGGCTTCAACCTGCGCGGCGCCAGCCTTCTGATGGAGACCGACGATTTGCGCCGGGCGCGCGGGATTGATGGAGCGAATTCTTTCCGAGGTTTTGAGGCGCTTGCCGCCGATGATGAGGCTGTACTCCACGCCGAGGTGCGAGGCTACATGGTCGAGCGCACGGCGCATGGAGCGCGCATTCTCAGGATTACTGAAGTCAATAAACGGCTCGTTTGAAAACACGCCCTGCGGCGCGCGGGGCCGGATGGTGGGAGAGACTCCTGCAATGGCCATAACGAATTCAGTTTAGACCAGATGACGGCAGGCAGGAATGAAGGCGTTTGGGGACGGGAGTTGGGGACCGTGGGGTGAGGTACAGACGCTTTGCTCGGGGAAGGGGTCGGGGCTAAGATAGCGGCAAGCGCCGCGGTCCTTCCCTAAAAAGCGCGGACTTGTTTCTTGTGACGGAAATTCTGGAGGCGCGGAAGACGGGGGCCGATGCGAGGACCGCGAACGGAAGCATTGGTTCGCGCTAGGCGCGCAGGCAAAGCGCATGTATTCTCCGCAAGTTCTCGACCATTTTGAGCACCCGCGCAACGCGGGAACGGTGGCTGATGCGGACGCGTTGGCGCGAATCGAGAATCCGGCCTGCGGCGATGTTCTGGAACTGACAGTAAAGGCGGCAGGCGGACGGATCGCGGAGATTCGCTTCAAGGCGAAGGGATGCGTAGCCGCGATGGCGTGCGGGTCGGCGGTCACGGAGCTTGTGGGCCGGATGACCGTGGCAGATGCTAGGAAGCTCACCAGAGAAGAGTTGGTGCGCGCCGTCGGCGGGCTGCCAGCAGCGTCGACACACGCAAGCCACCTGGCGATCGACACGCTGGCGGCGGTGTTGACAAAGATTTCCGGCTAGACTCAGCGCGTTGCCGGCGGAGCTTTTACGGCGAGCGCTCCATAATCTTCTGGCGTGTTGAGGCCGGCCTTTTCGAGCGAGTCAGGAACGGAGATGTAGGCGACGCGCTGGGCGTGCGCGTGCAAGATCTCGCGCGCGTTGCCCGTGGCAGGCGCATCAAGAAAATGCGCAATCAATTCGCGGCTGACCAGAAGTGGGTGCCCGTGTTTGCCATCGTTCTCCGGGACGACAGCCCAGATGCCCTGCGCGAGGGCGCGCTGGAACGAAGCGCAGAGACGCTCGAGCGAGCTGGCTCTTAAGGGCGGGCAATCGACCGGCGTGATCATCGCGGAATCGCAGCCTCGGGATAAAGCTTCGTTCAATCCGACCTGCAGGGAACTGAACTGGCCGCGCTCGGGATTGGGATTCTGAACCATGTATGCGCCGCAAGCGCCGGCGGAAACACCGATGGGCTGAGAGTTTCTGCCCGCAACGACAACGACCAGGCGCGTGAAGGGCTCAAACGCCAGGATGGCCGCGGAGAGAAGCGTGGGGCCTGGTCGTGGAGTGGCGCCCGGCTCTGGTGGAGGCCAGGGAAGCAGCGCTTTGTCTGCGCCCATCCGCGAAGACTCGCCGGCCGCGAGAATGAGACCGCAAAGATTCGGAACACCCGCCATAAAGAAAAGATAGCAGGGAGCAAATGGGCTGGGGCTAATTTTCCGTGGGGACGGGGAGGGGTTCGCCGGGCGCCGCGGATTCGGCTGTTGCTGCGGCGTGCCTGCCACTGCGAAACCAGCTCATGTGAGGCAGTGCGCGCTCCGCGCGGCGGCGCACGGCAACTAACTCGGCGACGATGGAGACGGCGATTTCTTCGGGCGTGACAGCGCCGATGTCAAGGCCGACGGGAGAATGCACGCGGTCAAAGAGATCGGGGTTGAGGCCTTCGCGCGTGAGCTCGCGAAACACCGTGATGGCTTTGCGTTTGGAGCCGACCATTCCAATGTATCTCGCAGGTGTTTGCACCGCCCAGCGCAGAACGCGCATATCGTCGCGGTGGCCGCGGGTGGCGATGGCGATGTAAGAAGACTCGCCAGGCGCAAGCTCCTTGACCGCTTCATCGAAGTCTTTGGCGATTACCTGGAGCGCATTAGGAAAGCGCTCGGCGTTGGCGTAGGCGTCGCGGTCGTCGGAGACGATGCAGTCAAAGCCTGCGTTGCGCGCGGCCTTGAAGAGCTCAACGGCGACGTGGCCGGCGCCGAAAATGTAGAGCAGCGGCACTGGCAGCACCGGCTCGATGAAGATTTCGAGCGTACCGCCGCAGACGAGGCCGGTGTCGTACTTGGGGTCCTGGTTGAGGTCGAATGTGAGGGTGCGCGGCTTTTCCTGGGCGATGACCTCGCGCGCGGCCTGCCAGACTTCAGCCTCGACGCAGCCGCCGCCAATGGTTCCGGCAATGGAACCGTCGTCCCGGATCAGCATTTTGGCGCTCTGAAACGAGGGAATGGAGCCGCGCGAGTTCACAATCGTGGCCACAGCGGCGCTGCGGCCCTCACGTTGCAGCTTCACGATCTCCTCATATACATTCATCTGATTCGATTATTGGATTGGCTGAGGAGTAAGTCAATGTGAAGCTCGGCGCCGGCTGAATTGCAGAGCCGCTTTCTTTCGAGCGAAGCCGCCAGAATGCTATTGCCGAAGGGAAGCAATTGAATTAACTTCTAAGACTCACAGTTTATTTACTTTGGAGGTGGCGTGCCATGCCCCGAGTAGTTCGATGTTCCATTATTCAGGCATCGAATGCATTGCCTGCGACCGAACCGCTGCCGGCGCAAAAGAAGGCGATGGTGGAGAAGCATGTGGGGCTGATCCGCCAGGCGGCAAAGCAGGGAGCACAGATCGTATGCCTGCAGGAGATCTTCAACGGGCCGTATTTCTGCGCGGAGCAGGAAACGAAATGGTACGAGATGACCGAGGCGGTTCCCGATGGGCCGACGGTGAGCCTGATGCGCGCGCTGGCGAAGGAACTTCACATTGCGCTGATCGTGCCCGTGTATGAGGTGGAGCAGGAGGGCGTTTTTTATAACACCGCGGCGATGATTGCAAGCGATGGGGCTTATCTGGGCAAGTACCGCAAAACTCACATTCCGCACGTGGCGCCGGGGTTCTGGGAGAAATTCTATTTCCGGCCGGGAAATCTGGGGTATCCAGTATTCGATCTGGGTTTTGCCAAGGTGGGGATCTACATTTGTTACGACCGGCACTTTCCTGAGGGCGCGCGGTGCCTGGGACTGAACGGCGCGGAGATCGTGTTCAATCCATCGGCGACCGTGGCGGGGTTGAGCGAGTATCTGTGGAAGCTGGAGCAGCCGGCGCACGCGGCGGCGAACGGGTATTTTATCGCGGCGATCAATCGCGTAGGGACCGAGGCGCCGTGGAACATCGGCGAGTTTTACGGAACGAGCTATTTTTGCAATCCGCGCGGGAAGATCATTGCGGAGGCCGGGCGCGACAAGGACGAGGTGCTGACCGCCGACCTGAACCTGGACGAGATTGCCGAAGTGCGGCGGACGTGGCAGTTCTATCGCGACCGCAGGCCCGATTTGTACGGGCCGCTGGTGGCGTCGTAAGGCGGAGGCGAACTCATGAGCACCGCAGCAATACCTCATGACGAGCAACTACGGGCGCGATTTGGCGAGCTGAAGCCGGCACTGACTGCGCAGGCTGCGGTGATTGAAGCGGACCGTTGCCTGAATTGCTTCGATGCACCGTGCACGGCAGCGTGCCCCACGCATATCGATGTGCCTGGGTTCATCAAGCGCATTGCGTCGGGGAATCTGCGCGGGTCGGCGCTGCGAATTCTGAACGCGAATATTCTGGGGGCGAGCTGCGCACGGGTTTGTCCGGTGGACGTGCTGTGCGAGGGCGCGTGCGTGCTGCACCGGCAGAATCGGAAGCCGATCCAGATTGCGCTGCTGCAGCGGCATGCGATGGATGCGTTCTGGGTGTCGGGCGAAGCGGTGCCAGTAGCTGCGCCGGGAACGAGCGACCTGCGCGTAGCGTGCATTGGGGGAGGGCCGGCGTCGCTGGCATGCGCGGCGGAGTTGTGCCGCCAAGGTGCCCGGGCGACGGTGATCGAACGGCGTGAGCTGCCGGGCGGGTTGAATACCTACGGCGTGGCGGAGTACAAGCTGCGGGCCGCCGACAGCATGCACGAGGTGGAGATGATCCGGCGGCTGGGCGTGGAGTTCAGATGCGGAGTGGATGTGGATTCGGCGGCAGCTCTGGAGGCGCTGGAAGCGGAGTTCGACTTTGTCTTTCTGGGGCTGGGCCTGGGCGCGATGCAACGGCTGAACATTCCGGGCGAAGATGCGGAGGGCGTGATGAACGCTCTGGAACTGATTGCCGCGTACAAGACGGGGCACTTGCGCGAGCTGCACGGGACGGTGATGGTGGTAGGCGCGGGAAATACGGCGATCGACGCGGCCAATGCCGCGCGGCGGCTGGGGGCGGATACGGTCTACATGTTGTACCGGCGCAGCGAAGGCGAGATGTCGGCGTTCGATTTTGAGTACGAACACGCGAAGCAGGAGGGCGTTCAGTTTCTTTGGCGGAGGCAGCCGGTGGCGGTTGGGCGGGGCGAGCACGGCCGTCTGCTGCTGGAAACGGTGCAGGTGCGCGAGGTGGATGGAAAGCTCGAGGTGGTTCCCGACTCTCAGTCGGCGATTGCGTGCGATTTAGTGGTACCGGCAATCGGGCAGTCGCCGCTGACGCAGATTTTGCAGGAGCTGCGCGGCGTTGAAGTACGCCACGGAAAGATTGTGGCCGATCGCGCTACGGGCCAAACGGGAAATCCAAGGTACTATTCCGGCGGCGACTGCATCAACGGCGGGCGCGAGGTGGTGGATGCGGTGGCCGGAGGCAAGCGTGCTGCGCTTGCGATGTTGAAAGCAGCGGAGGTGACCCATGCCTGACATTGGCGTACGTAATTTTGCGGGCGGCATCAGCTCGCCCAATCCGTTCTGGCTGGCGTCGGCGCCGCCCACGAATACCGGCGAGATGATCATGCGCGCATTCGACGCGGGCTGGGGTGGCGCGGTGTGGAAGACGATCGGCGAGCCGATTACCAATGTGAGCTCACGCTACTCGGCGACAGACTGGAACGGCCAGCGCATCATGGGCTTCAACAATATTGAGCTGATCAGCGACCGGACCGTGGAGCAGAATCTGCGCGAGATGGATGAAGTGAAGAAGCGCTACCCGAAGAACGCTGTGATTGCCTCGCTGATGGTGGCGTCGACGCGCGAAGCATGGCACGAAATTGTGACGCGCACTGAGGATGCGGGAGCGGACGGGCTGGAGCTGAATTTTGGTTGCCCACACGGGATGAGCGAAAGAGGAATGGGTTCGGCGGTAGGACAGGTGCCTGAGTACGCCCAAATGATTACCGAGTGGGTGAAGGAAAAGGCGCGCACGCCGGTGCTGGTGAAGCTGACGCCGAACATCAGCGATATTCGCACGGTCGCGCGGGCTGCAAAGCGCGGCGGAGCGGATGGGCTTTCGGCCATCAATACAATCAATTCGATTACCGGAATCGATCTGGACACGTTTGTGCCGCGGCCGAATGTGGACGGGAAAAGCTCGCATGGTGGGTACTGCGGGCCGGCGGTCAAGCCGATCGCGTTGAACATGGTGCAGCAGATTCTGGCCGATCCGGAGTCGGCGCTGCCGCTTTCGGGGATTGGCGGGATCGGATCGTGGCGCGATGCGGCGGAGTTCCTGCTGTTGGGATGCGGAACGGTGCAGGTGTGCACGGCGGTGATGCACTACGGCTATCGGATTGTCGAGGACATGGCTGAGGGTCTGGACAACTGGATGCGGGAGAAGGGCTTTAAGACGCTCGAGGATTTCCGCGGATTGTCGCTGCATCGCGTGACAGAGTGGAAACATCTGAATCTGAATTACAAGATCGTGGCGCATATCGATGAGCAGAAGTGCATTGGATGCGATCTGTGCCACATTGCGTGCTGGGACGGTGCGCACCAGTGCATTCATCTGGACCGCGTCACCGGGCCGGTTGACGGGCACGTGGAGTTGCATCCGATTCCAGCGGTGAAAGAAGCGGAAAGCCGGGCGTCGATTGCGGAGACTCCCGTGACGCGCAAGGAGCGCGCGGCAGCGTTTGCGCAGGGGCCGTACCCGACGCCCTTTGAGAGGATTCCTCGCGTGGACGAGACGGAATGTGTGGGGTGCAACCTGTGTTCGCTGGTTTGCCCGGTGGAGGGATGCATCACGATGGTGCAGGTGGATACGGGTCTCAAGCCGGAGACGTGGGACGAACGCACGCGGGGAGCAGAGTGCGTGACGCAGACTCAAACATCGTGAACTCAACTGCACCGTGGCCTGAACCTTCGCCGGTTGGCGACGCAGGGCAGTTAGCCACGGCGCCCAGTCATTGAAGATCGGATGGGGTGAAAGCAATGTCTACTGTACTCATTCAAAACGGAACGATTGTGAACGCGGACGCCAGCGTGAGGGCGGATTTGCTGATCGATGGCGCAACGATCAAGGAGGTGCGCTCGGGGATTCCGGCGAGCGCGGCGGAGAAAGTGGTCGACGCGACGGGACTTTTGGTGATGCCGGGCGGGATCGACGCGCACACGCACCTCGACATGCCGTTCGGCGGGACGAACTCTGCGGACGATTTTGAAACGGGGACAAGGGCCGCGGCGATCGGAGGAACGACGACGATTGTGGACTTCGCCATCCAGGCGAAGGGTACGAAGATGCGCTCGGCGCTCGACACCTGGTGGAAGAAGGCAGAAGGGAAAGCGTGCATCGACTATGGGCTGCACATGATTGTCACCGACCTTGGAGACGCAGGCCTGGAAGACATGGACGACATGGTCCGCGAGGGCGTGGCCAGCTTCAAGCTGTTTATGGCGTATCCCAATGTGCTAATGGTGGACGATGCCACGATCTTCAAGGCGCTGAAGCAGACGGCGAAGAATGGCGCGCTGGTCTGCATGCATGCGGAGAACGGGTCGGTGATCGACGTGATCGTGCAGCAGGCGCTGGCCGAGGGAAAGACCGCTCCAATTCATCACATGCTGACGCGGCCAACGAAGGCTGAGGCCGAGGCGGTGCATCGCGCGATTGCGATGGCGGAGATGGCTGGCGTGCCGATTTATATCGTGCATCTTTCCTGCGAGGACGCGCTGAACCAGGTGCGCGAGGCGCGGGACCGCGGACTGCCGGCGTTTGCGGAGACGTGCCCGCAGTATCTCCTGCTCTCAATTGAGGACGTGGCCGACAAAGGCTGGGAGGGCGCGAAGTATGTGTTTACGCCGCCGCTGCGCGAGCGCAAGAACCAGCCGAAGCTGTGGGAGGGGTTGCGCAAAGACAATCTGCAGGTGGTTTCGACGGATCACTGCCCGTTCTGCTTCGCCGATCAAAAGGCGCTCGGCAAGGATGACTTCACGAAAATTCCCAACGGCGGGCCGGGGATCGAGAACCGGTTGCAACTGCTGCATCACCACGGCGTGGGGCAAGGGAAATTTTCAATGAACAGATTCGTCGAACTGATTTCGACTGCGCCGGCGCGGATTTTCGGGATGTACCCGAAGAAGGGTGTGCTGGCGGCTGGCAGCGACGCGGACCTGGTGCTGTGGAATCCCGCGGAGGAGTACACGATCAGCGCGAAGACGCACCACATGCGCGTGGATTACTCGATGTTCGAGGGATTCAAGGTGAGGGGGAACGCGCGCGATGTGTATTCGCGCGGCGAGCTGATTGTGAGCGACGGAAAGTTCATTGGAAAACCCGGACGAGGAAAGTATCTGCGGCGCGAGGCGCGTGGCGGGGCGTGGAAGTAGCCGCTGGAAGGCGGCTAGCTGTCAGCTCTCAGCTTTAGCTTTCAGCTTTCCGGTGCACGATTAGCGTTCGTGCTATCCCAGGTCCCGTCCGCCGCGGCGGAGGGACCTGCGGCACCTAAGTGTCTTACTTTAGATAGATACTCTCCCGACTTCACGGAGGAGGTCCCGTGAGCACAGTCGATCCGTCACTATCGAATCGCGACCTGACGCCGACCACGCCGGCGCAGCGGACGTGGGGTTTCTATAACTACACAGCTCTGTGGTTCTCGATGTGCATGGAGATCACCACGTACCGGCTGGCGTCGGGGTTGATTGCCAAGGGGATGGATTGGAAACAGGCGATCGGGACGGTGCTGCTGGGAAACTTGATCGTGCTGGTTCCCATGCTGCTGAATGCGCACGCCGGCGCGAAATACGGAATCCCGTTTCCAGTGTTTCTGCGCGCCTCGTTTGGCGTGCGCGGGGCGAATCTTGCAGCGCTGCTGCGCGCGGTGGTGGCGTGCGGATGGTTCGGGATTCAATCGTGGATCGGAGGAAGCGCTATTGACGCGATGCTGATCGTGATCTGGCCGAGCGCGGAGGGAAACGGCGGCATTTTGTGGGCGTGCTTCCTGGGATTCTGGCTGCTGAATATGGTGGTTGTGTGGCGGGGTGTGGAGTCGATCAGGCGACTGCAGGCGTTCGGCGCACCGTTCATGTTCGTAATGGCAGTGGCGCTGCTCGTTTGGGTAAGGATGAAAGCGGGAAGCTTTGGCGCGATGCTGTCGACGCCGAGCCAGTTCCACTCGAGGGGCGAGTTTTTGAGCGTATTTTTCCCGTCGCTGACGGCAATGGTGGGCTACTGGGCGACGCTGGCACTGAACATTCCCGATTTCACGCGCTACTCGAAGTCGCAGAGCGCGCAGTCGTGGGGGCAGGCGTTTGGGCTGCCTGTGGCGATGGTGCTGTACACGTTTCTGGGAATCGCCGTGACGTCTGCTTCGGCGGTGCTGTTTGGCAAGCCGATCTGGGACCCGGTGCAGCTGATTGGAATGTTCCATCAGCCGGTGGTCGCGTTTATGGCGCTGATTGCGGTGCTCGTCGCAACATTGAATGTGAACATCGGAGCGAATGTCGTTTCGCCATCGAACGATTTCTCGAATCTGTGGCCGCGGCTGATCAGCTTCAGGACAGGCGGATTGATTACCGGATTCCTAGGCCTGGCGATGTGCCCATGGAAGCTGCTGGCCACGCCGGACGCGTACATCTTTGGCTGGCTGGTGGGCTATTCGGGGCTGCTGGGGCCGGTGGCCGGAATCATGGTGTGCGATTACTTTTTCATCCGCGGGACAGAACTGGATGTGAACTCGCTCTACCATCGCGAGGGCATATACCACTACAGCAAGGGAGTAAATCCGCGGGCGTTGATTGCACTGGCTCTCGGGGCTGGAATCGCGCTCGTCGGCTTGTTCGTTAAGCCGTTGCACTCCCTCTACGATTACGCTTGGTTCGTGGGATTCTTTACGGCGGGTGCGTCGTATGTGGCGATGATGAAGCTGGCGGCGCCGGCCGGCGCCGTGGAGAGCGCGGAAGAAGTGGCATGAAAGCAGGGAATAGGGAGTAGGGAGCAGGGAACAGGAAGAATAAAAGCAACCGCAGATGCTTCGACTTCGGTCGCCGCGGCGACCTCCGCTCGGGATGGCACATCATTCTTGAGCGAACTTCACACGAAAGATTTCAGTGGCTACTCCACCAGGGCGTCGGCGATTCCCAGGTGCTCGTCGAGGGCGGCGATACCGAGGTCGAGTTCTTCTTTGGTGACGATGAGCGGCGGGGCAATGACGAAGTGGCTGACCCAAGCCTGAATGGACACGCCTTGCGCCATCATCTTGGCGGCGATCTGATCGACGACGAGCGGCTTGCCTTCCACCTTGTCGCGCATGGTGTTGAAGAGCTGTTTTGTTTTGCGATTCTTCACAATCTCCACGGCAAAGAAGAGGCCGAGGCCGCGGACGTCGCCGATGGAGGCGTGTTTAGCCTTCAGGGCTTCGAGCTTCTGGCGGACGTAAGGCTCGAGCTCCGCGGCGCGCTCGACGAGCTTGAGGCGCTGCATTTCTTCGATGGTGGCGACAGCGGGACCGAGGGTGAGCGGGTGCGCCTCATAGGTGTGACCGTGGGAGAAGTAGTGGTCTTCAAAGTAGTCGGCGATTTTGGTGGTGGTGGCGCAGAGGCCGAGTGGAACGTAGGCCGAGGTGATGCCCTTGGCGGTGACGAGGATGTCGGGCTTGACGTTCCAGTTATCGACGGAGAACCACTTGCCGGTGCGGCCCCAGCCGGCCATGACTTCGTCGGCAATCATCAGTACGCCGTGGCGGTCGCAGATTTCGCGCAGGCGCGGGAAGTACTCGGGCGGCGGAACGAGGACGCCGTTGGTGCCGACGACCGGCTCGACGATGATGGCGGCGACATCGCTTTCGTTGCGGATCATGTGCTCGATGTAGTCGGCGCAGGCGATGTTGCAGCTGGGGTAGGTGTGCTTGATCGGGCAGTCGTAGCAGTTGGTCTCAGGCGCGAAGGCGACACCTGCCCCTTTGCCCGCCGGCTCCATAGCCCAGCGGCGCGGATCGCCTGTGGCCGCGATGGAGCCCATGGTTGAGCCGTGATAAGAGCGGTAGCGGGAGATGATCTTGGTTTTGCCCGTATACATGCGGGCGATTTTAAAGGCGGCTTCATTGGCCTCGGTTCCGCTGGTGGCGAAAAAGAATTTATTAAGGCCTTCGGGGAGGACTTCGAGAAGCTTGGCGCTGAGGCGGGCGCGCGGCGCGGTGGCGTATCCCGGCGCGACGTAGCAGAGGTCGCGGGCCTGCTCGGCGATGGCTTCGACCACGCGAGGATTCTTGTGGCCAAGGTTGACGCACATGAGCTGCGAGCTGAAATCGAGGTAACGCTTGCCCGCGCCGTCGATGAACCAGCAGCCTTCCGCATCCGCGATATACAGCGGTTTCCAGGTTTTCTGAAAGCGCCACGTGCCGTAATTGTTCTGGCGCGTGAGGTTGGAAACCTGCTCGCTGGTAAGCGCTGCGGGTGCGGAAGTTTCAATCATGGTGGGCCACCTCCGAAACGGATGCAACCTATCGTAACATCCGGAACGCGCGGCGAAGGCGGGGGAGCCGTGGAGCAGGAATGGACTGACTGAGCGGCGGATCAGGCCGCGCGATGCTCGCCGATGAGGCGATCGACGAGGGCGATGAGGGTTTCGACCAGAGTGTCCGGGAATCGGACAAAAATGAAGCGAGAAGATTAAAGACTTTTCCTTCCTTGCCGATGTACAGCGACAGCAGCCGGGTCGCGAAGATGGAGATCGCCCCCATTCCGGGAATTCGCGCATTGCCAGCCGTGAGGGCGCCGCAGGCGGAGATTCGGCCGCCGTCAATCTTTGACATCGACGCTTCAGCAAGGCTGGGCGACGGTGGAGAGCAGCGGGGTGGAAGAAAGGCTGCCGGCGCAGAAGAGAGCGACGAAGACGATCTCGCGCTGGAGGACGAGACGGCTGCGGAAGCGGAGACCCTCGAAGCGGCGCCACCAAAGCAGGTCGATTATTTCGCGTGATTCAAGGCCAAATAAGATGAATCCTGCAGATGGATCGCAGGTTTCAAATTGCCGCAGGGTCTGCGGGTAAGGATTGGCACGTCAGGCAGTGACCGTCTCGCGCAGCTTGTGTTCAGCATAGAGCGGATCGGACGCGGAGAGATCTTCGTTCTCGGCGAGCCGCAAGAGCCTGTGAAGATAGGCGCGGGAGATGGAGAGGCTGCGCGCAGCCATGGTCTTGTTCCCGTTGTTCTCGCGAACGGCGGCGACGGCGAGGCGGATCTTGTAGTCGCGGAGCTGGCGCTCAAACGAGCCTGATAGCTGATAGTCGGCGATGTCCACGATCTGGTCGAAGGCGGCTGCATCCTCTTCCGGCTCGTGATTCTTGAGGTTCAAGTCCTCAGCGCGGACCACGCGGCCGGGAGCCAGGATGATGGCGCGCTGCATGACGTTTTCAAGCTCGCGCACATTGCCGGGCCAGGGGTAGTTCTGGAGCATCTCCATGGCCGCCGGCTCGATCGAGTCCATTGGTTTTTGGAAAACGTTCGAGTAGTGGCGCAGGAAATGGCCGGCGATGAGGGGAATGTCTTCTGACCGCTCCTGGAGCTGCGGCGAATCGATGCGCATGACGTTGATGCGATAGAAGAGATCCTGCCGGAATTTGCCTTCGGCGACCAGCTTGCTCAGATCCTGGTGGGTGGCGAAGATGAGGCGCGCGCGCAAGGGGATGAGCTTGTTCGAGCCGAGGCGGCTGAATTCCATCTGCTGCAGGACGCGAAGGAGCTTGACCTGCGTGAAGATGCTCAGGTCGCCGATTTCATCGAGGAACAGCGTGCCGTCCGCGGCCTGCTCAAAGTAGCCTTCGCGTGAGCCGACCGTGCCGGTGAAGGCGCCTTTCTCATGGCCGAATAACTCGGCTTCAATGAGGGTTTCAGGGATGGCGCCACAGGAGACGGCGACGAAAGGCTTGCTGGCGCGGCTGCCGAGATTGTGGATGGCGCGGGCAATGAGCTCTTTGCCGGTTCCGCTTTCGCCGGTGACCAGAACAGCGGCGTTGAGATTGGTTACGCTGCGCACCAACTGGTAGACCCGCTGCATGCCGGGACTCGATCCGATGATGCGGTCGCAATTGCCCGGCTCCTCGATGCGCTGCTGGACACTGTGCAACTGCTGCTTGAGCGCGGAGGTTTCGCAGGCCCGGACGAGCATGGTCTTGAGGTCGCGAATCGATGGCGGGCGGCGGCAGAAGCCGAAGGCCCCGGAACGAACGAGTTCGAAGGCGGTGGAACGCAGGCCGTCTTCGGCCATCAGGATGGACGGGACACTGGAGGCGATCATGCGCCGGGCAAATTCAAGCCGGGATTGCAGCGTGTCCTGGCAGGAATAGAGGTCGAGGATCATGACGTCGCAGTCGGGAGTGGACGCGAGAGCGTCCGTTCCATCTCCATCTGGCTGGAGCAGGACCTCAAAGTCCTTACCAAGGGCAGAAGAAAGAAGCGGGTGCAAAGTGCGGTCTTCCGAAAACAGTCCAATTCTGGTCATTGGCGGGCGATCTACTATGTCGCCGATAGCGCGACGCCATTTAAGAGGCTAGGGCGATGTGAGTTCATCATCGGCAAATGGTGGCGAAGGGAAAATTCCTCTTTCGTGGTACCAAAGATGAGACCTTGGTAACAGTTTTGAAGCGGAAGAGACAAAAGTTGCTGGGAATTCTCTCACCGAGGTCCGGGCAGCAGATCGGATCTTCCATAGGACAGGCTGTACTGACCTTCGTAACCAGTTTCGTAATCTTCTGATTTAGCAATGAGTTACGCGAGTCATTGCATCGAATCGAAGGCGACGGAGAAGTGTATACGGGCCACTCCAGGGGAGGGCCTGGGTGTAAACAATCGTGCACGCCTAATGGGGCAATTTGCGCCCATCTATCTGAATCGATATGGCTTCATGGCAACCGGAGTTTGGTGCGGGAATTGCTCTAGCGGAGTGTGGTCCTGGAAGGCCTTCAGGACAAGGAGTCCGTGTGATGCACTCGTTTGCCTGGTGGCCCACCGTCATTGTTCTGGGAGTGGCTACCTTCACGGATCTTCGCAGCCGGCGGATTCCGAACTGGCTTGTGTTTCCTTTTTTTGGCTGCGGGCTCGTGGTTTGGGTGTGGCTGCATGGCTGGCAAGGCGCCGAGCAGAGTCTTTGCGGAGGGGGACTTGGGCTGCTGATTTACGGGTTTCTGTTCTGGATGGGCGGAATGGGCGCGGGCGACGTAAAACTTTGCGCGGCGATTGGAGCGTGGATTGGCCCATATCAGTTAATTCTGGCGCTGGTGATGACCGGCCTGGTAGGCGGAGTGATGGCGCTGGCGGTGGCAGCGTGGGGAGGATTTTTGAAGGAGTTGTTTCAGCACACCGGCGATCTGGTATTCAGCGCGCAGGAACGCGGAGAAGCAGTCTTGAGCAATCCGCGGCGACGCAAGATGCCTTATGCACCGGCGATCGCGATCGGGACATTGATTTCGTTTTTCGCGCGCTGAAGGCGGAGCACGACAGTGTCGAGTTTAGAGCAAACCAAGTATGAACTTCCGGCTGACTGGAACGCTGTGCCGGCCAGTCAGCGCTCATACCGAGCAGCAAGGAGCGAAAGCAACGTGGTCACGAATTCGTCCCCATATTCAAGCAGCCCGTTTCCCGATCCGATCGGCGTTGAGGATCTTTCCATCGCGGTGATCAGCCCCAGCGAGAAGCATCGTCTGGAAACCATGCAGGCGATGAATGGTTGCGCGGGCGCCTGTGTCAGCGAGTTCTCAAGCTATACATCGGGAGTGGGCGATCTTCCCGCGACGCCGGATGAGGATTACGACGTCATCATCATCGATTTGGACGGCGACGCAGAGTCTGCCCTGGACCTGGTGGAGAGCATCGGGGCCAACGGCCTAGCGACGGTGATGGTGTATTCAGAGAACGCGGACCCGGAGCTTCTCGTGCGGTGCATGCGCGCCGGAGCGCGCGAGTTTTTGACGCTTCCGTTTTCGCGGGACGTAGTGGTGGAGGCACTGGTGCGGGCCGCAGCGCGGCGGCCCGCGGCCCGGTCGGCAAAGAAGCCGGCGGGAAAGCTCTATGCGTTTTTGGGATCCAAGGGCGGAGCCGGGACAACTATGCTGGCCTGCAATTTTGCTGTAGCGCTGGCCAAGGAATCGGGCGAGAAGACTCTGCTGATCGATCTCGATCTGCCGCTGGGCGATGCGGCACTGAATCTGGGAATCACGGCGGAGTTCTCGGCCATCGACGCGTTGCATCAAGTGGATCGCCTGGATGGAAAGTTTCTGGTGCAGCTTCTGGTGAAGCACAGCTCGGGCCTGTGGGTGCTGGCGGCTCCGGGACGGTTTGCCCCTTATCAGAGCGACAACGAGGGCATCAACCGGCTTTTGTACGTTGCCCGGCATGAGTTCGACAACGTGGTCGTGGATATGGGGTCAAGGCTGGAGCTGATGGGAACGACGGCCTACAAGGAAGCGACCACAATGTACCTGGTCACGCAGGCGAGCATTCCGGAGCTACGCAACTCCAACCGGCTGATCACGCAGTTCTTCTCCGCGCAGGTGCCCAAGCTGGAGGTGGTGATCAACCGATTTGAATCGCGCGTCCTGGGCGTGTCGGAGGAGCACATCACCAAAGCGCTAACCAGGGCGGCACAGTGGAAGATTCCCAACGACTATGCCTCCGTGAAGAACATGCAGATCAACGCCAAACCGCTGGTGCTGACGGATTCGGCCATCGCGCGCCAGGTGCGGCTGATGGTGGGCGCTGTGACCGGGAAGAGCGAGACCCCGGCAAAGAAGAAGGCGTTCAGTCTTTTTGGATGAGGGCGTACAGACCGGAATTCTCCAACTGGAGCGAAGGAAAAACGTGGAAATACTCAACTTGGAATCGTACAAAGCGGAGATTCACCGGACGCTGATCTCAAAGCTGGATCTAGAGAAGCTTTCGCGCGTGAATTCGAGCCAGGCGCGGCAGGCGGTCTCGGGCCTGGTCAAAGAGATCATGTCGGACCAGCGCGTGCCGCTGAACTTCGACGAGCAGGAGAAGATCCATGCCGAGCTGCTGGATGAGGTGTTCGGGCTGGGGCCGCTGGAGCCGCTGCTGAGGGACCCCAAGATCTCCGACATTCTGGTCAACGACAAGGACCACGTGTTCGTGGAAAAGGGCGGACTGCTGCAGAGGGTGGACACGACGTTCCGCGACGACCGGCATCTGATGCAGATCATCGACCGGATTGTTTCGCGCGTAGGCCGCAGAGTGGATGAGTCGTCGCCGATGGTGGACGCGCGCCTGCCCGATGGCTCGCGCGTGAACGCGATCATTCCGCCGCTGGCGCTGGACGGGCCATCGGTGTCGATCCGGCGTTTCGGAACCGGCCCGCTGGCGGCCAACCAACTGGTGCAGCTGAAGAGTATTTCGCCGGAGATGATGGAAGTGCTGTCGTCGGCGGTGCGGGCGCGCATCAGCCTCCTGGTCTCAGGGGGCACGGGCGCCGGCAAGACAACGTTCATGAACATCCTGTCGCAATACATTCCGAACAACGAGCGGCTGGTGACGATTGAGGACGCGGCCGAATTGAGACTGGCGCAGGAAAACATCGTGCGCCTGGAGACGCGGCCGCCGAACATCGAGGGACAAGGCGCGATCCGGCAGCGGCAACTGCTGATCAACGCGCTGCGTATGCGGCCCGACCGCATCATCATCGGTGAGGTGCGCGGCGAGGAAGCGTTTGACATGCTGCAGGCCATGAATACCGGCCACGAGGGCTCGATGACCACCATTCACGCGAACACGCCGCGCGATGCGCTGTCGAGGCTGGAGTCGATGGTGGCCATGACCAACATGAACCTGCCGGAGAGATCGGTGCGGCAGCAGATGGCTTCGGCGCTCACGATTGTGGTGCAGGCCACACGCATGAGCGATGGCACGCGCAAGATCACCAACATCTCCGAGATCACGGGTATGGAAGAGAACGTGATCAGCATGCAGGAGATCTTCACGTTTGAGAAGAAAGGCATCGGCCAGGACGGCCGCGTGATCGGTGTGTTCAAGCCCACGCGCATCCGTCCCCGGTTCCTGGAGAGGCTTCGCGTGTCGGGCGTCATCCTGCCGCCCAGCCTCTTCGAGCGGGAAACGCCGGTCAACTGAGAGGAAAGGAGGGAAGCGAGATGGGATTGATCATTGGTCTGGTCTTTGTGGGCGTATTCGCTCTAATCGCGCTGCCGTTGGCGGCAATGGGACAGTCCAGCAGCGCCAAGCAGGCCCTCGCCACTCTGGACTCGGCGATTAAGGTCGACCGGCGGGAATTGCTTCCGCAGAAGCTGAATGTACGCAAGAACGAATTGCTGAGCAGCATTCCTTGGCTGAACCAGAAGCTGCTGAAGTTAGAACTGACGCCTTATCTCCGCAAAATGCTGAGCCAAGCCGATCTGAATTGGAGCGCGGGGCGGCTGCTGGTGCTGTGCTCTGCCGGTTTTGTGATCCCGACCTATGGGCTTCTGCAGGCGACCAACAATGCCGTGCTGGCATTCGCGGCGGGTGCAGTGCTGGGCGCGCTGCCGTTTGGCTTTGTTCTGGTCAAGCGTCGCAGGCGTTTCAGCTCATTTGAAAAGAATTTGCCGGAGGCGCTGGATCTGATGGTCAGCGGCCTGCGCGCCGGACACAGTTTGCTGGCGGCCATGGCCCTGGTGGCGCGCGAATGCCCGCAACCGGTGGGCAGCGAATTCAAGATTTGTTTCGAGGAGCAGAACTACGGCCTGGAGATGAAGGCGGCTCTGGAAAACCTGATCGTGCGGGTACCGCTGCAGGATTTGAAGATCACAACCACCGCGATCCTGATCCAGAAAGAGAGCGGAGGCAACCTGGCGGAGGTGCTGGACAAGACGGCGTATGTGATCCGGGAGCGATTCAGGCTCAAGCGCCAGATCATGGTCCACACCGCGCAGGGGCGTCTTACCGGTTTGATTCTTACGCTCTTGCCGGTCGCGCTGGGCGTGGGCATTTATTTTGTGGATCCGGGAATGATCAGCATCCTGTGGCATCGCGACATCGGCATCAAGCTGATGTGGGCTGCCGCCGGGTTGATTGTGTTCGGCGGATTTGTGATTTACAAGATCGTTGACATCGATGTGTGAGGAAGAATCGTGACTTTTGCAATTCTGGCATTCGTGGCAATCTTCGTGCTGGTCGGGAGCATCGGCGTGCTGATGTTCTATCGCGAGGCGGCGCTGGAGCGCATCAGCCAGGTGATCAACCCACGGCCCAAACAGAAGACGCTGGCCGAGACCTTCCAGAATACAGGGTCTTCGATCGGCAACGTGGTCAAGCGGTTTGAGAACCTGATGCCGAAGAGCGAGAAAGAAGTTTCGGTCATTCGGCTGCGGTTGATGCGGGCAGGCTATCGCAACGAGAACGCGATCAAGATCTTCTACGGCAGCAAGGTGCTGACGCCGCTGCTGCTGGCGATCATTGCCGCGGTGAGCGGATTAGCGGATCTGGGTCCATTCTTCGTGTACGTGTTGGCGCTGGGCGGAGGATTCCTGGCTCCGGACTTCTGGCTGGGAAAGCGCATCACTGCCCGCCAGAAGAAGCTGCAGCGCGGCTTGCCTGACGTTCTCGACCTTCTGGTGATTTGCATGGAGGCGGGCCTGAGCCTGGACCAGGCAACGGCGCGCAGCGCGGAAGAGTTGAGCAAGTCGCAGCCGGAGATTTGCGATGAGCTTGGAGTCGTAGTGCTGGAACAGCGCGCCGGGCGTGCCCGTTCAGAGGCCTGGAAGAACCTGGCGGAGCGCACCGGCGTTGAATGTCTGCGCAACCTGGTATCGATGCTGGTGCAGACAGAACAGTTTGGAACGAGTATTGCCAAAATGCTCCGCGTTCATGCGGACACGCTGCGCGTGCAACGTGTGCAAACGATCGAGGAGATGGCGAGCAAAACCTCAGTGAAGCTAGTGTTTCCGCTGGTGCTGTTTATCTTTCCTGCGTTATTTCTGGTTACACTGGGACCAGCCGCAATCGTGATGTATGAGTCGTTCAGTTCACTGACCAAATAATTGAGGCAGGAAGGGGAAACTGCATGGATAGCACCATGATTATCAGAATAGTTGCCGGAGCTATAGCGGTCATCATTCTGGTGATTCTGATCCAGCGCCGCCGGACAAGGGTGAAGTAAAAGCCGGAGCGCAAGAAGCCGTGGCGTGACAAAACTGCGTTAAGCCGCGGCTGGGAAGCGATGATTCCGTTGCCAAGGAGGCTTGCCGTGAAGACGGCAGACGCCTCAATGAGCAGCCTGGGCAAGGGGAACAGGTGAGGTGTTCCCTTTGCACGCTTGACTGCAGGCGAATAGAAAGGGCGGAGCCGCACATGGAACTGATGGAAAGAGCCGGACTGGCGAATGGATCGCCGGGGAAAGAAGGAGCGGCGGCACAGCCGCCAGGGACCAGGACAATGGAATCGCAGACATTTTGCGCTTACAACCAGACGCGGGAGTGTTTTTTGGGTTTGAAGGTCAAAGCCGGCGAACTTTCCTCGAACCATGTGGCAGAACTGATGCTGGAGAAGCCGATGAAGTCGGGCGAAGGCTTGTGGATGAAGCCCTTCAAAGGAATCGCGGCAACGGCGATGCCAGCGCCGCTGGATCTGATTTATCTGGACGAGGACTGCCGGGTGATCGATTTGGCGGAATCGTTTCCGACCTTTCAGGCGAGCTCCTCGAGTGCGCGGCCGCAGAGCGTGCTGGCACTGCCAGCACACTCGATTTATTCGTCGCAGACACAATCGGGCGATCAGCTTGTGCTGTGCGTAGCCGAGGAGATGGAGCGGCAGTTGGAAAGGTTAACCAATATGCGCGAGCAAGCAGAAACGGTACCGGTACCGGTGATAACAGGCGCGGCGCTACTCCGCGAGAAGCCGCTTTGGAGCGGGGGGCCGGGACTGCTGCAGCTGGAAGACCGTAATGGACACGACAAGCCGGAAGTCCTGCAGGCGCACAGCATGGATCTGACACCGCCGGGCGTTAAGGTGAAGAGTCAACTGCGGACCTGGATCGAGCGCTGGTGGTCGCCGGATCCGCGCAAGGCTCCGCGGATCAAGGAGCCGGGTCTGGCTGCGTATTACTGGAACGGCGCGGCTCCGGTAGCGCACGGTGTCCGGGATATCAGTTCGTCAGGGCTCTACGTGGTGACAGAGGAGCGGTGGTATCCGGGGACCCTGGTTCTGATGACGCTGCAAAGGACCGATCACGGAGAGGAGTATGCGGAACGGTCAATCGCCGTGCAATCGCGGGCCGTCCGCTGGGGTCCGGACGGCGTTGGATTGCAGTTTATTCTCGCCGACGACCAGGACTTACGCCAAGGGAAGGCCGCGATCATGGACGCAGCCAGCCGGGAGGAGTTCGAACTTTTCCTGGCGCAGTTGAAGTTAGAAAAATGAAACGCGCTGTTGAGCGCCAGAGAAATCCCTGAGCAGGCGCGGCCTAAATGCGATGTCAATGCCGGCCGAGCCGGGAGGTGAAACGATGAAGATTAGGAATAGCCTACGAAGGATGGGCGCTCTGGTTGCCCAGCGCATGAAACGCGGTTTTGGCCGGCGCGGCGAAGAAGGGTCGGCACTGGTCGAGTTCGCGTTGACGCTGCCGATGCTCTTTGGGCTCATATACCTGGGGGCTACGTTGACGCTGGGCATGTACAACTTGCAACAACTCGGGAACGCAACCTCATCCACTGCGATGGCGGTTGGAAGCGATGCAGGCCTGTTTCCCAACAGCGACCCGTGCGCTTATACCGCCAGCACGATGGCCTCATCGCTGCCCACCTGGACGGTTGCGAATTTCTCATACACGCTTGTCATCACCGACACGTCCCTCAAGACAGACAAGTATACGGGAACCGGAAACACGTTTTCCTGCAGCTCGGCGCCGTCAATGGAGGCAAACTACCCCGTGACTCTCACCGTAAGCTACAAGTACTCATGGCTCGGAATTCCTGTGTTGCCGTTTTTCAATGCCGGCACCAACAAAGCGGGAACCTTGGTGTCGAGCCAATCAGCGATACAGATGTGAACGGAGAGAAACCTTATATGGAGCGGATTCTGTTTCGGCAAATACGCAGACTGCTGCGCAGTCAGCAAGGCCAATCCATCGTCACGGTGATGATCACCGCCTCGGCAATTCTGACCATGGCTGTGAGTTCGGCGGAGGTCGGCCATGTTTACTATGCCTATCGCCAACTGGTGACCTCGACAAATACGGCCACGCTGGCGGGAGCACAAGCCATGTCCGCGGCGCTCCTTGATACCAGTTCGACCGGGGCTTACACAGCGGAAGTGACGGCGGCAGTGAAGCAATACAGCTCCGCACCGGGGGGATTAAACGCCAGCAGCTTCCTGACAAATGACAAGATTGCAACGCAGTCTCTCTATTGTTCGACCACCATGTCGAAGGCGCCATTCAATGTAGAGTGCCAGCTCCCCCCGGGCAGCACGACAGGTTACAACGCGATCACAGTGACGCAGACGGCAACGGTGCCCCTGTGGTTTGGAGGACTGATCGGCATCCCGTCGATGAATCTGACGGCGAGCGCGAGCGCGGCGATGAAGGGCGGATCGGACATCCCGTACAATCTGGCCGTCATCATGGACACCACGGCTTCGATGAAAGACACCATCCCGGGCGATAAAGATTGCACCACGTCGCAGATTGTCTGCGCGGTTCAGGGCCTTGAGGTGATGCTGGAAAACATGGATCCCTGCGCGCTGGGCACAACCTGCACTTCAAGCACGCCCTACGTGGACGACGTGGCCGTATTCGTGTTCCCCGCGCTCAGCACGTCCTACAGCGCAAACAACTATAAGACGGACTACTGCGGATCCGGAGTGAAGAGCGTGCCGTACAACTTCGTCAATGTAACACCGGGGACATCCCAGAATCTCAACATGGAGACGACCGGCACGGATGCGGGTGCGTACGAGATCATTCCCTTCAACGACGTCTATAAAACGAGCGATACGTCGAGCCTCGCAGTTGCGTCGGCTCTGGCCGAGGCGGTCGGATACAGCGGCACCGGCTGCGCGGGCCTTTCGGCGCCCGGCGGTCAGGGAACCTATTATGCGCAAGTGATTAACTACGCGCAGGCGCAGCTCGCCCTGCAGCAGGCTGCGAATCCCAGCTCAAAAAACGTGATGATCATCCTGAGTGATGGCGACGCGACTGCCTGCGCTTCCGGCGCGAACACCGCGGCCGGCGGTTGCAACACAGCCAACAATATTGTTGCGGAGAATAACCCGAGTTGCGGCAGCAGCGGCGGCAGCTGCCTGAATGGAACCGGAACGAAGACCAGCAACCCCTCGGGTTATCAGTCCCCTGCCTACCCGTCGGCGCTGGGCGAGTGCGGGCAGGCTGTTCAACAGGCGCAATTGGCTACGGCGGCGGGAACGATTGTCTATACGATCGGCTTCGGGTCGGAGACCACAGGGTGTGCAACGGACAAAACGTACACCACAACCGCTGGGACCACCGACGGCGCAGAGGCGTGGCCAAGCGGGCCTTATTCCGGGACGCCCTGCAACGCGATTGCTGCAATGGCTTCCAACGCAAACACCTTTTATTCCGACAATTCGGACGGGTGCGCGGCACTTTCGCCTGCAAACGCGAACTTCTCGAGCCTGGCAGCTATTTTCCAGGCGATCGTGAATGGTCTCACTTCACCGCGACTGATCCCCAGCGGGACAACTTAAGCGCATCACCAAGCGCGTAGAAACGGCAGAAGCTTCTTAGGGGTATGGGCGCGAGGCCCGTACCCTTTTTTGCGGATCCCGCCGGCAGGAGCAAATTGAGCGGCCGGCCGAGCATGGAGAGTACGCAAAGAACGCCCAGTTTTTCTATCGATTCGCCCCATTTGCGCCGCCGAATCCAGCAGTACCCTGGTAACCACCGCATAGCACGAAAGTGCAATATTCCGATTACCGCCAATACAAGATCATGAAATGTGATCCCCAGTGTCTGGGGGGTCGCCGTGGGGTCCGCAAGAACGGTCGGGGACACAACCGAGGACGATATGGGAAATCACTTTGTAAGAAATACGTTTGACTTCCCCAGCGACGCGGCTACGAATTTGAGCTAAAACCAGCGGTACTTCGTTTTCCTGTACGACGTGACGGGGAATCGGAGATGAACATATCCGCGGTGTTCAAGGTTCAGGCTGCGAAGTGGTGGCTCCCAGTACCGCAAGCCAACCTGTTGGACCGGTTGGCGCTATCGCTAAAGGCGGTTCATTGCGTGAGAGAAGGGATTTGACCCATGAGCATGAGACGGTTAGGAAATACGTTGAAGCGCCGCTTGCTGAAGAATCAGCGGGGCCAGGCGGCTGTGGTCGTGATGATCACGGCATCCTCAATGATGGCTATTGCCGCAGCTTCGGTTGAGACGGGGCATGTGTATTACGCATACCAGCAGCTTGTGGCGTCGACGAACTCGGCGGTGCTGGCCGGCGCGGAAGCCATGCCGAATACGACGCAAGCATCAACCAACGTGACCACTTACAGCGCGCAGTCGAATGGCCTGAACGCGAACCCCATGCTGCAGAATGTGACCGCGACTCCGGCATTCCTGTGCTTGAATACTGTGACCAACAGCCTGAACGTGCCTTGCCAGACCTCAAGCGGCGGCACCGGGGGATACAACGCAATGTCGGTGACACAGAAGGCAACGATTCCCTTGTGGTTCGGCGGGCTGGTCGGCATGAAGCAGATGAACGTGTCGTACACGGCGAAGGCGGCCGTGGCGGGCGGGCAGAACTCACCCTGGAACATTGCCATCATTGTGGACACCACCAACTCAATGACCAACTCGGATGGCGGCAACCAATGCACTGGAACGCGAATCAGCTGTGCGTTGCTCGGCGCACAAGCCCTGCTGAATGACTTGTATCCCTGCGGGCTGGGCCAAACCTGCACGAACGCCGGAGTCACGCAGTTCGATAGCGTAAGCCTGTTCGTATTCCCCGCGGTAACCGGTGCGACAGAGGCGAAGGATTCGACCTGCCCGACCAGCAACCCGACGATCGTGGCGTACACATTTCCCGACCCACCTTCGAATACGATGTTGCCATCGGCGGACACCTACCAGGTGGACGGCTTTGCGAACAATTACAAGACGACCGATACGGCGACGACTCTGAACCAGGCTGCGGGCATCGTGATCGCGGCGGGAGACTCGGGACAGAGCAACTGCGCCGGGATCCAGGCGCCGGGTGGCGAGGGGACCTATTACGCGCAGGTGATCTATGCTGCACAGGCTGCACTGCTGTTACAGCAAGCGGCCAATCCGGGGTCAAAAAACGCCATCATTCTCCTGACCGACGGCGATGCAACGGCATGCGCGTCGAATGCCAATACCACAGACGGGGCGTGCAACACCAAGAGCCAACTTGTAGCGTCAGAGGGCACGCTGAACGGAACGGGAACGAAGACCAGCAACCCCACCGGCTATCAGTCCTACGCTTACCCGTCGGCGCTGGGCATGTGCGGGCAGGCGGTGCTGGCGGCACAGGCTGCGGCGAAGGCTGAAACGACGGTTTACACGATCGGGTACGGCGCCGAGACTTCGGGAGGGTGCCTGTCGGATAAGACGTATAGCGCGTCGGTGACGACAGCGGGGGGAAGCTGGGGGCCAGGTGATCAGCCCTGCCAGGCGATCGCGGCGATGGCCTCGGCCGCGGTGAATTTCTACTCCGACGATGGCTCCGGCTGCCAGGCGACCGCGCCATCGAATCAAAATATTACCAAGCTGACGGCGATCTTCCACGCGATTACAGACACGATGAGCTCGCCGCGGTTGATTCCCAACGGAACTACATAGAATGTGGGCTTGACTTTACCCAGAGAATCCGGTAACAACGTCTGAGAAAACCGGGTAACGACGCGACTCGACCGAACGAAGGGAGTTCCCCCCGTGCGTATTTCCTGGACGATTGTACTGGTATCGTGTGTTCTCTTCCTTTCCGGCTGCTCCGGAGCGCCGGGAACATCGCCGACTCAGACAGCGGCCGGCTCCGTTCCGGGAGCGCCACTGCAGGGCATGGTGCACGGCGGGCAGCAGCCGATTGTGGGGGCACACGTCTACCTCTACGCGGCCAACACGACCGGTTACGGCAATGCGGCGGTTTCACTGCTGGAAAGCGCCGGCGGCACCAGCGAAGACGGCAACGGCAACTACTATTACGCGACGCAATCCGGTGGCACCTTCAGCATCACCGGCGATTTCACCTGCCCGAGTCCAGGATCGCAGGTATACCTGTACGCGGCAGGCGGCGATCCGGGATTGGGACAAGGCGCGAATTCCGCCATTGGCCTAATGGCAGCGCTGGGGACATGCGGCGCGCTGTCGTCGGCACCCTATGTTGTGATCAACGAGGTCTCGACAATCGCGACGGCGTATGCGATCGCCGGCTTTGCGACGGACGCGACTCACGTGTCAAGCTCGAGCTCCGCGCTGGCGACGGCGACAGATGTCCCCAACGCGTTCGCAACGGTGACCGACCTTGAATCGCTGGGCCTGGGCGTGGCGCTGGCTACGACGCCCTACGGCAACGGGGTGGTGCCGCAAAGCGAGATCGATTCACTGGCAGACATCCTGGGTGCATGCGTCAACTCGGCGGGGCCGTCGTCGACACCGTGCACCACGCTGTTCAGCAACGCGATGAACGGAAACACACAACCGGCAGAGACGGCGACTGCTGCGATTAACATTGCCCATAACCCCGGTGCGAACGTGACAACGCTTTACGGGCTGTTGCCGTCGAATCTGGCGTTCCAGCCGACGCTGCTCTACATGCCGAATGACTTCACCATCGCGATCACCTATACGGGAGGCGGGCTGGACGGCTCAGGAGTTGCCCCCGGGGGAGTCGCCATCGACGCCGCAGGCAATGTGTGGGTGCCAAACTACACTTCCAGCAGTTTGAGCGAATTCAATTCCAACGGCGTGCCGAAAACAGGCTCGCCATTCATCGCCGCCGGGCTGGACAATCCGACAAGCGTGGCGATTGACACATACGGGAGCGCGTGGGTCGCAAACTTTAACGGAGACGACATCAGCGAATTCAATGCCGGGGGCCAGCAGATCTCCGGCCCTCCCGGATTCACGGGCGGGGGGCTGAACGCTCCATACGGCATCGCCATCGACAGCACGGGCAGTGCATGGGCAGCGAACTTTGACGGCAACAGCCTGAGCGAATTCGAATCGAACGCGTCGGGTGGATTGGCGCTCTCAGGCAGCAGCGGGTTTGGCGACCAGGTTCTGGCTGGCCCCGCAGGTATCGCCGCTGATACCGCCGGATACGTTTGGACGGCGAATTATCTTGCCGCCACCGGCGGTCTTGCCGAAGCCGTGCCAAGCAGCCTGCCGGGTCAGCCGCCCACAGTCACGCTTTTCGCGGGCGGGGGGCTGAACTCACCTTACGGCGTAGCCATTGATGCATCGGGCAACGTGTGGGCGACAAACCGGGGCGGCCCTGGCAGCCTTAGCGAGTTCACGTCAACCGGGACGGCTATCTCTGGCATGAATGGCTACAGCGGCGGAGGCCTGAGCAATCCCTATGGCATCGCCATCGACGGCGCAAGCAACGTGTGGGCCGCGAATAACGGCGGCGACAGCGACAGCGTGAGTGAATTCAGTTCGGGTGGAACCGCGATCTCCGGCGCCAGTGGGTATGTAAATCTTGGGATGTTCTCACCATACGGCATCGCTATCGACGGATCGGGCAACGTGTGGGTTGCGAGCGACGACAACGTGGGCCCGTTGACGGAGTTTGTGGGTGCAGCGACGCCGGTGGTGACGCCACTGGCCGCGGGAGCGACGTACAAGCAACTGGGAACGCGACCGTAAGCGAGGCCCCGAATCGGCCGTGGCATGCGCTCAGCTAGCCTGTATTTCTCACACGCCCTGTTTTTTGGCGGTAACGAGTTGATTGCGGGAAGTGCGGCGGTTGTTTGTGGACGGCGACAAGGGCTAGGTGAGGTTTTTCAGGCCGTTCTCAGCCTGGG
>JBEKSA010000033.1:0-36730 GCA_049517515.1 Occallatibacter sp.
GCTTGCCTATGCTGTGGTAGCTTTTCTTCACGGCGGTTCTCCCTTCAAGGTTTGGCAACCCGATTCTTTCAGAATCAGGCTGAACCGCCGCTTAACTTTCAACTATTGCCGGGACATCCTCACAAAAGGGCTTAGAAAACTCACCCCGTAAACCCCTCAAAACACATGGCCGGATCTCACCGATCCGGCCGTGTCAAAAGATGTAGCTTCTGAGACAAGTGGAAACGCGGTCGAATACGCCGCAGCCCAGTTAGCCAACTTCGAGTCACAGGCTTCACGTGGCGCGTTCAAAGCACTGTGCGTTGCGGTTGGATCTGTCTGCCGCGCCCTCCAGTGCCGTTCCAAAAACCTGCCGGAATGCCCCTTGCAAGTGCCTAAATCGCGGCGCCGCAAACGGCCAGTTTCACCCTTCCGAAAACAGGTTTTATTGGAAGCCGAGACTCCATTGCTTAGAGCGAGTCTGAGCAGGAACCCCTAATTCACAGTCAAGGTAAACGTGGTTGTTGGTATCGGTGTGACCGATGGGCTTCCGGTGCCGGTCACCGTAAAGGTATACGTTCCGGCAGTCGTCCCAGGATTGCTCGGGCCGGTCGAACCCCCTCCACTACCTCCGCCACAAGCAGCCATACTGTCCAGCGCCACCATCAATACCAACATTCCGATCAGCGACCGCCAACTACGCCGCCTCGCCGGGATCCCGAGGAATACCAGAAGGGCCAGAATCGCGCCGCCCCCGGCTCCATCCCATCCCCGACCTCGGCCCTGCCTCGGCTGCACCATAGCGGTGGCTGCCGCGGTGGTGCCCACCGTGACTGTCGCAGTCCCCGTTGCTGTGGTGCTGTTCAGCGTAACCGTCGAACTGCCGTTGGAGCACGTGGGCACATCCGTTGCGCCGATGGGATAGGAGGTCAATGCGCAGGTGATGGTGATGGATCCCGCATAACCGTTTGCCGTGCTCACCGTTACGGTCGAGGTTGCGGCTGCTCCGGGGTTAACGGTAGCGGGCGTCGAAGCCGCAAGCGAAAATATGGACTGCGCCACCGTCACCGAGGCGCTTCCCGTGTTCGCGACGTAGTTAGAGTCTCCGCTATAGCTGGCGGTCAGTGTATCGGTCCCAACACTTGGACTATTTGCCGGAATGGCGAAGGTGTAACTGCCGCTCGAAAGCGCCTCAGCAGAGGAAGTGCTTCACCGATCGGGCGATCCTGTCCGAAGCCCAGACCAAGACGATATCGAAGCGTCCGTGGCGGGCGTCGGTCATCATCTGATCGAGACCGGGGCGGCGCGCCTTCGCGCCGCTGATCCTGTCCGTATATTCCTGCACGATCTCGTAGCCGCGCTGCGCGGCCATCTGATGCAGGTCGAGAAGTTGGGTCTCCGGGTGCTGATCCAAGCTCGAGACCCTCATATATAGAGCGGCGCGTTTCATTTGCGCCGCCTTGTTGGTTTCGATGAGTGCTTATCGACGTAGCTGCGGATGAACTTCAGCAACTCCTCGGTCATGTTCTGGCCTCGGGCGGCCGTCGCCGCCTTGAAGCGGTTGTGCAACTCGACAGGAACGTTTAGATTCATGCGCTTGACTTCCTCGTTGTTGACGGTGACGATCGGACTCACCTCCTCTCTCTCCAGAGGTGAGATTATCCGGTTATGAGTATGGGGCGCCAGTGGTGGCGCGCCCCGATTACAACTCCCAGGCCGCCCGGCAGACCAGGACGAGCGTGGCGATCTGGTCGAAGCTGATCTGCATCGCATCGGCCATGGCCCGCAGCCGGTTGATGTCCTGGGGTACGCAGCCCTCCTCGATGGCCATCCACTCAGAAACCTCCATGCCGGACAGGCGGGCGGCTTCCTCGATGGGCAGGTCAGCCTTCTTGCGGGTTTCGTGGATGCAGGAGCCGAACAACCGGCCCATGCTCTGGCGGAGGAGATGGGAAGAAGGAAGGGGTGCGAACATTTTAAAGGGTGTGCTCATATACTTATGCTCCTGTTGGTCCACACTGTCAAGTGATCAGGACCACAACCACGTAAATTTGATTCCATGATGAGTATGTACTCAATGAGGTCCAGATCCAAAGCTCCAGGACAGATCTAACATCTCCCATCGTTATTACGAACGGGAACTCGGTGCAGGTCTCGGTCCTTCTCCTTCTCTCAAGGAACACTTCGGCTATTCCGAACCTCTGCGCCGCTTCATCCAGCGCGCCAGCTTCGAGCCCCAGGCCAACGAGATCCCCAACACCATGCCATCGTGGCTGCCCGGCGACGATTACATGACCAACTTCAAGGTCGGTGATCCGTACGTCGGGATCGACGACGGCTATGCCCGCCTGCCTGGCGCCGGCTGCGAGGCGCTGCATCCGGAACTGAAAGGGCTCAACCCCGAGGACTACCCGGACATCCACAAGCTGCGCATCCTGGGCGACGTCGCTCCCTATTTCACTAGTACAACCAGGTGTCTCCGTCCTGCCCCACACAAAAACCCTCGCGCACGCGCGCCAGGCCGAAGCTCCGCTCCCGATCCAGCGCTTCTATCAGCCCGAGCGCAGCCTGCTCTCTCGTTCTACGCAACGCCGGCAAGCTCGAGCCCGCTCCTTGACACGAGCGCCTTCATCCGGGCGCCTCACCTGAGCTCCGGGTAGAGCAAGGCTTATGTCCGGCGGGACTGTCTGACTGTTGCTGATGGTGTTGTTTTGCTTGTGGGTTGTCGGCGGGATTTGCTTCTGGTCTGGCCGGAGGGAGAGTGTGTGAAAGGCCTCAGCTTCTTCTCTCTCTCTATCTATATGACTGATCTGTTTGCCTGGTATGGAGGTTGATATGGAGCCTGATGCGATGCCTCTCTGCTTCGCCCGCCAGCTCCCTTTTTCCCCGCCCCGGGGCTTCTGCGCCAGGGGCGCAACGGCCCTTTTACGCCCCGAACCTGTCCCTGTTGTACCCCTTAAAACCGAGGCCAAAGGTGGGGTTACGAAATCTGCATCCCAAGGGTAGGGGATAGCATTTCCCCTACCTTTTCTTGTGACTTTTAAAGCATCGTCGGGAGATATAGGGGACAAAACTCTATAGGAAAAACAACGCCAATCACGTATTTTGCCCCCTTACACCCAACTCCTGTCACCGCTGTACACCGAGATCACCGACGCGAACGGCAAAATCCCTCCGCCGCGCTCATTGCGCGGCTTGTTATCCCGATCAACTCTTTAGCTCGGATACTGGCAAATGCGTTTCTAGTTTGTTCGCGACGGAGGGTACCGAAGACTCGCCACCGGAGGAGCTCTGAACGGTCACACGAGAGGATGGAGCTTACGATCTCACCTCGTGCATATCCACACTTGAAGCGGCCCAAGCCTGAGGTCCGTCACGCGAAAGAGCCCTTTTCCAAGCGCTCGACTCGGCGGCGTTCCTGCGGGAATTCAATGCGCGGGCCGAGCACGGTTGCTCCGCGTAAGCTTGGGAACGATCTAGGCAGCTCATTGGAGATCTGGGGAGGGAGTGAGGCCGCGGCACAGGGAGCGGCGAACGGTTACCACTCAAGTCGGCCAGTGTTCAGCAATCTGCTCCTGATGACTCTCAGCTCCGGAGACCGGGACACCTTGGTGGATCCTGCAAGGTTTGCGGATCTTCGATTGCCCTTTGTATTGAGTACTTCAGCTTTTTCGCAGGTCCTCGGCAATGAGGGCAAACTCATCCAGGGCAGCCTGCAGGTCTTCAACGATCTCGGCGGCGATTACGTCGGGGGCTGGCAAATTGGCTGCGTCTTCCAGGCTGTCGTCCTTCAGCCAGAAAATGTCCAAGCTCGCTTTGTCCCGCTTGACCAGGTCTTCGTAGTCGAAAGCGTGGAAGCGTTCGGTCTCCTTGCGCTTGTGGCGATTCTCGGCGTGGTAGCAGGCAACGAAATCGTCCAGATTCTCGCGGCGCAGAGGATTCGTTTTCAGCGTGAAGTGCTCATTAGTGCGGAAGTCGTAGATCCACAGCTTCTTGGTCCAGGGCTTCTCGCTGGCCACACGACGGTCAAAGAAGAGCACATTGGCCTTGACCCCCTGCGCGTAGAAGATGCCCGTGGGCAGGCGCAACAGCGTGTGCACGTCGCAATCGTGCAGCAGCCGCCGACGAATCAACTCACCCGCACCGCCCTCAAAGAGCACGTTGTCCGGCACCACCACCGCGGCGCGGCCGTCAATCTTCAAAATCGAACGCACGTGCTGGACGAAGTTGAGCTGCTTGTTACTCGTCGTCGCCCAAAAGTCGTCGCGGACAATCGTCAGCGCCTCGCGCTGCTCATCGCCGTCCTCGCCGATTACGGTGATGCTCGACTTCTTGCCAAACGGAGGATTCGTCAGCACCATCTCGAACTCAACCGACCCCTTGCTGCTCAGGGCATCCTTCACAGTCAACGGCTCCTCGCCGCCAATACCGTGCAGGAACAGGTTCATGGCGCAAAGCCGCGCGGCGCCGTCCACAATCTCAATTCCGGAGAGTGCCTTTTCCTTGAGGAAGCGCTTCTGGTCCTTATCAAGCGTGAAGTGGTTGCTGATGTAATCGTGCACAGCGAGCAGAAATCCGCCCGTCCCGCAGGCAGGGTCGTGTATGAGCTGACCCGGCTCCGGCCGCATTACATCCACAATGGCCTGAATCAGCGCGCGCGGCGTGAAGTACTGGCCGGCGCCGCCTTTCACGTCGGCGGCGTTCTTTTCGAGCAGACCTTCGTAGGCGTCGCCCTTCACGTCCACGCCCAGAGTGGTCCACTGCTCGCGGCCGATCAGGTCGCTGATCAGCCGCTTCAGCTTGGCCGGGTCCTGGATGCGGTTCTGCGCCTTGCGGAAGATGGTGCCCAACATGCCTGGCTTCTTGCCCAGCTCCACCAGGATGTGCCGGTAGTGCGTGTCCAGATCGTCGCCGTCCAGCCGCTCAAGGCTCTGCCAGTCCAGTGCGCGCGGAATCAGGGTGGCTCTCTCCGGGAACAGCTTCTGTCGCTCGTCAGCCATCTTAAGAAAGAGCAAAAACGTCAACTGCTCGATGTAGTCCTGATACGACAGGCCGTCATCGCGCAGGATGTTGCAGTAGTTCCACAGCTTTTGAACGATGGCGTTCGAAGTCATTGCAGTCTCTTCCCCGGCTCAGGCGCTTTCTTCCGCGTGGATTTCATCGGAATCACGTCCGCCCCTTTTTCCACGCAATGGTCCAGCAGCCAAAACAGAGCCTCCTTATGTGCAACCCATGCCGCTGCCAGCATGTCCATACACAGAATCGCCTCTTCCTCGCTGCCCGGCGAGTACGTCTCCGGCATTTCTTTCGGAATCGGCTTCTGCCCGGTCATGTAAAGTTCCACAAAGCGGTTCGCCTTGCGCGCTTTCTTCAGCGCGGCAGCCGCGCCCGTAAGATCGCCGAAGAGGTAGCGCTCCAGCGCGCGGCCCCAGGCAAAATTGGCCATCGTGTCCCGCTCGTACTTCTTCAGCAGCCTGCCTGCGCCCGCCAGATCGCCAACGGCAAGATACAAACCCAACAGGGAATCGCGCACGCCCTGATTGTCGTTCGGGTTCAACTCCAGCATCTTTTCGTAGATCCGGATCGCGTCCAGCCGGATCCCTTCGCCACGTAGCAGATTGCCCAGCTCGCCCAAAGCGCGCATATAAGGACGCGTCTCCAGAATGAGCCAGAAATGACCCTTGTTTTCCTCGATAAACTTTGCGCCCAGCGAGCGTTCCCCGGCGGCCACTGCCTTTTGCAGGCCTGCGATGGCCTCCTTGGGCGTGTGAGCCTCCAGGCTGGTCAGCAGCACCAGCGCGTCCACGCAGTCCGGGTCCAGACGCAGTGCGCGCCTGGCCAGCTTGCGCGCCTCGGCTTCGCTCTCCGCCTCCATGGCGTCATAGGCCAGTTCCTGCGCTTCGTCCTCTGATGAGAACTCCACATCCTCCGGCAAATTCTGCATGTGCGAGCCGGAAAGAGTCGCAAGAAACGCGTTCAGGTCGTCGAGCGAGGCGAAGTCCTTGCCCTCAATCGCCTTCTGCACCTTGCGCATCATCTGCTCGGTGCCCTTGGACCGCGCAACAGGCGGCGCTTTCTTCTTTGGGGCGGCTTGCCCGGCGGGCTTCTTTGTCATTGCTGTCCTCGCTTCCTGGCCACATTTCGTGCGGCGGTCTTCTTCGATGATTCCACACGTCCGGCGCGGATGCGCTCGAGCAGCACGGAGGCGGGTTCGTCAGTTGGGTCCTGAGGGACAAGTTGGCCGGTGAAGGCGGACGCTAACACCGAGTTACGCAGACCTGCTGCCTTCATGTTTGCTCGGCACAAAACAGATTGCTGTCTTTCAATGGCATCAGCTGTAGCGGCAAGAACCTGAACAATTCTTGTTTGCTCTGCCGCGGGTGGTATCGGGACCGGCAATGCTCTCAAATTTGTCATACTCAGCGACGCGAGATTTGTTGTGTGTTTCCCCTCATCAAAGAAGTATTGCTGGCCGAACGCGTTGGCATAGAAGGATACAAAGCGAGGTTCAATCTCCGGCAATGCCATTCTCGCGCGAAACACATGATTCTGGTGGATGCAAAGTGGGAGCTGATTCTCCCAAATCCAGCCGCGCCCCAGTTTGTCGCGATCTCCTCCCTCGTTAAACAGCACATCTCCTGCGCATAGCTTCAGCTGATCGATCTCCTCCTCCGTGGCCTCAATCTCCTTTATCTCCGACAAATCTAGGTATCCCCGTTGAACATTCGCAACTCGAAGGTAGGGCACGGGCCGCAACTTTTCTGTCGTTCGCTTCTGCCCCTTCGTGATGCCGCCCTGAACAAAGGCCAGTTGGTCGAGCGACGACCAGCACCAGCCCTCGGGCAGTGCGGGAACGTTGGAGGTATCGGGGGCAGATGGTTCTTTGTACTTCTGCTTCCAGCGGTCGTCCTGAGGGGGCTTGCCGGAGGCTTGCATCTTGGCCAGGGTGTCGGCTTCCCAGCGGGCGCGGCGCTCGCGGAGGATGCGCTGGATCAGCATGTCTGCCGCTTCGTAGTCGCGGCCTTCCTTGCGGGCGAGTTCGGCTTCCGTGGGAACCAGGCGGCCCTCGCAAGCAGCCTTCAGCACCGAAGAGCGATACCGCTTGAGATTGGTCTGCACCCGCTTCAGCGCCGCGGTCGCCGCATCCAGCCGCGTAAACTGCTTGTCAATCTCGCTGGCAATGCGATCCTGCTCTTCAAGGGGGGCGACGCGGAGGCTGAGATTTGAAAGAGTTCCAAGATAAACCCCTTTCTGCGCGGTGCCTCGCGCCTTCTCTTCAAGCTGGCGCTGGAAATTGGGGCTCTGGAACTGGTAGGAACAGAATTTTGCTGAGAGCTCAACTGGATGAAGGACTGCAACACTTCTCTGAAATACAAGGGGGCCATCGAAGGCGCTTAACGCGTAGGATCTTCCGATTGATCCCACAATCGTCAGGAGCACGTCCCCCGGCGAGGCTTGAGTGCGCCGGTTCTCCTCCCAGAATTGTCTCTCCGCCAATCTCCGAATCTCTGTTAGATCCAATCCGTTGTTGAGAATGTTTCGAGCGCTGAGCATCGGGAGACCTGCGCTCGCCCCGGCCGGCGGATTGTGGGAACCGTCCACGATCTTGTCGAACACTTCGCCGATTCGAGTTCCGCGCCAAGTCGATGGCAAGTCACTCATGCCGCCAGCACCTCATTGAGTTCATTGAGCAGCGGCAGAAAGCGATCGCCGAAGACTTGTTGCGCGCGGCCGAGACCACCCCAGCGCGAGAAGGGATCGAGTTCTAGGTCTTCTGGCTCGACGGCAAGACTGGATGCGATATGGTCGCGAATAGCCTCAAGCCAGCGAAGCTGGTCGGGGCCAAACTTCACGCCGGCGCTCTGCTGCTCGCCGAGCCACGCGGCAAAGCGCGCCTCGACCTCGGCGCGGCGCGGTTCGAGCTGCGGCTTCTGCTTGAGGGCGAAGCGCACCAGGTTGACCAGGTCGGCGGCTACTTCAGTCCGACTGCCGCGAACGTGCGCCGCGTCCAGGCGCTCGTAGGCGCGCCAGAGCTGGTCGGGGTTCAGGCGCGGGCTTCCATCCAATGGCTTCTCGATCAGGTTCGCCAGCGCCTTGACCTGCTTGAGCGAGAGGCCCACGGCGTATGGCTTGCTGTAGAGAATCTGCAGCACTTCAATCTCGTCCTTGTGATCCAGGAGAAACTGCTCGAAGCTCTGCGTCATGCGCAGGGCGCGCTCGCGCACCACTTCCGCGGGGCCGGCTTCGAGCAGCCGGTCCTGGTTGACCGTGTCGATGATCTGTTCGTAGCTCTTCTTGATGCCAAGGATCAGATTGCGCAGTGCGGGATTCGCGGCCAGCGGCTTGGCGGCCTGATTGAAGAGGAGCTTTCGCGCTTGCGCGAGCTCTTCGTCATTCGGCTCGACATCGGATGGGAGACTGACGGCACGGCGAGCGGCCTCGATGTGCCGGTCCGGGTCGAGGGCGGAGACGATCTCGCCGGCGATGGCGGAGAGTGTTTGGCCGTTGGCTGTCTCGGTGATCGCGGTGCGGTCGTTGGGCGTGAGTTCGCGGTCGAGACGTGCAAGGCGCGCAGCGATGGAGCTGAGCACGTCCTCGTCGCGGTTGCCGAAGGTGACGAGCTCAAAGAGCTTCTCTAGGCTGACATTCCGTTTGCGGTCGAGCGGCTGCGTGTCCTGCATCTTCTCCGGCTCAAGGCCAACGGCGTCGATAATGACGAAGTGGTCCTTGGATCGGCCGTCCGGGGTGACGTTTTGCAGCTCGGTCGGGGTGACGACGCGGGAGCCGCGGCCTTTCATCTGCTCGAACATGGTGCGGCTCCTGACTGCACGCATGAAGAAGACGATTTCGAGCGGTTTGATGTCGGTACCCGTGGCGATCATGTCCACGGTGACGGCGATGCGGGGATTGTAGGCCGTGCGGAACTGGCTGAGCATGTCCTCGGGCTTGAGGGCGGAGGATTTCCACTCTTCCACTTCGTACTCGTTGCCGTCCTTGTCGGTCTTCTTGACGCGGACCTTGGCGGCTCCAGTGCGGTAGGTGATCTTCTGGGCAAAGTCGTTGCCCTTGCCGAACTCTTCGCGGAGGATCTGCACGATGTCGTCGGCGTGGCTGTCGTCCTTGGCGAAGATCAGCGTCTTTGGCACCTCGGTCCGGCCGGGGAAGATGTCGGTGAAGAGGCTGTCGCGGAATGCGCGTACGATGGTGCGAATCTGGTCGGGCGCGACCACGCGGCGGTCGAGGTCGTCGGCGTCATAGGGAATGTCCTGGTCGGCCAGCTCCCAGCGGATCTTGCGCGTCTGACGGTCGCGGTAATCCACCTGGAAGCCGGAATTGATGACGCTCCCGTGCTCAGAGATAAGGGTGCGGATGGTGTAGAGGTCAAAATCGACGTTGACGCCGTCGGCGACTGCCCGCTCGAAGGGATACTCCATGATCAGGTTTTGATTGAAGAACCCGAGGGTCTGCTTGGAAGGCGTGGCGGTGAGGCCGATGAGCGAGGCATCGAAGTACTCCAGCACCTGCCGCCAGAGGTTGTAGATGGAGCGGTGGCACTCGTCGGTGACGATGAGGTCGAATGTCTCGATGGGGATGGCGGGGTTGTAGACGATGGGATCGGGCGGGCGCTGCAGCATTTCAAGCGAGGAGCCGGAGAGTTCGTCCAGCTCGGGGTCCAGCTCCTCGCCTTTGAGCATGGAGTAAAGGCGTTGGATAGTGGAAATGCAGACCTTGGCCACCGGATCGATGCGGCTGGATTGCAGGTGCTGGACGTTGTAAAGCTCGGTGAACAAGCGGCCATCGTCGGGGGTGCGGAAAGCCTGGAACTCCTTGAGGGTCTGGCGGCCGAGGTTGCCGCGGTCCACGAGGAAGAGCACGCGGCGTGCGCCGGCAAACTTGATGAGCCGGTAGAGGGCGCTGCAAGCGGTGTAGGTCTTTCCGGCCCCGGTGGCCATCTGGATGAGAGAACGGCGATGCCCGTGGGCGAGCGAGTCCTCGAGAGCGTTGATGGCGGTGACCTGGGCCGGCCAGAGACCGAACGGCGATAGCGGCGGTATCGAGCTCAAGCGAGCCCTGAACGTGGAGCCTGGGCTGGCCAACTCGCCCTGCAGCCATTCGGATAGAGTCTCCGGCCGGTGAAAGCTGAAGACGCCTCGGCTGGAGGCGTCAGGCTCCAAAAGGTTCGTGAAGCGGGTCTCGATGCCAGTGGACTGATAGAGATAGGGGAGAGGCCGCCGCGGAGCCGGGAGAGCTTCGGGAATGCCTTCGCTGTACTTTTGCGTCTGGATCTCCACGCCGATGAGGGTGGAGCCTTCCCTCTTGGCCTCAATGACACCTACGGCCTGCCCGTTCGCGAAAAGGAGGTAGTCGGCCTCACCGAAGCCGTGTGCCAGAGAGAATTCGCGGATGGCGACGCCAGGGCCAGCGTCGATGTTGGCGTCGGCCCGGTCCTGCACAAGCCAGCCTGCGGCGGACAGCATGCCGTCGATTGTCTGCCGGGCTTGTTCTTCAGGTGTCAAAGTGGGCTGAAGGCTCTTGGCCACCAGTGTATGACACCTACTCAGGAATTCCATCCGCCATTCAAGTAGGCCCACTACGACGGAAGAGTCAATGTGAGAGCGACCAAGTTTAGTTCGAGTGCAACATGAATCGGCGAGGACTGCCTTAGCTCATTTGCTTCGTAAGCGCTATCACAGCCAGGCATAGGCGGCAGCGGATACCCCCGGCGTGTTGGTGGATTCGGGGTACCGTTCGCCTAATGCTGCCCCGAGGTCGTACAGCGTGGCATTGTAGTCGGACAGATTTTCGTCACTCGGCTCGATTTTGAATTTGTCTCGTGCGGCTAGCCACTGGTCAATTGCTGTTTCAAGGTTGGGTACCAGACGGACATCGAGGTGTAGGCTTCCATTGCATTTCATGGGGAGTCTCCTACCCATGGCTTTGGAAGTCGGCATCTGCGAGAGGTCGGTCGCAGAGGTCTATCCTTCATTGTGGACGCGGCGATTCCCAAGGGATGACCGGGACGGGGATGAACAAGCTGCGTATGCAGCAGCAGCATGGCTGCAACGTGCGGACCACAGCGATTCTCTTAGCGGATTTCTGAAGCCTGTGTTGACGGCGGAGGAACGCGGAATCGCAAAAATCGAGGGGGTGGATTTTGGGAGTAATCTGATTCTGTTGCAAACTACCTATCTTCGGCGAGTCGGGAGTCTCTCAAAACATGAGTACTCAAACTACAGCATCCCCTGAACACCGCAGCCTATCCCTCATTAGGTCATTAGTCTTTTTCGATTTAGAGACCACGGGAACGATTTTGGGGATAGACCGGATTGTCGAACTTGCTGTTGTGAAGCTATGGCCTGACGGGAGGCGAAGCGAGTACGAGTGGCGTTTCAATCCAGAGATGGCTATACCAGAAGAGGCTACCCAAATACACGGGATACGTGATGAGGACGTTAAAGACGAGCCGACTTTCCGCGACTCGCTGGGTGAGATTCGCGAAGTCTTTGCCGATAGCGATGTCGCCGGATTCAACATCGCACGATTTGACATGCCTCTGCTCCAAAGCGAATTAGTGCGTGCTGGGGTAAAAGCTATTTCCAGTCGAAATATCGTCGATGCCATGACCATATTTCATCTCAAAGAGAAAAGAGACCTTTCGGCTGCTTTGCGATTTTTCTGCAATAAGGATATAGAAAACGCTCATTCTGCACTCGCAAAGTAAGCGTCCCGAGTTCCCCTCTGGCATGGGGTTGGGTGCGAGTCGGACTATGCCGTCATGGGTGTTGGAGAGGAAGCAGGTAATGGGGTAGAACAACCCTGCTCCAATCAGCAGCAGAATAATGAGGACTGTTTGAACTAGGCTCTTGGCCGCACGCACCGGAGCCAGCAGGGTGTTCATGCCGTCGTAGTATTTCTCTTCTGGAGTGGGCACGGTACCCGGTTCTTCATTTGCACCATCTGCTTGATCACCAGGTTCCGGTAGCGCAGCGTACGGCGCCGGTCCCGGATCTCGGTCGATGCCATGTGGCACTCCGGCAGAAAATCGCAGCGCAGGCAGTCGGCGATCTTGGCGGCATCGATCCGGTCGTTCTTCTTCTTGGCTGCGGCAATGGCCCGCAGCATTAAAGGGTGTGCCACCTTGACCTTCTCGGCATGCGGAAGCAGGTGGTCGTAGATCCACCCGCTGAAGATCGTCGCCTCCATGGCCATCATCCGAGGTCCAGGAAGCGTCTTGATCCAGCCATCCAGCTCGCGCCGGGTCGATCCGATCTTGCCTTCCCGGTGCACATGACCAGCTGCGTCCTTCACGCAATAGCTGATCGTCCGCTTGTGAACATCAAGTCCGATGTAATACATATCGTCTCTGAGGAGCCTCCGTGGTGTTCTCTGAATCAGCGCCCGCTGAGTTCAGCTTTTTGTAACACCTCGTGCTCCTCTCGGACTTACATTCAAACAATCCAACCGGAACTCGGAAAAGGCATCGGACCGGCGCCCACTGAGTGCCAGTCCTCTTACGGTCAAATGAGGGTCAATTCCGAGCTTACCCGTAATCCAAGTGGTCTGCCCGGCGAAATCTGTGCTATTGGAAGTGAGACAAACTGGTATGAAAGGCAGGGGCTCCTAGGCTCGATTTGAATGCTTGCGCTGCAGTTCCGAGGAATCCTCAGAAGCTGAAGCTCACCTGAAAATCGATGCTGCGGTTGGATGCGGCCGAAGAGAAGAATCCGCCGGCAAGAGCAGTGGATTTGCCAAAGAGCGGCGAATCGAGGACTCCAACGGGCTGAGCGAGGTTCACGTTGTTAAAGATGTTCCGTGCCATCGCAGAAAAATTGAGCGAGTAACGACGGGCTACGGCCTGATCGAGCCTTGGCGGACCGCTGTTTCTGCTTAATCCACCGGGGCCGAGCCCTCCACCGGGAGGTCCACCGCCACCAGGGCCGCCGCCTGGAGGAGGGCCACCGCCGGGTCCACCGGGACCAACTGCGCTGGAGCTTGATGCGCTGTCGACACGCGGCCCGATGCCAAAGGATTTGCCGACCCGAAGGTTCATGCTCAGTTGCGCGGGGCCTGTGCCGTAGTTGTAGGGAATGCGCGCCTGGTTCCATGCCGGATCCAGATCGAAGCTTCCGTATTGGGTAACGGCGGTGTCGGTGCTGTTCGCGGTGGCAAATGCAGGCCGATCGTTGAACTGGTTGTTGCCGTTCAAATCCTGGCCGATGGTGATGTTAAATGGAGCGCCGGAGTCGGCCACCAGCATGGGGCTGAAGGAAACCCCGAACGGAGCCTGGAGATTGCCGGCAACGAGGAAGCGGTTGTGCACGTCGAAGTTCGCGCGGCCGTAGTCGGCACTGGGGTCGGATTGGTTCGACGGGAAGTAACTGGGGCCGGAGGTGTCGGCGTTAGCGAAGTTGACCATATAGAAGCCGAATAAGGAGATCCGTTTGGCCTGCACGCGGTAGTTGGACATCAACTGATTCTGCTTGTAGACGCCGCCTGACTGGAACTGGTAGATGTTCTCGTTGATTCCGTTGGGACGTGTGCCTGTGCCGGGATCGTAGGTTTGGGGCTCGAAGGCGTTGATGTTGTCGCTCAGGTACTGGTGGACGCCGCGTGAATTGATGTAACTGGCAGCGAAGTTGGCCACTTTGCCGAACTGGTGCTCGATGCCTATGGCTGTCTGCATGTTCACAGAGGCTTTGAGATCGGGAGCAATTTGATAGAGGGTGGGAGCGGCTGTGCTGCTCGCCGCCAACTGCGCAGGCGACGGTGCGTTCTGATAGAAGCCTGGATCTTCGATGACGTATTGGGTTTGGTTGATTCCGTTCTGACGGATGGTCTGCAGGACGTTGCTCTCCTGGAAGCGGTCGTAGAACCAGCCGTAGCCTCCGCGAATGACGGTTTTGGCCTGATTGCTTCCGTGCGCTCCGGGAGCCCACGCAAAAGAGATCCGAGGCGCCCAGTCGTTGTGGTCGCCAATCCAGTTCTGAATCTCATAGCGGAGGCCGTAGCTCAGAGTGAGGTTGGGACGGACTTTCTGATCGTCCTGTAGATAGACGCCCACGTCGAAGTAGTCGACGATCGCAGAGACATTGCCGGCGGTGACGCTGTACTGCGACGGAGTGTGCGCCTGATAGGCAGTCAGCGACGAATAGGTGTACTGGCCGTTGAAGCCTGAGGTCGAGTAGCTGGAGTCGCGCATAAAGCGCAGGCGGCCGCCGAAGTTGAGAGCGTGCGCACCCTTGCTTGCCATGGTGTAGTTCTGCAGTTCGTAGTGGTCCTGGCTGTCGTGGACTGCGCCCATGCTGTTTCCGCCACCGGTGAATGCGCCCTGGACGGTGACGGTGGAATCGCTGCTCTGGGCGATCTGACTGTCGCGGTCGCGAACATATTGGAAGCGCGTCTCGTTGACGACATTGGCGCCGAGGATCTGCGTGTCGGAGAGCTGCAGGGTGTTTTCCTGGTTCGAGACGTTGTAACCCTGACTTTCGAGAGCAAACTGCGAGACGCCGTCGTTGGTTTCAACCTGCCGGTCGTACATGTAGCGGACGGTCAGCGTGTTGTTGGTGCCAAGCTGGAAATCGAAGCGCGGACTCACGTCGAGACGCGACTGCGGATTGGCAACGGCTGCCGTGTAGTTGTAGGGATTGCCGCTGGAGTCAAGCAGTTCGGCGTTCACGATCGAATTTGAGGCGTTGTCGCGACGGAAGACGCTGCCGAACCACGATGCATTCCTGTTGAGCGCGCCGCTGGCGTTCCCCATGAGGAATGTGCTGTGGTAGGGCGGTTCGCTGGTGACGAACGGGTTGAGCGAATTGAATGCCGAGTCGTTGCCGTTCATCATGAAAATGCCGTGAAGTTTGTCGGTTCCCGGCTTGGTGAGGATTTCTATGCGCCCGTAGCCCAGTTTGTCGTACTGTGCCGAGTAGGGATTCTGATTGATGCGGATTTCGCGGATGGAGGATTTAGGCGGCAACTGGCCGCCGCTGAATCCGTCGATGTAGATTTCGCCTCCGTTGGGACCAGCGGCAGGCCCAGCCAGCGCGGTGAGTTCGTTCTGCAATTCATCGGGGTCATGGGAGAGTGCATCAAGGTCGTGGCCCTTGATGACGATGGCACCCGCGTTGTCGTCGGGACTGGTGTTCACATTCATGCTGTCTTCCTGTACCTGGACCTGTTGCTGCTCAACAGGCATTTGCAATGTGACATTGGCGAGCGTCGATTTGCCACCGGAGACCGGAACGCCATCGAGAGAAAAGGGGGCAAAGCCAGAGGCCGTGATGGTGAGCGAGTACTGGCCAGGTCGCAGTTGGCCGAAGGTGAATGCGCCGTCAGCGCCGCTTGCGACGGACCTGGAAAAGCCACCACTGCCGGCGAGGACGACCGTTGCCGACGGAACGAGCGCACCGGAGGGATCTGTGACGGTGCCGGAGACGCTGCCCGACGGGGCCTGTGCTGAAGCCGTGGGCGCATGCAAGAACCCGGCGAAGATGAGAACTGCGAAAACAGACTGGAGAAGAAATCGTGAAGTTGTCATGAGGTCAAGGCTCGAAATCTTAGCCATCCTCAGGAGAAATTGGGCAGCGGCTGCGTGCGGTCTTAATGGGTAAAGATGTGTAACAAAATGTCACGGCGGTCTTTACCATTTGTTACTTTTCTGGCCGCTGATTCCGGCGCAAATGGGCGTAGTCTCAAGAGAGCGGAAAAATGCAATGGACGATGTGCTGCTGATCGACGACGACATCGAGCTGTGTGCAATGTTGAAGGACTACCTGGGCCGGTATGGGTTCCGAGTGCACGGTGTGCACCGCGGAGACGAGGGACTGAAAACCGCGCGCGGCAGGGAGTGGGCACTGATCCTGCTCGACGTGATGCTTCCGGGAATGGATGGTTTCGAAGTGCTGAAGCAGGTGCGCGCATCGTCGGATGTGAGCGTGCTGCTGCTGACTGCGCGCGGCGAAGATGTGGACCGCATTGTGGGGCTTGAAATCGGAGCGGACGATTATTTGCCGAAGCCCTTCAACCCACGCGAACTGCTGGCGCGGATGCGAGCTATTTTGCGGAGACGCTCAGGAACGGGCCCAAAGGCCGAACCGGTTTTGTTGCGGGTCGACGACCTGGAATTGGATTCGGCTGCGCGCACGGTGACGCAAGGTGGAAAAAGGATCGAGCTGACCAGCGTGGAGTTCACCCTGCTGGAAACATTGATGCGGTTTCCGGGGCAGGTTGTTTCGCGCGAGCAACTCTCAGAAAGTGCGCTGGGACGGAAGTTCGATCCCTTCGATCGCAGCCTGGACATGCACGTGAGCCGGCTGCGCCGCAAACTGGGCACGAATAGAGCCGGCGACGAGCAGGTGAAGACGATTCGCGGCGCGGGCTATCAGCTTGCCGTGAGCGGGGCCAGACAGGCAGCAGAGGGCTGACCGATGCGCAGCCTTTTCTTCAAGATCTTCGTGATTTTCTGGATTGCGCAGAGCCTGATCTTTGCGATTTCGACCGCGCTGATCGTGCGGCACCACTTCGAAAGCCCCGATGTGCTGTTCGATGGGTTGTACAGCAGCCTGGAAAACGATGCGCGACGCGCAGTGGCGGGTTATGAATCCGGCGGCTGCACAGGGGTGAGCGCGCTGGGCGCGGAGATTGAGCAGCAGATCGGCTTGAAAGACGCCACTGGGCGCGACCTGTGCAATCCCCATGGTCTGCCGCTTCCCGCGGCGAGCGCGGATTTTCCGACGCGCATAACGAGCAGCCAGACGGGGGCGGAGTTTATCTGGCGGGTTCCGATTACTTCGGCGAGCGGCAAGGAATATGTCTTCTTGCTCGGCCGGCCGCACGTTGAGCACGAACCCAGTTTGCTCGATGACCTGGTGCATTTCGCCTCTCCCACGCTTCCCGTTGCGATTGTCGTGGGCGGCTTGACGACCTTCGTCCTGGTTCTGTTCTTTACACGCCCCATTGTCCGGCTGCGCAAAGCGGCGCGTCAACTGGCGCACGGGAATCTGAAGGCGCGAGTCAATGAGCCAGTCGGGCAGTCGCGGTTCTCTTCAGGAGACGAGTTTCATGCGCTGCTTCGCGACTTCAACCATATGGCGGAGAGGCTGGAGTCGCTCGTGGGGGCGCAGCAGCTGTTGTTGCGCGACGTTTCGCACGAGTTGCGCTCGCCGCTTGCCCGCCTGAGCGTGGCGTTAGAGCTGGCGCGCGAAGAAGCCGGGCCCACGATGAGTGCGAACCTCGACCGCATTGAGCGCGAAACCAGACGGCTGAACCAGCTGATCGGCCAATTGCTGACACTCTCGTCGATGGAAGCACTCGACAAAATCGAGGATTTCCGGCCAGTTTCGCTGAATCGCTTAATTGGCAGCATGATTCCCGATGCAGAGTTTGAAGCGCGGCAGCGAGAATGCTCGATTGCCTTCCATGCCGATGGGGATTACACGGTCCTGGGCAACCAGGAGCTGCTCTACCGTGCGGTGGAGAATGTGGTGCGCAATGCAATCCGCTATACGGAGAGCGGGTCGGATGTGGAGATCAGCCTGTGTGCCGCGGGTGGACGAGAAGCTCCCCAGGCCAGAATCGATGTGAGCGATCGCGGGCCGGGGATTCCGGCGGATCAAGTTGAGGCAGTTTTTCGGCCCTTCCATCGCGTGGACTCCGCGCGCAGCCCCGAGACGGGAGGATTCGGCGTGGGCCTAGCGATCGCCGATCGCGCAGTGCGCTTGCACAAGGGAGAGATGCAAGCCTTTGCGCGCGAGGGAGGCGGCGTGACTATCCGGATGATCTTTCCTGCGATCGAAGTCGGAGACAAGGCAGCATCGGTCGGAGAATTGCATGCATAAGTTGTGCGGAAGTCGCTTGGGGTGCGAGAGTCGGCCTCAGCCGCGGCTTGGGATCAGCAATTTGGAAAAGTGGTCTGCCCGGCGAATGCCAGATGCATTCATCGGCGAGTTCTGGGCGAATGACCGGCCACCCGGAATGTATGGTCCGCCGCCGTCTTGCAAGCGAAGAATGAGGGTGGCGGGTTGGTCTGCGCAAATGTATTCGGCCTTTGTTGGAGCCGGGGCTCCGGGCCAGGATGGAATGCGCCGCGCTCCGTTCCCCATTAATTACGCAGTCTCGAAGAACTTCTTCCGAGTTCGGGTTGGGGGAGCGCTGGGTTCGACCGTTGTGCCATCTCATGGTTTCACCAGCAGACCTGGCAGGGTTCTTAACTTCGTAGTCGTCGCTGGTTTGCAGATGTGGGAATCGCGGAGCGATTTCCAAGGCTGTCGCTAGACAGGCGCCATCTGCAGACCAGTCGTGTCAGCCAGGACAGGTGGCCGGTAGATATCTCCACTGGCCAGTACAGCCCAGGCCATGCGTGCCAGCTTATTGGCCAGTGCCACGCCAACGACGTTGTAATGTGTGCGAGCGGAGAGTTCTTCCAGCCATTTTCTTAGGCCGGGAGACTGCTTGTCTCTAAACTGGAGGACCGCACGTGCACCCTGAACGAACAACTTCCTCAGGTAACAGTTGCCGCGCTTGCTGATGCCGAGCAGCTTTTGCTTGCCTCCGGTGGAGTGCTCGCGGGGAACCAGTCCGAGCCAGACTGCGAACTCCCGTCCCTTGCGGAAGGCTCCGCCATTTCCGATCGCGGCGATCAGCGCAGTGGCCGTCAGCGGGCCGATACCCGGGATCGCGTCCAGGCGCTGGCAGGCCTCGCTCTGCTGGGCGGCTCTCTGAATCAGCGCCCGCTGAGTTCAGCCTTTAGCAACACCTCGTGCTCCTCCTCGACTTAACATTCAAACAATCCATCTCTAACGTGATCCGGCTCACGTTGCTTCCGAGTGGGAGGTCACTCACTCGCTTCGGCTCACCAAACCCCCAGGATACCGAGCCGGTTCTTCGAAGTCCTTCGGAATTTGCCTCAATAGATGAACTTGAGAGAAAACTGAATTTGCCGCGACGTCCCCGCCGTCTTGCTGATCAGCCCGAACCCCGATCCCTCGATCGTGTTCGCCGGCAGCCCCATGTTCACCACGTTGAACAGGTTAAAAAACTCGCCACGGAACTGCACATCTGCCCGTTCCAGCCCGCTCGCGCGGCGGCCAATCGGCGTCGTCTTGATCAGCGCGTAGTCGAAGTCGTAGTACGCCGGTCCCCAAAAGGTGTTCCGCCCCAGCGTGCCGAGCCGGCCGGAGTTCGGCCCCGTCCCACCCGGGATGTCAATGGGGATCGAGAAGTAGGAAGCGTTATCTGCGCCCATTCCGAAATAATCGTCCCGGGGCCGGGTCGCGCTGTGCGCAGTCGACAGGTCCGGCTTCCCGATCTGATCCGGCCGGTCCGCGCCCACCGTGCCCGCGCCCGTCTGCTGAATTCCCGAATAGATTGTGAACGGCGATCCGCTGGTGATCGTCGAAATGCTCAGCAGTTCCCAGCCCTGGGTCACGATGCGGCTCCGCGCCGGCAAAAACCCCACATCCTGCAAATGCAGATCCTGCGCCGCGCTCACCGTGAACGCGTGCGTCACGTCGAAATTCGACGGCCCCTTCTCAGCGTGCGTGTCGAACGGATTCTGTGGGCTGAACACCACCACCGCTCCTGCCGATCCCGTCCCGCCCTGCAGGCCGCTCACATCGTCGAGCGATTTGCCCCACGTGTATCCCGCCTGCAACGAAGGACCTCCGTGCCCGACCGTCCCCGCCAGCGAAGTTTGCAGCGCGTGGTAGGTCGAATGCGCGGTATCGGTAACTACCGACTCATACCCAAACCCGCCCATCACCGCTCCCGTGCTGTCGAAGTCCGTAAAGTGTGCAAATCCCGGCTCCGCTCCCGGATACGCGTTCGGATAAGAAACGCGCGGCAGCCGGAACGACGCTGTGCCCACATATGCCGCATCCACCGTCAGTCCGGCGAATGCCCGCTCCAGCCCCAGCGTCCACGTTTGCAGAAATCCATCGCCAAACCGCCGGTCGATTGCGCTCAGGTTCAGCAGCGATAGCTGATGTGCCGGCGCCAGCGCCGCCAGGTCCTCCTGATAGCGATTCACATCCATCACCGTGTTGACCGGCACCTTCTTCGTATCGCCGCTTGCGAAGACATTTACGCCCTGCGGCGTATACGTCGCAGGCAGCTCGTCCGGCGTGATTTGGAACCCGTATGCAACTTCCCCGCTCTCGGACGCATTCACCCGCGGATACACCGCGAACGGCGTCGACCCCGTCAGAAAATTGTCCTGCCAAATGTTGGGCGGAATCACCGTGATCCCTCCGCCCGCGTGCACCCGCACCGCATGCATCGCATTCCAGTCCACCTGCACCCGCGGCCCCCAGCCATTCCATTCCGTCTGATAGCCCGGCTGTGGATTGATCAAATACTCCTGCCCCACGCCCGCCGGCGGAAATGCGTCCAGAAAACTCGATGTTCGATGCGCCCGCTCCGTGATCGGCGTGTACAGCTCATAGCGCAGACCGTAATCCAGCGCCCACCGCTCGTTGATCTTCCAGGTGTCCTGCACGTACGCGTTCACGTCGTTCCGATTGATCGCCGCCGGCCCAATGTTAGCGCCATTCGAGAAGTACGGCGGAGCCACCGCCACCGTGTATCCGTAGGGATAACCGAGCAGCAGGCTGCTCAGCGTATCCGGCAGCGGATCGCCCGGCTCGACATTGTGGTGCCCGCTCTCCGATGCGATGAACACCGGCGAATACACCGTTCCGCCGCCAAAGTCGTACTCCCCGTTCGGACTGATGCCGAAGTACGTCGTGTCCCGATTCAGCCGGGCCTCCACTGCCCAGTTGACAGCGTGCCGCCCGCTCGTCCAGGCGAAGTTCAGTTGCCCCTGGAACAGGTTGCCGAATGCCGACATCACCGAGCCCGCCGCGGAATTGAACGGCTCATAGAGGCCGTCCTCGAACTTCACCGCCGGATCGGTATGGTTCGGTGTCGGAAACGACGGCGTCGTCCGCGTAATGCTCAGCGAGGCCGACCACAGGAATCGCGGCGACGGCGTGCGCGTGTATGTGAACGCCACATTCCGCTGCCGATCCACATACTGCACGCCGAAGCTCGGATCCAGCAGTGTCTGATCGGGATTGGTCGTCGGACCGGTCAGGTTGTCGTAGTTGAACCGCCCTAAGAACTTCCCCTTCTCGCCCAACTTCTGATCGATCCGGATCGAAAACTGGTCCGCATCCGTGTTCACATTGGACGGCACCGCATAGGTTCGCGCCCCAAATGCTCCCGTGGGGTTATTCGGCAACGGATAGCGCGCCAGCACCGCAGCGATCTGCGGATTCACCGGCACCTCCAGCGTGTCCGTGCTTCCGTCGGGGTATGTCGCCGTGTCCCGGCCCGCGCGCTCCGCCGCCGTCGGCACCGCCAACACCTGCGTCGTCCCCAGCACCTGCCGGAAGCCCTGATACTGCCCGAAGTAGAACGTCCGCCCACTGCCGTCATAGAGGTGCGGCAGCACCACCGGGCCGCCATTTGTGAACCCAAACTCGTTGCGCCGGAAGGGCGGAATCCGTCCTGGGTCCGCAATCGAGGGATGGTCGAAGTAATTCCGTGCATCCAGCGCCGAGTTCCGCAGAAACTCGAAGAACGATCCGTGAAAACCGCTCTTGCCCGACCGCGTCACGATATTCGTGAAGCCCGCCGCGCCCCGCCCGATCTCGGCCGGCATCCACCCGGAGCTCGATTGCAGCTCCTGGATCGCGTCCACGTTGAAATTCGTGAACGTGCTCCCACCCATCTCCGGATCGCTGATGTCTGCCCCGTCCATCGCGAAGACCGCCTCCACGCCCCTCTGTCCGTTGATGGCGAACTGCTGCGTGAAGTTCGTCGCGCCGTTGACGTCGGTCATAGTTCCCGCAGCCAGCAGGAGCAGCGTGCTGAAATCGCGGCCATTGAGCGGCAGCTCACTGACGGACTGGCTCGACAACTTCTCGCCGCCGGTCGCGTCTGTCGCATTCGCGGTTGCACTTGGGTTGGCATACGGGGCCACCGGTGCCGGGGCCTGCGGCTCAGAGGCGATCGTCAGGGTGTTCTGATCGGAAACTATGAGGACGACTGAGGCTTGGCCCACATCCGCTACAGACGGCGCGGTCGGCGGCCGCTCAGGGATCTGCACCATGAAGCTGTATCGTCCTGGCGCAACGCCAGCAACCGTGAAGCGTCCGTCGGCTCCGGTCACCGCGGTGTGAAGATCGTGGCGCGCCGCAGCGGCAACGGTCACCCTCGCACCGGCCACGGGTGTGCCCACAGTCGTGCGCACTACGCCGGCTAGCGCTGCTCCAAGCTCAGGAGTCCGCTGCGCGGCCAGTGGCATCGCGGCCACGAGTCCGAGCAGAAGCCAGCCCGGCGTAAGGTGACGGAACGTCCGAAGGCGCCATCCATTTGCGGCCCACAAGCCTCTCTGCGACACACGTCCTCCTTGTAGCTAGATCAACGGCGCTTCTTAGCTTCAGTAGCGGAGTCTACCACTCGGAAAAAGCTCGACGATCGATCCTTCGGGAATGTAGGTTTCGCCGAAGCCGAACTCCGGCGAGACGGTGCAACGATTCAAGCTGCCATCTTGGAAAAACCATGTGTAGTCCTTGGCGCAGGGGTAGCCCTGGATGTCGGTGGGTTGATCCAAGTGCTTTTGCTGGGTTTCGGAAAAAGCAGTGGCAGGAAGAAGAAATGCGCCGATCAGGACAGCGAGCCGGAGCAGGGTCTTCATGCGAAACCTCTCTTAACTGACGCATTCTATGCGGGCCAGGACGGCTTGTCTGTGACAAGGCAAATCAGGTGAAGATGCGAACATCCCGGATGGTCGCCTTCCATGTAAGTCATCTGTCAAGAAAAAAGGCACAAGATTCCTGGGCACGCTTGGGAGAGCGCGCATTTCGACTGGTCCGATCACTTTGCACCTCCACGGTAATTGGACAGACGCGGGAGTGCACAGGAGCAAAAGCAGAGTGTCGCAAGAAAAGCCGGCGCCAGTCTCCGCCTGTTGATGGACTCAAGACACGGCGGGCGCCTGCCGGTACTCTGCACATGTCTCGTGAATTCGTTTCCTGAATTGGTCATTCAAAATGTGACTTTCGGGTGGTCGCCCATCTCGCTGGGCTATCACCCCATTCCTTTTTGAGCGTCGCAGTGCGACCTTCGCCAATTCGGCCTTCACCCACCGCATGCCAGGGTCATGCCGAGCAAGTGGCGTGAATATGCTCCGGCCCGTTTCAGGGTTTGATCGCTTTGATCAAGGGCGGCGCTGGAGCCGAAGGCGCGACTGCACAGGGCTTGTCGCCGCACAGAGCGCTGGTGATGCCCTGGCCCTCGGTGATGGTGTAGATCCGGTCCACTGCGGGCAGCTTCACCGTCTCTTTGGCGCCGGAGGGCCAGCGAATCTCCGTGGTCCCGGCATCGGTGGCATCGCCCAGCCCGAAGTGGACCCGCATATCGTTGGAGGAAAGGTAGCTGCCGCCGCTCAGGACATCTCCACGCTGACGAATGCCTCCCGCTGTCAGATAGACCGTCGCTCCTACCGCATCACGAGGGCTCTTGGGGCCGCCGATCAGCTTCAACTCTACCCAGTGATGATGGTCGGGATTCACGTTCCGCAGCAGGATGGGTACCCCATCCATGCTGTTAATCACCACGTCGATTTTGCCATCGTTAAAGATGTCGCCGAATGCGGCGCCGCGGCCCACGGTGACCACCGCCAAGCCGGTTCCCTCGACCGCGGGCACCAGCTCAAACTTGCCATTGCCCAGGTTGTGATAGAGCAGCGGGCGCTGGGCATAGCTGCTGCCCCACTCCGGGTGCTTGTCCACTTCGGGATAGACATGGCCGTTCACAATGAGCAGATCCTTCCACCCGTCATTGTCATAATCCAGGAACCCATCACCGAAGCCCACGAACGGTATGGAAGACTCAGCGATGCCCGCTTGGTAACTCACGTCGGTGAAAACACCCGTCCCATCGTTCTGGAAAAGCACGTTGTAGTCGTCGGCAAAGTCAGTATTCACCACTGAAAGGTGACCTTTGTTCTCGTAGTCTCCCACCGCAATGCCCATATTTGCGACCTCGCGGCCACTTTCATCGAGCGCGTATCCGCTTTCGTAGCTCTCATCTTCGAACGTCCCATCCCCCTTGTTCATATACAAATAGTTAGGCGTGGAATCGTTCGCCACCAGCAGGTCCGGCTTGCCATCCCCGTTCACGTCCACAAACAGAACTCCGAGGCCGTAGTATCCGTTGGGATTGTCCACCCCCAGCTTTTTGCTGACATCCGTAAAGGTTCCGTCTCCATTGTTGTGAAAGAGATGGTCCTGTTCGCCCTTCAGGCCGCGCGGACCGCACATCACCTGCACCCCGCGGTATTGACAGAAAAGGTAGTTGACCGCGCTTGTCCCGGAGATAGGAGGATTGGACAAGTCAAGTTGAAGGTAGCCGGCCACGAAAAGGTCCAGCCGCCCGTCGCCGTCATAGTCGCCGAAGGTCGCGCCCGTAGACCACGTACCCACCGTCACGCCGGCTTTTTCGGCGACATCCGTAAAGGTTCCGTCGTGGTTATTGTGGTAAAGGCGGTTCTTCCCGTAATTAGTTACATACAGGTCCGGCCAGCCGTCGTTGTCATAGTCTCCAACCGCGCACCCGTATCCCCACCGGTCGTTGGCAACACCGGCCTTTTCCGTCACGTCGGTGAACGTGCCATCGTGGTTGTTGTGAAAGAGAGCCGCGTGCGGCGGAGTTGTTTTGCCCGCAAGCGCATCGTAAGTCGAGCCGTTCACCAGATAAATGTCCAGCCAGCCGTCGTTGTCATAGTCCAACAGGCACACGCCCGGGCCCTTGGCTTCAAGAATGAGGCGCTTTGCGGGAGTGCCCGCCGTGTGATGCCAACCCGTAAGCCCGGCAGCCACGGCAACATTTTGAAAGACAATCGGACCGGTCTTGACAAAACCGCCGGCGGTGATGGGACGGTGCTGGCTATCGAACTCCGCCTTCTGAGGGCCGGCATTGGCCATTCCGCCTTGGGATTGCTGCATCCCGTCCTGCTGCCCAGGCTGTGGAGCCCCTGCACCCCAGGCCGCACCCGGCATCAGAAGAATGGCGATCAGGCCACCGAAAAACAATCTGCGAACTGGAAACAACGAGAGTCCTCCACCGCCTGAAGCATATCGCAATCGGCGCTTCCTCCCGGTGTGCGTCTCTATTTCTTCTTATCCCGTCAGGAGCGCAGGTAAGAGAGGGTGGTTTCAAGCTCCAAGTGCAACAGGGTTGATTTTAGCTGACCAGTGTTTGACGAAATCGAAGGAGCCTTCTGGGAGGAAAAGTTCGGCTGGAGCTTCCCGCGACGGCAAGCGGCGCCTCCCTGGCCTAGGAGACGCATGCCGTGAACCTGCGCCGGGGGCCGGGAACGCGGCAAAAAGCCCGGCCGGGGATAAGAGATGCACAGGATTGGGAATGCACCGCCTCCCAACACCGTCATTAGCCAGTTTGTTTGAATGGTATATAGCACACAATAAATGATTTGACTAGCTAGAAGTCCCCCGCGAAATGCGCGCTCACAGGCCGGAGGCAGCGCCGAACTGGACCGAACTGGACACTGCTTGGTCGCACGACACATCCCCTCCGGCAAACGGCTGAATTTGTCGCAGTGCGCCGTGGCGTGAACGGCCGGGGACATGTCTGACATTTCAGACCGGGCAAATACCTGACAGTTTTTCCTTCTCAGGAAGGTTTTTGTTTTTGTCTTCCGGGCCAGGGCAAGCTTGCCCTGGCCCGGAAGCGTCGTGCTTTTCCCGGCGGCTGTTAGTCAGCGGGGACAGTTTACAAGTTCTGGCGTCGAACCGTGCCAGTGAAAGATGAGCGAGGTAGACGGTGTAGGTTTGATCGCCAACCGGCAGCAGGCCGACGGGTTCACCCCACAACACCTCGGAGAGAAAAACATCATGCTTCTTCCAGCGGAAGTGACCATGGCTTTTGATGGTGCGCACCAGCATGGCGTCCGGACACTCCACCTCGGGCAGCTTGTCGGGATAGGGCCGCGGCGCAGCGTTTGGCGGCATCTTCAATGACGGCAAGATCGACGTGATCATCAACAATATGGACGGAGTTCCGGTGCTGCTTCGCAACGTGAATCCTGACCGGCATCACTGGGTAGAGTTGAAGCTGATCGGCGGTCCCGGGAGTCCTCGCGACGCCGTCGGCGCGACGGTCTACCTGAATGCGGCCGGAATGCGTCAGCGTGGAAACGTTCTTAGCGGCGGCAGCTATCTCTCCTCGAACGACATGCGGGTCCACTTTGGGCTCGGCGACGCCACCGATGCCGGGACGGCTGAGATTCACTGGCCCTCGGGCAAAAGAGATACGGTGCCGCTGCCTGAGGTGGATCGCATCTACACGATCACGGAACGGCAAGGAATCACTGGCGCGTTGTGTAGCGGCAAACCCTGCGCTGAACCCGCAGCGTCCGCGCCGGCTTCAACCCGCCACGCGGCCGCTCAAGCTGCGCATTAAACTCGGCGATCCCGCGCAGGCCTTGTCAGCCTTTTGGGGCTGGGGAGCCCGAGCGAAAATCACTCAAACTGAGAGACGCCTGGGTTACGGTGGCTCAATCGGCTGCGCGTACGCCGAACATGGTTTTGCCTTCTGATCCATGCGCCATCCTGCGCCGGAAAGCGCCCTCATCAATAAGCCGCACAAAGGGTCCTGCAAATGCTTGCGGTGTTCTAAGTCTCTTATTGGCCCGCGGACGTTAAGCGTCAAAAATTGCCCGTATAGCGAGGAGAACCGCCAAACTTGAGGCATTTGCCTCCCGGCATTTCGAGTTGGTTGTCTATCGGTACCAAACGTCTAACTTGCCGACCTCAAGCGCCACGAATCGCCTATATGACAGAAGATAAACGCTTTATTTGAGGTATATTACCGTTCTATACGCTAGGTTTGGCGGATTCTGGTCAAGCTCAAACGCTTAAGTAGGAATATTCCCTCTTGACAAGTGTCCCTTGTTGGGACTCAAATGTCTTCCGGCTCCAAACGGTTGGTTCGTTTCTCATCCGAATGGGGCGGGACTCTTCTCCATCGAATGGTTGAGGGTGTTTCTGATCGCGATAAACAAAGGTTTCGGCCCTTTTGGTCGAATCTTTGAGGGAAGATCCACGAAGGTGTTGGCGTAGTGAGTTTTTTGCTTGGGGGGATCGAGGCAGGTAAGTCCTTTATCCTGAACAAGTTCAGGAATGGGAGTGGACAAGCCGCGTGTCCCGGATCGCCCGGGGAACGCGCCGGGTTCAGCAGAACTGAAAGCGCATTTGGCTTTAGGCTTGGAGTTTCTGCATTGTTCGATTTTTTGACGGCTCGTCACACAGAAAGCAGGGTGGCGAAGCCATGGAGACGGGCTGAATGGGTACAGGTGAGCGAGAAAGGCAAGGAATCTTTCTCAACAAGGGCTCCGGGCTGGAGCCGTCTGCGCGCCAACTTCAACCCGAAACGCCGCAGTGAAACACGACATGCCTGGGCTGGCTTCATTGGCGCTGGGCAGCAGCGGCGTAAACCAAACTGCAGCACTACTTTTCAAAGGAGTGTCAAATGGCGAGAATAGCGAAACATTGGTATTTGCTGTTGCCGTTGTTGTTCCTATCGGTGTGCGTGGGAGCATGGGCCCAGGAGAACGCGGTGCTCACCGGAACCGTCACCGATCCGACCGGAGCGGTGGTGGCCAATGCAACCGTCACCATCACCAACACCCTGACCAGCGAAGCTCGTACAGCCACGGCCAACGGCGCAGGGCTGTATCAATTTCCGGATCTGAACCATGGCATCTACACTCTCAAAGTGTCGGCCCCGGGCTTTAAGGTCTACGAGAAGACCGGGATCGTCATGAACGTGGCTGCGACGGTGGGAGAGAATGTGCAACTTGCGATTGGCACCAGCAACCAGACGGTCACAGTCGCGGCGTACGCTCTGAGCCTGCAGACCGAGACCAACGAGGTCAGCAACCTGATTACCGGCCAGCAGATCACCGAGCTGGCTACCAACGGACGCAGTCTGACTTCGCTCGAATCGCTGGGTACCGGCGTCTCGGGGACTCTGCCGGAATTCAATGGCACCTCGGCGCAGGGGAGCAGCGCCACCCTCAGCTTTAACGGGATGCGTACCGGCCACAACGACTTTCTGGTGGACGGCGGCGAAATATATGACCGCGGAAGCGGCGGCAAATTGGGAGTGATGCCCTCGATGGATGCGATCGCAGAATTCCAGACGCTCGACAGCAATTACGCGCCGGATTATGGAATCGCCTCGGGAGGCACGACGACCATCGTGCTGAAATCCGGCACCAATTCCTACCATGGCGGCCTCTGGGAGTTCGATCGTAACGACGCCTTCGATGCTCTCAATTGGTTCACCAAACAGGCGGCCGCGCAGTCAGGCACCAAACCCGTCATACCGGAGTTGCGCCTGAATATCTACGGCGGCGATTTCGGCGGCCAGGCGTTTATCCCCGGGATTTATCCCAAGGCAAAGAGCCATACCTACTTCTTCGTGACCGAGGAATGGCGCAGAATGATTCAGGGATCTCCTGCCAATTTGACGAATGCGCCGCTGGCCTCGGAGATTCCGACGACCGCGAATGAGACGAGCGGCTTCGCATATGTGCCGCCGGTGGGCTTACCGGAATCGCCGGCCGCCGGCGTCTGCAATGAGGGCCAGTCAGCACCGTGCGTGCCAGCCACGACGGATCCAGCCAGGTTAGCGCTGTACACTGCGGATGATCTGACCATCGGCGAATCTTTTTCCAACGCGCCGGGGGGAAAGATTCCTGGGAACCTCCTCGACACGAACGCCGTTCTCTTCATGGGGACGGGAGCAATCCCGAAGTCCAATTCTACGGGGCCGAACGGTCAGCCGGTGGTGATTGCGTCGCCGAAGCAGCCGACGTACGTGCGCGAGGACGTGGTGCGCATCGATCATGACATCAGCCCGAAGATGCACCTGATGGGGCACTGGATCCACGACCGGATGTCGCAGACCTATTTCCCCAACCAGAATTGGGGCGATGGCGACAGTTATACGACCGCGGGCGATGTGTTCGGCAATCCTAGCTGGGGCACGGTGATCAAGCTGACGGATACCATCTCGCCGACAGTGCTGAACGAAACATCGCTGAACGTGAACGGGAACTACATTAAGATCACGGCGGTTGCCTCGCCTGGCGCTTCCATTGCAGAGCCGGCGGGCTGGACGCAGAAAGGGTATTTCCCGGCTGCCAACAACATAGGCACCCGCATGCCCGGGGTCCATATGGGGGCGCCCTTCAGCACGACCTGGTCGATTGGATACTGGCCGTGGGCAAACGCCTTCCTGGACTACCAGCCTCGCGACGATGTTTCGTGGACCAAGGGCCGGCATGCTCTAAAGTTCGGCTTTGCCTACATGCGGAACGACAAGAACCAGCAGCAGCAGGCGGATACCGAGGGTGATTATAACTTCGGCACCGATTTTTCCGGCGATTCCTATGTGAACTTCCTGCTGGGTGTCTCTGACAGCTTCTCGCAGTTGGAGTCCCTATCGATGTTCCACTGGATCAACAACACCTGGTCGTTCTACGGAATGGATAACTGGCGCATAACCCCCCGGCTGACCCTGAACCTGGGGCTGCGCTATGACGGTCTGCCGCACGTCTACAATAAGGAAAACATGGCGGGGAATTTTGTGCCCGCGGACTTCAGCACCAGCAACGAGCAGGTACCGAATGCAATCACGGGGCAGATGAATACCACCGGTCCCGGATTCAAAACTGTCGGCGGCGTCCCGTTCTATCTGGATGGCATTGAACTTGCGGGCGTGAACGGCTTCCCGCGCGGCGTCGTCAAGAACGACTACTGGACGTGGGAGCCTCGTATCGGCTTCGCCGACGATCTGTTTGGCAACGGCAAAACGGTTCTGCGCGGCGGCATCGGAACTTTCTATGAGCGCGTGCAGGGCAACGACGTCTACGGGACAGACACCAATCCTCCGTTCGCCTACGACCCCACGGCGGACGACGTGTACTTCACCAATCCCGCTCAGAGCGACACCACCGGGGCGACTGCCTCGACGCCCACCTTCCCGGCGGGCATGGGAACCCTCGGCTACTACTACCCGAATCCGGGCACAGCGCAATACAGTCTGGGGATTCAGCAACAGGTTGCGCCTTCAGTGATTGCGTTGGCTCAGTACGTCGGTTCCGCAGGCTGGGACCAGGACGTCAAGCACCAGATCAATACGCTGCCGCTTGCCAGTACCGAGCGCCAGGCGGTCGCCACCACGGGCGCCAACGCCAACCTCTACAGAAACTACCCCGGTTTCGCCGGCATTGACGAAGACGACAACGTCACCAACTCCAACTACAACTCTCTGCAGGTGGCTCTAAACATGCAGAACAAGCACGGTTTCACTCTAAACCTGGGCTATACCTGGTCGCATGAGATCGATATTCAAAGCGACGATCTGCAGGGCGACTTGTCCGACCCGTACAACATCAAGTACGACCGCGGTTCGGGAACCTTTGACCGGCGCCAAATTTTCACCGCCAACTACATCTACAATGTTCCGTTCTTCACGCACTCCGGCAGCTTGCTGCAACGCAGTTTGCTGGGAGGCTGGACCATCTCCGGCAACACCACATCGGAAAGCGGGCTCCCGGCGACCGTCGGCTGGGGTGGTGCGGACACGATCGGGCTCGGCGGCGGGACAAGCAATCGGCCGACCCAGACGGGGAAGGTGTCCTACCCCCACACTGTTAAGGCGTGGTGGAACACAAGTGCGTTCTCTGCTCCCGTGGCTCCCTGGGCTGGAGGTACGGGCAATGGTTGGGGCAGTTCCGGCAAGGCCCAGATTAGGGAAAATGATCTTCAAGTCACGAATCTGAGCCTGTTCAAGTCATTTGCCCTGGCAAGGAGTGAGACGACGCGGATCGAGCTTCGCTTTGAGACGTTCGACACCTTCAACCATCCCCTGTGGAACGGCTTTAATACAGGATATTCGAGTCCCACTAGTCCCACGAATATCACCGGTGCCGATGACCCACGTGTATTGCAGTTCGCAGGCAAATTCATGTTCTAAACGCTCACGCACAACCGGGGCGCGGCGGGCAACCCCTGCCGCGCCCTTTTCTTTTGGCGGCTGCCATTGCCCAATCTCCAATAGAATAGACAAGGGGCAAGAGTGCGACCCGTAATGCAACCGCGAATCTGCCTGATATGGACGATGCTGCTGGCCATGGCCGCCGCCTACTGCGTGGGCCAGACAGCAACGGCACCCGATCAACAGCGGCAAACGGCGCTTGCGCTCGAGCAACAGGGCGACAATGTCGAGGCTGAGGCGGCATGGCGCGCATACCTGAAGGCTCATCCATCGAGCCCGGAGGCATACGCTCATCTTGGCCTTCTGGAAGCCCGCCAGGGACACTACAAAGAGGCCGAGCCCCTCTACCGCAAGGCCTTGGCGCAAGATCCCGGGATGCCTGCGCTGCGCTTCAATCTCGGCTTGGCGCTCTTCAAGGCAGGTGACTTGAAAGAGGCCATCCCCGAATTTACTCTGCTGCTCAAGGGCCAGGCACCGTCCTCACCCGATGCGCAGCGTCTGACGATCCTCATCGGAATGGCGCACTACGGGCTGCGCGAGTACGCGCAGGCAGTTCCGTATCTGAAATCGGCGGCTGCCGCCGATGCGCAGAATCTGCCGTTGCGTTTAACCCTGGCGCACAGTTGTCTATGGTCCAAGCAGTACCAATGTGTTCTGGATACTTATCACGAAATTCTCATGCTCAACGCGGAGTCGGCCGAGGCCGATATGCTGGCAGGCGAGGCTCTCGACGAGATGAAGAACAGATACGGCGCGATTGAGCAATTTCGCGCTGCCGTGAAAGCCGATCCCCGGATGCCCGACGTTCACTTCGGCCTCGGTTACCTGCTCTGGACCCAAAGTCAGTACCCGGAGGCGGTGAGCGAGTTTCAGGCCGAATTGGACTTGAACCCGAACCACGCCCAGGCTCTGACCTATCTGGGGGACTGCAATCTGGTGTTGAACCATCCCGAGATCGGGCGGCCGCTTCTCGAGAAGGCCATTCAGATGGACCCGGGAATTGAATTAGCGCATCTTGACCTGGGAGTCATCGATGCCGATGCAGGGCGCCAGGATGATGCTCTGCGGGAGCTGGCCGCTGCCGAGAAACTCGCACCCAACGATGTGAATGTTCACTGGCGCCTGGGGCGGTTTTACCAGACAACGGGAAGGAAAGACGAGGCAAAGATCGAGTTCGACAAAACCCGCGGCCTGCAGAAAGCCGACAACGATGCGGTGGTGGACAAGATGGGTGGCGCTCAGGCCAAGGGCAGATCGGCACAGCAGCCGGCGGCGGAGCCGGGGAAATGATCGGCATTTCCGATCGGGCCGGGCGTGGGATTCGGCCGCCTTTTCGCGCACAGCGGCGGGGATGCCGGAACGCTGAAAGCAGCGGGACGGATCGTTGCAACTGACGTCGATAACGATGACGCGCTTGGCGCAGGCCTGCCAGCACTGGTGTGTGCGGATGCTGCCCCTTGTGTTTCGATAACGCTCTTGCCGGTGGCGGCCTTGCGGACGTTGTACCCAACTCCTGCGATCCCGGTCGGAGCGTTCAGACAGCTGGTGGGGGATTCCCGGTTGGTTATCACAACCGGCTCTGCGTCGCCACTAACGGCACTGGATAAAACAATCGTTTGTTTCAAAGCAATTCTCGCTTTTCAAGGAGAACCACATCGAACTGCGAGTCCGGTCCATGAACAAACTTCCTTCCGGGAAGACACCGCCCGGCATCGGAAGATTAATCTAGGGGCTCGGTGGTAACTCTGCTGTGGTAATAAGTGATGTATGGGATGATTCCGGTCCGCCATGTTAGCCAGTTCGCTTGATAGGCTGGCCGCCACCGGAACCGAATTTGTCGCTTTCAAGAAAGCCGCATAAAATGCACCATTTGTCAGACTCTTGTGTCGAGCCCGAGATACAGCGGCAAAGGTGAGATTCCTCAATGGAAGATTCCGTAAACACTGGACAGCGTAAGCCGGCCGCAAAACCTGCGGCCCAGCACCCGGTAAACCTGAAGCAACTTGCGGCCTATCTGAAGCTGGATCCAGCGACAGTATCGGTGGTTCTCAACGATGTGCCGGGCCGCTCGATTCCGCGAGCCACGCGCGATCGCATCAAGGCTGCCGCCAAGGTGATGAACTACCAGCCGAATCTGCTGGCGCGATCGTTGCGGAGCAGGCGGACGCTGACGATTGGCATCCTGGTACCTGAGCTGGGCGACGGATATCACACGCAAGTGATGAGCGGCATCGGCGATCAGCTGATTCAGGCCGGATATTTCTACTTCACGGCGCATCACCGGCACAAGCCGAACCTGGTGGAAGAGTACACGCGGATGCTGGTCGGGCGCGGTGCTCAAGGGCTGATTGCAATCGACACGTGGCTCGAGCATCCGATTTCGATTCCAGTCGTGGCCGTGGCGGGGCACAGGCATATCAAAGGCGTAACCAATGTGCTTCTCGATCATGCGCGCGCTGCCGAGCTTGCCCTCGGGCATCTCTACGCGCTGGGCCACCGCAAAATCGCCTTCATGCGCGGGCAACCTTTTAGCTCAGACTCTGATGATCGCTGGAAGAGCCTGGTAGCAGTCGCAGAGCGGCTGGGAATTGAAATCAAACCGGAATTCGTCGTGAGCCTGGATCGCGATATGACCTCGCCTGAGCTGGGCTATCCGGTCGTACAACAACTGCTCGCGACCAAGCAGCCGTTTACTGCGATTGTTGCGTTCAATGACATTTCGGCGATCGGTGCGATTCGTGCGTTGAAGGATTTCAATTTGCGCGTTCCGGAGGATGTTTCTGTCATCGGCTTCGACGACATCAAGGCGGCGGCGTTTACCCTGCCTCGTCTGACGACGATCAATCAACCGCTCGAGGAGATTGGCAGAGTGGCGACGCAGAGCCTCTTGAATCGCATTCACAACACAGTTCCGCCGCGCGATGAGATCAAGGTTGAACCGAAGCTGATCATTCGCGAATCAACGGGTCCGGTGAAGGGCTAAAGCACCCGCACTTTTGATCGGATAATCTTGATATATAGGTAAAACAAGATTTCAGTTCGGGAGGAATCCCGGCTCATTTGTTCTGGTTGCACTCGTCACGCCACGTGAACTGCTCAACTTCGCACAAACGTATAGCGGGTACACGATGCGTGTCTCAATGCAAGAGCGGCTCACCGCTATGCGATGAGCCGTCGCCTTGCCACGCAGAACTGGAGGAAAGCTTTCACCACTGCAGCTCGAATTCCGTCACAGTTACCGTGACGCCCATCACCGGCTTAGAATCATTCCCATGTGCGGACGATATGGCAGACGGTAATCGGTCAACTTGGCGAGGATCTGCTCGTTGGTAGGGTTCCTGACCTCTTCAACCCTGAAGTTGTAGAGAGATGTGAGCGTCTGGTTGAGAGCGTCGGCGTCGGGAATGGGATTGGTGAGATGGGGCCAGTGGGTGTAGTCGTCGGTGGCGAAGATGAGAGCGTAGTTGTTGGGGATGGGGACCCTGGAGGACGAGGCGGCGCTCGGCGGGATGTTTGCTTCCTCAAACCCTCTGTTGGGCGGGGCATTCGATGGCGGCGGGGCAGAGGATTGAGCGACAGACGCGCCGGAACCAGCGCGGGAATCATAGACCCGGATCATGGTTGCGGTAATGTCTGTGCCCTGTGCAGCGATTCCTTCGGGCGTAATGCCGCCAGCGGACCACAGAATTGCGTCTTTCGTAACTGCTTTGTCGATCACGAGGCCGTAGCCGTTCTGGATTGCGTAGCTCGACAGCGAATCATAGATTTTCGCAGCCAGTTTGTTGTAAGCGTCTTGCATATCTGCCTGGAAATCATCCTTTGCATCCTCTGTCTCTCTTTGAAGGTGTTTCTGCTTGCTTTCGATTGTGCTCGCAATCGAAGCACGCTCCGCATCAGATAGCTGCTCCGATTGAATCCGCGTTTTCAAGCGCTCAATTTCGTCGTTCTCCGCCTTCAACTGATCTTGCGTAGGCGAGTACTTGGCCTGCAGTGCCTGAAATTTGCTCTTACCCTCGCCGGTGCTTTCAACAGCGTCCTGAAACTCGATCAGCGCGATACGCGTTGGAGCCGCAGACGAAGCCGTGACATTGCCGGGCGCCGGATTCTCGCTTCCGTTGTAGGCGTTTATTACCGGCTGGGTGATGTCCATCGATTTTGAAGCATAGAGTATGGAACTCTGTGTGGTGCTAACGTCGATCAGTACTGTGAAGCCGTGTTGCTCGGCATACCGCGAGGCGAGCTGAAAAACCTTCTGAGCCACCTTGTTGAATACTGCCTGCATATCAGCCTGGAAGAGTTGCTGCTTGTCTTCCGCAAGCTTCTTCTCCTCAGCCTCCTTTTCATCAATCGCTCTCTGTTGCGATTCGCGCTCGGATGAGGCTAGCTGGCCGGAGGCGAGTTGCTTCTTGAGCCGGTCTATTTCATCCGTCCGCGCTTTCAGGTCGTCGACATCCGGTTTGTACTTGGCCTGGAGGTCCGCAAAGGCTTTTTTCCCTTCCTCCGTTTGCGCGACGGCGACCTGAAATGCTATCACCGCGACGCGCGGCGGGACGGCAGGTGTTGTCGCGCCATCGCCGACGCTCTGGCCTGCGAGCGGAGTTACAGCAGCGAGGGCCGTCCAGATTCCGAATGCACAACCAAATAAGGCTGCAAGACCGGCGCGGATTCTCACGATGGATTCTCGCCTCTGAATTCTGAGATTGGGAAGATGCGGCCTTCTTCCTCGGGTCAAAGCGGCTTTGGTGTGGATTATAACGCTGGCCGTGCAGAGAATGCCCGGGTTCTGGATTAAGTTGGCTTTTGAGAGACCCCGACGACACGGGAAATGGGTCAACTCCTGGAGGTGTTTTATTTCCAGTGACTTGCCAAAGGGTGAATCGAAGGTCAGGGGGAGCTTCCGAACTCCTGGTGTGTCACCGGCTAACCGTCAGTAGTCGGTATCCATTTGACTCAGGCGACCGCAATATCAGGGGTAGTTGACGGCCGAACAGACCCTACATGTTGTGCTTACCTGAATGAATTGGATAGCCAGTACCGTCAGTTACTACTTGTTAACTGCCCAATGCACCTCCCTGGTGTTGCTTACCCAGATTGGGACTATTGCGCATTGAAGATATTCATCCCCAGGGGTGTTGCGCACGTTGTTTCCGGTCATTGCGCATCGGTTCAGCTGGCTCAGCTATCCGTTGCGCACCTGATGACTGTTCTAGTGCGCAACGATTGAGATGGTTTGTTGCCGTTGCGCAGCGTCTCTCGTGCCGTTGCGCAGTGCTTTTGCTGAGTTTCAGCCGTAGCGCGGGGAGTTTTCAGTCCAGTAGAGTGGTCTGCGAGCCGCGCGTGAGTGGGCGGCGGGCGAAGAAGGGAGAGGGGAAGAGCAAATTACATTCTCCACCCGGCCAAGTAACGCGATTTATTCATGTTGACCTATACTACGGGCCCATTTGTCCCCTATATCCCCCGACGATGCTTTAAAAGTCACAAGAAAAGGTAGGGGAAATGCTATCCCCTACCCTTGGGATGCAGATTTCGTAACCCCACTATGAGCGCCGGAGCAAAAATAGGCCACAGAGCGCCGCGCGAGCGGCGCTTTGCGGCGGAGTAAAAGTAGTCCACCGCCGGATCTTGGTTTCGTGAGCAGTTGCCTGGTCGGCATGGTTCATGGAAC
>JBEKSA010000034.1:0-35526 GCA_049517515.1 Occallatibacter sp.
CCGCCCCCCCACGCCAGCAAGACCAACTTTATTCGAGCGCTCAGATGCCAGCGATCGTTACGTACGATTCGTCAAATCGGTTTGATAGGATCCAGAGTTCGGTGGCAGCTATTTTGGTGTCGCCGTCCCATTGGTATTTGTTGGGGGGGCTGGCCGAACCTGGGTTGTACCGGAGCTATAGCAGGATGCCGGATTAAATGCGACGCCCGCAGCAGGTCCATTGAGATAACAATTCTCTGCTGCGTTGGCATTGATCGTCGGGTTACCCTCAGGTCCCTCGAGGGGCCAGGGATATCCAGACAGGAAGCCCGGCTCATTTGGGTAATACATTGAGTTGACAAGGCTATGATTGGATCCGCCTTCCCAATATGCTACGCCGTTGGTTAAGTAGTCCCAGTTGCCGTGATTCAGCGAGGTCGTGTTCGAACTGGGAATCGTTGAGTCAATGATGTCATCGCAGGTTCCCTGGCCGGTGCCTGCTGCACCAGCGTAACTGTAGACGACGGGATTCGCCCGCGAGCCGTAGGCGTTGTTCGTGCGCAGCGTGGCTCCCGACCATGTAGTGTGCAGGCTGGCGTGACCCAGTACGTTGCCCACGAACGAGTAATAGGTCGATCCAGTGTACACATCAATCGCGTCGAAACCATTGTTGGGATTCGTTCCGCTTGCGGTAGGAGCCGCCCCCGAGGGAAGATTGCTCCAGTTCATCGTCTCGTCGCCCCAGAACCAGTTTCGGAACATGACGTTGTGCGATGAACTGCCCCAACAGTCATCCGCTGTTAGATGGCTCATCACGTTGCCTTCCCACAGCGTCATATAGGGGTGCGCCCCGTGATCGGTACGGGCCGAACCTAGATAAGTCAAATCGTCCGTGTAAGGATCGTCAGTGTAGTTGTAGAGGATGGCAACTCCGGAACCGCCGCCTTGAAAGATAATCGGATGGCGCGAGTGGCGGACGATATTGTTCTCCACCTTCATGTCGCCATTGGGGAACTGGAAATAAATGCCGTACCCAGCTCCGCTCGCCCCTGATCGCTGATCGTGAAAGTAGCTGTCTCTTATCTCGCCTCCGTATCCCCAATCAGATTCGAACATGGCCGAAAGCTGATTGCTTCCAGAGAGAACGACTTCCACACCCTTCACCCAACAGTAAAGGCATCCTTGGTAAAGAATATTCTGATTGGCGCCCAAGTCGGCGGTTGCGTTGACCTGAAGATACTCAAGTCCGGCCTTCGTCGTCTGGAATTGAATGACGTTGAACTTGGCTCCTGCGGGTTCAACCTGTGGACTTCCGCTGGTGTTGTAAACCGTGACGGATGCCGTAAACGGCGGATAGTAGAGGGGCCGGCTCAACGTCCACACGGCTCCGGCACTTCCGCATCCCGAACAGGCAGTGACCTGTTCATATTGCTGCATGAGGTAGTACCCATCATTATCGGAGCACATATCGCACTTGTAGTAGGAGCCACTGTCGCTCATCGAATCGGAGATGATGGACGGGTCATCGTTACCGAAAATCTTGACCCACGTTCCCACAGAGACATTGCTGCATCCTGTCGAACAAGTTACAGAGGTATCTCCTTTCTGCGGAGTACCGGAAAGCAAAAAGGTGGATGGAAAAGCCTGGTAGCTGGTGGGGGGATTCAGATTTGTCGAGTGAGAGAAATTAGATGTGGTGATTTGGGCGGTGCTCGCTCCTTCGGTCACAACCGTCGTCGGTCCAGCGCCACGCAGGACTACATTGCTTTTCAGCACCACCGAGCCCTTAATCATCACGTTGCCAGCCGGAAGATATACGGCGCATCCCCCCGCTGCGTGACATGTCGCGTAGCTGCCCGTTCCGGCGTTCGCAGCACTAATGCAGGCATTCACGTCCGCAGTGTCATCGGTCGTGCCGTCCTCGTGAAGCGGCGTGCAGGTCACTTGCGAATAGACCGGCAGTGTTCCGCCATTCCAGAGGTCCGACCCGGCTTGCCACGGGATCACCCGGCAATTCGCCGGACAGCCGGTGTTTACGTTGGGGAGACTATATGTCTGTGCAGAAAGGTTTTGGTCTGGGAGTGCGAGGCCGATGAACATTAGGGTTACAAGGGCCAAGAGGGGGAGGTTGAATTTTGACATTTTTGCGAACCTCTAACTTAATGTTGACTTCTCTTCCGGGCTGGAGCCAGGAAGAAGGACTCAAAATTCCTGATTCGCCTGCTGGAGGCTGAAGCCTAAGGCTATGGTCTACCTATCACTTCTGCTATGTCAACCTTCGCACGGCGCGTCAATCACCATTTGGTAATAGGTTGCAAGTTGTTCATAAGAAGGCTCTTGTTCTTGCAGCGGTCGCGTGAAGCAAGTGGGGTGGCAGCAGCCGATCCTGCATTGAGCTGGGGTCAAACGAATACGGGTGCCAGAAAGGGCGATTCCAGCATGAACCCGTTCAGTTGTGATAGCGCTAACGAAGCACGAGAAGGGGCCCAAATGCCAGTAACACGATGGCCGAGTATCCGCGAATTACGGGAGACGAAAGCCGGAGATCTGCGAGCCGACTGCTTTCACTCAGCACACTAAGCACGGAAGGGACGGCTCCTGGTCATTGGCGTCTTTAACCCATCACCGGGGCATAACAAGAATGCGCTTCAGAAGGAGGACGTGATTTATGAAGGTAGTGATTTTCTGCGGCGGCCTTGGGCTGCGGTTGCGGGAGTACTCGGAAAATGTTCCGAAACCCCTGGTTCCGATCGGAGATGCCCCGGTAATGTGGCACCTTATGAAGTACTATGCGCATTACGGCCATAAAGACTTCATCTTGTGCCTGGGACACAAAGGCGAAGCCATCAAGAGATTCTTCCTTAACTACAATGAAGCCCTATCCAATGACTTTATTCTCTCCGACGGCGGGCGAAAGGTCCAGTTGATGGGCACCGACTTTACCAGCTGGAGCATTACGTTCGCTGACACGGGAGCGAAGTCACTCATCGGCGAGCGCCTTCTGGCAGTCCGCGAGCATGTCAGGCAGGAAGAAGTCTTCCTGGCGAACTACGTAGACGGGCTAACTGATATTGACTTGGACATGGTGATCGACCGACTTTTGCAGTCAGGCAAAACAGCGTGCTTTGTATCGGTGCCTCCTACGCAAACGTTTCACCTCGTTGAGGCCAATAGCGACGGCCACGTTACAAGCATTAACCACGCGAGCACCTCCGACAAATGGATTAACGGAGGCTACTTTGTTTTTCGCCAAAGGGTATTTGATTACATTCAGCCTGGTGAAGACTTAGTAGATGAACCGTTTGCTAGGCTTATTCGGGATCGGGAGCTGATTACTATAAGACACGAAGGTTTCTGGGCCTGTATGGACACTTTCAAGGAACGGCAGCAACTCGAGGATCTTTGGTCCAAGGGTGGCGCACCGTGGCAAGTGTGGTCGAAGAATGGCCGCGCAAACAAGGCAGCAAAGTCTTAATCCAGATTTCCCAAAAACCTCCTAGGCCTGTTGATCGCGCAATGGAATAGAACTCAAAGCGGAATCGCCGCTGCGACCAAATAAAATCGGCTGATTTAAGCCACGCTGTCAACTTCGGAGAGGTCGTCGAATGAGCTTTCGTCTTCGAATGCAAACCAGCTGGCAGGGACTTGCTTACAGAGGGAGGATACTTGGGCGATAGCTTCGCAACAAAAGTGAGCGATTCCGCGGCAGCATCGGAAGTGGAACACTTTCGCACGGATCATTTACTCCAAAACATCGGACACCGTGCGGTTTCCGGCGGCTTCGTAACCTTTGGTGCACAGGCAGCGAAGTTTCTTCTGAACTTTGCTGCGGCCGCGGTTTTGGCGAGGCTGCTAAGTCCCGGGGATTTCGGGTTAGTGGGGATGGTTCTCGGGGTTACCGCTGTTGTAGGAGTTTTCAAGGAGCTGGGACTTTCAACGGCAACTGTGCAGCGAGCCAGTATTACACAAGAGCAGGTCTCTAATCTGTTTTGGATCAATATTGGTTTCAGCGGCGTGTTGTCATGCGTCTGCGCGTTGCTGGCTCCGTGGATCGCAAGATTCTACCACGACCCGCGAGTAATGAATATCATGCTGGCCCTGTCGATCACGTTTCTGCTAACTGGGTCAACCGTTCAGCATCAAGCGTTGCTGACTCGACAGATGCGATTTCCGGCGATGGCAATAATCGATGTCACCTCGATCGCGATCGGGTTTGCGAGCGCGTGCGGGCTCGCCTGGCTCGGAATGAATTATTGGGCGCTGGTGGTGCAACAATTGGCTACCGCAGCTAGCACCCTCGCGATGACTTGGTTGATTTCGGGCTGGCGCCCGCACCTGCCCTCACGCAACAGCGGCGTGAAACCGCTGCTGAAATTTGGAGCGCACCTGAGCTTGGCCGACTTTGTGGCGCAGTTTTCGGTGAACACCGACAGTATTCTGCTTGGGCGCTTTTTTGGAGCTGTGCCGCTTGGCCTCTACACGCGCGCACAGATTTTGTTGGCGCGACCCATACAGCAAGTCACTGCGCCGATCAACTCAGTTCTGATTCCGGTACTCTCGCGGCTTCAGTCTGATCCGGAACGGTATAAACGTAGCTATATGCAGGCTTATGGTGGTTTGGCGCTGGTGGTTTTTTCGTTTTCCGCGATGTGCCTTGCTCTGGCAAAACCGCTTGTGTTGGTAATCCTCGGTCCAAAATGGACGGCTGTGATTCCGTTGTTTGCAGGTTTTACGCTGGTCGCCGTTTCAGGACCCCTCGGAGCCATTTGCTCCTGGATCTATGAGAGTCAGGGAAGGGGAGGGGATCAGTTGAATAACCACACTGCAGCTGGACTTGTGACCTTCATTTCCTACTTGTTGGGGCTGCGCTGGGGTCCCATGGGCGTCGTTACTTCGTTGGCGGTCGTCAGCCTTGTAATCCGACTGCCGCTCGTATACTACATTGCCGGCCGGAGAGGCCCGATCACGACGCGCGATCTTTGGATGGGCTTTCTGTCGCATCTTCCGTGCTGGGCTGCAGTTCTTCTCACCACAAGTCTGATACACAAGGTGGTCGAGAACGCTGCTCCGATCATGCAGTTGTTTGTGTGTGTACCCATCGGCCTGGGAGCGGGGGCTGCCCTGATCCTTCTATTTCCACACCCGCGGCGCAGCGCTTTCTTTATCGGCAACAAGATTTCAACCGCGCTAAAAACGAGGTTTGCGACATAGTGAATCGTCCTGCGGAATACGAGGTGGCGGGCGTCGAAGAGAAGGCGCCTACTGCGGGTGCGCCACGAAGATCGAAGATCGCGTTTTTTGGGATCTTTGGAATTCAGAATCTTGGCAACGAGTGCACACTCCAGGCCATACTCTATAACGCTCGAAAACGTCTGGCCGGCAAAGAAATATGCGCAATAAGTTATGATCCAACCGACACGTATCGTCGACATGAAGTCACCGCATTTGCCGTAACTTACCAAAACTTCGCCGGCGTCGTACGCCGCGGTGGGTTCTGGGGCCACATTGCGAAGCTTCTGCGGATATGTCGGCGCATTCCGGGAGAGCTGAAGGACTGGTTCAAGGCAATTAAGACCCTCCGCGGCACTGACATGGTGGTGATGACGGGCACGGGCATGCTTACCGACTATATGACCACGGCATCCGGCTTTCCCTATGATGTCTTTCGTTGGACCACCGCCGCCCGCATTGCCGGATGCAAGGTCCGGTTTGTAGGAGTTGGCGTCGGTCCTATCTATGGGTGGTTGAGTCGGTGGCTAATCAGAACCGCTCTATCGCTGGCCGACTACAGAAGCTTTCGAGACCAGAATTCAAAAGACCGAATCAGGAAAAATGGTTTCGAAATGCCGGCCGATCCTGTCTTTCCGGATTTAGCCTTTAGTCTGCCAGAAAGCCTTTTCTCGAGACCCATCAACCGTGAGCGCCAAGTTCGGCAAGTAGGCCTCGGCGTGATGGATCACCGGGACATACATCTTTGGAGCGCGGATGAGCATCGAGCGCACTACTCTGCCTACCTTGACAAGATGTGCGATTTCGTAGCTTGGCTCGTTGATCACAAGTACGCGGTTCGCATTCTTCAAGGAGATGCAAGACACGACGCCAGCACAAGATTCGAGCTTAAAGCCAGGCTAGAGAAGCGAGGGATCCATTATGGCCAAGCCGGAATCATCGATGACGGCAGCGCAACAGTTGAGGATCTGATTGCACAGATCGCAGAAGTCGATTTCGTGGTGTCACCGCGATTTCATAATCTGGTTCTGGGATTGATGCTGAATATCCCGGTTATTTCAATATCCTATGATCCCAAGAACGACTGTTTGCTCGAAGGCGTTGGGCTTGGGGAGTATAGTCAACCGCTTCCCGAATTGGATCTGAATCGCTTGATCGAGCAGTTTACCGAACTCGAAGCGCGAGGCGACGAAGTCAAGCCGGTTATTCAGAAGAAGGCAAGAGAGTATCGCAGGCTCCTGGAAGTTCAATACGACCTGATCTTTGACGAATTCCCGCATCCGTAAGATTGTAGGCCTCATTCGAGAGCCGACCCGGTTTGTAACTGACTGCTTCAATCCCGGGTCAGGCATTCAATTGCGGTCCCGGAGAATCTAATGAAGCAAATCCCCGAGAATTTCAGAGACAGAGATTACTGGATTGTTGAAAATACTTTATACACCGAAGCAAGTTTTCGACTGCGGAAATGTGCGCGAATCCTCAACCAATTGGTGAGAAATCGTGACTGTGCGCTGTTGGATGTCGGCTGCGGACCGGCGGCGCTTCGGCCTTTGCTGAATCCCAACATCAGATACTACGGTATAGATATCGCGATTCATGAGCCGGCCGCACATTTGAAAGAGCTCGACATCGCGCGAAAGCCGATTGATTTTGATGGGCGGCGTTTTGATTTCGTGGTGGCGTTGGGTTTCTTTGAGTATATGGGTGACCAGCAAAACCGAAAGCTCGAAGAGATCAAGGCAATCCTCAAAGACGACGGCAAATTCATGATGAGCTACATTAATTTTGGGCATTTCCACCGGAGAGTCTGGCCAAACTATAACAACATTCAGTCGATTGCCGAGATGAGAGAGAGCCTGAAGGATGTCTTCCGAGTCGACAAGTGGTTTCCTGCTTCGCATCATTTACGGCAAAAGCAGCCTGGGAAGTATGCACTTCCTGCATTGCAAATGCATGTCAATTGGAATATTTCCGTGATAAGCCCATTGATGGCGGTCGAGTACTTCTTCATTTGTTCACCACGCCGCAAACATGTCGCGACTTCGAACTAGCATTGCGCCTTCTTGCTGGGAACCAGTGTTAGCATGTCACTAATTAAGGAAAACTGCTCGAGGGAGAATTGTGGGGCAATCCTTGCGTTTTACGCCAACCTGTGTTGTTGGCGCGGTTGTGATTGAATCGATTCTCCGGGAAGACGATCGGGGACACTTTTCCCGCAGCTGGTGCATGAAGGAATTCGCCGACGCAGGCATCGATTTCAAGCCTGTGCAGGCGAATACGGGGTTCAGCCTGAGAAAGGGAACCCTACGTGGCATGCACTTTCAAGCGGCGCCTGCGCTTGAGTCCAAGCTCGTGCGTTGTACCAGGGGCGCACTATTCGACGTCGTTGTGGACTTACGACTGGACTCTTCATCCCGTCATAAGTGGTTCGGAATCGAGCTCAGCGCCGATAACAATCAGATGTTATATATCCCCGAAGGCTGCGCGCACGGATATCAGACTCTGGAAAACTGTACGGATCTCTACTACATGACGTCACAATACTTCACACCCAGCGCGGCACATGGGGTTAGGTATGACGATCCTGCGTTTGGAGTTGAATGGCCGCTCACGCCCACGGCAATCTCCGAGCAGGACCGAAATTGGCCGCTGGTAAGCGAAGGGAGCCCGTTATGATGATTGACACTGCCCTCCGGCAACTTGAAACATCGGGTAAACCCATCCGCGTTGGAGTAATTGGCGCTGGTGCCGCCGGACGCGCCATTGCTCTGCAACTAGCGACTCCCCCGCCAGGAATTCGCCTTGCCGCGATCGTGAATCGGACACCGGAACACGGAGAGCGGGCATTCCGTGAGGCTGAAGTAAAGGAGTGGCGACCTGCAGCTTCTGCTCGAGACGCCGAGGCGGCCATAAACAAAGGAATTCCCGTTCTAACAGACGATCCGTCGGTGGTCACCGGCTGCGATGCGATCGATGTGATTATCGAAGGGACGGGGACCATCGAATATGCCACCGATGTGGTTTTAGCGGCATTCGATCACGGGAAGCATGTGGTGCTGGTGAACGCAGAACTCGATTGTGTCCTTGGTCCGATCTTGAAAGCCAGGGCCGATCAAGCAGGTGTTGTCATTACACATACCGACGGAGAAGAGCCTGGAGTGGCGATGACGCTCCTGCGCTATCTCCGGTCCACGGGACTGCGCCCCGTTGCGGGCGGGAACCTAAAGGGAATGGTCGATCACTACCGGACTCCGGAGACGCAGCGGAGCTTCGCACTCAAGTACGACCAGAACCCTAGAAAGGTCACATCGTTTGCGGATGCTGCGAAACTCTCCATGGAAACGACGCTTCTCGCGAACGCAACTGGGTTCCGCGCCGGTCGCCGGGGCATGTATGGACCTGCTTGTGAGCATGTTCGCGAAATAGCCTCGCTTTTGCCCGCGGAGCAGATGCTCGACACAGGTCTCGTCGACTATGCTCTGGGCGCCGCGCCGCATACGGGTGCGTTTGTGGTTGTCTACGAAGATAAGCCGCTGAAGCAAATTCAGCTCGGCTATGTGAAGATGGGGGATGGTCCTTTCTACGTTTTCTACACGCCTTTTCACTTACCCCATATTCAGATTGCTTCAACGATTGGCCGCGCGGTCCTGTATGGCGATCCGACGGTTGCGCCCATCGCTGGTCCTGTATGCGAGGTAATTGCCTTGGCGAAGCGAGACATGAAAGCCGGAGAGCATCTCGACGGCGTGGGTGGGTTCTGCACGTATGGCCTCATTGACAACACTGAAAAGGCGCGCGCCATCGACGCGCTCCCGCTCAGCTTGTCAGAGAATTGCGTGCTACGTCGCGATGTGGCAAAAGACCAGGTGATTTCGTTTGCGGATGTGGAGCAGCCGGATCGCGGCGTGGTTGACCAGCTCTGGAACGACCAGCTCACTCGCTGGTCCCATGCCAAAGTGGCAGTCGCGAAATAGCCCAATGCAGTTGTTTCCTTGCTTCATGATTACTTGGCGCAGAGGTTGGCAGCTTGTCGCGCCGCATTCGAACACCTGCGCTGTTCACCTGTCTCTGCGCCCGGATCGATTCAAATGATGCCGAACCGAAATTTCTGGAAGGGCCGCCGCGTGTTCCTTACGGGACACACTGGATTCAAAGGCAGCTGGCTGTCCTTATGGCTCGAAGCGCTGGGAGCCGAAGTGACCGGTTATGCCTTGCCGCCCCCCACGCAGCCCGCCCTCTTCGAGCAAGCCGGGGTAGCGAAATCTTTACGGTCGGTTTTTGCGGATATCCGTGATTTCGACCGGCTCAGGAAAGCGATTGGCGATCTCCGGCCCGAGGTCGTCATTCACATGGCCGCTCAGACCATCGTGCGTCGTGGGTATGAGGATCCTATCGAGAATTATTCGACGAATGTGATGGGAACTGTCAACCTGTTCGAGGCTCTACGGCAGCTGAAACTTCGGTGCGCAATCGTGAATGTCACGAGCGATAAGTGCTATCACAACCGCGAATGGTTGTGGGGATATCGTGAAGATGATGTTATGGGAGGGCGTGACCCCTACTCGAATTCGAAGGCTTGCGCAGAACTTGTCACCAACGCCTACCGGGACTCTTTCTTCTCTCCCGATGCGCACGAAAGTCATGGCGTGGCACTGGCAAGCGCTCGTGCGGGAAATGTCATCGGCGGAGGTGATTGGACCGCCTGCCAACTCATCCCCGATCTCATGAGGGCGTTCCTGGCACACGAGGCGTGTCTTATCCGGAATCCTTCGGCAACTCGGCCCTGGCAGTTTGTATTGGAGCCTCTTCGCGGATATCTCCTTTTGGCCGAGCGGTTGCTTGAAGATTCAGAATCCTTTGCGTCCGGCTGGAATTTCGGCCCTGCCGACGATGACGCGAAGCCGGTATCATGGATTGCCGACAGGCTGGCTCGCCTCTGGGGAAATGAAGCGAGGTGGGCTCAGGACGGGACCGCACATCCACACGAGGCACATACCCTCAAGCTGGATGCCTCGAAAGCAAAGTTTTACCTTGACTGGCATCCTTTGTTGCCCCTCGGCCCTGCGCTCGATTGGATTGTTGCCTGGTATCGATCTTTTCAGGATCGGGCCGAACTTGCGAAGCTTACTCGAGCACAAATCAGCGAATATGAGGCGCTTTCCCCGAAGTTGAGTTTGCCCGGACAGGTTCGGCCGGAATAGGAACCTCGACTGACACTCAGCAATCATCTGGTCCTGCAGCGAAAACCGATTCGTTACGCATTCACTTAATTCTGCATTTCACTCCACCGGAGAATTCAATGAACCACGAAAGCGATCAAGAACAGAGCGGCAAGCCTCGTATTCTGTTGTTCTCGCACAAGAATATCTATGACCATCTTGTTTGGCGATGCCCCTTTCGGGAGTTCGAGAGGATCGTGCAGGAAGTCGACTCGGTTGACGTGCTGGCGCCAAAGCCAACCAACTGGTATCCCCACGGCAGAAGAGTTGCTGCTCGTCTCGGGGAGTTTGTCAGCTGGCCTATCAATCCCGGCATTCCTACCATCAACGTGGAGCACGAGTACGACATGTTCATCACCGTATGTGAAAGGGTTACGGAACTCCTCCATTTAAAGTCGCTCAAAGGGTTGCGCGATAAATGCAAGACGACTGTGTGCTGGCTCCCCGAGTTCTATTTCAAGGACATTCCGGAATACAAGAGCTGCATTGAAGTGTTGTCGCAATTTGACTATGTGATCTTTATGTTCGTCGCCAACGAGCCGTTCCTGCCGCTCATTAACGGGAAAAGTCAATATCTTCCCGCAGGCATCGATAATCTGAACTTTTGCCCGTTTCCCAATCCACCCGCCAGGACGGTGGATGTCCTTAGCATCGGCCGCAGGGCGCCGGTGACGCATAAGGCGTTGATGCGAATGGCGCGCGAGGACGGAAAATTCTATGTCTACGACACGATCGATTCTCTCAAGGCCCACGATTTAGACGAGCATCGGCTTATGATGGCCAACATGGCTAAAAGGAGCCGATATTTCATCGTAAGTCCAGGCAAATTTGATAGGCCCGAGGAAACTGGTGGGGTGAGCGAGTTTGGCTACAGATATTTTGAAGCCGCCTCAGCAGGCACAATCATGCTTGGCATGCGCCCCTATAACAATAAGGAGTTTGATAAGATCTTCACCTGGCAGGACGCAGTCATTGAAGTTCCCTTCACAACCGACGAGATTGTCACCGCTATCCGGGAGTTCGATAAAGAGCCGGAGAGACAGATGAAAGTCCGCCAGACAAACATCACTCAATGTCTTCTGCATCATGACTGGGCTTACAGGTGGGAATCGATATTGAATCTGGTGGGGATGAAACCCTTGCCGGTGTTTCAGAATCGACTTCGAGCCTTAAATGAGCTCGCTTCCCGCGTTGAGGAAGGCTCTGTTCAACGGCAAAGGTCTTTTGCCTCATAGTGGACCGCGCAGGCAGCCGAGTTGGCGAAAAGGCACAGCATCCGTTCAGGTACTTGAGCCTCGCCGTCGCGCTCATCGGCGGGAATGACTCGGCGGTTCGCGAGTCGTTCAGTTGTCCGCGTGAATCCTGTGAAGCGGAGGGTTGTGGATGATCAATCTTCGGGTCAGCAGAAAAGATAGCAAGCCGTTGCTTGTGCTGTGTTTGGGATGTCACTCCGACGACATCGAAATCGGCTGCGGCGGAACAATCCTCCGGCTGATCAATGACTATCCCGGCGTAAAGTTCTACTGGGTTGTCTTCAGCGCAATTGGGGTGCGCAGGGATGAGGCGCAGCGGGCCGCCGAACTCTTCGCGGGCTCAGAGCATCTGGAGCAACTCGTGCTCAAGGAGCTTCCCGACGGCTTTATGCCTTTTGTAGGCTCCGAAGTGAAAGCTATCTTCGAGGATCTGAAGAACAAAGTCTCGCCTGACTTGATCCTTACGCATCAGCGCCGCGACGCGCATCAGGATCACCGGCTGATCTGCGAGCTTACTTGGAACACCTTTCGCAATCACCTAATTCTGGAGTATGAGATCCCAAAGTACGACGGCGATATGGGCCAGCCATCCGTATTTGTGCCCCTCGACGCTGAGGCATGCCGGACAAAGGTGCGCTATCTAATGGATGCCTTTCAAACTCAACGGAACAAGAGCTGGTTTGAAGAGTCAACCTTTCAGTCTCTGATGCGCCTGCGCGGTATGGAATGCAATGCACCCAGCGGCTATGCTGAGGCGTTCTACTGTCGTAAGCTCATGCTCTAAGATGTCCACTGAGAAGATCTTTCATATCTTCGTGACCACCTGAATCCCGCGCTTCAACTTCTCTTTGATGGGTGCGCGAAGGCTCCTTCCTTGCATCTCTTAGTCACCAGTTACGGCTGATCCGATATGTAGCTTTACAGGCAAGCTGATGCGTATGGCGATCAGACCATAGAAACCGCAGGTCACCCCCGCCACAACGCCTTGCAGCTAATGCCTTAGCGTGAGAATCAAGGCGCTCAGTCCCACGACCCGGCGCGACATGAAAATACTCTGCGCTGGGCAAAACGAACTCCAGGAAAGATCGTTGCGCGCAAGATGAGCGCTGTGATTTCTCCAGTTTCACCTATAACTGTCGTTCCGGTCGCACGGATTCGAGTATCAGTGGCCGCAAAGCCTACTTCAACGTCTAGGAGGTAACACAATGTTTCGCACATTCCACGGAATTCTCGCCAGCCGGTTCTCTCCCTTCCGTACTCTGTCCCATCTCGCTGCGAACTGCGTCTGGCTTGCAGGCCTTGTCCTGATCCCAGCTGCGGCGAACGCGACTACCTACACGGTCACGAATCTAAGTGACTCCGGCACTGGCTCTCTCCGCGCGGCAATTACCTCGGCAAATGCCGATCCGGGCAGCACCATCGTCTTTCAGTCGGGATTGACCGGAACCATCAAGCTCGCCAGCTCTCTGCCCAATATCACCGTCTCTGGGAGCATGACCATCACGGGTCCAGGAGCGAGCGTACTGACGATCTCCGGGCAAAACCAGTACAGCCTGCTTGCGATCACCTCGGGAACTGTAACCATCTCCGGGGTGACCATAGCCAATGGCTTTGCAAACTCCAGCGGCGGTTACAACGGAGAGGGGTACGGCGGCGCGATCTATATCGTTGGGGGCGCCACGCTCAATGTGCAGAACAGCGTCTTTAGCGACAATACGACTTCGAACGCCGGCGGTGGTGGCGCCATTTGCAATGTCGGCACCTTGAACGTGACCAACACCACCTTCTCCGGCAATGCAGTTCTTGGCTCCTCCAACTATGGAGGCGCCATCTTCAACGCAGGCCCTCTCACGATAAGTGACAGCACTTTTTCCGGCAATTTCGCTTCCGGTGAGGGAAGCGCAATCCTAAACTACGCAGGAGCCCCGGATTTTGGCATAGCGACGATTAGTAACACCACCTTCGCGAACAATAATGCCGGCGCCTCCGCTGGCGCGCTCTACAACTTCAGCGGGGCGACCCTCACCGTCAGCGACAGCACATTCTCAGGCAACCTGCCGGCTAACGGCGGTAGCATCGCCAATGGGGGCACGCTGACCATGACGGACAGTGTTCTCGTTGAGCCCTCATCCGGCTCGTCCCAGTGCACAACCGTTCCTCCGGCTACCCAATGCCCTGCCAACCCCAGCAGCCCTGACGCAAACGGCAACTTCGACGGACTCAGCACCAGCCTTCTTCTCTCGTCATTGGGTTACTATGGTGGCCTCACCCAAACCTTGGTGCCCCTTGCGGGAAGTCCGGTGATTTGTGGAGCCGCCAAAACAGGGGCCAAGGATGTCTCCGGCAACCCTCTCACCGCCGATCAGCGCGGTTTCGGGCTCGATCCATCTTGCACCAGCAGCAAAGTCGACGCGGGCTCGGTTCAGGCAAATTACTTGACGGTGACTACGACGGCCGACCCGGGCAGCGGTACATGCAGCACGACCTGTGCATTGCGTGACGCCATTACGGCGGCCAACACGGCGGGTCATGGAGACATCGACTTCGCGAACGGCGTGACGGGCACAATCACGCTCCAAAGTTCACTGCCCGATATTTCGGGCGTCGTGAACATTGTTGGGCCGGGCGCAAGTCAGCTCACCATCTCCGGAGCAAACGCCTACCGCGTGGTTTACAACGATGGGACCCTGAGTCTCACAGGGCTTGCCATCGCCAACGGTGACAGCGCTCTTTCCACGAGCCCATCGGGATCAGCTGGCAGCGGTGGCGCCATCCTGAACGCGGGCAGTCTTGCGCTCGAGAACACCGTCCTTACAAACAATTCTGCCGGCACATCCGGTAAAGGCGGCGCCATTCGCAACACTGGCGTCTCGTTGGCTGTGAACGATAGCACCTTCTCTGCCAACACCTCAGGTTCCTCCGGCGACGGCGGGGCCATCGAGAACGAGGGCCCGCTGACCATAAGCAACAGCACGTTCTCCACGAATACCGCGAACTCTGGCAGCGCGATCTACAACAATTCTGCGGGCCAGCTATCGGCAAGCTACAGCACATTTTCGGGCAACAACGCTTCCAATTCGGCAGCTATCTTCAATAACACTGGCGCGACGCTTACCGCCGACAATGACACTCTCTCAGGTAACACCAACGGCGGCATCTTCAGCAGCGGCTCCACGTTGAGCGTAACCAACACTATCCTGGCCGAAGCCTCGGAATGCAGTGGGGCTGACTGCCCCACGAGCGGTGGCGGAAATATCTATGCGGATTCGGGCCTTACCCTTGCCGCACTGGGTAACTATGGTGGCCCTACACAAACGCTGCTCCCGCTCCCTGGCAGCTCGGCCATCTGTGCCGGATCTGCCTCGCTGATTTCATCCGCCGTCACCTCCGATCAGCGCGGTTTCTCAAACGAGAACACTAGCTATACCGGCTACTCGGCCACTACCCCCTGCGTAGATGCGGGCGCGGTCCAGACCAATTACACCGCGGCATCATTCAACAACACATCCTATGCAGGCACTGTGAATGTTGCGGGAACCACTCCGCCGGTGATCGTGTCGCTTACTGAAAACGCCCAGAATGTTGGCGGCGTGCCCGTTACGCTTCAATTCACTGGCACTGGGACGGCTACCGGAACCTCTGCGACAACCGTTGCTGGCTCCGGCGCGACTTTCAGCAACCTTTCCGTCAACTCCACCGGCACCGACTCGATCTCCGTCAGCATTCCAGTTGTTACTGGGACCATGCTCACCGCCGGACCCGAGACCCTGACCGTGGGCATGACCACGCCACTCGTCGGTGTGGACTACTCGACGGCCGGTTCGATCGCCTTTGGCACGCCGGAGACGTTCTATGGGTACGTGCCGTCCACAGCCACAGGAACGGTGACCTTCTACAACAACGGAAGCACCGTGCTGGGCAGCGGGACCGTGAGTGGCGGGATAGCAACCTTCTCGACCTCGACTCTGGCAGTCGGATCGTATTCGATTACCGCTGCCTACTCGGGTGACAGTAACTACAACCCGAACACGTCCGGCGCGCTGACGCTCACCGTCAGTCCACCCCCCGCAACCATGGCCAGCCCAGCGCCGGGCAGCACGTTAACCTCGGCATCGACTACCTTCACCTGGAACCCAGCCTCTGGCAGCGTAACGGGCTACTATCTCTGGGTGGGCACATCGCTCGGCGCCGCCGATCTGGTCAACATCGGCCCTCTGTCCGGCACCAGCGCCACTGTGACTCTGCCCACCACCGGAGCCACGATCTACGTGCGGCTCTGGACAGTGTTCAACGGCACCAACTATCTCTACAACGACTACACCTACATCGAGGTCACGCAATCTGCGACCGCGATGACCAGTCCCACTCCCGGCAGCACTTTGACTAGCGCTTCAACCACCTTCACCTGGAATCCAGGCTCTGCTGGAACGACGGGCTACTATCTCTGGATTGGCACCTCGCTCGGCACCGCCAATCTGGTCAACATCGGCCCTCTGTCCGGCACCAGCGCCACTGTGACTCTGCCCGCCACCGGAGCCACGATCTACGTGCGGCTCTGGACAGTCTTTAATGGCACGACCCTCCTCTCGAACGACTACACCTACAAGGAGTTCACGCAATCTGCAGCCGTGATGACCATCCCCACTCCCGGCAGCACTTTGACCTCAGCTTCGACCACCTTCACCTGGAGTGCAGGCTCTGCTGGAACGACGGGCTACTATCTCTGGATTGGCACCTCGCTCGGCACCGCCAATCTGGTCAACATCGGCCCTCTGTCCGGCACCAGCGCCACTGTGACTCTGCCCGCCACCGGAGCCACGATCTACGTGCGGCTCTGGACAGTCTTTAATGGCACGACCCTCCTCTCGAACGACTACACCTACAAGGAGGTCACGCAATCTGCAACCACGATGGCCAGCCCAGCAAACGGCAGCACTTTGACTAGCGCTTCGACCACCTTCACCTGGAACGCAGGCTCTGCTGGAACGACGGGCTACTATCTCTGGATTGGCACCTCGCTCGGCACCGCCAATCTGGTCAACATCGGCCCTCTGTCCGGCACCAGCGCCACTGTGACTCTGCCCACCACCGGAGCCACGATCTACGTGCGGCTCTGGACAGTGTTCAACGGCACCACCTATCTCTACAACGACTACACCTACAAGGAGGTCACGCAGTAAAGCCATGATCATCAGCCCAGTTCCGGCGGTTCCGGCTTATTTGTGACCGCTCAGGACTTAATTTGGGCGGCGATCTCTTAGTCAAGAAACCTGCAAGGTGTATCGCGAGCCCAACTCCCGATGCACCAATCGATGGACACGCAATAAGGCCGGAAACCTGCGCCAGGCGAATGCTTGCCTGGGCGGTTTCCGGCCTTCTTTTTTAGTTGAAATGTTGCGCGGGGGCTTCGCTGCCGGATCGGTGCGGCGCTAATCCGTGGCTCGACTTGTGATCTGTGGTGAACCATGAACCTCGCAAAAGCCGGCAAAACAACAATCCAAGATACCAACGGATCGACGACACGTGCTCGCTGATCCGTTCGTATTCGTCTGGGCTGAGTTGAAACTCGAGCGCGGGTGCAATCTCTTCCACTTCGCTGACATTCCGCAGGCCTACAATAGCGCCGGTAACGGCTGGATTACGCAGCGTCCATGCCACGGCAACCACGCCGGGGCTTATTCCGTGTCCTTCACCGATCTCGCGCAGCAACTCTACCAGGCGCAAGTTGAGGCCCAGGCGCGGCTCTTGAAATTGCGCATTGTCGCGCCGCCAATCGCTCTGCGGCAGTAAATCTATGCTTTCGGGAGTCATCTTTCCCGTCAGCAATCCCGAACCCATCGGTGAATAGCTGATCACTCCTATGTCGTTGGCCTGCGCGAAGGGAAGAATTTCCGCCTCAATCCTGCGCCGCAAAATGGAGTAATGCGGTTGCAGGCTCGTAATCGGCGCAATCTTCTGCACTCGCCTCATTTGCGCGACGGAAAAATTAGAAACGCCGATGCAGCGGATCTTTCCCTGCTCGCGCAGCCGCGCCAGTGTCTCCCAACCCTCCTCGATCTCGTCGTCCGGCTCCGGCCAGTGCACCTGGTAGAGATCGATGGTCTCCACTCCCAGCCGCCGCAGCGAGTCATCCACTTCTTTTGCCAGCGATCGAGCGTTGAGCGAATTGTAAAGTGAGCGATCTTGGCGCCAACGCACCGACCCCTTTGTAAAAATGTACGGTTTGTGTGGCGAAGACTTCACGGCGCGCGCCACCACTTCTTCCGAGTGGCCCAGCCCGTAAACAGCAGCCGTGTCGATCCAGTTGATGCCCATGTCGAGCGCGCAGTGAATGGCCTTGATCGATTCTTTGTCGTCCTGCGGCCCGAGAGAATACTCCCAGCCGCTCCCGCCTGCGGCCCACGCGCCAAAGCCGATCGCGGAGATCGCAAAGTGTGAGTTGCCGAGCAAGCGGGGGGATAGTGACATCGTTGGTCTCAGAACACGATGATACCCGATTTATGGAGTTCGGGAACGGAAAAGGGACTAATACTTTCGTTGTATCTTATAGATTTCTAATCTGATACGGGCAGGCGCCGAATGGACCGATTTGGATGCCTCGCGGAAAGAAATCAAGGATTGGCATCGTTCCCGCGATACAGTCTCTAGGGGATCGGGATAGTAGCGGTATTCGACGGCGCGCTTTCGATTCCGGAGGCGTCGACACTCTCCACGATGTAGTCGTAAGTCTGGCCGTTCTGGACACCGGTGTCGACATAGGTGGTCTGGGCGACAACCGCCGCATTCAATTGCTGATACGTAGAAGCGCCGCTCGGTGAGCGATAGACGTTGTAGCCTGCGACTGGGTCCGAAGAACTCGTGGGCGCGTCCCAACTCAGGTTCACCTGGTACAGAACTCCAACTACGCCGGTGCCGCTCAGGCCGATGATCGCTGTGGGGTTCGTCAGCGAAGTGCTGACGATCGTGAGTGTGCCTGCCGCAGTACCGGCAACAGTCGGATCGAACTGCACGCTGAGCGTGGCCGTCTGATTGGGATTCAGGGAGATCGGAAAGCTGGCTCCGGAGATCGTAAAGCCGCTCCCGATCACGGTTGCTGCGCTCACGGTCACGGCCGCAGTCCCTGTCGACCTCAGCAGCAGTGACTGAGTCGCCGGCGAATTCAAATTCACGTTGCCGAAGGCAACGCTCGTAGCGTTAATGCTCAGCGTGGGCACTTCGGCATTCAACTGCAGGGCGAACGTCTCCGCCACGCCGCCCGCACTGGCAGTCAGCGTTACCGTCTGCGCGGAGCTCACTGCGGACACGGTGGCCGTAAAGCTGGCGGTGGTCGATCCTGCGGGTACGGTCACTGAAGCTGGAACGGCAACTGCCGAGTTATTGCTGGCCAGATTCACGGCAAAGCCGCCGCTGGCCGCCGCTGCGCTCAGCGTTACGGTACAACGATCAGTTCCCGCCCCGGTCATCGACCCGCTCGTGCAGCTCAGCCCGCTCAACACCGGCACAGTTGCGCCGGTTTGACCGGCGGCATTCAACTGCAGGACGAACGTCTCCGCCACGCCGCCCGCACTGGCAGTCAGCGTTACCGTCTGCGCCGAGCTCACCGCGGACACGGTGGCCGTGAAGTTGGCGGTTGTTGATCCTGCGGCCACGGTCACTGAAGCTGGAACGGTAACTGCCGAGTTGTTGCTAGTCAGATTCACGGCAAAGCCGCCGCTGGCCGCCGCCGCGCTCAGCGTTATGATGCAGCTGTCGGTACCAGCTCCAGTCACGGAACCATTGGCGCAGCTCAATGAGCTCAATTCCGGCGAGTTTGCCGCGCTGCCTGCAGTTCCCACGCCACTGAGCCCGATCGTCAGTGTTCCATCAGCGGTGGCATTACTGCCGATCATCAACTGACCTGCCGCAGTCCCTGCCGCATTAGGAGAAAAGTTCACGGTCAAGCTATACGTGCCCCCGGCGGCAACCGTGATGGGAAGGTCGCCTTCACCGCTGACCGAGAACGGCTGTCCCGAGACGCTCACTTGCGAAACGGTCACTGCTGCCGATCCCTGATTCTCAAGAGAAACAGTCTCGCTGGCCGTCGTTCCCAGCGCCACACTTCCAAAACTCACGGTGCTCGGAGCTGCGCGGAGTGAGCTTGCACTTGTGGTGGCGGCGCTAATAATCGTTCCCCCCAGGCAACCACACAACGTGAATGGCAAGCTGCATGAGAGGAAAACGAAAATGCAGAGAAAAAGCGATGAAAGCTCTCGGCCCGGCGCTGCGGCGCATGCTCGCGAATCTACCGCGCTCGACCCCAGCCGTGAATTACAGGCGCACGCTGCCCACACCGCTGTCGAATCACGTCTTAACAGCGCGCACAAAAGGATGTCGCGCAACTGGATCACTTTATGAAGCCTTTACGTGTCGTTTCATGGCCCGCTGCGCTTGTAACGCGCCTGAATGTTCACTTCGAGTCAACCAGCTAGCCCATTTGGCGCCAACTCGTTGAACTAAGCAGTGAGATAGGTCACTACGCCCTTATGTCCCGGCCGCATTCCCTATCCATGATGAATGAGTCCTCGAAGAACTTACTCAAAGTTCGTTTTAGTGGGGGAAAGTCAAACTCTCATATCCCCAGCTCGCCTCCGTCAAGAACCAAACTTCGTGAATTGTGGAAAAGTCAAAGTACTGCTGATTGTGGAAAAGTCAAAGTACTGCTGATTGTGGAAAAGTTAAGGTACTGCTGATTGTGGAAAGGTTAAAGTACTGCTGATTGTGGAAAAGTTAAGGTACTGCTGATTGTGGAAAGGTTAAAGTACTGCTGATTGTGGAAAAGTCAAAGTACTGCTATCCGACCTGCGCTTTACAAATTCCCGGATAGGTGCTGCAGGTCTTGGTTGATTGAATCCATTCTTAGAGCCAAGCAGTAGATAAAGGAAATCTACCCAAAAGTAGGAACCATCGGTGTCGTAAACCCAGGTGTTGACCTGAATGTGAACGAATGCGAAGCGCTCTTGTCGTTCTTATTCGTAGTTTTGCCCCTCCTGTCCGCAATTAGCGTGCCAAACCAATCGCATCGGGACCGGGATTTTCCATGCTCTTCATACAACTGACCTTGAAGCCCAGCACGCAGAGAAGGCCGCGAATGGGCTCTCGCGCTGAGCGCCCAAACCGCGTGTAATTTATTCATCACCGCGTATATTTTTCCCTGGGCCAGATGAAACTCCGCTCCCCTCGCTGTTCCTCTTGCCTTTCCACAAACACCCGTCGTGGCAAGGCTCTCTGGGCGGCACGTTGAGACGTTTCGTGCTTCCGTTGCCAAAAAGACCGAGGGCCAGATCGCCGGTACTCCGGCGGTGCTGGCCCTCTTTGACTTTCTTCCGCGTGCCTGCTGTCACGGAATGGGTACTGCAGCCACGTTCGAGGGAGAGCTGGTAACTCCCGAGGCGTCGACACTCTCCACGATGTAGTCGTAAGTCTGGCCATCCTGGACACCAGTGTCGGCATAGGTGGTCTGGGTGACAACCGGGGTATTCAACTGCTGAAATGACGAGACGCCGCTTGGTGAGCGATAGACGTTATAGCCGGCGACGGGGTCCGGCGAACTGGCCGGCGCGCTCCAGCTCAAATTAACCACGTAGGAAACCGCAGCGCCTGTTCCGCTCAGGCTGACTCCCGCGGAGGATCCCGTGGAGGAGTTGCTGGTAATGGTTAGCTGACCAGTCGCCGCCCCAGCCACTGTGGGGTCGAACTGCACGCTGAGCGTGGCCGTCTGATTGGTTTTCAGGGAAATCGGGAAGGGGCCTCCGGAGACCGTGAAGCCGCTTCCGGTCACGGCGGCTGCGCTGACGGTCACCGCTGCACTACCGGTCGACGTCAGGATCAGTGTCTGTGTCGCCGGGGAGTTCAAATTCACATTGCCAAATGCAATCGTGGTGGCGTTCACGCTGAGCGTCGCCACCGCCGTGCCCAGCTGCAATGCAAAGGTCTCCGCCACGCCGCCCGCACTTGCTGTCAGCGTCACCGTCTGCGCCGAACTGACCGAAGATACCGTGGCCGTGAAGCTGGAACTTGTGGCTCCCGCAGCGACGGTTACGCTAGCAGGGACGGCAACGGCTGAGTTGTTGCTGGCCAGGTTCACCGCAAAACCGCCGCTGGCCGCCGCCGCGCTCAGCGTTACGGTACAACCATCCGTTCCCGCCCCGGTCATCGACCCGCTTGTGCAGCTCAGGCTAGTCAACGTCGGTGTGCTCGCGGAGATTCCTGTACCGCTGAGGCCAACCCCCATCGTTCCGTTCCTCAAGGCATTGCTCGTTATCGTCAGCTGACCCGCCGCCGCTCCGGTCCCAGTAGGAGAGAAATTCACGCTGAAGATAAACTTGCCGCCGGCGGCAACCGAAATTGGAAGGCTACCTTCGCCGCTGACAGAGAAGGCTTTTCCCGACACACTCATTCGTGAAACTTTTACTACTGCCGTTCCCGTATTCGTAAGCGAAATGCTCGCGCTGGCCGTTCCTCCCATCGATACTCCCCCAAAACTGACAGCGCTCGGAGATGCCTGCAGGGATTGTGTTCTTGTAGCCGCACCAACAGTCCCTTTACCGAATGAGAACAAAATCAAAACGCAGAACAAGAGAATTCGAAGGCCTCGGCCTCGCTGTGCGGCGCGAGTACGCAGATGCGTGTCGTCGCATTTCGGCCGTGAAGAACGGCCACAAGCTGTCCTTGCCGTTGTCGATTCATCTCTCAACGGCGCGCAAAAAGAAATGTCGCGCAATTGCATCATTGTGAAACCCCCTGCGAATCGTGTGGTTTCATGGCCCGCAGCCATGGGACTGCTGGCGCCTGGATGCTCATGTCGAGTCAACCAGCTCGCTCATTTAGTGCCTATCGGCAGGACAAGGCAGTGCAATAGGCCACAACGCTCTTGTGCCCACGCGGCGATCGCTATGTAAATGAATTCTTGAAGAACTCGCTCAAGACTGGTTTCAGCGGGGGTAAGTAAAACTCTTGCCCACCGGTCGCAATCGTCAAGGGCGGAACTTTCTGACTTGTACAAACGACTTTATGAATCTCTCGTATCTACGCTTCGTGGCTTTTCGGACATGCGGCGTGCGCCTTGGTTAAATGGTTTTATCTGCATGACCCATCCGAATCGTTGACACAGCCGTCCGTTCTTTTGAAACCTTCGCTCGCAACCAACGCAGATATCTATCCCAATTGAGGATAACTGGAGCAGTTTTTAAACATGATTTTGTAATCCTCATTCGCAATTCCCGTGCCAAACCAATCGCATCGGGACATGATTTTCCATGCTCTTCATACAACTGACCTTGCAGCCCAGCGCACAGAAAGGACCGCGAATTGGCTCTCGCGCTGAACGCCCAAAACCGCATGTAATTTATTCATCACTGCGTATAATTTGCCCGCTTCCAGGTGAAATTCCGCTTGCTGTTCCTCCTGCTCCTCCGCAGGCAACCGTCACAAGAAAAGGGCCCCTACGGGCCCCTCTTGGTCGTTCTTTGCTTCGCTTGCTCAATCTGAATGTTGCAGGGCATACCGCCGGCGAACAGTTCTACGGAATGGGTACTGCAGCCATGTTCGAAGGAGAGCTGGTAACTCCGGAGGCGTCGACGCTCTCCACGATGTAGTCGTAAGTCTGCCCGTTTAGCACCGTCGTGTCCACGTAGGTGGTCTGGGTAACGGCGGCGGAATTAAGTTGCTGATAGCTGGTGCTTCCGCTTGGCGCGCGATAGACGTTATAGCCGGCGACCGGGTCCGTCGAGCTCGTAGGCGCATCCCAGGTCAAGTTCACCTCGTACAGAGCTGCAATGCCAGTGCCGCTCAAACCGACCACCGTGGACGATCCCGTAGACGAATTACTGGTAATCGTTACCTGGCCCGTAAACGCCACCGCTGTGGTCGGATCGAACTGCACGCTGATCGTGGCCGTTTGATTCGGGTTCAGGGTGATCGGGAATGGGCCTCCGGAGATCGTGAAGCCGGTTCCGCTCACCGTTGCTGCGCTTACGGTCACCGCCGCAGTCCCTGTCGATGTCAGGATCAGTGACTGTGTCGCCGGCGAGTTCAAATTCACATTGCCGAAGGCTATCGTAGCGGCGTTCACGCTGAGCGTGGGCACTCCCGCGCCCAACTGCAGCGCGAAGGTTTCGGTCACACTGTTGGCGCTGGCGGTCAGTGTAACGGTCTGAGCCGTACTGACCGAGGAGACGGTTGCCGTGAAGCTTCCGGTGGTCGATCCGGCGGCAACGGTCACGGTGGCCGGCACAGTCACTGCCGAGTTGTTGCTGGCCAGGCTGACAGTGAAGCCACCGCTGGCTGCCGCCACGTTCAGCGTGACCGTGCAGCTATCGGTTCCCGCCCCGGTCATCGACCCGCTGCTGCAGCTCAGCCCGCTCAACACAGGCACGCCCGTGCCGCTAAGGCTGATCACGGTCGAGCTCCCGCTCGACGAGTTACTGGTGAAGGTGAGGGAACCCGAAGCCGCCCCAGCTACTGTAGGGTCGAACTGCACCGTGAGCGTCGCCGTCTGACTGCCGCTTAAGGTGATCGGGAACGTCACTCCCGAAACTGTGAATCCGCTCCCGCTCACGGTCGCTGCACTGATGGTCACTGCCGAAGTCCCGGTCGAAGACAGGGTCAGGGTCTGCGTTGTGGCCGTATTCACATTGACGTTGCCAAACGACAGGCTGGACGAACTGACGCCGAGCGTAATCGCTGACGCCCCCAGTTGCAGCGAGAAGGTCTCGGCCACACTGTTGGCGCTGGCTGTCAAGGTCACGGTCTGAGCCGTACTGACCGAGGACACGGTCGCCGCGAAGCTTCCGGTGGTCGATCCGGCGGCAACGGTCACGGTGGCCGGCACAGTCACTGCTGAGTTGTTGCTGGCTAAGCTGACAGCGAATCCACCGCTGGCTGCCGCCACGTTCAGCGTGACCGTGCAGCTATCGGTTCCCGCCCCGGTCATCGACCCGCTCGTGCAGCTCAGCCCGCTCAACACGGGCACGCCGGTGCCGCTAAGGCTGATCACGGTCGAGGTCCCGCTGGAGGAGTTGCTGGTCAGGGTCAACGAGCCGTTAGCCGCACCCGCAATCAGGGGATCGAACTGCACCGTCAGCGTAGCCGTCTGATTGGGGTTCAGTGTCAACGGGAAGCTGGCGCCCGAGACGGTGAAGCCCGATCCAGTCACGGTCGCGGCGCTGATGGTCACGGCTGCGGTCCCAGTCGACGAAAGAATCACAGTCTGCGTCGTAGCCGTATTCACGGTTACGCTGCCAAAGCCTATGCTTCCGGCGCTCACGCTCAGGGTGGGAACCGACGACCCTAGTTGCAGGGCGAAAGTCTCGGCGACGCTATTGGCGCTCGCTGTCAGGGTCACGGTCTGAGCCGTGCTGACTGCGGAAACCGTAGCCGTAAAGCTGGCCGTCGTGGCGCCAGCGGCCACTGTGACTGAAGCAGGCACCGTAACGGAGCTATTGTTGCTGGCTAGCCTGACAATGAATCCACCGCTGGCCGCCGCCGTACTCAACGTTACTGTGCAACTGTCTGTCCCGGCACCGGTCAACGATCCGTTGCTGCAGCTCAGGGCGCTTAGCGTAGGCACCCCGCCGTTCAGCTGCAGGCCGAATGTCTTAGCTACGCTGTTCGCGCTTGCGGTTAAGGTCGCGGTCTGAGCCGTACTGACCGAGAACACGGTAGCCGTGAAGCTGGCAGAGGTCGACCCGCCGGCAACGGTCACGGATGCCGGCACGGTGACTGCAGAGTTGTTGCTGGCCAGGCTGACAGCGAATCCACCGCTGGCTGCCGCCACGTTCAGCGTGACCGTGCAGCTATCGGTTCCCGCCCCGGTCATCGACCCGCTGCTGCAGCTCAGCCCGCTCAACACGGGCACTCCCGTGCCGCTTAGGCCGATCAGGGTCGAACTGCCGCTCGAGGAGTTGCTAGTCAGAGTGAGCTGGCCCGTGGCCGCTCCTGCTGTGCTTGGGTCGAATTGCACAGTCAACGTTGCCGTCTGATTGGGGTTTAAAGTCAGCGGAAACGTAGCTCCCGAAACCGTGAACCCGGTTCCGGCCACGGTCGCTGCGCTGACCGTCACTGCCGAAGTCCCGGTCGAAGACAAGGTCAGTGTCTGCGTTGTGGCCGTATTCACGTTGACATTGCCAAACGACAGGCTCGACGAACTGACGCCCAGTGAGATTGCAGCCGCTTCCAACTGCACGCTGGTGGACGCGGAGATGCCTGTTGCGCTGGCCGAAATTGTCACAGCTTGCGCTACGTTTACGGCGGAGACAGTTGCGGAGAAGCTCCCGCTCGTAGAGCCGGCCGCCAGCGTCATTGAGGCTGGTACCACGAATGACGAATTGTTGCTGGCCAGGCCTACATTCAGGCCGCCGCTCGGTACAGCCGCGCCCGTCGCCACCGTGCAGTTGTCGGTACCCGCTCCCGTAATCGTTGTATTGGTGCAGCTCAACCGGGTCAGTCTTGGCACACCCCTTCCAATGATCCCGATCCTCTTCAAAGCTCCATCGGATGAGTTGCTGGTCAGGTCGAGCTCACCCGTCGACGAACCTGTAGTAGTGGGATCGAACTGCAAAGTGACTGTTGCAGCTTGATTGGGATTCAGGGTCAATGGGAACGTGGCCCCGGAAGCCGCAAACCCGGCTCCCGTCAATGAAGCCGCGCTGACCGTCACCGCTGAAGTCCCTGTAGAAGACAGGGTAAGGGTTTCCGTCGCGGGAATATTCGTAACCACATCGCCGAAGTCTATGCTGGACGTGCTCAAACTCAGGATAGGCGATGAGGTGTTGAGGTCCAGCGTGAAGATTTCCGAAACGCTGCCCGCACTCGCCGTCAGAATAGCGGTCTCTGCGGAATTGACCGGCGACACATTCACCGTAAAGTTGGCGCTGCTTGAACCTGCCGCCACTGTTACTGAGGCCGGCACGGTCGCCAGCGAATTGTTGCTGGAGAGACTCACCACGAAGCCGCCGTTCGCCGCAGCTGTGTTCAAAGTTGCCGTGCAGCTGTCAGTTCCCGCCCCGGTAATGGTCCCGTTGGCGCAGCTCAGAGCCGTCAGCACCGGCACTCCGGTGCCGCTCAGGCCCACCACCATCGACGCCCCGTTCGAAGAATTGCTGTTCAGCGACAGTTGCCCTGTTTCTGCCCCTGCTGTGCTCGGGTCAAACTGCACGCTTAGTGTTGCCGTTTGACCTGGGGCCAGTGTCACCGGCAGGCCTTCGCCTGTGATGGCAAAGCCGGCGCCCGTCAGAGATGCCGCGCTTACGGTCACCGGCATCGTTCCCGTTGACGAAAGAACCAATGGTTGCGTAACCGCCGAGGTCACGGGTACGGTGCCAAACGCCAGGTTGTTGGCACTGATCCCCAGAACGGGGATTGCTGCGCCCAGCTCAACCGCGAACGTCTCCGCCACACCGCCAACGCTGGCGGTTAACGTAGCCGCTTGTACTGTCGTGACCGGCGAGACACTCGCGGTAAAAGTCGCGCTGTTCGCGCCTGTCGGCACCGTCACCGACGCCGGAACAGTTACCGCGCTGTCGTTGCTTGCCAGGGCCACATTCAGGCCGCCGCTGGCCGCCGTTGCATTCAGTGTCACTGTGCAAGTGTCGCTGGATGCTCCCGTAACCGATCCGTCTACGCAATTCAGCCCGGTCAGCACCGGCACGCCCATGCCGCTCAGGGCCACCGTTGCCGAGGTCGCATTCGACGCGTTGCTGGCAATGGTCAGTTGGCCGGTTGCCGGCCCTGACGCCGTGGGGTCGAATTGGATGGTTACTGTAACGCTGGCGTTGGCGCCGACTGTCATCGGCACGCTGCTTCCGCCGCTCATCGAGAAGGGCTGCCCAGTCAGATCTAACGCAGAGATCTCAACCGCCGCCGATCCCTCGTTCGTAACCGTGATGCTCGTGCTCACGGTCTTGCCGACAGCCACCTGGCCGAAATCGACCGTACTCAATGACGTGATCAGCGTTCCAGTTGCCGTATTCGTTGCGACAATAGACCCACCGCAACCGCTCAGAGCGATGCTGCAGATAAGAGTCAGCAGCACAATGAAACTGAACTTCAAATGGCGCATAGGCCCTCCGAACGGGCGCGAAATCCTTATCGGCGCGCGAACGAGATTTATCGCCAAGGCAAACTGAAGTAATCATTAAGGATTACTAATATGTCCAACTATATCCACAAATATGGGTACCGATAAACGTTACTATATAGTACGTTTGGGGGATCTTGGACCCGAGTGGTAATCCCACCTCCGTGTTACTTGCCTGGGCGGGCACAACAATCCTCGAGACCGGTGTCAGGTTTTGGGGGTATCGAACGCGAAAGGTTATTCAGAATCTGACAACTACAGCCGCTTGAACGGAGCCTGCTCCGCGCCTTGGTTTACGGCCTATCCGCCGGCCTGACCGGCCCAAAGTGGTGTGACGGGCGCCACAGCCACTATTTCCCGGAAATCTAGAGAACGGCCTTCGCGATTGCCGCCAACTGCATGAACGACGTGCCTTCGTAGATCGTTCCGATCTTTGCGTCGCGGTAGAGCTTCTCCACGGGGGCCTCCTTCACAAATCCCGCCCCGCCCAGAACCTCCACCGCAAGGCTCGCCACGTGCTCCGCCATCCGCGCCGCGAAGTACTTGCACATGGCCGCTTCCTTCCGGAACTCCTGCCCCGCATCCTTCAATCGCGCCGCGTTGTAGACCAGCAGCTTCGCGGCCTCAATCTCGGTCGCCATCTCCGCCAGTTGAAACTGCATCGCCTGGAACTTCGCGATCGGCTTGCCGAATTGCTTGCGCTCCTTGGCGTGCTTTTGGGCGTGGCCCCACGCGCCTTCAGCCAGCCCAAGCATCTGTGCGCCGATGCCGATTCGCCCGCCGTTCAAAGTCTCCATCGCAATCCGGTAGCCCTTGCCCGCCTCGCCCAGCACTTGCGCCGCGGAAATCGCGCACTCGTCCAAAATCAGCTCGCAGGTGCTCGACGCGCGAATCCCCAGCTTGTCTTCTTTCCTGCCGATCGCGAATCCCGGCGTGCCTTTCTCCACCAGGAATGCGGTGATGCCTTTATAGCCGGCGCTCGCGTCCACGGTCGCAAAGACGATGAACAGTCCCGCTTCTTTGGCGTTGCTGATCCAGAGCTTGCGCCCGTTCAACACATATTGGCCGCTGCGCCTTTCCGCACGGGTCTCGAGCGCAAACGCATCTGACCCCGAGCGCGCCTCGCTCAGCGCATAGGCGCCAACGGTATCTGCCGCCAGCCGGGGCAAATACTTCAGCTTCTGTTCCGGCGTGCCCCAGCCGAGCAGCGCGCTCGCCACCAGCGTATTCTGCACGTCCACGACCAGCGCCACCGCGGGGTCCACGGCCGAGAGCATCTCCACCGCCAGCACCGAATCGAAAAACGATCCTCCGCTCCCGCCAAACTCCTCCGGAATCTCGATCCCCATCAAACCCAGCTCAAATAGCCTGCTCAGCAGTGCCGCATCCATCTGCTGCTCTGCATCCATCCGGCGCACAAGCGGCGCAACCTCATCGCGGGCAAACTTCCTCACGCTGTCGCGAAACAGCCTCTCTTCTTCGCTGAGTTGTGTGATAGGCGCGCCGGACGAAACAGGATTCAAGGCTTTTTGCCTCCCAACATCCGATCCGCGTGATCGCGGATGCTCTTTTGAATGATATGCTGCGCTCGGGACCTCGACGAGCAGAGAACCTTCCTATGCAAATCGGCAATCATGTCTTTCTTGTCACCGGCGGCGCATCGGGGTTGGGCGCAGCCACGGCGCGCCTGCTGGTCAGTGAAGGCGGCTCCGTCGTCATCGCCGACACCAATCGCACATCCGGCGAGGCCTTGGCCGCCGAACTGGGCGCATCTGCCCGCTTCGTCCTCACCGACGTCACCAGCGAACACGACGCGCAGGCCGCTGTCGATCTCGCGCTCAGCGCCTTTGGCCACCTCCACTCGCTCATCAATTGCGCCGGCATCGCCCCCTCCGAGCGCGTCGTCGGCCGTGAAGGCCCACACAGCCTTGAGACCTTTGCCAAAACCGTCAGCATCAACCTCGTCGGCACATTCAACATGATTCGCCTTGCCGCCGCCGCCATCGCAAAAGAAACGCCCGGCCAGGACGGCGAGCGCGGCGTCATCGTCAACTCCGCCTCTATCGCGGCCTACGATGGCCAGATCGGTCAGGCCGCCTATGCTGCTTCAAAAGGCGGCGTCGTTGCGCTCACCCTGCCCGTTGCCCGCGAGCTGGCGCGCTTCGGCATTCGCGTGGTCACCATCGCCCCCGGAGTTTTCGCCACGCCCATGGTGGCCGGCTTCTCGCCCGAAGTGCAGGACGCGCTCGGCAAAAGCATTCCATTTCCAGCCCGCCTCGGCCAGCCCGCGGAATTCGCCGCACTGGTAAAGCACATCTGCGAAAACCCAATGCTCAACGGCGAAACCATCCGCCTCGACGGAGCGCTCCGCATGGCCCCGCGTTAACGAGTGAGACTTGCCCGGTGAGAAATGAGGAAAAACGAATGCTCCTGTCCGATCCCATCGTGATTGTTGGTTCCGCGCGCACGCCCATCGGCGCGTTCCAGGGCGACCTCAAAGACCTCACCGCTCCCCAACTCGGCGCTGCCGCCATCCGCGCCAGTGTCGAGCGCGCCGGAATCCCCCCCGACGCAATCGACGAAGTCCTCCTCGGCTGCGTTCTTCCTGCCGGCCTCGGCCAGGCTCCTGCGCGTCAGGCCGCCCTTGCAGCAGAGCTGTCCCCCTCCACCGGCGCAGTCACCATCAACAAAATGTGCGGTTCCGGCATGAAGGCCGTTATGCTGGCGCACGATCTGCTTCTTGCAGGCAGCGCGAAGATCGTGGTTGCCGGCGGCATGGAAAGCATGAGCAATGCTCCTTATCTCCTCGACCGCGCGCGTGCAGGCTATCGCATCGGCCACGGCCGCCTTGTTGACCACATGTTTCTCGATGGCCTTGAAGACGCCTACGACAAAGGCCGTCTGATGGGCACATACGCCGAAGACTGCGCCCAGACCTACTCATTCACCCGCGAATCGCAGGATGAATTCGCGCTCGCGTCCCTCACCCGCGCGCAAAAAGCCACTGCCGAAGGCGCCTTTTCCGCCGAAATCGTGCCCCTCACCGTGACCGCCGGCAAAACCGAGCGCCTCGTCGCCCACGATGAGCTTCCGCTCAAAGCCACTCCTGACAAAATTCCCCACCTCAAGCCGGCCTTTCGCGACGGCGGAACGGTGACCGCCGCAAATTCCAGCGCCATCTCCGACGGCGCCGCCGCGCTCGTCCTCATGCGCCGCTCCGAATCGGATCGCCGCGGCCTCAAGCCGTTGGCAATCGTCGCGGGCCACTCCACCTACGCCAACACACCGGCGCTCTTTCCCACCGCGCCCATCGGCGCCATTCGCCGTCTCATGCAGCAAACGGGCTTCGCCGCCCACGACATCGATTTGTTCGAAATCAACGAGGCCTTCGCCGTTGTCGTCATGGCGGCCATGCGCGACCTGGGCCTTCCCCACGACAAGGTCAACGTCCACGGCGGCGCCTGTGCGCTTGGCCATCCCATCGGCGCATCCGGCGCGCGCATCCTCGTCACGCTGCTTGCCGCGCTCGAGCAACACAAGCTCAGCCGCGGCATCGCCTCGCTTTGCATCGGCGGTGGAGAAGCCACAGCCATCGCAATCGAACGAATCGGCTAACAAGGTTTCGCTGATGATGAAATGCCGCAGTTGAAGCCAAACGACCGTCGAGCTCGCGCTTCAATGGGAGAGTGTTTGGGGATCCTGCTGATCACTCGCGCCGTAGGCGTTCTCCGCGGCGAATTGGTTATCCCCGCGCCTCAGCACGGCGCACGCGAGCACAAAACTTAACCTGCTCTCCGTTTTTCTTGTTCTGCCTCATCTCGCAATAGGGCTGGCGCGTCGAGAGACCCCGCGCCGTAGGCGCAGTGTTTGTTAGCCCCGCTCTTTAGAGCGGGGAAGCCAGCGAAAAATAGTCTGGAGTCCCGTAGGGACGGCGCCCAAAGGAGTGCCGGTCTTCAGACCGGCAACCCCCGCCTCGAATGGTCGCGGCCAAACACCGCGTGCTACTGCAACGCGTTTACGCGCCCGCCAGCGCAGCTTCGCTCATGCTGCCAGTAGCATCCGGCTCGGCCTCTGCGGCCACAGGCGCGTCCACCGGCACATGGGCCAGCTCCCACGCCGAGCGATCTTTCATCAGCCGCGACACAAACGCCGTGTGCATCGCGTGCCCCGCGCGAACGGCCACCACGTGACCCTCCAGCCTGCGTCCCGCCAGCGCCAGGTCGCCGATCAGGTCGAGCACTTTGTGCCGCACATATTCGTCGGGAAAGCGCAACGGTCCATTTTCCGGCCCGCCCGCCCCTAAAATGATCGCGTTCTCCGGGCTCGCCCCGCGAATCAGCCCCATGTCGCGCAGCTTCCGCTCATCCGCCTTGTAGCCAAACGTGCGCGCCGGAGCAATCTCGCTCCCGTAGGTCTCCGCTGCCAGATCGATGCAGGTCTTCTGCTGCCCGATCGGCGCGGGAAAGTCGATCGTGTAGGAGATTCGATAGCCGGCCCCTGGATAGACGCCAATAAACTTGTCGCCCTCGCGCACCTCCACCGGGTGCAGCACGCGAAGCGTCTCCCGCCGCCTCCGCTGTTCGCGAATCCCCACGCTCCGGAACGCCTCCACATAGGGCAGCGCGCTCCCGTCCAGGATGGGCAGCTCCAGGTTGTCGATCTCCACAATCACGTTGTCGACGCCCATGCCAATCAGCGCTGACAGCAGGTGCTCCGTCGTCGAGATGAGCACGCTCTGTCGCATCAAGCTCGTCGCGTAGCTCACCTTGGCCACGTTGCGGCCCGTTGCGGGAATCTCAAAGTTGTCCAGATCGGTGCGCCGGAAAACAATCCCCGAGCCCGCCGGTGCCGGCAGCAGCCGCATCGTTACAGGCGCGCCCGAGTGCAGTCCCACGCCTGAAAATTCAAGTGGTTCCGCGATCGTCTGTTCCTGGTGCGCTCTTTGACCCAATGTGCCTCTCCGGCTTTGAAAACCTTTTCCGTCTTTAGAATAGACGCCGCCTCAGAATCCGGCTGTGTGGCATTTTTGCCACACCATGAGTCAATTTGAGCTATGGAGCCTTTCTGATAAACTCTTCGGAAGCTGTCCATAACTGTCGTAGAATCAAGGAGTCTTTCGGGCTCGACCAGCTCGAATCTGGCCAAAGAGGCACGAATGCCGCCGTCAGCGAACTCGAAGATTCCCATGCGCGCTCTGCTGGCCGGCGCCCGCCGCAAGCAGCCGAGCCTCGTCGCCTTCACCCGCCAGTTGGTTCAGGCCGAATCCCCCTCCGACGACAAGGCAGCCGTGGATGCCTGCCTCGCCCTCGCCGCCGCGCGTGGCAAGCACCTGGGTGCCCGCGTCAAAATCCACTGTCAGCACACCCTTGGCGATGTCCTCGAACTCCGCTTCGGGCATTCGCATTCAAAGGAAGCCGCCGAGCCCATCCTGCTCCTCGGCCATCTGGACACAGTTTGGCCCCTCGGCACTCTCCAAACCATGCCTTGCCGGCTGAGTGCCGGCCGTCTCTGGGGCCCGGGAACGCTCGATATGAAGGCCGGCGTCGCCATGGCGTTCACCGCCATTGAAATGCTCACCGAAGCAGACTTGCTCCGCCGTGAAATCGTTCTCCTCCTCAACGGCGACGAGGAGATCGGCAGCACCGTCTCGCGCCCGATAACGGAAAAACTCGCAAAGACCTGTTCCGCCGTCTACGTCCTCGAGCCCGCGCAGGGCCTGGCCTACAAAACCGCCCGCAAGGGCATCGGCAATTGGCGCATCGACGTAAAAGGAATCGCCGCCCACGCCGGAGTCGACTTCGAAAAAGGCGCGAACGCCCTTCGCGAGTTGGCGCGCATCATCGAGAAAGTCAGCTCCTGGTCCGATTCCTCGCCCGAATCCTCGTCCGATTCTCGGTCCCATTCCTCGACCGGCCTCAAGCGCGGCCTCACCGTCTCTGTCGGCGTCGCGGGCGGCGGCACAAAAACCAACGTCATCCCCGCCCACGCCTGGGCCGAAGTCGAAGCCCGCATCGTGCGCCGCGCCGACGGCCCCCGCATCGAACGCAGATTTGCCGCCCTCAAATCAGTCGACCCACGCTGCACGCTCACCGTCACCGGCGGCATCAACCGCCCGCCCATGGAGCGCAGCCGCGGAACCGCTCAGCTCTTCCGCAAAGCGCAGGCGCTCGCCCGCGAGCTGGGCTTCACGCTCAACGAAGCCTCCACCGGCGGCGGCTCCGACGGCAACTTCACCGCCGCCCTCGGCATTCCCACGCTCGATGGAATGGGCGCAGTCGGCGAAGGCGCGCACGCCCGCCACGAGTCGGTCCTCGTCGACCATCTTGCCCCGCGCACCGCGCTCCTCGCAGCCATGCTCATGGACTGATGCGCGCATTCCTCACCCCAGGCCTGATAAACTTCGGGGGGTAATCCAGTCGGAGATATTCGCAACCATGAATCGCTTTGTTCTCGTCCTCGTCCTGGCGGCATGGACTTCTGCCGCATTCGCCCAAACCCCCGCCGCAAACCCCGCTGCCCCCAAGGCAGCCTCTCCCGCGGCCACCTCCAATTCTTCCACTGCCAAGCCATCCACAACAGCCGCCCCCGCCCCTGAACCCTGGATCAAGCTCCCTCCCGGCGTGCCCAGGGTGGCTCACCTTCCGGTCAAGATGCCCTTCGCCCTGCGCTATGAGGACATCACCGTCGGTAAGGGTGCAGAGGGTGAAACGGGCAAGCTCTGGCACCTTAAGTACACCGGCTGGCGCGCCGCCGATGGCATCAAGTTCGACTCCTGGGAAGACCACAAGCAGCCCGCCATTGGACCCGACGGCAAGCCCGAGCTCGGTCCCGATGGAAAGCCCAAGATGGCCGATCCCGTACCCATGACGATTCCAATAGGCGTAGGCCGAGTAATCCCCGGCTTCGACTACGGCCTCGAGGGCATGAAAATCGGTGGCAAGCGCCGCATCTTCATTCCCTGGCAAATGGCCTACGGCACCCGTGCCATTCCCGACCGGCCCGAGCGTCCCGGCTCTCCCGCCAGTCCCGGCATTCCCGCCAAGTCTGACCTCATCTTCGACGTTGAATTGGTCGACGTAACCGAATTGCCGCAGCCGCCGCATCCCCCGATGCCCGGCAATCGTCCCATGCCTCAGCATCCTGGCGCGGGCGCGCAACCCAACGCCGCGCCAACGCCGAAGCCGGCCGCGCCCGCCGCGCCCGCCGCTCCGGCGGCGCCATCAACTCAGCCGGCTCCTCCGGCCGCAACTGCCCCCGCTCAACCCGCTGCACCTGCGCAGACCACGCCTCAGCCGCCGTCCGGCGTGCAGGCCCAACCGAAATAATCCATGCCCACCCTTTTCGCGTTCTTTGCGAAGAGGGTGGGATCGCAATTCCGGAGGGAGCAGGGGCCTTCAGGCCCCTGAAACAGCCAGGGATAATCCCGGCCTTCAGGCCCGGAAACAAACTTCCCTGGAAGCCCCCAAAACAAATCAACTCCATCCAGCGCGCCGTAGGCGTTCGCGGGTGGCGAATTAGCACCACTCTTCAGGCCCGGAAAACAAACTTCTCGGAAAGCCCCCAAAACAAATCAACTCTATCCAGCGCGCCGTAGGCGCAGTGTTTATTAGAGCATTTTAGGAAATGCTGTAGACTGCATTGCAGAGCCTGAACCACGCCCTGGCGTTGTCCGGTGTGATCCTTTTGAGGGCATCGGCAATGGCTTGTTCGAGAGTTTCCCGGGTTCGGGCCT
>JBEKSA010000035.1:0-31218 GCA_049517515.1 Occallatibacter sp.
TGGACGAGCAGCGCCTACCTGGGCTATCCCGGCTTCAAGCCGCTGGAGGGCGCGCTGGGCGAGTACAACGGCAAATTCATGAGCGGGCAGATGGTTTTGCGCGGCGGATCGTGCGTAACGCCGGCGCAGCACATCCGCTCGAGCTACCGCAACTTCTTCTCCCCCGAGACAAGATGGCAGTTTTCCGGCATTCGGCTGGCGACATAAACGCGCCGGCCGCATCCAATTTGAGAGCGAACTAACTGAAAGCACATGAGCGCAGCAGCTTCCCCTGCCCCAGTTCTGGAAATCGACGAACGCGTTGCCGCGGTGGTCCGCGAAGGACTCGGATCGCGGCCCAAGCGGCTGCCCGCGTGGCTGTTCTACGACTGCACCGGCTCCCGGCTCTTCGAGGCGATCACCAGGCTGCCCGAATACTATTTGACTCGAACTGAGCGCGGCATTTTTCTTGGCGCTTCACAGCAGATTCTGGAGCGGGCGAGCGATGGCCGGCGGCTGCGCATCGCTGAGCTGGGCGCGGGTTCGGCGGAGAAGACGCGGTTGCTGCTGAAGGCCGCTGTGGAACGGCAGGGAACGGTGCTCTATGAGCCGGTGGATGTTTCGGCGAGCGCGCTCGACGGTGCGAAAAGGCGGATTGAGCGCGAGATCCCCGCGGTTACAGTAGCGCCGCGCGTGATGGATTACACCGATGGCGACGATCGCAAATTCCACCTGGGAGCGCTGGACGACGACGAAAGCCGCCTCGTCCTCTACATTGGATCGAGCATCGGAAACTTCGAGCCGCACCAGGCCGCGCGCTTGCTGCGCCGCGTGCGCGCCGGCCTGGGAATTGGCGATGCGATGCTTCTCGGCGTCGATCTCGTGAAAGATGAAGCAACGCTGGTGGCGGCCTATGACGATGCGCAGGGCGTGACGGCGGCCTTCAACAAAAACATTTTGCTGCGCCTCAATCGCGAGCTTGACGCGGATTTCGATGCGGAGGCATTCGCGCACCGCGCGGTGTGGAACCGCAGTGCGTCGAGGATTGAAATGCACCTTGCGAGCCGGATCGCTCACCGAGTGAATGTGGGCGCGCTGGATCTTGCCGTCGAGTTCGCCGCCGGCGAGACCATCCACACCGAGAACAGCTACAAATACGAGCCGGGGCAGGCCGAAGCGCTGCTCGAGGAAACCGGTTTCCGCGCCGAGGCAACCTGGACCGACCCGCGTGGCTGGTTTGCGGTGTGTTTGGGGCGGGCGAGCTAGAGCGGCTCTCCAGTCGGCAATTACGGCTTCGCCATAAAGCAACCAGCAACCGGAGAACCGCTGTCGTCTCAACTCGCCGACGAATCGTCGTCGACCGTGGAAGTATCATCGACCGGCGTATCGTCGACGGGCGTGTCATCCACAGGAGTGTCATCAACTGGCGTATCGTCGGCCGGCGCGTCTTCTGTTGTATCCGTCGGCGTATCGACTGGCTCGCCGATCGGATCGCCGTATTCGCCCGCTTCGCCGGAGTTGTCGGCATTCTGCTGTTCGTTTTGAGCGGCGTCGCCGTAGAGTTGCGCGTCGGCCGCATCGTCCGGATTCCCGGAAGGATCGTTTGCGTAGCTTTCGGCGGTCTGCTGGTCCTGATCCGCGGTCTGCTGGTCCGAATTGGCCCAGCTCTCGTCCAGTTGCGCCGTCCAGGTTTCGTCAGTGTTGTCGGGGCCTCCTTCGTTGGCCACGGTCTGCGATTGCTCGTAGGCTTGCTGAGCATCGTTCTGCGCGGCCGAGTAGTCGCCTGACTGAGCGGCTTGGCCCTCTTGCTGCTCGTCCTGCTCAAGGGTTTGCTGGTCGTCCGCCAATTGACTCTGCGAATCCGGGTCAGTTGACCCAGTGGCAGTGGGGTCAGTCGTGCCAGTGGAATCAGGATCGGTCGTCCCAGTGCCATCGGGATCGGAGCCGATCGCTCCCCCCGCGGTGGGGTCGCTGGGGGTCGGGTCGGTGGGATCGGTGACGTCGGGCGATGTGGTTCCGTCACCTGTGTCAGGAGCACTACCGGTCGGATCCACCACGCCCTCTGCGGTTCCTGGGTCGCTGGTGGTCGGGTCGGTGGGATCGGTGAGGTCCGGCGTCGGCGAGCCGTCCCCGGTGTCGGGAGTGGCAGCGATGGGGTCCCCGACGCCAGTCGGATCGGTTCCCGGATCGCTCTGGCCTGTTGGATCGGAGCTTGTCGGATCCGACGAAGATCCTTCAGTGCCCGGAGCATCGGCGACCGGGTCGATGACGATGACCTCCGGTTCGCCATCCGGTGTAGCGCCCTCTTCAACGACGATCACTTCTGGTTCGCCCCCTTCCGGCCCGCCTGTCGCCGTTCCGGTCGAGTCGGTTGGGTCGCTGCTTCCGGTTGGATCGACGACGGCATCGAAAACCTCGACCACGACCGGTTCGGAATCGGAAGGATTGGAGCCATCCGCCGAACCCGTGGCTCCATCGTCGGGCGCATCGGGGACAATCACTACGACTTCATTGGGATCGTCTGGCATAAATTAACCTCTCTTTTCTTTTTGGGTCACCTGGCTTGTTTATGGGCGGCTGTAGCTACGGACGGCCGGGCAGGCGATTTTGTTTTTGCATTTGCCGGCAAAATTGCCGCAGGTGGTTTCGATGTCGGCGACACAGCCGCGGGTGGTTTCGATTGTGCAGCGGCAGTCGCCGGGGGTATGGCAGCCGGTTTTGCCGGTGCGGAGGGGGACACCGGCGGTGCGGGTAGTTTTGTTTGTGCAGCGGCGGGAGCCGGCGCCTGGGGAGACGTGGCCCCGGGGGACGTGACCTGTGAAGCTGGTTTGGGCCGCAGCGTAAAAATATTTTGGCATTTTGGACAGCGTACATTCAGCGACGTTTTGCCGCGCAAAACGGCAAGAGGAATTCGCATTGCGGCCTGGCACTTGTTGCAAAGAACACGGATGGAGTCGGTGGGCGTCGGCGCTGCGGCAGGCGCTGGGGCGGGGCCGTGAGCTGGCAGCGGGCGCCGGATGCCGGGCGCGGCAGCAGATAAGCCGGATATTGGCGCCTGAGGCGGCGGCGTGAGCCGCTTGCGAATCGGCTGAATACTCTGGCTCCAGCGCATGAGCTCAGGTTCGCGCGCCGACTGTCCCAGTAGCCGCAGACGCCGCGTGGTGTACATCGAGGAAGTGGTTGTCATCTCGGAAAAGCGAGTCATTTGATCGTCGCTTGCGTCTTCCTGCTTCATCCATTCCTCAATGTTGACTTGCTTCAGGAGCCTCGCGGAACGGATGGACCACGCCAGCAGCACACGGCGCGCCAGAGCTTCGTCACCCAGAGCGAGCAATCCGGCGCGGTCGGCGGTAATATCCGCCTGGCGCGCCCACGCCATCAGCGGCAAGTCGACCGCATCCTGAATCCATTTTGTGGGGCTGAGGCTAATTGCGTTCAACACGCCGTTGGAGAGCAGGCCGTGCGTACTGTTATCCCCGACGAGGAAACGAGATACCGTCTTCCAAAGGGCATGGCCGGCGCGGCAGTGCCCCATCTCTCGCGCCAGCACGAAGAGCAGATCGTCGTTCTGGAAGTTGTTGAGGATGGCCGTGCCCAGGACGATAAACGCGCTGGTGTCGGTGCCATAGGTATACGTGTTCCACTGTGAATCGCCCGAGATATAGACGTCGGGCATTTTGGGCAGGCCGAGAATGCGCGCGGCCAGAACCGCTCGAACCCAAATATCGGAGAATTGCCTCGGTCCAAGGCGAATGCCATTGAACGTCGATTCGATCCACGGGCGGCCCACCTTGTCGGAGACTGCCTTCACGGCCGCATGAAGCGCGGAGATGCTCTGCAATTTGGTCATCGCCTGGCCGTCCTGCGCCCAGAGGAAGACCGAGCGATCGAGCGTGTATCCGGGAAGCAACGGGCGCAGCCAACTACATTCCGGGCAGACGATCGTGTCGTCGCTCAGGCCCGCGCCTGTCCCCCCGCAAACTTTGCAGGGGAGCAGCTGATTCTGGGCGGAGGGCGCTGCCTGCACGGGAGCCGGACCCGCAGGAAGCGCCTGAGCGGTCGATCCGGTCGATCCGGGCGCCGGCTGCCACTGTGGTCCGGGCGGCGGTTGGGTCGTCGTTGCCGGCGCTGGTTGCCATTGCGGTGCGGGCGTCGCCTGGGCTGGCCCCGTATTCACTGGCTGCCACTGCCCGGCGGCTGGCGGCTGCGTCGCTACAGGATTTGCGGACGCCGGTTGCACCGGCGCAGACGCCATGACAAGCTGCGTCCCGCAGAACGTGCAGAATCGCGAACCGGAGACTCCGGGCCCATGTCCCTGCGGACAAATCAGCGGTAGTGCGGTGGTGGCCATGGGACTCCTTGTTTGGTTGAACGGCGAGTCAATCAATAACCCGCGAATTGAAGTTCCGCTAACTTGAAAACCCAGCTCACGAACAAAAGCACAGTCGATGCATAGATAGCCTTGTTAAACCAGGCGTGATTTGTAATCCGTCGAAACGAGATGCGGCGCCAGAGCAGAAGGATCGCCGTCGGGATGAGAGATACAGTGCCGAAGAACACCAGGATGCCGAACGGATTGGCGAAAAATGCCTTCCGGAATTGAAGTCGAATAGCCCACGCGAAACACGTCGTCATGCCGCAAGTCGGGCAGGGCAGATGCGTCAAGCGGAGAAAGTTGCACGGGGGCAAACCAAGCTGCACATGCGTTCCATAGCCGATTGCCGCCGGTTTGAGCCAGGCTGCGATGGCAAGAACTGCGCAGGCAAACGCCAAAAGCCCCACAGCAACCGATTTGTCGGTGCGGCCGTACATGCAGGCACTCCGATTGAACTCAAAAACCGTGTAGGCCGTTTCTGCTCCAGATGAACAAGTACCCGATGACGGAGAGAATCAACGCAATAATGTTCAGGTAAAACGCGCCTTTGGCCGAGCCCTCGTTCAATTGCGGGGCGCGCCCGGAGGCGAATTCATCCATGTCCTTCTTGGCGAGAAAAATCCCTGGAATCGCTGTAAATGGTCCGCAGCAGAACAGGGCGGCAATACCAAGCCCGATGGCCCACTTGGTGTTTTGACCGGTCACTTTGGCGCCGGCAACCATTGGCGGATAAGCACCGGGCGGATAAGCGCCAGGCGGTGCGGGAATCGCGCCGGGTGGCGCAGGAATCGCGCCTGGCGGAGGGGGCTGGTTCGGGGCGGGTGGCTGCCACGCCTGCGGTGGAGGCTGGTCTGTGGGGGCCGTGGGTGGTTGCGGTAGTTGAGTAGGAAGCGGCGTTCCGCAGGTTCCGCAGAACGCAGCATTAGATTCATTGATCCCCCCACAATGTGGGCATCTGACATCGCTCATCGCAAGACCCCTTGAATACTGGGTAAAAGGAATTTAGATCGCTAACGGACAACACGCTCCATAGCTGCGCGCTAGAAGCGCCACAAAGGTTTCGGCGAGGGGGGAGCCGTTTGGGATTACTCTAACCGGTTTTTGCGCCGAGAGGGGAAAAATTCTCAAGTTCCCGCCAATCAAATTCTTCGTAAGATCGAAAGGCCTTTGCGAGCCCCTGCTTTCGCCTTACTTCGGCGACGGAATCCGCACCAGCAGAATGTCGTGGCTTGCGATTTCGACCGGCATATCGTTGGTGAGCGTGATCTCCTTGCCAGTCCAGAGGTCCTTGCCCTTTTGCGGGCCGCGCAGGCCAAGCTTCGCCAGGCTCAAATGAAACGGATGCGTGGAGTACCGATCGCTGCCGGCGTTGACGACCGCAATGACCATGGCTCCTCCGGATAGGAGTCGCGTCCAAACGTCCACTTCCCCGTCGGAGTAGGCGCGCGTAGCTTCGCGGCCCAGGCGGTCCTGGTCGATGGCGATCACGTCGCGATTGGTAAGGATGGCGAGAACGTCGGGAGTCATGTTGGGCAGGTCGTTTCCGGCGAGCAACGGCGCCGCCAGCATGGCCCACATGGAAAAATGCGTGCGATTCTCGGCCAACGAGAGTTTGCCGTTGCCCACTTCGAGCATGTCGGGATCGTTCCAGTGGCCCGGGCCGGCGTATTGGGCGAGTCCGGCCTGTTCGTTCAGGATGGAGTAGATACTGTTCCAGTTGGGCTGAATATCGCCTGTGGTGCGCCACAGGTTCGCGCCGACCTTCGGCCCCCATTCCCACACAGCATCCCAGCCGTACTGGCAAAGCGAGTAGACAATGGGCCGGCCCGTTGCCTTCAGCGCTTTGTCCATCTTTGTGTAGGCGGCAACCATCATGCGCATTTGCGCGTCTTTGTCGCCGGGCGCCCGATTCATCATCACGGTGGGGATATAGCTGCATAGGTCGTACTTGAGATAGTCGATTCCCCATGAGGAGTAGAGTTCGGCGTCCTGCACCTCATGATCGAGCGAGCCTTCAAAACCAGCGCAGGTCTTTGGCCCGGGCGAAGAGTAGATGCCGAGCTTGAGTCCCTTCGAGTGCACGTAATCGGCCAGCGCTTTCATGTCGGGAAACTTTGCATTCGAATGAAGGACGCCGTTGGCGTCGCGTTCGCCCTCCCAGGTGTCGTCGATGTTGACGTAGACGTAGCCGGCGTCCTTCATGCCGCTGGCAACCAGTTGATCGGCGGCGGCACGAATGTCCTTGTCGGTAACGCGGCCGGCGAAGAAGTTCCAACTATTCCAGCCCATCGGGGGCGTCAGTGCCACCTGCGTTGGGGTGGGCCTTTGGACGAGATTCTTCTGAGCCCCAGACGCGATTTGCGCCCCCGCAGCGAGAGCGCTCAAAGCAAGAACACCAACAGACAAAAGCGAATGAACACGCACGGCATCAATCTCCTGAAAACTTTTTCAGTTGCATCCTATCTCGCCGGCACGGAGACCGGCAACGAACGACGCGAATCCTTTTGCCGTCTGAAGTACGAGATACTTGGAACAATGCCATTTACGCTCTCTCACGCCGCCGCCGCATTGCCTTTTCGAAGAACGCGTCTTGAAATGTCGGCGCTGGTGACAGGATGTTTTGCGCCCGATTTCGCCTATTTCCTGTTTCTCAAACCGCACGGACTCATCGGCCATACTCCTCTCGGTGCTTTCATCTTCGATTTGCCGCTGAGCCTGGTTGCGCTTTGGCTGTTTCATGCCTACGTGAAGCAGCCGCTTTCAATGTTGCTGCCGACAGGGATTCGCAGGAGACTGAAGCCCAGGGAGAAGGGTTTCTCTCTCTGGCCGCCGTCACGACTGGCGTTGATCGCGCTCTCGATCCTCATTGGAATTGGGACGCATATTTTGTGGGACTCATTCACACACCCGTTCTATTGGCCGTATCGACACTGGAGCTTCCTCAAGCAGATGGTGCAAGTGCCCATTGAGGGGAATGTTCAAATGTACAAGTTGCTGCAGAACGGCAGCACTTTGTTCGGCCTGGCTGTTGTTGCGGTCTGGATATGGTTGTGGTATCGCGCTACCCAGCCGGTTGAATTACCGGTCGCGGAGCCCTATACACGGGCACAAATTCGCGTCATCACAATGGTGGCGCCTGCGCTAGCGCTCTTCGGCGGAATGCTCAGGGCGTATGTGGACCTCGGCGCTCCGAGCATTGATATTCGATCCATGCTGCACTTCGGGGTCGAGTCAGGAATTACCGCAATCACGTTGTTGGGGCTTGGATTGGTGGTTTGCGGCGTAGTTTTCCGCAGGCGAGTCGCCGCGACGTTGCCGATCTAAGCGGGAATGATCGAGCCGCATAGGGCTTTTCGCCGGGCGTTTCCTTCTCTTTGGGTCCGAGCAGGAATTGAAGGCCAATGTAGGCAATCCAGCTCGGCTCGCCGTTGGTGCGCGTGACCGCGGCACAGGGCAGGTAACGCGACTCCATGATTGGCATTGAGGATTGGCAGCGACCGATTGCGCCACGCCCATCCCAGCGCTAGGCGTTTTCTTCCCGCCGCACTTCTCGATTGCGCGTAAGCAGAAAATAGACGAGCGGCGTTACCACCAGGCTTAGCACCATAGAAACAGTCAGGCCGCCGATCACTGCGATCGCCAGCGGTTGCAGCATCTGCGAGCCGGCGCCGAGCGCGAAGGCCAGCGGCAACATGCCGCAGACGGCGGCAAGAGCGGTCATGACAATGGGTCGCAGGCGGCGCTGCGCGGCGTGCAGCATGGCTTCCTCGGCCGATGCGCCGCGGGCGCGGAAGCGTTCTTCCGCGTCGAGCAGCAGAATGCCGTTCTTGGCCACGATGCCGATGACCATGATGAGTCCCATGAACGACGAAACGTTGAACGTGGAGCCGGTGACAAGAAGGGCCAGAATAACGCCCGAGATGGAGAGCACCGACGAGGTAAGAATTGCAACCGGCGCGGGGAAGTTGCGGAACTCAATCAGCAGCACGCCGAAGACCAGCCCCAGCGCCAGCACGAGAACCTGCAGCAAATCGCGGAAGGATTGCTGCTGCTGCTGGTAAGTGCCCCCGTAGACAACGCGAACCGACGCGGGAAGATGCAGGGCCGTCACCGCCTGCTGCACCTTCTCCATGACTCCGCCCAGGTTTGAGCCTTCCAGGCCGGCAGTCACCTCCACAAGCTGCTGCAGGTCTTCGCGCTGAATTTCGTTTTGCGGCGGCAACTGCTGGATGTTGGCCAGCGAGCCCAGAGTCCCCGTGTGGCCTGAGGCGCTGTTGAAGACCGTGGTGTCAATGGCGTCGAGCGAGCTGCGGTGCTCGTCTCCAAGGCGCACGCGGATGGTGTATGCGCGCCCGTTGGCGACGAGCGGGTTGGTGGTAATTCCATCCAGGATCGAAGTTGCGTCGTCAGAAACTTCGGTGGGAGTGAAGCCCAGCCGGGAGGCGACAATGGGGTCGACCTGAAAGTTGGTCGCGGGTCCGCTGATGGTGTTATCGATGCCATTCGCGACATCGACGACGCCGGAGACCTTGCTAATGGCGTCGCCCACGCGCGGGCCCAGTTGGGTCAGCAGCGCAGCATCGTTGGAGAAGATCTTCACCTGGATTGGCTCTGGCGTATTCGACAGGTCATTGATGTTGTCCTGCAGGACCTGCGTCAGCTCGACGTCCAGCTCCGGCTCAGCCGCCTTGATGCGGGCGCGCGCCTCATCCATCACATCCCAGACTGAGCGGCTGCGTTTTGCTTTGAGCTTCACCGTGAAGTCGCCGGTGTTGGCCTCGGTGACTGTGGCCAGGCCCAACTGCAAGCCGGTGCGCCGCGAGGTGTTTTCCACCTCAGGGATGGACTGCAGGATGCGCGTCACGTCCTGGAGCACGCGGTTGGTCTCGCTCAGCGAGCTGCCGGGCGGCATAAAGTAGTCGAGGATAAAGCCGCCCTCGTCCATGTCAGGCAGCTGATTCGTGCCCAGCAACTGATACCCGCCCCATGTGCCGAGAACCAGGAGCACACAGATTCCGCCGACCCACCGCGGCTTGGCCAGCGCCCATTCCAGGACCCGGGCGTGAAATTGCAGGACGCGCTGCAGCAGGCGGCCGGCACTGTGATCGTGAGCGGCATCGCTTTCGGTTTCGTCCGCGGCTGCCTGCGAAGGCCGGGCGGGCTCGCGCAGCATCACATAGCTCAGCCCCGGTGTCCAGGTGAGCGCCAGCGCGAGCGAGGTCAGCAGGGCCGCGGTCATGGTAATGGCCAGCGCGCGGAAGAAGACGCCGGTCACGCCGCTCATTGAAACCAGCGGCAGAAAGACCACCACCGGCGTAATGGTGGATCCGAGCAGCGGGACGGTGAGCTCTTTAAGCGCCTTGCGCACCGCTTCCGCGCGGTGCTCGCCCGCGTCGCGGTGCATCACAATGTTTTCCACGACCACGATGGCGTCGTCGATGATCAGGCCGATGGCCGCGGCCATTCCGCCCAGCGTCATCAGGTTGAAGCTCTCGCCGATGATCCAGAGCGCAACGATGGTGATGGCGATCGTCACCGGGATCACCAGTCCGGCGATCAGCGCTGAGGTCCAGTCTCGAAGGAAGAGGAAGAGAATCACGCAGGCCAGAGCGAGCCCGATGCAGATGGCGTCGCGCACGCTGGAGATGGCGTCGCGCACCAGTTGCGACTGATCGTAAAACAGCTCGAGCTTGACGTCTGGAGGCAGCTTCTGCTGGAGCGCGGCCACTTCCTGGGCTACGGCATCGGCCACGGCAACGGTATTGCTTGAAGGCTGCCGCGTAATGCTCAGGAGTACCGCGGTTTTTCCGTTCGCATTCACCACGGTGTAGACCGGCATGGTGGACGGTTCTACGGTGGCCACGTCACCAAGGTGCACCGGGGCGCCGCTCGGTGTGGTCTTGACCACAAGCTGGCGCAGACCGGCGAGGTCATGCACTTGCGCTCCCACCAGGCCCAGGATCAACTGATGGTTGGCTTCGTAGAGGCCGGGCGATTGCACGATGTTGGAGGCGTTGATCGCGTTCACCAGGTCGGTGATGGTGACTCCCGAGTTCTGCAGCAACGCCAGGTTGGGCACTACGTGAAACTCCGGCACCTGACCACCCTGGACAAGCACGGAGCTCACCCCGTCCACGCGGTTCAACGGCGGCTTCAGGTCATAGGTCGCAATCTCCCAGAGCTGAGTTTGCGGAACCGTGTCGGAGGTAAGGCTATAGCCCAGAACCGGAAAGGTGGCGAAGGTGAGCCGGTTGGTGGCGATGTGCGCCGTGGACGGCAACGTCTGCTGCACCTGGGCAAGCGCTGAATCCACCAACTGCAGTGACTGGACCATGTCCACGTTCCAGTTGAAGGACAGGTCCACCTCGGCCGAGCCGCGGCTCGTGATGGAGCGTATGGACGTAAGCCCAGGAACGGAGTTGACCGCATTCTCGATCGGCCGGGTGATGGTCACTTCCATCTGTTCCACGGGCATCACGCCATTGTCGACGCCAATAATGACGCGGGGGAAGTTGGTTTCGGGAAAGACCGAGATCGGCACCTTGAAGGCGAGATAGACGCCGGCCATCATGAGCATGACGGCGAAGAAGAAGATGGGGCGCGTGGACCTGGCCAGCCAGAATTGCTTGTGCCCGGGACTGGGGCGCCCAACGGGCCCATCATCGGGCATCAGTCATTCCCTCCGCTGCCGGCGGCGACCGCCGCGCTCACCTGCACTTTGGTGCCTTCGTCCAGGCCATAGGGCGCCACGGTGATCACGAGATCGGCAGGCGCCAGCCCGCTCACCACCTGCACGTCCTTGCCGTTGTCGATGCCCAGCGTGACAGGCTTACTATGCGCCGCGCCATCGCTACCCACCACCATCACCGTCTTGCTGCCATCGTCCGCGGTCAAGATGGCGGAGTCGGGCACCTTCCAGGCTTGGGCCACGTTCCTGCCAGTGATCGAGACCTTCACGGGCACTCCCACCTTGAGCTTCCCGGATTTGTTGTCGATCTTCATCCAGACCTCGACGGTGGTGCTGCCGGAATCGAGCGCCGGGCTGATCATGGAGACCTTCGCCGGCACGGGATCGACAACACCCGGCACGAGCACCGTGGCTCCGGTGCCGACCTTCAACTGCTGCGCGAGGCCATGCGCGATGTGCGTCTTGGCCAGGAGTACGGAAGTATCCATGACGGTGATCAGCGGCGCCCCGGCCGCAGCGGTTTCGCCGGCGAATAAAGGCCGGTCCGTCACCACCCCGTTGATGGGGCTGCGAATCTGGGAATAGTTGACCTGAGCCTCAGCGCCGTTGTACTTGCCTTCGGCTGAGGTCAGCTGTCCCTGTGCCGCTTTCAGCGCGGCATCGCGGCTCACGCTCTTCACCGAGTCCAGATGCTTGGCCGCTGCGTCATAGGCCGCCTGCGCCTGCAACAGCGCAGCCTTCGCGGTGTCCAGGTCGCGGCCCGGAATCGCCCCCTCGGCAAACAGTTGCTGGCGGCTGTTCACAATGCTCTGGTTCAACTCAAGATTGGCCTTGGCCTGCGCGAAGTCCGACTCGGCCTTTTGCTCGTCTTCCGGCACTTGCGCTTTGGTCGTCGTGGCGTACGCCGCCTGCGCTGCTTCAAGCGATCCCTTGTTGTCTGTGGCCGCTGCAGCCAGGTCGTTGTTCTCAAGCGTCACCAGCAGCTCACCGGCGTGCACCTGCTGCCCGCGCTCAACGTAAAACTTCCGCACCGGAGCGCTGATCTTGGGCGCGATTGCCGCTTGTGCGATCGGCGCCAGAATGGCGTCGGCGGTGATCTGCTCGGCGATCGGCCCCTGCACGGGATGCTCGGCCTTCACTGTCACCTGCGTTTCAGGCAGTGCAGCCTTTTTGCAGCCCGGAAGGAAGGCGACAAGCAACGCCAGCGCGGCAAACGATATCGCCCATGCCCCTCGGTTTGTGTTCTGCTTCGTTCTTTCGCTCATAACCAATTCACTGTTCTCTGATCCCTGATCTCTGACTCCTGTTCCTCACATCGTTCCCGTGATCGTCTGCAAAGCGGCTCTCGCGGTTTCGTAGCGCACGCGGCCGTCCTCGCGCGCGTTTTCCGCGCTCACGTAGGCGTTTTCCGCGTCCACCACTTCCAGCACCGTGGCCTCGCCGCCGCTGTAACGCAACTTGGTCAGACGCAGGCTCTCGGCCGCGGTGGTCACGCTCTGGTCCAGCGAAGCGAGTTGATCGCGCGCCGCCTGCGCTTCCTGGTAGGCCTCTTCCAGTTGCACAATGAGCCTGCGCTGGGTGGCGCTCAGCGCTACCTGCTCGGCGTCGCGGCGAATCTCGCTCTGCTTCACCTTGTGCTCGCTCGCCAGCCAGTCCCACACCGGAATGTTCACCGTCAGGCTCGCCGAGTATCCCAGATTGCGCTCCCCGTTTGGGCCGTTGGCTGCGAACTGCGGTGCGTCGATGCCGTAAGTTACGTTCAGGCCCACGTTGGGCAGCAAGGAGCCCCACGCCGCCTGCACATCGGCGTCGCTGGCGGCCAGTGCGGCGAGCGCGCTGTTCAGCTCGGGGTTGTTCCGGCCCGCGGCCTGTTCCACATCGGCTTTCGAGGCGAGCGGGGGCGCTGGCTGCGGGGCGTTCAGGCTGTAAGGCGTACGGGGATCCGCAAACAGCAGCACGCCGAGATCCAGGCGCGCCTTTTCGGCAGCCACTTTTGCGTCTTCCAGATCACGGTTGCGTTGCTGCTCCACCAACTGCGCCTTCACCACGTCGGCGTGCGCGGCCTCGCGCGCCTGCTCCCGTTCGGCAGTCAGTTTCGTAAAGTCGGCGGCCTCCTGGCGCGCCTGTTCGGCCACCGCCAGCTTTTGGTCCGCTGCGAGCGAACTATAGAACAAAGCGGTCACCGCCGCCACCAGCCCGCGCCGCGCAATCTCCTGTTCCGCCTGGGCCATTGCCGCCGCGGCACCGGCGTGCCGAACGGCCGCCACCGGACCCAACCCCAGCGTCTCGTTCACAATCGCCTGGCTGAAATATTCCCGTACTCCGTTGTTGGCAATGAACTTCGGCAAGTCTGGCGTGTCGGAGACCTGCCCCACTTGCCCATGCGCGCCGTTAGGCTCTGTGTAGAGCCCCTGGTTGAAATAGGCCACATTGGGCAGCAGCCCGGCCCGCGCAATCGACTTGTCCAGGGCCGAACTCCGGCTAGCCGCAGCGGCTGCAACATACGCCGGCTCGCTCGCCTGCGCGCGCCGGATCGCCTCATCCAGCGTAATCGTCACCGGGCCCCCAGTGGCCGAAGCCTCCGGTACGGTGCCGTTGTCTTGCGCCTGAGTGTGGGAAACGGTCCCCGGCGCGGCAAGCAGGAGGAAGATCATGACTCGGCCCAGAGATCCAGAGCAGCATCCCGTGTCCCGCCTGAAGTTGTCACACCTACTCACACTCAGAAGCATACAAGCCGCGGCAGAATTCTACTTCAATCTTGATACCTGAGTGCGCAGCGCGGGAACCAGCCGGCCCCACGAAGATTTCATCGCCAAAGAAACCGGAGCAGCGCAGCCGGGCCTTGCGGCGTAGTCGAAGGGTTTTGGCAAATTGCCTTCCACCGTCGGCCCCGCTCTGCGATACTTGTCTGTTATGCCGATTGACGACCTGCAGCAGGCTGCCCAGAAAATTGCCGGATTCCTGAACTCCCTGAACAAGCTGGGCGGGCTGCGCCTGAAGTACCGCATCAGCGCGGCTGATGGAACACAAGAAGGGGAAGGCGTTGCGGCGCGGCAGATCAGCGTTGAATTAGCCGGACCCGATGTGCCTCTCGTAATCCAGCACAACGGTGAGCTGCTGCGGGCCCTGGAAACCCTGGCCGCGCAGATGCTGCGCCTTGACCACCACGAACACGATATGGTGAGCTTCGACGCCGCGAACTTCAAGGCCCTGCGCGCCGAAGAGCTGCGACAGGCCGCCGAAGCTGCCGCGGAAAAGGTGCGCCAAACAGGAGTTCCTTACAGTTTTCCGCCGATGAACAGCCGCGAGCGGCGCATGCTGCATCTTGTCTGCCGGTCGTTGCAGGGCGTTGAGACGGCCAGCGTAGGCGAGGGATCAAACCGCTTTCTGGTGGTCTATCCCGAGGGCAAGACGAACCTGCCCGTCACGCCGCAGTTCAAGCCGCGAGGGTTTGGACGACGGTAGGGCAGTGATCAGTTGTCAGTGGTCTGTAGGGCGGGTTGCAGGCTTAGCCGGGCGAAAAGACCGCGCAGCTGTGCCAAAATCCAATATATGAAACGACAATTTCTCGCGCTCGTTGCGCTGGCTTGCGTCACCATCTGCCCCGCGCAAAAGCGTCTCGTCCTCATTGATCAGGATGGCGCCGGCCCGGGCGGATCAGACCAGATGGCGATGCTGGTGCTGTTGCAGGCGCCGGATGTGCAAGTGCTGGGCATCACCATGGTGACCGGCGACGCATGGCGCGACGAAGAGACGCTGCACACACTGCGCATGCTCGAGCTGACCGGCCACTCCGACGTTCCCGTGGTTCGCGGCGCGGTGTTTCCGCTGGTCCGCAATGAAGAACAAACACGCCTTGAGGAAGCGCTCAATGGCAAAGTGGCGTGGCTGGGCGCATGGGGAGGGGTACCGATGACGACTGCCGGAGCGCCACGGCCGGAGCCGCACGGGCCCTACGAGATTCCACCCATGCCCGAGGGCGTGCCGGCGACCAAGCCGCTCGACGAAGACGCCGCGCATTTTCTCATCCGCGAGGTGCGCGCGCATCCGCACGAGGTGACCATCTACGCCGCAGGGCCGTTGACCAACATCGCGCTTGCCGTCTCGATTGATCCAGAGTTCGCGGCCCTCACGAAAGGCATTGAGGTCATGGGCGGCAGCCTCGATCCGCAGACCGACGATCGGGAGTCCGCCGATCTGGAATTCGCAGACCCACGCCACGAGTTCAACTTCTGGTTCGATCCCGAGGCCGCGCACATCGTGCTGCACGCCGCTTGGCCGCGCGTTGAAGTGACGACCATGGATGTTTCTGAGAAAGCACCGTTCACGCAGGCCATGCTGGGCGCGATCGCGAAGTCGCAGGCGCCGGCGGCGCGCTACATTGCCGCATGGAGCCAGCGGCGCACATTGATGTGGGACGAGCTCGAAGCATGCGCGTGGATCGATCCCGCCATCATCACCAAAGAGGAAGACGTGTATATGGATGTGGACCTGAGCCACGGCCCCAGCTACGGCGATACGCTCGCCTGGCCGGAGCCGATGAAGCCGGCGACCGGTGTCCGGCTCGTCCACGCGCAAATGGATCTCGATTTGCCGCGCTTCCAAAAGGAGTTTGTCGATCTGATGACGCAGACCCCTTAGCAATCAGCTCAGGCAGGCGTCAGTCCGATTTGCTGCCGCCGTCGCGATCGTGATGCTTGTACTTGAGGATGGTCTCGTTCAAACGGTCCGGATCGACCGAAACCTGCACGACATCAAGCTCGTTGCCATCAAGATCGAGAATGAAAAGACCCATGCGCCTGCCCTCGGGGTGCGAGAAGATGAGCGTTTGCTCGCCGCTATGGCGGTTGGTCTCGCGGATCATCCGCTCCCATCCCTGGCCAAGCTTCTCCTCGACCAGCCGGTTCAGCTCCTCGCCATCAACCGGCGCGGAAAAGTGCTCAAACTCGGCAACGTGCACGCCGTCCACGCCGCCGCGCGTGGCCGCGCCCGCGACCACGCTGGCCAGCCCCATGAGCGGGATGCGCATGGCGTGCTCGTGATAGCGGCTCTCGATGGAGCTCACCACGCCGTCAAAGCCGCCCCCGCCGCCCGCCGCCAGAGCAACCCAGGGAACGATCACAGCAACACAAAGCGCCGCGCAGCCGAGCGGAATCCAGAAGTGCCGGTTCCCAGGAAACTCATTCATTGGTCGCCTCCCTTTGCGGTCTTCCCCTTGTCCTTGCCGTCGCCGTGCGGCGTATGCTGAACGCCGCCCAGTGGGCCAGTCGGACCCAGCGGGCCGGCTGGACCCAACACGCCGCCCAGCCCGCCAAGACCCTTCAACTCGCTCAGTTGGTCCATGCGGATGGGGCCCAGAATCAGCACGATCGTGAGCTCCTTCGGCTCGGCATCCAGCACAAAGATTCCGTGCGGCTCACCGTTCACCATCTTCATCATCACGTCCGTGCTTTCGCCACCCTTGCTTTCGCGTTCGTGTACTATCGGCGACCATTCGGGTGTTTCAAAGGCCTTGCGCAGTTGTTCAAGCTGGTCCATCGAGTACTGGCCTTCCTTATCGAACTCGTAGTCGCGCACGTAGATGCCGTCGAGCCCCTCGATCAACTGCTTGGCCGCGGCCTGGTCCTTGTTGTTGTTGTCCATGAATTTCGCGGCGAAATCGAGCATGCCCTTGCCCAGCGTGACTTCGGTTACGTTGGCAGCCCGCGCCGCCAACTCCTTCTCAACGGGCGCGGGAAGCGGGAGCGGCGACGGTGACTGTTGGGCAAGCGCCGGCGCAATCAGCGCGGCGGCTCCCAATATGAGTGCGGCAATGCGATGTTTCATGATCGTTCTCCTTGGCTTTGCGAATCCCATTTTTGCGAGTCGCCTTTACTGCGAATCGCGTTCACTGCGAATTCTTGTCTCGTTCCTGCAACTGCCGGTTCATCACCTGGAACGCGTGATTGGTGATGCGCAGCGCGGTGAACACCTGCTGTTTTGCTTCTTCTCCCTTGTGGCGCTCGATGGTGTAATGCCCGAAAACTGCTCCGCCTGCCACGCTTGCAACGACCAGCGAGGCCGCGATGCGCTCGAACCAGATCAGGCGGGTACGTTGCCGCGCGGACTCCCGACTGAAGCGGAGCTGCGCCCGCTGCTGCCAGCGGCGCTCCATCACCTTGCGCTTCAAGCCGCGCGGCGCTGGTTGGCGCTCGAAGCTCTCGCGAAGCTCGCGTTCGAATTCGTCAAACTGCACGGATGTACTCCTTCAACTGGCTCTCGGCCTTGGCCCGCAGCAGCTTCAATCCCCGCTGCAACTGGCTCTTCACCGTGGCCACGGGCGCATCGAGCGCGGCCGCGATCTCTTCCGGTGTCATGTCCTCTTGGTAGCGGAGGATGAGCGCCGCGCGTTGCGCTTCGGGCAGCGTCGCCAGCAGGCTTTCCAGGCGGGAGCCTAACGGAGAGGTTCGCGCTTCCACTTGTGCCGTTTGGTTCTCGTCCATCTCTACCCAGAACTCTATGCCCCGAGCGCGCCGCCGGCGCAACGCATCGGTCGACCGGCTTATGGCGACGCGCCGCAGCCAAAAAATCGCGTGCTGCAGACTTTCGATCTTGCCCAAATTCCTATCCAAAGCCAGAAAAGTATCCTGCGCAATCTCTTCGGCCAGGCCGCGATCGCCGGTCATGCGCAGCGCGAGCGAAAAGACCATGGACTGGTGCTCGTCGACGAGTTGTTCGAAGTCGGGCTGCCAGCTTTCGGTCATAAAACTCGCTGCTACCTTCTAATCCGCAGGAAAGTGCGAGATGGGATGCAGAGAGTTACGCAATCGCTCAGGAAAAGTTCGTTTCAAGCAGGGCGGGATGGGTAGTGCCCGACACCTGCTGGGCTTGGCGGACCGGCCGTGGCGGCGCTCACGTCAACCGGCCATTAGCCAGGCAATGCGTCAAAACAAATCGGGGATGGCGTTGAACGCGATTCGCGTGGGCGCGGCCTTGTACGCGGTGAGCATTGCGGCGGGGGCGAGGGTGCTCATGCCGTACTTGTCGTTGATCTGATCCATGGTTGCGAGCAGGCGCGTGCGGCTCTGTTCCTCTTCGAGCCCGTCAAAGAGCGCCAGCGTGTGCAGGCGATCGGGAACCAGGTTGTTCAGTTGCACTCCAATGAAGTACGGGTGATCGTATTGCTCACCGCTGGGGCGCGACTCCCACAGGCGGCGTAAAGCGGCAATGAGCGTCTGGTTGTCCTGGCACTCGCTCAGCTTGATCTCGCTGCGCCAGCCGCGTGCAGGCACGCCGAAGCGCGAAACGGGCATGTTTTCGCCGCGCGGCACGGCGAATCCAATCGCCAGGCCGATGTGGCTTGCCCACAGGTCCGCCGCGCGCAGACGCATGGCCGCTTTGTGCAGCAGCTTGTGGGCCACAGCCCAGGCTTTTTCCGCGGTCCGCATCTCGGGCGCAAGGACGTGCGAGTGGCTGATGGACTTCTGGTGCTCAGCCTCCGTGTGATCGAAATCTTCGCCCTGCAGCCAGTGAAAAAGCCGCTCACCCCACACCGATCCCCAAATTTCGCCGGCATGTTCGCGGTCGAGCGCGAGCAAATCGTCCATGGTGCGAATGCCTTTTTCGTTCAGGCGCTTCTCAGTGCGCGCGCCGATGCCGGGCAGATCGTGCAGCGTGAGTTGATGGAGCGCTTCGGGCAGGATGTCGAGCGGCAGCGCCACCAGTCCGTCGGGTTTTTCCATGTCGCTGGCAACTTTGGCGAGGTAACGGTTAGTGGCGAGACCCACGGAGCTGCGCAGACATTCGCCGACGCGCTCGCGGATTGTCCGTTTCACCCGCATGCCGAGATCGATGGCATTCAGCAGCGGACGCTCGCGGCCGATGAGGCGGCAGGCCATCTCGTCGATGGAGCAAACGGCAGTCACCGGCACGCAACTCTCCACGGCTTCAACGACGCGGTGGTGGTATTCGGTGTAGATTTCATGACGGCCTTCGACAAGAACAATCTCCGGGCACATGCGCTTGGCGTCGGCGACGATGGTGCCGGTGCGCACGCCGAAAGCCTTGGCCTCGTAGCTGGCGGCGATGCAGCACGTGGTGTCGGCCATCATGGGCACCACGCCAACCGGCCGTCCGCGAAGCTCGGGGCGGACTTGCTGCTCGACGGAGGCGAAGTAGGAGTTCAGGTCGACGAAGAGCCAGTTAAGCAGTGGCCCCTGAGCAGAATCGCCGCAGGGAACGGGATCGGCGACATCGGGGGCCTCTTTGGCTGCAAAGCGAAGGTTCGCAAGCTCCTCCGGCCATTCTTCGGAAGAATGCGAAAGCGCCGGATTAGGGTGAGCGGCCATCGCTTTCACTTGCTAGTTTCGCCTTTTCTTTGCTATTTTGCAATTGAATTCTCTCCCCCCAATCAGGTCGAACGATTCCCGGAAAGTGTTAGAGGCTGACGCAAAAGGGTGGAATAGCGTTTAATGTAAGAAATGGGTAGCATTTTTGTAGATCCGAAGTCGTCTCAGATGACCGGATCGTAACCCGGAACGGTGACCGAAGATGCGGACCCTTGCACATTGGATCGCGGTGAATGGAAGCGTACTTGCCGTGTTGGTCACGGTCGGGATAGCCGTGCTCCTCGTCGCATGCCTCGAGTGCACACACTGCCCGAAGCGCGAAAAGGATGAGTTCTTCCGCCACGAAGGCTAAGATGCTCTAATTCCCGCTCGCTGCCGGCGTGGCCGGCTTAAGATAAGTGTCGAACTGCGCCAGGATCCGGCTGAATAGGTGCGTCTGCACCTCCGGTCCTGCGAGCGAGTGCGTCTTGCGCGGGAAGATCTCGAGGTCGTAAGGAATTCCGGTATCAATGAGTCTCTGCACAAACTGCACCGTGTTTTCGAGGTGCACGTTGTCATCGCCGGTTCCGTGCACCAGCAGCAAGCGTCCCTTCAAATCCGCAGCCGAATTGACGACGGAGAAGTCGCGATAGCCATCCGGGTCTTCGGCGGGCAGGCCCAGATAGCGCTCGGTGTAGATGGAGTCGTAATCGCGCCAGTCGGTGACTGGAGCCACGGCCACGCCGGCGCGGAAGCGGGCCGAGTGTGTCATGGCATAGAGCGTGAACGTGCCTCCCCAGCTCCAGCCCCACCAACCCAGACGATTGGGATCAAGTTGGGGATATTTGGCGAGCGCCGCGTCCACCACTGTCAACTGATCCTCGAGCTGGACCGGGCCGAAGTTGCGATAGGCCGCCTGCGCGAAGGCGCGCCCACGGCTGCCCATGCCGCGATTGTCGGCATGGAGCACGGCAAACCCGTGCTGCGCGAGCAGCTCATCGAAGAGCAGCGAGCCGCTCCATTGGTTCATGACGATCTGGTCGTGGGGGCCTCCGTAGGGATTCACGATCAAGGGCGTTCCGGCGGGATCCGTCGAGCCTTCCGGCAGCAGCAGCGTGGCGTAGAGTGTGGTGCCGTCGTGCGCCTTCACCTCGAGCGGCAGCGGCGAATGCAGATTGTAAGAATCGAGCGCGTGCGTTTCCCAGAAGACGCGGCACGAACTCGCGGCGGTGGACTTTTCGGGCGCCTGGCAGACGCGCATCACCGGCGGCGTCATGCGAGAGGCGAACTTGTCGGTGAACGCGCCGCCGTCGGGAGAAAACGTGGCGACATGGAAGCCTGCGCCAGTGCTCAATTGCCGGCGATTGCCGGAAAAGTTCACCTGCCAAAGCTGCTGCTCCATCGGATTGCCTTCGTTTGATGCGTAATTTACGACTTTGCGCTCGGTGTCCACGCTGTATATGTCGCCGACTTCGAAATCGCCGTTGGTGAGCTGGCGATCGAGCTTCGCGTCCGACGCAAGCGGCTTCTGCTTGTCGTAGCTGTAGAGGTAAAGGTGATTGTGCCCGTCGCTCCAACTGGTGAGCACGATGGCTCCGTCACTTACAGCCACATCGTAGTTCTCATCGAGGAACTTATCATCGCTGATCTCGAGCATCGGTCGCGCGTCGCCGTAATCAGTGCCGGCGAAGAAGAGCGAGCGGTGCTTGTGATCGCGAGTCAGAGTTTCAATCCAAAGAGTTTTGTTGTCGATCCAGCCGAAGCGGGGCACGTAATCGTCGCCATCGTGAAATGGAATCTTCATCCAGACAGTTTTGCCGCCGCGCACTGGCACCACCCCGAGGTGGACCTCGGGATTGGGGTCGCCCGGCTGCGGAAAGCGCTGCCAATCCACCGTGGCGTGACTGGGAATCCAGTCAGTAAGCGGATAGCGCGGCACCTGGGTCTCGTTCATCTGCAAGTAGGCAATCTTCTTTGAGTCCGGCGACCAGAAGTAGTTGCTGCGCACGTCGAGCTCTTCCTCATACACCCAGTCCACTTCGCCGTTGAGGAACACCCGGCCGTCAACGGAAGAAGGGTTGGGCGCGGGAGCGAGAGGAATGGTGGGCGTGCCGGGCTCGCGGAGCGGGATGACAGCCAAGCCGTGATCCTTGATCAACGAGATGAACCAACCATCGGGAGAAAATTTGGGATCGTCGCCGGAGAGGAGGCCGGAAAAGCCCAATTCGACTCCGGTGCCGTTGTGCAGATCGTAAAGCCACAACCGGCCATTAGAGTCGAAGAGAATGTGCGTGGAATCCGGGGCCCACACATAGCTGGCCAGGTTATAGCGGTGGCGATGATCGCGATCCTGCTCGGAGCCGTTGCTGCCGTTCAGGTTTTCCATCTTCGCCGCGCTTACCAGTACATGCGTCTTGCCAGTGGCGGGATCCACATCCATCAGTTCGCCGCCATCCAAATAGGTCAGATGCTTTCCGTCGGGCGACCAGGTGAGCTGGTTGGGCAGCACGCCGATGAGTGGCCCATGCGCAAAGATCGCGTCGATCGTTAGCGGCTTCTCGGGCGCTTGCGCAGCCAGTGAAAGGCCCGCCAAGGCGAATACGACGACGGCCGAAAACAGGAAGACGGATTTTCGCGTCAATGCACTCTCTCCTGGAGTGGGAATCCGGCCCGGAACGCGGGACATCGACCGCAGAGATCGGGGGTGGGCCGGCAGATCCGGAAGACTCAGTGTAAATCAGCCCATTTGAAAAGGGGCCGCTATAACTCGCCTACGCGAGCGCGAAGGCAACTCCGCGAGGACAGGCCCTACTGTTGGAAAGCTCGCTCGACCTCGGGCACGATTGATACGAGGTAACTCAGCAGAACCTTACCCGCGCGCAGAAGTTCACCGTCTCTTTGAGGATTCGCCGTCGGATCGATAGCAAACTTGCCACCATGGAAGAGATTGTTGCGCACCTGCTTGATGATCCACACTGCCTCATCTCCGCCCGATCCAACTTTCGACACATAGGCAACCCACGACACGGCGCCGTCTTTCACCGCAAGTGTGCGAGGCGGATTATGCGTTAGGTATCTATAGGCAGACGCAAGCTCCGGCGAACTGTCCGGGTTGAAGTGAGGCGAGATTTCGGCCACAAATTTCTTCCAATTCGCTCTCGCTTCACCGTCTCCTGGCTGCCGAAACCGCGTGACTTTGAGTGAATACTCAAGGCGGGAAAACGTACGAAGGAAATCGAGCACAAGGGTCGGGTCAGCCGTGAATCCCATATTCATTGTGAGCCAGTAACCCCACTTGTCTTGGTCGCTAAATTATCCGCGGGACCGGCGCATTGCCCCTCGCGGATAAGGTTCAGCACTGGGCGGGTGCCATAATCAAGAAATCCTCGCGCGATCCAGGCGAGTGACGCTTGCCTGTCGGCCACCTAGACCTTCCGTACAAGGGGCGTCACTTCTTCGCCGTTTTGTCCTGCAAGGTCCCGTTTACAAAATCAAGGCAATGTCCGGAATGCACAACAGGCTCGTTTTCGGCGGTGCTCGATTCTTCATTAAAGCGGCCGGTGGACAACCGGATTGTGAGGCGGTAATCCGAGTCTGAACCGTCCTTCTTGCGAATGGAATGGCGCAAGGTCAACTCCGTCCCCTGATCGATCAGAAGTTTACCGAAATCATCTTCAAACGAACCGCCGGCGTCAGAGCCGAACAGCCTCTTCGATACGAAGGACCCCACTGCCTCGTACCAATCGCCATCTGCTGCCAGATGGAGCCCCTCGCGATCTTCCGTGCCATTTCGAAACTGTCTGAAGAAGATTTGTCCACCTTTGGTCAGCGGATCGGCATTAGCTGGCCTCTGGTCCCGGTCGCGCGGCGTGTCGTAAGAAATGACAAAGAACGCGTCTTCGTTGGATAGGAAGCAGGCGAGTGCTCGGTTCGAGGTCAGGTAGGCGACGACGGCGTCGTTCGCGATAACCATTTCCTTCAAGCTGTTACATGCCTTTTCGGTGACCGGGTCTGCGCAGGAAAAAGATGGACGTGATTGCTCTTCGGGTTTGGGCCGGTTAGGTCCCTGAGAGCGCGCCGTCGCAACCGAGCAAACGGTGACACAGAGTACCACTAGCAAACTTCTATGCATGGCATTACCCAATGATCGACGGGAATGAATAATACTCCTGGGCCCTCGCTTTACGCAGTGATAACGGGAGGCGTCTTCCAGTTTCGGCGGAGCCAGCTTTTTGGTATCGATTCTCACGTCAATCGGGCAACTTCGAATCCACCAATTCTGAGCGGCAACTTCCTCCCTAAATAGATGCTTGCTCGATGCAGGCAAGCCGACGTACATTCTGGAGATTCCCCGGGAGGAAAACGCATGTCGACAACTTACGATTTAGCCATCGCAGGCGGCGGCCTGGGCGGCGCGGCTCTGGCCAAAAGCATGGCGGAACAGGGCGCCAGCGTCCTCGTCATCGAGCATGAGCGGCAGTTCAAGGACCGCGTGCGCGGCGAGGCGATGTTTCCCTGGGGCTACGCCGAAGTTCAGGCCCTGGGAGCGGCCGATTGGTTTGCCGAAGCCGGCAGGCATCACCTCAATTGGATCGACACTTACGTTGCGAGCGACCTGGTGGAACATCGCGAAGTTGCCCCCAGCACAAAGCATCGGCTACCTTTTCTCACTTGCTATCACCCCGCCATGCAGGAGTCACTTTTGAAAGCGGCGGCAGCAGCGGGAGCCACGGTGCGACGGGGCGCGGCGGTTCGCGAGGTGCGGCCGGGCGCGCCGCCGGAGATGGTGATTGAGGAAGATGGCCGCGCTGAATCAATCTCCGCGCGGTTAGTGGTGGGAGCCGAGGGACGATCTTCCGTCGTGCGCTCTTCGGCGCGCTTCACGGTACAACGCGATCCCGAAGACATGATGATCGCCGGAATTCTGCTCGAAAACGTCCCCGCCGCGGACGAGATACTCCAGGGCATCTACAACTTTGCGCTGGGCCAGCTGGCTATCGTCATCCCGCAGGGCGGCGGCCGCGTGCGGATGTATCTCTGCTACCACGATGCGACGCAACCACGCTTTCAGGGGCCCGGCGACTTGGCGCGCTTTGTTGACGGCTGCAAGAAAACTGGCGCGAGCGCGGCACTCTTCGAAGGCGTGAGACAGGCTGGTCCGCTGGCAACGTTCGGTTGTGCGCACAGTTGGATCGATCACCCGTACCGCAATGGAGTGGCGCTCGTGGGCGACTCGGCCACGTCGAGCGATCCAACCTGGGGGCAGGGCCTTTCCCTTACCTTGCGCGACGTTCGTGTGCTGCGCGATCACCTGATGCGCACCGACGATTGGAATGCTGCAGGACACGCCTACGCCAACGAGCACGATGACTATGCCGGCCGGTTGCACACCTTCCATCAGTGGTTGACCGCAATGTATCTCGCCACGGGACCGGAAGCCGATGCACGCCGGGCGCGGGCCATGCCGCTCATAGGGCAAGACCCCAGCCGGCAGCCGGACGCGCTCTTTGTTGGACCCGACCTGCCGCTCGACGAAACGGTAAGGAAACGCTTCTTCGGCGAAGACTAACGGCGCGCGGTCTCGATGTTCTCTCGATTCCGCGGGATGGAAGATGTCGCGAGTGCGGCTTCGCTGTTTGTTGCCGCAAGGGTCGACAGTGTATGTTCCGCTGTATGCACTGGGCGTCTCCTGAAGAACGGCGCGCACTTGGCCAGGCGCGGCGCAAACAAGTGGGCCGCCACCAGCACGAAGCGCTGCATCCCAAGGCGCGGCCGGCCCCGGCTTTGGAACTGATTGCGCGATCGATGCGCGGCCGCGTGCCGCCGCTGATTCAGCTCAAATACCAGCTGATGGCAGAGTCGCCATTCGGCTACTTTCGCGGCGCGGCGCCTGTGATGGCCGCGGACCTGGCGCAGCTTCCATCGACAGGGATCGTAAGCCAGCTTTGCGGCGACGCCCATGTATGTAACCTCGGTGCATTCGCCGCGCCCGATGGGCGGCTGGTCTTCGACATCAACGACTTTGACGAGACGATTCGCGGCCCCTTCGAGTGGGACCTGAAACGCATGGCTGCTTCGCTGGTGCTTGCCGGGCGCGCAGCGGGGCACAAAGACGGCACCGCGCGCAAAGCCGCCGCCGCCTGCATCGAACGCTACGCCCAGCAGATGCGCACGTTTTCCCGCATGCCCCAGCTTGAAGTGAACCGGTTTCAGGTGCATCGCATCGACCTGGCCAAACCGGTGCACGACGCGCTCTCAAAAGCGGAGCGGGCCACGCCGCAACACACGTTTGAGCAGCTCACTGTGCCCGTCTCGTCCCGGCCTATCTCTTCGAGGTCAAGCGTGCGACGACGCTTCAAAGAATCGAAACCGATGCTCTGGCGCGTTACCGGCGCGCGCGCCGCAGCTGTGCTGGCCTCGCTGGGGCCGTATCGCGAAATGCTGGAGCCGCAGCGGCAACACCTTCTCGATTTCTACCGGCCCGTGGATGTGGCCTTCAAGGTGGTTGGCACCGGCTCGGTAGGCCTGCGCGACTACTGTATTTATATGGAGGGCAACGGCCCCGGCGATCCACTGTTTCTGCAGATTAAGGAAGAGGTTGCGTCGGCGTACGCGCCGTATCTGCCCGACCCCCTGCCCGCGGCGCACAACGGCCGGCGTACGGCCGAGGGGCAACGCTTTATGCAAATCCAGACCGATCCGTTTCTCGGCTGGACTCACATCGGAAGCCGCCAATATCTTGTCCGCCAGCTCAACGATCACAAGGGATCGATTGCGATCACAGATCTAGTCGGCGCCAATCTCAAGGCTTACGCTGAAGTCTGCGGCGAACTGCTCGCCCGCGGCCACGCGCGATCGGGCGATGCGCAAACGATCGCCGGCTACATCGGCACCGGCAGCGCGTTTGCTGAAGCGATTGCGGAATTCGGCATTGTATACGCCGACCAGACGGGAAAAGATTGGGCAGAGCTGCGGCGGTCCGGCAGGGCGAAGAAGAAATCGTAGCGCCGGGCACTGGCGTACAATCTCGGCAACTTACCAAAGCCATTTTCACGGCAGGGTTGGGGACTGCCTGCCCGTGGTAGACGTGCTGAAAGGACCGGAGACAGCTATGAACGACCAGCTGAACCAGGTGTCACCCCCAAGAATTGCAAGAATGGCCGGGCTGCTGTACCTGGCTTACATCGTGATCTTCGCAGATTCCTCCTTCATCCAGGGCAAGCCCATCGCGTGGGGAAATGCCGCAGCCACCGCCAATGCCATTGTGGCTGCGCAGGGATTGTTTCGTCTCGGCGTGACGATGGAGCTGATTGCCGCACTTCTGTTTCTTTTAGCGGCTTGGGCGCTGTATGTGTTGTTCAGGCCGATCAACAGAGATCTCGCGCTGCTTTTTCTTTTATTGAATCTGGTGGGAGTGGTTATTGAGTGTGTTGCTACGCTGATTCATTTTTCAGCCCTTATAGCCTATCAATATTCAACGTCGACCGGAGCGTCCGGGCCAGATCAGTTACAAACGTTAGGACTGCTTTTCCTCAAAGTCAGCAGCGGCGGAGGCATGGTGACCGTGTTGTTTTACGGCGCGTGGCTGTTTCCTCTCGGATATCTGGCGATAAAATCGCGGCTTCTTCCAAAGATTTTTGGAGTTTTGCTCATCCTCGACGGCGTGTCCTTGATGATTTGCTTTGTCCAACTATGGTTCTTTCCTGCTTATCAGAAGTGGACCTATCCGTTGTATCCGGTCATGTTCATTGCCGAGTGCGGGCTGGCGTTGTGGTTGGCGATTATGGGCGTGAAGTTGTCAGAGTCGTCGTCCGTCGTCACAGGTTGAAGAACTTTCAGACGCGGGGCCCTCTGCGAATCATCGGCGGCGTTTTCTAGCTAGCGGCGGTACACGTCGTATCCACGCAGGTGCGCGGCCAGCGTGAATTCGCCCATCAGTGCTTGCATGGTCGCGGCACGGTTCGGCGTCGGGTCTACGATGATCTGCAAGTCTCGCTTTACGATCAGCCACCGGATGTTCTGCGAACGAACCAACGCGGCAGTCTCGGCCGGCGAATAGGGATCGGTCGTGGGATCGAAGAGCAGCACCGGAAAGCGCGGTACGCGGCCCGTGGCAAAGTAGAACGGATCCTCTCCTGGGGTCAGGATCAGGCCGTCATCAAAGGGAATATTGGCTTGGGCGTAGCGCAGCAACTCATCAAATTCGGGAAGATAGGGCCCGGGCGTGGCCATGCCCGCAAGCTGCGGAAATGCCGAATGCTCAACCGGCCCATCGGGCAGGTTGAGGTAGGAGAGCCGTTCCTCACTGGCGGTGTAGAAGCTCCCGCAGACAAGGAGCGTGACGGAAATGAGGGTGGCGAGCGCGGGCACGAACCAAGGTGTGGCGGCGCGCGTCGTGAAGCGGCGAAGAGATGCAAGCATCTCGGCCACGAGCAGGGCGAGCAACGGCCAGATGGCGTATGTGGAGCCCCATAGTTGCTGCGACATGAACGTGCCGCAGATGGCGGCGAGGACGATGAGCGGGAAGAGTGCGCGCGATGTGGCCTCTCGCCGCAAGCGAAGCAGATTCACGATCGCCAGCGCCGCCGCCAGCAGGAGCAGCAGCGGCCAAAGAGCCAGCAAGCTGTCGCCGCGCTCGTCCGCGTCATCGTAGATCAGCAGCGAGGCGAGCGTGAAAAGAAACGGCGCGGCCAAGAGGGCGAAGGAGGCGATCCGCGTCCAGCGGAATCTTGGCGGCGCCAGACGCAAGAGCAGCAAAGCAGCGGCAACGCAGGGCAACGTCCACAAGAGCGACGGATCATGGAAAACGGCGAGCATGTTCTCCAGGCTCGGCAGGCGGCGCTCGCCGGCAAAGCGAATCGTCCAGCCGATGTAGGTGCGGATGCCGACGGTCCGATGCAGCGCCAGAGCGGCTGCGAACAGAGTGGCAAACGCGGCGGCCAGAATGGAGAGGAGGGTGCGAGCGTCGGACGCCTCAGCTTGAACTCGTCCGCGCCGCATGCGCATCAGCGCGAGTGCGAGGACGAGCAAAACCGCGCCGATGGCCGCCGCCAGAAATGGCAGCCCCATGTTCTGCTTGCAAAAAAGCGGCACGCATAGTCCCACTCCGGCAGCAAGGCCGCCCGCGACGCTTCTTTTTGCGTCGGCCCGCTCGAAAAGCCACAACGCAACCAGAATCCAGAACGCGCAGTCGCAGTCGTATTCGGGGATGGGGATGATGCTGTAGATGCCGAGGACTGCGAGCGGCGCGGCCACGAGCAGAGCGATTACCCACGCCGCTCGAGCGCGCCCGCGCAACGACGCCAGCGCTAGCCGCCATGTGAGAACCGTGCCGAGTCCGCCCACCACCGCGGCGTAGAGCACGTGATGAAAGAAGACGCGGCCGGTGAAGCGGATGATCGCGGCCTGAGTGAGGAAGGTGAGCGGCGGATGAACAAAAGGAAAGTGACGGTACGGCGCTTGTCCGTGTGCGAATCGTACCGCGCTGTCGAGTACGTAGCTCGTGTCCCATAGAATCGCGACATGCGCGTTTTGCCAAAGCACCACGCACGCCGTTGCCAGGAAGAGCACGAGGCCAGCGAGCGAGTCGCGCAGTGCCCAGCGCGGTTTCGCCTGATTGGATCGCGCCTGACCGGACTTTCGCAGCCCGAACCCCAGGGATTCGGCCCCTGTCCTCACCATCCGCGGCGATAGTAGTAGGGGACGCAGTAGGGCATCGAGAAGATGGCCATCAGGAGCGCGGCAAACCAGCCGATCACGGTCCAGCCAAGGAACAAGTTCAGCAACAGGATTCCCATGGAGTTGTGCGTGTGCCGCACCGCCGCGATGATCGCAGGAAGGAAATAAAAGCCGATGCCGAAGATCAGGAAGTGCATAGAATCTCCCGCTTGTACTCCAAAGTTGTTACGGAGATTTTACCGCCGAAGTTCCCTCATTTCGCGCGCCAGGGTCGCTAATCCCATGAAAACGCGACGCATATTTTGATTGCGCACCGGTTTTCCCGTGCGTATACTCCGGTCGTCTCTCAAAATCCCCCAAGGAGCGCATCATGGGAAAGATCAACGTGGGCCGCCTGATCCTGGGCGGAATTGTCGCCGGAATTGCCATCGACGTGTTGGATTATTTCGTGGATGGCGTTTGGCTTGCGTCGCGCTGGGCTAACGGAATGGCCATGCTCGGCCGGCCCGGATTCTCGCAGGTCCAGATTATCCTGTTCAACGTGATTGGACTTCTGACCGGACTCGTGGCCATCTGGGTTTATGTGGCGATCCGGCCGCGGTTCGGCGCGGGCATCAAGACGGCGATCTATGCCGGACTGGCCGTTTGGCTTCTCGCAGTCCTGTTCCCGAACGCCGCCTTCATGCACGTTGCGAGGCTGTTCCCGAATCACCTGACGCTCTACACGACCCTGGGCGGGCTGGTTGAGGCCGTTTTTGGGACCGTTGCCGGAGCATCGGTTTACAAGGAAACTTAGCCCGGCAATCAAGGTCAAAACGAAACCGCCACAGGCCGCGCGGGCCTTCCAAGTGCCTGCGCCCTCTGGGCTTGCGTGCAAACCTCCGCATGGCTTGGGCGCCTGGGAAAGCGAGTGTGTGCCTGCCGGCCAGGCACCGCTTTAGGAACGGGAAGTCATTCCCCGAATACCGGTCGTGGGCGCCGTGTACCTCTACAATGATCCGGTATGCCGACCGTAGTCCGATCGCACGCGAAGATCAATCTGGGGCTTTTCCTCGGGCCGCCGAGACCGGACGGCTTTCACGCGCTCGCCACCGTCTATCAAACGCTGGAAATGCATGATTTGGTGACGGTTACGGCCAAGCTGGCCGAAGTGAACTCGCTCCAGATCAGCTCCAATGACCCCCGCGTTCCCACAGACGAGCGCAATACTGCCTGGAAAATTATTTTTCTGGCTCTGGAGGAGCTTGGAGTCTCTGCGGATATTGAAGTGCATATTGATAAACGACTTCCGGTGCAAGGCGGGTTGGGCGCCGGGTCGGGCAATGCTGTCGCGGCGCTTATTGGACTGGAAAAAGAGCTGGGCGCTGCAGCCCTTCAGGACTTGTTCACACGCCGCCTGGAGCTCGCCGCCCGAGTGGGCTCCGATGTGCCGCTCTTTCTCATCGGCGGAACGGTACTCGGCGTCGACCGCGGGCAGGAAGTCTATCCGCTCAACGACATTGAGCCGACCTGGTGCGTAGTCGCCGTGCCGGAGATCGGCATCTCCACGCCGCTGGCTTTTCGCGACTGGGACGCGCTTTGCTCGGCGGAAGGTTTGACCGTTGACGCAGGTACCGCTAGACTAGAGAAGTTGAGCCGAAACTACGCCAGCGCCTTTCGGGGAGAAATTCCCGAGGGCGGGTTTGGAATAGGCTCCTCCGGTGTCTTCTCCTTGGGAGAAGACCTGGCCGGACCGCAAGAGACGACACACGGGTCTGGGCTTGTCCGCACCGGGATCATGAGCTGGATCGAGAACGACTTCGAACGTGTGGTCTTTCCCCAGCATCCCTCCCTTGCAGAGATCAAGCGTCTTCTTGCGGCTCCGGGCACACCGGAGGCAGCCCTCTTTGCCTCTCTGTCGGGTTCCGGTTCGGCGCTCTTCGGGTTGTACCTGACCCGCGGAGATGCTGAGGCGGCACAGGAACGGATCGGGAATCAAGTTCAAGGATTGAGCGTGAGAACGACCATCACGCGCACCCTTCCGCGATCCGCTTACTGGGACCAAATGTTGAAAAGAAGCTGATTGACAGTCCACCGTTGGGCAAGCGAGACTCACCCTCGGCTGACCGACATGCTGGGCGATCGTTCAATGGTAGGACAATGCCCTTTGGAGGCATTTATCCAGGTTCGAATCCTGGTCGCCCAGCCAGAAA
>JBEKSA010000036.1:0-29886 GCA_049517515.1 Occallatibacter sp.
ACTCATACGGCACGCTGACGCGCGCGACTCGGATACCCGGATAGAGTTGCCCGAGGAGCTTCCCTTCGAGCGTGTCCTTCCGTCCGAGTCTGGTTGGCTTGCGGGTCACTTCACCGGACGCATCGATCCGCAGCTCAAGAATGAGCCGTTGATCGAGTGCCGCATTTTGTGTCCTGTTCGCTGTCATGTTCTCCTCACTTGTCTGGCGCTTCGAGACGAAGTGACAAGAGATTGGCTGACGCCGGATTCTTGTCTCTCGCCTGGCCGCCCGGGTTAGGGGTGGGTGTTGTCTGAACCAGGCTTCGAGAGTGCAAACCGGGCCAGCGGAATTCCTCATCGCTCTGGCGATAAGGCATCAAAGGAGGCGACATGAGCCGTATTTCAGGTTTGTCCCCTCTTTGAATCCGTGCTGACCGCTGCTACATACGTCGGCGCCCTACTTGCGCAGGGGCCGCTTTACCAATGTCGGAGATCCTCCCTGTATCTCTGCTTCCGCCTTGTAGGCAAGGACGGTGTAGATCACACCATTCTTTGACTGAAAGGCTTTGATCAGAGCCTCGCCCTCGCTTGCCGCCTCCACTCCAAGCTCAGGTTTCTCGACCGACGATCCCTCTTTGGCAAGGAAGTATCGAACGATCTCTTCCGTCTGCTGGCGCGTCCTGCGGCGGCGCTGCGGCTCCGCTGGCTCTGCCGGCGGATGCATTTCAGCCACTCTTGCGAGTGCATTTTCCATCACTGACCTCCCTTGTTCGCCGTGCTGTCTCCGGCCGTGGCAAGATCCGGCGCACTGAGAATTTGATTCTGACGTTCGCCATCGATCGGCCGTTCGCTGTACTCCGCGATCCAGAGCCCATCCGGATTCACATCGGAGCGGCGGTCCGCGATAAGGCGCAGGCGGTACTCGTTGACGAAGTGGTCCGTGGTCTCGGTGCCTTTCGACAGATGGTGAACATCCTTGACGCCGTACACGACGTACGCGAGCGGCTCACCTGGCACCGCGTCGATCTCGCGCAGATGAAATACAGACTGAATCTGGCCGTCGTCGATCTTGCCGCGTGTATCGTCGTCCGCCATCGCCTTCAGCGTGTATGTGCGCAAGTTGCGCGTCATCATGTTGAGGCTGCCAGCCCAGTGGTCGTCCACGTCGGCGGGCGAATAGTTGAGGTAGCTCGTCAGGAAGCGCCTTACAAAGGCTTCGTCGAGGAATTGATCGGTTCCGCCGGTGGCAAGATCCGATACAGCGCCCTTTGCGGGCCTACCCAGGACGGACGCGTCGCCGTTGGGGCCGATGCGAATGACAGTCGGCGGTTGCAGCCGCACAAAGACTGCGAACCCGATTGCGACGAGAGCGATCGGAATGGTCAGAAATGCAAGCAGCCAGGCTCGGTTCGCGTTCGCACGGAGCGCTCCATCCATCTCGTAATACTTCGGTCTGGCGATGACCGAATCGTCTGCGGCGATTGTGCTGGTCTTCATAGGTCCTCCTAATCCTGATGGCTCGTTGCGCTCGCTATGGTGCGCGCCGCGATCCGGGCGGCATGGTAGGCGCTCCATGTGCCCAGGTTGTAACGATGTATAGTTGGTCCTCTTCTCGTTGATGCTGACGGTCTGGAGCCAACGTTGGGTTTGGCGGCTCCAACGCCAGACTGGCCTTGCGGAGCGCCGGCATCTTCGGCCGCCACGGTGACCGCTCCACCGCTCTCGCCGCTGGCGCCATCGGTGCCCATCACGTCGCTGATCGAGCTGCGAATCTGATCCGCATGGCCCTCCAGAGTCGGAGATCCATCTTGGGGCGCAGGGCCGCTTACTGCTGGCGGGGAAGTGATGGGAGCCTGCTGTGGTGGCGCGGGCTGGTTTCCGCCAGCCGACGCGGTGAGCGCTCGCGCAGAGCCCGCAGTCGCTGCACCGGAAGAGGTTCCTGCTGCCGCTCCGCCTCCTGAACCTGTTCCTGCCGCCGCTACTCCGGCCGCCGCTCCCTCGATCCCGGCTGCGCCCGCAGTCAGCGCGGTGACTGCCGTGCCCACCATTGCGACCGCAGTGCTGCCCACGTCGCCGCTCACGATGCGCTTGGCAATGAATGGGATAATGGCGATCGCCAGGGAATAGACGATACTGACGATGCCGATCAGAAACGAGCCCTCGAGATTTCCCAGACCCCCAAGGAAGTCATTCTGGTTGAGCATTTGCCCAACCTGGCCCATTTGAACTGCGCTCAGGAGAGCGCCAAACCCGCCGTAGAGAACGGGCCACGCATTCCATATGAAGACATTCTCGACATAGGATTTAGCGATGCGGTTGGCGGCTCCAAGAGGCATCAGGGCAATCACGATCGGGCCGAAGATATAGAGAACGCTCCCGTAGAAGATGTAAAAGAAACCAAAGATGACGATCACGATTGGATAGAGGAGATAAGCGACAAGGATCAATATGGCGTCCAGCAGGCCCGCAAGCGAGCCTGTTATCAAGCCCCAGGCTTGCTGGTAACCGCCCTGGCTGTATTGTGTTTGGAGATCGGTTGACCAGTTTTGGAAGAGGTTTACAGCGCCGGAGGCGTTACTCACCCAGTTACCTGAATTCACAAAGCCCTGATTGATCGTCGTGAACACGGTTCCGTAGTTCATCACAACGACCGCTGTGACAACGTACTTAATGAGACTCGTGCCCAGCCCGCGTACATCCCCGCCGTGCAGGGCCGATTGATAGACCTGCCACAGAAATCCCACCACCAAGACCACGTACGCCACGTTCTGCATCCCGGATGTAATACCGGTCGAGTCGATTCCAGACACTGCCTGTGTCAGAAACCTCTCGAACAGATTCAGCTGCGTCGCCTGAAAGAACGCGAGCATCACAGCGGGATGTAAGCTGGCGAACACCATGCCTGTCACCTGTTGGTCAGCGCTCCGTTGATGAGGCCGTTATTGGTCGTGTTGTCCGTGGTCGCAAGCTTGGAGATTGCGCTCTGATTGGCAAGGTCAATTCCGCGCGTACGCATCAGTTCCGCCAATGCCGCCTGGGTGTAGGCGTTGGCCCGCACCATCCACACGTCGGCCTCGGCTTCGAGAATCGGGGCGCTGCCGGGAGCAGCCTGTGAAATCTGCTGACCCATCTGGTCGGCCTCAGTCAGCTCGGCGTCCGCGAGGGCGTCGATTTCAATCGCCCGTTTCATTGCGTCCTGAGCCTGCGCATCGGTGATGTCGGTCATCGTTCTCATCTGCGGGGATGCTGCATTCGGCGGCATCACGACGCCATACACACTCTGAAACTGGCCAGATAAGCTGGGCACATTTCCCGCATTGCGCGAAAGTAGAAGGGTTTCGAGATTCTGCGACTGCGGCAGCGTGGCGCTCGCGACGTTCAAATGAAAGAGATTGCCGATCTGGCTGAACTGACTCTCGAACTGCACGACTGAGCTCTTAGCCTGGTTGATGGCCGCGAGCGGATACATCACCTCTTGCTCATAGTTCGCGACACTCTGCTCGACCTGGTTGATGGTCTTGAGCGGCGCAACAATGTAGGTGTTCATCAGCGACTGCATCTGGGACAGCGCCGCCAGGATCGCAGCCACGTCGACGCCGAATTGCCCGTTGGCGCGCGTTGGCAGAATTGCGGCCACTGCGAGCGCAACCACTGCTACTTTCAGCAACGATGCGCGATACCACCGAGGCGCCTCGCGTTGGGCCTCTTCGGTTCCGTACATGGGCTTCGGGAGTTCTGGCACGAGAAGAGCCTTACGCCGCCAGAAAAATAACTTGCGCCGCTTGCTTGGATTCTTCTTGGGGTCCGTCATGGAAACCTCCCTATCGCGCGGTGAGCGCGCCGGTGATTAAACTGTTGATCCCGCCTGTGGCCGCCGTCCGGCGCTTGACAAGAACGTTGTCGTGAGCGATGCGGCCCGCTTCCTGGCGCAACTCCGCCGCAAGCATCTTCTGCATGTATGCCTGGCAACGGAGGTTGGCGACCTGCGCCTGGGCGGTTAGGAAGGGATTGGAGCCGGGCGTGCTCATCGCAACCTGGTTCTCCATTTGGTTGGCAGTTTGAAGAATGACGTCTGCACCCTGATCGGCAACCAGGGTCGTCTTGAGATTCTCCTGTCCCAAAGCGTCGTCCACGTCCATCATCACGCGGTCTTGCGGCGATGCCGAGTTGATTTGTGGGATTGCTCCGTAGTTTGAAATGAAGCTTGTCTGCAATGCTGGAATCTCTGAAGACAGCCGGCTATGCAGGATACTTTCAAACTGTTGTGGTCCCGGAGTCACGGCGCTTGAGAAGGGCGTGTTGAATACCTGATTCATCTGGCCACGAAAGGTATTGATAGAGTTTGCAACGAACCCACGGGCCTGATTGAGGGCCGCGAGAGGCGCGACCGTTGTCTGGTATAGCTTCTGCATCTGCTGAGCAATCTGATTGATCGCGCTAAGTGAACCACCGATGTCGTTCTGAATGGAGCTGAAGATCGAGTTGAATATGCTGAGGAATTGCCCGTGGGCAAATTTCGGCACGACGAAGCATGTCTCGATCAAGAGAACACCGATGAGCAGCCGTCTCTTCCAGCGAGCGCCAGGTCTGCGATCGCGTATCGCTTCGCCACTATATGGCACACCATTCAAAAGCAGTTCCGTCTCGGGTTGGTTCATCTCTGTCATTGGCTCATCGCCTCCCGCATCTCTCCCGAAAGTTCAACCGGCAACGGCGCCAGTTCCGCCAGCCCCCGCGGATACTCTGCGGCGAGCTCCTCGTAAGCCTGGATCAACGGCAGTTGCCGGTGCTGGCGCAGCCACCATTTGCGAAAGGCACGCTCCCTCGCGTAGGTGGTCGTGATCCAGTAATCCACGGCGCTGGGCACGATCCGGATCGCGTGCGTGGACTCCGCCTTTTCCCCGATCGCAATCAGAAACTCCGCGCTCACGCCCTTCTTCGGGTGGGCGAAGGTCTTGATCTGGTTGAGCGCGGTCTCGTTCAGGTGAACGTGCTCCCGGAGCGCCGTCATATCCCCAGGCTGTTTGCCGATAATCTTCGTGGTTGCGTTCTTGACGATGCCGGCGCCATGCTCATTGGGCCGGTCGGGCGTACCGACAAAATCCTCCGGTGTCTGGCTAATGCCCCAGACGCTGGCGTTGCGCTTGCGCGCGGTGCGGAAGAGCTGCACCACCACGCTCGCAAGGATCGGAGACTCAAGCAGCGCCCAGCACTCATCGAGTAACACGATGCTCGGCTGGCCGTTCATCCCTGACGCGCGGTACGTGGCCGTATGCGCGATGAGAAGGCTCATCGCCCGTTCGAGGCGCGGGTCGTCTTTCAGCTTCTCGACATTGAAGTAGAGCCACGGATTGTTCAGCTGGACTGTCGTTGGCCGATCGAACAAGCGCGCATACGGCCCCTCATCGACCCAGGCGCGCAACTTGGTCGAAGCCATTTGCGCCATCGCGTTGATCTTCTGGTTGCGATCCCGATCCTGCCAGTGCGCCAGCTCCGCGGCCAGATCCCCGAAGAGCGGAATAGGGTTTGAGGTCTTCGCGCTGCACCTCTTATATGTAGAAGCGATGGCCTCAAGCAAAACGCTGTCGAGCAGGTCGATGTCGAGATCGGGCGGCGTGTTCTCGCCCAGCATGTGGCGAGTGAGGTTCTTGAGAAAGGAGATCTGGTCGTTGGAGGGCCTGTCTTCGCCTCTCGGCAGATCCCAGGGATTGATCGTCTGATCGCTGTCGAGCGACATCTCGATCATCTCCCCGCCCATCAATTCGACCAAGGGCTGATACGAATCCCCACGCTCAAGGATCGAAATCATCGGATTTGCGCGGGCAGCCATGAGCAGCATTTGCTGCGCGGCGAGCGTCTTGCCGCCGCCGCTCTTCGCCATCAGCAGGCCGTTCGCATCGGATAGATCGGGATCGAACATCGAGAACGGAATCAGCTGACGGTAGGGCGTCTCGAAGAGGATGAGCGGACTCCTCCGCGTCCCGGTCCACGGCATCTCGACCGGCACGAGATCGGCAACATTCGACGTAAGCATGTCCTGATCCCGCTTGTCGGCCTCAGCCATGCCCGGCAACGTGCCGAGGAAAATGCGGCGCTTGGCGATGGTTTCGGCCACGGCCTTCGCGCCGTTCATGTGCGTGAAGGCGTTCAGGACCCCCTGCGTCCGGTTGGCAAGCTCGCGTTCCGCCCGTTCCAGATCTCCAAGCGTCACGGCCGGCTGCGAAGTGCGTACGACGACCGAAAGGCTGAGCTTTGCTGTCTTGAGGGAGGAAGAGATAATGTCGCGCTGGACCTGGATGAGTTGCGCTTGCGCTACTTCGGCCTCGGGATTCGATTTGAAGTTGCCGCTCGCGTCCTTCTGCGCGGCCGTCATCTTCTGGAGGCGCTTCTTGTAACTCTTCAGTACCTTCACCTGGTCGGGGATCATGACCTGTCCGCTGATGACGACCGGGAAGCCAAGCGTCGAGAAGTTCTGCAACATTCCAGGAAACGTCGCATCCGGAAGTTCCTTGAGACTCACAACCGTGTAGAGATAGCCGTCGATATTGAGGTAGGTCTCGGTCTCATTGAGGATGCTCGCTTCAGTCGCCTGTTCCCGCGCGCTGCGATACTCGACCATCTCTTCGCCGGGAATGCACGGCCGGCGGTCGCGCCGGAGCGGATGCTGAGCGTGTTTCAGCTCCTCAAAGAGTTCCTGCGTCGAGAGTCTCCGGGGCCCGAGGCTGGCCGCCTCCATCGACCCCTCGATGCCCCGGAGGACGGATTCAAACTCCGCCAGATAGGTCTCATGCTCCTTCCGAGCACGCTGGATGGCCTTTTTCTGGCTTAGAGTGTATCCGGCAAGGCTGCGGTTCTGTTGTGCGGAGTGATAGAGCTTCGCGTGCGTGCGCGGGTCCCAGATGAAGTAAACGTGGAGGCGGTTCTCGAAGAAGAAACCGCTGCGCTCCTTCTGCCGCCACATCCTCAGCCGATGGGAATCGAGAGCCATCACCTCCGACTGCTCCGTGCGCTGCTCGTGGAGGTAGGTGTCGAGAAGGTCGCCGAGGTGCTCCGAGATCTCATAGCGGAACTGAATACGCAGGCTGACGTCGGGGACACTGCGAAACAGTGCTTCAAGCATCGACTTGGTCTGGTTGCGATCGCTGTCGGTCGAAAAGTACGCGAGGACGCCTTTCAGTTCATAGCCCGCGGCAAATGCGCCGCTGGTGCGAACCATGATGTTGTCGCCTTTGGGTAGATCCCGGAGAGGCAGCAACGCGCAAACGGCCGGCGCCTTCAACTTCCGTTCTTGTTCCGCATACGTCATCGGCATGGTTCTTGTCTCCGCGTCGCCTTTCGGCCGTCCAGGTCGAGACCCTGTTTTGCGATGATTACCAACGGAGCGATCCGCTCATGGAATCGCGCTGCGAAGAGAATGCTCGCAAATACCGCCCGCGCCGCGTCGAGATCGAGCTGCATGGCGACCGAGCCGTCCGCGTTCGTCTTGATCGAGGCGTGCATTGGGCTATTCCTCCTCCTCGACCAGATAAGGTTCCGTCAATTCTGAATCTCGCTCAAGTGCGCACCACGCCTTCGGTGCGAAAAACGAGCGCACCAGATCCGTCAGGTATCCGCGCGGCCGTCCGTACTTGAACAGGATCAGGAACGGCACCGCCAACGCTGGCACCACGAACTCCATGAAGATGTTGAGCGGCATCCCGAACACATGCGCGTTGCCGCTAATAAAGTGGGCGAGGAGATTCATGATCGCCGCGAGCGCGAGCACCAGAATCAGGTCCTCGAATTCAAGGCCGAGAAACGTCACCTTGGTGTGGAGGTTGCGATGAACCGGCGTCATATCGAGACTCATGAGCTTCCTCTCATATTCCATGCGCTTGCGTAACCATCGATTCGGCCAGCCGCACCATGCCTGAGACCATCAGGGCGGCGATCGCCGCGATAAACTTCCTGATCCAGGTCGAGCCTGGATAGATCTCCGAAACCACGCCGCCCATGTGCAACGCCATCGCCGCTAGCTGCGTCAGCGCGAACATGGGAAGGATGACGTTGGCGGTCCAGTTCACCAGACTCATGGTTGCCATCCAGAACCCATTCGCGCTTGTCGGCCCGGCATTCTGCACAAACCCCTCCAGGGCACGCAGCATCCCCGAACACATCAGCGATGCGAAACCGCCGTAGAGGAATTGCTCGCAGGGGGCGCCCTTGCTGTAGCGATACACGGCTCCCGCGAAAAACATGCCCGCCATCGTCGGCATGATGGTGTTGCCGGCCCAGGAAGCGAGATTCGTGATTGCCCCATCGAGACTCATCGAGTTCTCCTCAGGCCGCCATCGCCTGAAAGAGCGCGAGAAGACCGCTCACGCTCAGAAAAGAGATCGCGGCGAAGACCAGCCTGGCCCAGGGCCTGTGCCGGACAAAGTTGATGACGGCTCCGACACAGGCCAGTCCCGCCGCGGCCGGTAAGATCTGCCCGGCAATGTAGTTCCAGAGGGAGGTCAGCATATCGGTCATCGCGTACTCTCCTCCCGAATTCCAGCCCTGCATAAGTTGCATCGTGGCCGACAAGGACATCAGAAAAAGTGCGGCAACAATAGAACCGAGCGGATTCTCTCCTGCCGCTCCATCGAGCGTTGCCTTCAGGACGAAATACGCTGCGATCACGGGAACGAGCTTTGCGACAACGATCTGGTTGACGAAGTTCTTGAAGACCGTCTCCATGCTGGCCAGCCAGCTCGTTCCCACAGATCCGCTCGCGGACGGAATGTTGATGCCTTGCGCCGCAACCCACGACAACAGTTGCGGAAGCGTGAGAAGGACAATCGTCCACAGAATCCACTTGCCGGTGCGGCCGTTTACGTGGAAGTTGATTCCTCCTTCATGCCTCAGGCTTACTCCCGCGGCGGCCAGCGTGCAGAACGCAGCCGGCACCGCGAGATCGAGCAGCAGCTGGAGAAGGTCGAGGAGGAACTGTGGCGCCTGCATTGCCCTTGCCTTTGTTACTGAATGCCCTGTGCCTGGGTGATGAAACCCTCGGCCATCCGTCCGAGACCGGAGATCACCATGAGAGCCACGCCGGTGACGCCCCAGCCCAAGTAGCCACGGCCGCTCTTGAAGTGCCATCCGGCGACACCCAGGCAGGCCACGGCGATGACCGGAGCGATGACGTTGCATCCCCAGTTCACGATGTTGAGGACCGTGCCTTCGACCGTGGTCGCCTGCTGTCCTTGTACTGCCTGGCCGAATTGGGGAGAGGTTCCCAGGTTCTGGGCTCTGGCTGCGAAGGGTGCGGCGAGGTTACCCAGAAGCAAGAGCCCCAGGCCGAACTTCAGGGCAACGTGCATCCAGTTGATTTCATCGGGACGATAATGAACGCGTGCGGATGTTGAGGCGGACACTTGAGAGCGCCGCCAGAAGGCCAGTGCGGTTCTCATACGTTTTCTCTCCTGGACGCGGCTGCTCTTGGGCATCCGTGTCGAGCGAGAGAATGGGATGAAACCGAAACTCGGTCAAATGATCCGGCAGAGACCAGGATGGGAAATCGCTCTATCTCCAATCCCCTGTGTGAGTTTGGCAATTGAAGAGATGCGCGCCGGGCCTCGGCCGTACTGGCGCTGTGGATCAATTTGAACGAATCGGGCTAAAATCTCAATCGAAGAGCCCGGTGTCGCAAGGTGTCGCCAGGTCAGGGAAAACGCAATGGCATCCGTTTTGCAGCCCAACCCTTATCAATGCGACCAATGCGGAGCCACGAATATCGTCGCTGCCCCCGTCCTCTATCAACAGGGAACACGCACCTTTTCCGGCATATTCAATTCGGGGACAAGCCAATCCTATTCCGCACAAGCCGTTGCGCCGCCGAATCCTCGCGGGTATGTACGACCACTCTTGCTCTGGGGCTTCGGAATCCTCTTTGCTTGCTTCTGGGGTTCTGCCGGCTTGGAAGCGGTCGCCCGTCATCCCAACTCTCTCGGCAATCTGGAACGTTCAATCACATTTCTTTTTATTTTGGCGGTCGCTTGCCTAATAGGTGTGATTTTGAATTTTCGTAAGATTGCCCGCTACAACCGGGAGGTCTATCCTAAGCTTCACTGGAACTGGGAGCACACCTATATCTGCAGGCGTTGCGGGAAGTTCCGCCTCATACCTTCCTAGCTGCAGGCGGAGGCTTCTTTCCTCTGGTCGAGTGGCCGCCCTGAAATGAACTTTTGCTGTGAGTTGCATACACCTTAAACCACAGAATCCTTTCATCTTACAATCGTACTATGCAAATATGGAGATACACTCTATAATTGCATACATGATAGCGCGTCTCCTCAGGCCAAAACTGAGCTCTTTACTGAGTCACATTCCAGCCGTGGCCCTTCTGGGCCCACGCCAATCGGGAAAAACAACTCTCGCGCTCGAGATCGCCGGGCAACAGGACTCTGTCTACCTCGACCTTGAAGACGAAAATGATCGCGCCAAGCTCTCTGACCCGAGCAAGTACCTCGCAGATCATGACGACCAACTGGTGATTCTGGATGAGGTACACCGCGCGCCGGAGATCTTTCAGCAACTGCGCGGCATCATCGACAAGGGACGCCGTAAAGGGAAGGCAAATGGGCGTTTTCTTCTCCTTGGATCGGCCGCGATGGACTTACTCAGGCAGTCCGGCGAGAGTCTGGCAGGACGCATCTCCTATTTGGAACTCGGACCTTTCGACGTCCTCGAAACCGGCGCCGCGGCGATGGACACACTATGGGTCCGGGGCGGTTTTCCGCGCAGCTTCCTGGCGGAATCCGACGATCTCAGCATGCAGTGGCGGCGCGATTTTGTACGAACGTACCTGGAGCGCGATATTCCTCAATTCGGATTGCGCATACCGGCTGAAACTCTGCGACGCTTTTGGACGATGCTGGCACACAACCAGGCGCAGCTTCTGAACGCTTCCAATCTCGCGCGGGGCCTAGCCGTCGACGGCAAGACGGTCGCCGGTTATCTCGACCTTCTTGTCGATCTCCTCGTCGTTCGCCGGCTGCCGGCCTGGCACAAAAATATCGGGAAGAGGCTGGTCAAGTCGCCCAAGGTATATGTACGCGACACTGGCATAGCGCATGCCTTGCTTGGAATTCGCGATAAGGAAGCGTTGCTTGCTCATCCGGTTGTAGGACAAACCTGGGAGAGCTTTGTCATCGAAACCCTCATCACCGCGTCCCCGGACGGGACTGAAGCGCACTACTATCGGACCTCCAACGGGACCGAGGTGGACCTTCTCCTTACGCTGCCGAATGGCGGCCTTTGGGCTATCGAGGTGAAACGCAGTTCGGCGCCGAAGATCGAGCGCGGATTCTATTCAGCCTGTGCCGACCTCAAACCCCAAAGGCGCTTTTTGGTTTATTCAGGAAGCGAGCGATTTCCCCTCGACGACATGACCGATGCAATCGGTCTCGTCGAACTCGCTGAGATGCTCCAGGAAACTTCTTGAGGTGATTCGCCGGAACAGAAATCAGGAACCACACACTATTGAGCCTGGCGGCAGGATATACATAACCACAGTTCCTAACGCATATCGCGCGTTCTTGCCTCACACGCACACCGAGTCACCGATCCGACGATTGCCCAAGCGCACTTTGGGTCATTGGGACCGATCTTTGCTCAATTCTGAATTGGGCAATCGGGATCGTAAATGGCTCAGCTGCACACTGAGTCATCGGGACCGTTCTTTGCTCAATTGGGAATTGGGTCAACGGGAACGATCTTTGCTCAACTACATTCTGGGGCATTGGGAGCGAAGATTGCTCAACCGCACACTGGGTCAAGCGGACCGATCTTTGCCCGGGCAGGGTTGCAATGACGGGGAGAACTCGTTCACCGTAGAAGCATTGAAGGCGTGGTGCAGGAGTTGTTCAACTTGCACAGGCGGTCCGTGGCATTAAATCGCCGTACACAAAAACGCCCTGGCGCTCGGGCCAGGGCGAGAAAAAGAAGCGTGTGGGGCGCCGCGGTTTACTGAACCGTGGGGACCGCCGCGTGAAGCCCGGCGGGGGTTTGTTCGCGCTTAGTGAACACGATGTAGATCTTCGTGTCGGCGGGAACGGAGACGACTACGCGGCTGTTGGCATTGAGGCTCATGACCTCCGAGTCACCCGCAGTGCCGACGTTCTCTGCCAGCCGCTCCCGTAGCATGTCGTCTTCGGAAAAAGCGCCACTGGTGTTGTTTCCGGCTACTTCGGCAAGAACCGAGCCAATCCCCGATGCGGCGCGCACCAGGAAGTTCTTGCCTGTGTTCTTCCCGTAGACGTTCCCCTTGATCGGTCCTAGATCGAGCCCGGCGCCGACGGCGTCGATCTTCTCCCGCGCGCCATCAAGTAACTCGATCTCGTCGAACTTCACGCTGACCAGCCCGCTCCGATCGGCCTGCTGGAGTTGGCCATATACACGCGCGCCGGCGGGAACGACGATCCGGTCGCCAATCGCATAGGTGTATTCGACTACCGCCACAACAGGGGCGGCCACCGCGCTCGATATCTGCGTCTCAAGCTTCGCCTGGATGCGCGTTCCCGGAGTCAGGTCCAATCGTGGCGCTCCATCGTCATCGGAATTGACCCTGGGCGCTGGTCCAGCCTGGTTCTGCGCCAGGCTCCGCACGAAGATGATGGACGTCTCCTTCAGGCTGTTCTGCTGCGTTTGCGGCGTCTCTGCGGGTGGAGTTCCGCCGTAAGGCGCAGGATCTTCCCACCTCTGTTGCGTGTCCGCGAAAGAGGGTACCGCTCCCAGAGAACTGGCAACAACAGGTTTGGCGGCAAATGGCTTGGTGGTTGCGCCATTGTCTAATGAGCGTGTGCGCCGGATGTCGGCTGGCCCGAGCTGGCCGCTGGTGTTGTCCGGCGCCGGCGTGCGCGGGGTGTCCATCAGTGGCGTTACGCTGCCTATGGGCGGAGGTGTCTGCTCCTGTTCGGCTTGCTGAGACTGAGACGCCTGCTTGACGGGCGCCGGCTTCTTCGGAGACTTGCCGACGATAGCCGTGAACACAAAGAACAGAACCGCGACGGCCAAGCCGCCACCGAGAAGAATGAGTTTGCTTTTGCTGATCCCGTCCGCTCCCTTGACGCCAGCTCTCGTCGCGAACCTGGTCGCAGGTTCTTCTTTACCGCTCAGGATGGCTGGGTCACGCGTCTGAGACGGCGCTGGCGAAGCCATCGGCTCAGCGGCTTCCACGACCGGGGTAGACGACACCTGGCTCCCGTTGCTGTTGTTGTCATTGGTGCTCATAGCCCCTAGGCTCCTTTCTACTGGCCACTGCCGGAAATGGGTGGGGTAAACGGCAGTCGAATCAAAACAGGACGATCCACCTGGTCCGCCTGTGCGACTTGCAGAAATAGTTTCTCCGTCGATTCCTTGAAATTGGGCCGATCGAAGACAACCACGCCGTCGGCCCGTCCTCCCGGCTCCAGCCGCGTTGTGCTCAACCTGTAGTCCCGAATTTCCAACTGGTCCGAGATGATGCCTTTGCCTTCCTTCTTTTTCTTCTTTGTAGCCGCGCGCTCAGTGATCTGGATCTGCGGAGGAAGGATCTCGACAGGTTGATTCGAGCTGTTCAGGATGGAGTAGGAGATCATGGTCTCGTTGCTCAACTGCCGCATGTCGCCAATCGATGTCTCAATCTGCTGGCCTTCCCACTTGGTCCATCTGGGAGCATTCACTCTCGCCTGCTCCTTGAATTCTCCGTCGAGGCTGGAAAGCGGCGCTGAGCCCGTTCCGGCGTCCGAGCCATTCGTGGCATCTTCCCGCTCCTTGCTCGGCGGGGTTGGCATCGCCAGAGCGCCGGAATCCGACGAGATCAGAAAGCTTCGTACGGAGCTGTACTCGATTAGAAAGTCCACCGGTTGGGATTCATTCGCGATGCTCGCGCCATCGCTGACCAACTCTAACGTCACATGCTGACCCGATTTCGTCGCAATCAGAAGGTTCGACTGAGCGGGCTCTTTGGTGATCGGTTTGACGTAGACGTAGTTGGGCTCGTCTGCACTATGCTCAGCCTTGAACTCTCCGGGGCTGCCCAGAATGACGGAGGTGACCTCCTCCGGCATCCGGATCGTCGACTCAAACTCCGGCCGCAGATGCAGGACTGTGATCTCTCTAGGGTTGATGGCGATGGTGGCGACGCGCGCCACGACCGCCGCGTCCGTCGCGTTAAGTTGCAGCGGTAGAAGGAGCGCAATGGACGTGAACCAGCAAAGTTTCACGGGAAGGACCTCCTCGGCGGCCTCATGGCCGCAAATCTGCGAATCATGTACTGCCGCCGGACCGCCTGCACATAGGCCACAACCTCCGGGTTGTGATAGTTCAATTGCTCCTGAGCGATCCAGTGGTCGCCCGCGTAGTAGGCCGCGGCGACCAGGCGCAGATCCCCGTGGAACTCCCACATCAACGCCGTGACGTAGCGGGTGCCTGCCGCGATGTTCTGCTCGATGTCGAAAGGTTGAAAGGCGCCGAAGCGCCGCGCTGTCGCGGGCATCAGTTGCATGAGTCCCATCGCGCCCTTGTTTGAAACCGCTTGCGGGTCCCATCGCGATTCAACGTCGATCAACGCGGCGATCAACTCTGGCGGCACACGATAGTGCGCCGCATATTGCCGCACGAAGTGCTCCGCCACCGCGGGATCGGCTTGGGCCAACGCAAACCGAGGAAACACGAGAAACAACAGGATGAGCGGCCATCGCTTCATGAAACTGGCCCTCCGGAGACCGTCAGGCTCTGCGCGAACCTGGCGCCATCGTCAAGCAGACTCTTGAATCCCTCGCGAAGCAAAAGATGCCGACGATCTTTTTCAGTTTTCGCTAAAAAGGGCAGCAGAACATCGCGATGCTCCTCGGTCACGTGGTCCGTTCCGAGTAGCTGTAGCGCATTGGCGAAATCGATCATCTCGGAGACTGAGGGAGGTTTCTCGAGAGAGTAATTGCGGAATGAGAGTGCGATCCCCGCCATCTCCCGGTGAAACTCCTCATCGGCTTTAGGCGTGCGGCTGGCTATGATCTCCGCCTCGCGCTCCGGCGTAGGATGCTCGACCCGCACATAGAGGCTGCGCCTTCGGATAGGGTCTCCTAAACGGCGCTCTTCATTGCTGGTCAGCACAACAAAGGGAATGCTCTTCGCGACGACGGTGCCGAACTCGGGAATCGAGAGCTGCCAGGCAGAGAGGATTTCTAACAGCATCGCTTCGAACCCATCGTCTACTTTGTCCAACTCATCAATGAGCAGTACGCAGGGCCGCTCGCATTCGAGCGCGCGCATCAATGGACCGGGCCGAAAGAAATCCCGCCCCTTGAGATTGGCCTGCACGGTCTGCCAGCTCTCGTGCTGGCCCTTCGAGAACTCCATGTAGAGCCGCTGCAAACTTTCATCGAAACGCCCAATCGCTTTTTCTTCCGTCACTCCGCGGTAGCACTGCAGGCGCTCGACGTGCGTGCCGGCCGCGGCGGCAACGGAGATGGCGAGCTGCGTTTTGCCTGAGCCCGCGGGACCTTCAAGCAGAAGAGGCTTCTGGAGCTTGGCCGCGAGAAAAACGACCTGAGTCATGACCGGGTCGATGAAGTAGCCCGTCCCGGCGAGTTTGCTAGCGAGGTCAGTGATCGAATCAAACATCACCTTCTCCCTTCGGTTCCGTTCGGGTCGCTGCCGCGCTCAGTGCGAGCGCACTCGGCTTACCATCAAGCGCCCGATCTAACCCGTAGATGGCTTGAGCCCAGACATTGGCGAGCGACGTTGCCGAAAGTGCTGCCAGAAGGAGCATTCGCAGGCGAATCCACACGACTCCCGACCACCCCGTCCAGATCGCTCCTCCATAGCGCAAAACCATGACGGCGTCGAGAACTGTCAGCAATAGGGCGATAGTGAGATACGCCTTGCGTTCCGCCACGGGCCTCCTCCAATGCGAAGACAGCATGAGGTGGTTTCAAAACTCGGTCAAATTCCTGGCCGTCTTTCTTGCCGCATATCTCGAAGGCGTGAGTTTGGTGCGAGCTGTCGCTCCTGGATCAGCGACCCGCGATCTTGCTGTCGTCCATGGCTATGCTCTCTTCGCCGCTGCGAATCGCACCTCTACGCCACGAGGGGGGTACTTTTCCGTCAACCACCCGGCGATCTCGTGTGGGTCGAAGCGTACGGCGTTGGCCACTTTGAACGACGGGATCTCGCCGTTAGCCGCCATCTTGTAGATTTGCTGCTGAGAAACCCCAAGTAGCTGTGCCAGGTCGCGAACGCGCAGCGCCTCCTGCTTCTCTCGAATGATTTCGACTAGACTCACAGGCGTATCCCTCCCTGATCTGTGCCAGCACGATTGGCGGCACCGGCGCTGCTCCTATTCACTCAACAGCGGCGAATAATGAAATGAACCGAGATTTCGGTCAAACGGGCTGGAGTCGGCAAACTCTGCCGGTTATATTTCGCGGCGCAAAGAAACAGCGGTATGTGACCATAAATATTGTGGATTGTGTCGCTTGGAAGGGCGTAAATATACTTGGCACACCATGGATAGTAAAATTCTGGTCAATGCTTAACGGAATCGAGTCTGCAAAGCTCAAAGTCAAGCGGGCTGCGGAGCACATCGAAACTCTCCAGAGCCGAGCCAGGGAATACGCTAGCGATGACACGAACTTTGTCGTCGAGGAGAGTGACGGCGCAAAGAAACTGCGTTTTCCTAATGAACCTCCTGCGGAGATTGCTGTCTTGGCGGGAGAGATTGTTTATCAACTTCGGTCGGCGCTCGATCATCTGACATTCGAACTAGTCAAGGCAAATCCCAAGGGAGTTACCTTGCCTCCGAATTGGCCGAACCGTTGTCAGTTTCCCCTGTGTATCGAGATTCCTCGAAAGGGGAATCCCCCGGTCCCCATTAGCGTGCCGCTCCCGTTTAATTACTTCAAAGAGTCGTTGCCAGGGATTACCGTACAGGCTTTTACATTCATCGAGGCATTGCAACCGTACAACCAAGGGAACGGGCCTATGCAATTGGGATGGCTGGAGCAGCTCGCAAACATTGACAAACACAGACATTTCCACATCGTCAATCCGCAGGCTTACCAGTTTGAACACATTCGGTCGCCCCGAATCGACAGTTACGACCTCTCCCCCTTGCATGACGGCACAGAAATCAAGCCGACGCTCCACTCCACCGATGAGCTTTCCGATGCCGTGTCTGTGGAGAGAGGCATCGTCGATCCGTTTATATCGTTCGACGAATCGGCGTTGCCGGTAGAGGTTACCGACGTCCCGGTGGATAATGTTTTGCAGCTTTGCATGGACACGATTACGACTCTCGTCATCCCGGGAATGGATAAGCTCATCCAAAATCCGTAGATAGTTGGGAGAAGGCGCGGATGTTCTCTAAGGGCAATTCATCCTTTAATTTATGGCGTGCCAAGTATATTTAGCTGTAACTCATTGAAATATAAAGATAAACATGCGCCCGAGGATGCTGAAACATCCTCTCCAGCGCCTTATTCGCGATTGCTTGGCTGCGTTGCATACCCTACTCTCTTCTCCGGATTTACCGAAAGCGGTGGCCGGATTCTTTAATCCGGGAGCGTGGCGTCTTAGTATGCAATGGGGAGGCACCGAATCTGGATTGAGGGATGATTTCAAGCCGGACGTAAAGGATCTCTTGGCAAAGCGGGTCGGCATGCGCTGTTCCAATCCGAATTGCCGGCAAGTGACAAGCGGCCCACAGGAAGATCCTTGCAAGGTACTTAATATCGGTGTGGCTGCTCACATTGCGGCGGCCTCACCCAAAGGACCGCGCTTCGATAAGGCGCTAACGGCCGATGGCCGCCGATCTCCCGACAATGGGATCTGGCTCTGTCAAAACTGCGGAAAGCTCATAGACAACGACACGAATCGTTACTCCGCAGACCTGTTAAGGCAATGGAAACGCCTTTCCGAGGAAGCCGCCCGGTTGGAGATAGAATCCCCAAGCGAACCGGAACTCAGGGATGCTGGCGGCGACGAATCCCTCATCCGCTTTTACGCACAGTGTTTTGACCGGCCTGCATTTCAGGACCCATTTCATCAAGAAGGCTCGATGGAGGCATTCGACAAGGCTATCGAAGACACGATAACGGCCTTGAATACGGGCTGTCTGCGCTCACGGGACGGAGGCATTCTTGCGCGCGCGAAGGGCAAGGCATATTTGCGAAATGCCGTATGGCGCGGCCAAATGGAAACGATAACGGATTTGCTTCGTGCTATCCGCTCTCGATATGACGACGCCGGTAAACGCGGACTCCTTCACTGCAACGATGGGTTTTATTGCTTTCACGACCCAGAGCTCGCAAGGTGGATGGACGACACCCGCAGCCAGGTTTTGGCAATCTTCGCCGAAGTCTGCGTTGAAGCCGGCGTCCACTGCCCAGTCTTCCCGCACTCGATTCCGCGGTGGCACCGCAGTCATTGAGGAAGATCAGAGTGAAAAGCGCGCAGAAGTACCTCGCGTCAACGCCAAAGCCCTGGGGTCGATGGAGAGAAAATTCAAGCACTCACAGTTAAGGCCGCCATTCTCAAGACCGGATTTGAGCACGCTTTAAAGAGCCGCCCTGTCCTATCCACTTGGACGAGAGCGGGAACCGCTCCGTCAATGCGGCCACTGTGGACGAGTTTCTTTCGAGAGCTGAGATTGTCATCGCGGAAGCGGGGGCGGGTTTAGAGGCGGCATTTCCCCAAAGCTAAGGGAAAAGGGGCCGTTCGGTGAATCCGCAAGATGAACAGTAGGCATTTCGGCACAACTGGTTGCGGGATCGCCAGAGCAGAAAAACATGCGCAGGCGCAGATGTTTTGCAATCCACTGTGGACAACACGAAGACTGGAGTGTCCGAAATGGCTGAATCAAATCTGGAGATCTTTTGCCGACAGGTCAGAAAGAGATCATGTGAGAACAGGAAAGCCCTTCAACTACTGCATCGGAATGCGCTGACAGCCAATGTCGTTTCGATTTTGCGGCAGGAACTGGACTCGATGGTTCGCTGCATCTTCTTGCTTTCAATTGCAGATCGTGAATACAGAACGAAGTTGCTTGCCGATTCGGTGAACGGAATGCCGTGGCGCACAAAAGATGGTAGAGGCAAAGTGACGGATCGGGTGATGGTCGATTTATCGAGCAGACTCCATGGCTGGACTCACAACGTCTACGCATTCGGATGCAGCTTCATTCATCTTTCAGCCTTTCATGATTATGCGGATCGTGATCCTCTTGCTTTGCTCGGGCCGGAGGACCGAAAGGACATCGCCTTCTATCTCCGCAATTATCATGGCGTGACAATGGACAAGGACACTACGTTCCGAGATATCGAACCGATTCTTCCGGCCGTCTTCGAAAAAATTTCGGCCAATCTTGAATGCGAACTGCACGACTTGGAGTACGGCGCTTCTCTCGAACGTGAATAGCCCAACACTAAATGAGTTCGTCAGCTGGACTGAACGTGCAGCTGCTAGAATCCTTGGAATCACCGATATGTTATGAATCTCCGTGCATTGCTCGACGGTAAGAACGTTGTCCTGCCTCTCGAAGAAGCTGAGTGGGGTGAACTCCAGGAGCGGCTTCGCTCTAAGAACATCGAATTAACTATGCCTTGCTGTAAAGGGCAAGCTTACATGCGCCTCAGCCCAGCCGGCACTCAGCATTTTGTTCACCAAGTGGATATCGGATGTAAACAGTCCGAATCGGAAGTGCATCAGTTGGCCAAGTTGGAGATCGTTAGGGCGTGTCGGGATCTCGAACTCCATGCGATTCCTGAATACGGTGGAGACGGCTGGCGCGCGGACGTCTTCATCGAGCATCCCAAATGGAACGGAGCGTTTGAAGTTCAGGTCAGCCCGCAGTCCTTCCAAGAGACGATCCGGAGACAGCAAGCATACAAGAAAGACAACATCCGTTGTTGCTGGCTCTTCACCTCAGTTCCCGAGCGCCAAGCGCTCAGTCACGAACAACTCCCACTGTTGTCCCAGCATGCTACCCCCATGTTCAGGTTGAATTACCGGGAGCAGGCCCCAAGCCCTTTCACCGTTGAGGTGAACGGTACAAACCGGCCCCTGAGGCGGTTCGTGCGCGAACTGCTTACAAGGAAGCTGCGGTATTCTCAATCGCGGGTGACGACGGGAGTAAAGGCTAAAGTCGATCTCTGGAGAACCTATTGCCCATCATGCGGATACACGATGTATTTCTTCGGCGTGGATAATCTTCAGGCAAAAACCGAGTGCGGTGCCGACATCACGCTCGGTCACAATCGCTACTCGCTACTGTACCCCGATTCCTATTCAGGCTTCCTTGATCGATACGTCAGTGGAATACCGCGAGAGTTGTACGAATTCCTTAACATTCAGAGGCAAGCGGGCCTGCCTTATCGCGAATTCGTGTGTACAGGTTGCGGAAAGACGCGCATTTCAGAGAAGCCTGCAGACCGTTCTCGACTGAAGGCTCTGACGAGCCTCGCTTTCACGGCAACTCCAGACGGTGACGTCGGAGTTCAGCTGAATCATTGGTGTGACAATCCGAGCTGTATTCCGGTCGGTGGAGATGCGCTCGGCGAGATTCAGGACGCTCTTTCGAAGACAGACCTCAACTGGGAGTGCACAGGTATATACAATTTCAACAAAACGATCGATTACAAGTCAAAGCTTCCGTATCGCCACTACGCTGCCTACAGTAGCAAGGTTTGAAGGACGGTTTGCGTTCGGGACCGCGATCATTCGGCCCCGTTGTGCACGATGAGGATTTCGAGTGCCGACGGCGCGAATGATGCCACCGGCTGACCGCACCGCTGTCGGGATGAATACCTCTCCTGCCGTGGTTAGGCGACGTATGCGGCGAGCGACCCGGCATTCACCTTCTCCAAAGCATCCTTCGATTGAATCCCCTTGAGGTAAACCATCGTTGACTGAATGTCGCGGTGCCCCATCCAGCCTTGCAAGGTGCGAACGTCGATGCCGTGACGGAGGTGCTCGGTCGCAAAGGTGTGCCGGAACTTGTGCAAGTAAAACCGCTGGCAGTAGGGACCCTGGGCGCACCGGTTGCCGTGCTTGGTTACGCATTGGCCGCAATTGAGTTTGGCCCGATACGCGACCTGCTTTACGACTTCGATGTGAAGGCTGTCCGGCTTCCCCTTGGTGTTGGGAAAGACCAGCTGCGCTGGAGTCGCGTTGCGGCTCTCCTTCAAATGGCGGAGCTGCTCAATCAGGGCCGCGGGCACGGGCACCGCGCGCTCCTCGTAGTTCTTCGGTTTGAATCTCCAGATCGGCTTCGCGGTGACGCGCACCACCGAGTTCCGGAAGTCGACATCGCGCCAGGTCACGTAGCGGATCTCACGGTCGCGGAATCCAGAGGCCACGCAAAACTTGATCAGCATCGCCTCATCGGAATCGGTGTGCTGGAGCATCGCGGCGATTTCTTCTGGCTCGTAGATGGGGCGGATGGTCTCAACATAGCTCGGCCAGTCGCTCGCTTCCACCAGCCCCTTGTAACCGTGCCGCTTGAAGAGCTGGAGCACCGTAACAAGGCGATCGTAGACCGTTCGTGGGACAAGCCCCTGGTCAAAGCAGTCGCTGGTGAATTTTAAGATGTCCTCGCGTGTCACTTCATCCACGTAGGTTTTGGTATATGAGTTCCGGAACAAGACGTTGAGGACTGGACGGTAGGTCCGGTAAGTGCGCAGGCTCCGGTGCTTGCGGATGTACTCAAGGTATTGGTCGATCGCTGCGTCAATAGTCAGACGTGTAAGCACAGGCGCAACCGGGGCTTCTGGTAGCGCCATGAGTCCAGCTTTTACGGCATTGATCTCGATCGATTTTGCGCGGGCAGCAGGAAGAAGGAGATCGTAGCTCTCGACGGGCTTTCTGCGCCGTTTCCCGTCTTCGTACCATTCGAGGTAGTAGCGGCCTTCCGGGTGATGCTCGTCGCGGCCATCTACCCAGACGTGGTCGCGGATGATCCTCCCGTTGCGTTCGACAATCCGGGCGAACGGCCACTTGCCGTTCACTTTGACCATCTTGATAATGTTGACGCGATCGGCGTACTGCCTGGCTCTGGCCATTGTCCCCGAATCCTCCTTCGTGAGGAGTGCTCTGGACAAATAGCGCGAAGTGCCAATTCGATCAAGAATGGACAGTAAATTCAGACCAAATCTTGACCAGAAATGGACAGTAAGATGGACAGTAAGCAGTCTAAGTGATTGAAAATTATGGGAATTTGTTGCGAGGGCAGCGCTCTAACCAACTGAGCTACATCTGCAATGCATCCGAACTTTTCCTGCAGGTTTTTGACGCAACTAAGGATCGCCCCAATTCCTCGCATTGTCAGCACGATCCAGGGATTTCGTGCATTGTAGCCAGACTGGAAGCCCGCCTGTGATCATTGCACTCAAGCGATTGGAATCTCCATGCAAGATGCGATAGGGAACCTCATTCATTTTCATCAAATCATCCAGATTATGCAGGGCGAGACTCCGCGAGCGGGATTTTAAGAAACGAAGGATTTCCGTTGCCGGCCACGCGATCCAATCGAAGTCAGAGTAAAAATGTCTTAAGTCTATGGCAGCGAGGAAGTATCGATAGTTCCATCGCTTGTCGAATTCCCGGTTGTTAGGGCTTGCGGGTAGCAATTCAATGGCGAGGTCTACGTCTCCTAATGGTTCATTGTCTGAAAGCATGCTGCCAAAGAGAACTACGCTTTCAACCTTATAGGGATACTCATCGCTCGCGTTGATCACCCGCACGCGATCCATGAATTCCTGTAGAGCGCGATTGGCTGTCTTTCGCGTAATAGGTTTAGCCGCAGAGGCATTTGCTAGCGCCAGGCCAGGGGTACTGACTTCGTAGGCGGGCCTACCCTTCCTTGAAAAGTGCTCTGAGGGTTCGAGCAACCCGAGCTTCACCATTCTGCGGAGGAACTCTTTTGCCTCGATCGAGCTGAAGTTAAAAACTTCCTGGACGGTTGGTGCAGAGATGACCGCAGAGCGGAATCTGCGCAAGAAGTTACGCACCTGTATTGGGGGGTAACCGGCCACGAGTTGTTCGCTTGTAATTCTCATGGTGTCGATCTTGCCTTCAACTCAAAACTCGGTCAAATCTGTGCGTGGAACCTCTCCTAAACTCTGCGGCTTCAGCCAGAAACTCGTTAAACCGATTCCGCCTGACGAATTCGCGCACCTCGATCCCCAGGGTATGGCCATATCGAAGCAGCCGTATCCGATCAGGCACTAATTGCAAGTTTGGTGCGGCCAACGCTCTTCGGACCAAGCCGCCTTCCATTTCCTGCGGTTGGCAATTCTCCCACCCAGGACGAGACATCCGCCTCGCGATACCTGACCATGTTGTTGACCTTCACGTATTGTGGTCCTTCACCCTGAAGTCTCCAGCGGCGGAGGCAGGCCAGACTTACCTTGAGGTATGCCGAAACTTCGTTTTCCGTGAGAAGTGATTCCATATACACCTCGCTGTTGTGAGAAAGCGTCTGCACGCCTCCATCGCGCACACGATAGAGCCATGCAGGCGTTGAACATACTTTGGTTTTATGTCTCGGTCAAATCCTGCGGCGTATTGCTGTTTTCGCCCAGCGGCTGGTTGGTCCCGATCGGTGGCGTCACGATACTTTCGAGTGCGTCTCGCTTCGCCTTCATCCGCACATGGAGGTAGTCTCTGAGCACTTCCTTTGAGACGTGACCCACGATCTGTCGGATCGTCTCCTCACCGGCGCCGCCCTCCGCGAGTTGCGTAATCAACGTGTGCCGATGGTCATGCCATCTGCCAGTTACTTTCGCGGCTTTCCGGATGTTCTTCCAGGCAGTTTTCAGCGTCGTCACATGACGCGTGGGATCCCACGGTCGCGGCCTTCCAAACGGGAAGACATACCACCCTGGTCGAATCTCTTTGAACTTCTTCCGGTAGGCCACCGAATACTCATCTATGGCCTGACGCAGCACCGAGTTGATCGGTATCGTCCGCCCCTCTCCTGCGACTGTCTTGCTCTCTCCAACCTCGAGGTAACCCTTATCTAGGTGGATCTGACTCCAGGTAAGCGCCTTTATCTCCGCATCGCGCATGCCCGCGTTCAGAGCCATCGTAAGGGCGAGATGGATATGGGGTGAGTGCGACTTGCGCGCGAGTTGCCCCATCTTCTGTGTTTCTTCCGGCTCATACGCCTTCCCGATCTTGCGGCGCGTAGGCAGCTTGATTTTCTTCTTTTTGCGAAGTCGGACTCGAATCACGTCGCCGGGTTCGCCCATCATGGTTAGAAGGAAGCGGACCTCTTCGTTGATGGACTTCGGAGAAGCCGATTCCTTGAGACGTGCGCTTTGGTAGGCGAGAACTTCGCTCTCATTGATGTCAACCAGAAGTTTGTCCCCGAGGTGCCTCACGACGTGGCCGATCGCGTACACAGCGAAGGTGATTCCCCGAAAACGCAATCTATAGTCCGCGAGATATTCGTCCGCCACATCCCGCAGCAGACGGATGCGATTTTCCCGTTTCTGCCGGAGGTTGTGATAGCCCTGCTCGAGTTCACGCCGTCTTTGATTCTCGGCGTCCTTCGCCACAGTCTTTGAGGTTGACTTGGCCGACTCCCGGATGAACTGACCAGCGAAGTAGAACTTGTACCACCAGACCCCGCCTCGTTTGAAAACTGCCATGGACCGCTCCTGTCTCTCGGTGAGGCACGGACCCCGAAGCGGTCCGCGCGAATGGAGATTGGAGCAGAAGGAGAATTCGCGCAAATCGGCGGTCAACCGAGGTTCGGAAGCGTATCGAGTCGATTCACTGAGAAGGGAAACAACTGCGCAGGATTGCTATGGGCAGGGCGTCCATTTTGAAGGAGAGTGGGCACAAAAATGGGCACAATTTGGAAAATTGGCGAATCTCTGGCTGCTCCGATCTGCTCTAAGTTGTTGATTTATTTGGCTCCTCAGGTAGGACTCGAACCTACAACCCTTCGGTTAACAGCCGAATGCTCTGCCATTGAGCTACTGAGGAGTGTATGGCACAGGATTGTCCACTCTTAAGTTAGCAAACCTCGCGAACCGCGTCAAAAGCCCCGCTTGCGCCGCCGGCCGGGTCATGTCCCCATTCCGGAACCGCTACCGAAAAGGGTCAGGAACGGTACCATGAGGAAGAACCAAAAGGAGGCGCAATGTCCCGGATTTCCCGCCTTGACCGCAGCGAAGTGGCGCCCGATATCGCCGCCCTCTATGACAAGGCTTTTGCCCTGCGCGGCAACGTGCCCAACATGTTCCGTGTGATGGCTCACCGGCCCGAGATCTTTGCCACCATGCAGGCGCATTTCGCCGCGGTGCTGAATACCGGCACGGTTTCCGCCAAGCTGAAAGAGTTGATCATCGTTCGCACCAGCCAGGTGAACGAAACACCCTACTGCCTGGCCAGCCACGCTATCCTCGCCCGCAATCTTGGCTGGACCGACGATCAGCTTTCGCACCTCGCCGACTGGTCCCGCCGCGAAGACTTCACCCCGGCCGAGAAGGCCGCCCTGCGCCTCGCCGAGACCGTCACGCGCAATGCCAATGCCGTTAACGACGAGCAGTTTGCCGAGCTGCGCAGCTTCTACTCCGAGGGCGAGATCGTCGAGCTGCTCTGCGCCATCGGCCTCTTCAACTACTTCAACCGCTTCAACAACGCGCTCAAAATGGAGCCGACCAAACCGGGCGAGGGCGGCGCACCGCAACCTGTGCCCACCGAGCCCGCCATCGCGCATTAAACCCGGCACGAAAATGGGTGCCCCATTCTTGGCGTCCGCCGCGACGGATCTTTGCGCCAAGGGTGGAAAGCACGAACGTCGATCCGCCTCTTTCAACGCAGCACGAAAATCCGTGCCCCATCCTAAACGCGCATGCGTTCGGCGGCATCGCACGAACCCTAACCAGATTCACGAACCTCCACAGAGACCAATGAACCTTCAGATTCCGTCCGGCGTATTCCGCGCCTATCTCTTCGACTGCGACGGCACCGTCGTCGACTCCATGCCTCTCCACTACATCGCGTGGAAGCAGGCGCTCGGCGAGTGGGGCTGCACCCTTGACGAAGACCTCTTCTATTCCTGGGGCGGCAAAACACCCGTCGAAATCATCGCGGCCTTGAACCAGATGCGGGACCTGAAAATGCCCGTCGACGCCGTCGCCGAGCGTAAAGAAAATCTCTACTATTCGCTTCTCCCCGAGCTCAAGCCCGTTCCTGAAGTGCTCGAGCACATCGACGCCCAGCAGGGCCGCATTCCATTTGCAGTCGTCTCCGGCAGCAGCCGCGAATCGATCGTCAAATCGCTCACCGCCGTCGGCCTCCTCGACCGTTTCGCGATCCTCGTTGGCTCCGACGACTACGCGCGCTCCAAGCCGGCTCCCGATGCCTTCCTCACCGCCGCTGCCCGCCTCAACGTCGCGCCCAAGGACTGCCTCGTCTTTGAAGACACCGACATGGGCATCCAGGGCGCAACCGCCGCCGGCATGGCCTCCGTCCGCGTTCCCCAACCCAACGAGCGCAACGGAACCGGACCGATCGCGCCTGCGTAAACTAGGGGAGCGAACCATCCGGAGCCTGCCTTGTCTACAGATGCCCCCGACAAGCTTTCGGCCACAGCCGCCGGCAAGTCCGACCTCGCAATCCTCTTCGCCATCGCCGCCGCGGTCGCGCTCCTTCATCTTCTCACCAACAATCGTTACGGCTTTCATCGCGACGAGTTGCAGTTCCTCTCTGACGCCCGCCACCTCGATTGGGGATTCGTCGCTTACCCGCCCTTCACTCCGTTCATCGAGCGCATCGGCCTCGCCCTCTTTGGCGTATCCATGGTGGGCCTGCGCCTCTCCGCGGTCCTCGCGCAGGCTGCCGTTATCGTCCTCGGCGGCCTCATGGCCAAGGAGCTCGGCGGCTCGCGCTTCGCTCAGGTCACGGCGGCCCTCGCGGTCGCTTTTTCTCCCGTCCCCCTCTTCGAAGGCCACGAATTTCAGTACACTTCGTTCGATCTCCTCTGGTGGGCGCTGATCGCCTACTTCGTAATCCGGCTCCTCAAATCTGAAGATCCGCGCTGGTTCCTCGCCATAGGCGCAACCATTGGCTTCGGCCTCCTCACCAAGTACGCTATCACTTTCTACATTGCAGGCATTCTCACAGGACTCGTCTTCACGCCCGCGCGCCGTTTCCTCGCAAGCCGCTGGTTCTGGGCTGGCGTTGCTCTCGCGCTCCTCATCTTTCTGCCCAATCTTCTATGGCTCGTGCGCCACGACTTCGTCTCCTACCACTTCCTCCAGCACATCCACGCGCGAGACGTCGGCGAAGGCCGCGCCAAAGGCTTCCTCACCGGCCAGTTCATCGTCTGCGCCAACCTTGCCGCCGCGCCCGTCTGGCTCGCCGGCCTCTTCGGCTTCCTGCGCAATCCACGCTACCGCATGATCGCCTTCATGTACCTCGTCCCGCTTGCTCTCTTCTTTGTCGGCAAGGGCCGTCACTACTACATGGCCCCGGCCTATCCCATGCTGCTGGCCATGGGCGCTGTCCTCGCCGAGCGCTGGCTCAATTCCCTGCCCCGCTGGGGCCGCCGCACCATCGAAGCCACCTACCTCGCCGCCTTCGCCTTCTTCGCCGCATTCGCCTGCGCGCTGCTCCTGCCGCTTGCATCGACCGGCCCGCTCAAGACCTACGCTCTCAAACACAGCTACGACCTCCGCGAAGAAATCGGCTGGAACGACCTCGTCCGCACCGTCGCCCAGATCCGCGACTCCCTGCCGCCCGACCAGCAAGCTCACCTTGGCATCACCACCGGCAACTACGGCGAATACGGTGCCATTGACGTCCTCGGCCGCGCTTATGGGCTCCCTGAGCCAATCGGCACAACCAACTCTGAATGGCTCCGCGGTTACCCCACCCCACCGCCGACCACGCTCATCGTCATCGGCCTCACGCGTGAGCAAGCCGCCTCCATCTTCACCGGCTGCCGATGGGCCGGCCACAACGGCAACTCTGAAGGCGTTCAGAATGAAGAAAGCCAATACCATCCCGACATCTTCCTCTGCGGCCCTCCGCGCCTTCCCTGGCCCGAGCTCTGGAAAGGCCACCAGGACTTCGGATGAGCGGAGGAAGCACCGATTCGGTCGGCGGAGCGAGCAGCGGCCTTTAGGCCCGTGCAATTTGAATCGGCTCAGCATCACTCGCCGATTCGGTCGGCGGAGGGAGCAGCGGCCTTTAGGCCGCTGAAGACCGCATTCAAAACGATCTGGCCTTTAGGCCCGGACAATCTGAGACGGCGCGGCTTCACTCGCCGATTCGCTCCTTCACTTCTTCACTTCTTCACTCTTTCACCCCTCAATACAGAATTACCGCCACGCGATACGCCGAGAACGCCCCCTTGGTCACCTGCGCTGGGCAACTTCCCACCGCGGCCTGGCGATAATTGCCGCTCGACAGCCGGTCCACCAGAGCCTGCGGCAACCGGCTCAGATCGCCACCCTGCCAGCGCATCACGAAATGCGGCATCTCGCTGCCCTCCGCGCGCGGCATTCCCCTGTCGGTAACGCACGCCGCACGCGCCAAAGTCGGGTCGCGCAAAATCGCCACGCCGCTCACGCGCACCAGCGCAGCCACCCGCGCCTCCACCTGTGAGGCGCTCAACTGCTCCACGGCCCGCGAATAGTCGGCCACCGCATACAACACGCCGCGAGCTGCCACGACGGCCACGCCCACACGGTCCACATCCGGGCTCAGCAGGTTGGCGCGATGCCCCGGCGACTGCATCCATTCTTCGTGGATCGCATCGGCCGACGGCCCGACGGCGACATTTTCCTCAATCACGCTGAAGTGCGCGCCCGCCTGCGCCGCGCGTGCGCTCAGGTCCGGTTCGCCGCTGTATTGGTGCGAAATCGGCCCCTCCGCCGCCATGTGCAGGCAGTGCTGCAGAGCCGCGGCCGCCAGCGCCTGATCCCACTCCAGGCGGCCCACTCCCGCCTGCGCGCGCGCCTCATTGGCCATCGCACGAATCTCTTCCGCCTCCGCCGCCAGGTTGCCGCGGCCGTCCGGCGAACCCTGGGCCGCGATTTGTGCCGCAACCAGCGCAGGAAGCGCGGCGAGAAGAAATGTGCGCAAAAAGATCTTCATACTGCCTTAGACCCGGCGCTCGCGCGCATGTCGCTCTATTCTTTTCCGGAAGGCTGGTCTGTAGGCCCCGCCGTCCGCACGTTTTTGTTTTCTGCGGGGACAACGACCGCGAAATCCCGCATGGAAATGCGCCGGCCGGTCACACTTCTAAGACGGGACCGGATCTTCCGGCTCGGCCTCCGCGCTATCGAGAGCGGGCTTTCCCTCGTTCAGATCGTTACGCCGTGCGACCCAGGGGAAAAGAAGAAGTGCCGGCAGTCCCACGACGCTCGTCATCACGAAGAACCATGCCCAGCCCATCTTCTCTGACAACCATCCCCCTGAGGAGGCCACAACGGTGCGGCCGAGCAATGTAATCGAGGAAAGCAGTGCGTACTGAGTCGCTGTCGCCGTGAACGCGGGCGAGCATAGGCTCGAAATATAAGTGATCAGCGCGGTCCCTGCCATTCCGCCCGTGATGTTCTCGGCGGTGACACATAAGGCAAGATAGCCGATGCGATGTCCACCCACAGCCTGCAGGACAAAAAACAGGTTCCCCGCCGACTGCAATATCCCACAAAGGATCAGCGAGCGGAGGATTCCGTACCGCGTCGTCACGACTCCGCCCAGCATCACCCCGGCCACAATGGAGAAAAATCCGAACACTTTCGATGCGGCAGCGATCTCAGGGAGAGAGAATCGCAACGATATATAGAGAGGCGTCGACATCACTCCCGCCATCGCCTCGCCCAGCTTGTATCCGAAGATGGCGACGAGGATGACGGGCCAAAGCGGCCGCTGCATAAAATCGCGAAA
>JBEKSA010000037.1:0-29162 GCA_049517515.1 Occallatibacter sp.
TTGAAGCCGGGAATCTTACTTGGCGTCATTTGATCGAGCCAGCTATCCACCGTCGTCAATGTGTTGTTTTCAAAGCCGCGGGTGGAGCGAATTTCCTGCATCACCAGATCGTCGTTGGCGGGGTCGTCGCACTTGATGTAGAAGAGCGAGGCCTTGCCTTCGGCATCAACCAACTGGCCCATCGTGTCGAGCGGGATCAGCTTGCGTCCACCCTTGCCCTCTTCAACAATTCCTGAGACACGGAATGGATGGCCGAGAATCTTCACCGTATCGTCCACCCTGTATGGCTTTCCGGTGGCGGGGTTCTTGCTGCCTGAAAATACGTTGTCGATGACGGTGTCGTAGGGCCCCTGGGGCGGACCGCCGCTGAGAAAGACGAAGGGCTTGAGCGCATTGAAGCTCGCGTAATCGATGCCGTAAAGAATCTCCACGCTGCCGCTGGTCGAGATCTTCTGGATGGCCGGCGAGACCACGGTCACGTGGGGCAGCTTCAGCAGCACCTCCTCGTCCTTAATGGGCATCGAAGGGCTTCCCAGTCCATTAAACATGCTGGCGTTCGACGGCAGCAGCATCAGGTCCGCGCCGATTCCGTTGGTGCGCTGCTTCTGGGAGTTGAGCATGCCCATGAAAATCGCCACAATGGACAGAATCATGATGACTTCAATGGCCACGGCCAGCACGCTGATGACCGAGCGCATGGGGCGGTGCAGAAGGTTGGCAAAGATGAGCTTATTCATGTTCGGGCGTGGATCAAGAGCGCGAACAGCGCCAATATCCCAACTCTCAGGGTAACAGCCGGGAGCGGCGGGATGAAGCAGCAGTGGGGACGACAGTTCCGATTTGGACCTATTACAAAAGTGTGTTCAAACCCTGAAAAAGAGAGGCGTTTGGCAAGGAATCGTTTTGACCCGAGGTGAAACCCGGTTTATTGTGAAGGTGCAAATCCCGCATGGGTCTTTGACCCGCGCCCGGTCGCCGATGGGAAGATTTGGAGAAGACCTGCGCAAGGAGCGTTTAGCACGCAGCTTTGCGCTGGAAGACATTTCGGCGGTCACCAAGATCAGCCAACGTCATCTGGTTGCGCTGGAGCAGGAGAGGTTCCGCCTGCTTCCGGGCGGCATTCTGAGCAAGGGGATCGTCCGCGGATACGCCAGCGCCATCGGACTTGACCCGCAGGAATGGACTGAGCGTTTTCTTCAGGCCTACAACACCGCAGGCCAGACGGCGGACGATGACAGCGGCTGGACAACCTTCGCCTCGAATGTGGGCAAGGCGCGGATCCTGCGCCGTGAAGCCATTGAGGTCCGTTTGCGCTGGATCGGCGCCGTCGTGTTGCTGTTGACGGTTGCCGCGGCTGCATTTCTTACCGTGCGCTACTATGGCGTGCGCGAGGGATGGTGGCGAACGCTTCTCCCCATGCATGGTGTTTCCATGGCATTCAGCGGCGCCTGGTCTTCCGCCCGCGGCTTGGTTGCACACCTCCTCACCAGGATTTAGGCCGCAACCAAGAAAGCGGCTCAGGGGCTCCAATCCGCCATTGGACGCTCATTGCTTGCCGTACGCTGCATCCCTTTGCCCCGGGTCGCCCAACACAATTAACATGGAGAGGATGTTCTATCGGGCCTGAGCCTGCGCGTGCAGGCAAGCCGAATCAAAGGACTGCACAATGGGCTCAAAGGAGTGAGGGAGCGGGCGGCTACCAGAGCGCGTCATCCCGAGCCGGAGGGCCCAACGACAGCCACCAAGTTGAATCCCGTCATGGGAAGGAGTTTGAAGTTGAGCGACCGTTTCTTGTTTACCTCTGAGTCCGTCACCGAAGGCCACCCCGACAAAATTGCCGACCAGGTCTCCGACGCAATTCTCGACGCCTGCCTGGAGCAAGACCCCTACAGCCGTGTCGCGGCAGAAACGCTCACGGCCACCGGCCTTGTCGTGATCGCGGGCGAGATTACTACCAAGGCCTACGTTGATTTTCAGAGCCTTGTCCGCGGTGTGATTGCCTCCATCGGGTACGACAACGCGCTCTACGGCTTCGATTCCAACACGTGCGCCGTAATTTCCAGCATCAACAAGCAGTCGGGCGACATCGCCCAGGGCGTTGACACCGGCGGCGCCGGCGATCAAGGCATGATGTTCGGCTACGCTTCCGACGAAACTCCTGAGCTGATGCCGGCGGCGATCTCACTGGCGCACAAGCTCACGCGGCAATTAAGCGCGGTTCGCAAAAGCGGCAGGCTGCCCTATCTTCGGCCCGACGGAAAGAGCCAGGTCACGGTGGAGTACGGGGAGGACGGAAGACCGGCGCGCATCGATGCAGTCGTGATCAGCAGCCAGCACTCTGAGGCTGTGAGTAACGACGAGTTGCATTCCGACGTGCTCAAGCACGTCATCCAGGCAGTCCTGCCCGCAAAGTGGCTCGACGAGCACACCAAGTACCACATCAACCCCACGGGCCGCTTTGTCATCGGCGGTCCCATGGGCGACACCGGCCTGACCGGCCGCAAGATTATCGTGGACACCTACGGCGGCATGGGCCGTCACGGTGGTGGAGCTTTCAGCGGCAAGGATCCGACAAAGGTCGACCGGTCTGCTGCCTACATGGCGCGCTACATTGCCAAGAACATCGTGGCTGCGAGGCTGGCCAGCCGCGCTGAGGTGCAACTGGCTTACGCCATTGGCGTGGCCGAACCGGTGAGCGTGCTGGTGGAGACATTCGGCACCGGCAAGCTGAGCGAAACGAAGCTGACCGAGCTGATCCGCAAGAACTTCCCGCTTACGCCCAAGGCCATCATCGAGTACCTGAACCTGCGGCGCCCCATCTACCAGAAGACGGCGGCTTACGGCCACTTTGGCCGTACCGAGCCGGAATTCACATGGGAAGCCACAGGCAAGGCCGCCCAGTTGGCCGAACAAGCTGGAGTGGCTGCGACGACAAAGGCAAGGTGAGGACGCACCGGAAGTCAATCAATTCGAACCGCTAAAGAATGGGACCTGCTGCTCGCGGGTCCCGTTTCTTTTTCGCTTGCGGCATCGATGCCTTAGAATTCTCCGGGGCGCTTACGCTCCAGTTCTTTGAGCAGATTCAGAGTTTCCGTGATGTGGCGGGAATCGTGCAAGGTGGCTTTTACTTCCACCTCAGAGGCAAGGACCCGCCGCTGGGGACCCCGGGGTTAAGGAAAAAGCCACTCAGCGGCATCAGATTCCCTCACAGCAACTCTGAATTTGCTGTAGCGGGGATATCCATGCGTCTTTCTATGATTGCTGCTGTCGTGCTTGGATTTACTGCGGTCTCCGCAGCGCAATCCGGAGCCAATTGGACCTACGAAGGCAAAACCGGTCCGTTAGTGTGGGGCAAGCTCGACCCTGCGTATGAAGCCTGCTCCAAGGGCCACGAACAGTCGCCCATCGACATTCGCGGCGCACATCTGAACAAAGCGCTTGAGCCGCTCGAGTTCCACTTCATCGCCGGACCCATGACTCTTGAAAACACAGGACGCGGCATCGTCGCTCACGTGGATCCCGGCAGCGTACTGGTGGCTGGCGGGGCGCGCTACCACCTTATCGAGCTCGACTTCCATCATCCCAGCGAGCACCCGGTGAAGGGGAAGCTCGGCGACATGGAGGTGGACATGGTGTACCACGGCGAGGACGGCAAGACGGCGGTCGTTGCGGTGCGGCTGAATCAAGATCGGGGCTTTCCCAATGCACTTCTGGCGACGCTGTGGGTGCACCTGCCCACAAAGCCAGGCACGACCGAGAAGATCACCGATATGGTCAGCGCCGGCGGCCTGCTGCCAGCTGACCATGGCTATTGGACCTATTCCGGCTCCGAGGTTACGCCGCCCTGCACCGAGGGAGTTCGCTGGTTCGTATTCGAGGAAGACCTAAGCATGAGCCGCACGCAGATGCGCGCCTTTGCGAATCTATTCAGGTTGAACACGCGCCCCGTTCAGGACCCACACGGGCGGAGGATAGAGGCGAACGAGTAAAGCAGCTTCTAGCTTTCAGCTTTTCGATGCCGGTGCGGCCAGCGGTGTGAGGTTTAACACGATCTGATCGCCGGCGTTCTCAACGGAAATGCCGGTCAGGTCAAGCACCAGGTAGTGCGCAGCATCGAGCAACTCCGCGGGATGGGAGAATGTAGTCGCCACGACGGTGCAACCCGCCGTGCGGCCAGCTACCGCTCCCGACGACGAATCCTCGAAGACGACGCACTCCGCTGGCGCAACGCCGAGCAAAGATGCCCCGGCCAGAAATGGCTCGGGATGCGGCTTTCCGCGCGTGACTTGATCGGCGGTGACGAGGCGCTTCGGCACGGGAATGCCTCCGGCGGCCAAGCGAATCCGCGCCAGCCGTTCCGTGGCGCTGGTGACCACGGTCCATCGATCTGGAGGCAGCGCCGCGAGCAGATCCAAAACGCCCGGCAGCACAGTCAGCCCTTCATTATCCTCGACCTCGATGTCTTCGATGACCTTGAGTTCCTTCTCACTGTCGAGGTCGGGCCGGAGTTTGGCGATGGTCTCGATGGCGCGGCGGCCATGCGCAGTCGAGCGCGCCAGCGCGGGATCGACGCCACGGAGATGAGCCCATTTGGTCCAACTGCGCTCGACCGAGCCAATGGACGAAATGAGAATCCCGTCCATATCGAAGAGGATGCCTTTGCAGCGGATCAGGACAGGGGAAGAGAAGATGGATGAAGGCATGAGTCGATTTTAGATTGGCTTAGATTGGAGCGGATTCACTTACGCTTTTCCCCTCGCGTCTCCTTTGGCGCCGGAAAACTCACATTCGGCGGGTCTCCGAAGGTGACGGCAGCTTCGACGGGGTGCTTGCTGTTTCCCGAAATGACCTGGTTCGCGCCGAGGTCGATGGCGCCATCGGCGATGGAAGCGTCCGCGGTCCAGCGATCGAAATGGGCCAGAGCAGCGGGAATTGGCGGAGGCTTGGTCGGGCCAGCGGCAGCCGGGGTTCTTGCATTTGCGATGCTTCCTTGCCGGCACTCGAAGTGCAGAGTGCCTTTGGCCGACGCGGCCAATTCGCGGTCGGTGTAGCCGGTGAGATCCACGTTGCCGTTGCCACTCAGTGCTCCTCCCGTCCAACGAAGGCCCAGCAACTTGCCCAGGTCGGCGGCGTTGAGCTTTTGGAAATCGCCTCCGATGACATAAGCCGGCTTGTCCTGGTCGGTTGCAGGCTTGATAAGAGTTCCGCCTAAATGGACATTGCCGCCGAAAAGGCCGGCATCGAGACTGCGGATCTCGGCGCCAGTAGGCACAATTTGCAGAGAGGCCGACACTCCCTGGAGCGTAACCGGACCAAGAACGAGCGAAACCGCGGTTATGGCGCCATCAAGGCGCGGCCACGGCGGCGCAGAAGAGGGATGGAGCCGGTCGATAAGGCCGGAGAGCACAGTGGTCTTCGCTCGCGCGCCAAGCAGCGCGCTCTCCAATTCCGCCGCGTCCAGATCGTCAAAGTGAATTTGGAACTGGGCCGGGCACGATTGTTGAGAAGCTTTCTCCGAAACACAGCCGGCAGGGAGGGTCAGGTCCCCGGTTCCCTTGAGCGGGCCATAGGTGAAGTTCACAGGGTCCCAACGGAGATTGCCGCTCTCGATATGAAGCGTGGCGTCATTGACGACAATGTGACTGGCCAGAAAATCGGACTGCCAGTTGGCATTATGCACAGTTACGGTTCCGGTCAGAGTGTCGCGATCGTGAGTTTGGGGCGCAGCGCCAACGGACGGCGCCGAAGTTGAAGACTCAGGACCGCTCCCCGGTGCAACTTGGGCGGAAGAAAGGCCGTTGAGTGGGATCACCTCAGCCGGGATCCATGGCCCTTCGGCGGTCAGGTCCACCGAGATGGGTTCGCCAGCAAGGGCCGCTAGCGCCTCTGAAACCGGAATGCCGGAGGCGTGGGCGAACTCTCTGGCGCGCGCGAAACTTGCCTGACCGCGGGCCGCGACCTGATAGCCGGAGCGCGAAAAGCGCAGATTGAAGGTGAGCGGAACGGCTCCGCCCGCTGGGACTGTTACGGAGCCGGCCAGCGCTTGTGCTGTGCTCCCGGCGCCTGTCTGGCTCCCATCGGCCGGCGATTGAGAGGTCGCCAATACGACTGGCGTCGGCTCCAGTGTGAATTTCGGCGCCTGAATCGGACGACTGAGGCCTGCGCCCGTCAGGATGAGGCCTTCGACAGTCAAATTGCCGGTGAGCGGGCCAACTTCTTCCCCGCCAGCCTTTACCGAATGCTCCTGCTTGATCTGCACGACCGGCGCAGACGTGGCTGGCTCCGCGTTCCCCTGAGAGTGAACGTGATAGACAATCTTTCCACTCACCGTCCCGTTCACTTCGAGATCCGGCACGAGACCGCTGCGGAGGGTGCGCAGCGCATCGAGGCCAGCAGTCACGGGAACGCGATCGAGTTCAACAGAAATGCTCGGCGGGGCGTCTTCGCCCGGCTTTTCTCCGGTAACGTTTACGCGGCCATCACCCAGCGGCGAATCGCAAGCAAAATTGTCAACGCTGCGGTTAGCGTAGTGGTAGACAAACCCGCAGCGAGCATCGAAATCGAGGGGCGACACCGGAGTAAATTCCGCGCGGTGCACGCCGGAAGCGCGGAGTCGCGTTGAGATCTGCGCGGCATCGGCGGTACCGTCGAGGTGCAGCTCGCCAGTAAGGTCACCGCGCCATCCGGGATCTGAACCGGTGATGAGGCGGGCGAGCTGGCCGAGTTGCGCCTCGCGCCAGTCGATGTCGAGGTGCAGGGGCATCTGGCGGAGCGCGGGAGCACGGCGCATGCTGGCTTCAAGGCGCACAACGCCAGTCTCTTCTTGGTGCAAACTTACGTCGGTCCTGGCCGGCTGGCCGCGAAGGCGGACACGCCACTCGCCGGGATTCTCCTGCCACAACGAGAGATCGGCGTTGACGAGAGAAAATGGAAGCTTCTCCGCTCCGTTCTTGAAATTGATGCGAGAATCGGTGGCTTCAAGGTAAGGGAGCGGAGCTACGCGGCGCGTGCCTGATGATGAAGCAGTTTGCGCGGCGGCAGTGCGAAAGATCGAGTCCAGGTTCCAGCGGCCCGGTCCGGCGCGAACGAGATTCAGACTAGCCTCATCCACATCGATTTTGCCAATCTCAACGCGGCCGCGGAATAAGGCGAGCAACCGAATGGAAGCGGTGACCTTATTGGCATGGAGCACAGGTTCGGCGCCGTAGGCCGGATCTTCTGCAACGCTCAGATCCGAAATTTCGAATCCAGGCCAAGGGAGAATGTGCGCCTGGACCGACGAAAGGCGCACCGGCCTGCCGAGGGATTGCGAGATGAGCTGCGTGATCTGACTCTTGAAGCGACTGACGCTGATGAGCGGGGGCACTACGAGCAGAAGCACCAGGACCGCGACGGTTGCGAGGGCTATTCGCAGCCACTGACGCAATCGTTCCTTGCCTCCGGCGCCGTCTGTCATTGCCTATAGATTCTAGCTGCTCGTTACCGCGTCAGGTGGAAGGTGCGGCTCCAGCGCGTTTGCGTGAAGAAGTGCAGAAATACGTGACCCATCCAGGCGAGGCGAGGGCCAAGCCCCGTTTGCTCGTAGGCCGATTCCGGCGTGATGAACGACCAGTAGTTAAAAAGCGGGCGGCCCACAATGTTTTGCCGGGGCACGAAGCCCCAGTAGCGCGAGTCGAGGCTATCGTGCCGGTTATCACCCATCATGAAGTACATGCCGGAAGGAACCACGAGATCGCCGTCGACGATATGGTTTGGCGCATCCACGACCCAGCCTTCGGTTGCGCTCCCGCTTGGGTCCATCGCGGGCGGAATGGACGGGAACTCGTCCAGGTAGTCGCGTTCGATGGCCGCTCCTGGCTCGTCTCCTCCCTCTTTTGGCGGGTTTTGGGCGACGCCGTTGAGAATGACGATGCCGTCGTGCAGGTGAATGTGGTCGCCAGGGATGCCGACGAGACGCTTGACCAGAAAGAAATATTGCGGCTTGCCGTCGGCGTCCAGTTCCGGCTCGGGACTGGGCTTGATGAAGACCACAATGTCGCCGCGCCTGGGTTCACGGTAGTGAACCAGCGGCATCCAATTGGTGGGCGGGGCCAGATTAATGCGGTCGACGACCAGGTGATCGCCCACCAGCAGCGTCTTCTCCATCGATCCCGAGGGGATAACGAAGTTCTGCGCAATAAAGGTGAGAATGAACAGACCCACCACCAGCACCGAGCAGATGCTGGCTACGGCTTCGAACGGCGTCTCTTCAACTTTGGCAGGCTCGGGAGCCGGCTCCTGACGTTTCTGGGAGGGCTCGTTGGCTGCTCGCGAACTTTTCTTTGTCATCCTGTCGCTCTTGGAGGGAGGTCACCGGCGCCTTTGCGCCTTTTCAGCGCCGAATCAATGCACAACGCGGAAGATGCGCCGCCAACGGGCAAATGCCGCGAGACGTTCGGCGAAGTCTCGTTCGTGTCCGAGTCTATCATCCGCGACCTGTTGCGCAGTGAGAGGATCGATTTGCTCGATGTCAGTAGAAGAGGGGCGCGCGAGCGAGAAATAAATCACGAGGGGGCGAGCGATGATGGCCTTCCTCGGCACAAAACCCCAGAAGCGGGAGTCCTTGCTGTGGTTGCGGTTATCGCCGAGAACGAAGTATTCGCCCTGGGGCACCGCCAACTCACCGTTTTGAGTGAGGCTTTGCATCTGGCGCCACCACTCGGGATCGACCTCCGGATCGGAATAGATCCGGGCGGGAAAGTTGTCCCGCGCGAAGTTGGGCGGAGCAGGTTCGAAGGCCACATAAGGCTCTTCGAGAGCCACACCGTTCAGAATCACACGTCCATTGGAGATGCGCAGACGGTCACCAGGAACGCCCACGACCCTCTTGATGAGCATAGGCGGCTGCGAGTGGTGGAAAACGATGATGTCGCCGCGCTGAATGGGCCGATAGGGCAGGAGCCAGTGGCTTATCCATCCGGGGGGCGCATAGACCTGCTTGTTGAAAAGCAGAAAGTCTCCGACGAGCAGCGTGCGTTCCATGCTTTCGGATGGAATGAGAAGCGGCTGCAGTACGAAGGTGAGGACGAACAGAGCCACCACGACGGTCTGCAGCAGCGAAGCCAGGACCTGCGGCAAAGTGGGAAGATGAGCGCGCACGTGTGCCCACCGTTCGAGAAACGGAATGGGCGCTCGAGCAGGGCCGTTCATTGCGCGCGCTGGCTCTCTTTGCCGGAAAGCGTTGTGATGCCGGCGCCTGGAATTCGAAGGCCGCCGCCAGTGTCCGCGCCAGAAAGCGAAGGGTCTCCATTCGCCAGAAGGTTGAGCGCCCGGCGCGCTGCATCTTGCTCGGCATGCTTCTTGGTGCGCCCCATGCCGCGGGCCAGCGGCTTCCCTTTCTGCCCGGCTTCGCTCTTCAGCCGCACTTCGACCAGAAAGCGTTTGTGATGGTCGGGACCGCTCTCGGTCTTCACGCGATAGACCGGTGCTCCTGCGCCCGCAGCCTGGAGCCGCTCCTGGAGCGCGGACTTGTAGTTTCCCAATGCCTCGCCGGAACGCAATTCGACGGCCAGGCGCTCGGCAGCTTCGCCCATGACCTTGCTGCGGACGAAAACCCGAACGGGCTCCAAACCTCCATCGAGAAAGAGCGCACCCATCACAGCTTCCATGGTATTCGAAAGCACGGTGCTTCTGCGGCGCAGGCCGCTGCGCTCCTCGCCGCGGCTCAGACGCAGGTGCCTGCCCAGGTCAATCTCTTCGGCGACTTGCGCCATGTGTAGCCGGCTAACCAGCCCTGAGCGAATGCGCGTCATTTCGCCTTCCCGCCACTCCGGATGCAGGATGAACAGCGCCTCCGCCACAACGAGTCCCAAGACAGCGTCGCCGAGAAACTCAAGGCGCTCGTTGTCGGCCGAAGCTGACTGCTTGCCGCCATCCGCTTGGGCAAGCTGGTGGGCCAGCGAACGGTGTGTGAGCGCGCGCAGCAGCAGCTCAGGGCTCGAAAATTCGTGTCCCAGAGCAGCTTCAAGCTCTTTGAGATCTGCTTTCACTCCTGCCTCGCTGTTGAATCCTTCTCACATTTAGACGCATTGAACGCGCCGCACGCGCGCCGAAGATGAATCCGGCAAGTTTCGAGGTTCGACGCTTCCTTTCAGCTCGGCCGCTAGTGGGATACGCCAGAGGACAATTACTTCGGTTTCCAGGCGCGGTCCTGCGCTTGCGGTGGTGGCTGGGGCGCGGCAGAGCCGCTGGGCCCGCCGCCGGCAGCCGGTGACTCGCCTGGCTGAGTTTGCTGAGGCGGAGAACCCGGCTCGTTGTCGCCGGTCTCATCATCGCAGTCGTGCTCATGGCCGCGCTGCACGTAGGCAGCCTTCACGCCCCGTTCGGCGGCAACGCGCGTATCGAGTTGACCGTCGCGGACAGCCAAAGCCTCTTTGTACTCGGCCAGGGCCTCGTCGCGCTTGCACTCTAGATCCAGCATTCGGCCAAGGTAGATGTGCGACCACGCGAGCAGCCGCTGCTCCTTGCTGGTGGCGAGGGTTTTCTGGAAGTCTTCAATTGCCTCGTCGGGATGGCCAGTCATCAGATCCACCCGGGCCAGGATGAAATGGGCGCGTGCGGCATCGGCCGTCGACGCGATGCTGTCGTCCTGGCTGGCGAGCACCTTTTGCGCCATGGCAGTGGCCGCAGGCACATCTCCGCTGGCCAGCTTGGCCTCGGCGAGATCGAGTCCCGTCAGCGGGCGAGGCTTACTATGCTGCAGAATGTCTTCGTCGCCCTCCTTGTCGAACTCGGTCTGGCGCGCACGGTGCACCTGCTGATCGACATCCATGCCGTACACCATCTCTCCGATAGTGTCTTTCAGGCCGGCAGGGTCCTTTTCAAACTGCAACAACTGCTCATAAAAGTACTGTGTCAGGACATAACCCTGGCGCATATCATGCCCGACGGCCGCCCATTTCACCGCGTCCACCTTTTGCTGGTAAAGCTCGCGTTCATGCTCGTAGCGCGGCAATTGCGAGCGATCCACACCGGCCGGAATCTTGTACTCGTGAATGCCCGTATCCATGGTGCGCGCTTCAATGGCCTTGATCAGGCATTCGATGGTCAAAGCCACGGTATCGGAGCGGAACCGGAAATCAAGTGGAGCGTCATGAACTTCTTTGAGTATTGGCTGCTCGCGATCGATGGCGTTGGACCGCGCGTACAGCAAGGGATCGATGACGTAGTGGAGGTAAGTGTGGCGCACGTCGGCCATGGGGACTTTTCCATTGGCGGGCGAGACGACTACCACATAATCGGTGCCGTAGATGCGAGCGTTGACCATGGCCGGAGAGAGCTGCGGCTCGATGACCACGATGAATCTGCGGCCATCGTAGGTGGAGGCCGGCATCTTGAGGTAGAGATTCGTGCTGACGATCATCTGCGATAGCGGATCGTGCAGATTGTCAACCTCATCGTCGTAGAGATGGTGCGAGGCCAGCCAAATGCCGTGCAGGTCCACCGCGGCTGCAAATGAGCGAAGCAAGGGAACAACCTCGGCCACCTGAGTGGAATCGGGCGGCATTTCAGTCATGTCGGCCGTGACTTCGAGTTCCGGCGGCGGCGTGAGGTAAAGAGCCAGCGAGATGTACTGCGAAATGTCGCGCTCCGAGCCGGTCATGCGGTGCTGGGCAATGTATAGGCAGAGCGCGTCGCGCTTGGTGCGGGCCTCTTCGCTTTGCGCGAGCGCCTGATTCATCTCGTCGCGGACGTGCTTGCGGATGGGCGCGCTCTCCTCCAGGCCCTCGTCGTAACCGCAGGCGTTCAGCGCGGCCGCCATGACGAACACGGGCTCGGCACTGATGAGCGAGATGGTCGGCCCTGCCGGATCGATCAGCGAAGGGGCTTTCTCCCGCGCATACATCTGCCCTGAAGAGGAGCTTTGGTTGGAGGAGGAACTACTGGAGGATTGAGCTTGCGCGGACTTTGGGGCCAATCCGGCCAACAAACATAGAATTGCGACAGGAAAGAAAGCGGAAGAACGAAATCGACGCGTCATGAGGAAACCCTGCCTGCAAGTTTATTTAGACGCAACGGCAGGGTCAAACGGCCAGCTTTCAGGTTTTAGCCTTCAGCCATTAGCTCTTCGTGCGGTGATTTACGTCAGCGGCAAAGCCATCATTGAGTCCGAGCAGAAGACGCAGCCGTCGTTCCGGCAAGAAAAAGCTGAAAGCTAAGAGCGAACCGCTAGAGGCTGCTTTTATCCCCGCACTGAAACGCCGGAAAACGACAGCACCGCCAGGCCGCGGACGGGCTGACCAAAGAAACGGGCGGGCTCAAAGCGGCTAAACAAGAGCAGATTCTCCACCTCGGAGCGAGTCACGGCGTCGGTGGGGCCGGAAACGATGCGATAGTCGTAGACCTGGCCTTCGCCGTTCACGTACGCTTCGACCGTAACCGGGCTGGAGATGGCGTCTGTTTCATCGTTGCCCTGTGCATTCGAGAAGTAGAGCAGATGAGGAGCGGTTGCATTGCCCAAAGGCTCGTCAGGCGTAGCCTGGGCTGCCTCCGGCTGGGCCAGCACGGTCACCAGTACGACGATGGTTCCCAACAGCAGAACCGCACTGGCAAATCCCGCGCCTGCCTGCAACAGAAACGGTCCCACGGTGTTCTTCCATGCCAGTCCCCAAGCGGTGAAAATGTGGCGGCGGCTATGCGCCCGCTCCTGGCTTACCGCGACACGAATTCGCAACGGAAGGTCGGGCGGCTCCGGCATGGGACCCAGGGCGGCGAGCGAAGCCTGCAAATCGCGTAGCGAATTCCACTCCCGTGCGCAATCGCGGCACTCTTGAATGTGTGCATCGATCTCATGCATCTCGTGTCCGCTCAACCGGCCATCCAGATAATCCATCAAGCGAGCCTGCACTTCATTGCAGCCGTTCATCGCGCCCCCTCTCCCAGGGAGATCTTCATCCCTGCCAGCGCCGTTGGCCGCGAACCCGACCGCTCAACCGTCAGCAACGCCTTCAGGCAAGCGCGCCCGCGTACCAGCCTCGATTTCACTGTTCCCAAATTGACCCCTTGAATGGCCGCCACTTCCTCGTACACGAATCCTTCGATATCGCGCAGGACGAGCGTGGTGCGGAATGGCTCCGGCACCTGGCGCAGCGCCTGCTCGACCCGCGTCCGGTTCTCCTCGTGCAGGACCGCGTCATAGGGCGACTCGGCAGTGTCCACCAGCATGTCCTTCAGCTGCACTGGCCGGCCGCAATCTCCCTGCGCCATCTCCTGCTCCATCGCGATCTCCTGCTGTTGATGCCTCTTCCACCAGCGACGCTGGTTCGATGCCTCGCGCAAAGCGATGCGGTAAATCCACGTGCGCAAAGAAGACTGGCCGTGAAAACCGCGAATTCCGCGGAAGACTTTCACGAACACGTCCTGGGTCAGATCGGCAGCGTCGGCGGAGTTGCGCACCGTGCGCGCCAGCAACGAATAGATTGGCTGGTGGTAGCGCGCGATGAGCCAGGCAAACGCCTCCTCTGAACCGGCTCTTAGTTCTTCGACGAGAGCCGCCTCATCCGATTGGAGCGTCAGCGCTCTGGCAAGATTGCCCATGGTGAGGTCCGCCTGCAATTCTGTGTCCTCCCACGTTACCCCAAATCAGCCATTGTCTGCACGTGCGCCCATCACGCCGGGTTATAGGTTTCGGACCTGAACCGATCATTCAAAGCCACTTGCTGCCGCCTCCAGCGGAGGGTTAGCCACCGGAAGCGCGGTATTTACCCTGAACGCGTGGGCCCGGACGTACCGCAATATGACCCATGCGCCTACCTTTCTTAGACACCGCGGACCGCTGAAGTGTTCCCAGTCGCATTCGGCAGAGGTTTTCGCCTCACCAAAACTTTGTTGACACATTCAACGGGAAGTTTGGCTAATCAGACCGTGAAGACGATCCTGCGGCCTTTCTCGAGGCGATCCCAAGCTGTCTTAACCTCGACAAGCGGGACCGGCTCCACGGCGCATAGGATGAAAGGCGGAGGCGTCTGGTCATGTTTTCCGCCCATCCGATCGGCTTCATTCATAGCCCTTACCGTGAATCTTCGGCGATTCCCAAAGGTCTTGGCGCAAGGCACGATGCCGAAGGCGTCATCGAGTTCTTGCGCGAATTCGAGCCGGGGCTGAACGACATCGATGGCTTTTCGCACTTGTTCGTACTTTGGCAGTTCGACCGCGCCGAAGGCTTCGATCTGGTTGCTCATCCGCCGACCGATGAGGACAGGCCTCACGGCGTCTTCGCCACGCGATCACCGCGCCGGCCGAATCCGATTGGCCTCACAGTTGTCGAGTTGCTGCGCCGCGAAGGCTCGTCGCTCCATGTGCGCGGCGTGGACATGCTCGACGGAACGCCGGTGCTTGACATCAAGCCGTATCTGTCCAGCATTCCAGCGGAGAAACTGCGGCGCGGATGGCTTGCCGAAGCGGAAGCGCGGAAGGATTAACCACCCTATAATCCTTCGCTGCGAGCGCCCTATCAGCTGCTGCGAGCTCTGTGTCTACGGAATCCCAAGCAGCTTGTGCGTCTGCAGGCTCAGCCGCCAGCGCGGATGATCGAGGCAATACGCCAGCGCCAGCGTTGTGTTCAACTCGCGGCTGGGCCCATCCATGGGCTGGAGGAAGAAATGCCGGAACGGCAGCTCCTCAAACCGCTCCGGCTCCGCTCCAGGCTGCGGGAAGATCAGCTTCAGCTCGTCTCCGCTGCGCTGCTTGAACCCGGCACCCGCCTTGGGGCTGACACAGATCCAATCCAGTCCCGCAGGAGCCGCAATGGTTCCGTTTGTCTCCACGGCAATCTCAAAATTGCAGGCGTGGAGAGCATCGATCAGCTCCTTGTCGAGTTGCAGAAGAGGTTCGCCGCCGGTGCAAACTACAAATCGATTGCCGGGTGCGGCGGTTGCGGGCCACTTGTGATTGATGGCCACAGCCAGAGCCTCGGCGGAGACGAAGCTTCCTCCGCCGCGCCCATTGGTATCGGCAAAATCGGTGTCGCAGAATTTGCAGATGGCCGATGCGCGGTCCTCCTCGCGTCCCGACCAGAGATTGCATCCGGCAAATCGGCAGAAGACTGCCGGCCGGCCAGTTTGGGCGCCTTCACCTTGGAGGGTGTAGAAGATTTCCTTGACCGCGTAGCTCATAAAGGCAGCTTCTAGCTGCTAGCTTCTAGCTCATTGACCAAGAGCGCAAGCCTCCGTTTCAGCGCGGAAGCGGCTAGAAGCTCATGGCTAAGAGCTAGAGGCTTGTTTTTTGCAGCGGGTCTTCGATCTCGTTTTCGCGGAAACCCTTTTGCCTCAGGAGGCAGGAGTCGCATTGGCCGCACGGCATGCCCATGGGGGAGGGATCGTAGCAACTGCTGGTCAAACTGTAATCGACGCCCATGCCACGCCCCAGGCGGATGATTTCCGCTTTGGAAAGTGCGATGAGCGGCGTGTGAATTTTCAGCGCCTGGCGGCCTTCCACACCCGCCTTGGTCGCCAGGTTGGCCATTTTTTCGAAGGCAGCAATATATTCAGGACGGCAATCGGGGTAGCCCGAGTAGTCGAGCGCATTCACGCCCAGGAAAATATCGCTCGCGCCCAGCACCTCAGCCCAAGCCAGAGCAAAGGCGAGAAAGATCGTGTTGCGCGCAGGAACGTACGTAATTGGGATGCTGCCGCTCATCTCCTGGGTTGTGCGGCCCTTCGGAACCGCTATGTCGGCCGTGAGCGCCGAGCCGCCAAAGGCGCGCAGGTCAATGGGCACGGTGCGGTGCTCCGCTACGCCGATGGACGCGGCAACCCGTTTGGCCGCATTCAGTTCCCACACGTGCCGCTGGCCATAGGAAAACGAGAGCGCGTAGAGCGCGTATCCCTCGCTCTTTGCCACAGCCAGCACGGTGGCCGAGTCGAGGCCTCCGCTCAAGAGAACGACTGCGCGTTTTGGTTTGTTTTTCATGGCTAGGGACGAGGCTACTTGAGATCGCCGCCGCGGCCAATGTCCATCGACGGCGAGATCGGATTGCGCTCGTCGATGTAGGCGTCGATGCATTGGTCCAGAACGCCCTTGGCTTCCAGGATGAACTCGACCGCGTCGCGCGCCCCGCCATAGCCGCCCGAGTTCGGGGTTACGTAATGTGCCTCGGCCTTCACGCGTTCGCGCGCATTGGCCACGGCCACCGCGAACCCCACCTCGCGCATCGCCGGCAGATCGATCACGTCATCGCCGACGTAGCAGATCTCGTCCAGCGCCACGCCTTCCTTAGCAACAATCTCGCGGATCGCCTGCATCTTGAAGGCGCATCCTTGATAAACGAATTCGAGCTTCAGATCGCGTGCACGCGTAGCCACGGTTTCGCTGATGCGCTTAGTGATGACGCCACACTTCAGGCCGCCCAGCCGCGCCAGCGAAATCGCGGTACCGTCGTGCGCGCTGTACCCTTTGGCCTCGACCATGGTCGCCGATCCGACGCCGAAGCCGATATTTTCCTTGCCACGGATCTCGTCCAAAAGGCTGCTGTCCGCAGGACCACCTGGGACGAGCCAGATGGTGCCGTCAGTCAATACGCCATCCACATCGAAAAGAATAATCTTGACCTTGCGGGCGCGATCTTGCGCGGTGAGTGCCATTCCTAGATTTTACCGGGGACGCCCGAACACCAGCTGAGGAATTGCGAGGGGGCAAGAGACAATACGAACGTGGATCGAGATTCTCCCACGACCGCGTCGCAGGCTCCGCCAGGACTCGAGCCCGAAGATTATTACTTCGAGGGCCCCTGTCTGGTCTTTACCGTTGCATATCACCTCAAGCGCGGGACCTGCTGCGGGTCAGGGTGCCGTCATTGCCCCTATCGAGAGAGCCCTGCCTCGGAAACCGACCCGATGAAACTGGAGTAGCGACCGGCTACCGGGGTACGAAATTTCTCGCTGGCTGGATGTACCCTAGCAGTGCTATAAATCCAGACTTGCGAAACTCGGAAGCCTAACCTTCGCATTGCGACGGTTTCCCCAGCTCCCGATGCCGCGAAAATGAACAGATTCTCTAGATCGAGGAGGGGAGAATGGGAATTCTCATGTGGATCCTGGTCGGCCTGGTTGCAGGCTGGCTGACGGGCAAGATCATGAAGGGCTCGGGTTATGGGTTCTTCGTCGATATTCTGTTGGGCATCGCCGGAGCGTTGGTGGGCGGGTTTATCGCGAACCACCTTGGATTGGATGCGCACGGCGGATTCATCTACAGCACGCTCATCGCCTTGGCCGGTGCGATCCTTCTGGTGGTGATCCTCCGGCTACTCAAACGCGCGTGACGGCTGCCCGCCCTTTCCGCAGCGGCAACCGCAGAAGGGGTGGGGCCCACGGAGATCTTAATCCGAGCCGCCGCTTGATGGTGACTGCGCTGCAGGTGGCGGTGCCGCCGGCCGAACTGCCGGCGCAAGTGCCGGCACAGCTGGCGGCTCACGCACCAGAACGGCAAAGCGCGGAAAGGCGAAGCTTCCCGCTGCGTCGTCGATCACATTCAATTGGCAAATGTACGGCCCCGGTTTGAGCCCGCTCAACGGCACATCGAGCTCGATTGAGACTGCGTCGCGTCCGTCCACGTTGATCGACCTGGCTTGCACAATGGGCGTTTCGTACACCTTCGTCGATCCCTGAATCAGCTCCAGGCTGCTTAGCAGATCGATCGCGGATTTGGCTTCCTTCGGCGCCCCTTCGGTTGCCTTTGCGTGCGCCGGATCGTAGATCTCATAGAGCAAATACATGTGCTGATCCTGGCGAAAAACGTGGCTGATGTTGGGCACGTACTCTTCACCATTGCGCACCAATGGATCGTCCTTCTTGCTCGGCTCGCGCTGCGACGCCAGCACGATGGAACTCAGCTTGAGCGGCGCCTTCTTCAGATCGGGCAGTGTAACGTCGGCGATAAAGGACCCCATGCGCCCGGTCTGGTTTTCACGCACAACGAACTTAAGCTGGTACTTGCCCGGCGGCAGGTTGAAGCTGGTGGTGTACTGGATGTTTTTCTGCCGCGCCTGTAGCGATGGATCGAGGTTGAGTTTGACCGTATCGCGCACGCGGCCCACCGGCCGCTGAGACTCGTCGATCACGGCGCCGATGATGTCGAGCGTAGCCTTGTCCTTGTCGCCGCCGTTTACGAAGGGAATCTGCGAGCCGGGGACAACCAGCGAAACGGGCATGAAGAAGCGATTTTCGTCGAGACGGAAGTACATGGCGTCCATGTAGACGGCCATATCGGTAGCCGGCAGGTCACTGGCCAACTGATCCTCGAGCTCCTGCTCCCGGTCTTCCTTGCCGGAATGTTTGAAGTCTGCCGGCGCGTAATATCCGGGCCGGTATTCGAGCTTGACGCTGGGCCGGTCGAGCTTGAACGTGAGCTTGCGGTACTTGCCGTCGCGCGCGGTGTTGGTCGAGTGAAAACCGATGGCGTAGTAGGCCGAGTTGTCCTTCTGCACCTGCGCAAAAGCCGGCGCGAAATCATTCGAGTCGAGAAATGCCTTACCGCCGGTGTCGCTGGAGAGCGTGGCCATCACTTCCTGCGTGTCGAAGTTCGCGTTCATGTTATTCAGAAGCGATCCGCCGTTGAAAGCGACCTGCCCGCGATAGCTTCCGGTAGACGCGTCGCTCAGCGACGTCACGGCCTGCAGGCCGCGCGTGTCCACGCTGTAGATAGCAAGATCGGCCCGCACCGCCGCATTGATTGCAGACCGCAGCGAAGCCTCGTTCTCAATGCCGTCGCGCGAGATGCCGCCAGAGAAGTAGAGCAGCGATTTTTTCTCATTGATCTTGGCGAGCGATTGCGAAATCGAGCGCAGCGCGAAGAGCTCGCGGTCAGTGTTGAGGTCGTTGTAGTCACTCTCGTCGGGCGTGTAGGCAGTCGTATCCTCCACCTGGTTTGTATTGGAGTTTGCGCCCTGGGCAAATCCCTGACCCTCCGTTCCGTTGTAGGCGCCCACTTCGTTGATGAGCGCGTTCTTGTCGGCGGTAAAGTCCTGGTCGACATTAAGTGTGTCGCCAAGGGAGACCAGAGCCACGAGATCGGCCGGTTGCATCTTGGTCCGCAGAAAAGCCTGCGCCGCGTCCACGCTTCGTTCCAGGTCTTCAGGCTGCATCGAGGTCAAATCGAAGAACATCACGATCAGCCGGTGGTTGCGGAGCTCCTCGGGCTTGGCAACGACAACAGCCTTCGATCCGCTGGGGCCGAGAGCCAGCCCGCTTACTGTGGCCTCCTTGAGCGGCGCGGCCATGTCCATGCTCTCAAAGTCGAAGGAGTCGATCTGCTGTTCTTTACCGTTTTCGTAGATTTTGAAGTCGCTCTGCTTCAGGCCTGTGATCAACTCGCCGGTCTTCGCGTCTCGCGCCACCACGTTGGTGAGCACGAGTTCGGCGTTTGCCTTGAAAGTGAAGCCACCTTGCGGCGTGGACGTGACCGTGGTTCCAGGCGGCGGATTTTGCGGTGCTGAAGGGTTGGAGACCTGGCTCGAGGCCTGCGCAGGGATCGGCGGCGCGCCAGGCGCCAGAAGCGCCATAAGCGCAACCACCGCAACCATTCTCTGTGCCAAGCTCTTCATCCCGCTCCTGCCGCGTCGCGCGGCGAAACCCGCTGACCTACCGCTTAGAACCTGAAACTTGCCCTGAACTGGAATTGCCGCAATTGGCCAACCGAAGTGACCTGGCCAAACTGCGGCGTGCCGTACGTCGCGTCCACACCCGAGTACTGCACGGTGTTAAAGACATTGGTGATGTTGGCGCGAATCTCCATGCTGCGCGTCTCGCCCAATTGCATGGTTTTGGAAAGCGCCATATTGTTTGAGACTGTCCCCGGCCCTTCAATCGAATTGCGCGGGGCGTTGCCGAAGTAGTCGCAAAAGCCCGGTGTATTGCCCGGCGCTTTATAGGCCGCGGTGTTGAACCACTTGCGCAGTGAGCCGCCGCCGGCAGTCACCGACACACCCGGGTAGAGATTCGGCCGAAGCGCGCTCGTGTTGCCGCACTCGACGCTCTGCGAAGTTGGTTCAAATCCCGGTGAGAGCCATGATCCCGTGGCGAAGTTGAAGCTGCCCGAAACGGAAAAACCCTCCAGAATATGCGAGCCCGCGCCCGAAGTGACCCAGTGTTTATCCGGCCCAAAAGGCAGCTCGAACAGATAGTTCCCGCTCACCTGGTGGCGAATGTCGAGGACCGAGTGTCCTTCCTCTGCGACAAGGTTCTGCCAATCCTGAACAAGGGAGCCGCCACTTCCGTTGACCGACGTCGCGTCGTCAATCGCATGGCCGTATTGGTAGTTGGCACCCATCGAAATGCCCTTGGAGAGACGCTTGTTCACTCGCACCGTTCCGGCGTTCATCTTGTAGTACGCAGCGGCTTCGTCGTAATTGAAGATCAGCCCCGTTGGATCGGTGCCTGGACTGCCGGGCAGTGCGCGCGGCGCGAGCTTCACGTCGAGATGATTCGATCGCGACCCGTTATAACCGACATTCATCACGATGCCCCAGGGCAGCGTCTTTTGAATGTCGAGGTTCCACGCCATCACGTAGGGCAGGCCGTAGTGCGGTTCCAAGGCATAGTTGCCAATCGTGGCAGGCGCGGGGAATCCGCTGGCCAGCGTGAAGCAGGTCCCGGCCTGTGCGCACGCCGACGTAGCCGTGTTGCCCACAGCTTCCTGATTGGTCTGCTCATCGGTGAAGGGCGGCTGATGCGCCATGGTGGTGGCGAAGGTGGAGTACTCGCCGACTGTGTAGTTTGTGCCAAACCCGGCGCGCACGACGGTCTGCTTGATCTTTGGCACGCGCCAGGCCAGCCCGACGCGCGGTTGGAATGCTTTGCGCCAAGGAAGAACGAGCGAATCGGGCAGCCCGTTCATTCCGGCAGTTTGCTCGGTTTCGCTGGTGAATCCACCGTCGGGATTTGTGGCCACGTCAGCCAAGTGGCCATATTTCTCGGTGTAGGGCGCGAAGAACTCCCAGCGCGCGCCGAAATTGAGCGTGAAAGAGGGCAGCATCCGCCAATCGTCCATGGCGTAAGCGTCAACGACGTTGTCACGCAGATAACTCTTCGCCTCTGAAGAATTGAGCGTTGTGGACTGGGGCAATCCGAGCAGAAAATCGGCGATGGATGAGCCGGTGGTCAAGTCCCCCGCAGCGTCCTCAGTGAACAAGCCGGTGAACGCGAAATTTCCGGTGGCGTTGGAGCCGGCAAGAAAGTCGCGGTGAACGCGACGGTAGTCGCTGCCGAAACGCATGTTGTGTTTGCCGTGAATCCAGCTCAGGACTTCAGTGAACGAGATGGTTTGCGCGGTGGAGAAGCTGGGCTGCGTTTCACTCAGGCCCTGGATGCCGTTGCTGAGCGAAATATCGGGCACGCCGTAGTTGAGCGGAACGTTGTTCGGCACATTCACGCCGACTGTTGCCGCGGGATTGTTGGAAGTGTTCGTGAAGAAGTTAATGGTGTGGCTGCTGCTGCGATTCCAGTTGAGGTTCGAGATGCTGGTGAAACGATGGTAGCCCACCGTGTAGCCAGCCTGAACGGAGTCCGAATCTGAAGCGCTTTCGCCGCCCAAGTCTGGAATCAGATTTACAAGGTCGGAGGCCGAGTGGGACCAGTTGTAGTTGATGTTGATGCTCTGGCGCAGGCCCTGAGACTGCGAGCTGCCGCGTCTGCCTCCGCCTGATCCGCCACGGCCGCCGGGTTGCGTGGCATGGGCGCCGAGGCTGCGGTTATAGCGGATGCCGGCTTGTGTGGAGTTGGACTGGGCGGTGGTCAGCAGGTGGTAGTTGTACCCGTTGATGGTGGTGCCCGCCGGCAGATTCGGCTCGGGGAAGTAATTCAAGAGCGCCGTCGCCTGAGGGGATATCGATTGTCCCACAGCTCCCGTAGCTGGGATGACATTGGGCGTGCCGTTGTAGATAAATTGCTGGCCGGTCACGGGATTGTATATCGCAGGCAAGCCGGCAGCGGAAAAATCGCCACCCCGCTCCGCATCGGTGGGAACAGTGGCATAAAAGTCGTCGGGGCTGGACGACCGTGAGCCGGAAAGGGTTAGAAAGACGGTATCCTTTCCGCTAGGCTTGGTCAGTTTCGGGATATACGGTGCACTCATGAACGAAATCGTGAACTTATTGCTTCCGTTGGGCGGCTGAATCTGCTGCTGGCCGAGAAGCGAAAATGGCAGCGCATTGATGGCCGAGTTCGTTCCGTTCCACGCAATGGAGCCGTGCGGCTGGCCGGGATTAAAGTTGCGGAAGTTTCCGCGTCCTCCGCCTCCGCCTCCTCCTCTTCCACCGAAGCCACCACCACCCCCGCCCCCGCCCCCACCGAATCCACCGCCGCCAAAGGCCCCGCCGAAACCTCCGCCGCCACCGCCGAAAAGACCGCCCTGACCTGCGTCCCCCCCTTGCCCGTTCAGGCCACCTTGAACCTGGATCGACTGGATCGCGTCGCGCACACGGTCCATGTCGATACCAGCCAGCGCACTCACCTGTCCCGCCTGCCCGGTGATTGCCACGGATTCGTCGCTGAAATCTGAGTTGGCGGCAATCGAAGGCAGAGCGGCGCCGCTGGCGCCCGCCGTTCCGGCCTCCGTATCAGTGTCGGCGGCGAGTGTATTCATCAAGCTCAGGTTTTCCGGCGAGTTCCCCGCCAGTTGGCGAACCGCCGCTGCGACATTGCTTTGCTGGTTGGCTTGTTGCTGATCGAGCGCAGCCTGCCGCGAAGCCAGAATCAACTCGAAATTCACTGTCTGATCGTGGCTGGTTGCGTTTAGAACGGCCTCCTGCGACCCTCCAGCGAAAGCTGCGAGCTGGGTTCGAATGACATAGCGGCCATTGAGCGGAATCTTCATTTGCCAAGCGCCGGTAATGTCGCTGGTGGTTGAGTAGCGCTTGCCGGTCAGAGTGTTTTGCGCGGTAATGGAAACGCCTGGCAGCGGGATGGTTCCGCTCTTGACCACGCCATGCAGCGTGCCACCCGTCACGGTTTCAGACACAGACGGTGCAGCGGACACAGCGGGAGACGAAGGAGCCTGACTTGGCGGGGTTTGCGTTGTGGGCGCCTGCGGCCACACAGCAAGAGAGGCGGCCAAAGCAATCCCTGCCGTACCTGCACGCCTCATTGCTGCCTGCCGCATTGCGCTACCCGACCTCTCTGGAACCGGCCTCATAAGCCATCTTTGTCAATTCGCTGGAATCTCAACTCGCTAGAATCTTGGGGACCCGCCTCGTTGTTGGGCCCCATACTTGCCCACTATGCGCCACAGGCGTTTATGACACCGGTTGTAGCCAGTATTCAGTCTGACGAGCCACGCAGTGTGAAGGTTTACCAGCCCTGCTGCGCGGCCGATGCAGCACGCTGCTGCGGGCGCGGTTGACCAGTTAAACCCGGAAGAAGGTTTTGCGCTTGCAATCCCGGGCGAGGCATGTTAACTCTCAAGTTAATAGTTTTCTTATTGCTACCGGGTAAGTAAACCATGGTACGCATCGGACAGGACTTGAAATGAGCATAAAGATCGGGACCACGATTCGCGCTTACCGCCTGCAAAAGGGATTGTCGCAGGGGGACATTGAAAAGAAGACCGGCCTATTGCGCTGCTATCTCTCTCGCGTGGAGAACGGCCATACCGTGCCCTCACTGGACACGCTGGCCAAGATTGCTCACGCGCTCGACCTGCCAATCGCGCAGTTTTTCGCCAGCGACACGCTCTCCCGCCAGATGAATACGCAAAATCTCTCCGACGACGAGCTGCGTTTCCTCACTCAGCTCAGGCGCTACTCCACAAATTTGAATGAGAGCGACCGCAAGCTGCTGCTGGCCATGGTGAAGAAGTTCTCCGCGACGGCGACGCGGTAATTGCGGCCGGGTCAACCCTGCGGGGGCGGTACGTGGGCGATGTAGAACCCGAATAACACCAGGAGCAGCACTACCAGGGCAACAGTCAGGCGCAGCTTGAACTGGAATTCGCCGCGCGGCGAGCCAATGCGCGGGACCATCGGAACGGCAAAGAGCAGTCCGCACAGAAAGCCTCCGATGTGTGCTGAATTGTCGACTTCTACACCAGTGAATCCGCTGCCGAAGTTGATGGAGAGACCGATTACCAGATTGATCGCAGCAAAATAAATGACCGACTTGCGGAGCCTTCGGACTTCTTCCGGCGGCACAGGCAACACTTTCGACCTAAGCAGCACGATCAACGCACCGGCTATGCCAAAGACCGCACCTGAGGCTCCCGCCCCGGCCTGAAAGAGTATCGCTCCCGAAGCATCGTGAATGGGGTACATCCAGTTCTTGAGCGTTGAGAGCAGGTTCCCGGCGGCGCCGGTGAGGATATACGCCGCGAACAAGCCGAACGAGCCCATCAAAGGTTCGGCAAGCAGACCCAGGTTCCACAGGCACCACATGTTCGTTGCCAGGTGAAGAATGCCCACGTGCACGAACATTGCGGTGACGATGCGCCACCACTCCCCATAAACAAGCACATTGTTTGGTCTGTCGGCGCCCCAAAACATCAATTGATCAAGAGTCGGCATCCATATGCTGGCGCCGCGCGCCACCATGGCCAGAAACACAGCGCAATTGATCCCCAGGAGCAGATGGGTGGCAGGAGCAACCGCCCACGCTGGACGCCGTCGCCGCGGTGGCGGAGCAGAATCGCTGACAGGAGGAAGAACCTCCGGCTGGGGGGGCGAGGGATAACTTCCCATACCACAACTCTAAAGCATTCCCGGCAGCACCGCGGGCTGCGGATTACGCCGGCGGCAGAGGGAAATGCTTTGGGTCTTCAGGCTGGCCGAGACCTTCACAGGCGGGCGAGCTTCGCGATGTAGTCTGGAATTTGGCCGGCGCTCTGCGGCAGTTTGGAAAGGCGGTGCAGGCCCGTGCGGATTCTTAGACCAGGAGCAGAATCGTGAGTTCGGCAATGGATCGAAATGGAACGGGCGCGAAGACCATTCGCCGCGCGCTTTTGAGTGTGACCGATAAGACCGGGCTCGTCGAGTTTGCGGGCGAGTTGAAGGGCTTCGGAGTCGAATTGATTTCAACCGGGGGCACGGCGAAGGCGCTGCGCGAGGCCGGCTTGGCGGTGAAGGACATCAGCGAACTCACGGGCTTCCCGGAGATGCTCGACGGCCGCGTGAAAACGCTGCACCCGCGCGTGCACGGCGGCTTGCTCTACATTCGCGGCAATGCGGAACACGAGGCTGCCGTGGCCGCGCACGGTATCCAGCCGATCGACATGGTGGTGGTGAATCTCTACGCCTTCGAGAAGACCGCGGCGCAGCCCCGCGTCGCCTTTGGGCATCTCATCGAAAACATCGACATTGGCGGGCCATCGATGGTGCGTTCCGCCGCGAAGAATTTCGAAGATGTGGCGATCGTGACTCGAGTAGCCGATTATGCAGCGCTGATTGAGGAGTTGAAGGGCAATGCAGGCGCGCTCACTCGCGCAACGCGCTGGCGGTTGGCAAAGCAGGCTTTCGCGCTCACCGCCGCATACGATTCGGCGATTGCGAATACTCTCGAACGGATCGCCGATGCGCCAGCGCCAACTGCCGCTGCCTCGCCCGACACAACGCAACTGCCAGCCACGCTGCGCATCAACCTTCCGCTGGCCCAGGCGCTACGCTACGGCGAGAATCCGCATCAGCACGCCGCGCTCTACGCCGACGGATCCGGCCGGGGCATTGCCGGTGCGACGCAGTTGCAGGGCAAGGAGCTGAGTTTCAACAATCTGGTCGATCTGGATGCCTGCTGGGAGCTGGCGCAGGAATTTGAGGAACCGGCCGTCATCATCGTCAAGCACACAAACCCATGTGGCGCTGCCACCGGAACGACCGTCCTCGACGCCTATCAAAAGGCACTGGCCTGTGATCCGGTCTCGGCATTCGGAGGGGTCATTGGGATCAACCGCGAGGTGGATCTAGCTGCCGCCGAAGAAATTGCCAAGCTGTTTGTAGAGGCTATAGCGGCTCCGGGTTTCTCCCCTGAAGCGCGGGAGCGTTTTGCCACGAAGAAGAACCTGCGCCTGGTAGAGGTTCGCGCCGCCGAGCCGCGCCCCGTGGTCAAGCACGTTTCGGGAGGACTGCTGCTGCAAGACGCCGATACCGGCCGCGTGACGGAGTCGGAGCTCAAAGTGGTCACGTGGCGTCCGCCCTCGGCCGAAGAGCTGCGCAGCCTGCTGTTTGCCTGGCGCGTGAGCAAGCACGTGAAATCGAACGCCATTGTTTACGCGCGCGACGGCCAGACGCTGGGCGTGGGAGCAGGCCAAATGAGCCGTGTGGACGCCGCGAAATTCGGCGCCATGAAAGCCGTGCTGCCGCTCAAGGGCTGCGTCGCTGCTTCCGACGCGTTTTTTCCCTTCCCCGACGGTCTCGAAGCCGTTGCCCAGGCCGGCGCTACCGCAGTCATTCAGCCTGGCGGCTCGGTTCGGGATGACGAAGTCATTGCAGCCGCTGATAAGTTGGGTCTGGCCATGGTCTTTACCGGGATCCGGCACTTCCGGCATTGAGCAACCGGAGGGACGCTCACGCAGTTTCGGCGGGCCGCAATCTGTACCTCGCGTCCCACTTTACTTTCGCGAAAATCCCGCAATCTGCCGAGCATTTGCGACCAATGACGGGTAAAATCGTCTGTAAGAGTAGGCAGGCTCGCTCAAATCTGCTGCTTTAGCCGCTTTTCCTGAGCTTTGCGGCTGAGAACTTAGGAAAATCCCCGGATGATGAAAAGAAACCTAGATATGTCGACTTTTGCGCCCCAGTTTGCAGCCGCCATTCTCTTGTTACTGCCCGTCACTCCTGTATTTGCCCAAAACTCGCCTGCCAGTAGCCCTTCAGCCAGCCCAACGAAGGACCAACAGACCCAGCCAAGTGTTGCACCTGCCCAGGTTGCTCCAGTGGAGACTGCGAAGGCCGACTCGGGGACGAAACCCGTAGTACCGGTGCCTGACGCCACCCCTACAGAACCGAACCGCGCTCAGGCGTACTATCACCTGGCCCTTGCTAGCGTGTATGAGGATGATGCAGTTTCAGAGGGACGCACGGATGAGGTGAATCAGGCCATCGAGCAGTATAAGCTGGCGCTCAATGCGGATCCCGACTCTGCCGAGCTGAACGACGATCTTGCGAATCTCTATTTCCGGGCGGACCGCGTGCACGACGCCGAGACCACGGCACACGCCGTGCTGAAAACTCATCCCGACGACATCGACGCCCACCGGCTTTTGGGGCGCATCTACCTGCGCCAACTGGGCGAGGGTCAAAACGGCGGTGCGTCAACCGCGAACTCCGCCAACGTGCTTGATCAGGCGATCGGGGAATTCGAAAGAATTGTCGCCCTGCAGCCCAAGAGCGTGGAAGACCACATGGTGTTGGGCCAGCTCTACACTGTCAAGCACCAATCGGAAAAGGCGGAGGCTGAATTCAAGACCGCCCAGGCTATTGAACCTGAGTCGGAAGAAGTCGTGCTGAACCTGGCGCGGTTATACGCCGAGAGCGGGGATGTGCAGCATGCCGTGAAAGCGATTGAGGCTGTTCCCGTTGACGGGCGGACGCCGAAGATGGAGTTTACGCTGGGCGCGCTTTACGACCAGCTGAAGCAGCCCAAGGACGCCATCGCTGCTTATAAGCGCGCTGACGATCTGGAACCCGGTGACCTGCAGACGATGGATGCGCTTGCCACGGCGCTGCTCACAGACGAACAGCTCGACGAGGCGCTCAAGCAGTATCAGGCGCTTGCCGAAGCCGACCCGGAGAACACCGAGGCGCTGGTCCACATCGGCGAAATTCAGCGCCGCCAGGGCAAATACGAAGATGCGCTGGCCACCATTCGCAAGGCGCGCAAAATCGATCCCACCTCGTTGGAAGCAGGCTTCAATGAAGGGCTGCTCCTCGATATTTTGGGCCGCTTCGACGACGCCATTCAGACCTACCAGGAAATGGTGGATGCGACCTCACACGCCAACGGCGCGTATACCGACGAGGAGAAGAACAATCGCGCTATCTTTCTGGAGCGCCTTGGTGGGGTCTCCCTCGAAGAGAACAAGATCGATCCGGCGATCGCCGCCTACCAGAAGTTGATCGATATGGGCGGAACCTTCGCCGCGCGCGGCTACCAGGGGCAAGTAGACGCGTACCACGACGCCCACGAATTCGACAAGGCAATCGCTGTTTCGCGCAAGGCCGTAGCCGCCGATCCGAAGGATCGCGATTTGAAGCTGATGCTCGCCGGAGAGCTGACGGACCAGGACCATCCCGATGAAGGCATGGCCATGGCGAAGAGTCTGCTTGACGGCGCCACGCCCGACGAACAGCGCGGCGTATGGTTCGCAATCGCTCAAATGAACATCCGTCTGCGCCGCTGGAAGGATGCCGAGGATGCGCTCGACCAAGCCGAACCCCTGGCGACAAAGAAGGATGACCGCACTTACTTGTTCTTCCTCCGCGGCGAATGGGCTGAGCGGCAGAAGCGCCTGGATCAGGCCGAGCAGTTTTTCCGCCAGGCGTTGAACCTGGATCCGGAAAACGCAATGACCTTGAACTATATGGGTTATATGTGGGCCGACAAGGGGATCAAGCTGCCCGATGCGCTCAAAATGATTCGCAAGGCCGTCGACCTTGAACCGATGAATGGCGCATATCTCGATTCGCTCGGCTGGGTCTACTTCAAGATGGGCGAATACGAACTCGCCGAGGACAACCTGCGGCAGGCCGTAAATCGCGACCAGACCGATCCAACAGTCCACATGCACCTGGGCGATCTTTACGAAAAGACCGGCCGCATACGGTTGGCAGCGGCGCAGTGGCAGCTTTCGCTGGACGAATTCGCCAAGTCGTCCGCTGCCGACATCGAGCCCGGCGACGTGGAGAAGGTGCAGAAAAAGCTTGAGGGCGCCCGAGTCAGGCTCGCCAAAGAGGACAGCTCCGACGGCCAAGCCAAGCCGGAATAAACCTCGGGCAATCTCGGCGCCGGATTCGGATCGACGGCACGGAACCAGAGAGAATGAAGGGGAACTGCGGCGTTCTCTTCGGCGAACGCCGCGTTCCGTTAGCCCGCATTTCTCACAGGTTCATTGCTGATTGCGGTGACGATAGACAGGAAAAGTGTTGGAAAGGCCGTCATTTCATGGCATAACTGCGTTGTCGAAGCGTAGTTGTAGCCGTGCGGAGGCGG
>JBEKSA010000038.1:0-29067 GCA_049517515.1 Occallatibacter sp.
TACAACTACGCTTCGACAACGCAGTTATGCCATGAAATGACGGCCTTTCCAACACTTTTCCTGTCTATCGTCACCGCAATCAGCAATGAACCTGTGAGAAATGCGGGTTAATTGTCCCTGATTCATACTTGACCTACGGTCTCCGCCATTCGTCCGGTCGTCCGCGATTCGTGTAACGTTGCCTTTCCACATGAACCGCAGCACCAGGCGCGATTTCACGGCCTCTTCCGATTGCTTCTCGCTGCGTCGGCTCAACCGCGCTTGCCCTCTCAGAACCGGGCCTTCGCACCGCATAGTCGCCCTCGGGTCTCCGCTCTATGTAAATCTCTCGCTTTGCCATGTCCTCTTAACCTCCTAATAATGCTTCGTAGTTAATTAGCTGCACCCGCTCGTCGACCCGCAGCTCATGCAGCGGTAGCAACTCCCGTTGCGCACCATGATTGCCCCGCACGTCCCGCAACTTGGTGCGTCACCCATGTCGTACATGTCGCGCATCGCGTCGGCCGCGTGATACAGTCCGCGGTCCTGCAGGCTGGGCACATGCGAAGAACCCGCCGCTGGCGCCGAATGTGCCTGCGACTCCGTCATCCGCCGTACCCCGCCGCCCGCCTCGGCCTGCGGCTCCGGAGCAATGCCGCCGCCCGAGTGCGCGCTCGTTGCCGCTACCTGGTTCAGCCGCTTGGCCACTTCCTCCGCCAGCCGCGCAATGTGCTGCTGCGTCGTCGGCGAATCCTCCTCATCGAGATCGCTCTCTGCCAGCAGGCTGGGGGACGCCGGCAGTTGCGGTGTCTGGGGAGCAAGCCCGGCGAACAGCGCCAACTGCTGGCCCGAAAGGAAGCGCAGATTCAGCCAGCGGAACATGTAGTCCATCAGGCTCTTCGCGTACCCAATCTGCTCATTGCCCGTCCAGCCCGAAGGTTCAAATCGCGTGTGCGCGAACTTCTCGCACAGCACCTTCAGCGGAACGCCGTGCTGCAGCGCCAGCGAAACCGACGTCGCAAACGCGTCCATCAGCCCGCTCACCGTCGACCCCTCCTTGGCCATGCGAATGAAGATCTCGCCCGGCTGGCCATTCGGATACATTCCCACGGTGATATAGCCCTCGTGCCCGGCAATGGAGAACTTGTGCGTAAGTGACGCCCGCTCCTCCTGCAGCCGGTGGCGTATCGCGCGCGGAGGCGCATTCAGGTCCTGCTCCTCCTTCGTCGTCTCGGTGGCGTCGAGCGCAGGCGCCGGCGTCGCCGTCAGCACCGGTACCGCCGCGGCCGCGGCAATCTCATCCAGCGCCTTCTGGAACGCCTGCGCCGCCGCGTGCAGTTGCTTGGCGCTCACCTCCACTTTGTCGGCGCCGTGCGCCTCCAGCAGTTTCACGTCCGCTTCGGCCGCCGGTTGCGACGCCGCCAGTTGTCCCAGCAGGCGGCTGCCTGCCGCATCCAGAGCTGATGGCTCCTTCTTCGCGTCCATGCTCGTGTTCAGCGGCTGCGTGCCCTTCGATCCATCGCGATAAATCGCCACCGCCTTGATGCCCTGCCGCCAGCTTTCCGCGTAGGCCTCGGCCACATCTTCCACCGCGGCCTCGTGCGGCAGGTTCACGGTCTTCGAGATCGCGCCCGAAAGGAATGGTTGCGCCGCCGCCATCATCTTGATGTGCCCCATGTAGTGGATCGACCGCGTGCCTTTCGCCGGCTTGAAGCTGCAATCGAACACCGCCAGGTGCTCCGGCTTGATCCCCGGCGCGCCCTCGATCGTGCCCGTCGCATCAATGTAGCTGACGATCGCGTTCACTTCTTCGTTGTCGTAGCCCAGCTTGAACAGCGCCGCCGGAACAGTGTTGTTCACGATCTTGATCATGCCGCCGCCCACAAGTTTCTTGTACTTCACCAGCGCCAAGTCAGGCTCGATGCCCGTCGTGTCGCAATCCATCATGAAGCCGATGGTGCCCGTCGGCGCCAGCACCGTGGTCTGCGAGTTGCGGTAGCCATAGCGCTCGCCGTAGAGCAGCGCCATGTCCCAGCTCTCCCGGCTGGCCTCGATCAGCGAGTCAAGCTGCGGCACCGTGAACGGCTCGCCGGCAGACCGGGACTTGCCGATGTTGTTCACCTCCGCCCGGTGCATGCGCACTACATCGAGGAACGGCTCGCGGTTCACATAGTAGCCGGGGCACGCTCCACCCTGGTGCTCAACGCTCGCCGTCAGCGGCGTCGCCGAGCTCAGCGGCGGGCACTGCGCCGCAATAATCGCCGACTGCAGATACGCCTGGCCTGTCATGATCGCCGTCATGCTTGCTGCCAGGTCGCGTCCCGCCTCGGAATCATACGGCAGCCCGAACGACATCAGCAGCGCGCCCAGGTTGGCGTAGCCCAACCCCAGCGGCCGGTAGTCGTGCGAGTTTCGCGCAATGGCCTCCGTGGGATAGCCCGAGTTGTCCACCAGAATCTCCATCGCTGTGATCAGCACGCTGATCGCGTGCCGGTACGCCGCAATGTCGAACGTCCCCGCCGGCGTCACGAACCGCATCAGGTTCAGGCTTGCCAAATTGCACGCCGAGTTGTCCAGAAACATGTATTCACTGCATGGATTCGATGCGTTGATCCGCGCCGTGTTCTTGCTCGTGTGCCACTTGTTGATCGTGTCGTCGAACTGCATCCCCGGATCGCCGCACTCCCACGTCGACTTGGCGATCTTGCCCATGATCTCTCGCGCCTTGTAGGTCTCCACCGGCTGGTGGCCCTTCACCGTATATGTTGTGAAGTCCCCGTCGGCTTCGTAGGCGCGCATGAACTCGTCACTGACCCGTACCGAATTGTTCGCGTTCTGGAAGAAAATCGATGAAAAAGCCTCTGAGTCCGGCCCAGATCCGTCGTACCCCGCCTTGATCAGCGTGAACGCCTTGGCCTCCTCCTTTGACTTGCACTCAATAAACTCCACGATGTCCGGGTGGTCCACGTTCAGGATCACCATCTTTGCCGCGCGCCGCGTCTTGCCCCCGCTCTTGATCACCCCGGCAAACGCGTCAAAGCCGCGCATGAAGCTTAACGGTCCGCTCGCCTGCCCTCCGCCCGAGAGCTGCTCCATCGATCCGCGCAGCGACGACAGATTCGTTCCTGTTCCCGATCCCCACTTGAACAGCATCCCCTCCGTCTTCGCCAGCGTCAGAATCGAGTCCAGCGAATCGTCCACCGCGTTGATGAAGCAGGCCGAGCACTGCGGATTCCGGTAACCCGTCGCCGAGTACTGCACCCCCCCCGTCACCGGGTCCCAATGCCAGTTCTGCCCGTCCGCTTCAGGCTCCAACCGGTCGCAGCCCACGTTGAACCACACCGGCGAGTTGAACGCCGCCTTCTGCGTCAGCAGAAGGTGCGCCAGCTCATCGTGGAAGATCCCGGCGTCCAGCGCCGTGGCGAAGTACCCGCCGGCCATGCCCCAGTCGCGCACCGTCTCTGCCACCCGCGACACCAGTTGCCGCACGCCCGTCTCGCGCTCCGGCGTATCCATCTGACCGTGCAGGTATTTTGAGGCCACAATGTTCGTGGCCGTCATCGACCAGTCCACGGGAACCTCCACGTCCTTCTGCTCGAAGATCGTGTTCCCTTTCGTGTCCGTGATGGACGCCGTCCGGCGCTCCCACTGCAGTTCGTCGTAGGGGGAGACGCCCTCCTTTGAAAAACGCCGGGAAAAGGTCAGGCCCTGTGCACCGGGGGTTGATTGGAAGGCAGCGGTCGAAGTCTCAAGGTGAGCCTCGTTCATCGGAATCCTCTCCATCGGTCAAAAATCAGTGATAAAAGCCCTATCTCCGGTTGCACAGCCGGATCGCGGGACAACCCGCAACTATTTGGAAACAAACGGAAAACGGGGATAAAAATACCGCGAATTCCAGCGTTGTCCGCGGCCCACGTTCGCAACCAGCTCTTTCCTCGTCGCCGTACCCAGGTCGTCGTACTTATGACCCGTCCTCGCTGCCTGGGAATCTCTGCTGAGATCCCCCTCTTACGAGATGCTGGATGCAGCACTGAAACTCGGGAATTGCTCGATTTGCGCCGATATCTTTTAACAGCCCATTCACGGCCGCAGATGAAAACTTACCGCTGTCCATGGTGCGTGTCAAGAACAAACCACAACATCTTGTATTTTGTTCACATTTCCTGCACCAGCTCTTTAAACACCGCCATTTGCCTGTGGAAACTTCGAATCAGCCTCGCCCGACGCGGGTTTGCGCGGTCAAATTTGCATCAAATCTGGGGCACCTAAAGAGCCGGTCCAAGGCCGCAATCCCGCAATTCGGCCCATGCCTCAACCCTAGCCCCGCACGAACCCGGGCACAAGACGCAGAACCAGTGCACTTACGCGGCAGTCTTGTTCAAGTTGTGGACATTTGGACCGGACGGGCAGTTCTTGCCTCAAGGTTCAAAGCGCGACTTGGCCGGAAGCATCCGCTGGTGCAGAACGCGGGAGATACGAATTCCTCCGTTCACAATGCGATAGAACACAACATGTTTCTCGTGTTCGAACCGGCGTAACCCTGGACTGACCGTGTCGCAGGCACGCCCGATCCCGGGATTCCTGGCGAGGGCTCGAAAGCACTTCCTAAGCCCCGCACCGTATCGCAGCGCCTGCTCTGCACTCCATCGGGTTCTCGTGTACTGGATAATGCCGCGTACATCGGAGCCTGCGGCATTGGATAGGAAGTACTTAGGCAATCTTCTCGCTTTTCTGTTTCCCTGCACCTTCGAGAGAATCGAAGAGTTCGTTGAAGAACTCCTCTCCGTCAACTGCGCCGCCAGCGTCGCCCTCGTTGATCGCCGCCCGCAACGCCGCCATCTTCTCTTCATATTCCCGCTCGTCCCGCTCAAGCAAACGAAGGGCCGAGCGCATCACCTCGCTGGCATTGGCGTAATGCCCGCTCTTTACGCGGGAAGCGACAAATCGGTCGAGCTCTTTGGGCAGGTTCACATTGCGCGTTGGCATAAACAAGCTCCCACTCAAGTATAGAGCGATTGGCATACTTTGCCAATTGGCTGGTCTTCAAGGCTGCGCACGCCACACCCTCGGCTCCCTTGGCAAGGTCATCTCGCTCAGCGGCACGAACTCAAATCCCTGCGCGCGGTAGCGGGTGATGATGCGGTCGGTGGCTTCGACTGTAGCCCAGCGGTTGCCGTCCAAGTTCTCCGAGTCGCCGTCGTGCAGCAGGACGATGGCGCTCTCACCCTCCAGGCTCTCGATCTGCGCGGCGAGATAGGCCACAATCTCGTCGGCGGTTCCGAGTTTCCAGTCCAGCCCTTCCGCATCCCACATCGCGAGTTGGATGTCATGGCGCCGCAGGTACTCCAGCATCCCCTGGTCGTAGTGGCCACCCGGCGGGCGGAAGTATTGTCCCCAGCGGTTAATCTCGCGGTCGAGCTCCTCGAAGGTTGCGCCGCAAAGGTTGCGATGCGTCCGGGTATGGTTGCCGATCACATGGCCCGCCTGCTCGACGCGCTTGACGGTGGAATCCCGCGCCAGCATTCTCTCGCCGATCATGAAGAAGGTGGCGGGGACGGAATAGTAGGAGAGAACGGCGAGAAGAGCCTCCGTGCAAGGAGGAGAAGGTCCGTCATCGAACGTGAGCGAGAGTTTCTTCATTGCATGGTCGCAGCATACCTTCGCTATCCCGCAGATCACAACGATTTTTCTGCGCGCCTAATCCGCCAGGCCCGTCTCAACCCCGCCTCTTCGCTCGCGCAAACACAAATCGGCCCCGCGCGCCGTGGCGTGCGAGGCCGATCCAATGGGAGAGGGCTTCAGCGGTTCCGCAGTCACTGCGTCCCGAAGCCTTGAACGCCAAGTGGATTCTTCCTCAAGAAGAATCCACCCTGCACTAAGGCTGGGAACGGCTACATCAACTGAGGAACCGCTCTGCAAGAGCAAGTCAGGAAATCAGTTGCTTCCCTTGGATTCAATCCTCATTCCATAGAACGATTTATGCACAAAGAACACCGACACCAGGAAGAATGCCACCGCCAGCACGTGTGTCAGCCGCGGATTGGTCGAACTGAGCGTCACCGCAAGCTCGACAGCAAGTAATCCGAACAACGTCGTGAACTTGATAATCGGATTCATTGCCACCGACGACGTGTCTTTGAACGGATCGCCTACGGTGTCTCCGATCACGGTCGCGTCGTGCAAAGGTGTCCCTTTCTGTTTCAGGATGACCTCAACGATCTTCTTCGCGTTGTCCCATGCAGCGCCCGCGTTCGCCATGAAGATCGCCTGGTACAGCCCGAAGATCGCAATCGAGAACAGGTACCCGATAAACAGGAACGGCTCCATGAATGAGAACGCAAGCGTCGCGAAAAAGACGGCGAGAAAGATGTTGAACATCCCCTTCTGCGCGTACTTCGTGCAGATTTCTACCACCTTCTTGCTGTCACTGACCGATGCTTTCTCCGCGCCTTCCAGTTTAATGTGCCTTTTGATGAACTCCACCGCGCGGTACGCGCCCGTCGTCACCGCCTGCGTTGAAGCGCCTGTGAACCAGTAAATTACTGCCCCGCCGCAGATCAACCCCAGCATGAACGGCGCGTGCAGCAGAGAGAGGTTCTGTACGTAGTTAGGGTTCAGTCCTTTGGTCACGGCCAGGATGATCGAGAAGGTCATCGTGGTTGCGCCCACTACGGCTGTGCCGATCAGCACCGGCTTTGCCGTAGCCTTAAACGTATTGCCCGCTCCATCGTTGGCTTCCAGCAGGTCTTTCGCGCGATCGAACTTCACATCGATGTTGAAATCCTTCTTCAACTCGCCTACGATGCCGGGAACATTTTCGATCAGCGACAACTCGTAGATGGATTGAGCATTATCGGTCACCGGCCCGTAGGAATCCACGGCAATCGTCACCGGACCCATGCCCAGGAAGCCGAAAGCGACCAGGCCAAACGCGAAGACGGCCGGAGCCAGCATCTGCGCCGCCATCGACGGGCCCGTACTAAAGTAGTAGCCCATCGCCATCAGCGCGACCATGCTCAGTCCCAGCCAGTAGGCCGAAAAATTACCGGCCACGAATCCCGACAGGATCCCCAGGGAAGCTCCGCCTTCCTGTGCGGATTTCACGACTTCTTTCACGTGGCTCGAGTTGGTCGATGTGAAAACCTTCACCAATTCGGGTATGACCGCGCCCGCCAGGGTTCCGCACGAGATGATGGAAGCCAGCTTCCACCAGAGCGTTCCGTCACCGAGAGTGGGGATCATCAGGTACGTCACGATGAAGGTCAGGGTGATGGAAACGATCGACGTGATCCATACCAGCGAGGTCAATGGCGCCTCAAAATCCATCTCATCGGCGTTCGCGTATTTCGCGTGAGCGATTGCGCCATTCAGGAAATAGGCGCCCGAGCTGGAGATCAGCATGGCCACGCGCATCACGAAGATCCATACCAGCAGTTCCGCTTGCGTCGTGGGGTTCGGTACCGCCAGCAGGATGAACGTGATCAAGGCCACGCCGGTCACGCCGTAAGTCTCAAAGCCGTCGGCGCTCGGGCCCACCGAGTCGCCCGCGTTGTCACCCGTGCAGTCCGCGATCACTCCCGGGTTGCGCGCATCGTCTTCCTTGATCTTGAACACGATCTTCATCAGGTCGGAGCCGATGTCCGCGATCTTGGTAAAGATTCCGCCGGCAATACGCAGCGCCGCCGCGCCCAGCGATTCGCCAATCGCGAAGCCGATGAAGCATGGACCCGCATATTCGCGTGGGACGAACAAAAGAATACACAGCATGATCAATAGCTCGACCGAGATCAACGCCATCCCGATGCTCATGCCCGCCTTCAGCGGAATCGCAAACGCTGGATAGGGTTTGCCGCGCAATGCCGCGAATGCCGTCCTTGAATTCGCGAATGTGTTCACGCGAATTCCGAACCACGCCACCCCGTAGCTGCCTGCGATCCCGATCAGGCTGAACGCCAGAATGATGGGCAGCGTAACCGCAACCGATTTTCCCGGCACCGGCGCCAGGTAGCCGAAATACAGCGAGATGATGACCGCGATGAATGCCCACAGCAGAAGAATGAACTTGCCCTGCGTGATCAGATACGTTTTGCACGTCTCATAGATCAGTTCGGACATTTCGCGCATCGTGCGATGAACCGGCAGGTTCTTCAACTGCACATAGATCGCCAGGCCGAACAACAGGCCGCCGGCGCAGAAAAGCAACCCGATCGTCAGCAGGGCATGTCCGTTCATGCCGAAAAAACTCACCTGCCTCAAATCCGGCAGGGTCAGATTGGCTTCGCCTCCGCCCGAGTGTTCTTGCGCATGGGCGAATGTGGGAAGCAGCAGCCCCAAAACCGCCACCGCGACGGCCGCCACACTTTTGTACGGCCGCTTCAGAAATGCCACTGCGCCTTCCTTGATCGCCCCAGCGATCTTCGGCATATCCAGTAAGCCAATGTCAGATCCGATAACCTGCCGTCCAAGAATCACGGCCACAACGAGCGAAAAACCGCTTACGCCCAGAAAGAACTCCACCCAATTTGTGACAGTCACAAATCCTCCCAACTCTAAGGTTTTGAAGCCGTACCACGGACGGCCCCGGTTCGACCTCTCAAATACCCGGGGAATTGCCATCGGAAGGCTATCATCCGGATACACCGCTGTCGAGTGATAGCTGTCACGGGGGCGGCGAGCCCATTCCCGGCTCGGTTTCGTCCCATTCCGGACCGCGCTCACAGAGTGATCCCATGATTCGGAATCTCCGCGCTCGGCCCACAACTTCGCCCTACAACCGGTCTCATAAATGCCTCTGCAGCAAAGTGCGCAAGTATGGGACCCAACAACAAGGCGGGTCCCATGATTCCAGCGAGTTGACAAAGATGGTTGATGAGACCGGTTCTAGATTCCCACCTGTTTTCAGTTGTCAGATGAAGGTTGTCCCTGATGAGTTGTCTGTTCCCTGTGTCCCTCAGTCCCTCAGTCCCTTGGTCCCTTGTTCCCTGCCTTATTCCACCGGCACGTCGATCTTGTCGCCGGGTAGTGGGCTCGTCATTCCCGGGCCGTCTTCGTCCCGTTCTTTCCCCTCCGGCAATGGATGCAGTTTGAACAACACCAGCACATTGCGTTCCGGATCGTCGAGCGCGGAAAAGCTCGCGACTTGCTCCACCGATTCATGCGTATGGAGCTCCGACAGGACTACGGGATCGATCCCATTCCACGACGCGTACCAGCCCGGTTGGTAGCGCTCCACCTTCTCCCCAAGGTCATCAAAGCTGATTTCGTCGCAAAGCGTCGGCAAATGGGTCATCAGCGTAATGTCGTCCCCGCTCACCGAGACCAGCTCTCGCTTCCCGTTCGGGTGCGTATCAATATACTGTGTCAATTTCTCCGCCGCGTTCACCCACGTGTACTCGGGATGCGTCGCGTACTCGATGGTCTTTGCCGCGTGAACCACGGTCGCGCACGTGGCCACGGCAACCACGCACCAGCCGGCCCTTCGCGTCCATCCTCCCCGCTCCACAAGCGCATTCGCCCCCAGCGCCACCACGCAGAAAATCAGGAACGACGCCACCAGAATGTACCGCGGCTGGGGATGGTCTTGCACTGTCATAAACAGCACCATTCCCGCGACCCCCAGCAGCGCCGCTCCGAACACCGGATCGCCCCGCAGCTTTCTGCTCCATTCCGCGCGCCACGTCAGCGCAGCCCCCAGCACCAGCGCTCCACCCAGCGGCGCCAGACTGTGATCGATCCACAGCAATCCATGAAACGACCACCAGAATGCTGCCAGAGGCCAGGTATATCCATCCGGCAGCGTAAAGTGACTCACCACCAGGAAGTACCTGTAGTCGGGCATCAAACCCATCCGGGCAACAATCCCCAGCCACGCACCATACACCAATGCCGCGCTCGCCGCCGCCGTCAGCGCGCACTTGAGCGCCTTCCCGCGCTCGTGCCAAAGGGGCATCAGCATCGCCCAACCAACCGCCGGCGCCAGAAACGCAGCCGTCGTCTTCGTCAGCACCGCCACCGCATACAGCAGCCCGATCCCCACCGACGCCAGCGCCGGCCGCTTCATCCGCGGCAATCGCACCGCAACATTCAAGGTCACGAGCGTCAGCGTCGTCTGCAGCGGCTCAAGAATCGCCAGCCGGCTGAAGCTGTAAACATACGGGCTCGTCACCGCCAGCGTCACCCCGAGCAGCGCCATCCAGCGCGGGGTCCCCGCGGATAGGCCTTCATCCGCGGGGTGGGAGCGCGGTCCCCTGCTGCGCAACAAAAGGTAGCTCAGCGCCAGGCTCGCGAAAAAGCACCCCACCGCCAGCCCGCGCGCCGCCTGCACGCTCACACCGGTAAAGAAATAAAGAAGCCACTCCGCAAAGGGCCACACCGGAACGATCACAGCGGGATTGAAGTCCCCCGCCAGATACCAGTTCCCAAACAAGTGCGCGCGCACCGCGGCGTTCCCATACCAGCCCTCATCGGTGTACTTTGCCCAGTCCATCGTCCACGGCGAGCCGTTGGGGAAATCTGCCCTCAGATGCCACGCGTGCAGCGCCGCGAATCCAACAATCGCGAGCACCCACGCCGCTATGCCCCAGCGCCGCAGCCCTTCTGCCCGCCCCGCCCGCCGTCCCTCCACATCCATAACGCTCTCCTGCACTCGAACGGCGTGCCCCAAACGCGTCACGGCTGCAGACTCCGCTGGCATTTTTGTTCCCTCAGATTCTTCAAATGAGCAAAACTGGCGTTGGAAAACTGAGCAAAACTGGTTTTGGAATTTGCTTCTGCGTGGATTCCCCTGAGTATAACGCGCTCCCACGAATCGCTTCCCCATCACCACCGCTGACGCCGAACCAGGTTCGCTCTTCGGCCCGGACCCTCCGTCCTCATCTACCCCTCTGAAGTCATGATCGCCCGCCGCTGGCCCGACGGGCGCAAGCCTGGGGATCAGTCGATGCAATCAAAATCACAAGCCCGCAGCGAGCGAAAGAACCCATCGATCATTCCTTCCGTACCCACTGAACCATCACCCGCTGACGAACCCGACGAACTCCCCCCGGCACGACGAGCTAAAAGCTAACAGCTAGAAGCTGTTCTCTACTCCCTGTTCCCTATCCCCTACTCCCTGCCTTTCCACTCCCTTGTTCCCTTGGTCCCTTGGTCCCTGCTTTATTCATGTTTTCCCCCACCTCGCCGATGAGACCTGTGATGGCTTGGAAGTTCACCTTTGCGTCCGAGGCGAGGCAGGTTGAGATCCATGCATAGCTCTGTTCCATATTCCTCGCAGCCCTCCGCCTCCGGCCTTACGCTCGTGGAGCTGGACTCCGCGACTGCCTCCATCCAGGTCGTCGGCGTAAGCGCCGCCTGGCGCAAGCTCCTCATGCAGGCCGAAATGGCCGCGCCCCACTTGCAGGTCGCCGCCATTGAAGGCGAGCATGGCACCGGCAAGCACACGCTCGCCCGCCATCTCTTCAGCCGCTCACCCCTCGCCGCCAGCGCTTTTCAGCGCCGCGACGCCCGCGAGTGGCTGGCCACCGACGCCGATCCCTCCACCCTTGCGGGCTTCACTTATCTCGATCGCGTCGACCTTCTCGCCCCTCCCGGTCAGGGCCTGCTCCTCGGCGTCCTCAAGAATCTTCAGGACCGCCCGCCCGGCCGTGCCGTTCTGCTTGCCTCTTCGCAAACTTCGCTCCGCCAGATGGCCGGTCAGGGACTTCTTCTCCCCGACCTCGCTTTTCGCCTCACTGCCATCCGCTTCGCCATTCCCCCGCTGCGCCAGCGCCGCGAAGACATCGCCCCGCTCGCGCAATTTCTCCTCGACCGCATCTGCGCCCGCTATCAGCAGCGCCCCGTTGTTCTCGGACCCGGCACACTTGCCCGCCTCCTCCAGCACTCCTGGCCCGGCAATGTGCGCGAGCTCGCCGGCATCCTCGAGAACGCGCTCCTCCAGGCCGACAACGGCGTCATCCGTACCTCCGACCTCGCCCTCCCCGACGGCCTGCAGCCTTCCCCTGGCTCGCAATTCGACGCAACGTTGGCCGCCAACTCCCCGGCCAACTTTCTGGCTAATCCCTGGGCAAACCCCTCAGCCGGCCCCACCCCGATGCTTGACCCGCAATCCTCCGCCCACGCCGCCGACCTCTCCCTCGACGCCGTCATCCGCCATCATGTCCAGTTCGTCCTCGACCTCAACCGCGGTAACAAGCTCCGCACCGCTCGCCAGCTCGCCATCAGCCGCTCCACCCTCTACCGCATCCTCGCCAACGAAAACTTCCTCGCCCGCTGAAGCATTTTCCATATCTCCGCACCCCAACAACAAAAGCCAGTCGTTGGTGACCCGTGTTCGTTGCGTCCGGCAGTGCTCAGCCGCTGGAGGCAAATGCGGGTATATTGGGTCGTAGCCGGGAGGCAAAAGGTAAATCCCAGTCTCCTGATGAGAAAGGGAAAAACAACTGGCTATGGAGGCAGCCACAGGAGGGCTCGCTCCGTCACAAGGTGAGGCCGATTTACGGTGTCGCCCCCGATCGGCGGCCGGCGCGCCGGGCAAAATGCGCTCGCGCTGGCCCGAATGGTGTGCGCTATCCGCCTACTCCGCGCTGGTTACATTTGCCATCCCTTTTCACGAACCGTTCGCAGACGAGGCCCAGGGATGGCAGTTAGCCCGAAGCCTTCCTCTTTCCTCGCTCTTCAAAACTTATATTCGATACGAAGGATCTCCTGGCCTCTGGCATTTCCTTCTCTGGATTCTGGTTCGTGCCCATGTCAGCTATACCGGCCTCCACTGGATTTCGGGAGTCATCGCCGTAGCGGCCACTGTGCTGCTGCTCTTCAAGTCGCCCTTCCCTCTCTATCTCAAGCTCCCGTTGCCTTTTACAGTCTTTCTGGTCTATCAATATGCCGTCGTCGCGCGTAACTATGTCCTGGCGCCGATTCTGCTCTACGCCGTAGCGCTGTTCTGGAAAAGAAGTCCGCTGATCCTTGCGCTGTTGCTCGGCCTGCTGGCGAATGTCGCTCTCCATGCCGCTGTGATCTCCGGTGGCCTGGCCATCGTATATCTCGTCGAGCAGGTCCGCCATGGAGACGCCAAGAATCCTCGCCGCCTGCGTCAACTCCTGCTCGCCGCGGTCATTCTTCTTGCTCTGTGGGCGTTTGCCATCTGGACAGCCTGGCCGCCGCACGATTTCTCCAACCACTTATCGGCTTGCCTGCGCACATCTCCGCTGTTGATCCTCCGGGGAGCTGTGGGATCGCTCGTTTTGGGAATGTTCTATCCTTGGATACTATCCGTCGCCTTCTGGATTGCTATCGTCTACTGCCTTCGCGCGCGACGCAGCCTCCTCTACCTTTTGCCTGTCCTGTTTTTTGCCATCTTCGCAGGCATCGCGGGCCTTACTTGGTGGCATGTTGGCCTCCTCATTCCCCTCGTCATCTGCCTTTTTTGGATGACATGGCCGGCGACAGGGGTCAAAGGTTCCCAGCCCGAAATCTACGGCCGGACTGCCCTCGTGGCCATGGCAATCATGCAGATTCTCTGGGCGGGCTATGCCATTGAATTCGACCATTACAACGCGTTTTCTCCCGATCGCGCTACTGCCGAGTTTCTCCGGCCCTATGTTCGCCAGGGAGCTAGCATAGCAGTCACTTACTCTTATGACCCGGAAGGTCAAGGGTTCTTTTCGGTTGGGATACTGCCTTACTTTGATCACAATATTTTCATCAACCTGCCGGAACCATTCTGGTTGTGGAGGAATGGCAACCTAAGTGACGAAATGTTCGCCAGGCTTCTGCCGTCCAGGCCCGATGTCGTGGTTGTCGAACAGAATTCAAATGATCCGGTAATGCCTATCGACATCGAGAACCCGAAGATTCAACTGCTGGACCATGATGGCTATCGATTTACCCATATGTTTTGCGGTGTTATGCCGGTCGGCTTTCAGTTGGTGGGGAAAAGTTGTCACTTGATTTTCGAGCGCGTTACTTCTCCGCCTTCTCCTCGTGATACTCCATCTCGGTATTGATCGCCCAGATGTTGTCTTTTGCAGTGACTCCATTCACGATATTCTCGACGGCGGTCATCGCGGTTAGCATTGAGTGGTCCTGGTTGTTGTATTTGTGCATGCCGTTACGGCCCACTAGAAACAGATTCTCAAAACGATCGATGTAACTGCGGATAACATCGAAACGGTCGTAACTGCCGAAGTAAGCTGGATAAGTCTTGGGAACATGGACGACATGAAAATCCTCAACGTCCTCGGCCCTCAGAACGCCGATCTTTGCCACCTCGGAGATTGCGAACTTAGCCATTTCTTCATCCGGTAGCTTCCACAAAGGGTCTGTATCGTTGCAAAAGTATTCCAAACCTATCCAGACCTTGTCTTTGCTTCCCACCAGCCACGGACTCCAGTTATTGAATACCTGCAGCCGGCCCACCATCACATCCGGCTCTTGGATATAGATCCAGTTGTCTTTCAAAGGCGTGCCATCTTTCTCGGTTACGGTCAGCCTGCCGGCCAGCAGGCCAACGGTAATGAAGTCGCGGTACATCAGGCCTTCACTCACCTCGACGACCTCAGGCGGAACAGGGACCGAGAAAGCGCGAATCAGGTCGCGCACTGGCATGGTCGAAAAAAAATAATCGCCGGCGAAGCGAACGCGCTCTCCAGCCGCATTCGCGCCCTCGATGGCAATCACCTTGCTGCCTTCGACCTCGATCTTGTCGATCGCAATGCCCCGGTGGACTTCGCCCCCGGCTTCCCCGACCAGCCGTGCCACATATTCCCATAACTGGCCGGGGCCAAGCTTGGGATAGAGAAACTTTTCAATCAGTGTTGTTTCGGTCTTCTTCTGCGAAATATCCCCGGACTCCTTGCCGCGGAACGTTTTTTTGAGGAAATGGACCACCACGCCTGTTAGCGACAGGCCCTTGATTCGCTGGGCGCCCCATTCTGCGCTGATCTCATTGCAAGGCACGCCCCACACCTTTTCGGTATACGACTTGAAAAAGGTCAGGTAGAGCTGCTTGCCGAAACGGTTGATCAGAAAATCTTCCAGTGTTCGCTCTTCGCGCTTGGGAAGAAGCGCGGAACGCATGTAACTCATGCCGCAGCGAATGGTGCGGACCAGCCCCATGTTTCTGAACGTTGCCGGGGTCAGGCTGATGGGGTAGTCGAAGAAACGGCGCAGAAAATAGATGCGGCTCTTGCGCTGGCGGACCAGCATCACCCTGTCTTCAGTTGCGGGATCGGCGGCCGATCCCGATGCCGGAACATCCCGTTCCTGCCCCTGATGGCGCAGTTGACCATCTTTGCTCGCGCCCGCCTCAACTGGGATCAGATCGAGCCACCAGCGCATCACGCGGTCCGACTTCGAAAAGAAGCGATGCCCGCCAATATCCATGCGATTGCCCTTGTAGAGAACGGTTCGCGAGATGCCGCCAATCTCCTGGCTGGCTTCGATCACGATGGGCTTGATCGCGGAATGACGCTGCAGCTCGATTGCCGCCGTTAGCCCCGCGGGACCTGCCCCGATGATGATCGCTGAGTCCATTTTCATTCGGCGATGCTTGTCCTTTTTACTGGCTTGTGCGCGGTTTGCTGGCTTGTGCGCAGTTTGCTGGCTGGCGCGCAGTTTGCTGGCTGGCGCGCAGCCTCACCTTTCTACTGGCTGGCGCACGGCCTTAACAGTATTTCAGCTTGTTAAGCCTGCCTGGGGATACAAGCGCTCAGTGGGATCACCGAAGGCAACGTCGTCGGTGGTTGCGTTTCGCGCGTTTCATCCACCACAAAAATGGGTGCCCCGGGTCCCCGGGGTCCCCGGCGAGCGATCTTTGCTCGATGGGGTGGAGGTCCCTCGCATTTGGGAACCTGGGATCGTACGATCCCATTTTTCGCGCTGTCATCCTGAGCGACCGGAGCGCAGCGATGGGAGCCGAAGGATCTGCGGTTGCTTTTCGTCTACCTCACCCACCACAAACGAGCGGGTGCCCCATCCTGGCTGTCATCCTGAGCGAAGATCGTCCGTCGGGGCGGATGATCGGAGTCGAAGGACCCGCTTCTTGGAACTCTGGCGAAGGGTGGGATACCACGAACGCAAGCTCACGGGCCCTGTATCAGGGCTTGGCTGGTAGGTCGGGGATTCAGCCCCGACTGCCGCAAAACGGATCAAACAATTCCGGGCTTCAGCCCCTGAGGGAAAGAACTTTCAGACTGCCCGCTACCTTGAGTTTCAATTCCTTGCAGACTTGCCGCTGGACCCACTCCGCCGGCCGCACGCCCCCCTACTGCTGCAGCACCACCTGCTCGCCTTCCTTTACCCCGCTCACGATCTCCGTCACTGATCCGTTCGATAGCCCAACCGTCACCGGAATCTTGCGAAAACCCTCTTTCTGATGGCTATCCGGAACCTCCACCGACGCGTTTTGCTTGTTGTCGTAGACCACCGCGTCTTCCGGCACCGTCAGCACGCCCTTGTGCTCGTCCAGCATGATCTCGGCGTTGGCCGTCATGTTGGCCTTCAGCTCGCCCCCGGGATTGTTGATCGACACCCGGACCTCGAAAGTCGTCACGTTGTCTTTCGCCACGCCCATCGGTGCAATCTTCGTCACCTTTCCGTAAAACATCCGGTCGTGAAAGCTCTCCACCTTGATGCGCGCGGGCTGCCCCATGTACACGTGCGCGATGTCCGCCTCGTCCACCTTGCCCTGCACGTACACCTCTGACGTGTCGCCCTCGGTCATGATGAGCGTGGCCGTCGAGCCCAGCACCAGGATCGAGCTCACCGCGTCGCCGATCTCCACGTCGCGCGACAGGATCACGCCATCCATCGGCGCAACAATGGTCGTATAGGAGAGCTGCTCCTCGAGTTGCTGCAAGCTGGCCTGGCTTTGCATCACCTGCGCGCGCGCCTGTTTCAGTTTGGCAGTGTCCACGCCAATCTGCGCCTTCGCCGAGTCGCGCTTCGTCAGCGCCGCCAGATAATCGCGGTTCGCGTCGTCCAGCGTCTGCCGGCTCACAATGCCGTCCTTGTTCATCTCCAGGTTACGGTCCAGCGTCGCCTTGTACATCGGCAGGTCCGGAGCCGCGGCGTTCACCTTGTCCTGCTCGATGTTGGCCTCGTACGTGGTCACGTTGGCCTCGGCGCTGGCCAGTTGCGCGCGCGCCGCGTCCACCTGCGCCGAAATCTCCTGCTGATCGAGCTGCGCCAGCTCCTGGCCCTTGTGCACCCGGTCGTTAATGTCCACAAAGAGCTTTTCCACAATCCCCGACGCCTTGCCCTTTACTTCCACCTTCGTGATGGGCTGGATGTCGCCGGTCGCCACCACTGACTTGGCCACGTCGCCGCGCGTCACCTTGGCCAGCCGGTTCGGGTCAATCGGGTCTCCCTTTGCGATATGGACGACGGCTATGCCCGCAACGAGCAGCACGACCGCGCCCAACGCGCCCACCACAATCCACAGTTTCTTGTTCTTCCGCGACGCTGCCACAATACCCTCCCCAAAATCGTGAGGAGAGTGGGGCTCTCCCCTCGGACGCTGGCGCAGTACAGAATGACTAAAAGATTCAGACGGTGACTGCTCACCGTTGTAACCCGCTGGTCTGTATTACGCAAGGCAATGCATCACGGTTCCACGGTGATAAAAATCACCCCAATGGGCCCAATCGAATCCCTCTGGGGACAGAACGCCATCCCCGGCACCCGGCCACCCCCTTTTCCGCGGAACCGCTTCCGTATCTTCGTCGTATTGTTCATATATAAGGAGCAATCAAAGCCGGCCTCGGGCCGTCTCACTCTCATGAGCAGCTTTTCTGACACTCTCGGGCAGGTCTTCCGCGCCATCATGGCCAACAAGCTGCGCAGCTTTCTCACCATGTTCGGCATTGCCTGGGGGGTTGGTTCTCTGCTCGTCTTGGTGGGCCTCGGTGAAGGCTTCCGCGAAGGCCAGCGCAAGCAGCTCTCGCAATTCGGTCACGATGTCGTCATGGTCTTCAGCGGCACCATCCCCGCCATCGCCAACCAGCACACCGGCATGCGCCCCTATGAGCTCACCCTCCGCGACGAGGATGCCATGCGCCAACTGCCTGAGATCCGTGCCATCACCAGCGAGCTCGCCCGTTCCGATCTCTACGAAGTCAGCCAGTGGAGCAACACCTCCGCCCACCTATCCGGAAACGAGCCCAGCTACACCGTCGTCCGTTACCTACCCATAGCCTTGGGCCGCTTTCTCGATGACGAAGACGTCCGCCAGGCGCGCCGCGTAGTCTTCATTGCGCAAAAATCCGCCTCCATCCTCTTTCAGGGCCGCCCCATGGTCGGCCAGACCATTTCCATTAACGGAGTCGACTTCACCGTAATCGGCATCGGCGCCAAGGTCGGCCGCGGCAACAACACCTACGACGACGAAAAAATGTACATCCCCATCACCACCATGCAGGAGTATTTCCCGCTCAAGGGCGACAATATTCCGCAGGACGCAGTCAACTCGATTCAATACAACCCCACCAAAAAGAACGACAACGCCGCCGCCGACATTGCCTGGCATCGCGTCATCGCCGAGCACCACGGCTTCGATCCTTCCCTCCTCGACGCTTTCAATGAGTGGGACACCATCACGGAGTCCCATATGATCAGCGTCATCTTCTCTGCCATGGATATATTCCTCGGCAGTGTCGGCGTTGTCACTCTCGCTCTGGGAGCCGTCGGCATCATCAATATCATGCTCGTCTCCGTTACTGAGCGAACCCGCGAGATCGGCGTCATGAAGGCCGTCGGCGCCACCAAACGCAGCATCATCGCGCAGTTCTTCTGGGAGGGCCTCTTGCTCACCGGCATCAGCGGCCTCCTCGGTATCGCGGTGTCCTGGGCCTTCATGGCCTTGCTGCAGGCCGTGCTCACTGACAAGATTCCCGGCTTCGATCCGCCGCGCATCGTGCCCTGGTCCGCGGCGCTCGCTCTCGGCACCCTCGTCCTGTGTGGCATCGCTGCCGGGCTCTACCCCGCCAGCAAAGCCGCCGCACTTGACCCCATTGAAGCCCTGCGCAAGGAGTAAACCATGCTCAAAGACATTCTCGCCCAGGCTTGGGAAGCGATGCTCTTCAACCGCCGCCGCACCGCCATCACCACCATCGGCATGGCTTGGGGCATTGCCACCGTCGTGCTTCTGCTCGCATACGGCAACGGCTTCTCCCACGCCTTTGAAGTCATTTTTGCCCAATGGGGCACAAACACTATCGGTTTTTTCCCCGGAAAGACCAGCCAGCAAGCTGGCGGCGATAAAGCCGGAGTCAAGGTCCGCCTCACTCTCGACGACGTCGACCGCGTCAGCGCAGCCCTCCCTGAAATCACTCACATCTCACCCGCGGAATACGACAGCGTCACCGTGCAGAACGATTTGCACACCTATACCTGGACCGTCGTCGGCTCTCGCACTTCCTACGCCGACATCATCAAGCTCATTCCCGATCAGGGCCGCTTCTTCAATGGCGCTGAGGACGAGCAGCGCGCCCACGTCTGCGTCCTCGGCTCTGAAGCCAAAACCAAGCTCTTCTCCGGTGCCTGGGCCGTGGGAGAAACCGTTCGCCTCAACGGTGTTGTCTTCACCGTCGTCGGTGTCCTCCAGCCCAAGATGCAAGAGAGCAACGACGACATCAATCGCACCATCTATGTGCCGTTCAACACCATGAGCGACCTCAAAGACACCACCTACCTCGACGGTGTCTGGATCGGCTATCACGGCGATTACCAAAAGATCGAGAAAACCATCCGCGAAACCCTCGGCGCCGCGCACCACTTCCGCCCCAGCGACCACGATGCCTTGCATGTCGCCAATCTGCGCACCCAACTCCACCAGTTCCAGATTCTTTCCATTGCCCTGCAGGTTCTTCTCTCGCTCGTAGGCGCGCTCACCCTCGGCATCGCTGGCATCGGCCTCATGAACATCATGCTCGTCTCCGTCCAGCAGCGCACTCGCGAAATCGGCGTCGAAAAAGCTCTCGGCGCGCGCAAGCGCCACATCCTCGTTCAATTCCTGGCTGAAGCTCTCGCCATCACCGGCGTAGGTGGCATCGGCGGCATCGCCCTCGCCTACCTCGTCTCCGTCATGGTCGGCCGGATCACCTTCTACAGCGCCATCGCCAAGAACGGCGAGGCCGCCGACATCCGCCTCATCATTACGCCCTCCGCTCTCATCGTCTCCACCCTCATCCTCGTCATCACCGGCCTGATCAGCGGCATGATCCCCGCCATTCGCGCCGCCAACCTCGACCCCATCGAGGCCCTTCGCTACGAGTAAACCCGCCGCCCGTCTGTCCCCGCAACCCTTGCGCGAGAATCTCGTCTAAATCCGCGGACCTCAAACAGTGTGGACGCTATGTGCCCGGTTGGCCACGATGCTCCTGTCGTAGATTTGCTGTTATAGTTGCGCTATCCGGCCAACTCCTGACCTCGTGCTCCTCGATCGGCTGCGCGCTCGGCCAGACGCGGATCGAGGGCTGCCATGGTCTCTCGCAACAGGAGGCCTCATGATGCGCAATTCTTTGCCTTTCCTTTTCGCCTCCGCCTTATTGACCCTGTTGCTGGCGGGATGCGGCAGCTCTAACAGGATCGGCACTTGCGCCTGCCCAGTCGCCCCAAGCGGAGCCGTCTCCCTCTCCATGACCGACGATCCGCCGGCCGGCGTGTCGGTTCTGTTCTTCCAGGTCACCCTGACCGATGCCACTCTGACGCCCACAACCGGCTCGCCGGTCTCGCTCCTCAAAACCCTCGGTACATCCACTCCGATTCAGATTGATGTGTCGCAACTCCAGGCCGTCTCGGCGTTTCTCAACACGACGGCGGTCACCGCGGGAACCTACAACAGCCTGAACCTCACCTTCTCCAACCCGCAACTGGTCATCTATAACCAGTCGGATGCGTCCCTTGGCAGCTCGTGCGCAGTCGGCAGTGTCTGCCAACTCACGCCTGCATTTGACGGCACCTCCGCCACGCAGACCTTTACGTCGTCGCCCTTTCCAGTCACGGTCAGCACGACCTCGCCCCTGGGATTCCTGATCGACTTCCATCTCAACACTGTCATTCAATCCGATCTCTCGGTGAATCTGGCCGCGGCCAACGGCGTCACCGTCTCCGAGCTCCCGCCTGCGCCGACGCCTGGGCAATTCGGTTTCGTCACCGGCACAGTGTTAGTAGCGGTCCCCAGTAACGGCGAGATCGAGCTCGCGCTCCCGTGGGGCGGGTCGCTCTTCGTTGACGCCACCAGCAGTACGGCGTTCAACAACTTCCCTACGAGCGCCTGCACAACGCCGAGCATCCAGTGCGTGGCTCAGGGGCAGATTGTCCAGGTGCGGATATCGAGCAACGTTGCCAATGGCCTGCCTACGGTTAGCCAGGTAAACTATGTGCAGCAGGCGAGCGCGCAAACGGTCGAGGGGACCATTGTTCGCATTCCCCCACTCCCGCTGCCTTCAGGCGAAACCATCATCCAGCTCATCCTCCACCAGAACCCCACCGCAAGCACCAGCTTTCCCCTGGGCGGCATGGCCTCGGTCGCAGTCTGGGGGCCGGGATCGGGCTCCAATCCCCCAACCACCTTCTCCATCGACAACAACGGATTCACCATCCCCTCCGGTTATGCGTTCACCTCCTCGAACGACCTGACCGTCGGCCAAACCGTTCAGGTCACCGTCACGCCGGGCACGTTGACCAACACCGGCGCTGGGCCAGGTCCGAACGCATGGGGGCCCCCGCCATCGATTTCGTTTACTGCGTCGGCAGTCGAGCTCGAGCCGAGCCAGGTAACCGGCGCGATTACCGCAATCGATTCCAGCACCACAAGCTTCACGCTCGGCGTCGGTGCTGGTCCGTTCTTCGCCCCGTGGCCCTTGCCCAACGCGACCGGCTTTTCCTTCAATTTGCTCACCACGGGCCAAACTGCTTACACCGGCTTCAACCCCGACAGCTTTAGCGGGCTCGCAACCAATGATTTCGTTTCCGTCAACGGTTGGCTGTTCCCGCCCGCAACCACGGGACCGCCAACCATCGTTGCGCAATCGGTGCTCTTGCGCCCGAGCGCCGTGTTTTAGCACTTGTTGCGGTTGTTGCAGGCCAAATGGAGCGGGCAGGCGAAACCCACGGGTACGCGCTACCCTAATTGTGTACGCCATGCCCCCGCCCACTGACCTCAATCGCGAATCCGTCAAAGTCTCCGCCGGTCCGCGCCTGCGCATCGCCATGATCCTCGCCGTCGTCGCCGACGTCCTCCAGATCGCCGTCTTCCCCTGGGTCATCGAAGGCGCCGAGTCCCCCATTGACGACATCCTCGATCTCTCCGTCGGCGGCCTGCTCACATTCCTCCTCGGCTGGCACTGGGAGTTCCTGCCTTCCTTCGCCGCCAAACTCATCCCCGGTGTCGACCTCGTGCCTCTCTGGACCCTCGCCGTCGCCAACGTCTATCGCAAATCCCGCGCGCAGGTCTCCGTCAGCGCAGCCGCTCAGAATCAGCCCCCCGCCGGAACCAACTCACCAGATTCTTAGGAAGAAACCGAAATCCCTCTCGCGCTACCCATTCACTTTCGCCGCCGCTCTCGCCTGCTTCTGCCACTTCTGCACATTCACCCCCATCGCCAGCAGCCATAGCATCAACGATCCCTCCGCCGCAACGCCCAGCGCTTCAATGCCGATCGCCATGTGTTTCGCGACTTGAGGAATGAGGAACAACAGCCATCCCAGTCCTGCCAGCACCATCAGTGCGCCCAGAATGTGCGGCAGGAATTTCGATCCCAGAATGAGGATTCCGAGCAGAAGGCAATACGGCCCGAAGAAGAACAGTACATTCACGTGGTAGGTGGGCAGATGGAAGACGTCGAGCGACCCAACCACGCATCCCGCAAGGCTCACCAGCGCCGCTGCAAGCGAGAGCTTCCGGTCCACCGGCTTGAACAGGTCGTAGAAGAGCAGCGAAGTGATCGCATAAAGCACGAACGCCAGCAGGTTGCCTGTTCTTCCCACTGCTTCAGGCACATGGCTCTGAATGATCGTCGTGACGATCGTCGTCGCAAAATACGCAAGGTAGACGGCGCCCGTGAGCCGCGCCATCGGACTCCGCTCCGCCTCACGCGCCTGCTTCGTCATGGCACCCTATCCGGCAGCGCCATCGCCTCACGAGCGCGGCGGAATCTCGCTGCGCTGCCAGGCGCATCGTCCCGCCGCCCGCCTCAGTTGGCTGGGGTCACGGCGATAATGCCGCAGTTCACGCTGTTCACGCCCTGCACGATCTGCCCCGCGTTGAATGGGCCGAAGGTAGCGTTGTTCCCTGGGACAAGGGGTGGGTTGCTCAGCGTCAAGTTGGTTTGATTCTGCGCCAGAACCGCTTGGTTCGCGTTGTACTGGTCGCACTCCAGCACCGCCGACTGAATGGAGACATTCGACCCGTTCACCCATTTCCCGCTCTGGACCTGGACATATCCATTGGCCGGCTCTTCCTGGCTGCTCCACTGCTGTGCTTGCACCAGCGCCGCGTTCGGTCCACCCGGCCCCGGACCTCCCGGCTGCACGGGTGTTGCTGGCTGCGGCGGCGCGCCGGCCGGCTGCGGCACGGTCGCTGGCTGCGTCGGATTATTTGCCGGCGTTTGCGTCTGCTGCTGGTTGTGGTAGTAGTACCACCCTCCGGCCGCCAAGGCGATCGCGATCACTCCCCACATCATTGAATTCTTTTTCTGCGGCTGTGCCGGCGGCACACCCATTACCGGAATCGGTCCAGGCGCTCCATAGCCCGGAGGTGGTGGTGCCGCATAGCCTTGAGGAGGAGGCGCCGCATACCCCGGGGGAGGAGGCGCCATCGGCTGCGCCACCGGAGGCGGTAGTGCCGCTGCAACTGGCGCCGGCGCTGCTGCCGGAGCCGCCGCTGCCGCCGTCAAATCGTTCCCGCACTTCACGCAGAAGCGCTCATTGCCTTCCAACTGCGTCCCACACTTGCTGCAGAATACTGCCATACGCTCTCTTCCTCCTCCAGCGTCGTTCCCTGTTCCCTGGTCCCTGCCTTTACGCCACCGGCACCGTGCCCACCTGTACGGGACTCATAGGTTGCCTGTACGTTCCCAGTCCCAGCGTCGCCTCCACATTCGCAACTGTGCTCTGCAAATGCGCCACCTGCTCCTCCTTCACCTGCTTCAACCCTTGTTGCACCAGTCCAAACAACACATACCACGTGATCAGCCCTGTAACCGCAGGCAGGATGAAAGCCGCCAAAATCGTCGGCAGGGTTGGGATAAGGATCGACAAATCCCAAGTCGTATGCATCAGAACCGGAATCGCGAACGCCTTCAGGAAGCGCGTGTCCAGCAGCATCGCCGGACTCGTCGGCTTGTCACCCTTCACCCGCCAGAATGCGCCCGCTGCAATCGCCGTCCACGCCACGTGGCCCAGCGGCGATTCAACGCCGCGCAGCACCAGGTTTGCCATCATCGTCTCGACCGCCGCGGCTATTCCCTGCGCCGTCGGCAATCCGTTGGCCACGTTCCCGGCCTGGATAACCTGCGTCAGCGTCCCCAATATGGCGTCGAATCCGTAGCCGCACGTTTCAAAGCACGCAAATCCCGCGCCCACCGTCGCCCCAAAAAGGATTCCGTTCAACTCGTATTTGTAGCGCAGGCTTCGCACTACCAGAAGAACTGCAAGCAGCTTCGCCGATTCCTCCACGATGCCCGGGATGTTTCCGCAAATCGGGACCATATATGCCAGCATCGCCGTGCATAATCCCGTCAAGCCTCCCACAATAAACAGCTTCCCTATCATCACCAGCGAAACATTTCGCGGCGTGTTCATCTCGAAGATCAGCACCAGCGTCGACAGCGGCACCGCAAAAGCTCCCAAAAACAGGATCGCCGGAACCGTCTTCTCGTTCATCGTGAAGTGGAACAAGACTGCCAGCCCGATAAACGCAATCCCCAGGATGCCCAGCAAGCGGAAGAACATCCACGGGTTCGGCCATCCCGTCTCCACTTGGTCCAGCGGTGGCGTGGTCCTGCTTGTCCCCACCATGATGTACTCTTCCACCGCATCGACCCCGTGATGCGTAAACACCTGCTTGAACATCTCCTTCAGGCTGAACCCTTCCAGCGCGTCCGTCGAAGATAGCAACCGAATCTTCGAGCGCATTCCCTCCAGGAAACCCGACTGTATGTGCTGCGGGTGCGCCTGCGCCGCCGGCACGTAATACACCTGCTGCGGACCGCCCGGGTACGCCTGATATACCATCGGCACCATTCCCGGCGGTGGTGCCGGGGGCAACCCCGCCGCCGGAGGGGCCGTCACGCCCGGTGGTGGTGGCGCCGGCGGTGGCGCTTGCCACTGCGCTGCCTGCGCCGGCACTGCCTGCGGAGCCGCTGCCGCTGCGCCCTGTGCGCCGCCCGCTGCTCCCAGCGTCGATCCACAACTCTTGCAAAACTTGTTTTCTGCCGCGTTCTCTACGCCGCAGCGTGGGCAAAACATAGTGATTCTCCTGTCTTCCGGGGGGCGGGGGATGCCGATCAAAGTAGCACCTTTCCGCGGCTCAAGTAAACCGTTCTATCAGGCCCGCGCGTCAATTTCTCGCCGCATTGCCCGGGCCACCTTGAATCTACCGTGGGCGGCCTGCTTCGGTGCTGGCTCACTCACTCCGCCAACCCCACTCCCTCGCTCCCTGCCTTCCTACTCCCTACTCCCTGCTCGTTCACTTCACCTTCGTCAAATGCCCTATCGCCCCGTCCGCAGGCCCGTTCAATGACCCGTCGTCGGCCATCGTCAAAACTTCTGTTTGGCCGCCGCACGTCAGGTTGATCTGCTTGCCGCTCTGCGTATACGTGCACGTCGACGCGATCGGACCAAAACTAACGCCCGCTGTCCCGCCGGACTGGAACGCAATCGTCACCGAACCATCGGCAGCCGCGTACGTGTGCCCGTTCACGTTGTTCCCGCACCCCACCGCGCCCAGGCAAACCAGCGCCGCTGCCGCCGCTATCCATCCACTTCGTATCCTCGCTCTCACCTTTTGACCTCCATTCGTATTCCGTCCGTCTCTAGCTCCGCTAACCCCGCAACCGCGCTCACTCGCTGTCTCAGTGGCATAGCTAAACCCCAAACGCTCGCACGCAACGGTCCCGCGCACAACCCGTCATCGATTCCAATGCCAGGAAACAGGGAGCCCGACCGCTTGCTTCGTTTCGCTCTCTCCGGTGTCAATTGTCCTTAGGGGGAATACCGCTCCACAAACTCTAACCACCCGCAATCCCTTGAGGCAAGCTTTTTCTTCGCCCGTTGCGGGTCACGTTGAATCTGCCGGCAAACGCCACGACCTCACAGCTTACCGACGAACCTGTTCGATAGAAAGTTTTCTATTAGCGCTCGACCCGCGACCAACTCGCACATCGACTCGTGCGCCGCATCCGGCAAAGCCGCGTTTCATCCCATCCCTTCATCCCGCCGCCTCACCAATCTCTTCGTCAGCCGCCCTCACCCTCCACAATGAATGGGTGCCCCACCCTCGCCGGGTCTTTGTTTTTCCGGCTAGGGCGGGAAAGCACGAACCCAACTCCGCTAACCCCGCCAACTCCGCCGCCTACTGTCCACCGTCCACTGACCACTGTTCTCTGTTCTCTGTTCTCTGTTCTCTGTTCTCTGTTCTCTGTTCTCTGTTCTCTGTTCTCTGTTCTCTGTTCTCTGTTCTCTGTTCTCTGTTCTCTGTTCTCTGTCCTCTGTCCACTACAATCCAAGCAACGGCCGCCGTTCTCCAGTCCACGGCCGGCCGCCAAACAAACGGAGTCCCCATGCGCACCCTCGCTCTGGTTGCCGGCATTCTCTGCATCTCGATCGTGCTCTTCGATGCCTTCCAGACCATCATCCTTCCCCGCCGCGCCACGGGCCGCTTCCGCCTCACCCGCCTCTTCTACATCGTCACCTGGTTCCCCTGGCGCTTCTTTGCTCGCCGCCTCCCCAATCCCCGCCGCCGCGAAACCGTTCTCAGCTACTACGGTCCTCTCTCGCTCATCTTTCTTCTCGTCGTCTGGGCCGCCGGCATGGTCCTCGGCTTCGCCCTCATCTACTTATCCATTGGCAGTCCCTTCAACGACGCCTCGCAGTCCCCCAACTTCCCCACCGACCTCTACATCAGCGGAACCACGATCTTCACTCTCGGCCTCGGCGACGTCACGCCGCACGGCCCGCTCGCGCGCGTCCTCGTCATTCTCCAGAGCGGCATGGGCTTCGGCTTCCTCGCCATGGTCATGGGATATTTCCCCGTCCTCTACAGCGCCTTCTCGCGCCGCGAAGTCAGCATCTCGCTCCTCGACGCCCGCGCCGGCTCACCGCCCACCGCCGCCGAGCTCATGCGCCGCCACTCCTGCGACGGCGCCGCGCAGTCGCTCTCCACTCTCCTTGTCGAATGGGAACGCTGGTCCGCCGAGCTCCTCGAGAGCCACATCTCCTATCCGCAGCTCTGCTACTTCCGCTCCCAGCACAACAGCCAAAGCTGGCTCAGCGCCCTCACCGCCATCCTCGACACCTCATCGCTCCTCATCGCCGGTGTCCGCGGCCTCGAGGCACGCCAGGCCCAGCTCACCTTCGCCATGGCCCGCCACGCGCTCGTCGACCTCTCGCAAATCTTCAATCTCCGCCCCGTCCCCAACGCACCCGACGGAGACGCGCCCGATCGCCTCCCGCCCGCACGCTGCCGCGAGCTTTACGACTTGCTAACCGCCGTCGGCATCCAGCTCTGCTGCGACGAATCCTCACGCGAGCGTCTCCGCCAGATGCGCGCGCTCTACGAGCCCTATGCCGAAACTCTCAGCCGCTTTCTCATCATGCCTCTCCCGCAGTGGTTCGCCCTTCAACCGCGCAAGGACAACTGGCAAACCGTCGCCCGCCTCCGTGCCCAAACCGAAGCCCCCGACTCCGCCAACCCAGACCCCGCCAACCCCATCCCAACTCCGCCCACTACCGACGCCACCATCGCCGCCTCCGCCCTCCTCGACCGCTCGCACGATTTCTGAAAATCTGCACGGCGCTTTCTTGGTCCCTTGGTCCCTGCCTGGGTCCCCAGCGAGCGATCTGCGCTCTCTGGAGTGCCCTCGGTCCACCGTCCACTGTTGTTTGCTTATCTATATTCTGCGTAGCCAAAATGCACATAATTATCGGCAAACTTGAGTTCACAACGCGGGCCAAATGCAACTTATCCTGCTGCCATCTTCGCCTCAATGTGGAGCTTTGATCGAGTTTCCTGCGGATCGGCGCGCCGAACTCCTGAATTCTCTTGGCTTATAAGTGGAGGTTTCGCGCCAAAAATCTTTTTTCAGCCCAAATCTCCACTTATATCTGGAGTCTTTTCACCCCATTCCTCCGCATGCAGCCTTCCAGCCGGCGAATTCTCTTCGCTTATAAGTGGGGTTTTCGCGCCAAGCTGCGTTCTCCCGCCCAAGTATCTTCTCGGACCCGGAGATTTTCCCTTCAATTCGCCCGCTTACAGCCGCACAAATCGCTCCCCACTCCGTCAGAACCTATAGCTAACTTCCTTGCTGACTCGCTGACTTGCTGGCTTGCTGACTTGCTCCCTCGTCACGTTGGTCGCGACACAACCAGCAAGGCTCTTGCCTCGGTTACGCGGTTTTCGATATCCTCAAAACATCCAAACCCGGGAGATCGGCATGGCGGAACCATGCTTCACCAAAAAAGACTCAAAAAAAACTGTGTGCGGCGTCCACAAAGTGCCGCTCGTAAAGCATCAGACTTCCGACCATTCGGATACGTCAGGTCTTGGAACCTTCACTTTTTTTGTGTGCCCGGTGAGCGGCGCCGTTGTCCGCGACACGCCAACGCGCTCATAAAACGCCCCAGATCCTGCTGCCCCTCTGCTCCGTTCCCTCGTTCCTTGAATTGCTACCGGCTACCGGCCTGATCCCTGCCCCCTGAACCCTGTCTTTTTGCTCTAAACTCGTCAGAAAGGTGATTTCACGCTAACCTGTATTTCTCACACGCCCTGTTTTTTGGCGGTAACGAGTTGATTGCGGGAAGTGCGGCGGTTGTTTGTGGACGGCGACAAGGGCTAGGTGAGGTTTTTCAGGCCGTTCTCAGCCTGGGCTC
>JBEKSA010000039.1:0-28899 GCA_049517515.1 Occallatibacter sp.
GCCCGAACCCGGGAAACTCTCGAACAAGCCATTGCCGATGCCCTCAAAAGGATCACACCGGACAACGCCAGGGCGTGGTTCAGGCTCTGCAATGCAGTCTACAGCATTTCCTAAAATGCTCTAGAAGGTGAACTTGCCGGCCAGCTGCAGGTTGCGAGGATCCTGAGTGCCATTGAGCGCACCGGTCGACGTGTTGACGCTGTTGAATTCGGTGTGGTTAAGCGTGTTGAACGACTCGAACTTGAGCTGGAAACTGGCTCTCTCGTAGATCTGGAAGGTTTTGTAGAGAGACGTGGTGAGGTTGAAGCGGCCGGGCAATACCAGCGCGTCCTTGCTCCAGTTGCCGAAGCCCAGGTTAGTTCCGCCCGCCCAGACAGGTACGATGTTGTTATTGATCCGGCTTGAGTCGAACCACGCAGACACCGTCTTGGGGTAGTGCAGCTTGCCGCCGGCGGTCATATTCGGATGGTTGGTGTAGCCGCCACCCAGGCCGACTGGATCATAGGTAGAGTTCAAGTTGACCTGTTGAGGTATGCCTGTCACCTTGGTAAGGGTTCCCGCAATCTGCCATCCGCCGGCGATGGACCTAACCAGTCCCTGGCTCTTGTTGAAGATGGGCAGGTTGTAGACGTAGTTGGCGTTGAACATTTGACGGCGATCGTATGATCCCGAACCCTTGTCATACTTGATAAACCAGGGGTTGTCGACGTTGTTGCGATCCTGAGACTGGATGTCGATTTGATGCGAGTAGGTGTAATCGACCTCGCCGCTCAGGCCCCAGCGGTTCTGGATGCGAACAGCGCTCTGGAGGCCGTTGTAGGTGCCGGTGGCGACGTTTTCATCCTGGGAGATGCCCGCGTAGCCCGGATATGAACGGTAGCCGTTCTGGCTGCCGAGGTTGTTGAAAGCCGTCGCGGCGTCCGAACCGTAATGACCGCCGCCGTCACCAGAGACCTGGCGGGCGTCAACGCAGGTCGCCGAAGGAGTTGTGCACGCGGCTGGCAACGCGCCGGGGGCAATATTCACCAGGCCAATGTTGGTTGGCAAGCTATTGAGTGCGTTGTTGACAATGTTCTGATGCCATTGGATGTTGCCAACGTACTGGACAATCCAGATCATCGCGGGCGTGAGTTCGCGCTGCACGCCGAGGCTGAACATGGCCACGGCAGGAGCTCTGAAGGTCTGGGCAATGCTATCGCCGGAGCCCGCAAAGATCAGAGACGTTGGCGCGATCACATTGCCGGTGCTCCAGTTCTTGCCAGGCTGGCTGAAGTAGGGGTTGCTAATGCTGAGCGAAGGATCGAAGGGCGCGCTGGTGGCCACGCCGAAGATGTCATTGCCCTGCATGCGCTCAAAGAAGGTTCCAAAGCCGCCGCGGAGAACGGTCTTGCCGTTTCCGGAGAGATCTTCGGAGAACCCGATGCGAGGTTGAAGTGTCCGGTAGTCGTTGGTGACAACGCCCCTCGGGTAGCCGTCTACGCCGGCAAGGTGCGTGCCGTTGATGTAGGCGGGTATCCCGGCGTAGGTAAACAGAGTCGGGCTGGCTGAGTTGATGGTGCCGTCTGCGTTCCAGATCGGAGCCGAGCCCGCGCCTGTCTGGTAAGTGCTCTGCACGAAGTTGCCAAGGAGGTTGGCACGCTCCCAGGCATGCGGCAGGGCGTCATAGCGGAGGCCCAACTGCAAGCTCAGGCGGGGGGTAATGTGCCAGTTGTCCATGGCATAGACCGAAGGAGTCTGGTTGGCGTAATGGCGAATTGGCGCGGACTGAGTCTGGGAGTAGCTGCTGGGCAAGCCCAGAAGCACATCCATGAGGGTGTCGCCCGTCAACTGGCCCCAGCTGTAGTCGCCTTGCGCATCGCCGTAGAGCATCTGGTTCTTGGTGTAGCGGTTGTAGCTGAAGCCGAACTTGAACTGATGCTTGCCCGTGGTGTAGGAGACGTCCACCTTGGGAGAATAGTCCTGGGCCGCATTGTGATAGGGTTCGGTGGCTGTGTCTTCCGTTTTTCCGCCGCCCAGGGTGTTGCCGAAGCCCATTCCGGGCCAGATCTTCCGGCCGATTGTATAAGCCGTGACAACCGGTTGAACGGTCCAGGTAGACGGCAGGAAGGTGTTCGCGCTGGGCACGATGTCGGCTCCGTTGCCGTCATAGTTCATGCTCACTTCCAGCAGCAGGTTGGGCCTGATAGCGCCGGTCAACTTGGCGGTAGCGCTGTGGGCCGGCGAGGAGAGAATACTGGTGAGGGTGTTGTAATTGCATCCGCACCAGCCCAGTTCCGGCTGGCCGTAGTTCTGATTCTGATGGTCGCCGATGTAGTGAACCAGGAGCGCCCACTTGTCGTTGAAGTTGTAATCGCCGCGGACGACGGTGTCTTCCACACTTTGCGGAAGCGGTACGCTGGCCACGTTATAGTCCGTGCTTCCAACGTTCGCCGGAGGAAGAATGCCCGAAGTGAGGTAAGTAACCCCGTTGGGATCGAACAGGTACTGAGGAATCACGCCGCTCGGGAAAGGCTGCCCAGGGACCAGTTCGTGTGGCTCCAACGTATTGAGGTAGTAGTAAGAGGTGAGCGAGACTTTTGGAACCACCAGGCCGGTAATCCCCGAAGTACCAGCATACGTGGGCAGCACATACGGGAGACCGGTTACCCCGCCGACGGTCTTAATGTTGGCGGAGCTGGGAACATCCAGTGGGTCGATCGTGGCGTTGTTGCTGGAAGCCACGGCGGACGTCTTGCGCCACTCCTGGTTGAAGAAGAAGAAGCCCTTGCTCTTGTTGGTGTTGTAGACGTTCGGAATGTAGATCGGGCCGCCTACATTGAAGCCGTAGATGTTGTAATGCGTTGCCGGCCGGGCATTGTGGGCGCCGTTGTACTTGTTGAAGAATGGGTTGGCGTTGTAGGCGGTGGCGCGATTAAATTCCCACGCCGAGCCGTGGAAGTCCCTCGTGCCGCTCTTCAGCGACATGCTGATGGTAGCGCCGGAGGAGATGCCGTAGTCGGGAGGATAGTTCGAGGTCATCATCTGGAACTCAGCGATGGCGTCCTGTGAAGGCTGAATCTGCGTGCCGCCGCCGCCGCCGCGGTCAGCCGACTCGCCGCCGTCGATCAGCCAGATATTGTGGGCCTCGCGCAGGCCGTTGAATTCGATACTAAAGTTGGCGCCAAACGCTCCCAGGGAGTTGCTGTCCGGAAGCTCAGAGCTGACGCCCATGCCAAGAGCCGCCAGATTCACTAAGTTGCGGTTCTCGGTGGCGAGGGAGGTAATATCTTCTGCGGTGATCAGGGTGCTGACCACGTTCGAGTCTGTCTGAACGGTCAGAGCATTGGCTTCCACAGTGACCGTCATCGACTCGGCGCCGATGGTCAGCGTGGCGTCAACGCGGAACGTTCCCGAGACGTTGACCACGATGCCGTTTTGCGTATACGCCTTGAAGCCCTTGGCCGTGACGTTCAGGTTGTAAGTGCCGGGGTTTAACCCGGCAAAGTCGTATAAGCCGGCGGACCCGCTGGTGGTCGCGCGCGTATACGCGCTGGCCGGATCGGTGAGCAAAACGTTCGCCCCCGGAACCGCCGCCCCAGTTGTGTCAGTAACGATGCCCGTCAACTCTGAGTTGGCTTGCGCGAATGCCCGGATGCCGCCGAATGTGAGGAGCAACACGAGCACGATGAGCCAGGTGCTTGTCTTTCTCATTTTGTGCCTCCCAAGAATTGGTGTTTTGCTGTTGGCTTTCCATGCAGGCTGAGACGGCCCGCGATGTCGTAGGTGCCGGGCGTCAGAGACGGAAACGCGTAGAAACCGACTCCATTGCTCGTTTCCGCAGTGGCGAATTTCGTTGCTTCGTTGATCAGCGTCACAAGAACGCCAACACAAATAGCGGCAGAACCGCTACCCACTTTTGGCTCCCCCTCGAAAGACTCTTTCGATTCATCACTTGTCTTCTCTTAAGATCCAGCTCTCGCAGCACCTGATCGAGCCGGATGCAACAGAATTTCGCCGCTGTAAAACACGGCTGCTTCTATGCGTCAGGAAATATAGACACCGCTAAGATTCTTTGTCAATCGAAAAGTTGATTACCCCCGCAAAAAAAGCGATTTAGCGAGCACTTCAGCGTTGCCATCTTTCCTCCGCGACTCGAACATAAGCGTTTTAGCGAGCAATTGCCTGATGCGCGGCCACTTAGCGTCCCATGGAAAACCGATTTATTTATGCAAATCTCCGTAAACCCATACGAGAAATCCGCGCAGTCATATCATTTCCATTGAATATATTTCAATAGGGAAATTTTAGATCCTTTTCTGGGCACATATTGGAATTCACTCCCCTCCGCCTCCCTCAAATGTCACGTCTCAGTCGCAAGGTTTTCGCGCAACTGGAGTCGCGCGAGTTCCGCCTCGCGGAGTCTATTTCACGGTGAGTTGTGCCGTCACAGAGTGCGACAGGGATCCCGAAGCTGCGGTGACTGTGAGGGAGAAGTTCTCCGCGGACAGCTTGGCTCCGCAGCCCATCATTCCCACTGCCAAGGCCGCGCTCAATGCCGCAACCGCCACTAATCTCGTCAATCCTGCTCGGCGCCTGCTCATCCCGCCCGCGAATGGCAGCAGGATAAGGCCCAGCGCCACCGGCAATGCGCCTCCGCCGAGTGGCCCGCGTGATCGCTCCACCGCCGACGCCTCCGGCAGCGTCACTTCCAGTGTGACTGTGGCTGTCCCAGAGCCCGCTGCCAGCGTAGCCGGGGAGAAAATCGTGGCCATTCCGGCAGGAACATTGGGAACGGCCAGAGTCACGCCCGCCGGCAACGTCGCGCCACCCACCGGCGTAATCACCAGCCGGTATTCCGCCCGGCCTCCCGCGGGAACGCTGGCCGTGCCCGATGCCCCTTCCGCGAACGTCAGCGTGAAATCCTGAATGTTTTCTGTCAGCGTGCTGCTGGACCCCGGCCCATAGTTGCTGTCGCCGGAATACGCTGCCGTGATGGAGTGCGCTCCCGCCGCGAGCCCCGTCGTCGTGATCGTTGCCGACCCGCCAGCAATCGTGGCCACCCCGATCTGCGTTGCCCCATCGAAAAAGGCCATCGTGCCGGTCTGCGTGCTTGCATAGGGCGGGAGGCTTGCGGTGAAGGAGACCGCATAGGTCATGAAGACGGGATTGGCAGACGTCAAAAGCGTAATGACCGGGATGGCCGGTATCACATTCAGCGTCACGGTTGCCGTGGCGGTGGTATAGTCCGTGGTATCGGTCGGCGTGAAGGTAGCAGTAATGGTATGGTTGCCTGCGGTCAGCACCGTGCCCGCTGCCGGCGAATAGCTGAAGGTGCCGGCCACCGTCGACGAAGCGTTAAGCTGGGTGGCGCTCAGCGCCGTTCCGTAGGCGATCGAGGCAGGCGCCGACCAGATGATGGCCGGAGTTGCCTGGGTAACGCTGATCGAGACGGAGCTGGTGGCCGAGGCGTAGTCGGTGGTATCGGTCGGCGTGAAGGTAGCCGTGATGGTATGGCTGCCTTCGGTCAGCACCGTGCCCGCTGCCGGCGAATAGCTGAAGGTGCCGGCCACCGTCGCGTCGAGGCGGCGTCAAGCTGGGTGGCGCTCAGCGCCGTTCCGTAGGTAATGGCCGACGGGGTAGCCCAGGTGATGGCCGGGGTTGCCTTTTTTACCACCTGAGTGATGGCGCCGGATGTGACGGCGTCGTAGCTGCTGTTTACGGGCCAGCTCGCGGTGATGGTATGGGATCCCGCAATCAGCGAACTGGTTGTGAACGTCGCGGTTGTTCCGCTGATCGTGCCTGTACCGATTGAGGCGCCGCTGTCATAGAACGTCAGGGTGCCGATGGGGTCGCCGGAGAAGGCCGCAGTGAAGGTCACTGCACGGCCATACGTGGATGGCGAGCCTGAAGTCGACACGGTCAACGTTGGCACTATCGCATTCAGGTTCAAGGCAAAGATCTCGGAAATACTGCCCTCACTCGCGGTCAGGGTGGCCGTCTGTGCGGTCCCGACCGCCGAAACTGTCGCCGTGAACCCGGCGCTGGCCGCACCCGCCGGTACTGTCACTGTGCTCGGCACCGTCACCGCTGAACTGCTGCTTGACAAATTCACAATCAGGCCGCCGCTTGGCGCGGAAGCGGTCAGCGTCACCGTGCAGGGATCCGCAGCTGACCCTATTAGGGCACTGCTGGTGCAGCTCAGCGAACTCAAGGTTGTCGTGCTGGCGGCCGCGCCCGTACCGCTAAGACCGATCACCATCGTTCCGTTGCTGGAGGCGTTGCTGGCGATCATTAGCTGACCCTTAGCCGCTCCCGTCGCAGCCGGAGAGAAGTTCACGCTGAAACTATAGGTTCCACCAGCGGCTATGGTGACAGGAAAGTCGTTCGGACTAACAACAGAGAAGGACTGCCCAGTCAGATTGAGCTGTGTGATTGCGACCGGTGCCGAACCCCCATTCAAGAGAGAGACAGTGGAGCTCGCCGTTTGACCGATAGATACAGCGCCAAAGGTGACGGAGTTGGGGGACGCCATGAGGGCTCCCGCACCTGCTCCGTTCACCAAAGTGCCACCGCAGCCGGACCAGGCAAACGGGAGGCCGCAGCACAAGACGACGAGCAGAACGGTGTACCAACTGTTGAGGCGACGGATTTTCGCACGATTCTGCGCACGGCGTTGCTTTGGTCGCACGCCGCTGTTGCAGAGCGGAGTCTGAGCCCGCAAATTCTAAACGCCTACCATGCAGTGGCCATTGACGAGCGCCGACAGGAGTTTCCCGCGACGCTTTGGAATTCACCGCCCGCGCCGGGGCAGACCATGAAGCAGGTTTACTTCTGCGGCGTTCATTGCGACGTTGGAGGTGGATACCGTCGTTCGCGTCCATGAATCCGGTAATTGAGAATGAAGGCCACGATGCCGGCAGCCGTGATTCGAACCCCGAATCCGGGAATCTCGCTGTCGTATTCGATGTAATTGCCCTGAGGAGGAGGGCTCAACTTCGAGATGAGTTTTTGCGTAATTCTCTCTGCCATGACCACTCCGTGTCCGCACTGTGTCCGCAGAAAATGCGCAGATGTGGCATTCTGTGTCTTCGGGTGTCCGTTAATCAGCACAGTATGTCACTGATATAATTGATGATATCAGATAACCGATTTATTTGCAAAGCTGTGGGAAAATTAGGCCTTGTGACTCTGGATCAGCATATCGGGGTTCGAATCCCTGGGGGGCAGCCAATAAGATTCAGCAATTTCCGAGCCACTCTCCCCCAAACGATTCTGTCCCGCTTGCGCGGGCGTTGCGTTTTGTTAACGTGGCGTCTTTGCATCGGGTCGTTCTATTCAGGCGATGTCTGCTCCAGGAATTAAATAGCCGTAGGTGTCGACCAGGATCTGGATCGATGAGTGTCCCATCTGCTCCTTGGCGTAGGTCAGGGGAGCACCGTCTTGGATTAGCAGGCTACGCTCCTAGCTTTTCGAATTCAGGACCCATGTTCAAGCGAGACGGTGAAGAGCCTGTAGATTGTGACGGCTGTGCGGAGGCTCCATATATCAGCTTTGGGGCGGCGTGTTTTGCATCTGCCAATAGAGCGCGTAGCGCTGATCGCGAATCTGGTACATGGGGATCAGCTCGTGTTCCTGGTTTTCGGCGGAGACAGTGAAACGCAGATCGGACTTCGATTCGATCTTGACCCATTGGTCTGGTTGGGCAACTGAGCCGACAGATGCTTTTGGTAAAGGATCGGGCTTGGGCAGATTCCTTGGAACGGTCTCGCCGCTGTGAATTACGCGCATGGGGCCGTCAGCGGGTGCGGCACCGAGATTGGCGGCTAGTGCGAGGGGGCCGTAGAGTACGGATGTGACGGAGTCATCGCCGGCGAGCGGTTCCTGGAGCAGCTTCATAGGCAGGTTGACCGTGATGGCATCGCCGTCCTCCCAGACTCTGTGGATAGCCAGGTACGATCCGGGATCGGCGACGGCTTCGAGGGCACGGCCGTTGATCTTTACTTCGGCATCGGATGTGGTCCAGCCGGGAATGCGTACGTGGATGGTGCGGACAGCGGGGCGCGAGGATTTGATTCTCAGCGTGGTGCCCTGCTCCTGCGGGAACCTGGTGACCTGTTCGACGACGAGGCCTTCTTCATTCCAATCGAGCGTGGAGGCGATGAGCTGATTGACGTAAAGATCGCCACCGCGACGGAAGAAGATGGTGTCGGCGAATTTGGCGAACTCTTCCACGCCCGTGCCGGTGCAGCACCAGAAGGATTCTTCGGGGGAGTTGTACACGCGCCAGTATCCGGCGGCGAGCGGGAAGAAGTACTGCTTGAGTCCATCGGCGTTCTGCGTGCCGAGCCGGCAGTTGAAGAGAGCACGCTCGTAAGCATCCATCCAGCGCGCATCGCCGGTCCAGCCGAAGACAAGACGCTCCAGCTTCATCAGGTTGTAGCCGACGCAGCACTCGGCGTTGGTCCATGCCAATGTGCCTTTGAGCTGGCCGGGCGGCGTCCTCCAGTGCTCGTCGACGCTGGTATTCCCGATGACGTAGTTGCGCGCGGTGAGCACTTCTTCGAGGAAGTACTCGGCGATCTGGCGGTAGCGCAGGTCACCGGTGACCTCGTACATGCGGGCCGCACCGATGATCTTGGGGATGTGAGTGTTGGCGTGGAGGCCCTCGAGCTCGTCGCGGCGAGCGGCGAGAGGATCAAGAAATCCAGGCTGCTCGAAGAGGCGGGCTGCCTCGATGTAGCGATCCTTTTTCGTGACCGCGGCCAGATTCACCAGCACTTCGTTCATGCCGCCGTACTCGGTGCGCAACATGCGGAGGCGCTGATCGATGCTGAAGGTTCCCATGAATTCCTGCGCCCACTGGCCCATGCCTTCGGCGATTTGGAGGGCATCGGCGTTGGCTGTGTGGATGTGCATGTCCAGCAGACCGGCCATGATTTTGTGGTAGGTGTAGAAGGGCGCCCAGACAGGCTTGCCCTGCGCGAGACGCTCGAAGAGATCGGTTGGGTAGGCGCTCAAGTAGCGCGTCCCGATCTTCTGCTGGCATCGAGCGAGCCCGGCAACGAGCTCATCGCCTCGATTCTTCAAGTCGGCATTTGCAGAACCTGCATAGGCCAGCGCCACCGCCGACAGAAAGTGGCCGCCGGCAAAGTGGCCGCGCAGCTCGCAAGTGGGGTCCTCCCAACCTTTATATGGAGTGGCGGTGGAGGTGATGCCCGCGGTGACGCGGAAGGAGCGCAGAAGTCGGTCAACGGTGAGCGAGTCGAGATAACGTGCGTTGATCTCTTCCTGCTCTTTGAAGATGCCTGGTGCGAGACGAACGGAGCTGAGCGGAAAGGGCGTGATGCGATCGGGCGACGTCGCGGGCGTATCCGCATTCAAGGACTCGAAGAGAGCGGAGGGACCGACGAGGCATAGGCCCGCGGCGCGGGCGCTGGACTGAAGGAAACTGCGGCGCGAGAGATCGATCATGACGGCTCTCCTGTGGTGCGGCGGTAGCGGGATGTTTTCGGAAAACGTTTCCGGAAACCGAGGCTATCGCCCGCCGGTGGATTTGTAAAGCAATCCCTGTTCCTGCAGGTTCCGGCGCGGCCCTTACGGGCAGTGCGCCTGGAAGCAGAGGTTCTTGCTAAAGAACGGCAGGATGTGGTTCTGAAAGCGATCGGCGAGGTGGGCTTCGACGTCAGCGAGCAGGACGCGGCCAAGTTCGGTCAGGTGCGCGCGTCTGCCTTTCATCTCAAAGAGCTTAATGCCGAGCCGTTCCTGCAGGCGGGCGATGGCGTAGCTGATGGTGGACTGGGAGCGGTTGAGCTGTTTGGCCGCAGGCGCAAAGCCACCCAACGGGACAACGGCCTGCAAGATCTCCCATTCATCGAGGGTGGTGCGCATATTCTCAATATATCTAGCAAATCGATGTTCAACCGGGGAAAACGCGACTATCGTTTCGAGATTCTTTCACGGCAGTATGCGTTTGGCCGATTTCGTCCCCTGGATTCTGCAGGAACCATCCGGGGACGAGACCAAATTGTTCAAGATCGGGAGTCAGAATCAATGAAGCTGGCGCTGATGGCAATTCTGCTAGGTGCGAGCCTTTGCTATGGGCAGAACCAGGGCAACTTCAAGCCTGCCACGTCGAATGTCCTGGACGCGCAGTATCCGCGGGTCGACAGCAACTCGCGCGTCCAGATCCGCTTTAAGGCGCCCGACGCGGCGAAGGTGAAGCCTAATTTCTAGAGCGGTCCCAAGGTGGACATGGAGAAGCAGGCGGACGGGTTCTGGACGTTCACCACGCCGCCCATGGCTCCGGGACTTCACTACTACACTTTAATCGTGGACGGCGCCGAGGTGAGCGATTCGGGCAGCACTGCTTACTTTGGCGGAAGCAAGTGGGCCAGTGCGGTGGAAGTGCCTGAAGCCGGAGCGGATTACTATTCGCCCAGGGACGTTCCGCATGGGCAGGTGCGTGAGGTCTCGTATAACTCAAGCGTGACCGCAAGGTGGCGGCACGCAATGGTCTACTTGCCGCCGGACTACGACACGCACCCGAAGACCCGGTATCCGGTCCTTTATCTGCAGCACGGCGTCGGCGAGGACGAGACAGGGTGGATCAGGCAAGGCAAAGCGAACTTCATTCTAGACAATTTGATTGCGAGCGGAAACACAAGGCCGATGATCGTCGTGATGGCGAACGGTTATGCGAACCGCGCCGGCTATACGCCACCCGACCAGACGGGAAAGCCGTTCGGTTCGCCGGAGATGATGAAGGTGATGCAGGAGCGGATGGGCGCATTCGAAGACGACATGAGGCAGGTGCTGATTCCGCTCATCGACAAGACATTCCGCACTCTTCCCGATCGCGATCATCGTGCGATGGCAGGTCTTTCGATGGGCGGCATGCAGACATTCCAGGTAACCTTCAATCATCTTGACCTGTTCTCGTACATCGGTGGATTCAGTGGCGCGGCAACGTGTTTGCGATGGGAACAACAAGCTGGATACGAAGACCGCGTTCAACGGAGCGATGGCTGACCCCGCCGCCTTCGCGAAGCGGGTCCATCTGCTGTGGATCGGCATCGGGACCGATGAACCGGCCATGATGAAGTCAGGGATAGAAAGCCCGCATAATTCGCCGAATGAAGCCAAGATTCTGCATGTGTTTTACGAATCGCCAGGCACTTCGCACGAATGGCAGACGTGGCGCCGCGACCTGAAGGATTTCGCGCCGCTTGATCAAAGGTCAGGTCTTCCTGTGGAAAGAAGGCCAGACCTGGGAAGATCTTTGGGGCGTAAACGGAGAGATCACGCCACCCAAGCTGGATTGGCGTGGGCTGTTTGCTTACGACGAGCCTGTTCATGTCGATCATGTTCCCGACCAACTTTGCGCTTGGCTTGAAGGGCATGGGCGAGAAGACCAAGACCGCCGGATCATTCCTGGTGATGGCGATTCTGGGCGGCGCGGCGCTGACGAAGTTGATGGGGATGCTTCCGCTGCAGTCTGCCTACCTTGTTCCGGTGGTCTGTTATATCGGTGTTGCTCTGAATGCGTGGCTGTTCGCCGAACCGAAGGTAGGCGAGGCGGCGGGATAGGGGACAGCGAATCAGCAAACCGGCGAGTCAGCAAACGAGCGAGTTGGCGAACGGGTCTGCCCGATGTTCTGAACCAATTGCCGTGAGAGAAACTGGAATGGAGGGCGTCATAGTCGTGCGGGTGAAGGCAGAAGCGGTATCAAAGAAATACTATTTCCCTGATCGGCGCTGCTGTGAAGATGCTCTGGACGGACGGGAAGGTGACGTCGCTGGTACCGGACGGGACGAGCGATGGAGAGATGCGGCTGATTCCGCGGGCAGGGCAGGCTATTGCACGGGTATCGGCCTCCTTCGAACGAGCGATTCGTCTGCCCGGGCGATGTGATTCACTTGAAGAGCGGAATCTCGTACGGAGTAACCTTTCGCAGAGCTCTCAGCGAGGAGGAATACCAGGACGAATCCTGCGATATAGTACCTTGGCGATTGAGCGATTGCATGAGTGAGTAAGTTCAAACTTGAATCGGAATGGCCGGTGAACTATTACGAATGTTCGTTGGGCTTTCCGAGTCATCAAAAAGTTTTGAGGCGAATCATAAATGTCCAATTTCGTGCTGCGGCCGCTTTCGATGATTGCGTGTACTTTTCTTGCGGCTTCTTCCGCAATGTCTCCTGCCGCTCAACCTGCAAAGGTCCAATCACGCCAAATCGTCGTGAATGTAAAGAACACCGCGGGGCTGGTGGATCGCTTCTTCGATCTGTCTGTTGGATCAGACTTTCCAGGTACACTCATCCGCGACGACAGCCAGGCGCAGCTCAGTCTGGTCAAGGATGAGCTCGGATTCCGCTACATCCGTTTCCATGCGATTTTTCACGACGTGCTGGGTACGGTAAACCTAGAAAAGGGCAGGACTGTCTATGACTGGTCGAAAATCGATCAGCTCTATGACGATCTGCTGGCACGCCACATCAAGCCGTTCATCGAACTGGGATTCACGCCGAAGGCGCTGGCCACATCGAACAACAGCATTTTTTACTAGCACGGAAACACATCGCACCCAGATCCGGACGGATGGCGTGACCTGGTCGATGTGTTCATTCGCCACATTGAAGACCGCTATGGAAGAGACGAGGTGCGCACGTGGCTCTTCGAGGTATGGAATGAACTCAACCTCTCCGGCTTCTGGGAAGGCGCGGATCAGAAGGCCTATTTCGAGTTGTATGACCTGACCGCAAAGACGATCAAGGCGATCGATCCGGCTTTGAAGGTCGGAGGCCCCAGCACAGCCGGGGCGGCGTGGGTTCCCGAGTTCCTGGCGCATGTGAAAGAAAGCGGCGCCCTGGTCGATTTCGTGACGACGCACACCTACGGTGTCCTGGGCGGCTTCCTCGACGAAAGCGGCGTCTCCGACACCAAGCTCGATCCTTCGCCGAACGCAATTATCGGCGACGTACGGCGCGTGCGCGAGCAGATCTCGGCTTCAGCGTATCCAAGCCTTCCGCTTTACTTCACCGAGTGGAGCACAAGCTACACACCGCGCGACTCCGTGCATGACTCTTATATAAGCGCGCCGTATATTCTTACCAAGCTCAAAGCCAGCCAGGGCCTGGTGCAGGGCATGAGCTACTGGACATACACCGACCTATTCGAAGAGCCGGGCCCGCCGACAGCTCCGTTTCAAGGCGGATTCGGACTCCTCAATCCGCAGGGCATTCGCAAGCCTGCTTACTTTGCTTACAAGTATCTGCACGCACTCGAGGGATACAGCCTCGCCACGAGAGATCCGCAGGCGATGTTTTCAGTCCGGGACGAGAATGTCACAGGCGTGATCTGGGACTTCGAGCAGCCGGACCAGAAGGTTAGCAACCGGTCGTTCTACACCAAATTGATTCCCTCGCATCCGGCGCAGCCGCTGCAGTTGCAGATGATCCACCTGGCTCCAAACGCCGCATATCGCCTGCAGGTGTATCGCACCGGCTATCACGCGAACGACGCCTATACAGCGTACCTTGAGATGGGTTCGCCCAAAGAACTGACGGAGGCGCAGATTGCGTCTCTTAACGAACTGACACGGGACGTTGCGGAGATCGACAAGGTGGTACGCAGCAGCGGCAAGGGTACGGTCGAGTTCTCAATTCAGATGAACAGCAACGACATTGTGCTGGTCAGGCTCGTGAGCAGCAGCACGAAGGAATTAGTGAAGCAGCACATGCAAAATCGAGCTTCGCATTGAAATCGCGAATCTTCAAGAGAGGTCATCATGCCCCGTGTCTACGAAGGAATCGTGATGGACGCCACGAGCGCGGCGTTTGAAGCGGGATGCGAGAGCGCAAGCCAATTCAATCGCGAGCACAGCCGATTCTTCGGCCAACCGCCAATGCACGATATCAAGGCCCTGCGAGGCCGCAAGGTCGTGGCGCTCAACGACGATTAACGTTGAATCGCACGGCTGCATGAGGGGCGGATTATTCTCAACTGGCGCAAACGGGCCGAGTCACTCTTTGACCCTTCGGAATGACTTCGGCCTCTCGCCCCGAGAAAGAAGCGACATTGCTCGCAGCGGCCCAATATCGTGCAGAGCCATCCTTGCGAAAAAGGGGTACAGAACGGGGTATCCAACGCGACTAGTCCATGCAACTCCTTTAGTATCAGATATTATGGCTCCCCCGGGGCAGCCAATACGAACCAACAACTTCGCGGCTTCTCCTGTTCGCTCAATTTCGTTTGATCATTCTGCGGGAGCAGCGATTTGTTGTGACGCTGCCAGGAACCCGTCTTACGGTTTGCTCACGCCGTTTCCGCTTGTCGAATGATCGCTCAGGGAGTTCTCGCTAGCAGGTTTGCTCCATCGCGTAGCAGCCCAGACGTGGTAGCTGTTGAAGAGGAATTGGCCGCCTAGAATCAGCAGCCAGACCCAGAGCGCGAAACGCAGAGGCCGGCGCGGAATGCGCTTGCTCATCACGGTGCCGCCAATCGCCCCGGCCACGCCGCCGATGATGAGTTGTAGAAGTAACTCAGGGTTGGAGGCATGCGTGAACCAATGCGCGCCGCTGCCGATAAGCGAAACCACAAAGCCGAAGACGATGTCGGTTCCCACTACTTGCGCCGGCGCCAACGGTGTCAGGCTCAGCAGCGCTGCGCTGCCCAGCGCCCCAGCTCCAGCGGATGAGAAACCCACCTCCGCGCCTACGGGGAACATGAGCCATGAGAGCAGCGGGCTGCGGTCGCGCACATCGAGGTTATCCCGCATGGGGCGGAACGAATAGAAGATCTGCCAGCTCGCCGTGGTGACCAGAATTGCTCCCAGAAGGGCGTTCAGAAGATTCTCTGATCCCGCGTTGATCAGATGTTTCAGGAAGAGTGATCCGACGAGAACGCCTGGCGCTCCACCCAGCAGCATGTAGCCCAGCGTGCGCCAGGCCACGTTGCGGCGCGCGATCTGTGCAGGCACCAGGATCAGCTTCACCGCCGTTGAAAACATCAACCCGATTCCCACCGCGACAGGGGCAGGCACGCCGAGAAACAGCACCAGGACGGGGACCGTGACCGTGCCGGCGCCCACGCCAGTGAGTGCGATAAACAGCGCGATGAAGAAACCGATGAAGTACTGCATGTGCTTGCCCTCAGTCTCCCTGCGTGCGCGTCATTTTGCCGGCGCTGCCTGAATATGGATACCGCACTCCACTTTGCGACCGGCCCAACGGCCCGACCGCGGGTCATTGGGATCGAGCGGCAGCGAAGTGCATGGCTCGCAGCCGATGGAGGTGTAGCCCTGCTCGTAGAGCCGCAACAATGGAATGCCAAGCTGCTCGCACGCGTACCATACGTCGCGGGTCGTCCACTCAGCCAGCGGCGCAAGTTTGAGCACCTGCTTGCCGCCGGGCAGCGAAAACATCGCCGACTCTTCCAGTGCCGCTCGGCTTCTTGCCTGCTCGCGGCGCATGCCTGTGAGCCACACGTGATACCCCGCGACAGCTTTGAAAAGCGGCTCGACCTTGCGCAGCCCGCAGCAGCGGTCGGGCGCGGTCTGATAGAGCAAACCGTGCTCCGCTTCCTGCTCGACCACTGTCTTTTCCGGCAGCAGGTTGATCAGATTCAGATTCCACTCGCGGGCGATGCGGTCGCGATACGCGTAGGTCTCGGCGAAGTGGTAACCCGTATCGAGAAAGAGAATCGGAATCTGTGGATCGAGCGCGATGGCAAGCTTGGTAAGCAGAACGTCTTCGGCCTGGAAGCTGCACGTCAGGCACACGTCGCCCTTGCACGCCACTGCGCGTGCCAGCGTGGCCCGAATGGCATCCAGCTTGGTGTTCACTTCGGCGGCAATTTCCGCAGCGCCCATTACAGATCCGCCCCTTCTGAAGAAATGAAGATTCCCACGCGTTGCAGTAGCTGGCGCACCGCAGCGACAGCGTGCATCCGGTTGTCCGCGTCGAGCGTGATCTCCGAATCGCCTGCGCGTGCCGTCAAAGCGGCTTCTTCTCCGGCGCGCACCACGATCGTGAGCAAGCCCGATTGGGTTTGCAGGTCGGTGACAACGTCAAGCATTCCCAGATGTTGAAGAGATGCCCGCTCGCCGGCATCGATCCGGCATGTCACAGCGCCCACTGCAAACAGCGAACGCTCGACGGCGTCGATCAACTCCTTTGGGCCCGAGAGTTCCAGCACGCCGGCGCGGTGTCTCCAGCGTGCTTCGCGCTCACCCGCGGTCACGCGGCCCCATGCGGCGGCTTCGTCTTCCTCGCTCGTCGCTGCCTGGCCTTGCGCTTCGGTTATCATGCCGGCTGCTACGGTAGCGTTGGTCTCGGGATCGATCAGAATCAGCGCGCCGGTTCCTCGATTGTCGCGATAGAGATCCACCGCGATCGGCCGCAAAAGGTGCAGCGTGACCGCGCCTATATCGTTCATGCGTAGCGCGAACGCCGGCTCGTGCTTGAGCGCACTCAGGTCCACGCGGTGATCGATCAGGGAAACGAATGCGGGCACTGTATGGCTCGTGTGTTTCAGCAAATAGCGCCGATTCAAATCCAGCGGTCGCTTGTCCATCCACACTAGCGACGCCTTCATGCTGCTGGCCACTATAGGCGCCGCTTCAACACCGGCAATCAAGTCGCCCCTGCTGATGTCGAGTTCGCGATCGAGCACCAGCGTGACGGAGAGCGGCACGATCGCCTCTTGAAGATCGCCGTCGAACGTCACGATGCGTTCGATCTTCGCTTGGTGCCCCGAGGGAAACGCCACAATCTCGCCGCCGCGGCGTACTGTTCCCGACGCAATCTGCCCCGCGAACCCGCGAAAAGTGTGATCCGGCCGCAAGACGCGCTGCACGGGAAAACGAAATGGTGCGCTCCTGGTGTCCTGCGCGGAGGGCAGCGCTTCCAAAAGCTCCAACAGCGAGGGCCCCTCATACCACGGCATAGCGCCGGTTGCATGGACCACGTTGTCGCCCTTGAGTGCGCTGACAGGAACAACGTGCGCCTCGACCGGCGTGCCGGTGTCGGTCGCGATCTGCTCAAGAACTGCCCTGAACTCAGTCTCGATTCCGCGGAAAGCCCGCTCGTCGTAGCCGATCAGATCCATCTTGTTCACGGCCACCAGCGCATGCCGCACACGCAGCAGTGATGCAATGTAAGCGTGGCGCCGCGACTGAATCTGCACGCCCTTGCTCGCGTCGATGAGCACGACGGCCGCGTCGGCCGTCGACGCACCCGTGGCCATATTGCGCGTGTACTGCTCGTGGCCGGGCGTATCGGCAATGATGAACTTGCGTCGCGCCGTCGAGAAATAGCGGTGCGCCACGTCGATGGTGATGCCCTGCTCTCGTTCCGCACGCAGACCGTCCGTCAAGAGCGCGAAATCAATCTGCCCGGGCGCAGTCGTGCCCTTACCTTCGATCGACTTCACCTGGTCCTCATAAACCGATTGCGTGTCGTACAGCAGCCGCCCGATGAGGGTCGACTTACCGTCGTCCACGCTGCCCGCCGTGGAGAAACGCAGCAAATCCTTCTCGCGCTCGGCGAGCAGGAATTCGTCGATGGAAAATGGAGGAGCGGTCAGGGTCGCCACTTAGAAGTAGCCCTCCCGCTTCTTGATCTCCATCGAGCCTTCCTGGTCGTAATCGATCGCCCGATTCGCCCGCTCCGATGAATGGAACCCGATCAGCTCCGCGATGATGGCGGGAAGGGTATCGGCGTCAGAGCGGATGGCGCCCGTGCATGGGCTGCATCCCAGCGAGCGCAGCCGGCACTTCACCATTCGCGGCTTCTCGCCCGGCCGCGCCACAAAATCCTGCTCAATCGGCAGCAGCGCTTCCTGACCTGCGCCGATTGGGCGAACATACATCGGCCGCTCTTTGGCAAAGTAGAGATCGACGACGGGAATCTTTTCCTCGTGGATGTACTGCCACACATCCATCTCCGTCCAATTCGAAAGCGGAAATACGCGAATGCTCTCGCCGGGATGGATGCGCGCGTTGTACAGGTTCCAGAGTTCCGGCCGCTGATTCTTCGGGTCCCACTGCCCCGCAGCGTCGCGGAACGAGTAGATGCGTTCCTTGGCGCGCGACTTTTCCTCATCGCGGCGCGCGCCGCCGAACGCCGCATCGAAGTTGTAGTGGCGCAGCGCATCCAAAAGCGCCTGCGTCTTCAACAGTCCGCAGCAGCGCTTGGTGCCGAGCGCGATGGGATTTGTTCCCGCGGCAATTGCCGGCTCGTTGCGCCACACAAGCAACTCCGCCCCGACCCGGCGCGCCATTTCGTCACGGAAAGCGAGCATCTCGGCGAACTTGAATCCGGTATCGATGTGCAGCAGCGGGAAGGGAATCGGTCCGGGGTAGAAGGCCTTCTGCGCCAGCCTCAGCATCACCGAGGAGTCCTTGCCGATGGAGTAGAGCATCACCGGCCGCTCGAACTCCGACGCCACTTCGCGCAGAATATGAATGCTCTCCGCTTCAAGAAGGCGCAGATGGTTCAGCCGCGGGGATGTGACGGCTGGCATTTGCGGCGATGTTTTCGCTGGTTCAGTTTCGGCGACCGGCATTGTGACCTCACTTCATTGGGAAAGCTGAAGGCCGGAGCGCGCAAAGACAAACCCGGAATTCAGCAACGGGTGCGTCTTCTGAATCGGTTGTGCAGGAGATCAGAGACTAGCGGGGACACCCGTCGAAGATGTTCGACAGGCGACAACAGGAACGGCTTGGTAAGGCGCAAACCATGTGTAACCAGATGGTAACAAAACCCGCCGGCCGAAACAAGAGTTCGGGTTTCCAGCGCGAAATATGCGCACATTCCGCAGGATTGACGTAGGATAGGGGCGGCTCACTTTCTCACCCTCAAGTGAACGCTCACGGCAGACCACCCGGTGGCAGCCCGGCGGCCATGACCCGCCGAAGCGGAACCCTGATTGTGTTTGCGACCTTGGCAACGTTTGGCACACTCATTTTGTATTTTTGCCAGGCAGGCCCGGCTGGCCGGCGCATCCTCCATTTTGGGCGTCAGGCTCGAGCCCAGGCAATCCCAGCCGCTCTGGCGCATTCCCGGGCGACGCTGGTGTGGGGCGACCGGTTCGGGGACGGCACACCCGACTTTCTGCGGCTGACCGATCCGGCCGACCAGGCCACCTTTCGCCGCTGGTTCACGCTTATCGCTGAGTACCAGGCCGTCCGCCCCCCGGCCGACGTCCCTTCCGAGATCAGCGACTGCGCCAGCCTGCTTCGCTATTCCTACCGCGAGGCGCTCAAACGCCACGATGAAAGCTGGTTTCAGACCAGCGGAATCGAGGTTCCGGCCCCGCCGGGCGAGATTCGCGCCTGGAACTACCCCCATACGCCGCTCGGCACGGCGCTCTTTCGTGTTCAGCCCGGCGCTTTTCAGCCTGACGACCTTTCAAACGGTTCCTTCGCCCAGTTTGCAGACGCACGCACGCTGGTCGACCGGAACGCGTACCTTGTCAGCCGCGATGTGCGCGCGGCGCTGCCCGGCGACTTGCTCTTCTATCGCCAATTCGGCCAGTCGTCGCCATGGCATTCGATGATCGTGATTCGATCCAGTGGGGCCGCCGAAGTCGTTTACGACACCGGGCCCGACCATGGCCGCCCCGGCGAACTGCGCCGCGTTCTCCTCTCTGAACTCCTTGACCATCCCCAGCCGCAATGGCGGCCGCTCGCCGGCAATCCCAACTTTCTCGGCGTCTACCGCTGGAACATTCTGCGAGGAACTCCATGATTGACCGGAATTCAACTTACCGGAAACCCGCGCTTCCTAAGCCACTCCTGGCCGTCCTTCTTCTGCTTCTCCTGGCCGCAGCCGCGGTCCCCGCCTCGGCAAACGACGCGCCGCGCTCCTTCTCGCTTTCCACCACGCGGACCTTTGCACCGGGCGAGAGCGTCAAAATCCAGCTCATCGCCCACAACGTGCCGGAACTCGACTTCCGCGTCTACAAGGTGCGCGATGCGGAAAAGTTCTTCGCCGGCCTCAAAGATTCGCACAGCTTCGGCAGAGAGAATTACGCGCCGGAGGAACAAATCGATCAAACCACCTTCGTTGAGCGCCTGCACGACCTCAAGGCCCACCTCTGGTTTCTCATGCGGCACTTCTTTCGCGGCCAGTTTACCGACGAAGCGCGGGACAGCTTCCGCGAGCAACAAGGCAAGCTGGGCAAGCGCGGTCAGGTGGTGGGTGCAGCGCAGTTCGCGCAGATTCCTCTGCTCAACCCGAGCCAGCTGGTGGCGCGCTGGAAGCTCGAAACGCCACCTGCCCTGGTCAGTGACACGCAGCAGTTGCCCATCGAGGGGCTCGGCGCTGGCGTCTACCTGATTGAGGCCACCGACGGCACGTATAAGGCGTACACCGTCGCCATCGTCACCTCCATCGCTGTGGTGGAGCGGACAGAGGGCGCGCGGGCCGATCTCTATGTCGCCGATCGCAAATCCGGCGCGCCCATCGGCGATGCCGGCCTTGTCCTCTGGGCGAACGGGCAGCTCCAGTCATCCGGCAAGACCGGCAGCGATGGCATGGCCTCGCTCACGATGACGATTCGCGGCGGCGCGCAAGGTGCGGAGCCGGAAAACGTTTGGATTCTGGCGAACCACGGAGGCGACGCTGCGCTGGTCACGCCGTGGGGCTACAACTTTCAGGCCAATGGAACACAATCGGAACGTTCTTATATTTACACTGACAGGCCCGTCTACCGGCCTGGCGATGCCGTACACATCAAGGGCATCGTGCGCCAGGAACAGAACGACACCCTGGCGCTTCCCGGGCCACAGACAGTCACGCTCAACGTCCGCGGTCCCGATAACAAAGAGATCCTGAGAAAACAGTTGACCCTCTCGCCGCATGGGACGATCGCGGCAGACCTCAACCTCGGATCCGATGCGGCGCTGGGCTACTACTACGTCGAGTTTGCCGAGCAAAACATCGGCGGCACCGGCAGTTTTTATGTGGAGGATTACAAGAAGCCCGAGTACCAGGTCACCGTGAAGCCGGCTGTGACGCGCGTGCTGCAGGGCAATTCGATTCAGGCCACGATTAACGCGCGCTACTTCTTTGGCGAGCCGGTTGCAGGCGCCAAGGTGACCTATGTCGTGCATACCTCTACTCATTATTGGTGGGATCAGGACGAGGAGGACGACAACGGCGCGGACGCCGACGCCAATTCCAATGATTCGGACGATTCCGACGAGTCCAATGATACTTACGACCAGACCGAGCAGCAGGAGCATCAGGGCGTGCTCGACGCCAACGGTCAACTTACTGTCGCGCTGCCCACTGAGGTGGACCCCAAGCACACCGACCAGGACTATCGCATCGAGGCACGCGTAACTGACGTTGCCAATCGTGAGGTCGCCGGCCACTCCACCGTGTTAGCCACTTACGGTTCGTTCCGTGTAAGCGTTGAACCCACAAACTACGTCGTCCAGGCCGGCCAGCCCGTACGCGTCAAAGTCACAGCGCAGGATTACGACAACAAACCGGTGCAGACCCCGGTCCACATCGCCGTTGCGCTTGAGACTTGGGATTCCGTTACCCACCAACGCACGGACACAGCTGCCGCCAGCAAGGATGCCGTGACCGGCGGCGACGGAACGGTTCTGGTGGATCTGCCCATTGGCGGCAGCGGCGACTACGAGGTGAAAGCCATCGCCCATACGCCGGAGAGTCGCACGGTGGAAGACTCCACCTATGTCTGGGTGTGGAACGGTGCGGGCACGTGGTATCAGTCCAACGCGCAGGCGCAAATCGTCGCCGACAAGAAATCTTACAGCGTGGGCGATACCGCGCACCTGCTCCTCGTGACCGGCTTACCCGAATCGTGGGCGGTGGTCACGACCGAGGGCGACAGCGTGCAGTCGCGCCAACTCATCCATTTAACGGGCGCGAGTGCCGCTTTCGATGTACCCATCACGCAGAAGGCCCAGCCCAACCTCGTCGTCACTGCTGTCATCGTCCACGACGATCAGTTGATGACGGCACAAAAGAGTCTCAAGATCCCGCTTGTCGAACGCACGCTCACTATCACGGTCACACCGAACAAGAGCCAATACGAGCCTGAAGAAGCAGCCAGCTTCGACGTGCTTGCGGTCGATTCCGCGGGCAAGCCGGTCCAGACCGACCTGAGCTTTGGCGTCGTCGATGAGGCTCTCTACTCCGTGCGGCCCGATACGACGCCCGACATTGTCGGCTCGTTCTATCCACAGCGATATGTCTACCTCGAGCCGCAGACCTCCTTTGATTTCTTCTTCTCCGGACAGGCAGGCACCAAGAGCCCGCTGCTGGCTGACTTGGCCAACGGCCTCTACCATCCGCGCATGGCGCAGGTGAAGCCGGGCTCCGATCTGGTCGTTCCCAAGGTGCGCAAGGCCTTTCCGGATACGGCCTACTGGAGCCCCAGCGTGCAGACGGGCGCCAACGGACACGCGCGCGTCGCATTCAACTTCCCTGACGCCCTCACCACGTGGCGCACCACCATCCGCGCCATGACCGACGACGGGAAAGCCGGAAGCGTAGTCACACGCGTGCTGGTGCGCAAGAATCTCATCGTGCGCCTCGCCTCGCCGCGCTTCTTCCGCCAGGGCGACGAGACAGTGCTCCGCGTCATTGCGCACAATTATTTGGCGACGGCCAAAGACGTGACCTTTGCCCTCGACCTGAGCGGCGTAGACGTCCTCAGCGGCCAAACGCAGAAGATCACTATTCCCGCCAATGCCGAGAGCTACGTGGATTGGCGAGTGAAGGCGCGAGTCATCGGCAACGCCGTTCTCACCGCCAAAGCGCTCACCAACGAGGAATCGGACGCGCTCCAGACGACGCTTCCCATCCTTCCGTTTGGCGTCCAGCAGAGCGCCGCAGGCACAGGCGTCGTTTTCTCGGGCACAGGACAGAACCAGTGGTCGTTCAGCTATCCGGCTACATCGGATCCGGGCTCGCGCGCGCTCACCGTCACCGTCTCTCCATCCGTCGCCGGAACCGTCTTCGATGCGCTCGACTACCTCACCAGCTATCCATGGGGTTGCACCGAGCAAACCATGTCGAGCTTCCTGCCCGACCTGATCGTCGCCCAGGCCGTCGACAAGCTGCATATCAAGTCGCCCATTGACCGCAAGACGCTGAATGACGAGGTCAGCGCCGGACTCGAGCGGCTCTCCAGCTATCAGCACGACGACGGCGGTTGGGGCTGGTGGCAGGATGACCCGAGCCTCGTCTTCATGACCGCATACGTTGTGAGTGGATTGGGCCAGGCCAAAGCGGCCGGCTACACGATCGACGACGACCGGCTCAACAACGCGCGCAACTGGCTGGTGTCGACGCTGGCTGCGCATCCCGACATGATTCCCGACCTGCGCGCCTACACCGTTTACGCCTTAGCCACCACGGGCGGCGCGCCAAAAGACGCGCTCGACAAAGCGTGGAGCAGCCAGGACAAACTAAGTGACGAGGGGCTTGCGCTGGCTGGCCTCGCTCTCGATGCGGCGAGCGATGCGCGAGCGCATCAGGCTGCCGAGCTTCTCGAAAAGAAGGCCCACGCGACTGACGTCGATGCCTACTGGGAGGGCAACTACGACGGCATGATGGATTTTTGGGATGATACCTCTCCGGAGACCACAGCCTTCGCGCTGAAGCTGCTCATCCGCCAGGATCGCTCCAGCGGCCTGATGCCCAAGGCCGCGCGCTGGCTCGCCGCACATCGCGATGGCGACTATTGGTACTCCACCAAGCAGACCTCGATGGTGATTCAGGGACTCACCGATTACCTTGTCCTGAGCGGCGAGCTCGCCAACACCTCCGACGTAGAGGTTTTCGTGAATGGCACAAGCGTAGGCAAACGACACTTGGGCGCCGACGATGCCTTCGCCGCGCCATGGCAGATTAAAGTTCCCGCGGCGCAAGCGACGAGTGGCGGCCAGGTCACCATCCGCAAGAGCGGCAACGGCATTACCTACTGGTCAGCCGCCAACAGTTGGTACTCCGCCGATCGCAAATCCTTCCAGCAGGGTCAGCTCGCGCTCAACATTACGCGCGACTATTACCTGTTGAAGAAGAAACAGGACAAGCCGACCGATCCCATCACCTACGACCTGGTTCCGTTGAAAGGCCCGGTCCATATTGGTGACATCGTCGCCGTCAAGCTTGCGCTTAACGGAACCGATTGGAAGTACCTGCAGGCCCAGGACCCCATCCCTGCGGGCACTGAGTTCCTGGCTGAGACTGGCCTCTATACGCTGAACAACAAGCCCGATTGGTGGTCCGAATTGTTTACACGGGAGGAATTTCGCGACGACCGCGCTGCATTCTTCAACACCAATTTCAGTTCGCGGAGCGTTTACGTCTACCTGATTCAGGCTGATAATTCCGGCCTCTTCCAGATCAGCCCCGCGCAGGCCGGACCCATGTACCAATCGAACGTCCAGACCACCACCGATCCCGCAACGCTGGAGGTGCAGCCGTGAGTGATGTTGCAGCCGCCAACCCTTTGAACGATCTGTTTCACCGCCTCCGCTCCAGTCTCGCGTGGGTTGTGGCCCAGTTTTGGGCCACGCTCCTGCTCGTTCTCGCGGGTGCAGCCTGGACGCGCTTGCCCGATAGTTATGCGTGGCAAGTGGGGCTCTCCTTGCTCGTGCCGCTTGTGCTGCTTGCCGCGGCCTTGCTTCTGCAGGCCGGAACAATGCGCAAGCTTCTCCACGATGAGCATAGGCGCGTGCACGTGGGCCTTGGCGTGCTCACGCTTTTGGTCTGGGCAGCGATCGTTTGGGCTGCGTGGGCGCTCTTGGACTGGTGCAGCGATCAGATTCCCGACTGGGCTGGCTATCTGAACTCGCGCGCCTCAGATCACATGCGCGCAACGCTACTTACCTACGACCACATTCAAAGCTGGCTCGCGATCCTCGTCTGGATCTTTCGCTGGATTGCGGTACCCGCGAAGGTGATTCCCTGGGCGACGGCCTCGGCCCAGTGGGGCTGGCGGTTGCCGTGGCGCAAAATCATCCGCTTATTGCTGAATTGGCGCTGGTGGCTGGCGGTAATTGTCGCAGCCCTCTTGGCTGTCGAGTGGCCCAGTCATTTCTTCACAGGCGAGCCGCAGGGGACCGTATCCCATCAGGTCTGGGCCGTCATGCTCAAACTCGCGGGAACTTACTTGCTTGCGGTTGTTTGTTGGGTTCTTCTTCTGGCGTGGTGCGCAGTTCTGTTGGGCCGTGGCGCGCCAGCCGCAGAGAAGCCTGGGGACGATTTGCTCGTGCCCGCTCCCGTGGGCGTAGGCCCGCTCGGCGAAGACTCCGTCCGGTTACCGCTGCCCGAGAGTGACGACAATTCCGGCGGGGACGCCTGACCTGAGCCAGTCGAGCACCTGCGCGCGCCCATAGCGTGCGAGCAGTTTCGCTGCGTACCACTCGGCTGCGCGATGCGCGGCTGCTGATTCCGCCTCATTATCCGGGTGCGTCAGCGCGTTGTCGGTGGCGTCGAGAGTAAGCGCAGGCGCGGTTCCCGGTCTCGCGGCGCCCGGCGAAGTCGCCTTGCCGTTCGCCTCGCTCCAAACTTCCACTAGCCCCTCTCGCAGCCAAAGCGGCGCCTGCGGTCCTGCCTGCTCCTCCACCAACGCATGCAGAAACTCATGGCGCATTGTATCCGCCAAAAGCCGCCGCCCCGCAAGCGTCCGTAGCGGCTGGGTTCCAATCCAATCCCCCTCAGTGAAAGCCGCCACCCAGCCGGGCGCAAGTGTCCCCTCGCGAAATGCCGTCGTTGACGCGAACGCACGTACGGTCAAAGGAGCCGTCGCATTCAATCCGGATTGTTCTGTCGCCTCCGCGCGCGCCCGGTTCAGATCCGGCAAATACGCCGCGTCGCCTGCATCGAGAGATTCGAGAACAAATCCGTCGCCCGCAAGCCTCCGCCACTCGCGCCCAGTTGCTTCGTCGGCCACTCGCGTTCCCGGAAAATACTGTGCCAGAATCTCCTGCGCAAAGCGTCCCTGTTGCGCCATCACCGACGCGCCCTTCTGGCAAAGGCCCGCCCCGTGGCCCCATCCACGCCCATGGAACGCGAATCCATCGCCCTGGCGGCTCACCTCAAACCATGTGCTGGGAATCTTGTTCCATCCCAGCGATTCGCCAACCGCAAGCCGGAACTCATCGGCGTTGATCTCAGCGCCATCGATCTTGATCGTCACAGCCCGGCCCGACTCGCCGCGCCGCCCAACCGCGATGTTCTGCCAGCCGGGAGTCGCGAGCCCATGCTTCGCCAAGGCTGCCGTCAACTCAGCGCGCGACATCTCCGACGCCCATTCCCTGCCGCCATCCGCCGTGCAGAATCGATCGGGCTGCGATGGCAGATAGGGAATGAGTCTCGCATGAGGCCAAATCTCGACCGGCGAAGCGGTGCGCCCGCCGCAATCCTTCCCAAAGTAAGCCAATGCGCGCTGCTCGTGAAACCACAGCGTCTCGCCTCCTGTCGCCAGTGTCACTGCGTGCGCTTGGGCCCCGCGCTCGCCGTTGCCGCCCCAATGCAAAAGCTGGCAATGCGTCGAGTCGCAAAGATCGTAATCCGCATGCCCGTGCTCCTCGTGCAGCGCGAAACTCCGCACCACAATCGCCAGCGCCTTCAGCGACTCCGCGCTGTCCGCTGCGCCGCTTTCGCTCGCCACCACCCGCTCAACGTAGCTCTCAACAGGCAGCGCCACTACGATGACTAGCGCGCCCTCCCGCGCTGTGATCGCCACAGGATCGCGCAGAGTGACAGTTTCGCCGTGCGCAGTGAGCGTCACCGGCTCGGAAATCCAGACGCGCGTCGCATTTCCTTTTCGGCCCGCCGCTGTCAGCGTGAGCGCGTCTCCATCCGCGCGAATCGTTGCCGGTTGAGTAAATGTGGTCGCGGCGCACCCGGCGCAACTTCGCAAGATGATTCTGCGATCCGGGCCGGCCGGCGTCAGAATCACTTCGCGGTCGTGCCACAACGTCCACATTCCCACGCGCAGCGTCTCGCGCGCACCAGGCGGCGACACACCGGCTTTCACCGCGGCCTGCTGCGTCGGCTGCAATCCGCTCCACGCCACGCCGGCTGCCGCCAGCAGGCTTACGAGCAATCGCGCCATCCACTGTCGATTCACGGCCGCTCCCGAGGTGCGTTGGCCAGAATCAATCCGGCCACGTGCGCCGCATCCGCGCCCCGGCCTGCGGGCAAATAGACAACAACCACAATCTTCGGCTTCTCGGCGGGCACGAGGCCTGCAAACCAGCCATGTGATCGGCTCGATGCCACGCCCTCCGCCGTTCCCGTCTTGCCAATCACCGCGACGCCGCCCAAGCTCGCCTGTCCGGCCATGCCGAAGCTGGCAGAGTCCTCGAGCCCCTTGCGAACCACGTGTGCCGCATCGGAATCTGGATGCGCGGCCAGTTCAATCGCCAGCCAGCGATAAGCTGCGGCCAGCTCCAGCGGCGTCACGCGCACGCCCTCAACTCCCAGCAGCGCCAGCTGCTCCGCATCAACGGAATCCGGCTCGCGATATTCAGCCACCGCCTCATCGCGCGCAAGGCCAGTCACGCCGAGCAACCCTGTAGGCCGCAGCAGCCGCCCCAGCTCGCCCGGGTGAAGCGTACGCGCCACGGCGGCAAAGTAGGTGTTGCACGACCACGTCAACGCCTCGCGGGCATCGAAGGGTGGGCCGAGCGGATGCGTGCAAGCCAACCGGTGGCCGGCGACAACCAGTTGCCGGTTGCAGGCGATGCGGCTCGCGGAGTTCCACCAGCCCGTGCTCACCATGCCATACAGAACCAGCGGCTTCAGTGTTGATCCCGGCGCGGCCAGCGTTCGTGCCGCATCATTCAGCTGGCTCGCCGCCAGCAAACGTCCGCTGGCGATGTCAAGCACAATAATCCTGGCCTCGGGAGCCTCGCGCGCCGCGCGCTCAACGGCGCTCTGCCACGCCGGAGCGCCCGTTTGGCAAAACGCGCTCACTGCTCCGCATGTTGACGTTAAGGCAATCAACCGAAGGATTCTGCGCACACCAGAAGTATGAACGATGCGCGCTCGGAATGAACAACGCGCAACCCTTTATCCGGCCTCGCATCTCAGCATCCTGCCATACGGTCATCATCGTTGTCGCCTCATCGGGAAGAGTCGTCCAGCCAATTCGCTGAGCGCCGCTGGCTCTGCCTCCGCCGCGAATTGGTATATACTTCTTGACGTTGGCTCTGCCTCGCCCGGCGGGAGTAGTTCAGTGGCAGAATGTCAGCTTCTCCGGACGCCCTTTCTCGAGATTCGCTGTTTTCAGAGAATTCCGTAATAATACCATTAAAATCAGCGATATATGGACCATTTCAAATGTAGGCAGCGGTGGGCTCATTCTGCATGTTTCTGCAGACTTTAGCCCGATGGATAGTAAATCTGGATAGTAAATAGCGCGTCCGTACCCGGCTTTTTCAGCTGCGAGAAGTAGGCACTTCAATTCAACCAAATCTTGATGCACCGAGGCCTGGCGGCCCGCGTGACTGAGCGGAGCCTTCACTGCATTTTGGGGGACCGTGAGCCAAGAGCAGAAGGAGCGAAATCAGCTTCCGGCGGCCGCGTTATGCGTGAACATCTGGCCGATGCGGATGTATTTCGCCAGCATCGCCGACAACTTGTGTTTCATCTGGCGCATGAGTGCCCGACTTCGGACTAACCTGCAGGCCTTCAGGGAAAAGCAGGTACTGAACCCCCGTCAGTCTACCCTTCCATGATCCACCCCGGAAACCAATCCTAAGCAGCGGCCACGTGTGCCACATGTGTGCCGCATTACTATCCCCTATCCCCCAGTTCCCGACGCCGCCCCATACACTCCCTTTCGATACTTCAGCTCGATACACAAGCCCCTGCCGATTCCTGTAGCGCACTCTTTCGCCCTCTGTCCGGCGCAGTGGCGCAGCT
>JBEKSA010000040.1:0-27951 GCA_049517515.1 Occallatibacter sp.
GAGCCCAGGCTGAGAACGGCCTGAAAAACCTCACCTAGCCCTTGTCGCCGTCCACAAACAACCGCCGCACTTCCCGCAATCAACTCGTTACCGCCAAAAAACAGGGCGTGTGAGAAATACAGGCTAAGCCGGGGAGCGCATGGCTTCGAGGGCTTTGGTGAGGTCGTTGCCGAGGGTGGCCTGGGCTTCGGGGGAGAGTTTTTCGTCGTGGCTGGTGAGGTAGAAGACGTCGATGGCGGTTTCGCCTTCAGTGTCGATGAGCGCCACCTTGATGTTGCACTGATGGGTTGAGAGGGTGAGGGCGATCTGGCGCAGAAGGCCGGGCATATCCTGCGCGACCACTTGCAACAGAGTTGAGTGCGAGGAGGACTCGGAGTCGAACTCGAGCTTGGTGGGCACGTCGAGCTTGTAGCGGCCGGGGCGGTTCAAATGGCGGCGCGCCTTGAGCAACTGCTCGACAGAGACTTTCTGCGCGACGACGTCGTGAACGTTCGAGAGGAAGCGGTCTTTCTCGGTGGGGTTGAGCTCGAGGGTGCGGAATAGATCGGTGAACTGAAAGCTGTCGACGATGACGCCGGCATCGTTGGAGTAGGCGCCGGCGCGGACGATGTTCATGCCCCATGCGGCGAGGACACCGGCCATATCGGCAAAGAGGCGGGTGCGATCGCGGGTGATGACGGTGAGGTCGTAGAGCTGGCGGCTGGGGCGCAGATCGAGCTGAACATTGTCCTTGTCGAGGTCGAGCGCCATGAGGAAGTGATTGCGAATCTGCTCGGGCAGGCGGGTTTGCAGATAGCGCTGCGGGAGACCCTCGAGAAACTGCCTGAGCGCGTCGTGCTGCGCGGCGGGAACCATAGAGCGGATGCGGTTGAGCAGAGTGGGATCGATGGCGGCGTGATAGCGCGCCTCGTCGACCGAGCGGTCCATGAAGTTTGACGTGGACATGTAGAACTGCCAAAGGTTCTCGGCCTTCCACGGGGTGAGCGCGTCAGGGTTGACGGCCTTGATGTCGGCGAAGGTCATGAGGGTGAGCATCTTGAGCAGTTGCGGGTTGCCGATTTTGTCGGCGAAGCCGCGCACGTTGTCGAGGTCGAAGATGTCGCGGCGCATGGCCGCCGACATTTCAAGATGCAGACGGATGAGCTTGAGGATGGACTCGCGCTCCTCGGCATCGAAGTCGAGGCGGGCGAGAAAGCTGTCGGCCAGCTCGACGCTCTGCTGCGCGTGCTCGCCGGCGCGGCGGCCTTTGCCGGTGTCGTGCAGGAGCAGCGCGAGGAAGAAGAGGTCCATGCGGTCGATTTCAGGCAACAACTGGGCGAGGCGCTGCTCGTGCTCGCTGGAGGGCTGGCGCAGGCCGTGGACGTTGTCGATGACGAGGAAGGTGTGCTCGTCGACGGTGTAGCGGTGGTAGCTGTCGCGGATGACGAGCGCGTCGATTCCGTGGAACTCGGGGATGAGCATCTCGAGGACGCCGAGCGCGTGCATGGTGCGGAGAGCGTGGGCGGCGTGGGGACCGAGCAGCACTTCGCGGAGGGCGTTCCAGAGGTAGGGACCCTCGGGGATGGAGATGGCGAGGACGGGGAGCGCGTCGGTGATGCGGTCTTCAGCGGCCTGGGAGAGCGTGTAGCCGTGCGTGGCCATGAGGGAGAAGATGCGCAGGATGGCTGCGGTGTCATTGAATTGCGCGCCGGGCTGAATCTCGATGCGGCCCTGGTCGAGGAGGAAGTCGGTGCCGGCGATGGGCGTGCGGCGGCGGCGGAACTGGCGGTAGAAGCTGACTGGGGCGGGCAGGTGCTCCATGAGCAGAGCGGCGCGGCGATAGATGACGCGGGCGTGGCGATAGTAGGTGCGCATCCAGTAGGAGGGATCGGCGGTGCCCCGGGTTTCAAGGCCGATGGAGCGGGCGGCAGCCTCGTCCTGCGATTGCCAGTCGAGGGTGTTGTCGTCGCGGCCGTGGCGGAAGTGGAGGAAACATCGGGCGGCGGCGAGGAAGTCGAAGGCGGCCTCGGCATCGCCGCGCGCGCTTTGGAAGACGCCGCCGCGCTGGCGAGGCCATTCCTTGGTGGCCTTGAGGTGGAAGAGGACCGCGAACCAGACGGCGAGCGAGTAGTCGCGCAGGCCACCGGGGCAGTCCTTGATGTTGGGTTCGAGGTGAAAGATGGTGTTGCCGAACCTGGCGTGGCGGGCGCGGGCGATTTCGCCGAGCTTTTGCGCGATGGAGTTCCACTCGCTGAGGAAGATGCCGGGAAAAGTGACCTGGTGGAGCTGCTGGTAGAGCGGAAACTGGCCGGCGAGGAAGCGGCGATCGAGAGTGGCGAGAGTGAATTCGAGATTGTCAGGATCGAAGCGGCCGGATTCCTTGACGGTGCGGGAGCTGGGGCTGGCGCGCAGACCGATGTCCCACATGCCCTGGATGATGGCGCGAACGGCTTCTTTTGACTGCTCTTCGGTTTTCTCGTCGGCGAAGGCGAAGAGGACGTCGATATCGGAGTAGGGGAAGAGATCTTTGCGGCCGTAGCCGCCGAGGGCGAGCAGGGCAGCATTCTGCGGAGGCAGGCCGGCAAACGAACGGCGCCACATTTCGATGAGGATGCGGTCGACGACGGCGGAGCGGCGGCGGATGGCGGCGGTGCCGTCGCCGGTGCGCTCACAGGTCTGGCGGACAAGCGCCATCTCCTTGAGATACTGCTCCCGAAGATCGTCAACAACCAAAACGACTGGGTTCATAGGAAATTGTTTGCGGGCCTGCCGAAGCAAGAAGGAATTGTTACAAGAATAAGCGATAAATGCCGGAAGTGGGAGATTTCGAGCAGTTTCGGAATACACGTAGACCTTTTGAGGGTTGTGAATAGTGGCTTTTTCTTGACGAAAAAGCCACTTGAGTGTGTGCTTTCGGTCCGCACAGATTCCGAAACTGCCGTAGGTGGGACGGCGCGGGGTTGAGGGGGCCTCTGGGGGATGGTGGCGGGACAGCGGAGCAGGTCGCGCGTGAGGCCGCGCCGGTTGGCGATTGTTGACACATGTGGGCGTGACCACTGTCACGAAGGGAATCTCGCGGACGGCCATAAACTTCGGGGCAAGATGGCGGCACTTTCACTTTCGGCCAGCGCCGGGGAGGCGCTTGTGCTGGGACTCGCAACGGGGCCGGTATGCCTGGCAACGTGCGGGCCAGTGGTGGTGCCGTGGATGATGGTTCAGCCGCGGGGAGTGCGGGGTCACAGCCGGCAGTTGGGGTTGTTTTTGGCGGCGCGGCTGGCGGGGTACATGGTTTTTGCGGCGGCGGTGTGGATGGTTGGGTCGTCGATTCCGCGGGCGTGGATCGGGCGCACTTGGCTGATGGGCGGAATTGAGGTGCTGCTGGCGGCGGCGCTGGTGGTGTACGCGGTTGGCTGGCCGCACAGGCGATGCGCTGCGGCGAAGGAAGCGGGCGGGCTGGTGCGGATCGGCGAAGCGCCGCGTTCGTTGCGGTCGGGTGCGCTGGCGCTGGGATTTCTGACGGGGATCAATCTTTGCCCGCCGTTTCTTGTGGCGGGCGTGCGCGCGGCGCAGCTTGAGCATTTATCGGCGGCGCTCCTGTTCTTTGTCTGCTTTTTCGCCGGAACCGCGGTGTGGTTTGTGCCGTTTCTTTCTCTGGGATTTGTGCGGCGAACGCCGGCGGTGGTCACTGTTGCCCGCATGGTGGCGGTCCTGCTGGCCTGCTGGTATGGATTTTCCGGAGTCTCCATTCTGATCGAGAGGACATTTTATGGCTAGGGCGGTTCCCCAGTTATTTCGCGGCATTTTCGGTGTGGTGCGAGGTGGCTTTTTCTTGGGGAAAAAGCCACTTGGCAGTACCGACTTCGATTCGCAGCAACTGGAGAACCGCGTTCGCCGTGCCTCTACTCTTCGGCGGCCGGTGGCGTTTCGCGGCGTCGGCCGGTCGATTTTGCTGACTCTGCCCATCGCGCTGTGGTCGCTGCTGATGTTCACGCCATCGTTCCAGAAAGCGGGCCGGGATGAGCATGTTGGCGCGGCTGCGGTCATTGTCTTCATGACCGCGCTCTTCTTCCTGATGATGCGGACGGGCGAGACTTATCGCTGGCGGCGGATTTTCTTTGTCGCGCTTGGTTTTCTGTTCCCGTTCGGATTCATTGCTTCATTGATCGCCGAGCGCGGCACAATGAGCATTCCCATCAGCCGCATGGTCTCAGGCGACACACCGTTCTGCTTCATGGTGACGCCATCGATCATTTTGCCCGCGGCATTCGCGAAGACGATCATCTTTCCGGGGTCGATCCTGCCGACAGCGAGCAATCCGAGATCGATCGCAGTCATGATCGGGATCTGGTTCGCGATGACTCTGGTGCTGGGTAAAGCGTGGTGCAGCTATGCGTGCTTTTTCGGCGGAATCGAAGAGGGCTTTGCCGCGTTCGCGAAACGGCCCAAGCTGCACAGATTTGTGGTTCGGTATGGGCACATTTTGCGGCTGATTCCATGGGCCATTTTAGTTTTTGTGGTGCTGGTTTCGGCGGCGATTTTCGAGCCGGTCTACTGCATGTGGCTGTGCCCGTTTAAAGCGGTCACCGAGTTTCCCGCGGTGCGCAACGTGGAGACGGCCATCCAGATGGGGATTTTCGTCGCACTGTTCGTGGGCCTGGTTGTAGTGCTCCCGTATCTGACCAAGAAGCGCACACAGTGCGGATTCTTCTGCCCCTTCGGCGCGTTTCAATCGATCTTCAACAAGATCAACCTGTTCGAGATTCGATTCAACCGGGAAAAATGCGTGGGTTGCACGCTTTGCCAGACAAGCTGCCCGACGGTGGCGCTTTCGGCCGATTCAATTCGCGAGGGGAAGACGCTGCTGAACTGCATGAAGTGCGGCGCCTGCGTCGATGCCTGCAAGAAGGACGCGGCAGTGTGGCACCTGAAGGGGACTCCGGTCGCTGTAAAGCCGGAGCGCGCACGGCTGCTGTTTCTTTACGGCGCGTGGGCGATGGCCACGATGTTCGGCGGCAGCATTCTGGCCAATTCGGTCGCCACCATGATGCACTGGCTGCCGGGGAAGTGAAGGAGGAACCCATGCGAGCACGCATTCTTTCGATTCTGGCCTACACGGGCGCGGGGCTCACGCTGCTGATCGCGGTCTGTGTTCCGTTTGTGCTGATGGGCGTTTTTACCAACGTGGTGGCGCACGCCGGGCTGCACATCGACGCCACGTACAGCGGCGGTACGGTTGCGCGAACGATTCAGAAAGACGGCTACCGGATTGTGGTTTACCAGCCGGTGCAACCGCGAATGCTCGAGCGCGTCCGCGTCGAGCCTTTCGTGCAGATTGTGTTTGAGCCTGTGGATTCGCTGCCCGCGCACGTGAGCGATGAGATCGATCTCGACGGAGACGGGCGGCCCGATGTGCGCGTGAGCTTTGCTGTGCCTGCCGATGCAAACGCGAAAATGCGCGGCGACGTGACGGCGCTCAATGGAGGATACGTCTCGCTTGCGAATGTGGCCGACGAGTCGTTTTCGCGGATGGTGGTGCGGACCGGCGACAAGATTGTGGTGCGTGTGCCGGTGAATAAGGAGATTGCGGGGCGGTGAGGTTTTAGGCGGGTTGGCGGGTTGGCGAGTCAGCGAGTCAGTGTGCTGTCCCACGTCTCAAAGTCGAGACGTGGGGCACCCGGCGCCCGTGAGAGGCAACCGAAGATCCTTCGACTTCCTCGCGTTTCGCGCTTGGTCGCTCAGGATGACAAAGACCGGAGTTGAAGTGCGAGGGCTGCTATTGCGGGAACGGCACGAACTTGTCCGCGCAGGAGGCGGGATTGCCTTCGGCGGGAGTTCCCTTAATGGTCGAGTCTGAGCTGATCGAACCAGGGGTCGTCGAATCAGGGCCCGCGGGCAGTTGGAGGTTTGTGGGCTCCGGGCCGAGCGTCAAGTCTGCGTGATTTAACTCGTAGGTGTACGAAGACTGATCGACGATCTGCACGCCGTCGAGCGTGGCCGCGATGCGATGGGTATGATCGTAGCCGTTGAAGGTGATTTTGCCGCCACCGGAGACGCGGACGTTGTGGAGGGTGATGCCGCGCATGGTGGGAAGTGAGTCGCCCTGAAGCGTGCCGGCCGCGGAGTACGTGGTGTCGAGGGTGATGGGGTTGGGCGAGTTGCGGATGCAAACGTCGTCGTAGACCACGTCCTCGGTGAGACCGCCGCGCGAGCCGTTCGACTTGATGCGGATGCCGTTATCGGGGCCGTCGAGCGAGAGATCGAAGACGCGAATTTTGCTGACGCCGCCGTTGGTTTCACTGCCGATGGACATGCCGTGGCCCCAGTAGAAGTGATCGTGGCTGATGGTGATGTTGGTTGCGCCACCGGGCCCGCCCTTGATGGCGACATTGTCGTCGCCGGCGCGGATGTAGCTGTGGGTGATAGTGATGTTTCTCGCGCCATCGCCGGGGTCGACGCCATCGGTGTTGCGGGCGAGGCGCTGCGGCGTGTCGATCTTGAGCCCCCAGACCGTGAAGCCGTCGGCGTGGCTGAAAACGACGTGAAAGTTGGGCGAGTTTTTCAGGGTGATCCGATAAAGCGTGAAGTTGCCGGAGTCATTGGCGACGATGAGGCGCGGAACCTGCTGCCCGCCGCCTGCGCGCGCCTGCTCAGCCAGATCCCACCAGGAATAATCGGACCCAAGCATTTTTTCGCCGCCGCGGCCGTCGATGACGCCATCGCCCATGATGGCCGAGTTGGAAGCGTGGTCGACGGAGATGAGGGGCTTGCAGCCGCGGGGCCCAAGCGAATGGCTGACGATGCCGCAACTGCCGGGAGAAACGGCGAAGACGGCCGGATCGCGCGAGGCGAAGAGCGTGACGCCGACGCCGACGATGAGAGTGACGTCGGGGCGCAGCTCCAGCGGGCCGCTGAGAAACGCGTTGTTGGCTTCGTCGACGCGGAGCATCACGCCGCGCCCCTTGCCGCATTTATCGATGGCCTTTTGAATTCGGGCGGTGTCGAGCTTTTGTTCATCGGCGGGAGCGAGAGAGCGGCCGCTGGTTTCTAATTGAGCGTCGAGCGTGGCGCAAAGCTGGGGGAAGAACGGCTCGAGAACGGTGCGCGTGTCCTGCGCGGAGAGGCAGGACACGGCGCTGAGGATCATGCCAAGGACGAAGACGAATCGGGGAATCATGGCTGTGTTTTCTTTAGATCGTTGCAACGCAACAACACGCTAAAATACTCCGAGCTCCGGAAACAAGAGCATGCCCGAAGTGCGTCGATCAGTCTACAGCGCGTTTTCGCCGCGTTCGTCGTTGCGGATGCGGACGGCCTCGTCGATGCGGCTGATAAAGATTTTGCCGTCGCCGATGCGGCCCGTGCGCGCGGCGCCCTCAATGGCCTGGACCGCCTTATCTTTCAGGTCGTCGTGGATCACCAGTTCGATCTTCACTTTGGGGAGGAGATCGACGGTATACTCGCGGCCGCGATAGAACTCGGTGTGGCCTTTCTGGCGGCCGTGGCCCCGGGCTTCGAGAATGGTCATGCCTTCGATGCCCGCTTCAAGCAGCGCGTCTTTTACGGCATCCAGCTTTGAGGGTTGGAGAACAGCTTCAATCTTGAGCATACAAAAATTGCCTCGTTCGATAGCGTAACAGGCGGGAGGGCTTGGGTGCCGCCTCCACCCCAAGAATTCTGCCTTGCGAACTGCCAAAGCCACCGATCAAAAAACGATCAGGTATTGAAATCGTACCCTTCTTCGCCGTGTTGCGAAAGGTCGAGGCCGGCCATCTCGTGCTCGGGAGCGACGCGGAGGCCCAGAATCTTGTCCACGACGAAGAGCAGGACCAGGGTGCCCACGATGGAGAGTCCCCAGGTGATGCCTACGCCGGCGAGTTGATTGAGGATCTGGCTCCAATGCCCGTCGATGCCGCCCGTGGGCACGCCCTTGCCATAGATGGGATTGATGACGCTGACTGCAAACACGCCGGTGAGCAACGCGCCCAGGGTGCCGCCCGCGCCGTGAATGCCAAAGGCATCGAGGGAATCGTCGTAGCCGAAGCGGGACTTGACCTGGAAGACCATGAGCGAGCAGAAGAAGCCGGCGGCAAGGCCGATGAACAGCGCGGACATGGGCTGGACAAAGCCCGAGGCCGGGGTGATGGCGACCAGACCGGCGACCGCACCGGAAATCGCTCCCAGTGCCGTGGGCTTGCCGTTGTGGAACCACTCGAAGATGGTCCAGCCGATGGCGGCTGCGGCGGTGGCGAAGTGAGTATTGACGAAGGCGCTGGTGGCCAGCGGGCTGGCTCCCAGGGCGCTGCCGGCGTTGAAGCCGAACCAGCCCACCCAGAGCAGGCACGCGCCAATGAAGCTGAGCACCAGGGAGTGGGGCGGCATGGCGGTGTGCGGGTAGCCGAGTCGCTTGCCCAAATAGAGTGCGCAGACCAGTGCCGAAACGCCGCTGGTGATGTGGACAACCGTTCCGCCGGCGAAGTCGAGCGAGGGGATGCGACCACCAGTTGCATTCAGCAGCCCGCCTACGCCCCACACCATGTGCGCCATGGGGCAGTAGACAAAGAGCGACCACAGCGAGAGGAACAGGGCCATGCTGCTGAACTTCATGCGCTCAGCGAACGCGCCGGTGATGAGCGCCGGCGTGATGATGGCGAACATGAGCTGGTAGATCATGTAGGTCTGCTCAGGAATTGTGGCGGCGTAGTCCGGGTTCGGGCTGAGCGAGACGCCGCGCAGGAAGAGGTGCTCGAATCCTCCAACAAAAAGGTTACCGTGGCCGAAGGCCAGCGAGTAGCCGACGATGGCCCAGAGAATCGTGACCAGGCCAATCATGGCGAAGCTTTGCATCATGGTGCCGAGGATGTTCTTGCGGCGCACCAGCCCGCCATAGAAAAGCGCCAGGCCGGGGCCGGTCATGAGCAGCACGAGCGCCGCCGAGGTGAGCATCCAGGCGTTATCGCCCGCGGATTGAGCATTGGCGACGGCCTGCTGCAGGGAGGCGATCTGCGCCTGCGTCGCCGGGGCCTGCGCGGCTGCGCTGGAGTCGATGGCCGGAGCCGCAGCCAGCGCGAGGTGCGCCGGGAGTGCAAACAGAAACAACAACTTCAAAGAACGTCGGGTCATGAGGCCTTCCGCTTCGAATTCTCGCGCGCAAGGCGCGGAGGGAAACTGAGAGTGCAAACCTACTGGCCGTGAATGGGCCAGCCAACGGTGCAAGGTCCAATTGGACGGTAACCGGCAAGGACGGCCACCGGGCAGAATCATATCGAAAGGCGCTTTGAGCTTTCGTATCATTTTCGTAAAGACAGCGAAATAACGCAAGTTTATGAAGTTTCCTTATTGCTTTTTCATGTGCCGGGTACTGCGACGGGGCCTGGGATTCGATTCCGTGCGCGTAAAACAGCGAGAACGCACCAAGCGGGACTTTAGGGCTCATTCAAGAGTGTTTACCTGATCAATTCTGACCATTCCTGTTGGCGGGAGGGAGTTATAGTAGGGCTATGGCGGCTACCATAGAGCGCGACCGTTATCTTTTTGGCGCGCTTGAGAGCAGCGCGAAAAATCGCATCAAGGTGGGCGAGGCGAACTACGGCTACGAAGAGCCGGAGGGGGTTCTTCTCACTTCGATGGATTTTGCGGTAAATTGGATACGCAAAAACTCGGTGTGGCCCATGACGTTTGGGCTGGCGTGCTGCGCCATTGAGATGATGTCGATGGGCGCGGCGCGGTTCGATATTGCGCGCTTCGGCGCGGAGGTTTTCCGGCCGTCTCCGCGGCAATCGGACCTGATGATTGTGGCGGGGCGCGTATCGCAGAAGATGGGGCCCGTGCTGCGGCGGCTGTACGACCAGATGCCCGAGCCCAAGTGGGTGATTTCGATGGGCGCATGCGCCACTTCGGGCGGCGTGTTCAACAACTACGCGCTCCTGCAGGGTGTGAACCAAGTGGTTCCGGTGGATGTGTATGTTCCGGGGTGCCCGCCGCGGCCGGAGCAGTTGATTTACGCGATCTCGCTGCTGCAGGAGAAGATCCAGCGCGAGCCGCGGAGCCTGATGAAGACGCTGAACGCAGAATGAGCCCCTACTATCAGAGGGCGGAATTCTTTGACAGATCTTACGTCGACCGCTGATGGCCCTCGGGAGAGCGTGGGCTCTCAAGCCACGCCATGAGACGGCTTGTGGAAAGAATCATGGGATGTGCCCAGCAGGGTCCTTTGTGCTGGGCTTGTGAAGGTGAATCGAAGATCGAGGGCTGCGCACACGGTGCGAAGCCGAAAGGAGGGAACGTGAATTTCTTTTTCAAACCGCTTTTTCAACCATGCATCAACGGAATTGTGGGGCGTAAGAGCATGTATTCACAAATCTTGAAGTCCGTTTTGTTGGTCCTGGCATTGGCATGTTTTGCCCTGGTGCCCATGGGGTGCAAGAAGGCCCCGCCGATCACATTGGCGTGTAACGCCAGCGCTCCTACTGTCTACCCCGGCGATCCACTGACCGTTACGGCTACGGCCGGATCGGTGGACACGAACAAGAAGAACAACGTCATTTACAGCTGGAGCGGAGACGGCGTAACCGGCAATGGCACTTCAGCCACCGTGAATACAGCTTCTCTGGCTCCCGGTTCGTACACTGCCAAGGCTGACGTGAAGGAAGGCAAGAAGGGCAAGGAAGGTTTGAAGCCCGGACAGTCCGCCGAATGTTCTGCCGAATACGCGGTGAAACAATTCGAGCCGCCGACAATCAGTTGCTCGGCCAGTCCCAGCACCATCAAGCCGGGTGACTCCGCGACCGTCACGGCGGTGGGAGTGAGCCCTCAGAATCGTCCGCTGACTTACAACTACACGGCCACGGCGGGCACGGTGACGGGCAGCGGGACCACGGCGGAGTACGCCTCGGCGGGCGCGCCGACGGGAGCGGTGGGGATCACGTGCGGCGTTTCAGACGACAAGAATCAGATGGCGTCTGCCAGCACGACCGTGACCATTCTGGCTCCGCCTCCGCCACCTCCGGCGCCCAAGACACAAGCGCTGTGCTCGATCAGCTTTACCAACGACCCCAAGCGTCCGATGCGCGTGGACAACGAAGCCAAGGCGTGCCTGGACCAGGTGGCATTGGATCTGAAACAGCAGGTCGACGCCACGGCGGTAGTGGTGGGCGAGTCGACAGCCGACGAGAACGCCAAGACGGCCAAAGAGCAGAAGTACGCCGCGCATCACAAGCACGCCACGGTGGACCAGTTTGCTGCGCAGCGTGCGGTGAACGCCAAGGACTACCTGGTGACGGAGCAGGGGATCGATGCTTCGCGCATCAGCGTGGCCACAGGCATGACCGAAGGGCAGACGGTGGAAGACTACCTGGTACCGGCGGGGGCGACGTTCAGCTCCGACGTGACCGGAACGATGCCGGTAGACGAGACGGCGGTGAAGCCGCAGATGCGTAAGCCCCTGGCGGAGCGCCACCACGGGAAAGCGGCGCAATAAGCCGCACGGTCGACTCTCTGCGCAAGAACCCGCGAGCTCTTCCTCCACAAGGCGGGGCTCGCGGAAGCTCAGCCCGCAACAGCTTCTTCCGTAGTGTCTTCGAGGCTGACCGGTGCACAAACTGGTTAGCCTCTTCGCTTTTGAGGGCCTCTTTACAGCACATGGACCGCCTTTCACACGCCGTAAACGGGACCCATGACTTTGCGTCTATCCTGCAAGGATCCTTTCGAAACTTGGCTGTCCGGGAGTCGAATCATGCGCAAGGAGGCGTGATGAATTCGAAGTTTGCCATCGTCCTGATTGGAATTGCGGTGCTGGGCAACGCTGCGGCGCAATGCCAAACCGACATAGCGGCGAGCCTGTATGGGGCGTTCAACGAATCCACATCGACAGACGTCAATAGTACGATGCAGAGCCCTTCGAACGCAGCTGGTGTGACCCTCGAACTGCGCCACATCCATAATCCGTTGATCGGTTACGAGGCCGCTTATTCCTACAATCGCGCCGACCAAGCGTACTCCTCAAGCGGCTACGCCGTTTGCGGCGTTTGTGCCGCGAGCCAATCATGGGCTCCGGTTTCCGCCAATGCGCACGAGCTGACCGGTGCCTGGGTGGCGTCGCTGAAGATCGGCGCTCTCCGGCCGTTCGCACTGGCCGGCGGTGGCGTTCTCTTCAATGTGCCCAGCAGCGGGCAGGTCACCATCACAACTCTCATTACCGGGTGTGGCGGCGGAAACCCCGGGTGCATTCCAGGCAGCGTCACGACCGACACGATCCCTACGAGCAGCTCAACAGAGGGGGTCTTCGTCTACGGAGGCGGCCTGGACTGGGGGCTGTTGCCGCACCTTGGTCTCCGGCTGCAATACCGCGGCAATGTCTATCAGGCGGCTGCACTTTCCAGCGCGTTTTCATCGACTAATGCATTCACCCATACGGCCGAACCAGTGATCGGAGTTTATTTCCGGTTGTGATTGGAGGGTTTTCCGACGCAGCCATTTATCCGAGGTGGTTACGGAACCCAACCGCAGAACATTCCTCGTGCGGTGGGTTGAGGCTGACCGGTGCACAAACTGGTTACGGCGTTTTAGGAAATGCTGCGGCCGTCAGAGATCGTGCAAGGTCACCGCTCCCTGGTGGTCGCGTTGACTTCGGAGCTGTGCCCCCGGATACTCCATTTCCTAAAACTGCACCGCCTCTTCGCTTTTTGGGCACGGAATTGTCTATTCTTGAAGGAGATGAATGGGAGCTTCCTGTCAGAATGATTGGTTTGCGGGGTGTTCGAACTAAATGGCGCCGGATTACGGCGGTTCTCCAATTACGGTGGGTCTTGAGGGGCGTGCATGGCGGCATTTTCTTGATGAAAATGCCGCTTAAGATTCGAGGCTCCGTTCTAGACCAATTGGAGAACCGCTATAGGGTTCCGGCCCAGGCGTTTTTTGCTTTTGGATTGTTGCTGGGAGCGGTGTGCCTGCCGGCCGAGAACGCGTGGACTGTTGTGGGTCCGGCGGGCGGCGATGCGCGGGCGTTTGCGGCGTTTCCGGGCGAGCCGAAGCATCTGCTGCTGGGCACGACCAATAGCTGGCTGTACGAGTCGATGGACGAGGGCGGAAGCTGGCATCGGCTGGCAAAGCTGGGCGGCGACGGCGGCTATGTTCTCGACAGCATTGTGGTGGATTCCGCGGACCCGGCGACGATTTATGTTGGCGCGTGGAAGAACTCCGTGGACGGCGGATTGTGGATCAGCCACGATCGCGGCCGCACCTGGAGCGAGGCCGCGCAGCTCAAAGGACAGCCGGTCCACGCGCTTGCGCAGGCAGCATCCGATCCGCGCATTCTGTATGCGGGAACATTGGAAGGAGTCTTCCGGTCGAGCGACGGCGGAGCGACGTGGGCGCAGATCAGCCCGCCGGGCAGCCACGAGATTCATGAGATTGAATCGCTGGCGGTGGCCCCGAGCGATCCGGACGTTGTTTACGCGGGAACCTGGCACCTGCCGTGGAAGACGACGGACGGCGGCAAGACCTGGCACAACATCAAGCAGGGACTGATTGTGGACTCGGATGTGTTTTCGATCATCGTCGACCCCGAGCACCCGCACACGGTTTACCTGAGCGCGTGCAGCGGAATCTACAAGAGCGAGAACGCGGGGACCCTTTTCCGCAAGATCCAGGGCATTCCGTCGGAAGCGAGAAGGACGCGGAGCCTGATGCAGGATCCGCAGAAGCGCGAAGTGGTGTACGCGGGAACGACCGAGGGCCTCTACAAAACCGTGAATGCCGGCAAGACTTTTGAGCGCATGACGGACGCTGACGTGGTGGTGAACGCGGTGTACGTCGATCCCGGCGATTCGAATCGCGTGCTGCTGGCCACCGATCGCGGCGGTGTGCTCGAGAGCGAGGATGGGGGCGCGACTTTTACGCCGTCGAACCAGGGAATTTCGGAGCGGAAGGTTGCGGCGGTTCTCGTGAACAGGGATAATCCGGAGCTGCTGTATGTGGGCGTGGTGAACGACAAGAAATATGGCGGCGTGTTTCGCTCGGGCGACGGCGGCGCACACTGGGAGCAATTGGGCACAGGGCTCGACGGACGCGATGTGTTCTCGCTGGCGGAAACAAAGGATGGACGCGTAGTTGCGGGAACCGGCCACGGAATTTTCGTGCTGGACAGTGGGGGCGATCCGCCCGCGACAAGGGGCGAGACAAACGCGGCGACTGCGGGAGGAACGGCGGCGCCGGCGGCAGGAGATTCGGCGGCGCCGGCGACGGATGGATCAACAAATGGGTCGGGCGCTGCGCCTGTGGCCCTGACGTGGAAGCCACGGAACCAAATCGTGAATATGGTGGAGAAGACGATCACCGAGACGCACATGCACACGAAGGTCAACATCGAGAAGCAGGTGCAGGCGCCGACGATCGAGTTGGAGAGCCCGGTGAACGCGTTGGACGTTTCGGGCGATGTGTGGGTGGCGGCGACAAGCTACGGCCTGGTGACCAGCCGCGACCAGGGCGCAAGCTGGCAGGGCGGGCCGGTGATGGGCGAGGGCGATTATCTATCGGTGACCGTGCAGGGCGAAACGATGGCCGCGGCTCGCGCCGACGGCGTGGTGCTGTCAAAGGACGCGGGGCAAAGCTGGTGGCCGATGGGATTGCCGACGATGCTGACGCGGATTCATCGCGTGGCGTTTTCGCCCGACGGCACGCTTTGGCTGGGTGCGCGCGAGGGCGTTTACTATAGCCGCGACCTGGGCAAGTCGTGGATGTGGATTCACCGGCTGCCGTTTCGCGACGTGGACGACCTGAGTTACGACGCGGAGTCGAAGAAAGTTCTGGTGAGCTCGCGCACGAGCGACGAGGTGTACGCCATCAATCCCAAAACGATGACGTGGGATTGGTGGCAGACGGGCTATGACATCGTGCTGATCCGCGCGGCCGGCGATCGGCTGGTGGCCGCATCGCTCGATGACGGAGTTCTGGTGGGACCGAAAATTACCGCTGCCGGAAACAGCTCCGCTGCGGGCGCCACACCGTAACGACAATCTTTATTTCATTGATTTTGGGCAGCAACACATGCGTGCGTTTACTGCACGTTGAAGGATCTGTCGACGATGGCGTCGGGACCGCTGCCGGTGGGGAGCAACGTGAAGAGCGATTGCGAGGCAGTGCGGACAACGGCCACGTCGCCGGAGCGGCGATTGGCGACGAACAACAGGTGTCCGGCGGCCGAGAATGCAAGCGCCGCAGGGCCGTCGCCAACGGAGATGGAGCCGATGCGCTTGCCGTCATCGATGGAGTAGACGGTGACTTCCTGCGAGCGATCGTTGGCCACGTAGAGCAGAGAGTTGTCGCGAGAGACAAGCCCGCGGACGGGAGTGTCGCCGATCATATAGGTGTCTCCGACCTCGTCGGTGGAGTTGTAGATCTCAGAGACGGAGTTGGAGAGGGAGTTGGAGACGAAGATCTCGCCGCCGTCGGGCTTCAGCGCCAGGTCGACGGGCGCGCGGCCCACGTCCATGAGCGTTTCCAGGCGATCGGGTTGAGGGGGCTGGGCACTGGGCTGCGCGAGCGCGACGACCATGACCTGATGACCAGCCGAGCAGGGCACAAAAGCCTTCGAGGAATCGGGAACGATGACGACCTCGGACGCTCCGGGGCAGCCCGAAAACGAGGCGCGCACTTTGCCGCTGGCCGCATCGACGATGGTCGCCGAGTTTCCATGGAGGTTGGCGACCACGAGGGTCTTGCCGTCAGGGGCAAGGCGCGCGGCAACTGGCTGGTCACCGGCAGCGATCTGAGCGATTTCGCGGCGAGCTATGAGATCGACGACGGAGACGGAGTTCGAGCCGGAGTTGGCGATGAAGGCGATCGTCCCGTCGGCCTTCAAATCAATGGACAGCGGCTGCCGATGGAGTGGGATGGTGGCCACGACTGCATTGTGCTCGGCGTCGATGACCGAGAGCGAGCCGTTGGCCGGCGCGGCGCCGGAGTTCACGACATAAATCTCGTTGCGCGTGGGGCTGGCGGCAACGGCAACCGGACTGTGGCCCACGGGCAGTTCGCGGTCGACGCGGACGTTCACGACGTCGAGCACCGTGACGGTGTCGCTGCCTCCGTTGGTCACGTAGACGTACTCGCGGTAGTTGGGCGGGTACTGCGGAAAGTCGTGGGGACGGCACCCGGCGAAGCACAGCGCAAGCATGCCGGCGCCGGCGAACCGGGTCAATCTCCGGATCCCCGATCCGCGCCCACCCGCCACTGCCCAGGGTTCACTGTCCACTGTTCACTTTCCGGTACGCACTGTTACTCACTGTCCCGCGGCGGCGGGAACGGAGACGCCTCGCATGAGATGGCGGCCGACGACCGGCGCGATTTTTTCGAGCTCGGCCATCATGGTTGCGAATTGCGCGGGGTAAACCGACTGGGGCCCATCGGAGAGCGCGCTCTCAGGGTGATTGTGCACTTCGACCATCACGCCGTCAGCGCCCGCGGCGACGGCTGCGCGCGCCATGGGCAGGACGCTGTCGCGGCGTCCGGTTCCGTGGCTGGGATCGACGAGGATGGGCAAGTGGCTGACGTGGTGCAGCGCGGGAATGATGCTCAAGTCGAGCGTGTTGCGCGCGTGATCGGTAAAGGTGCGCACGCCGCGCTCGCAGAGAATGACTTCGTAGTTGCCCTCGCTCATTACGTACTCGGCGGCCATGAGGAATTCTTCGAGCGTGGCGCTCATGCCGCGCTTGATGAGCACCGGCTTGCGCAGGCGGCCGGCCTTCTTGAGCAACGAGAAATTCTGCATATTGCGCGCGCCGATCTGGATTACGTCGGCCCATTCGGCAACGAGATCGAGGGTTTCCGAGTCGAGCGCTTCGGTGACGATGCGAAGGCCGAATTTATCGCGGATTTCGGCCATGATTTTCAAGGCTTCAAGGCCTAGTCCCTGAAAGGCGTAGGGAGAAGTGCGCGGCTTGTAAGCGCCGCCGCGGAAGAACTGCGCCCCGGCTGCCGCCACCTCGGCGGCGATGGCGAAGGCCTGGTCTCGAGTTTCAATGGAGCAGGGACCGGCGATGACGGCGAGATTGCGGCCGCCGATGGCGGCGCTGGAGCCGGCGAAGCGGACGACGGTGTCTTCCTCTTTTACGTCGCGGCTGGCAAGTTTGTAGGCTTTGGAGACGCGAATGACTTCAGCAACGCCGGAGAGCGATTCCAGGTTGCCGCGATTGGCCTCGCCCTGATTGCCGGTGATGCCGATGGCAGTGCGCTGTGCTCCGGGGAGGGGATGGGGACGGAAACCCAACTCGACGATGTGGTCGCAGACCGCCTGGATCTCTTCCGGCGTAGCCTGCGCTTTCATGACGACCAGCATTCATGCCTCCCGATCCATCAGTCTACCGGCTGGGAGAGCGAAGAGCAATGTTCAGGCAGGGAGTAGGGAGTAGGGAATAGGGAGCAGCCAATAGGGAGTAGCCAATAGGGAGAGGCTTTGTAACAGCGCAGATCCGGGAGAGGTGGCAACAACGAAAAGTAGTAACAACGCAGATCGGGAGAAAGAATTCTCGTAGGTCGAGCGGTAGAGATTATTTTGATTTGGATTCGTCTGTCACTTCGGTCGAGCAATTGGCGGCCACGATGGCGGGAGCAATGACCATACCGATAAAGGCAAGAGCGATCAAGAAGTCATGCATGATATCTGTCCCCATTTGGCGCTCAGCGGAACTCGAAACTCAGCCGGCGAAAGCCTTGCGGCGCGTTCGCCTCTTAAGTGAAGAAGAGACGCCGCAACGCGAGAGTCCAAGGATCAAACTAATGCCGAAGAACCGTTGTGCAGCCGATCTACCACTGCATCATCGGCGGTATGAGAGGAATCTTGAAATAGCACGAAAAGCTGGACAGAGACGCGGAAGTGGTAGAGGGCGTGACTCTTCAGAGAGTTACGAAAGGTGCGGCAAGCCGCTGGGCGGGGCGAAGTTCACAATGATTGGTGACGGAGCGCACAATGTCGTGTGAAATCGAGGCGAGGTCGGGTAGTGTCCTAATTAAAAGTGTTGAGGCTCACCAATAACGATTCACTTATGGGATGGAAGGCCAATCTCGGAGGTTCTGCGAGTTGCGTTTCCTAGAGAGACCACACGCCATGTTCGCTGATTGCGGCGTGCATAGCATCTGGAGCGAGATCCAGTTCCCCGGGCCACGTCACGGCACCGTACTCGATCGTCACCTAAGCGAAAAGAGACCGGTCGAGAAGCGCCGCGAAAACTCCTGCTTGCGGGGAGTGCACCAACCGAGCCATGTCGACCACGCCAGTCGAGCCGTCGGCAAATGCTACCCGTAGCCGAAACTCTGGAAGAGCCTCGACATCCGTTACGCGCCATGGGGATCTGGGTGCGATCTCCTCAACTAGAGCAACGGGCGGATTTTGCTCGGCGTTTGATTCTGCACGCATAGTTCCCAATCCTTCATCAGTTCATCACGATTTTGTTGTGCCCGCTCTACGACGAGTGCCATTGCACGTCTCGGCAGTTCCCCGCGAATGACTTCGAGGGTTTGAATGTCAATAAGCGCCTCGAATTCAGCATACAACGCATGAAAGTGTGGTGGAACATGATCTCCGAAATACATAATATCCCGTAAAACCTGCTGATAGTCGGCATCTATTTCTCTTTCTTGGGTTTACAAACCATACTACTTATACGAATCCTGTTCCAGATCTCAGGTCAAGCAGCCGAGCATTCAAACCATTGAACATTATCCGGTGAAGTGCTTACGAGCCGGACAATGCCAGGCCCGGCAACCTCAAACAATGTGGGGTACTTTCTCAATCTTGCATTGATCTGCCTTGCCCCGATTGCTTTTGCGATTGCCACTTGACGAAGAGCCACGCCGCGTAGCCGAGCTGGATGGCCCAGGTGACGGTGTAGGCGGCCCTCGTATAGAGGTGATTGAGTGTCGCGACGATCGCATCGTGCTCCGCAGCGGACATATGGAGCCGCCAGTCGAATGGAGGCTCGGGCGGCGCGGTAAGGACGAGGTAACCGGCCCAGCCGAAAAGAACGATGGGGACGGCAACGATTAATGCGGTACCAAGTTTCTTCATCGGAGACCTCGATCCTCCCGGCACAGTCGAATCAGAATCAGAAATTCAAAGCGTGCTCGGCTTCTTCGGCGGCGATCTTCTGCTGCTTCCGCTCCACGCGGTAGCGAAGGGCCAGGATGAGCACGCCCCAGAGAAACCAGGCAAGCATGTTCCAGAGGAGCGCGCCGACCATGGTCGGGTCCATTCCGGAATCCTGCCCACCGCCGAAGACGGGCGCCGGGTGCTGCGTGCGCCACCAGCGATTGGACATATAGACGATGGGCACGTCGAGGGCGCCGAAGATTCCCAGCACGGCGGCGAGGGTCTGCATCTGGGGTCCGGCGGCGAAGCGGCGCAAAAGCAGGTAGCTGACGTAGATGAGCCACAGAACCAGCGTGGTGGTGAGGCGCGCGTCCCAGGTCCACCACATACCCCATGCGCGCCTGCCCCAAAGCGGCCCGGTGATGAGAACTACGGTGCAGAAGACGACGCCGACCTCGGCGCCGGCGAGCGCCCAGGCGTCGAACATTTGCGCGCGCTCGGCGTGGTTGTGCCGCGAGGCCAGGTAGCCGATGGAGCCGACGAGGCTGACGGCGAAAAACAGGAAGGCTACCGACGCCGAGGGCACATGGTAGTAGATAATGCGGAACATCTCGCCCTGCGCGGCATCGTTGGGGGCGACATAAATGGCCTGATTGTAGGCCCAGCCGAGCAAGGCGACGGTGATGAAAAGATAGACGCCGATGGCGAGTTTTTTCATGGGGAAACCTGACTTCACCAGTTTACGATGCTCGACGCGCCAGGCGCCGGCGACTCAGGCGCGACGAGCAACCGGTCTCCTCGTTGCGATACTTTGATGCAGAATGCGAAGGAACTTAAAAGTGGCCAACCTGCCGCTGCTACCATGAACGAAAGCATCTCCGATTCACTCGTTTTCGCCCTGGAGTCGTGCAGGGCGGCTTTTTACTTCCACCCAACAGACTAAGACCTGTCTGTGGGGCCCGCGGTTTAGGAAAAAGCCACTTTCCTTTCAGCTTTCTGTGAGGGCCAGAATCGAAGATGCTGTAGCCGGAGCTCAGATGCGCGATCACCTTGCCACGCTGATCGACGATTTTCGCCGCTTCGACGGCGAGATCGCCGTGGTGCACTACCAGGGCAATCGCCGGCGGGTGACGACATATGGGGAGCTGGCACGGCTTGCCGGCCGCTTTGCCGCGCTGCTGGAGGCGCGAGGCGTCGCCGAGGGCGAGCGCGTTCTGATCTGGGCCGAAAACAGCGCCGAGTGGATCGCCGCTTTTCACGGCTGCATGCTGCGCGGCGTTCTGGCGGTGCCACTCGATGCCTTCGGAGCCGCTGAGTTTGTCATGCGAGTGGCCAAAGATGTGAGCCCGAAGCTCGCGGTCGGTGACGCGCTGCTGCTGGCCAAGCTGGCCGCGGCCCGCGACACGCCGGCGATTCCTACGCTGGCCTTTGAAGGTTGGCTGGGCGAGCTGCCCGCGGCGGAGATGGGCGCGATCTCAGGACTCTCGAACCAAACACCGCTGCAGATTCTCTTTACTTCCGGGACCACGGGCGATCCTAAAGGCATCGTCCTTACCCATGGGAACGTGCTGGCGAGCATTGGCCCAATCGAAGACGGCGCCAAGCCCTACATGCGCTATGAGCGCCTGGTTCATCCGCTGCGCATTCTGCACACGCTGCCGTTGAGCCATGTCTTCGGGCAGACGATGGGCCTATGGGTGCCACCCGTCCTCACCGCGGAGCTCCACTTTGAGAGCCGCCTCGCCGCGCCGCACCTCATCGAGCTTATCCATGGCGAACGCATTTCGGTGCTTGCTGCCGTGCCGCGCGTGCTGGCGCTGCTGAAGACACATTTGGAGGCGACGCACGACGGACTGGCTGAACGGGCAGCAAGCGTACAGAAGCTGGGCCCGTGGCGGCGCTGGTGGCGCTTCCGCCGAGTCCATCTCGAGTTCGGGCTGAAGTTCTGGGCGTTCGTCTCGGGCGGCGGCGCGCTGCCGGGGCCGCTGGAGCATTTCTGGAATGCGATGTGCTTCGTGCTCATCCAGGGCTACGGAATGACCGAGACCACCGCCCTCATCACGCTCAATCACCCCTTTCACGTGGCCCAAGGCACCATCGGCAAGCCGCTCCGCGGGCGCGAGGTGAAGCTAGGGCCTGACGGCGAAGTGCTGGTGCGCGGCGCGGTGGTCTCCGGCGCCACCTGGGAGGACGGAGCGATGCGGCCGCGCAAAGAGGAGTGGCTGGCGACGGGAGACCTTGCGGAGCGGGAGGAGTCTGGTCAGCTGAAATTCCTGGGCCGGAAGAGCGAGGTTATTGTCACGGCAGCAGGCGTAAACATCCACCCGGAGGACATCGAATCGGTGATCGAGGAACAGCCTGAAGTTGCCGCCTGCGCGGTGGTCGCGATGGAGACGCCGACGGGGCCGGAGCCCTGCGCTGTGCTGGCCTGCCGGGGGGCAGGCGACTGCGCACTGGCTGCCATCGAGCGCGCCAATGCAAAGCTGCCGGAATTTCAAAGGATCACGCGGTGGGTGCTATGGCCAGAGCCGGATCTGCCGCGGACTTCGACCGGCAAGGTGAGGCGGAAGCTCGTCGCGGCATGGCTCGAGCGCATCCAGGCCGCGGCCGCTACGCCGGGCAGCGGCAAGGCGGCAAGCAACGGCGACCACGCGTTCGGGCCTTCGTCCGACTGGCTGCTGGCGCTCATCGCGCAGATTACCGGAGAGGCTCATCCCGGCGTGGGCGACGAGCTACGGCTGACCGAAGACCTGCATCTCGACAGCCTGGGGCGCGTGCAGTTGGGCGCGGCTCTCGAAGAGCGGCTGGGAATCGTTTCAGGCGCGAGCCTGCTCGAAGGAGTGCAGACGCTGGGCGAGCTGCGCAGGGTGGTGGCAAGGGAGGGATCAGGGGTCAGAGAACAGAGATCAGAGAACAGAGATCAGAGATCAGAGATCAGTGATCGGGAAAGCGGCGAAACCGATTTGGCTGCACATCCCTCAGGCTCTGTGGGAACTGCGGGCGAAGCGCCGGTTGTAGCCACGCCGGATGGGCGGCTGCGGGACGGTGCGCAAGGCGAAAGCGACGGGACGCCGCAAGAGCCGCCGCGACCGCACTTTCTCTATCCCGAGTGGCCGTGGTGGAAGCCGTTCCACTTGGTTCGCGTGGCGTTTATTGAGGCCGTAATGCGGCCGTTTACGTGGCTGCTGGCGGCGCCGCGCGTGGTGGGGCCAGACAAGCCTCTTCCCGAGGGGCCGCTGCTGATCGTCGCCAACCACGTGACCGCTTACGATGGGCCGCTGATCGTGTACGCGCTGCCGGGGCCGTACCGGCGATGGATTGCGACGGCGATGCTGGGCGAGATGCTCGAGGACTACCGGCACTGGCGCAATCCCGACTGGCCGCCGGGACACAAGGGCTTCTACATCCTGGGGCCGCCGGCCTACTGGCTGGTGACGGCGCTGTTCAATGTGTTTCCGCTGCCGCGCCAGCGCGACTTCCAGCGGAGCTTTGCCCACGCGGGCAAGGCTCTGGACCACGGATACAACGTGATGGTCTTTCCCGAGGGCACGCGCTCGGCCGAGGGTCAACTGGCGCGCTTCAGGCCTGGCATCGGACTGCTGGTTAAGCAGAGCTATGTGCCCGTGCTGCCGGTGGGCATCCGGGGGCTGGGCGAACTCGTGACCGGGCAGCGGCGCTGGTTCCGTTCGGGAACGATTGAAGTGCATCTTGGCGAGGCCATCCAGTTTGGTCCCGAAGAGACCGAGGCCGCGATCACGGCGCGGCTGCACGACGAGGTGGAGCGGCTGATAGGGGAGAAGGGCTAACGGACCAACGGGCTCTCCCAGACGCGGAAGAGCAGTTCTTTGAGGCGGGCGAAGTCTTTGGGGCCGAGAAAGGCGTTCCATTCGCGCTCGATGTCGCGCAGGACGCCAATCGCCTTCGCGTAGGCGGCGTGGCCGCGTTTGGTGAAGTGGACGATGCGCGCGCGGCCTTCGTCGGGCGCGTCGGAGCGCTTCAGATAACCAAGATCCTCCAGGCTTCCGAGCAGACGGTTCATGGCCTGCTTGCTCATGTTGGCGCGCTCGGCAAGAACGCCCGGGCGCTCTCCATCGGGACTGGGATAGCGGAAGACCGCCATGTGGGGCAAACTGAGCCCCTTGAAGCCTGCCGCGTTGAGCTCACGGATGATACGCCGATGAATGGCCTCAGCTGGAGCGCGCAACAGGGCGCCGATCAGCATTTTTCTGGTCTCGACAATCCTCGGCGAGCTATTCTCTTCGAAAAAAGTCATTGACACTCCAAGTAAACTATGTTTACCATCATCTCATGGTAAACAAAGTTTACCACAAAGGAGGTTCTAATGACAACGCAAACCGTCGATGTTCTCGACCATTCCCCGGCCGGGACCGTATTGGAAGATGGACAGCAAACCGCGCATCGGCCCACGGCCGGCGGCGCGAAGGGAACTATCAACATGGCGCAGCAAGACCTGGTGAGGCATGTGCCTGCAGGAACCGGCCCTGCGTATTGGGGCCCTGGAGAGCGCATGACGTTTCTCACGACCGGCGAGGAGACGGGCGGCGCCTTTTTCCTGGCGGAGATTGAAGTGGCGCCGGGCGGAGGCACGCCGCCGCACATTCACCACCGCGAGGACGAGGCATTCCAACTGCTCAAAGGCTCGCTGACTATCCAAGTGGGCGGGGATACAATCACTGCAACAGCGGGGGACTTTGCTTTTCTTCCCCGAGGAATCGCTCATTCCTTCAAGAACACCGGCAATGGCTGCGCGAAGGCGCTGGTTTTGACGACGCCGGCGGGGCTTGAAGGGTTTTTCACTGAAGTCTTCGATCCTGCCACGGATCGCTTTGCAGCACCGCCGCCCCAGAGCAAGGACTTGATCCCCCGGGCGCTCGCTGCCGCCCCGAAGTACGGATTGGAACTTCTTCCTCCGGCATAGCGAGGACGAAAAAACAACTCGAAATTGGAGGTCACCATGACAACCCAAGCCGCCGGCGTGAGCGTGAATCCGGCCGACGAGACGATTCATCTGGGCCCGCTCACCTTGCACTTTCTTGTCACCAGTGAGCAATCGGCCGGCACGGTCGCGGTCTTCGAGGTGATTGTGCCCGCGGGGCAGCGGCTGACTGCCCCGGCGCACAGCCACGACCACTACGAGGAGACGATCTACGGTGTCGACGGCGTGCTGACGTGGACCGTGGACGGAAAGGCGATCGACGTGGGGCCGGGAGAAGCGCTCTGCATTCCGCGGGGTGCCGTGCACCGGTTCGACAACAACGGCGGCGTGGACGTGAGGGTGCTGTGCATGGTTACGCCGGCCAAAATCGGGCCGCAATTCTTTCGCGAAACGGCCGAGGCCGTGAAAGCCGCGGACGGCGGGCCGCCGGACCGCGCGAAGATGATCGAGATCATGCTGCGTCACGGGCTGACGCCAGCTCCGCCGCCGATGGGTCGCGTTTAGCTAGGCTGGCGTGAACGCAAGTAGCTAACGATGGCGGCGAGGAAGGCGCTCCAGAAGGAAGGGGCCGTGAGCTATGCAGCGGGAACGCGGCAGGTGTACATGGGTGGTCGCGATGGATTAGCCTCATATCTTCCCCTTTGCGCGGAGACGGGGCGCATTCATGATGACGAAGGTGAATCAGCAGGAACTTGAAAAGCTGTGTGAATTGGCACGGAAGGCCGCGGAGAGTTCCTACTCGCCGTATTCCGGTGTGCGCGTGGGGGCGGCGCTGCGGCTGACGAACGGCGAGACAGTGAGTGGGACCAATGTAGAGAACGTGAGCTACGGACTGACGATTTGCGCGGAGCGGGCGGCGGTGGCGCGGGCGGTTTCGCAATTCGGGCCGAAGATCCGGATCGCGGCCATCGCTGTCGCTAACTTGAACGGATTAGCGAGCCCACCGTGCGGCGCGTGCCGGCAGGTGCTGACCGAATTTATGGCGCCCGATGCGCCGGTGGTGTTTCCGGCCGCGGACGGGATACGGACGATGGGTCTGAGCGAGTTGCTGCCGCTGGGGTCGGAGATGAAGCTGAAGTAGAGCAGTGAATCCATGACGCAGCCCAACAGCAATTCGACAGAGCTTTCAGCGGCACCCTTGCACATGATCGACATCATTCGCAAAAAGCGCGACGGCGGGGAGCTGGACGCGAGAGAGATTGCGTATGTGGCGGCTGGCGCAGCGGACGGGTCGATTCCAGAGGCCGAGCTGGCGGCGTGGTTGATGGCATCGTGGATCAGAGGGCTTTCGCTTGATGAGACGCGCGCGCTGACGCTGGCCATGCGCGACTCCGGCGTGAAATTTTCGCCGACTGGGCTGGGCCGGCGGACGGTGGACAAGCATTCGTCGGGCGGGGTGGGTGACAAGACGAGTTTTCTGGTGGCTCCGCTGGCGGCGGCGTGCGGCGTGGCCGTGCCCATGATCAGCGGACGCGCGCTGGGGCACACGGGCGGGACGCTCGACAAGCTCGAAGCGATTCCCGGCTACCGCACGGCGCTGACGCTGGCTGAGTTCGAAGCGGTGATTCAAAAGTGCGGCGCGTCGATTATCGGGCAGACAGATCAATTGGCGCCCGCGGATCGGAAGCTCTACGCGCTGCGCGATCGCACGGGGACGGTTGAGAATCCCGGGCTGATCTGCGCGTCGATATTGAGTAAGAAATTGGCGGCGGGGCTGGACGGGCTGGTGCTCGACGTGAAGACGGGATCGGGCGCGTTCCTGCGCAGGCAAGAGGACGCGGAGTTTCTAGCGGCGTTGATGGTGGCGACGGCCGAGGCCGCGGGAACGCGGACGGTTGCGCTACTGACCGACATGAGCCAGCCGCTGGGCCGCGCAGCGGGAAACTGGATTGAGTTGGTAGAGTGCGTGGAGCTGCTGCGCGGCGAGAGGCCGGCGTGGAGCGAGGATCTGCGCGAGCTGTCGCTGATTCTGGCCGGATGGATGATTTATTTAGGCGGGAAAGCGGAATCGTCGAAGACCGGCTACTCGCTGGCGGAGGCGGCGTTGACGGATGGGGCGGCGCTGGCAGCGTTTATGAAGATGGTGGACGCGCAAGGCGGGGATGTGAGCGTCTTCGACGATATGAAGAGTTTTCACAAGCCGGGAGCGACGGAGATTGTTGCCGCGTGGGAGAGCGGATTCGTGGCCGAGATGGATACGACGGCGCTGGGCTGGGCGGTGCAGCGAACCGGCGCGGGCCGCGAGAAGGCGGGGGAGCCCGTCGATCCGCACGCGGGAATTCTTTTCCATGCGCGGCGCGGGGCGAGAGTGGAGCGCGGAGAGCCGCTGGCGACGGTGTACGCGACGAAGCCTGAGTTGCTGGCCGAGCCGGTGGCGATCATCAAACGAGCAGTGACCTTCTCCAAAAGTCCGCCCAACGCAGTTGCGCTGGTGGGGCGCGTGTTTACGAAAGAAAATGCTGAGAACTATTTGGGGAATGCTGTAAGGTAATCGAAAGTCATCTGGAACATTTTTCTTGATCCCGAAGGAGCAGCCTCTTGGGTCGATTTACGGGGATATTGGGGATTCTGGCGGTGCTCGTGGCCGCATGGCTTTTCTCAACCGACCGCAGGCGCATACGCTGGCGCACGATTGCCTGGGGACTCGGGCTGCAGATTACCTTTGCGTTCATTGTGCTGCGTTCCGATTGGGGATCGCGGTTTATGACGTGGGCGGGCGGCGTGGTGACGAACATGCTGTCGGCGACGTTCGCGGGGACGAAGGTGCTGTTTGGCGAGCTGGGGTTGCCCAACTCCGGCGCGTTCGGCAGCATGCTGGGAGCGAATAAGGGAGCGATTTTTGCGTTCCAGGTGCTGCCGACGATCATTTTCATCTCGGCTTTCTTCGCGGTGCTCTATCACATTGGGCTAATGCAGATCATCATTCGCGGCATGGCGTGGATCATGCTGAAGACGATGCGCATCTCCGGCGCGGAGAGCATGAACGTGGCGGCAAGCATCTTCATGGGTCAGACAGAGGCGCCGCTGACCATCCGGCCGTTTCTATCGAAGGCGACGCGCAGCGAGCTGATGACGATTATGACCAGCGGGATGGCGCACGTTTCAGGCGGCATCATGGCCATGTACATCGCGCAGGGCGTAGAGGCGCGGCACCTGCTCTCTGCGGTGATCATGACCTCGCCGGGAACGATTCTGATGGCCAAGATGCTGGTGCCTGAGACCGAAGTTCCGGCGACGGAGGGCAAGGTCGTCCTACCCAAGGACGAGCTGCACGCGGAGGAAAACTTTGTCGGCGCCATCGCGCGCGGGACAATCGACGGCGGCAAGCTGGCGTTGAATGTGGCCATCATGCTGATCAGCTTTCTGGCGCTGGTGGCGCTGCTCGACATGTTGCTGGGTTGGTTTCATGGAATGCCGTACACGCACTGGGTTCCGGCGAGCCTGGGACAGATTCTGGGGTTTGTCGGCGCGCCGGTGGCGTGGCTGATCGGCGTGCCATGGCGCGATTGCCCGGCGATCGGCAACCTGCTGGGCACGCGCATGGCGCTGAACGAGGTGGTTGCCTACATCGGGCTGGGCGCGGAGAAGGCGACGCTTTTGCCGCGCTCGTTTACGATCGCGACCTTCGCGCTGTGCGGGTTCGCCAACCTGGGATCGATCGGGATGCAGATCGGGGGCATCGGCGCGCTGGTTCCGGAGCGGCGCAACGACCTGGCGCGGCTGGGAGTGCGGGCGATGCTGGCGGGGACAATGGCGAACCTGATCTCGGCGTCGATTGCGGGGATTTTTCTGGGGTAGGGACGCAGTCTTAGAGCATTTTAGGAAATAGTATAGACTGGTAATTGGCGACACTCCGCGGCGCAGAAGATATGGGGCGACCCTATGGGGATGATTTGCGTCGTAAGTTTCTATCTGCCTACGACGAAGGCGAGGA
>JBEKSA010000041.1:0-25188 GCA_049517515.1 Occallatibacter sp.
TCGTCGTCGCGCCCGTCGTCCATGTATTTGCGTGGTCATCGGTAATCGACGAGATTGTCGCTGCGCTGGGATGGGTGATGGTGAGTTTCATCAGGTTGCCAGGCAGGGTGGGCGGCACGGTGACCTTGAATGGGCCGGTTAATACGTCCGAGCCTGTGCCGAGCGCAACCGTGTCCTTCTCGTGAATGACACACGGATGCGTGGCATCGCAGTCGGGCCAGATGTAGGTGGTCGGGTAGGTCGTACGCAGCTCCACGCCGACTGCAGACCATGCACCTGAAGTTATGGCGACGGAGCAGGAGAGGCTTCCCGCGGCCGCGGCGGTGTTGTCACAGGCCGCGCCGGCGACGCCGCTGCTCGATGACCCTGTACGAGACGCATTTTCTAAATTGCCAGTTCCCGCAGCGGGTATGCCGGAATTGCCGAGGCTGGAAGTTACTGCCACCAGCCAATCGTTCGGGTCTCCAGTGGCGATGGTTAAGCCGGGAGCCGTGCTGGTTCCAGTTGCGGTTCCAGTGATCCCGATCGCCGCGATCCCCGAGTATTCTTCCGCACTCAGGTTGTACAGCGTGCTCTGAGTGAAATTGGGAGTAACGCTCGTCAGCGCTGCGCAATCCCGGCAGATCAGAATGGCTGAGCAAGACCCAGCACCGCAAACCTGGGCATAGGGGAAGAAGTAGGAGCTGGCGGCACTGCCGACGACTTTGTTGATCGAAGCCGAAGCGTTGGACCACGTAAGCCCCGCAATGACGGTATTTCCCGCAGTCGTGGATGCTGCAAGCGTACACGCCGAACCCGAAGAACCTGAGGTCTGGCTGCAAATGGTATGCGACGCGGGCACGAAACCAATGGGAGCCGTCACGTTGAAGGTTCCGCTTATGGCGCCTGTAAGTCCGGGGCTCGAGGCAGTTAATGCGTATCCGGCGCCCGCATTATTGATGCTGATGCCGGAGAATGTCGCGACCCCATTGATCGCGTTGACGGACATTGTGCCAGACAGCATTCCGCTGTTTGGGTTCGCCCCGATCGCGAGCGTCACCGTATTGGTCGCTGAGGTTTGCGGGTTGCCGCCTGCATCTTCAATGGCTACGGCAACCGCGGGTGAGATGGGAGATCCCGCAACAGTGGCTGATGGCTGCACGGTGAAGACCAGTTGAGTGGCTGTGTTGGAAGTAATGGGCAGCTCCCAATTCGCGGGTGCAGCCGAAAGTGTGGGCTGAAATGGACTGTTTGTTGGAAGCAGCGAAAATATCTGGGCAACATTGGCCGTCGGCTGACGGAGGATGTTGACGATGGCTCCCACCGTATCGGTCGGGGCCGGGCTGCCTGAAATAGTTGCCAGGGTGAAGAGTTGGCCGCAAGGGCTACCGTCCCCTGCCACGCCACCAGCCGAGTTGACGCAGGCAGCGATGATGTCGCCAAGTGTCTGAAGCGCAACGCTGGATGCAGAGTATCCGGCGGGCAACGCGGGACCGGGCACAGTTCCGCTGGTTATATCGGTATATTCGTTGACAACTGAGAATCCCGTTTGCAACAGCGAAAGGTCGCTGGAGCCTGATCCCACGTTTTCGTACGAGCTGATGAAGTTCGACAACGCAGCAATCGTGCCGATGGTTGTCAACTCGTTCAGAACAATGTAAGTCGACGAGGACAGACTGCCGCATTGCCCCAGGGCGGCCATCAGCGAAAGGTTGGCATTCGTGCCGGAGCCCAAGCCGGGATTCCCGCCAGCGCCGACCAGGTAGACCTCCGAAGCCGCTGTAGGGCAACTGTAGTCGCCAGTGATTGTGAAGGAACCAGCGAGCAGGGTGTTGTTGGCGTTCCCTGCATTCGCATTACTATTCATTGCCCCCGTGCCATCGCTGGTGGTCACGGTCGCGCTCATCAGCGGCGTCGCCGCGGACCCGTCTCCAGTTGATCCAACCGCGTACAGTTGAATCGAAGCGCCGCTTACAGGTTGCTGACCCCCGAAAACGGAGCCGGTAAGGCCACTTCCCCGAGATACAAAGGAATCCCCGTGGTTCCCGCACCCGATGAAACCAAACGAAAACATGAGAAGAACCGGAATGCGCGCAGACCAGAACAAAGCAGGCACGGAAGAGACACGGCGAATCACCTCAACGCAATTGTCTGGACAATTCATCCAGTTCTTCATCCAAGGCCTCCAGGAAGATGCGTCCACCAAGAATGAGGGGGGAGAGATTTAGCCGATCCGAGAGATCAGGGTCGGGAATCCCACATCGATAGCGGGCTTAACATGTTTGCTTTGGCTGAGGCTTGCCTACATGATCTTAGACGACCCAGATGCGAACATTCGTACATTCGTTGCTTGGATTGAGATTAAGAGAACGTGCTGTCCGGCTATCCCTGGCGAACCGGCCAACCCAATCAAAGAGCCTGGACGCGTCGCGCGGACTGTTGACCACGGCCCAACGTGACTTTTGTCATGTACCCAAAAGCAGATTCTTCGCGCATTGTTGAGAGACAGGGCAGAGAACCCAACATGGGCCTATGGCCGGCTTTGACCGGCTCATAGAGCACCATCAGATTTTGAAGCGAAACATTTCCCCCAGGGCTGCGCATCCTCGAATGGTCTTGAGAACCGCTGCCGCGAAGGACACGCGGCGAGCAGCGGCAACAGGATCGTCGAGCGGAAGGCGGCGCATGCACTCCCCCCACTCGCGTCACGCATTGCAATCAGGCGTCCATAAGCACAAAGAATCCTGGATCGTTGTCTGCGCACTCGTTCTTCTGCCAGTATTCGCGGGGCTGGCGGGTTGCACGAAGGCGTTCCCAACCATCAAAGAGGTTGCCGCGCCGACGATCGGCAACTTTTCCGCGAGCCCGGCGTCGATTATCGCGGGCACAAGCACCACGTTGAATTGGGCCACTTCGGGAGCGACCGGCGTCGCTGTTACGCCGGGGACTTTTGCGTCAACATCGGCGAGCGGATCGGTGGTTCTGAGCCCGGCGTCGACGACCACGTACACGCTGACTGCCACGAACACCACGGGCACGGCGACTTCGACGGTGACCGTGATGGTGACCCAGCCGAGCCTGCCAACGATCAGCTCGTTCACGGCAAGCCCAACGAGCATTACGCTGGGCGGGATCAGCACGCTGAGCTGGGCGACGTCCGGCGCGACGACGCTCAATATTGCGCCGGGGAATCTTGCGTCGACCTCGGCCAGCGGCACAGTGAACGTGAGCCCGGAGACGACGACCACTTACGTTCTGACGGCGACCAACGCGGCGGGATCGGTGACAGCTTCGGCGAAAGTGACTCTGACGTCGTCCGGCGGGCCGTTGAGTATCACCACCACAAGCTGCCCGGGAGGAACGCAAAACACAGCGTATGCGGGCTGTACGATTGCCGCGACGGGCGGGACTCCGCCTTACAGCTTTTCAGTCGACGATAGCGGCAGCTATCCTCCGCTGCCCGAGGGTATGTCGCTGGACGCGTCGTCTGGGCAGATCACGAGCCCGTTGATCGGCGGCCAGGGAACGTACATTCCCGAGATTGTGGTGACGGATGCCACGAGCGCGACGGCGAAGGCGCAGATCAGCTTCGCCATCAACGGCAGCAATGCGTTTCTCAAGAACGTTTTTACGGCCGCTTCCATCTTTCACCATCGCGTGGATGCAGCGACAACGAACCTGCCCGTGGATACGTCTCCCGCGGCGCCGATGTACAGCGGCTATTTGCCTGAGACCATCAAGCCATTCTTCGGGAACAATTCGAATGCGCCGTTCCCCAATGGAATTCCGGCGATCGAGGTGCCGTATAACCAGCCCGACGTTTCGGTAACGACCACGGTGTATCAGTCGTACTTTACTTCGGGTCCGATTCCGGCCTACGCGCCGGTGGAGGGCACAAGCAACTCGTCGGGAGACCGGCACGTGCTGGTGTACCTGGAACCGGGCAACGGAAATAATCCAGGGCTCTACGAGATGTGGCAGGGTGTTTATCTTGACGGGCCGTGGACAGACTCGTCGAACGCGGAGTGGCCCAATGTGGCGACAGATGCGCTGACGCCGCAGGGACAGGGGACATCGGATGCCGCGGGCCTGCCGGTTGCGCCGCTGCTGGCGAATGCAGATGAGGTGATCGGAACGGGCACGCCGACCGCACCGAACGGCACAGTTCAGCATCCCATTCGATTTACGCTGAACCATATGCTGAATTACTGGGTGTGGCCGGCCACGCAGACGGCAGGCGTGGGAAGCTGCGTAGCCAGCGGTTCAGGGGGCACGATTCCGACGGAATCAGAGATTTCGCAGGCCACGCCACCCTCGAGTTGCACGATGAGTGGGGCGGCCGGCGAGATTTACCGGCTGAAGGCGTCCGTGACAACTCCCGCGTGCGCGGCCACGAGCCCGCAAGCGGCCATCATGATTACCGGGTTCCGGAATTACGGGATCATTCTGGCCGACAACGGAGACAGCGGGGGGCTGATCGGGACGCCCGACGCGCGCTGGAACGACGCCGATCTCTCGTGCTTGACGAGCCTTACGCTCTCGGACTTTGAGCCTGTGAACGTGTCGAGCCTGATGGTGACCAACGACAGCGGGGCGACCAGCCGCTAGGGTCTACCGAGACCTATGGACAGGCCGCGTAAATTTGTGTCGGAGGGCTAGTGCGCTGGGGGAACGTAGTCGGTGGGCAGGGCTGAGCCTGAGCCAAAGAAGAAGTCCTCCATCTGTTCGACGAGGAATTGCTGCGCCTGCGGCAGCCATGGCTGGAGGCGGTACTCGTTCAACAGCATCTTCTGGCGGCCGAGCCACTCGTCCCAAGCCGCTTTGGAGACGTTCTTATAGATCTTCTGGCCAAACTCCGAGTCGAAGGGCGGCTCGTCAAGGCCCTCCATTTCCTTCTTGTAGCGAACGCAAAAGACGGTGTGCGCCATAAAAATTGCTCCCAGATGCCATTGTAATTGGATGACCGGGACGGGCCTGGCTTGTGGCGGCTGGCTTCCCTTGCCCGCGGCCGGCGTTCGGCTTTCCCGCAACGAATTTCAGCCTGAGCAAATCTGACCAGACCGGATCTCTCGATTTGGACCACAATCGTATTGGCGCTTGATCTGCCCCCCGGAAGCGGTCAAATTTCGAGCGAGCTCAGAACGAGCGGCTTGGTCCCAAAGGAGCTTCCATGTCCGATACGAATGTGTCTGGCGTCAATGCGTCTGGCCTCTCTGACAACGCCGCCGGCGGTCTTTCCTACATCACGATCATTCCGGCAATTCTGTTCCTGATCGTTGAGCCCTACAAGAAAAGCGCCTTTGTCCGCTTTAACGCCTGGCAGTCGATCTTCTTTTATGTTGCCTGGGCCGTGGTGCATATTCTGGTCGAGATCGCACAAAATCTTGTTCCGACGGTCGTCTTCCTCACCTTGTCCTTGTGGCAATTTGTGGATCTGGCCTTCTTTGTCGTGCTGGTGATCGTATTTATCAGCGCTTTCAACGGCAAGCGCTTTATGCTGCCCATCATTGGCGGACTGGCAGAGAAGCAAGCTAACCGGTAGCTGCCCCCCAACAGCACCGGGTGCAGGAACGGCCTCCGCATGGAGGCCGTTCCTGCGTGTCCCAACTGCCCTTCCTGGCCCAGTCTTGCCCGCTCGCGGACTCGGCTCCGCGTTGTCGCGCAGAAATTCTCTTGACAAGCGGGTGGGCGGCAGGTTGTTCTATCTCCACCTGAAGTTTGCGGTCCGCGGCGAAACAGGATTTCCGCACATCGGCCGTAAGCGAACATGAAGCGCCACTCCCCCAATATGGTTTTTCTCGAAAGGAGTTGCAATGGCCGATCCGAATCCACCAGTAGTCAGTTCAGGACTGTCAGACAATGCCGCCGGGGCGCTTGCCTACGTCACGATCATTCCGGCGATCATCTTTCTGCTTTTGGAGCCGTACAACAAGAAGCAGTTTGTCCGCTTCCATGCCTGGCAGTGCATCTTTTTGTTCATTGCCTGCATCGTGGTCGAAATCATTCTTGGAATGATCCCGATCGTGGGCTGGATCATCCTTCCGTTCTTTGGCCTCGGGGTCCTGGTGCTGGTCATTTTCCTCATCATCAAGGCCTCTCAAGGAAAGAAGCTGGTGCTCCCTGTGATCGGTCCCTTTGCCGAGAAACAAGCTGGGGCATAGGCAGACCAAGTTCAAAGAAGGAAGCAGGCAGGCGCGTTGCTGAACTCAGCGCCGCCTGCTCTTTTTATTTCTTCGCTTTCCCGCTTTCGCGGGCGGCGATGTGTTTTTGTGCTTCCTTTTCTTCGCCTTTGAAGGTGGCGCGGCAGCCCTCTTGCCGGTGAGCGGCAATTCCTCTTCGACAAGTGCAAACTGAAGCTTGCGTTCCTGCGCGAGGACGCGGTCGAGGATCACTTGCACGCGGTCGCCTGCGCGGAAGCGGCGGCCTGAGCGCTCGCCGACGATTTCGTGCGTATTTTCGCGCCAGGTAAAGCGGTCTGCGCGCAGAGTGTCGATGGGGACAAGACCCTCAACGAAGAGATCGGTGAGCTCGACAAAGAGACCGTACTTGGCGGGGTTCAGGATGAGGGCGGCGAATTCGTCGCCCACGCGGTCCTGCATGAAGCGAACCTTTTTCCACTCCACCAATTCGCGCTCGGCTTCAGCGGCGCGGCGCTCGGTGTAGCTCGTTTCCTCGGCGATCTCGGCCAGTTCAGCTTCGGGGATGGGGGGATCGATGGGTAGGTTTCGTCTCATCGTGGTTTCGTGTGGACGGGACACCGCGATTTTCGGTCGTGCCTCATTGGGGTGCGACCAGGGCGAGCTGAGGCGTGAGGCGGTGATGGTGCGATGGCCGGGGACTCCGGCGCGGAGAACCGTTTTCGCGATGCGGTGCACAATGAGGTCGGGATAGCGGCGGATGGGCGAGGTGAAGTGAGTGTAGGTGGGCGCGGCCAGGGCGAAGTGGCCTTCGTTGACCTCGGAGTAGCCCGCCTGGCTGAGCGAGCGCAGCATCAGGTAGCTGAGGATGCGCTCCTCCGGCTTGCCCTCGATCCGCGCGGCGAGCTTCTGATACATGCGGGGAGTGACGGCTATATCCTCGGGCACCTCGTGCTGGCGGGGATTGCGGCCCTGGCCGTGGGATTCGCGGCGCTCGGCGCGGGTGACCACGCGCTTCACGGGGAGCGGTCCAAGACCAAGCGAATAACCAAAGCCGGCGGCGAGCTCTTCAAACTGGATGACGCGGCGCGGATCGGGCTTCTCGTGAATGCGATAGAGCGAAGGGACGCCGAGGTCTTCAAGCCAGACGGCAACGCATTCGTTGGCGGCAAGCATGAACTCCTCGATGAGCCGGTTTGCCCAGGTGCGTTCAGCGCGGGTGACGCCGCGCATCTGGCCGTGTTCGTCGAACTCGATGACCGGCTCGGGCAAGTCGAAGTCGATCGAGCCTCGCTCCTCGCGGCGCTGATTCATGAGCACGGCGAGGCGCTTCATTCTCTCGAATTCGGGAACGAGTGATGCATAAGCGGCGCGCGTCTCCGGATCGCCTTCCAGAATCGCGGAGACCGCAGTGTATGTCATACGCGCGGCGGAGCGGATGACGCCTTCGACGATCTCGAAGGCCTCGATGTTGCCCGCAGGGTCGAGTTGCATGATGCAACTGAGCACGAGGCGGTCTTCGTTGGGGCGCAGGCTGCAGATGTCCGTCGAGAGCTCCTGCGGCAGCATGGGGATGGCGCGATCGGGAAAGTAGACGCTGGTGCCGCGGATGCGGGCTTCGAGATCGAGAGCCGAGCCGGGACGGACGTATTCGGACACGTCGGCGATGTGGACCTGGAGCTCATAACCGCCATCGGCGCGCTCGCGGACAAGGACGGCGTCGTCGAAGTCACGCGCCGTTTCGCCGTCGATGGTAACGACGGGGAGCGAGCGGAAATCGGCCCTGAGGGCGGCGGCGTTTTGGTCGAAGTGCGCGACGCGGCGGGCTTCGGCCAGAACGGCGTCGGGAAAGATGCGCGGGAGCTGGTGCTTGCGGATCATCATTTCCACGTCGACGCCGAAGTCGTCGGGCGAGCCGAGAATCTCAATGATGCGGCCGATGGGTGGCCGCGTGGGCGTGGGCCAACTGGTGATCTCGACGTCGACAACGATTCCTTCAAGGCTCTCCGGGCTTTCAGGTTTTGGAGAAGAGTGTGCCTCGCGACCGAGCACTCGATGCGGCGTTGAGGGTCCGGCGGGGGGCGGGATCTCCGCGCCGGGAGGAATCACGATGGGCTGCGTCATACGGTCATCGAAGGGAATGACGACATTGCTGCGCCCGCGATCGGGACGCGCGATACGAAACGTTCCGACGACGGTGGGGTTCGACCGCTCGAGAATCCGCACGATGCGGCCCTGCTGGCGTCCATCGGCCTTGGGAGGCTCGGCCTCGACCAAAACCTGATCGCCCTGCATGGCGGCGTTGATCTCATTGGGCGGAATGAAGATGTCCTGCACCGCAGGAACCGTCTTTGAGCCTGCTGCGGAGGGTTTCCGGTTGGGGCGGACAAAGCCGTAGCCATCGCGGTGAAGATCGAGGCGGCCGGCGACGAGATTTTCGGTGACTGCGGGCCGGGAAGCAACGCGAGGAAGGCGCCAGTGCTCGCGGTCGAGCTGAATGAGCTTGCCAGCCACCGTGAGCCGGGCGAGGTGCTCGAGAAGGAGACGGCGTTCGCGCCCGCCGCCGAGCGAGAGTTCGCGGACCAACTGCTTGTATCCGGCCTTTTGGCCGGCTGAGGCGGCGATCCGGGCGAGCAACTCGCGATCGGTCATACGCCAAGATTAAGCCAAGTCGATAGCCTTGGACCGTCCGGCGGGCAGAGACTGCACAGAAAACACAGACTTGCCGTAGAATGGGGGGGTACGCGTGGTCCTGGCGGAGCCGGAAGATTGATTCGTCCGATTCCCGGCCGCACAGGAGATGGCCGCGGCGAGTGCTGCAACGGCGAGCGGATTTACATTTTTTGGGTGCGAGCCTTTGGCCTTGCCTTGGCATCCCCAGTCCTCAGCGGACAGAAAAGGAAGAAACCCTTGAGCGCAATGTGGAAACCAAGCCAGACTGGATCGACGTCCCCAACTCCAACGCCGGAGCCGCCGCGCACTGCGCCTCCGGCGATTACACCTGAAACTCCCGCCCGTCTGCAGGCCGGCGCCGCGGATCAAGCCACGCTCGGCAAAGGTCTGTTCATCAAAGGCGAAATCAGCGGTTCCGAGTCTTTATACATCGACGGCAAGGTGGAGGGCGCGATCACCCTCCCCGGCAACCGCGTGACCATCGGGCGCAACGGCCAGGTGGCGGCCAACATCACCGCTCGCGAAGTTGTCGTGCTGGGCAAAGTGCGCGGCAACGTCTCCGCCACCGACCGCGTGGACATCCGCGCGGAAGGATCGCTGCACGGCGACGTAGCGGCGGCGCGGATCAGCATTGAAGACGGCGCGTTCTTCAAAGGCGGCATCGACATCCGCAAGCCCGACGCAAAGCCGATTCAGGCCACCGGGACTTCGGGACCGGTTGCAGTTCCCGGCCCGGCCCCGTCGATACACGAAGCGCACAACCAGGCGTAGCCCAGCGCTTGCCTGCGCGGCGGTGAATTCACGCATCAAGCACAAGCGCTTCGCGTCACAGGGAGCGCTTGTGCTTTTTTGAGGCGTGCAGAAGCGCGGGTCCGTCTTGCTCAGTCCGCGCAGGGCCGGATACGGCGAGATTTCAGCCGAGCCGCAGGCGACGCATGGTGACCCTGGGCAGCGCCGAGCCGGATCGATCGAGAACCCACATGGTAATGACGGTCCAGGCCACGGCGCCCCCGAAGAGGATAGCCGTGTCAGCGATGGAGCGGGAGTGATGTAACTGGGCCAGGCGCGGCAGATGGTGGAACAGGGCGAACAGAGCCCAGGCAGCGAACCCGGCTCCCGCGCCACCCGCGCAGGCGCCCAGCAGACAACGGCCCATCTCGGCGTAGTCGAGGCTGGCAAGAGAGACCATGCGGCGCTTGTGCAGGAGCACGGCAATGGTGAGGGTCTGCAGCGCGATGCCGATGTCGGAGGCGAGAGCCAGGCCCATGGCCCCGCGCCAGTGGAAGAGCAAGTCATAGATTGGCAAGGAGACGACCGTGACGATGGTGCTGGCGATCATGGGCACGAAGGTGTTTCCGGCTGCGAAGAAAGCGCGCGAGTAGATGGCCTGCGCCGACCAGAGGAACAAGGAGACCGAGAAGACGGCGAAGTAGGCGGAGCACAGACGCGCATCGTCCGCGGAGAAACGCCCGCCGGTGAAGACCAGATCGATGGCCGGCCAACCCAGCGCCACCATGATGGAGGCGCCGAGAAGGCCGAGGGCGGCCACGCGGGAGACAGAGTCGGCAACGCCGGTGGCGAATTCGTAGCGGCGATCGCGCGTCCACAGGCTGGCGAAGAAGGGCATGGAGGCGGCGCCGGCGGCCTGGGCGAGAACGGACATGGGAGCGGTGAAGACCTGCTTGGCGTAGCTCATCAGCGAGACAGCGCCGCCGATGCTTGAAGCGAAGTGAGCGATGATCCAGTTGTCGGCGGTGACCAGGGAGACGCCGGCCATGAGCGGCAACGAAAGGCGGACCCATTCGCGCAGGCCCTCATCGTGCCAGTCGAGAATGAAGTGATACCGCGTGCCGGCGCGGTGCGCGAAAAACCAATTCAGGAGGAACGGGCCCAGCACCGCTCCGCCCACAGTGCCGATGGCCAGCGATGGCACGCCGATTTTCCTGACGAGCAGCAGGCCGCCGACGATGGTGCCGAGACCGTAGATGAGAGGCGCCACGGCCTGCACGTTGAACTGCTTGCGCACCAGGAGCACTGCGCCGAAGACGCCGCCGGCAAAAAAGCACAACTGCGCGGGAAGCAGAATGCGCGTGAGCAGCACGCAGATCGCGGCCTTGTGCGGGTCGAAGCCATTGAACCACCAGCGCACATACAAGGGGGCGAAGATTTCGGCGAGAACAATGGCCGCGCCCAGCACGAGATACATCGTGGTGAGGATGACGGAAAGCGAGCGCTCACCTTCGGCATCGCGGCCTTGTTCGCGATACCGAGTGAGGATGGTGACGAAGGTGATGGAGGCCGCTCCGCCGACGAGGAAGTAGGAGATCATGTCGGGCAGGACGAAGGCGGCATTGAGAGCATCGGCCTCCATGCCGCGCCCGAAGAGCCAGACGATGTATTTGACCCGGACAAGGCCGATGATGCGCGACAGGACAGTGGACACCATAAGCACGACGGTGGCGGAGAAGATGCTGTGCCTGTGAGAAGGGTGCAGGAGGCCGCGCACGCGCGCCCACCACGGGCGCGGCGCCGGCTGAGTTTCTACCTCGGCGGCGAGTTCCAGCTGCTCAGGGTCACGGTCTGAGGGCAGTGTGGTCACTGCTGTCGATTCTACCGGGGCTGCGGCAGAGGGGATGTGGATGTTCAGACGGCGCGAGTATCCTGTTCCAATGTGCTACTGCGTGCGCCGGGCTTTCGCCTGCGCCCTGCTAGGGGCGCTTTCCGGAGTGGTCGCTTCGAGCCAGACGATTCACTCACGCGGCGGATTCACCCTTCCACCTCCGCCAGATGTCGAGGCCGTTCCGGTCACGGACGATTATTTCGGGACAAAGATCCTGGACAACTACCGCTGGCTCGAAGATGCCAACAGCCCCGAGACCAAGGCTTTCATCGATGCCGAAAATGCCTACACCCAGCGCTACATGGAGCAGGCGCGCATCCGACCGCAGATCACGAACGATATGGACGCGCTGGAGCACGTGAGCACTTTTAAGGTGCCCATCGAGCGCGGGAGTGATTTGTTTTTCGAGAAGATGCTAGCCGGCGAGGACCAGGCATCCATCTATGTGCGCCACGGCTGGACAGAGAAAGACAAGCGGCTCATCGATCCGGCGCAGCTCAGCCGCGATCCCAACACTTCCGTTGACCTGGAAGACGTGTCGCGCGATGGAGCGCTGGTGGCGTACGACGTGCGCCAGGGCGGCGCGGATGAAAGCACGGTGCGGATCTTCGACGTGAAGACGGGTAAGACGCTCGAAGACGAGCTGCCCAGCGGAATCTACCTGAACGTTGCCTTTACGCCGAACGGAAAAGGGCTCTATTACTCGCGCATGGACCAGAAGGGAACACTGGTCTACGAGCACGAATTGGGAGCAAGGGTCTCACACGACACGCTGGTCTTCGGGAAGGAGTTTCGCGGCGAGGCGTTGGGGCCGAGCGATCTGATGGAGGCCGGTCTGTCGGACGATTACCGCTATCTGATGGTGGAGATCGACCGTGGCGTGCCGGCCAGGCGCGTGGACATTGTTTACCGCGACCTGACCAAGCCCGGCTCTTACTTTGAAATTCTGATCTGGGGCGTGGACTCGCGCTTCTCCGCCGATTACGTGAAGGGCGCGTGGTACGTGAGCACGGACTACAAATCGCCCAACTGGAGAATTCTGAAGGCCGACCCAGGCGTGATGCCCGATGCATGGACAACGGTTGTTCCGGAGGGGCCGGATGCGATCGACGGCTTCAACATCGTGGGCGACAAGATCTACGTCAACCACCTTCACGATGTGAAGACGGAGACCAACGTCTACACGCTGGACGGAAAACCCGCCGGCAGCATCGCATACGACGGCATCGGGTTGGTGACTACGCTTGCGGGAAGGAGCACCGACCACTATGGATTCTATCGCTTTGAGTCGTTCATCGCGCCGCCCGCGATTTATCGGCTTGATACGCTGACGGGCAAGCGGGAAGTCTTTGCGCAACCCAAAGTCCCGTTCGATTCCAGCCAGTATGACCTGAAGCAGGTGTTCTTTACGTCGAAGGACGGCACCAAGGTTCCGATGTTTATCGCCGGGAAGAAGGGATTGAAGCAGGACGGCACGGAACGGTTGCTGATGACCGCATACGGCGGATTCAACCTGAGCCAAATGCCGCAATGGAGTCCCAGGGCCGCGTGGTGGTTGCAGGAGGGCGGATGGTTCGCTCTGCCCAACTTGCGCGGCGGCGGAGAGTACGGCGAGCGTTGGCATGAGCAGGGAATGTTCTCTGGTAAACAGAATGTCTTCGACGATTTCTATGCCGCGGCCGAGTACCTGATCGCCAACAAGTACACTTCCCCGGAGCATTTCGCCATTTATGGCGGATCGAATGGCGGGCTGCTGATGGGCGCGGCGATCACGCAAAGGCCGGAGCTGTTTTCAGCCGTGGATTGCGCCTATCCGCTGCTGGACATGCTGCGCTACCAGAAGTTCGAACAGGGCGCGCACTGGATGACCGAGTACGGTTCGGCGGACAAAGAGGACCAGTTTTCGTATCTGCTCAAGTATTCGCCCTACCAGAACGTGAAGAAGGGCACGGCCTACCCGGCGGTGCTGTTCTTTACCGGGGCGAGCGACACGCGGGTGGATCCGCTGCACGCGAGGAAAATGACGGCGCTGCTGCAGGCGGATTCATCCAGCGGGCGGCCGGTGCTGCTGCACTACAGCGTGTCCGGCGGCCATTCCGCGGGCGTGGGCGTGGAACAGAAGATCCAGGACGCGACCGACCAGCTGACCTTCCTGTGGACAGAAACGGGACAGCCTTCCTCACCGAAGTAACCATTCAAGGGCGGAAACAACAAGGGGTCACAGGCGGGAATTGGCCGCCCGTAACCTCATGTCACGGGGCGCCTTTCCGATAAGTAAGGTACAGAACCAGAATGCATGCCAGAGGCGCGCGCGCAGCGGCCCGGCCCACTGAGATTGACTGCGGGCAAAGCGAGGCGGACTGCGGCCAGCGCATCTGCAGCGTTGTAAACATCATCTGCGGAGTGCCGCGGGCCGGCAAAGGTCCTGGCGGCGGCACAACGGGAGCCCGGAGCAGGAATGCCGCAAGCAGAATTACAGACCGGCAAGATCGATTGGCAGAAAGAGGACGCCCGGCTGTCCGCGCTGGCTTCAACGGGAATTCTGGACTCGGAGCCGGAGCCAAGCTTTGACGCCATCACCCGCCTGACCGCCGAGTACTTCAAGGCCGACACGGTGCTGCTGGGCTTTGCCGACGAGAGCCGCGTGTGGATCAAGTCCTACTGGGGCGAGCCGGTGCGCGAGCTTCCGCGCGAGCGGAGCGTGTTTGAAATGGTGCTGGCCGACGACGGTCCGGTCGTGGTGCCCGACGTGACCAAGCATCCAGATTTTGCCGGCGGCAGGCTGACGATTCGGCGGCTTGAAGTCGCTTCGTTCGCTAGCGCGCCCGTTCGCTCGGGTGACGGCAAGATTCTGGGTGCGCTGACGGTCTTTGGGTGCCAGCCTCGACGGGGAATGGCAGTGGTGGAGCTGCACATGCTTGAGAGCCTGGCCGACATCGTTGCCACGCAGTTGGAGCTGCGCAGGATGCGAATGACTTTCCGCAAATACCGCCGGCGGAATGCGCGCGATCCCAAGCCGGTGGCTGGGACCTGGCCGCGCAAGTCGGACCTGCGGCATGCGCTGGACGAGCGGGAGTTTGTACTCTTCTACCAGCCGGAGGTCGAGCTCTCAACGCGCAGGATCGTCGGGCTGGAGGCACTGATCCGCTGGAAGCATCCGGAGCGGGGATTGATTCCGCCGATGGATTTCATTCCGCTGGCCGAGGAAAGCGGTCTGATCCTGCCCATTGGCGACTGGGGCCTCTCGGAAGCCTGCGGCCAGATTCAGAGGTGGTGCCGTGAGGATCCTGAAGAGGGTGCGCCGCGCGTCTGCGTGAACCTTTCCGCGCGCCAATTCGCGCGCGAGGGGCTGGCCGACCATGTGGAGGCGCTGCTGCGCCAGTCCGGTGTTTCGAGCCGGCTGCTTGGACTGGAGATGACCGAGTCCAGCCTCGTCCAGGACCATGACACGGCCCTGGAGGTTCTGAGCAGCTTGCGGCGGCTTGGGGTCTCGCTGCTGATGGACGATTTCGGAACCGGGTATAGCTCGCTTCATCACCTGCACTCGTTGCCCTTCGACGTGCTCAAGATCGATCGCTCGTTTGTTTCGCGCATGACGGAACAAAGCGATCAGCCGCTGCAGATTGTGCGCACGATTGTGGAATTGGCGCGCGTGCTGGGGATGGATGTGGTGGCGGAGGGAATCGAGACGCAGGAACAGTACGCGCTGCTGCTGCAGTTGGGCTGCCGTTTCGGACAGGGATTTCTCTTCTCCCGTCCCGTGGCGGCGGACACCATCAGCGAGATGCTGCGCCTGCCCGGACGCGTTCTGCCCGAGCCGGCGGAATCGGCAACCGGTCCGATGCAGTGCGTGATTGAGGCGAACTATCCGTAACATGCCGAAATGGAAATGGCGACCGACCTCTCCCGATTCGGGAACAGAATCAGTCTTCAATTGGAGGTTTCTCAGAGCTGCCCGCGAACGAGAGCGTATGCTCCGTTGCATGCAGCAACCCGCACAGAGTCAGCCGTCCCCTGCTTCTCAGAGCTTTGCAGGGCTGCTGGCCACGCTTGCATCGCCCTCACGCGAAGAGGCGAATCTGGCAGCGGGATGGAACGAGAGCGATCTGGGCGAGGACGTGGTAACACTGAGCTATGAGCGCGCCTTGAACGCTCACGCCCGGTACAGGCCGGCGGATCCCAGCGATTGGCCGATCGCGCAGCCGCGGCCGACAGAGGCTGCCGATGCGCAACAAGCGGCAACTCGGCCGGCAACGCAAATTGACGAAGGTCTGAGCGCGCGGGCGAGCGAAGCGCCGCAAGCCGCGAGCGACCGAGATCTGCGATCCGTGAGCGTAACGATTCGCTTGAGCAAATTGGAGTGCACGCGGCTGCATCGGCGCGCTGCGGAAGCGGGAGTGACGGTCTCGGCGTATATGCGCTCATGCACGTTTGAGGCTGAGGCACTGCGCGCTCAGGTGAAAGAGGCGCTGGCTGAGTTAAAGGCTGCTGCGACCAGAGAAAAGCCGGTTGCGCCGGCCAGGGAACGGTGGTTCTGGTTCAAGTGGCTGGCGCGGTTGATTCCGAATAGGCGCCTGGCTGGGCACGCCTCTTAGACCAGTAGCCCTCGACGGATCCTCCCGTCAGCAGCGGACGATCATTCCGCTTCAAGCACCAGGCACTTGAGGTACTCCGTCTCGGGCAGGTTGAGCACGACCGGATGATCGGGAGCTGCGCCGCGTCGCTCGAGCAGGCGCACGCGTCGCGATGCATCGGCCGCGGCGGCGGCAACCGCGCCCTCGAGATCGGCCCAGGCGACATGATGCGAGCAGGAGCATGTGACGAGCAGGCCGCCCGGACGCAGCATCTTGAGCGCGCGCAGATTCAGCTCCTTATAGCCGCGCAGTGCGCCTTCAACCGCGCGTTTAGTCTTCGCGAAGGCGGGCGGATCAAGGACGATGGCATCAAAGCTTTCGCCGGCCTGCGACCAGTCCCGGAGAATCTCGAACGCGTCGGCCTCGATCCAGTCGACTTCTGCGGAGATTCGCGAGCGATTGGCCTGGAGGTTACGCTCCGCCACTTCGAGCGAGGCGCGCGAGACGTCGATGCCCGTCACCTGGCGGCAGACCTCGGCGAGATGCAGGGCAAATCCGCCCTGGTAGCAGCAGACGTCGAGCGCGCGGCCCGTGCTCCCCAGCCGCTGCGCCCAGTCGCGCGCCGCGGCGTAGTTGGTGCGCTGGTCGAGAAACGCGCCGGTCTTTTGGCCGGCGTCGGCGTCGTAATGAAAGGCGAGGCCGTTGAGGTGAAACTCTGTGGCGGCCACAGGCCTTTTCGGATCGGCAAGCCAGAGCGGATCAAGGCTGGGCGCGGACAGACTTTCCAACTCGCGAATACGCGGATCGGGGCGCTCGAGAATGGCTGCGGGCGCAAACTCCTCGCGCAGGACACGAACGCAGGTGTCGCGCACTCCTGCGGTGAGCAGCCCTTTGGTCAAGAGTTGAAGCACGATGAGATCGCCGTACTTGTCGGCGATGAGGCCGGGTAACTCGTCGGCCTCGCTGAAGCACAGGCGGCAGGCGTCGTTGGCGCTGTCGAGCAGCGGCTTGCGGCGGGCGATGGCCGCGCGCAGACGCGACGCGAGCAGCTCGAGCCACGCCGGTTCGTCGAGGGCGTCGCGCGATATGAGGCGCAATGCGATTTGCGACGATGGGCTGTAGAGCGCCGTGCCCAAGAGCAATCCGCGATTGTCGGCGACAGGCAGGAGCGTTTCTTCTGGTTTTGGAAGAGCGACTGCGACAACGTCGGACGCATAAACCCACAGATGGCCGGCGCGAAGACGATCCGCGGCGCGTCGGCTGACGGTGGCGCCAAAGGGCGAGGAGGGAGGTTGGCCTCCGGCATCCCGCTGCGGCACGGGTTGGCGTTGCATGACCGCGGCTTTCTGCGAAGCGGGGCGGGGCCGGGAAGGCGCCCCATTGCCTTGCGGCGGGCGCACGGCGGATACAGAGGCGCGCTCGCCACGCGTTGCGGCCCTGACGGACCCTTTTGCGCCGCGCACCTTTGGCTTTGCACCAGCCTTCGAATTGTCTCGCTTCGCCATCCCCTTCTCAGTATCAGGCCTGGGAATGGGAGCGAAGCGGAGGGACTGCTACTTTGCCTGCAACGATTGCAGGTAGCGGCTTAGATTGCTGATCCTTAGAGCCTTCACGTTCGGTTCGGCATTGGTGGTGTCCATACCGCTCAGAACCGGTCCCCAGACCGGCATTTCGGCCGTGCCATGCGATGAATCGGCCGCGCCAAACTGCAGCACCGTCATGACGTGCGTTGAGGGAAACTTCCCTCCGTTGTTCTTGCTCAGGAGAGCGAGGTCCGCGGGTTGCTTTTTCAAAGCTGCGGCCACAGGGCCTTGTCCCCTGCCGTCCACTCCATGGCATGGGGCGCAATAGTTCACGTACATCTGCTTGCCGTTGGTGGCGGAAGTCTTGCTGACCGGAATGACGACCTTCCTTGAGGTCGATTGATTCGCGTATCCGATGCCCGCAGCGACCGCCAAGGCCAAAACGGCGAAAAAGAGGTTTCTCGCCATGTTTTCCTCGGTTCTTAACCTCCGGGGCAGAGTCAATTTCCTACTTTCTTGCCTGCCAGGATGTGACGAGCGGTACATTCGAAGCTCTTGGCTGGTTACCAGCGTGCTTCCCCGTGGCACGCTGCGCCCAAATTGAACCGGCTCTACGGGATGGGTGCTGGAAGCGTACGGATTCGAAGTCAATCGCTAAACCGATTCATTCGCGCCGAATTGAAGCGGCCTATAATAAAGCATGGCGACTGCCCGACAGACCATTCCGGCAGAGGATCCGAGCGCATCGGCGTCTCCCGCGCAGGGAGCGCTTGTTCCCGCCCAAAGCGCACAGGCCCGCCGCACGGACGAGCGCTCCATTGGCGAGCGCTTCGAAGCGCTGCTCAAGCAAGCGCAGGCCAACCGGCCCAATGAAGACATCTCATTGATTCGAAAGGCTTGGGAGTTCTGTGTCTCCCACCACAAGGGGCAAACACGCGCCTCAGGCGAGCCATATATTGTGCACCCGCTCGAAGTGGCCGAGGTGCTGGTGGAGATGAAGCTGGATGCGACCGCCGTGGCCGCGGCACTGCTGCACGATGCAGTCGAAGACACGCAGGCCACCAGCGAAGAGATTGGAGACAAATTCGGCGACCAGGTGGCGCACATTGTCGAGGGCGTAACCAAAATCGACAAGATCCAGTTTGCCAATCGCGAAGACCGACAGGCTGAGAACGTGCGCAAAATGCTACTGGCCATGGTGTCAGACGTGCGTGTTGTGCTGATCAAGCTGGCCGACCGGCTGCACAACATGCGCACCCTGGATTATCTGAAGCCCGAGCGGCAGGAGGCGATTGCGCGCGAGACGCTGGACATCTACGCTCCGCTGGCGCACCGGCTGGGTATGGGCAAGGTACGCGGCGAGCTCGAAGATCTGGCCTTCCGCTACACCGACCCGGTGAGCTACGAACAGGTTTCGGCAGCAGTGGAAGTGCGGCGCGTGGACGGCGAGCAGTTCCTTCGCACCGTGGAAGACACACTGGCGGAGCAGCTCAGGGAGAACGGCATCAAGGCGCGCGTGGAGTGGCGTATCAAGCGGCTCTTCTCGATCCACCAGAAAATCGAGCGCACCAAAGTTTCCTTCGACCAGGTGTACGACCTGCTGGCGATCCGCGTCATCACCGAGGATGTGGCGTCGTGCTACGCGGTATTCGGTCTGATCCACACGCTGTGGCGCCCGGTGCCGGGGCGCATCAAGGATTTCATCGCCATTCCGCGCGCTAATCGCTACCAGTCGCTGCACACCACGGTCATGAGCGCCAGCGGCCACCAGTTCGAGGTGCAGATTCGCACCGAAGAGATGCACCGCATCGCCGAGGAGGGCATCGCGGCGCACTGGAAGTACAAGACGGGCGGCGTGGTTACGGCTCGCGACGAGGAGCGGTTGAACTGGATTCGCCAGCTTGTCGAGTGGCAGAAGGAGATGACGGATCCCAACGAGTTTCTCTCCAGCCTGAAGATGGACCTCTATCCCGACGAGGTGTACACCTTCACGCCGAAAGGGAAGGTTGTGGTGGTTCCCGCGGGCGCGACGCCGGTCGACTTTGCCTACACCATTCACACGGATGTGGGCCACAGCTGTGTGGGCGCAAAGATCAACAGCCGCATGGTGCCGCTGCGTACCAAGCTGCGCACGGGCGACATCGTCGAGATCGTCACCCAGAAGGACCACAAGCCGAGCCGCGACTGGCTCACCTTCGTGAAAAGTCCGCGCGCGCGCAACAAGATCAAGCACTGGCTGAACGAGGATCAGCGGGTGCGTGCAGTGGAGATTGGCAGAAAACTGCTGGAGCGCGAGGCACGCAAGTTCAAAGTGCCAATGACGCAGATCGACGACCAGGATCTGGGGCGCATCGCGCAGGAGTTCGGCGTGGCCACGGCCGCCGATTTGCTGGCTACGCTGGGCCAGGGCAAAAACACCGCGCACCAGGTACTCGGCAAGCTGGCGCCGGGCTTGGCCGCTCCGCTCGAGGCCGAGCCCGGCACGCCCGCCGCGGGAGGCAAATCGGGCGAGGCGGGCATGACGGATGCGGTGCGCAAGCTGCACCTCACCGGTTCAGATTCGCTGCAGGTGGAAGGCCAGAACGACCTGCTCGTCTATCGCGCGCGATGTTGCAATCCCATTCGCGGAGAAGAGATTGTGGGCTACGTGACGCGCGGCAAGGGCGTGGCCGTGCATGCGCGCAGTTGTCCCAATGTGCAGAACCTGCTCTACGAGAGCGACCGGCGCATTAACGTGGAGTGGTCGCGCGCACCTGAAGGAGCGGGCCAGGCGCAGCGCTACCCGGTCAAGATCATCGTCCACTGCGAAGACCGCACCGGCATGCTGAAGGAGCTGACTGCCGTCATCTCCGACGAGAACACCGACATTCGCGCCGTGGATTTGAGCCGCGACGAAGAGGGCGAAGCCATCATCGAGTTCGTGGTAGAAGCCGAGGATGTGCGCCACCTGAATCGCATGGTCTTGGGCCTGCGGCGCGTGGAAGGCGTTCGCCAGGTGCTGCGGACGCAGAAGGTGTGAGAACAGCGCGCCAGACCCTCGCCGTCGCTGGAAATTAACCTGAAGTTTGTGCAGGTGGCCCCATGATGTGTCGCCTAAATGTTCTGGTTGGTTTAAGTCTGTTGTGTTTTCTTGCTATTTCAGGACTTCGGTCCGCAGCGCAGCAGGCTGCGACCTCCGACCTGCGCCAAGGCAACATAATTCTGGGCGTGTTGGAGGACTTCCCAGGCGAGTACTCCGGCGATTCTGACTTTCGAGCCGTGCGCGCCATTTTTGAAAAGTCTGGCGACGGCTGGCGCTCCTTCCCCACCAAAACCAAGACTTACCATGATCTGGATACCCTCCCGCTGTCGTATCCAAAAGACATGACATGGACCATTGCGTTTGATGGAAGAAATCTGGGCAGAATCACTTCTCAGACTCCTCCTCATTTCAGTTTCTATTCAGAGACAGGGATCGAGCACATCACAAGCCACGGTCCGATTCCTTCCGTTGGGAAGAAGTCTATCGATTTCGCGGGCTCCATGTCGGACACCCCAGCATTTCGTCCGCTCGTCGCAGTATCGCAGCCAAACGTCTCCGACCCGGATCAATGGAAGCCCGCACGGCTCTCATCGCCGCTCATCGGCTCGGCACGTGAGCAATTCCGGAACAAATTTCCAAATGTCTCGAATTGCAAAAACCCAGAGGAAAACATCCTCAGGCCATGGAATTATCAGGACAACGACATCCATGTGAGCGAGGCCTACTCGTCGAAGAATAACTGGTCGCTTGTTGAACTGAATTTGACGGGCGAAGCTTGCGATGGGGATCAAGGGCAGGATGCGTTTCACGGGCAATGGTATGCCATTGATCCATTAGGGACCATGAAATTCTTAGGCGAGGATATGTGGTTGGTTGACGCCGGGGACTATGACAATAGTGGAGGATCTGCGGTGCTGTTTGCGATCTCTGGTTACAACGAAGGCGGCTACCGATTGTTTTATCGGGATTTCACACGGAGCGCAGAGTTCTTATTCAATTACCATTAAGGCCCCAACTCCCTCTTAGACTGCCCTTGGAATTTTTCCTATGACCGGCGAAACAGCACAACGTGAATCAGTTCTGCGCGGGCTCCACGTCATTGATGGCGGGCTGGCTACGGAGCTCGAATATACGGGCGCACGGATCGACGGTCCACTGTGGTCTGCGCACGTACTCGAGGACGAGCCGGAGAAACTGCTTGCCGTGCATCGCGCATACATTCAAGCGGGCGCCGAGTGCATTGCCACGTGCAGCTACCAGGTTTCGCGGATGGGCTATGCGGAGGTGGGACTGGCAGCCGAGCGCGCCGATGCCGCTCTGTTGCGTTCCGTGGAGCTGGCGCGGTCGGTGGTAGCGGAGTTTCCGGAGCGCCGCGTTCTCGTTGCCGGCTCGCTCGGTCCCTACGGCGCGGCGCTGCACAATGGTGGCGAGTACACCGGAAACTACGACTGCTCCTACGCCGATTTGGTCCGCTTTCACCGTGAACGCATTGAGGTCTTCGCGCAGGCGAGCGGCGAACAGGCCCCCGATCTCCTCGCCTTTGAAACCTTCCCTTCGCTTGAGGAAGCGCGCGCGGTGGGCGAGGCTATGGCGCCTTGGCCCGAGTTAAGCGCCTGGTTCAGCTTTTCCTGCCGCGACGAAAGTCACGTGTCGCACGGCGAAAGAGTGGCCGATTGCGCTGCGCTTGTCGCCTCGTTCCCGCAGACGGTGGCCATCGGCGTGAACTGCGTTCCGCCTAAGTGGATTCCCGCGCTGATTGCGGAGTTACGCTCCGCTTCAGACAAGCCGATCGTGGTCTATCCGAACTCGGGCGAGGGCTGGGACGCGGCGCGGCGCTGCTGGACGGGCGTAACCGATCCGGAAGAGTTCGGCTTGGACGCGGCGGAGTGGTTTAAGGCTGGAGCGCAGATGGTGGGCGGCTGCTGCCGCACGCGGCCGGCGCATATTCGGGCGGTGGCGGAGGCTAGTCGAGCTTTTTCCCCGTATACACCGTGATTAGCCAGGCCGTGACAGCCCAGAGTCCGGGCAAGGCGGTGAGCGCGAGGGAGAAGAATAGCCCAGCTTTAAAGAGAAGGGTCCGTGGCCTCTTCCGATAAAAGACCAGATCGACCAAAGTTCCGAGCGAGTAACAGAGGTTGGCAATCACTCCGTAAACGATGGGACCAAAGATCATTGCAATGGGTTCTTCGAAGTCCACGCCAGGCTTAACTGCGGCCGCTCCCGCAATAAGAACCAAAAACCATGTGATGATGCCGACCAAACCCACGTACAGGTTGTAATAGAGCCGTCGGCGCTCCCACCACCGGAAAATCTCCGGGCGGGTTGCACCTTCGGCTCCCTGAAATAGCCAGCCAGGAATGGTTTTCATTCGAGGAGATTCATCTGTTTATACCAGCGCGAGCGCCGCCGTGCCCTTGCGCGGGGCAATGAAGTGGTCGGCGCGGGAGGCGATGGCGAGGCCTTCGCGGCTGAGGAGCTTGCGAATCTGGCCGCGTGCGTGGTCGGCCCAGGGACCGCGGTTGTCGAGCTTGATATAGGCGCGCCAGTGGCGCAGGGCGCTGCGGTGCTCGCCGGTGCGCTCGTAGGCGAGGGCCAGGTTGTAGTGGGCGTCGGCGTAGCGGGGCGAGAGCGTGACGGCCTTCAGGTAGGCGGCGATGGATTCGCTGAGGCGCTCGAGCTCGTCGAGCACGTTGCCGAGATCGAAGTAGGCCAGCACATAGCTGGGGTCGGCCTCGGTGGCGCGGCGGTAGAGCTCCTCGGCGCGGCCGTACTGGCGCAGGTGGAAGAACAGAGTGCCCAGGTTGATGCAGGCTGCCGCGTATTGGGGGTCGATGGAGAGAATCTCCTGGTAGAGGTTGATGGCGCGCTGCTTCTCGCCGGCTTCCTCGGCCTGAACCGCGGCATGGAAGCGCTCCTGGAGGCCGCGCGCGTCGGGGACGCCGATGCGGCGCACCGGGGACGGACCCCAGGCGGCCTGCTGCGACCCGCCCATGCGCTCGAAGTCGAAGAGCAATTGGCGGCGGATGGGATCGACCATAGCGCCGCGATGCCGGAAGGCGAGACGCGTTCCCGTACGCACCACACATGCCTCCAGCAGCGGGTTGCTCATGCCGGCAACCGCTTTCATCGCCAATATGGAATCGCGAATCGACGCGGCGGGCACTTCATCCTCGCGCAGGGAGCGCAGCGTGCGCAGTTGGCCCAGGTCCTGGAAGCTATAGATTTCTCGTTGCGGGATGAGGCCGGCTCGTTCCCAGGCTTGCAATTGGCGGGCGCTGATTTCAAGGATGCGCAGAACGTCATGACGGCTATAACTGGTCACGCTTGGATGCTCCCCCCAGGTGAAACCAAACGATCTCGACATGCGAGCTGAACTTCCGGCTGCGGATGCCGAACTCAAATTCCCGCCGAGAACCATACCGCAGCTCTCGGAACAGTTACGGAGGAATCGTTCCCATTGCGATTATGCCAAGAGCACGCGCGAATCGGCGCACTGGAATCGATGCAGTAACTAAAAACTAGTGGATAACGAGTGCATGATTTGGTTCATTCGGGGCGCAGGCGGGCGACGGAAGCCCGGAAGTTGCAGTGGAATTCAAAGACGCGCCAGACAAAAGGTGGCGGCAGCAGCACTGCCGAGGCGGGCATCGGAATGAACCGGGCATGGTTGCCCGAATTGGTCTGTCACCTCTGACCTGTACCAGCCCCCGGAAAGTTGTACCGGGCTGCGTCGGCGGGGCGATATATTGATTCTGGCTTTGGCCTACGATTTGCATTGTCTGTTGATTTTGCGATATGTTAGGCGTCCCGAACGCGAGCATGTTTGGACGCAGAGGAACCGGGCCCCATGGTGAACCCCACCTTCTGCTTCGCATCAAGCGCCCCTCCCCGGCTTGTGTCGGTCAGGGGTGGAACGGAAGCCTTGCTCGGATATAGCCAGAGCGAATTCATCACCGGCAAGGTCATTCTCAAGGATTTGGTCCACCCTGGCGACGCTGAGATCGCGGAAAGGATTTTCTCGTCCGGTCCTGGGGCCCGTTCCGGCTGCTTCAACATCCGGCTGCGACACGCTGACGGGCGCATTCGGTGCGTCAAGGGGTGCTACAACAAGAAGCACGCTCGCACCCGGGACAACATTATTCTCGAACTGACCCTCGAGGATGCGCGAAATGTGCGTGAGCCTGGTGACCCCTTTCTGTTAACGAGCTTCAAACCTCTGATCGAGCACACCAACGATTACATCTACATCAAGAATTGCAACCATGTAATCCTGGCGGCGAGCCATGCGGTGGCGTTCCTGACTGATACGGCGAGGGACCGTGCCGAACTGGCGGGGAAGACCGATTACGACCTTCACCCCGAAGCCATCGCCGATGTTTCGTACCAACTTGAGAACCAGGCATTCGCCGAAAACCGGCGCATGAACCAGATACAACAGTTCGCGTCGCAGGATGGATCGAGCCATTGGCTCGACGATCGTAAGTATCCCATCACCGGTCCGGACGGCGAGGTCGCCGGCATCTTCGGCATCGCTCCGGACATTGATATGTAGTGACCGGTCAAGATGCGCTGGTCGTCTGTTTCGATCGAGGGCAGGGTCAGCAGCAGCCGAGGCAGGTATAAGCGACGATTGATCAAGCTGATATTCGCGGGTCGAAAC
>JBEKSA010000042.1:0-24309 GCA_049517515.1 Occallatibacter sp.
TCCTCGCCTTCGTCGTAGGCAGATAGAAACTTACGACGCAAATCATCCCCATAGGGTCGCCCCATATCTTCTGCGCCGCGGAGTGTCGCCAATTACCAGTCTATACTATTTCCTAAAATGCTCTAAAAGACGCCGGCCATGTAAGCTTCGGCCGGGCGGAGGTTCTCTGCCTTCGACCCGCACTCGGCGAGCACTACCGGCGAAAGCGTGATGACGGGGCAGTGGGTTTGGGCGAGAGTTTTGTACACCACGCCGTGGCGGGTGATGGCGGCAAAGGCTGAAGCGCCCTGGGCGCCGAGGACGATAAGGTCAGCCTGCTGCGCGCGGCTCTGATAGAGCAACTCTTCGGTCGGGTCGCCGGGCACCACAATGGTCTGGATGGCAATTTGACCCTGCAACTGCCTGGGAACCAGCGCGATCATGCCTGCTTCCACCTCGTCGAGCGAGCGGCCGGCGAGAAACTCGGCGCGGTCCTGGGGCCGGATGACATGCTGCAGAATCAGGCGCGCCCCGTGCTGCGCGGCCAATTCGGCGGCAAATGAAGCGATGACGGAGCTGGCCTCATGCAGGCTGACAGCACAGAGGATGGTGCGGATGGCAAAGTTGCGATAGGCGCCGTCAACAACCTCAGGGCCGATGATGAAGACCGGCGAAGTAGCAGTGCGCAATACCGCTTCAGCGACCGAACCCACCAGCAGCTTGCCGATGGGGCCCGGAGAGTGCGTGCCCATGAGGATGCGGTCGATTTGGCGCTCGCGCGTGAAGGCGAGAATTTCGTCGGCGGGCAGGCCCGGACGCACAACAACTTCACATTTGAGACCCGCCTCGCGGACGCGCAGCGCGAGCGGCTCGAGGTGGTGCTTTTCAGAGCGCGCGGCGGCGGCATAGTCGTAATAGCGAATGCCGGAGGACTCCGACGCGGCTACGATAAGCGTGTCATAGGCATGAAAGAGGATGAGATCGGAACCGAATTCCCTGGCTTGGGCGAGTGCGAACGAAAAAGCTTTCTCGTTGGGCGGTATCTCGGTGGCGAAGAGGATGGTGGAGGGTTTAGTCCAACCCGGCTTCAATACGGCGGCCATAGGTACCTCCTTATGGTGCGCTCAGATAGTCTCATCGGCAAAGCTGCAATTGCGGTGCCATGCCGCACATAAAAAGGTGATTCAGCTCACCTTAACTCGATTTGCCAGCTCAGTTTGCCGGCTGCGGCACTCCCGTATTGCCACTATAGACGCGGGGCCAGGCAAGTGGCCTTGCTGGTGACAGAATTGTGTTCCCGATTCCCAGTTTTGTCAAAAGACGTTCTACGGGCTTCCCGAAAGAGGCCCATAAAGTGATCCCAATCACAGCCTGACCCACCCGGACAGTGTTCTTCTGGACCGGAATCGTGGCCCTGGGGGGCGGTTTTCCTGGCCGCGGCGCGGCTGGCAAGTAAGGTCGCTGCCGGGGATTTTTCAGCCGGAAGCTGCTTCATCCCCAAAGCGCCGAATGGGTTGGCGCGCCGGGCTGCTGCGATTCGAGCATTTTATTGGCGGCGCTACGCGCCGGGAGGCCCCCAATGCCGATGCAACCGATGCAAAACATTCCCGCACGAGGCGGGATCGACTACGATGAATCGCCGTTCCTGGCGATTTGGGAGATTACGCAATCCTGCGACCTGGCCTGCAAGCACTGCCGCGCGGCGGCGCAGCCTATCGCGCATCCCGACGAGCTGACCCATGAAGAAGGCAAGGCGCTCATCGACCAGATCGCCGCGATGCACATTCCTATTTTTGTCTTCACCGGCGGCGATCCGCTGAAGCGCAAGGATCTTTTCGAGTTGATCCGCTATGCCGCCAGCAAGGATGTGCACGTTGCGGTAACTCCCAGCGCCACGCCGCTGCTGACCCGCGAAGCGATCTTCAAGATGAAGGAGGCCGGGCTGGTGCGGCTGGGCATCTCGCTCGACGGCTCAACGCCCGAGATTCACGATGCGTTTCGCGGATTGCCGGGAGCGTGGGCGCGGACGATTCAGGCGATTGAGTGGGCCAATGAGGCGGGGATCCCAATCCAGGTTCATACGACCGTGAGCCGGCACAACGTGCATGACCTCGACAACCTGTGCGATCTGTTCGAGAAGCTGGCGATCGTGATGTGGAATGTGTTCTTTTTGGTTCCCGTGGGCCGCGGCCAGTTGGACGATCTTTTGAGCGGCGAGCAGTTCGAGCAGGTGTTCGGCAAGATTTACGAGCTCTCAAGGCGGGCGAATTTCCAGATCAAGACGACGGAGGCGATGCACTATCGCCGCTACCTGCTGCAACACAATCTGGAAGAGCGCCGGATGGGGCACGGAGCGGGGCACGGTGCTGGACGGGCGCATGAGGCCGCGTACGAGCCGGGCACGCCGACGGCTGACGCCAAGACGCGCAACATGGGCTGGGCCACACGCCGCGTGAACGACGGCAAAGGATTCATGTTCATCTCGCATGTGGGCAACGTTTATCCGAGCGGCTTTTTGCCCATTCACGCCGGCAACGTGCGCGAGACGCCGCTGGCCGAGATTTACCGCAACGCGCCGATCTTCAATGCGCTGCGCGACACCAGCCGACTGAAAGGCAAGTGCGGCGCCTGCGAGTTCAAAGAGATCTGCGGCGGTTCGCGGGCGCGGGCCTACGCGCTGACGGGCGATCCCTTGGCCCAGGAACTTTGCTGCATCTACCAGCCGAAGAACTGGGACGCGGAGCTGGACAGCCAGGCAGAGACCTTTCGCCATGCGACGGCGGGGACGCTGGTGACGCTGTAGACCTTTTTCATTAAGCAGAAAGTGCCCTACGGTTTGAGCGCAGGATGCGATGTGGCGATCCAAGATTCAACCATGTTCAGGAAGGCCTTGGCGTGCAACAGAAGTTCGTCCGCCTCGGTAGTGGTGGCTACGGCAGACCCGGTGTAGTCGATCTCGTTCCGTTTGCGGCGACAAGCGTCGAAGTAGTCCGTCAGGTGTGCCGCAGATTTGCCCAACGCCAGCTTCGCAACTTCGAAAGTGATTCGATGATGACCGGGGACGCTCGCTACGCGAAAGCCAGCACAAGCAATCGCCATCTTTGCAGTCTGAAGAGCTGCATTGTATGCGGTGGCGAAGCGACGGTCCTCTGAAAGACCGGCGAGGCCTGCGTCGGCGAGATCGCGTTGCACGAGCCGGCGGATTTCAGTGAGTTCATTTCCGCTTGTTTTTTGACGGTGAACCTTTCCGTCCTGCAGCAGCTTTGTCCAACTCATCGAGCGAACCCTTCAGCAGTATAGTTCTGCCCTTCATCACAGAGCTCAGAAAGTGGTCGCCCGCAGCCAGCTTGCCGCGAAACTCCCGCGGTGAATACAGCGTGGCATTCACCTCGCGCCCGAACCGGTCTTCCAGTTTGCGCAATACGGGAACCAGGTCGATTTGCTTCACCAATCCAACGATCATCAGATCCACGTCGCTCGATGCGCGCTCCTGCCCGCGGGCGATTGAACCGTATACAAATGCCAGCTCGATGCGATCCCCAAATGGGTCGAGAGCTCTGGCGAGCACCGGCACGACTCCAGCAGTTTTTTCCACCAGCCCACGCAAATCCGCGAAGATCGGGGAGGCGATGTTGGCCCGGAAATAGACGCGGCGGCCATCTTCGCGGCGCTCCAGAATACCCGAGTCTACGAGCGATTCGAGTTCCCGCTGGAGGCTGGAAGGTCCGGCGTCCAAGTGCCGCGCCAGCTCGCTTAGAAACCACCAACGGCGCGGTTTGAGCAGGACGGCGGAGAGAATTCCGGCCCGGACGGAAGGAAAGATTGATTCGAGGGTGGCGGCGGTGTTCACGGAATTCATTATATACGCACACTGCGTAAATATCTACGCTTTTTGCGTAGATATTCCGGCTTTGCCAGCCCTCAATGCCCTTCGGCGCGGACGTCTCCTTTGCCCTTGAAGCGGCTGTAGACGAAGACGATGTAGCCCACGGCGAGAGCCATGCCGAAGAGCCACCACGCCAGGCCAACGGCGAGCGTGTGCGGGCCGGAGATTGCGCGGGTGAGCGTAATGTCGTTCGCGGCGCCCGCGGTTGCGGGCAGCAGCACGGGATAGAGTCCCCAGCAAGCGCCGGCAAGCATGAAAAACAAGTAGAGGCACGAGGCGAAGAAGGCTTTCAAAGGCTGACCCTTGCGGTTCCAGAGCCAGACCGCGGCGAGCGAGGCGACGACGCCGACGGGAACGATGAACGTGAACGGGTAGCGGAAGTAGTTGTCGAGGCTGGCGGGGCGAACGGCGATGGTGGCGAAAAGACTGACGATTGTGAGTGCGACAAGAATGAGCCAGAGGGGCGAGACCACGCTGCGCGCACGCTGCTCGAGATCGCCCGAGGTTTTGAGCGAGAGCCACAAGGCGCCGTGGAGCGTGAGCGCGACGAGCGCCACGAGACCGCCGATGACCGTATACCAATCGAGAATGCCGGGCAGGACACCGGGCTGCCAGTTGGTCCAAAGAGGCAGGAAGAAATAGCCGTCGGCGTTGAGAGGAACGCCGCGGAGCACATTGGCAAGAGCCGCGCCGAAGAAGATGGTGAGCAGCGCGCTGGAAACGCCGAAGACGCCATCGAGGAGCGCTCGCCAGACGCCGACATCGATGTGATTGCGCAGCTCAAGACTCACGCCGCGCAGGATCAACAGCCAGAGCACGATCATCAGCGGCAGATAGAAACCGCTGAAGGCCGAGGCGTAAAGCAGCGGAAAGGCGAAGTAGAGTGTGCCGCCGCCGGCGAGAAGCCAGACTTCGTTGCCGTCCCAAACGGGGCCGATGGAGGCCAGCGTGGCCCTGCGCTCAGCCTCAGTGTGAACCAGAAAAAGGTGCAGTACGCCGACGCCGAGATCGAAGCCGTCGAGGACGACGTAGCCGACGATCATTACGGCAACGAGCCAGAACCAGAGAAAACCCATCATGACGGAAACTCCTGAATTGGCGGAGCTAGCGGTGTTAGGGGAGTTAGCGGTGTTAGGTAGCCCAGGCGCTCTTGGACTATCAGGCGATCCGAATGCGCGCGGCGAAGACGCTTGGATCTAGTGTGCTCAAAGTCTTGATAGCTGAATACCATGAGCGTGATTCCGTGCTGGGGTAGGACCTCTTCGCGTCGACGGTCATATACCTTCCTTTGCTCACCCCGGGTCGTTCCGGATATGGTTGGGCGCCGGTCGAATAAGGTTACCGATTCCGAGTGCTGCCGTTCGTGAAATTCCACGACGAGATTAAGTTCTGGATAATAAGCATCAACGGGCAAGCGGGATTGTCTTCCGCCTCTGCCCGGGTCGCCGAGAAGAAAGTCGAACCTATGTCCGCGATGGGCTTTCAGGCCGAGAATGTCATCGCAAAGATCCACAATATAGGTTTCGTCCTTCGGTCGTGGCATTGCTTCAAACCTTTCAGTCGGCGTGCACAGCTTCGGTGGCCGGTTTCTTCGCTTCAGGGCCGTTGCTTATTTCGCGATAAATGAGCACTGTGAACAGCAGGCCGAGCAAAGCGTAGAGGCCCATAAAGCCGAGCAGGGTGAAGAGACCGTTGCTGGCGGAGACGGTGGCGGAAAAGCCCTCGCTGGTTCGCATTAGTCCATAGATGAGCCAGGGCTGGCGGCCCAGTTCGGCGGTCATCCAGCCGGCGGTGTTGGCGATGTAGGGCAGCGGAAAGCTGAGCAAGAGCGCCCACAGCGCCCAGCGCGATGTAAAGAGACGCCCGCGCCAAAGCAAAAGTGCGGCCACCACCATGAGCAGCACGAACCAGGTTCCGAGACCAGCCATGATGTGATAGGCGTAGAAGAGCAGCGGCAACGCCGTCGGCCGCTGGTCCTGCGGAAATTGGTCGAGCCCTTTCACTTCAGCTTTGGTGGTGCCGTAGATGAGGAAGCTGAGGAGATTGTTGACGACGATTGGATTGTCGATCTGACCCGTTTCCTCGTTGGGCTGGCCCATGAGCACGATTCCCGCGCCGGTTTCGGTCTTGAAGAGGCCCTCCATGGCAGCGATGGCCGCGGGCTGGTTTTGCGCGACGTATTTGCCGGCAAGGTCGCCGGTGGGGAAGATGATGAGGATGGACGAGATGACGCCGGCGATGACGCCGACTTTCAAGAAGATTCGCGCGTAGTTCTCGCGCCGGCCCTCGAGAAGATAGAACGCGCCCACGGCGGCCATGACGAATGAGCCGGTGACAACTGCGCCGGTCATATTGTGCATGTACTGGAGCAGGCCCCAGGGGTTCATGAGCAGTTGCCAGAAGCTGAGCACTTCAAAGTGGCCGTCGGGCATGCGGCTGTAAGCGACGGGATGCTGCATCCAGGCGTCGGTGACGATGATGAAGAAGCCGGAGATCCAGGAGCCGAGCCACACCATGACAGCCGAGAACCAGTGCATCCGCTTTGAGATGCGTTTTTCGCCGTAGAGAAACAGGCCGAGAAACGCCGACTCGAGGAAGAAGCTGAAGACGCCTTCCATGGCCAGGGGCTGGCCGATGACGCCGCCGGAGAGCCGCGAGAAACGCGCCCAGTTGGTGCCGAACTCAAACTCCATGGGAATGCCGGTGACGACGCCGAAGACGAAGTTGATGGCGAAGATGCGGCCCCAGAAACGGGCGGCGCGGTCCCATGTCTCGCTGCCGGTGCGCAGGGCCACGGTTTTGAGCACCACGATGAGCAGGCCAAGGCCCATGGTGAGCTGCGGAAACAAATAGTGGAAGGTGACGGTGAAAGCGAAATGCAGCCGGTGGATGATTTCGGCGGTCATGCAGGGTCTCCTGCTGCGAACGCGAGCCGGATGACGAACGAGCGATGCACCCGGGAATCAGGAACGAGGAATGAATGAAGGCAAACCCGACACAGTTTTTCGAGTCGGGGTAAAAGCCAACTCGAACTCCGCCCCGATTCTACGGCATTTTCGGAAGTGAGTGGAATCACTTGCAACAGATGAGCCGCGTGTTGATTCTAGACTTTAAGCTGAGGTTCTGGTGAGGTCGAAGACTTTCCCTCACGCAGGCACACGTCGCAAATTGCTGTAAACGGAATGGGGCGAAAAGAATGCGGATTGCGATCGTCGGCGGAGGGATTGCTGGGCTGGCGGCAGCCTATGAGCTGGAGAAGGCGCGCGCTGCGGGAGGCTCTGTCGACTATGCGCTTTACGAGGAGAGACCGCGGCTGGGCGGATCGCTTGCGTCGGAGATTGTGAACGGGGCGGTGCTAGAGCGCGGGCCGGACTCGTTCCTGACGGAAAAACCGGCGGCAGCCGAGCTTTGCCGCGAGCTGGGGCTTGGCGGCGAGCTGCTGCCCTCGAACGACGCGGCACGCAAGACTTATATTGTGGTGCGCAATCGGCTGGTGGCGCTGCCAGACGGACTGATGTTTCTGGTGCCGACGAAGTTGGTTCCGACGGCCCTGACGCGATTGTTTGGATTGCGCACAAAAATGCGCTTGGGGCTGGAGTTGCTGCATCCTCCACGGGCGAGCGCCGGAGACGAGTCAGTGGCGGCGCTGGTGCGGCGGCATTTTGGGCAGGAGGCGGTGGACCGGCTCGCCGATCCGCTGCTGAGCGGGATTTACGGCGGAGACGCCGAGCAACTGAGCGCGCAAACGGTGCTGCCGCGGCTGGTGGAGATGGAGACAAAGTACGGCTCGCTGACGCGCGGGATGCTGGCGGCGCACAAGCGGATGAGAGACGCGGCGAAGAGCTCGTCCAAAACTCGAACCGGCGGAGCCGCCATTTTTACGGCACTGCGCGGAGGAATGAGCCAGTTGGTGGATGCGTTGGTCGCGCGGATTGATCCGGCGCGCTTGCGCACAGGGACGCGAGTGAGCGCAATTCGGAGGACGGGCGGTAGCTGGAACGTGGAGGCTGGCGGGGCGACAGAAGCTTTCGATGCGCTGATTATGGCAGCGCCTGCGTGGTCGGCGGGGGAGCTGCTGGGGCCGGTCGATGCTGCGCTCGGTAGCGAGCTTGGCGGCATTCCGTACTCATCGTCGATTACTTTGAATTTGATTTACGACGAAAGAAAGATCGGGCGGCTGCCGGAGGGGTTCGGATTTCTGGTTCCGGCGGTGGAGGGGCGCGCGATGCTGGCCTGCACGTTTGTGCATCGCAAGTTTCTGGGGCGCACGCCGCCAGGGAAGGCTGTTTTCCGCGCATTTCTGGGAGGCATGAATCGCGAGGCAATGTTGGCGGAGAGCGACGAGGCTCTGGTGACGACGGTGCGGCGCGAGTTAAGTGAGATTCTGGGAGCGAAGACGTTCAGCGCCGACGTCGAGCCGGAGCACGCGCAGGTTTCGCGCTGGCGGCGCGCGATGGCGCAGTATGCGGTGGGTCACAAGGAGCGCATGCAGCGGATTGGCGCACGCGTGGCCGAGCTGCCGGGGCTGCGGCTGGTGGGGAATGCGTATGACGGCATTGGCGTTCCCGACTGCATCCGGCTGGGGCGGCAGGCGGCGCGAGAGCTGGTGGGGACGGGCGCAACGACGAGCAGCGCTAAGGTCTAAGCTCCTGACCCATCCAATTCTGTGGTATCCCAGGTCTCAAAAGCGAGATCTCCACCCCACGGACGCAGACCTATCCGTGGGGGCCCCGGTCCTGGGGCACCCACTCGTCGTGCAGGGTCAGGCGGCAAAAGACTTCGGTTTCTACGCATCTTTGTCCCCCGTATACTCGACTGAGAGCATGACGACAAGCGCTGACACATTTCTTTCGACGATTCTGGCTTCGACGCGCGCGACATTGGCGGCGGCGAAAGCGGACGTGCCGATTGCGGAATTGGAGCGGCGCGCAGCCGAGCATCGCCCGCGTGGGTGGGCTGCGGCGCTACGCCGACGGGCCGCAACGGGACTGGCCGTGATTGCCGAAATCAAGAAAGCTTCGCCGTCGAAGGGAGTGATTCGCGCTGCATTCGACCCCGCGTGGCTGGCGCGGCGGTATCGCGCGGGCGGAGCGGCCGCGCTCTCTGTGCTCACGGACGAGCCGTACTTTCAGGGCAGCCTGCGCAACCTGGAGATGGCGTCGAGTGCCGCGCCGCTTCCCTGCCTGCGCAAAGACTTCATCGTCGACGAATACCAGATTGTTGAGGCGCGCGCGCACCGAGCGGACGCGATTCTGCTGATCGCCGCGGCGCTCAGCGATTCCGAATTGAAACGCCTGGCCCAAGCCGCACGCTCGCTTGCGCTTGACGTGCTGGTGGAAGTGCACACTGCGGAAGAGCTGGACGGCGTGCTCGACGCGCTGGGCGAAACAGGCGCGGACGCAATCGGCGTGAACAACCGCGACTTGAAGACCTTCGAAGTGAGCGCGGAGACCTCGATGGCGTTGGCCGGGCGGATCCCGGAGAGCGTGGTGCGGGTGACGGAGAGCGGGATTGCAACGCGCGACGACATTGCACGGTTGCGCAAAGCCGGCTTCGATGCATTTCTTATCGGTGAGAGCCTGATGCGCCAGCCCGATCCCGGCGCGGCGCTGACGGAGTTGCTGAAGGGCGCCACGGGTAAGTGATGAGCCTCTGGATCAAAATCTGCGCCAACACGTCGCTTGCGGACGCGATGATTGCTGCTGAGGCTGGAGCCGATGCGGTGGGATTTGTGTTTGCGCCGAGCCCTCGACGAGTGACGGCTGAGCAGGCGACCGCGATTGTGCCGTGGCTGCCGGCGGAGATCGAAAAGATTGGCGTGTTTGTGGATGCGACGGTTGACGAGATTGCTGCGACGGTGAAAGCTGCGGGCCTGACCGGCGTGCAACTGCACTGGGACGCTCCGGCTGAGCTGCCGACCGCGCTGCGTGCGCGATTGGGGTCGAAGCTGCGCATTCTGCGGGTGGTGCACTTTGATGCGGCGACGGTTGAGGGCAAGGCGGCGCTTGCATTCGATTCCAATGTCGACGCGATTCTGGTCGATTCGCGGACGGAAACAATCGTGGGCGGGACGGGGACAAGTTACGACTGGGTTTTGGCCAGCAAATCCGTCTTCCAAAACTCGAATGTGCGGGAGCTCCGCCTCATTGCAGCGGGTGGGCTGACACCGGAAAACGTGGCCGAGGCCATTGCCACGCTGCGCCCCTGGGGCATGGATGTGGTGAGCGGCGTGGAAGCCGCGCTGGGACGGAAGGATGCGGCGAAGGTGCGGGCGTTCATTGCGAATGCGCGCGCTGCGAACGCTTCTGCGGTCTGACGGATAGAGGGAATCTCGTGGAGGTGCGTGATGGAGGGAGAAGGCAACGGACACGCGCGTGTTTCGCCGTTGGAAATTGATCCGGGACAGTTCCGCTTGTTGGGTCACGAACTTGTCGACCGTATCGCGGGCCTGCTGGAGTCGCTTCCAACTCGGCCAGTCACGCGGGGCGAATCGCCGCTCGATGTTCGCAAAGCTCTCGATGCCGATCGCGACCTGCCGACCCGCGGAGCCGATCCGGCCCAACTGCTGAACCATGCCACCGACCTGTTATTCGATCACTCACTGTTCAATGGGCACCCCCGGTTCTGGGGATACATTACTTCATCTGCGACACCCATCGGAGCTCTTGGCGAGTTGCTGGCCGCTGCTGTGAATGCGAATGTGGGCGCGTGGCCGCTTTCGCCGATGGCCAGCGAGATCGAGGCCCAGACGATTCGCTGGATCGCCGCGATGCTCGGCTATCCGGAAGATTGCGGCGGCTTGTTTGTGAGCGGTGGAAACATGGCTAACATCGTTGGGTTTCTGGCTGCTCGCCAGGCAAAGGCCGACCATGATGTTCGGACGATGGGGTTGCGGGGCGCGCCGCTGAGGGTCTACTGCTCGAAAGAGACTCACACGTGGGTTCAAAAGGCTGCCGATATTTCGGGTATGGGCACGGACGCAATCCGTTGGATTGGGGTAAACGAGCGGATGCAGATTGATCTTTCTGCTCTCAGGCATCAGATTGAGAATGATCTTGCAAGTGGAGATCGACCGTTCCTCGTTGTCGGATCGGCTGGAACTGTGAGTACCGGGGCCGTTGACCCGCTCAGTGAACTTGCGGCGATTTGCCGGGAGTTCAATCTCTGGTTTCACGTGGACGGGGCCTATGGCGCGATAGCGGCGATTCTTCCTGACGCTCCTCTGGAGCTCTCCGGCCTCAGCGAAGCAGACTCGATTGCGATGGATCCTCACAAATGGCTCTACGCGCCGCTGGAAGCCGGATGTGCGCTGGTGCGCAGCCGCGAGAAGCTGCGTGACGCATTCTCGTACCATCCGCCGTATTACCACTTTGAAACGGAGGCGACCAACTATTACGACCTTGGTCCGCAGAACTCGCGCGGCTTTCGCGCCCTGAAGGTGTGGCTGGCGCTGCAGCAGGCGGGCCGCGACGGTTATGTGCAGACAATCTCAGAAGATATTCGGCTGGCAGGCGAACTCTATCGACGCATCGCACAAACCCCGGAGCTGGAGGCACTCACGCAGGGCCTCAGCATCACGACGTTCCGGTTTGCGCCTCGTGACCTGGCGCCCGGCGGCGAAGAGGTTGAAATCTATCTTGACCAGCTCAACAACGAGCTGCTCACACGCTTGCAGAACAGCGGCGAGGCGTATCTTTCGAATGCAGTTGTGCGCAGCAAGTTCGCGCTGCGCGCCTGCATCGTGAATTTCAGGACGACGGAGGCGGATATTGAAGCGTTGCCACCGCTCGCTGTTCGGATCGGCAAGAGAATAGATGCGGAGCTGCGACCGGCGGGCCTGGGGCAGCGAAGCCGGCTTTTGTAGCGAGGCGCCGCCACGGCGCGGGGGCGCGTGATGCGCGCTTCCTAGTACACTGAGAGTTCCCCGTCCTTCAAGGGAATTGGTGTCGGAGTCGCGTATGGCGTCGATCATTGTTCCGGCAAATCCGAGCGAGTCGCGAGCGGGGCGCTTTGGCGTTTACGGCGGGCGGTATGTGCCCGAGACGCTGGTGGCGGCGCTGGACGAGCTGGAGCACGCGTATGAAGAAGCCAAAGCCGATGCGGCTTTTCAGGCGGAGCTCAGTTCCCTGCTTGCGGACTACGCCGGACGGCCCACGCCGCTCTACTTTGCCAAGCGGCTGACGGAGTCGCTGGGCGGAGCAAAGATTTATTTGAAGCGCGAAGACCTGCTGCACACTGGCGCGCACAAGATCAACAACGCGCTCGGCCAGGGGCTGCTGGCGAAACGCATGGGCAAGAAGCGGGTGATTGCAGAAACCGGCGCGGGGCAGCACGGCGTGGCCACGGCGTCGGCTTGCGCGCTGCTGGGCCTGGAGTGCGTGGTCTACATGGGCGACGTGGACATGGAGCGGCAGGAGCTGAACGTGAAGCGCATGCGGCTGCTGGGCGCCGAGGTGCGCGGGGTGTCGTCGGGCTCGAAGACGCTGAAGGACGCCATCAGCGAGGCCATGCGCGACTGGGTGACGAATGTGCGCACGACCTATTATTTGCTGGGCTCGGCGCTGGGCGCGCATCCGTATCCGACGATGGTGCGCGATTTTCATCGCGTGATCAGCAAGGAATTGAAGCAGCAGATTCTCGAGAAAGAGGGCCGGCTGCCCACGGCGGTGATCGCGTGCGTGGGTGGCGGGTCGAACGCGATTGGCGCGTTCTACGAATTCATCGGCGACCGCCAGGTGCGGCTGATCGGCGTGGAAGCAGGCGGGCGCGGTCCGGCGCTGGGCGAACATGCGGCGCGGTTCAAGGGCGGAGCGCCGGGTGTGTTGCAGGGAACGTACTCGTACGTGCTGCAGGATGAAGACGGGCAGATTGCGTTGACACATTCGGTTTCAGCGGGACTAGATTATGCATCGATTGGGCCGGAGCACGCGGCGCTGCACGACTCAGGCCGCGCGGAGTACGTTTCGTGCGATGACGCGGCCGCGCTGGACGCCGTGGTGAAGCTGGCGCGGACCGAAGGAATTCTGCCGGCGCTCGAAAGCGCGCACGCCGTGGCCGAGGCCATTCGCATTGCCCCCGCGATGCCCCAAAGTGACATACTGGTGGTGAACCTCTCTGGACGCGGCGATAAGGATATGGGCATTCTGGCCCGCGAGTTGAAGTTGTAGCTGGTGGACCTTTGGCGGTTGTGGAGCAGTGTCCCTCAGGGGCTAAAGCCCACTCAGTTTTTTCGGGCTTTATCGGCACGACTCAAGTCGTGCCCTGATACTTCGTGCTTTTCCGGAGCAGGTTTTCCTGTGCATCAGATTTTCTCGTGTTTCGGATTTACTTCTTCTTCAAATTCTCTTGTGCTTCTTTGAAGAAGAGTTTTCGCTTCGTGTGAAGTTTTGCCGTGATATAAGACTGAGTTGTTTTGGTGAAGTTCGGGCACAGTCGATATGCCGATCCGATTCGATCACAAGCCGGGCCTGGTTGTTTATCTGACGGCTGGCGATCCCAGCCTTAACGCGACGCGCGAAATTGCAGTTGCGGCGATCGATGCAGGGGCGGATGTGATCGAGCTGGGCGTTCCCTTCAGCGATCCGCTGGCAGACGGTCCGATCATCCAAAGAGCAAGTGAGCGGGCACTGGCGCGCGGCACGCGACTCAGGGATGTGCTTGCGCTGGCGCGCGAGATTCGCGCCGCGCGTCCTAATGCGGGACTTGTGATCTTCAGCTATCTGAATCCGATTCTGCGCTACGGCCTGAGCAAGTTTGCCGATGACGCGGCGGCAGCAGGCGTGGACGGTGTTCTGGCCACAGACATGATCGTCGAAGAGGCTCGGGAATACTTGACCGAGATGAGCCGCGTGAATCTGGCGCCGATTTTTCTGGCCGCGCCGACCAGTCCCGATGCGCGGCTTGAGGCGATCGCGAAGCACACCAAAGGTTTTGTTTACGCCATTTCGCGCGTGGGCGTTACGGGCACGCAACAGAGCGTGGCCGGCGACGCCGCGGCGCTTGTCGAGCGCATTCGGCGATACACGCGACTGCCGGTGGCTGTGGGGTTCGGCATCAGCAATGCGGAACACGTGGCGCAGGTGGCGGAGTTCGCGGATGCCGCGGTGATTGGCAGCGCCATTGTCGAGCTGATTGAACGGGCGACTCGCGAGAATGGAGCGGAGACAGCGCCCGGCGCAGTGGCTCGATTTATCATGAGCATTTCTGGAGATCGAGTGCCACTTTTACAGTCTACGAAGGCCGCCGCTCCCTGATGGTCGCGGCGGCTTGAAGGATGTGGCTCCAGCAGTGGCCATCTCCAGAAATGCTGTCGGGCCTTCGCCTGCCGCAGGCGGCGCTGGCCCGGTAAGAGAAACAGCTTCTAGCCTTCAGCTTCTAGCTCCTAGCTCGTGCAGTGGCGGAATGGGCCGCGTAGGCTTGCGTCAGCTGAATGGAGCTAGCGGCTAGAAGCTAGCAGCTAGTAGCTAGCAGTCAGAGGATGCAATGACGATCGAAGAATTGCGAATCCGAATCGATGCTCTGGACCGTCAGCTCGTAGAGCTGCTCAGCGAGCGGGCGCGCGCGGCGCAGACGATCGGGAACCTGAAGGCCGCGACTTCGCTGCCGGTGTATGAGCCGGAGCGCGAGAAGATCATCTATGCCAACGTGCGCGCGGCGAACAAGGGCCCGTTGCCCGACATCGAGCTGACGCATATTTACGAGCGCATCATCGACGTGATGCGGGCGCTGCAGCGGAACGAGCTGGCCAGCCAACGAAATGCCCAGGCCGCCCAAGCAGAGGGCGGACGTTCGGGCCTCGCCGCGGGTGCAGAGCCACCCCAGCGACGAGGACCCGTCGCCGGGGACCCCGGGTTAGCGCCCGAGACAAGGAACAAACAATGATTGTCGCGATGCAGGAGAAAGCCACCGAGGAACAAGTGGATGCCGTGATCAACGCCATGGAAGAGGCCGGCGTGAACGTGCATCGGACAACGGGAGAGTTCCAGACAATTCTGGCCGGCGTGGGCCCGACCGCCGGACTCGACTTGACGAAGTTCGAGATGTTGCCCGGCGTGCTGCATGTGCACCGGATCAGCGCGCCGTACAAGCTGGCGGGACGAGCCTTTCGCCCCGAAGGCACGGTGGTAGAGTTTCGCAACGGCGCGACCATCGGAGGGCAAAAGGTCGCAGTCATCGCCGGACCATGCGCGATTGAAAGCCGCTTGCAGATCTTCACCATTGCACAATGCGTGAAGGCTGCCGGCGCGGGCTTTCTGCGCGGAGGAGCGTTCAAGCCGCGCAGCTCGCCGTACTCGTTTCAGGGGCTGGGGATTCCGGGCCTGGAATTTATGCGCGAAGCCGCCGAGGCCAACGGCTTGCTGGTGGTGAGCGAGGTGATGGAGATTGGACAAATCGAGCCGATGCTGCCGCTGGTGGATTGCTTCCAGGTAGGCGCGCGCAACATGCAGAACTTCAATTTGCTGCGCGAGCTGGGGCAGGTGCGTAAGCCGATCCTGCTCAAGCGCGGGATTGCGGCAACGGTGGAGGAGCTGCTGCTTTCGAGCGAGTACATTCTCTCGGGCGGCAACTACGACGTGATCCTATGCGAGCGCGGCATTCGGACGTATGAGACTGCGACGCGCAACACAATGGACATTTCGGCCATTCCGGTAGCGAAGAAGCTCTCGCACCTGCCGGTGGCGGCCGATCCTTCGCATGGGACGGGACGGCGCGACATGGTTCCCGCGATGGCCAAGGCCGCAGTGGCTGCGGGCGCCGACGCGTTGCTCATTGAGATCCACCCCAACGCCGACAAGGCTGTTTCAGACGCCGCGCAGACGCTTTACCTTGACCAGTTTGAGAAGCTGGTGGGCGAACTGCGTGTGTTGGCGGCGGCGGTTGGGCGGACGTTGTAAGCTAACGGAGCAGCGAGACTCCGTATGATTGAGCGCATCTCCATTCTGGGCACAGGTTTGCTGGGCACGTCAGTTGGGTTGGCGTTGCGCGACGCGGGATTTCGCGGCTCGATCACAGGCTGGAATCGGAGTGCGGAGCAGGGACAACTTGCGCTGAAGATGGGCGCGGTGGATTCGCTTGCTGCCGATGCGATGGAGGCTGCGCGCGCCAGCCAGGTGACGGTGCTTGCCGTTCCCATCTTCGCCACGCTCGACTGGATGGAGAAGCTTGCCTCGGTGCTCGGCCCCGAGCAGCTGGTGACCGATGTGGGCAGCACAAAGCGTACGATTTCGGAGGCTGCCGCGCGGCTTTACAACATGCCGGAGCGCGCGGCGTTCTTACCGGGGCACCCGATGGCGGGAAAAGAGCGGGGCGGCGCAGCTCTGGCTGACGCGAATTTGTTTCGCGGCGCTGTGTGGCTGTTCACGGACGATCCGGCGGCTAAGCGTTCAGCGAAATCGGCAGAACTGGTGAAGAGTTGGCGCGAGTGGGTAACCGCTATGGGCGCAAAGACGCTCGACCTCGAACCTGTCCGCCACGACGAGCTGGTGGCGTGGGTGAGCCATTTGCCGCAGTTCACGGCGACGGCCTTGAGCGCGCTGCTTGAGGAAGAAGTGGGCGACGCGCCTGAGTTAAAGGACGTGGGCGGCCGCGCGCTGCGGGAGATGACGCGGCTGGGCGCGAGCCCGTATTCGATGTGGCGCGACATTGCGCACACGAATACCGAAGCAGTGGAGCGCGCACTGCTCGCGCTCGAGCAGCGCCTCGCTCAACTGCGCGAGAACCTGCGCACACCTGAGCTGCGCGACGAGTTCGAGCGGGCCAACAAGTTCCGGCGGGAGTAACTCCGATCTAGTCCGAACGTCGAGTTGGGTCCCGCCGTTGGGCGCCGACAGGCCAAGAGCCCGCGCACGGACGATCCGATAGGCGTCGACCCAAAGTCGAATAGGTAAGTGGCGACGAATGAGCAGCTTTGCGCCAACCGATCTTTTGGCTGCCCCATTTGGTCCATAGGCGCTTATACTCGTTTGCCGATACACTCTCACAGGATCATGATGGCGCAAGGGTGTGGCCGGCTTTGGGGCGTGGTCAAGCTGTTCGCGGCGTGTGTAGTTATTGCTGCTGCTGCGCGCGCAGGTGCGCTCGATCCTCAGAAGGATATCTCCCAATACATCCAGACGGTGTGGACGACGGATGCGGGGCTGCCGCAGACCTCGATCTACACGATCGCCCAGACCGGTGACGGCTACCTTTGGGTAGGAACCGAATCGGGTCTGGCGCGGTTCGATGGCCTGCGCTTTACGGTCTATAACCGGCGCAATACCAAGGCCCTGCCCACCGATTACATTGCTCGATTGCTGGGCGCGCGCGATGGAAGCCTGTGGATCGGAACCGACAGCGGACTTGTTCACCAGAAAAACGGAGCCTGGACGACGTACACGGTCCACGATGGCCTTTCGAGCAACGACATTCACGCACTGTTTGAAGGCAGCGATGGAAGCCTGTGGGTGGGCACCGGGCGGGGGCTTGATCGGCTGCAGAACGGCAAAATCCAGGTCTATGGGAGCCGCGACGGGCTGCCTGGGACGATGGTGACGGACCTGAAGGCCGATTCGGCGGGAGTTTTGTGGATCGCGACAGACGCCGGACTAGGGCGATTCGACGGCAAGAGCTTTACCGCGTACACGGCGCTCGACGGGCTGACCAACAACGTTCTTTCGGCGCTGGCCATCGCTCCCGACGGCTCAGTGTGGATGGCGGCGGCGCACGGGCAACTGGCCCGCCTGACGCAGGGACGCGTGGAGAACGAGTCGAAGGCTGTGATCAACGACTCGATAAACGGGGACGACATCAACGCGCTGCTCTTCGACCGCGATGGCAATCTCTGGATCGGATTCGAGAGCCGCGGGCTGGCTCGCCTGCACAACGGCGCCCTGAGCCTCTACGGAGCGACAAACGGTTTGCCCGGCCAGACGGTCGAGTCGTTCTTTGAAGACAGCGAGCACAACCTGTGGGTTGGGCTGTTCGACAGCGGCCTGGTGCAACTGCGCGACGGAAAGTTTACGACATTTGGAAAAGCGGAGGGCCTTTCGTCAAACATCGGGTGGTGCGGGCTGCAGGCGAAGGACGGAAGCATCTGGATGGCGACGAGCACGGGCGGATTGGACCGGATTCTGCCGGACGGCGCCGTCCGCAGCACCACAAACGGTGAGCGGCAATCGAGCGAGACCATTCATTCGATGCTCGAGACGCGGGATGGAGCGATCTGGCTGGGGCAGCGGCATGGCGTGCTGACGCGTTTTCTGAACGACCGATTCAAGACTTTCAAATACGAGCGATCGAACAAGAACGCCATCAATTCGATGCTTGAGGAACATGACGGCAGCCTGATTGTGGGCACGTATGGCTCCGGCGTGGCGCGATTCAAGAACGGGCAGTTCGAAGCGATTCGAGCGACGGGCGAGGTTCCGGCGATGGCGGAGGCCGCCGACGGAACCTTGTGGCTGGGCACAGACGGCGAAGGCGTAATCCGGATCAAGGATGGGATTGAAACCAACTTTACAAAGGCGAAGGGACTGCTCAGCGATCACATTCTGGCGCTCGACATGGACGCTCAGGGAGTGCTGTGGATCGGCTCGTCGTCGGGGGGATTGAACCGGATCCAGGACGGAAAGATCACCTCCTACACGCCGGATCAGGGGCTGTTCGATTCGACGGTGGGAAACATTCTGGAGGACAATCTCGGCAATCTCTGGATGGGGTCAGACAACGGCGTTTTCCGCGCTCGAAAAAGCGAGCTGAACGACTTTGCCAACCGGCGCATCTCTTCGATTCACGGCGTCGTATACGGCACCATGGACGGGTTGCGGTCCCGCGAAACCATGCAGGGCGGGACCGGGACCGCGTCGAAGGGACCAGACGGCAGACTTTGGTTCTCTACGATGCGCGGCCTGTCGGTAGTCGATCCGGCTCACGCCGTGGACAGCGATCAGGGATTGCACGTGCTGATTGAAGAGGTGTCGATTAACGGCAAGATGGCCGAATCGGCCTCGGCGATCCGCGTGGGTCCGAGGGCGAGCCGGCTGGAGATCCAATTCACCGCACCGAGCTTTGTCGCGCCGGGACAGATCCAGTTCCGCTCTATGCTGGAAGGCTTCGACGACCACTGGAGCACGGCGTCTACGCGCCGATCCGCCGACTACACGAACCTGCCGCCCGGCCGTTATCGCTTTCTGGTGGAGGCCAGCCGGGACGGCAACGCATGGAGCGCCTCTGCCGAGCCGCTGAGCGTTGCCGTTGTGCCGCCGTGGTACAGAACACTGCTCGCATACCTCATTTACATTCTCGCCGCGATCATTCTCACCTGGCAGGTTGTGGAGATGCGTACGCGCAGCCTGAAGCGGCGGCGCGACGAGTTGGAGCGCCTGGTGGTGGAAAGAACTGCGCAACTGGAGATCGAGAAGCAGGGCCTGATGAGAGCGCGCGAGGCCCTGCAATTCCAGGCGGCGCACGATTCGCTCACCGGACTGTGGAGCCGGGGCGCGATTCTGGAACAATTGGCCCGCGAATTGGAGCGCGCAACAAGGCAGCGCACCGTGTTCAGCGTAATCCTCGGCGACCTCGATCATTTCAAGGTCGTCAACGACACCCACGGGCATCTTTACGGCGACTTCGTGCTGCGCGAATCGGCGCATCGCCTGGTGGAATTGATGCGTGGATACGATGCGGTGGGCAGGTATGGGGGCGAAGAATTCCTGATCCTGTTGCCGGGTTACGATGCTGCAAAAAATCCGGCGCGCACGCAGCAACTTGTGGAGGTGCTCGCCGCGCGGCCCTTCGATTGCAATGGAACGGAGATCAACGTGACTTGCAGCTTCGGAGTGACCATTACGTGGCCATGGCTCGATCGAACCACGATCGACGATCTGATTCGCCGCGCCGACAAGGCTCTTTACCAGGCAAAGCGGAACGGCCGTAACCGCGTGGAATTCGATCCTTCGTATACGCCGGAGAAGGCCAAGCGCTGAGCGGGGCGCTTGGCGAGAATCTGCGCACGCCGGAGCTGCACGGCGGGTTCGAACAGGCCAACAAGTTCCAGCGAGAGTAGAGCTCTCTGGGCGATCCGTCATTGAAGCCCAAACCGCCTCCGGCACAAATCTCATTTCCTTTCAATCGTTTGCCGGTTCAAATTCTGTCCAAATCTAATTCATCCCGCGTGCATCGACCTTTGAGCGTCTGCACGGCACTGTTGCATTCACCGCGCAACCCGCGGCGGAGGCAAGGATGCAGACACGAGCGTGGACGACCTGGATGGGAGGCTTGGCAATCGCTGCGGCGGCGTGCGGCACAACAGGATGGGCGGAGGGCCCTGCGCGCACCGCGACCATCACCCTGCGCGTCTACGACTATGTCCAGTCGAAGGACGCCGCCCTGAAGCAGGCCGAGGCCGAAGCGAGCGCGATTCTGGCTACGGGCGGGGTGAGCGCCCGCTGGGTCGATTGCCCAACATCCCACGCAGTCCTGAAGGATTTCCCCGATTGCCAATCAGCACTGCAGGTCACGGACTATGTGGTGTCGATTCTGCCCGCGGCGATGGCCGATCGGCTAGAGCACTCGGAGGATGCTTTGGGGAGCGCGAACGAATCCGCAGCAGGGTTCGGGCGAGCCCAAATCTTCTACGGCAAGATTCGCATGATGACCGGAGGGGATACGGCGCCGTTTTCCGCGCTCCTTGGCCGGGTGATGGCGCACGAGATCGGGCATCTGCTGCTGGGAGACAATGCACACTCCCGCACGGGAATCATGCAAGCGGCGTGGTCCGATCGCGAACTGGGAATGCGGGCCGGCGCGGAAATGGTCTTTACGGAGAAGCAGTCGCACCGCATCGAAACGCGGCTGGCCGCCGAGTCGCGCGACACAGACATGTACCTGGCAGCGGCGAATGCCGGGCAGCCATAAAACGCGGCCGCATGGCGACTGCTCACTTCACCTTCATGAGCCAGATGTTGCCAGTGGTCTCGGTGTATTCATACACAATTTGATCGCCACGAGGAGACCAACTGGGATAGAGCATTTGGATGTTGTCGCGCGTGTAATGCGTTACCTGATGTTCCTGTTTTGTGCTTCGAGAGACCCACCAGACGTTCCACACGCCATTGCGTTGCCCCGCAAAAACGATCTTGTCGCCGTCAGGCGACCAGTCGTTGGGCAAACTGGGTTGATGGTTGGCCGTAAGCACGGTCATGGGTCCGCCGGTGGACGGCACGACGGCAATCTCAAGCCCGTCTTCAAAACCAATGGTCTTGCCGTCGGGCGACCAGCACGGATACGACATCAATTCCTCGCCGAAAGTCATCTGTTTTGCGGGGCCGTCTTCTTGATTGATCGGGGCGATCCACACGTTTACGGCCCCGCCTTGGCGCTCGCCGTACGCCACCCGTTTGCCGTCGGGCGAAAGGCGCAGGGGCGCATCGTTCTGGCCAAACTCTCGCAGCACCGATGTCGTCCCCGCGTTCAGGTCGATGGCCTCGATCGTCTTCTGCCCGTTCTGCTCGCTTTGGAAAGTGAGCCTCCCACCTGGCGGAAGCCATCCGGGCAAAACACCGTTGGTCGCCGTCACTCCCAGGGGATGCGCATCCTTGCCATCCTCGTCGATCATCCAGACGCCGATATCCTCGCCGGACTGAACCAGCGTGTAGGCGATCCGGCTGCCGTCGGGAGAAAAGCGCGGCGAGGTCTTGCGCAGCGCGGTGTCGCGGGTAAGCGGGACGGGGTCGCCTGCGGCTTCTCCGGTGGTTGCAGATACGGGAACCGATTGCAGGTTGTTGTTGTCCGCGATTGCGGAGAAGGCCAGGAACCGCCCATTGGCTGAAAAACGCAGGCCCTTACAGATCGTTGTGCCGGACTCTTTCACCAGTTCCGGCTTTCCCTCCGCAGCGCCCTCGGGAGTGAGGTCAAGGCGCATCAGCGCGAATGTCAGCCCAGTGCCCCTTTGCTGATTCGTTTCCAATTGGATCTGAGAGAAATACAGATGCCGTCCGCCAGGTCCATACACGGGGTCGTACACTCCGCCCGCTACCAGCCGCTTCGGCGTGCCGCCGTTCGCCGGAATCGTCCAGATCTCGGCCAGGCCCGCGCTGGTGCTGCTGAAGGCAATATGCTCTCCGTCAGGCGACCACGATGGAGCGCCATGACCGCCGCTGGGATTGCCGGGTTGCGTGAGCTGAGTAGGCGCGGCACCCTGAGCGGAAACCACCCACAGCGTCGACGGAGGCAAGGCCGCATAGGCAGTCTGGCTGTAGTCGTTCAAGCCCTGTGACTGAAACACAATGCGCGAACTGTCGGGCGACCAGGCAGGCCAGGAGCCGAAATCGGTGATGCGGCGCGCCGTGCCGCCCAGCGCGGGAATGAGCCAGATGCCACCTTTTTTGCGCGAATAGTAAGCGATCTGGGTACCGTCCGGCGACCAGGCCGGTTCGAAGTTTTCGTTTCCATCCGCGGTGAGCTGGACTTCGCGGCCACCCTGCACGAGCGTCTTCACATAGACTTCGAAGCCGCCGCTTTTGTCGCTGCTGTATGCCACGGCGCTGCCGTCGGGCGAGAGCGAGGGCATGATGTCGGCGCCGATGGAAGTTGTGACCTGGGTCAGACTGGATTCATCGAGGGTTTCGCCGCTACCCGAAGAGAATCCGAAATGCCGCAAGAGCCGCGGCGCCAACCAGATGGCGCTGAGGACCACCGCAGCGATGAGGAACGCAACCACCGGCCACCATCGCCGGCGCGGTTGTGGAGAGGCAACGGCAGGCGCCGGTGGACCTACGGCGGCATGCGGTTGCGCCGGAGGCGGCGGTGCCTTCGCCTCCTCCACCACGGCTGCCGACGTGACCACGGGAACGATGAGGCGGAAGCCGCGGCGGGGGATGGTCTCCACGTAGCATGGGCTGCCGGCCTCATCGTCAAGTGCCTGGCGCAGCTTCTTAATCGCTGTGCCGATGCTGTGATCGAACTCGACGACGGTATCGTTGGGCCAGAGGCGGTTGCGAATCTCTTCGCGGGTGACGAGTTCGCCCGGTTTGTCGAGGAGCATGAGCAGGATCTGCAAGGGCTGCTCCTGGAGCCGAATACGCACCTTGCCCCGGACCAATTCGCCGGCGCGCGGATCCAACTGAAAGTCGCCGAAACGAATTCGCTCTGTACTCACGCCGCCCACCGGATGCCCCCACGTCGAATATCGACAATCTAACACGCGCTCTCGGGAACATTGATGATCGAACGATGGAGGGCTGCGCAGGCGACGCGTCGCGCTGCGTGCGCGCGCCGCGCCAGGAGAGCGCGAGATCGACCTGGAAGGGCACGCGCGGCGATGAAGCCGATGCGCAGCGCGGCCGAGCCGGCGGCGACGGCCCTGGCTGAAGCCACATGCACAAGCTGCATCTTGCCGCCATCGCGTGGGCAAATGCGCGTGCCATGGCGCCCGAAAACGGAAAGGAACAGCCTCTCAGCCTATACGGATGCCGCCTGCTATCCTCGAGGTTGCGGACCTCGGGCCGCATGGATTCGAGGCTCCGCCGCGCTCTGAGGAGTCTCTCCTTCATGTCCGATTCCACACGCCGCCCATCCGCCTCCGAGGCTGCAGCTCCGGAATCCATGGGATTCTTCCATCCATCCAGGCGTCCCTACCGCTTCACCATCCTGATGTTCATCAGCCTGCTGGTTCTGGGAAGCTATTTTGCATACGACAGCATCGGCGCTCTCGCGCCCACGCTCATCGAGGCTCTCCATCTGGACCGCAGCGCCATCGGCAATCTCTACACGGCCTACTCTGTGGCCGCGATCGTCATCGTCTTCTTCGGGGGCATGCTCTACGACAAGCTGGGCCCCCGCCGGGCGAGCTTCCTGTTCTGCACGCTCGTCCTGGTGGGCGCCACGATCGTAGCCCTAGCTCAATCCCGGTGGGAGCTCTTCGCCGGGCGGTTAATCTTCGGCGCCGGCTCCGAATCGCTGATCGTGGTGCAGAGCGCTATCATCAGCCGCTGGTTCAAGGGCAAGGAGATGGCCCTTGCCTTCGGCATCGCTCTTACCATCAGCCGCATCGGGACCCTTTTCAGCTTCAACACCGAAGAACTCATCGCCCGCTACTTCGGCAGCTACCGCATCGCACTTTGGGCGGCGGCGGGCTTCTGCCTGTTCTCCGTGCTCTGCAACCTGGTTTACAACGCCATGGACCTCCATGGCGAGAAGGTACTTGCGCTCCCAAAGCCGGAGGGCGGCGACAAGATCGTCTTGTCCGATATCCGGAAGTTCAACTCTTCCTACTGGTACGTTGTCTTGCTCTGCGTCACCTTCTATAGCGCCATCTTCCCGTTCACGGCGCTGGCGACCGACATGTTCCACGACAAGTGGGGCATCCCGCTGGTCAGCGCGTCCACAGGCGGCTTCCTGTCCCAGGCCTTTGTCAACTTCCAGCACATGTTCTCGACGGCGCCGGGAATGACCAGCATCATCATCTT
>JBEKSA010000043.1:0-23827 GCA_049517515.1 Occallatibacter sp.
ACTGCGCGGCGAAGTCCATGCCTGGGACCGCCGTATCAACCGCGACCGCACCACCATCGACTGGAACTTCACACGCAAACATGCCCGCCGGAAACTGCATTACGCAACCACGCGGGCGCGGTACTAGTCGATCGCAGAGCGTGGCGATCACGGTATCCAGAGGAAGAATCGAGTGATCCAGATCAGATTCCAACGCATTTATACGATTAGTTGCGTGATCCTGGCGGGATTGGCGGCTACCGGTTGCCAGAAGAAGCCGGCGGCGGCGGCCGGCAGACCCCAGATGCAGGCCTTGCCGGTGCAGACGGTAACGGTGACGATGGCGCCTGTAGCGCAAAGCAGCGAGTATGTGGCCACCATCAAGTCGCGCCGGTCGACCGCGCTGCTGCCGCAGGTGAGCGGACAGCTGACGGATATTCGAGTTCACTCCGGAGACCAGGTGAAGGCCGGCCAGTTGCTGATGGAGATCGATGCACGGCAACAGCGAGCCACTGTGGACTCATTGCGCGCAACCGAGCTGCAGAAAAAAGCGCTTGACGACTACGACACCGTAGAAGTGGAGCGGCAGCGCAAGCTGTTTGAGGCCGGCGTGACCAGCCGCGACGCGTACGAACAAGCGCAACAGGCTTTTCAAAACGCCAAAGCGGACTATCAGTCGGCAGTGGAAGCGCGCAAAGCGGGGGAACAGTTGCTGGGCTATTACGCCATCCGCGCGCCATTCGATGGCGTAGTGGGCGACGTACCGGTCCACGTGGGCGACTACGTCTCTCAGAATCAATCGCCGGCTACGGTTCTTACCACTGTCGACGAGAACAGCCATCTTGAGGCGTATATCTATATTCCCACTGAGCGCGCAGGCGAGGTGCACCAAGGGCTGGCAGTGAACCTGACAGACAACAGCGGCAAGCTGCTGGAGAAGACGCGGATCGATTTCGTTTCATCGGAGGTAGACAGCACGCTGCAAGGGATTCTGGTGAAGGCTCCCGTGCAGGCGGGGCCGGAAGGGTTGCGCAATGCGCAGATCGTCAAGGCCGACGTTATCTGGAGCACAAAGCCGATGGCGGTGGTTCCGGTGCTGGCGGTGACGCGGCAAGGTGAAGAAAGTTTCGTGTTCGTGGTGCTGAAGCAAAATGGAATGGCCGTGGCGCACCGCACTTCGGTTGTGCTCGGCGACACGGTGGGGAACAACTACTCCATTGTGTCAGGGTTGAATGCGGGCGACAGCGTGATCGTTTCGGGCACGCAGTTCCTGGTGGATGGCATGCCCGTGATGCCGATGGGCGGACCGCCGCCAGCGGCGCCCTCGCAGGGACAAGCAAGCGGACCTCACGCGAAAGCAGAAGAGCCGCAGGCAGAGAGCAGCGGAACGCCCCGCAAGGCGGCTTACCGTCCTCAACACAAAAAGCATCATAGGGCTCGGGCAAGGAAGAGCAAACACACGCAGCCCGCGACGGTTTCGTAGGAAAGAGGGCTCACAGGTGTTTGTCGACTTCTTCATTCATCGCCCGGTCTTCGCCACGGTTTGCGCCCTGCTGATCATTCTCGCGGGAGCCATCTGCATCCCCAATCTTCCTGTCGCGATGTATCCCACGCTGGCGCCGCCCGTGGTGTCGGTAACCGCGAATTACGTGGGCGCCGACGCGGAGACAGTCGAGAAGGCCGTCACGATTCCCCTGGAAGAAGCGATCAATGGCGTGGAGGGGATGCGCTACATCAGCTCGTCCAGCACCAATAGCGGCAGTTGCGAGATCGACATTACCTTCCAGACCGGATACAACCTCGACATCGCGGCCGTGGACGTGCAGAACCGCGTTGCCAGTGTGGAGGGCCGCCTACCGGGCGAGGTGGTTTCCACGGGCATCAACGTCCTGAAATCCAACTTCAACTTCGTCTTTGGCGCCGGATTCTATACGCTTGACGGCCGCTACTCAGACGAATACATCTCAAACTATCTGGACATCTACGTCGTCGACGCGCTCAAGCGCGTGCCGGGCGTGGGCGATGTCGTCGACTTTAGCGCACGCAAGTACGCCATGCGCGTGTGGCTCGATCCGGTGCGCCTGGCCGCCCGTGGCCTGACCGCAACCGACGTGGTGAACGCGCTCGAGGAGCAGAACGTCGAGGTTCCGGCCGGACAACTCGGACAGCCGCCAGCCGACCCGAAGCAGGCTTACCAGATTCCCGTGCGCGTCGTGGGCCGGCTCACCAGTCCGGAAGAGTTCGACAACATCATTGTCAAGAATTCGCCCAACGGCCTGGTGCAACTGAAGGACGTGGGCCACGCGGAGGTAGGCGCCGAAAGTTATGGCACCGGGCTTAAGTACCAAGGCCATAGCGCGATGGGCCTCGGAGTGGAGCAACTGTCGAACGCGAACTCTCTCGAGGTTGACCGCAAGGCCAAAGCCGCTCTGGAACAGCTCTCAAAGAGCTTCCCGCCCGGCCTCCACTACGCAATTGCTTTCGACTCCACCACGGCGGTGGGCGAATCGATTCGCGAAGTGCTTATCACGCTGGCCATAGCTGTCGTTATCGTCATCACGGTCATTTTTCTGTTCTTGCTTGATTGGCGCGCAACCATCATTCCTGCCGTCACTATTCCCGTTTCGCTCATCGGGACCTTTGCGTTTATCCGGATTTTCAATTTTTCCATCAATTCGCTCACGCTCTTCGGCATCACGCTGGCTACGGGCCTGGTGGTCGACGACGCGATTGTGGTCATTGAGAATGTGCAGCGCCACATTCACATGGAACATTCCAAAGCGCGTGAAGCCACTTCGCGCGCCATGAGCGAGGTGACCAGCGCCGTGATCGCCACTTCGCTGGTGCTGATCGCCGTGTTTGTGCCGGTTTCATTCTTTCCCGGCACCACGGGCATTCTCTATCGCCAGTTCTCGCTCACTATCGCCTTTTCCATCGCCATCTCGGCGTTCAACGCGCTTACGCTTTCGCCGGCGTTGTCGGCGCTTTTCCTGAGGGGAGAAGAGGCTCGTCCTCGCCAGTTTGATTTTCTCCACATCGGGCTGGTCTCGCGGGCTTTCGCCGCGTTTATTCACGGCGCCGACGCTTTCATCAATTGGCTGGCCAGCACCTATGCGCGCATCATTCACGTCGCGCTGCAACTACGCTATGTGCTGCTGGTGGTCTTCTTTGCCGGGCTGGCCGCAACGGTGTGGATCTACCGCGTTGTCCCCACGGGCTTCATTCCGCAGGAAGACCAGGGCTACTTCATGGTGATTGTGCAGGCTCCGCCGGGGTCCTCGCTGGCCTACACTACGGCCCTCTCCGACGAGGGAGCCGCCATCATTGCGCAGAATCCCCATGTGGGCGGATTGTTCTCCATTCTGGGCTTCAGCTTTTCCGGCAGCGCGTCGAACGCCGGCATGATGTTTGTGAACACCAACACAACGAACGAGCGCGGCGAAAAGGCATACTCGACGGCCGACGTCATCAAGGATATCTCGCCTAAACTGCAAATGCTGATGTTCGCCCCCAATGGCGGCCTGGTGGCCGCATTCGAGCCGCCGGCCGTAGAGGGCGTGGGCAGCTACGGCGGCTTTCAATTCATGCTGCAGGATCAAGGTGGCAACACTCTGAGCGACCTGGACCGCGTGGCGCACCAGGTTGTGAACGCGGGCGCCACCCACAAGGATCTCACCGACCTGATCACCACTTTCTCTGCCAACGACCCGCAGGAACTGGTGACGATCGACCGCGAGAAGGCCAAGGCGATGGGTGTCTCGATCACGCAGATCGCAACCACGCTCAACGTCTTCATGGGTTCGGAGTACATCAACGATTTTGACTACAACAGCCGCACCTATCGCGTTTACGTTGAGGCCGACCAGCCCTTCCGCATGAAGGCCAGCGACCTGCACAGCTACTACGTACGCTCCGATTCCGGCCAGATGGTCCCGCTGGACAACCTGGTCACGGTCGCCGATAGCGCGGGGCCGCCGGTGATTACGCACTACAACCTCTTCCGCGCAGTGGAGATCGACGGCTCGCCCGCGCCCGGATACAGTTCAGGGCAGGCGCTCGTGAGCATGGAGAAGCTGGCCACAGACAACATGATGCGCGGCATGAGTTACGAGTGGACGGGCCTCACACTCGACGAACTCGAGTCCAGCGGCAAAGCCCTCGTCATCTTCGGGCTGGGCATTCTGGTTGTCTATCTGACTCTTTCGGCACAATACGAGAGCTTCGCGCTGCCGTTCATTATTCTGCTGGCCGTGCCGATGGCGGTACTGGGCGCGCTGGGGCTGGTCTCGCTACGCGGGCTGGCCAACGACGTTTATTGCCAGATTGGGCTGGTGATGTTGATTGGCCTTTCGGCGAAGAACTCGATTCTGATTGTCGAGTTTGCCGAACAGTTGCGGCGCAAGGGCCGTACTATCGCTGAAGCAGCGATCGAAGCCGCAGAGCTGCGTTTGCGGCCGATTCTCATGACCTCGTTCGCATTCATCATGGGCGTTCTGCCGCTGGTGTTCGCTACGGGAGCCGGCGCGCTGGGCCGTCGCTCAGTGGGAACAACGATTGTCGGGGGCATGTTGCTCTCGACCATCTTGAATCTCGTCTTTATTCCCGTGCTCTACGTGATCCTGAGCCGCGTGCTCAGGCGCGGCGATGTTGCGCAGGCGGAGGCGGAAAGCTAGCGTGGCGCGCCGGTCTGCGGCTGCTTTACCACTTGCACTGGTCCCACTTGAGTGGCGGTGGCCGAGTAGAGATGGCAGTTGTCGGCGGTTTCCTTGAAGCGGAAATACGGATGAAGGAATAGCGCGGCGCGCGCATCGCCCGAGCCTTCGGCCAAATCGGTGAGCCACACGCCATCGGAACGCGGTTGATTATGAATGTGCAGCCATAGGCCCTTGTGCACATTGGCCACCAGTCCGCCGCCGATCTTCAAGTCCGCGACCGACGTCACGTTAATATCGATCAATTCGCCGGTCTGCTCGTCAATGGAAACTTTGCCCTGCATCACCTGGGCCAGATGCTGGTTCAGATTCTTCGCCTCGAACTTCGGATTGGGCACGATGTCGTAAAAAAGCACAGTATGGCCGTCAACACTTTCGCGGCGCCCGTTGGCCAGCATCATGGCTTTCATAAAATCTTCAAGCTCCTGGTTGTTCTTGTCCTCCTCCTTCTGAGCAGTGGCCTGGTTGCTATATTTGAGCGTCTTCTTCATGACGCGATCGTCCTGCTTACGCTGATCATCGGCGGATAGATCCTTGCCGTCTTTCTGGAGGGTCCGCTCGATGGGAATGCCGTTGACATAGAAGAGATCCGACACGACCGATGTGTCTTTTTTGGTGTTGCCTTTGCTGTCGGTTTCAAGGGTCCGGTCAGTAATGCGGCAATCGTATTTTTCCCGTTCGGCCGCCAGTTTGCGCTCATTGGCGAGCGCCCGCTGCAACAGCTCGCCGGCATTGGGCAGGGGCGCAATGGGAGCGGGTTTGGGGGTTTGCGCGGCACTGGCACACCTCCCGGAGAAGAGAGCGGCGGCAGCGGCGAATAGAAAAATGGCGACGCTACGATTCATGGGAAGGCAATCGGAAGGCGTGCGTATGTTGGACGCGCCGGCGCCCCATTTTGCCCAAGGATTCTTTATGGTCCCACCGGCAGCGCAGGCATGGCACCCTGGGTCTTCGCTTCAGCCACCACGGCGTCCAGGTGATCGAGCACCTCGGCAACAGTCATGGTGTAGACTTCGCGCCGGGAGTCGTAGCCTTCCTCGACCAGTTGCTTCAAATATCGCCCGGCAATTTGCGCTGCCAATTGGTCGGTGATTACTTTGCCGGAGCGCTTCTTCTGCTCGACCCAGGCGGTGCAGGGCAACGCGATCCACATGGGGCGGCCGTTCACGTCGAAGCGTACGTCCACGGCATCGGCGTGGCGCGTGGCGATGGCCACGATTGTCCCCTTCCAGCGACAGTGAAGGTCGTCGCCGCTCCATCGGTCGCTGACGTGAAAGTCCTCGTACATGTCCTTAGCGTATCGTTCCGGCGGTGCGGCGGCAAGCGTGCAGCGCCCGGTCGCGCAAAGAACGCCGCATGGCGGGCTCAGCGCCCCGGTGGACTCTGTTCAAACCGCGCTGATACACTAATTGGGTTGCAGTGGCACCATTTTCTTCTGTTCAGACCCGCCTGCAAGGATACCGGCAAAGGACAAGAAAGACCCCGTGGATACTCGAACCCGTCACGCCCTGAAAAAGGACAAATTTGCACAAGCTGCCGCAAGCAGCGCCAGTTGGATCGGCGAACATCAGACCGCAGCCGTGCGCTGGAGCATCGTACTCGGTGTTGTTGTAGTTGCGCTCATCGGCGGACTGATCTTCTGGAACATTCGCTCATCGGCGGCAAATGCCGCGCTGGGCGGCGCGCTGGATGTGTACACAATGCCGCTGGCGACCCTGGGTGCTCCACCTGAAACCGGCACGTACACCACCGCTGCCGCGCGCGCTAAGGAATCCAACCGCGAGTTCGTGGCCATTGCTCACGATTACGGCTGGCTGCCTGAAGGGACCAAAGCCCACTATTTTGCGGGCATTACCTACGAGGAGCTGGGCCAGAACGGCAATGCCGAGACCGAATTGAAGACGGCGGCCGGGTCTTGGGATCGCAATATGGCCAACCTGGCCAAGCTGGCTCTGGCGGGACTCTACCGGCAGACTTCCCGCGACAACGATGCGATCGCGCTCTATAACGAGATCGCAGCCAAGCCTTCAGCTACGGTGTCAACCAGCGTGGCCCAGCTCGACTTGGCGGACCTCTACGTCGCCGAGGGCAAGCAGGACATGGCTCGCGCGCTGTGGGCCAAGGTGAAGGATGCGGACAAGGATGGCGCGGCGGGGTCGATCGCATCGCAGAAGCTCGCCGCCAAGTAGGATCGCGCCAGCGGCACAGGGAAACGCCGTTCTTTGAGCCTTTTCCCGGCATAGTAACGGTAGGCTTCGCGTACCTGAGCATTTTCTTCTCTGGCTGCGTCTGGTGAGTGATGAGCACCAGCCAGGCCATTGTCGCAGGGTGGATGGAGAGTCCCACGAGCGCGGTGAATGACGAAGCCCGCCGGCGCGCGGAAGATGAAGCGCTTGCCGCGTTAGTCGACCAGTATGCGGGCGCCCTTTACCGCGTGGCCTATTCCGTTCTCCGCAATCAAGCCGATGCCGAAGATGCCGTGCAGGAGGCGTTTGTGCGCGTCCTGCGCCATCGCGATTCGCTGGGCGAGGTGCGCGATCACCGCGTCTGGCTGATTCGCATTGTTTGGAACATCGTGCTCGACCGCAAGCGCCGCGCCAAGACGCGGCCTGAGACCGACGACGTGAGTGAGCTGGCGCGGGTGCTGCCATCTACGGGCCTTTCAGCCGAGGAGATTGCCGCGGCGGCGCAACATCACGCTCATGTGCTGGCCTGCGTTGACCAACTGCCCGCCAAGGAGCGGCAGGTGCTGATGCTTTCGGCCTTTGAAGAGCTCACCAGCGTCGAGATCGCTGCCGTACTGGGGATTAGCGAGTCCAGCGTGCGATCGAGGCTCTTCCGGGCCCGCAACCTGATGGCCGGCTTGCTCGACCATGAGAGGAGTTTGCGATGACATCGACCCCTCACGAACCAAGAGCTACAGCATCCGCTTCAAGCCCAGCGGAAGAGACTCTGCGGTTGGTTGCGAGCTTACCTGCGCCCGACGGTCTTGAAGACCGCGTGAATGCGGCGTTGAGTGCCGAACAGAACCGCGACCGTGTTCTGGGCCGCAGCCGTGTTCTGGCCTGGCCGAGAGCGATTCGTCCAGAAAGTAGCTGGATGCGCACCGCTGCAGCAGCGGCGATTGTTTTTGTGGTAGCTGGCGGAGGCTGGGGCGTTTATACGCGCGTGGAGCAGAACCAGCCGGCTAAGGTGATCGTGATACCGGCCCGGATGCCCGCTCCAGGAGGGTTCTCGGGAGCAGGCGCCATGCGCACGCCGTTGACGCTGCCAGGCCCCGCGGCGCCACAGCCTGTCAAGGCGAAGACCGCACAGACGAAGGCGGCGAAGAAGCCTGCCGCTCGAGCCAAGACTACCTCGAATGCGAGCGGACGGTCTTCCGCAGCCGGCGCGACGGGCTCATCGGGCGAGGGCTCGACCCGGCCCGACGCGTCGAAGTAAGCTCCTCGCCCCTAGGCGTCCTTTACAATCGCGCGGATGAGCATACCCAAAAGCGCCAGAACGACCGCGCCCCAGAAGGCTGGGCCGATGCCGTCGACGTGGAAGCCTGGGACAACGGCCGAGGCCAGGAGAATCATGACGCCGTTGATGACCAGAAGAAAGATTCCCAGCGTGACGATGCTAAAGGGAATGGTGACGATCTTGAGGAAGAGCCCGAGAGTGGCATTCAGCAGCCCGATCACCACTGCGGCGATCAGCGCCGGAAGCAAGCCGTTGACGTGAAAACCCGGCACAAGATGAGAAACAAGAAGTAGCGCGATGGCGCTGAGCAGCCATTGTAAAAGGAGCCTCATTCGGTCTTCCTCCAGCGAAGTCTTAGAATCCCTGAAGCATTCACCCTATCGATGCTGACCGCTGGCCTGCAAGTTGCTTGTCCTTCATTCTTCGAGAAGGCTTGGTCTTCCGAAGTTTTGGTTTGGCGTTTTAGAGTAGAGCCATGTTTGCGCGGCGACTGAGTGTGAATCGAATCGACGCTACTGGCGAACGCCACGCCTGCCCGATCCGGCAGATCGACAACTTCGCTATGCGGAATTTCACCAACGATGCGGTTTTTGACGATACGTTTCCGGCCGCCGACGGCGTTCTGGAAGCGGGAAACCGCGTTCCGCTCGAGCGGCTGCAGAGCGCGATGGAAGATTGGTTTCGGCGCAAAGGCTATTTGAAGGCCGAGGAACGGCTCGAGGTGATCGAGGAGCGTAAAGACAGTGGTTAGTGGTTAGTGGTTAGTGGTTAGCAATTCGAACGAGCGAGACAGCGATGTTTGCGAAGCTTGCGCGGTTTACGAAATGCGATGACCTGCGAGAACAAAAACGATCAAAGCAGGTTTCGGGATTCGGGTTTCAGCTCCGTGCAGCCAGTTTTCAGCGATTTTCGAGAATCGGTTGTTTTTCAGCAATTTTCAACAATCGGTTTTTTCGCGATCAATTTACCGCTATCCTTTTCCTTTTGAGTGATTTGAGCATCCATTACCCGCCTTTTCTTCTTCATTCCACAGTTTCACAGTTTCTGTGAAACTGTGGAGCGAGTGGCTGTAAGGCTCTGATTCCAAAGACTTCACAGTTTCACAGTTTCACAGTTTCACAAAAGGGCATGGGGGGGTGGGTGAAAAACAGTGGACAGTGAACAGTGGACACTGGTCAGAAAGACGAGGAACCGAGGGAACGGAGAGACAGGGAATAGCCAATCGGGAGTAGGGAGTAGAAAAACAGGAGCCTTTGCGGATGAGACGGTCGACGTGATCTTCATGTTCGTTCCCTCCGGTTGATGGTGCGTTCGAAATGGTTCCACTAGGCAGCGTTGGTTTTTGGGCGGCTTGCCGTTATTTCCGCCGGCGGCTTTGCGTTGGCGCGGTTCTCTTCCGTGCCTCCTGCCCAAAGCTCAAATTCGGCCTGGCGGCGGGCCTTGAGCCCCGCATTGACCACGCCCCCGGCATGGTCCCAGGCGAGCAACTGCTGCGCGGCAGCATTGTGGTGGCCGGCGTTCAGTTCGCGGAGCAGGGTTGAGCTTGCCAGCCGGCCCGCACCAAGGTTGAAGCAAAAGTCGACCAGCGCGTCAAACTGGCCCTGGGTCAGCGCGACCTTGACCAGCCGTGTAACGGCCTGTTCGGCGCCCTGAACGTCGCAGGCCAGGATTGCGGCGGCCTGCGGCTCGGCAATGCCGTCCGGAAAGGACTCGGCGGGCTTGATCAGGTGCCCGTAGCCGATGGTGGGAAAGCCGGCCACGTCGCGATAGACGCGATCGCGAAAGCCCTCGGACTTCTTGATCAGATCCAATCCATTAATGCTCAATTGCATACGGGCTCCCTATTCCGCCAGAAATGGCAAAGGGCCTGCCTTGAACCCCCGACCAAACGGAGGGTTCAATGCAGACCCTAAGACCACGGTAGCAACATCCGCGAATTAATCGGCAAACTTCAAAAAAATATTTCTAGTGCGACGGCAAGGGGCCTTTGCCGGCAACGTTCAGGAATTCGTTGAGAACATTGGTGACCGCCTGATCGAAGTTCTTATCGCGGTTTTTCTGCAAGATGGCGGGCTCGATGGCCTGTGTGATCGTCCAAAGCACGTAATGGCTTTGGCTGCCGTAAACCACGAGCCGAAACTCCGCCAGGGGGCCTGGTGCTCCATATACCGGGCCATAGTGAGCTCGCAACTGAAGTTCCAAGACCAAGTCGGCCTGGGACGGATCGCTCAGCAGGTTGTAATCGCCAGTGGAGTTGAGCACCGTATAGAACTCGGCATAGGGGCGCTCCTCGTCTCCAGTGAATAGATAGGGAAGTTCCTGATCCTCAGAGAAGATCCCTGGAAAGAGGTCTCTATCGGATCCGGCGTTGGAAACGAAGATGGATTTGGCGTGGATGATTGCGGGCGGCACCGGGCCAGCCGGGGCAGGGGCCGATTTTTGAGCCAACGACATCGATGCGGTGGCCCATGCCAGGACGACGGCAAGGCCACAAAGGGCACGGAGCAATTTCATTGGTAACTCCTTTTATTTCTGTAATATATATTCCCGATGCGCATTCGTGATGCCAAGTTGCTTATTTGTACTCGATTTTGCACAGAAAACTGTGCCCAAAATAGGAAAAGTTGCACCGCCTATGGTGCAGTTTTCTAACCCGAACGGACTGAATACGTTATCGCCGACGAAGGGGTCCGGCAACGATTTTTCAACAAATACCCTCTTATCGTTCTTGACAACATTTCGGGTTAGCCGATGGCGACCTAGTAAAATTGTTAGATGGTTATAAAAAGGAAAACACGCAACTTAAGACGAAAGGCACCGCTATGGATTTGCCTCGTAGCTGGTGTCTCCGCCGTTGCAATGGTGGCGCTGGTGGTCTTGTTCTCGGCGCGCACAGTGCAAGCGGATGCGAGTCTTCCCAGACCAGCCCTCACCGCGCCTGCAGCTTTCCCTCGAGCGAGTGCAGCAACACCGTCAATGCGGGCATCGCTCGCCGACCAGGAACCGCCGCAGAACGCCCCAACCCCCGCCGCCCAGAGCTGGAACGACAGGATTCACGGAGTCGCCTCCTGGTACGGCGGTGTCTTCAACGGCCGCAAGACGGCAAGTGGCGAAACCTACGATATGTACGCCATGACGGCCTGCCACCCATCGCTTCCCTTCGGGTCGATTGTGCGGGTAGTGAACGTGCACAACCACCGGTCGGTTGTGGTCCGGATCACGGATCGCGGCGACCTTGTGGAGGAGGGGCGCATTATCGACCTCTCCTATGGCGCAGCCCAGAAGCTCGGAATGACCTGGTCCGGCCTGGCGAAGGTGGATTTGCAGGTTTTGTCGTTGGGGAGGCCGCAGAGACAGTGATTAGTGGTTAGTGATTAGTGGTTAGGTTCCGGGCCTGCGGGCCCGGATTATTTTGGGGGGGGCGATTCGTGGTTTGGAGGCCGCGGGGCAGTCAGCTCACCGGCCGCTGCTGAAATTGTCTCGACGGGATTCCGCGGGGAGTATCTATGCGGCTCTCTCTCGGCGAGACGAACCTCGGCGGTGGTTCCCTCAACTTTTTGGAGATAGGCCACCAGTTCCAGGAGATTTCGCGCCTGTGGGTTGCCGTTGGCGCTTAACATGCGCATGAGGCTCTTTGGAGAGCGGCGAAGCGCCTTTCCCGCTTTGATAAACCCGACCGTCCCGTTGATGTACTCGCGAAGAACCGTCTTTGCCGAGTCGAGATCCCCGGCGAGCATATCGTTGATGGCCTCGCCAAGGAACGCGCGGCGATAATCCTTTTCGCGCAGTTCCTCCATTACCGATTGCCGAAAGCTTCGTGTGAGTGCCATTAAGCCTCCTGCTTTTTGCGCCGCTTGTATTCCGTCCAGAGGCGCCGCCCAAGCTGAATATCTTCCTGCTGCCGCCTTTTGCTTCCGCCCGCCAGCAAAATCACAAGCTGCCGGCCATCGTTCGCGAAGTAGACCCGGTATCCGGGGCCAAAATCAAGTCGCAGCGCCGATACTCCCTCGCCTTCCGGTTTTACCGCGGAGAAGTTCCCTTCTCCTAATCGAAAAACCGCCTTGTCGATTCTCACCCGGACACTTGGGTCCTGCTTCGATGTCCAGTCACGGAAGTGATTGTGGCCGCGCGCGTCGACGTACTCGCGGACATCGATCATTATGCAATAGTAACACGCGCGTTACTATTTGACAATCGCCAATGCGGGCAGACATGTGGGAGATGGGGTCGCCCCCTAGTGCATGCAGGTGCCTTCGGGCTGGGTGAAGGGCTTTTGCAGGTACTGGCGGGCTTCGTTGACGGCACCCTGGGTGTTGTCGTTGGTCTGGACGGCGAGACGGTACTCGGCGACGGCACGGTCGCGCTGGCCGGTGACGTCGAAGATTTTGCCGACGGCGATGTGGCTCCAAACCTCGGTCCAGGGCGGCTCATCGTCGCCGCGGAGAGCGTCGCGGAAGGCGTTGACGCTGGCCTGGTAGTTGCACTGGGTGAAAAGCACCTCGCCAATGCGATAGCTGGCCAGCGAGCTCTGCGGATTCGCTTCGAGAGCTTTCTTGTATTCGTTGACGGCGCCGAGAAGGTCGTTCTGCGCGACCAGTTGCTGGCCTTTGAGGATGGCGATGCGGACCTGAAGGTCGGGGCTGGCTTTCAGCACCCAGTCATTGGGATCGACGCTGATGCGTCGGGGGCGACCGAAGGTGTCGACGACGTATTGGGTGTCGGTACCGACGACCTCGATGCTCTGGTTGACGGTTTTGCCGTCGGTCTCGATGCGCAAATCAACCGGCATGCGGAAGAGGTCGAGGTCCTGGTTGATTTCGCCGATGGTGCGGAAGCCCTTGTTGTTGCCGAGGCGATAGACGGAATACTTGTTGGTGAAGGTGGGCGCGCCGGTGCCGTCGATCCACTGCGAGAAGAAGGGCACGAGCTCTTTCTGGCTCTCGGCCTCGGCGACTTTCTCAATGTCGGCGGTGCGGATGGAGCCGCCTGAATATTGACTGAGCGCGGCTTTGAGGATCTGCGGAAAGACCTTGTCGCCGACCTCCCAGCGCAACATGTGGAAGATCATGGCGCCTTTTTCGAGCGTCATGGACTGGAACTGGGGTGAGAAGGGATCGAGACGGCCGACGCTGGTGAGGGGAATGGTGTCATAGGCGAGCGCGCCTGCGGATACGTCTTCCATGGCGGCTTTCATGGCGTTCTGGCCACTCTGATCCTCGACGTACATCAGCTCGCCGTAGCGCGACATGCCGTTGGTGATCCACGCATCGTCGAGGGTTTTGGGGCTGATTTCGAGTCCCCACCACTGGTGGGCTATGGTGTTGGCGAGGAGGCGGATGCCGGATTTGTCGCCGGTGCGAGAGCCCATGATGGCGGCCAGCTCGGGCGCGTAGACGGCGGGCAAGGTGTCATTGGGAAGCTCGACGATGTTGATGCGGGGCGTGGGAGGGAGGCCGAAAGTGTCCGTGAAGAAGTTGTATTCGCTGGTGGCGGTTTGCGCTAACGCGTTGGCCGAGGCCTGGTGAGTGATGGTGACGTAGACCTTGACGTTGCCGGCACCGGCTGAGACAGGCGGCAGATAGCGGCCGGCGATCACGGTTCCCGGGAAGCCGGGCTTCGACCAGTTGAAGTCGTACTCGTCGCCGGGCTTGCCGCCGGTGAGCGTGACGGGTTTGGAGGCGCCCGTGGAGCCGCTCGCGAACACGCGCATTCCCTGGGGGACGCGGATGTGCAATTCAGCGGTGAAGCGGTCGGTCATGAAGCCTGTGAAGGGGAACCAGCGGGCGGAATAGAGCAAGTAGCTGATGGGTTCCTGAATGGCCGCGAGCTTAAGGCCTTCGATGGGGCCGTCTTCGTTGCCGGTGATGACGCCGTCATAGACGAAGGTCCAGTGGGCTGGCTGGCCGTCAACGAAGGGCGTGTTAGCGGTGACGCGGATGGAGCCATCGGCGGTGCGCTCGGCTTCAAGCAGTTTGCCGGAATCGTCGGTGATTTTGGTGACTTTGAGGGCGGGATGGAAGCCGAAGGTGACCACGTCAAGGTTGGAGGGCGCGGTAAATGTGACCTGGGCGGTGGCCGTGAGGTGGTGGGCGGCGGTATCGAGCTCGGCGTCAATGACGTAGCCGGTGATGTTGAGCGCCGGACGCACGATTTGCGCGGCGGCGGGGAGTGCGGCGGTTGCGGCGAGGGCCGCGGTGAGGAGGGCCGGGGCGAACCGGAATATGAGGCGGCTAACCGCGGGTTGCAAATCTTTCAGATTCTTGTTCATTCGTTCGCTCATTGTGCTGCCGCCGGCCAATTCATGGTTGCGGCGGGTTGGGGTTGATTCGTGGGACGCTGCCGAATGGCTTCAGCGGCCGACCGTCTAGGCGGACTCGGCAGTTTCCGCAGGCGCTGGAGAAAGCGATTCGACCTCTTGAACTACGATAGCGGCTACCTGTTCGATGGCGGATTGGGCCGGCTGATTGGCCGGATGTGCATGGAGCGCCTCCCGAATCGCTGCCAACTCCATCATCATGGACTCCCGAGCGGGGCCGTCGGGTAGCAGCGGGTTAAGGTGTTGGACGATATTTGCGGCGGTGAAGTCGTGCTGGATGAGCTCTGGAACCACGCGTTTGCCGGCGATGAGATTGGCCATGGCCACGTGGGGGACTTTGACCAGGCGCCTGGCGATCGCATACGTGAGCGGCGAGACGCGGTAGACCACGACAAAGGGATTGCCGATGAGGGCCGCTTCGACGGTGGCGGTGCCGCTGGCGACGACGGAGGCTCGGGCATGGAAGAGAGTGGCACGGGCGTCGTGGACGAGGTGAATCGTGAGGTTCTCACGGAGCCGGTTTGCCATTTCCTCCATCTTGAGACGCTGCGAGGCGGTGAGAGTTGGAGCAAGCGGGAGCACAAACTGCGGTTCTGGATTGCCCTGCTCCAAATGGTAGTCGTGGACCAAGAAGATCGCAGCCTGGATGATCTCGGGCAGGTTTGCCTCGATTTCTTTCATCCTGCTGCCGGGGAGAAGACCGATCCAGGTGCGGGCGGTGTCGAGGCGGTTTTCGGCGGCAAACTGCTCACGGGAGATGGAGGGCTGGGGCAGATCGGCGAGGGGATGGCCGACAAATTCGGCATCGACGCCGCGGGTGCGGTAATACGACTCCTCGAAGGGGAAGATGACGAGCATGCGGCGGACGTATTTCTGGACCAGCTTGATGCGGTGCTGCTTCCAGGCCCAGAGCTGAGGGCTGACGAAGTAGATGACAGGAATGCCGAGGCGGTGGAATTCGCGGGCGAGGCGGAAGTGAATTTCGGGGAAGTCGATGAGGATGGCGACGGTGGGGCGGCGGGCGCGGATGGCGCGCTTGAGCTTGCGGAACTCGCGGTAGATGCGCGGGAGGTGCAGAACCACTTCAGTGAGGCCCATGACGGCCATGTCTTCAGCGCGGACGATGCAGTTGACGCCGGCGGCTGCCATGCGCGGACCGCCCATGCCCACGAGCTCCGCTGTTTCGCCTTTTGGAGCAAGTTGTTGCCGGAGCGCAGTGGCAAGAAGGGCGCCGTAGTGCTCGCCGCTGGCTTCGCCTGCCGAGATGAAGATGGAGGGTGGCATGGATCCCCGCGCTCAAGCCGGTGCTCGCGCTGAGTTCATGATAGCGGCGAAAAGTGCGATCCCCCTCTGGACCTGAAGAACGCGTTCAGGATGGGGCACCCGGCAGGAGGCGCGGAGAATCCGCGGACGGTGGTAGTCTTCCCGATGGAGCAGGAATGGGGGCTACAGTGCGCGTGTCTTTCAGGATGCCGGTTTCGTTCAGGATGGTGGCCATCGTGGGATTGGTGGCTGGATGCAGCCTTGCGGCGATAGCGCGGGCGCAGGCGTCGCAGGGGCCGAGCGGTGCGGCGGGGGCGGGCGTGCGGGCCGTGCAGGCGGAAAACGATCCTGTGGCCGATCCCAAAGCAGTGGTGACGTTCGGGCACGCGCGGTTTACCGTGCTGACGCCCCAGTTGATTCGGATGGAGTGGTCGGAGGACGGGAAGTTCGAGGACCACGCTTCGTTTGTGTTCATCAATCGGCGGTTGCCGGTGCCGAAGTTCGAAGTCACGCATTCTGTGAGCGGTAGCGCCGTTGTCATCGATACCTTCCTGCAGTCGCCGCTCAGAGACGTGCTCACCCTTACCTATGTACCCACCGGCGATGGCCATTTCACCGCCGAAAGTCTCTCCATCGAACTCACCGTTGACGGCAAGAATGTCGTCTGGCATCCGGGGCTCAACGATCCTGAGAATTTGATGGGAACGACGCGGACGCTGGACACGGCGCGGGGATCGAAGACCGAGGAGCCGATCGGGCAGGGGCTGGTGTCGAGGTCGGGATGGGTGCTGGTGGACGATTCGAAGCGTCCGCTGTTCGACTCGGCGGACTTCAGGTTTCTTGATGGCGAGAAGAGCGTGTGGCCGTGGGTGATGGAGCGGCCGGCGAACGAAAAGCCGGGGACGTACAGCGACTGGTACTTCTTCGGGTACGGGCACGACTACCGGCAGGCGCTGGGCGATTTTGTGCGCGTGGCCGGGCGGATTCCGCTGCCTCCTCGGTTCGCGTTCGGAGTGTGGTGGTCGCGGTACTGGGCGTATACCGACGAGCAATTCGACGAGCTGGCGAGGGACTTCAGGGAGAACGACACACCGCTGGACGTGATGGTGATCGACATGGACTGGCACATGAGCGACGAGCAGCTCAGAGCCATGGGCGCGATGGATCAGTCGGGGCAAATGCTCGGATGGACGGGATACACGTGGAACAAGGTGCTGTTTCCCGACCCCGATGCGTTTTTGAAAAAGCTGCACGAGAACGGATTGAAGACGACGATGAATCTGCATCCGGCGTCGGGCATTCAGCCGTGGGAGCAGGCTTATCCGGCGATGGCGCGCGCAATGGGGATCGACCCGGCGACGAAGAAATACATTCCGTTCGATCCGACGGACAAGAAGTGGGCGACGAATTATTTGAACCTGGTGCTGCATCCGCTGGAAAAGCAGGGCGTGGACTTCTGGTGGCTCGACTGGCAGCAGCAATCGACGACAAACTTGCCCGGCGTGAACCCGACGTGGTGGCTGAATTACGTGCACTTTACGGATCAGCAGCGCGAGGGCAAGCGGCCGCTCTTGTTTCATCGCTGGGGCGGATTGGGGAACCACCGGTATGAGATTGGATTTTCGGGCGACACGATCTCGGTGTGGGACTCACTCGCATTCCAGCCGTGGTTTACGGCGACGGCGGCCAATGTGGGCTATGCATTCTGGAGCCACGACATTGGCGGGCATATGCCGGGCGCAGTCGATCCGGAGTTGTTCACCCGGTGGATTCAGTTCGGCACGTTCAGCCCGATTTTGCGGACGCATACCACGAAGAATCCGGATTCGGAGCGACGGATTTGGGCCTATCCGGAACCTTACTCGGCCGTGATGCGATCGGCTTACCAATTGCGCGAAGCGATGCAGCCGTACCTTTACACCGAGGCGCGGCGGACGTACGACACGGGCGTGGCGTTCTTCAGGCCGCTTTATTACGACTGGCCGGAAGACGATGCGGCTTACACGAGCAAGAACGAGTACCTGTTCGGCGATCAGTTGATTGTGAGCCCCGTGACTGCGCCCGCGGACAAAATTTCCGGCCTGACGACAGAGCAGGTGTGGCTGCCGAAGGGCGATTGGATCGAGTGGCCCACGGGAGAGCATTTTGCGGGGCCGACGACGGTGGAGCGCAGCTTTACGATCGATCAAATTCCGGTGTACGCACGGGCGGGCACGATTCTTCCGATGCAGCCGGCGATGCTGCACACGGGCGAGAAGCCGGTCGATCCGCTGATTGTGAATGTGTGGCCGCTTGCGCCGGGTACGAGCTCGAGCTACTCGGTGTATGAGGACTCGGGCGTGTCGGTCGAGTACCAGAGAGGCGTCTTCGCGCGAACACCCATCAAGGCTACCGAGGACGGCGACACGCTGCGCGTGGAGATTGGGCCGGTTGAGGGCAGCTATCCCGGAATGCTGAGGACGCGCGGATATGAAGTGCGGCTGCCGGCGGATTGGCCGCCGGTCACCGTGACGGCGAATGGCAAGGCTGTCGCGTTTGCCAAGCCGGGCGAAGCGGGCGGGTGGAGGTTCGAGGGGAACACGCTGACGACGGTGATTCCAGTGCCGAGCGAAAGCGTGAGCGCAAAGGTTGTGGTGGAGGTGCAGCGCGCGAACGGCAGGATTGCGCAACGCGCGGAGCTGGATGGATTTGCGGGAGCGATGACGCGGCTGCGCGGAACCGATGACGCGATGCAGCAGACGGGGCCGGTTGCGGGACCTTCAAACGCGCTGGTTGACGCGATGCAAACGGGCGACCGGCTGAGCTACTACCCCGGGCGCATCGACGCCGAGCTTGCGCACTTCCACGAAGCGCTTGCGAAGGCGCAGAGCGATGTGGCCGGACTGGACAAGGAGTTCGAGCAGCGGCTGAGCGACACATCGCGGCGGATCGGCGGATCGACGTGGGCTCCGGCAGACATTGAGAGCGAAAAGCAGAAACGTCGCGACGCGCTGCGTCGGGCGGAGGCGCTGCTGGGCGAGGCAGCCTCTCCGCGCTGAAGCGCGGAGCGAGCAAGGCGCCATCCCTACGGGACTCCGGAGAATATCTGGGATCGCTTCCCCACGCTGAAGAGTCTGTTACGAAACTCAAAATCGAGAGCACATATAGGGTTTGCGATTCGCGCAAGGCCCTACAGATTGTGGTCAAAGCTTAAGACTCTCTGGTTTCGTAACGGCCTGTTACGCCTGGGGCAATCTTCTTGCGCCCGCTCGCGCGGGCACTGTTTACGGCTTGGACTTCTCGGCGCGCTGGCGAGCCTGCTCGTTCATGTAGGACCAGCCGGTGGTGACGCCCTTTTTGTGGTCGTCTGAAATGAGACCGAAACCGGAGTGGCAGAACTTGATGAGGGTTTCGTCATCCTGCTCGCTGAGGCGGTAGATGACGTTGTTGGACACGGGATAGGACATGAAGAGCGGTCCGTTGAATTCAAGCAGAGTGGGCCGCTTGATGGATTGCACAATGCCCCAGCAGTGGCCGTTGCCATTGCCGAGGTCGCGGAACCAGCGGCCGCCGGGCCAGGCTTCAAGCTTGAAGGGCATGGGCGTGCCATCGGGCATTTCGTTGGAGGGGCCGAGCTGCTCGAGCAGGGCCGCGAAGGTGACGTCGATGGGAGCCTTGACGCGGATCTCCTGGGTCACTTTGAGAGAAAGGGCTTCAATGTCGGGAAGTGTCGAGGTGGTCATACATTCTCCTTGGGGAATTTTTAGGGGATTGCTCTGATTCGCGGGCCCGGTTATTTCGCAGGGGGCTTCGGGGTCATCTGTGCTTCGGCGCGCTCCTTTACACGGTTCAATTGGTGCTGCCAATATCGCTCGAAAGTTTCGGTCCACTGGTGGAGCGGCTGGATGGCCGCGGCGTTGGTGCGGTAGAGCCGGTGGCGGCCGTTGCGGCGCACGCGCACCAGATTGACGCGGCGCAAGACGCCAAGGTGTTTTGAGACCGAGGGCTGGTCGAGTCCGATGGCGGTGACGATTTCGCCCACCTGGCGCTCATCGTGCGCGAGATAGAGGAGGATCTGGCGGCGCCGGGGTTCGGCAACGGCATTAAAGGCGTCGGAGGTGGTTCGAGCCCTGGCCATGACTCAGGACTTTACATTCCTATATGGGAATATGTCAAGGGCAAGATTTGTGACTTTCGTTCCGGCGTCGACCGGGTCCGCATTTGCTGCTGATGGCCGCGCAATTTACCATCCGTCGCATGAAGCCAGCGCCGTTTTTGATTGCCGCCATGTTGCTTAGCTTTGCACCCGTCCTGTTTGCTCAGGCTCCCGCCGCAAATGCGGCGGCGGCGGCTGCCGCCCCGAACCCCAGCCCCACTGAGGCCAAGCCGCCGATGAAGAGCTGGTTGATCCACATCATTCCGCCGCGGCCGACGTTCGACAAGGACGCTACGCCGGCCGAGCAGGCGTTGATGGACCAGCACTTTGCCTACTGGAAGGACCTGAACGAGAAGGGTGTGTGCATCTTCGGAGGGCCAGTGCTCGATCCGAAGGGCGTGTATGGGATTATTGTGGTCCGTGCGGTGGACGAGGAAGGGGCGCGCGCGCTGGGCGACGGGGATCCGAGCGTGAAAGCCGGGCTGATCAAGATCGATGTGGCGGAGATGCGGGTGGCTTTTGTGCCGGTGCATCACTCGTAAAGCGACTCTCGGAAAGGACGATCGCAGATGACTCTCAACCGCCGAGCTTTCTTGAATGCATGTACCAGCGCGGGGATTGCTTCGCCGCTGCTGCCGGGGATTCTTTACACGCTGGCCGCGCAGGCGCAGGAGGCGGCTCCAGCGGCGAGTTCTTCTGCCGGTCCAGGGGCTGGTTCCGGCACGAGTCCCGCGGTGAGCACGAATGCAGGCGGCGAGGCCAAGGCGCCGGCGCTGCCGAAGATTACGGCGGAGATGATTGACCGGGCCGCGGAGTTGGCGGGGGTGGGGCCGTTCACCGACGAGCAGAAGAAGATGATGCTCGACGGGCTGAACGATCAGCGGGATGCGTACGGGCAGATTCGCGCGCTGAAGCTGGAGAATGACGTGCCGCCGGCGTTTGCGTTTCATCCGGGGCCAGCAGCGAAACCGGCGGAGAGCAGTGTTGTGTTCCAAGGCACCACGCCGCAACTGGTTTTTGACGACGCGGAATCGAGCGCGCCGAAAGCCCCCGCGAATCTTGAGGACCTGGCGTTTGCCACGGTGCTCGAGCTGGCCAACTTGATTTGGCATCGCAAGATTTCTTCGGTTGCACTGACCGAGATGTATATCGATCGCCTGAAGCGCTACGACCCCAAGCTTCATTTTGTGATCACGCTTTTGGAAGACCGGGCGATGGCCCAGGCTAAGGCCGCCGATGAGGACCTGGAGAATGGACTTTATCGCGGACCGCTGCACGGGATTCCGTGGGGCGCGAAGGATTTGCTTTCGGTGAAGGGCTATCCGACGACTTGGGGCGCGGGAGGGTTCGAGCAGCAGACGTTTAAGGAAGACGCGACCGTCGTGCAGCGGCTGGATGCGGCGGGAGCCGTGCTGGTGGCGAAGTTTGCGCTGGGCGCGTTGGCAATGGGCGATAAATGGTTTGGCGGGAGGACGCGGAACCCGTGGAATCCCGCGCAGGGATCGAGCGGATCGTCGGCCGGCTCGGTGAGCGCGGTGGCGGCGGGATGCGTGGGATTTGCGATTGGGTCGGAGACGCTGGGGTCGATTTCATCCCCGTCAACGCGATGCGGGACGACAGGGCTGAGGCCCAGCTTCGGCATGGTTCCGCGCACCGGAGCGATGGCGCTGAGCTGGACGATGGACAAGCTGGGGCCGATTTGCCGATCGGTGGAGGATTGCGCGCTGGTGCTCGATGTGATTCACGGGCCCGATGGCAAGGATCTGTCGGCCGGAGCCAGCATCGACTTCAACTGGAATCCGGATTTCGATTGGCGCTCGCTGCGCATTGGCTACTTCAAGAGCGATTTCGATCCACTGCCGCCGCTGCAACTGAAGGACGCCGCGCCTGGCGAAACTCCCGACGAGACGAAGAAGCGCGAGGATGCGAATGCGGCCGCGCAGGATGAGTACACACGGCGCACGTACGACAAAAAGTACGAGCAGGCCGCGCTGGACAAGCTGACCAAGATGGGCGTGAATTTGATTCCTGTTGAATTGCCGAAGCTGCCGTGGGATGCGATGGTTCCGCTGCTGACCGCGGAGGCCGCGGCGGCGTTTGACGACCTGACGATGAGCGGGCGCGACAAGCTGCTGACGGAACAGGGCCGGGAGGACTGGCCGAACGACTTCCGCATCGCTCGGTTTTATCCGGCGGTCGAGTACATCCAGGCCAATCGCGCGCGAACGCTTGGCGTGCGCCAGTTTGCGAAACTGTTTGAAAAAGTGGATGTGATCGTGACGCCATCAACCGACGAACAGTTGATCGCGACGAATTTGACGGGTAACCCTGCAGTGATTTTGCCCAACGGCCTGCGCGGCGCTGACGCGCCCGCGCCGCCCGCGACTGACGACGGGAACCACGACAACATTGGCGGGCCAGGGATGCCGGTGTCGATTACTTTCCTCGGCGCGCTTTACCAGGACGCGAAGCTGGCGGCTTTTTCGCACGCTTACCAGGAAGCGACCGGGTTCCAGAAGCTGCACCCGAAGCTCGACTGAGGGCGTGTAGCATCGATTCATGCCGCTGGTCGAGGTCAAGTCGGTTTCGAAGACTTATCCGCGCCGGGTGGGGATGCGGACCACGGAGCAGACCGTGGTGGAGGACGTGACCTTCGAGATTGAAGCGGGCGAGACGCTGGGACTGGTGGGCGAGTCGGGGTCAGGGAAAACGATGCTGGCGCGGATGATTCTGGGCCTGACGGAGCCGAGCGCGGGCACGGTGCGCGTGGATGGGACGGATGTGGCGCGGGCGAGCGATGGGGAGATGTGGCGGCTGCGGCGGCAGATGCAGCCGGTGTTTCAGGATCCGTATGCAGCGCTGAACCCGCGGATGAATGTGCTGGAGATTGTGACAGAGCCGCTCGTGATTCACCGGCGCGATTCGGGGATGGGCGTGGGTAAAGCGGCGCTGCGGGCGAAAGCGATAGAACTGCTCGGCGATGTGGGGCTGGACGAGACGGCGCTCGGGCGCTATCCGCACGAGTTCTCAGGCGGGCAGCGGCAGAGGATCAACATTGCGCGGGCGCTGGCGCTGCGGCCTCATTTTCTGGTTTTGGACGAGCCCGTCTCCGCGCTGGATGTGAGCGTGGGCGCGCAGATTGTGAACCTGCTGCGGGGATTGCAGCGTGAGCACGGGCTGACCTATTTGTTCATTTCGCACTCCATGCCGCTGGTGCGCTACCTGAGCACGCGCATCGCGGTGATGGAGCACGGAAAGCTGGTGGAGACGGGCGAGGCCGAGGAGATTTGCGCGCATCCGCGCGAGGCGTACACGCGGCAATTGATTGCGGCAACGCCGGAGTTGCCGGTGGGTGCGGGGAAATGATTCGTTCCGCCCGGTCGAGTTCAAGCGGGGCTTTTCTTGCGCCCGCTTAAGCGGGCTGACAGAGAAGAATTCACGGCTTCCATCCCCAGGCTGACGAGTCTGTTACGAAACTCAAAATCGAGAGCACATATAGGGTTTGCGATTCGCGCAAGGCCCTACAGATTGGGATCAAAGCTTAAGACTCTCTGGTTTCGTAACAGCCTGTGACGCCTGGGGCTACCATCTTATGCCCGCTTCGCGGGCTGAAACGGAAAGAAAGGGCACCGCATTGCGGCAATTCGCCGGCCCAAACGCAGAGCCAGCTCCCCATCGCGCGGCTGCGCGGGCGCCAATGCCAAGCAAACTGAGCTTCGTGCCAGTTCGCGGGTTCCAACGCAAAAGCAATTGCGATTCGCCGAAAACGATGTGCGTCGTCCCTACGGGACTTATAAAAACCGTTACCCACGCATCCCCCGCTCTGAAGAGCGGGGCTAGAGCATTTTAGGAAATAGTATAGACTGGTAATTGGCGACACTCCGCGGCGCAGAAGATATGGGGCGACCCTATGGGGATGATTTGCGTCGTAAGTTTCTATCTGCCTACGACGAAGGCGAG
>JBEKSA010000044.1:0-23789 GCA_049517515.1 Occallatibacter sp.
CGCTTCAAATGGCACCTCACGATGCCACCTGCAAGACTCGGGGTCAGGATGGATTCGCTATTTCCTTTCCTGCAGGGCTCCTACCTCCCCTACAACATGTCGGTTTATCCCGGCGCTCTCCGGTTGGCCGGTAAGCCACTCGGACCTCGGCACAGGGTGGCTACTGGGTCTATGGGCATCGTCGATGAGCGCATTGGCGATTTTGCGACATTTGAGATCATAGACTTCGACATTCAAGTCAGATCCGGAGTCTTCGCAGCCAGGGAAAACCCGGCTTGCGGCAGGAGCAACGCTATTACGAACGCCACCGCAAGATCTATGAACCGTGTCTTAGAATAGTTGCGCTACAAAAAACTCGATGCGTATGGCAATGCGTCAGCAAGCGCCAAGCAAAGGATTTCAAATGCGGCTTAGTCTCTTCTTCCGTTTCCCACTGCCCTTCCTTCTACTTACCGGATTCGTTTACTCGCAGCCTTCAGGTGGACCCTATGGGCCGATCGACCAGCGATATGAAGTACCGAAAGCGAAGACGGTGTACTACGTTGCGCCGGACGGAAAAAGCGATTCCATCGGAACCGAGCTGGACCATCCCACAAGCCTCGAGGCGGCGATAGAGCGCGTCGTAACCGGCGATGCGATCATCTTGCGGAGCGGCATCTACAGAACGGGCGGCTTGGTGCTTAACCAGGGCATCACCATGCAGCCGTATGAAGATGAACATCCGGTTCTGAAGGGTACGCAGGAGGCAACGCAATGGGAGGTTGCCCAACAACGTGTGGAGAACTCCCTGGAAGCATCTCTTTCCGGCAGTGGCTTTGCCCTGGTGGCAACGACGCCGCGAGGGAATGAAGACGCCGCTGCACCGGTTCAACAACGACATGGTCTTCATCGACGGCGAGCTTCTCACTTCCAAAGGCTGGGAAGGAGAACTTGATCCCCATTCCTTCTACGTCGATTACCAAAATGGATATGTATACATTGGCGTCGATCCAACCAACCGGCTGGTCGAGATCACCGCACAGGACAGCGCTTTGGTCCGCACTAGCGGGCCCGCGCACGGCAAGGTCTCCGATGGCAAAGGCCCGGTGATTCGCGGCCTCACCTTTACGCAATATGCGTATCGCGCTCTTGAAATCGAGGGGAAGAAGCACTTCACCTCGGCAGACGAGCCCACCAATGAACCCGTCGGGCTCTCCGAGCCGGCGACCTATGGCAAAGAGGTCACCCACGCACTGATCGAAAATGTAACCATCACCTACTGCTCGCATGTGGCCGGCTATTTTCGGGGCGATGGGCTGATCATCCGGAATTCACTCATCAGCGATACCAGCACTGAAGGCCTCTACGTCATCGGTTCTTCCGATGTATTGATCGAAAAGAACATCTTCCGCCGGAACAACATCAAACAGCTGACCGGCTATTATCCGGCAGCGGTAAAGATCTTCAATCAGACGAATCGCGTTACCTTCCGCGACAACCTGATTACCGAACAGCCTTATTCCAACGGAGTCTGGTTTGACGTGGGAAACCACGACGCCGTCATCGTCGACAATTGGGTTGAAAACGCGCAGAACGGCATATTCATCGAGATTTCCCGCGGTGCCACTGTTGCCGGTAACGTGGTAGTGAATTCGAGCACGGGACTTCACGTTCTGAATTCGGCGGATGTGCATGTCTACAACAACACCTTTGTGAATGCGCGCGTCACCGTTGAGCGCAATGACCGGGTGGCCGCCGGTGATCTCTTTGACTGGCATGCCTCCACGGGTCCGGGCCTGGAACAGCGTGAAGGCCATATCTTTGTCCATAACCTGATGGCGGCCACAGAGGGGTTCCGCGAACCGCTGCTTGAGTTTGTTCAAAAAGCGTCGCTATGCGGCAAGCTGCAGCACCCGCAGGCGAAAGAAGTCGATGGCAATGTTTACGTCCGTTCCCCCTTCGTCTTGGCCTCCGGCACAGTGGTGCCTTTGATTGTTGATGCTCCTTCGGCAGGGGAGAATTGCTCCTCAAAGGCTGCTTCGCTTGAGGAGTTCCGCAAGCTCGAGCCTGCGTTTGAAGAGAACGGCGTTCAGATCGATGCATCGCCCCGTTCCATTCTGAAGGGACCCGATCTCGGGCACTTTGAGCTGCAGCGCGCTATTGCGAATGCGCCCTCCAGCGATCTGCTCCCCGCAGATGTGCGCTCGCTTTTGGGATGGAACGAAACTGAGGCAAAGACGTCCGGCGCCTATCCGCTTCAATAAGGACGTGCCGTGGCAGGGGCCGCTGTTCCTTTGTCGTCTTTCTGGTTTCGGATGTTGAGAGACACAAGCGAGAGGACTGCGCGAAAATCGCTAGTTGAGGATCTTGGTCGCGGTCCGGCTGGAGCGGTATTTTCGCGCCCAGTTCGTGCCAACAGGCCAACGCGCTCATTGAGGCAAAGTGAAGTGCGTCTTGAGTTCCGGTCGGACTGTCGCCAAGTGGGAAGTAACCCTGTTTTCGCCCATTGTCCGGATAGAACGTCTCGCGGTACTAATCCGAGGAGCGGGTCCCAACTCGTCTTCGATGAGTGCATTGGCCTGAACGCTATCGCTGAGAGGCACTTCCGAGAAACCGTTCACTTGCCCCCACTGGCGGTAAACCAGCCAGGAACCACTGTGACTGCCGAACTTCAGTGGCACGCCAGTGCCAAAAGACTCGCCGCCCTCACTTTGCGCAAACCTATGGGCTAGGCCTCGTCCCACCAAGGTGGGAATTGAGCCTGCTGAACAATCACGAGCCAGGAACTGATGCAGCACTGGCCTTCAGCGCTTGTGCCCGGCTTCGCGCCAAGTCAACGAACTCTTCGCTCGCGGCCGACTCGGACTTGATCGACTCGAGATTGATCTCCACATTGGCGATTGCCCCAGCTACGGCAGCTCTCGCCAAGGCGATCGCGGTCGTCAGGTCCGACGCCATGTTCGGATTGGTAATCGGTTTCAAGGTCTTGGCGATCCGCTCTACTTCAGCGGATTTTTCGGCCACGCTCAGTGGCACTGCTGCTGCCTGCTGCAACGCAGAATTAATAAGGCGCTGACCGTCCGCAGCCTCCTTTGCCGACTTATATGCCTTCGTGACCGCGCTGTATGCCTCGGCATCCTCGTCGATCGCCGATTTTAACTCCTCGCGCAGCTGGGCGAGCCGCGCGAGCGCCTCGCTGAGCTGGAATTCATATTGCGCATAAGCTTTCTTGCCGCGCGACATGGATGCAACCATGCAAGCCAGACCGGCTGCCATGGCACCGCTAGCAGCGGCAGCACTGCCTCCTCCCGGAACTGCCGTGGGTGCGGCCAGTTGCTCAATGAACGGCTCGATTCCTGAGCGCAAACCCCCAACAGCCACCTTGCCGCTTACGATCGCAGCCAGCCGATTCTCAAGGATCAGCGAGGAGTCGAAGTTCTCCAATTGAAGAAACCACTCGGCGGCCTGCTCGATGGCCCGCTTCGGGATCAGGCCCACAATTTCGCTGGAAATGGGCAACACACCATAGCGCTCAGCTTCGCGCTTCACAAACTCAAACACGCGATGGAGCGGCGTCTGTTCAAAATCGGTCAGGTTCATGGAAACCTGTGCCAGACCGCGTACGAGAAAACCCGATGCCTTTACGAAAGGCATCCCGCCCGAGGAAAAGCGCACTGCCTTGGCGATGCTCTTGGCGATGTCGACATTCGGTGTGTTCAGAAAGATGTTGTAAGCGATCAAAAACTTCCGCGCACCCACGACAGTCGCTCCGGCCGTCGGATGTAGGCACGCCTCGCCGAAGTCGGGTTTGCGTGCCGGGTTGGTAGCGATCTCGTCGCGGACCCCTTCAAACTGGCCGCGGCGGATGTTCTCAAGGTTCTTGCGCTCGGGCGTTGAAGCAGCCGCTTCGTAGAGATAGACCGGAATCTGGTAGCGCTTCCAGATTTCCGCTCCAACATGACGCGCCATGGCCACGCAGTCCTCGAGGGTGACGCCTTCGATGGGAATGAAAGGAATCACATCGGCCGCACCGAGTCGCGGATGCGCGCCCTGGTGCCGCGTAAGGTCGATCAATTCGGCGGCTTTGCCGGCGCCGCGAATCGCGGCTTCCTGAATTGCCTCGCGGTCACCGGCGAGCGTGATGACGCAGCGGTTGTGATCGGCATCCATCTCCCGGTCGAGCAGATAGACGCCAGGCAGCTTCATGGCTTCGACGATGGCATCGACCCTCAAAGGATCGCGGCCCTCAGAGAAGTTCGGTACACATTCAATTAAGGTAGTGGGCACGGCAAAAAGGATACGATTCGCGGCTTAATCCGGCAACCAGCACAGAGGCATCAGAGGCTTTTTCTCCATTTCCTTCCGCGCCAAGCCCGATTACGTGCGCTGAGCCGAGTCCCGTCACAACACAATTCTATCCGTGGGAGTATCCTGTGGATCAGTCTCCGGGACTGCGACGAAACGCGCCCTTTCGCCGCTTTCGCGGTATCTCGTCGGGAGGAGTCTATGGCAACGACTGCAGCTCCCATCATTCGCGCGCCGCGCGGAACAGAGTTGCACTGCAAGGGATGGCCGCAGGAAGCGGCGCTGCGTTGCCTGATGAATAACCTAGATCCCGAAAACGCCGAGCGCCCCGCGGATCTCGTTGTCTACGGCGGCATTGGCAAAGCAGCGCGCAACTGGGAGTGTTACCGCGCCATCGTGCGCGAGCTGGAGCGGCTGGACGGCGACGAAACGCTGCTGGTGCAGTCAGGCAAGCCGGTCGCGGTGTTTCCTACGCACGAAATGGCCCCGCGTGTTCTCATCGCCAACTCCAACCTGGTGGGCAAATGGGCCACTTGGGAGCACTTCAACGAGCTCGATCGCAAAGGCCTGATGATGTATGGCCAGATGACGGCTGGGAGTTGGATCTACATCGGCACGCAGGGCATCCTACAGGGTACTTTCCAAACCTTCGCCGCACTCGCGGAGCGGCACTTCGGAGGGTCGCTCAAGGGCAAACTTGTGGTCACCGGTGGCATGGGCGGCATGGGCGGTGCTCAGCCGCTTGCCGTCACCCTCAACGGCGGCGTGGTGCTGGTTGTCGAAGTCGACCGAAGCCGGATCGAGCGCCGGGTTGCGACGCGATATTGCGACCTCGTCGCCGGGGACCTCGACGAAGCTCTGCATCTTTGCGAAGAGGCTCGCCGCGAAGGCCGCGCGCTTTCTGTGGGCCTGGTCGGTAACTGCGGCGATGTGTTGCCCGAGGTTGTGCGCCGTGGTCTACAGGTGGATGCGGTAACCGACCAGACCAGTGCCCACGATCCCCTCAACGGCTACATCCCGCAGGGATTCACTTTGGATCAGGCTGTGGAGTTGCGGCGCCGCGATCCCGCGCAGTATGTGCGCCATTCGACGGCGACGATGGTTGTTCATGTGAACGCGATGCTTGCGTTGCAGCGCGCCGGCGCTGTGACCTTTGACTACGGCAACAACATCCGGCGCTTCGCATTCGACGCTGGTTGCACGGAAGCGTTTCTTATTCCCGGATTTGTGCCGGAGTACATCCGTCCGCTCTTCTGCACGGGCCAGGGGCCGTTTCGATGGGTGGCGCTGTCTGGTGACCCCAAGGATATTGACCGCACCGACGAGCTGGCGCTGGAGCTGTTCCCGGAGAACGAGATTCTCACTCGCTGGTTGCGGCTGGCGCGCGGCCGTTTCGCTTTCCAGGGATTGCCCGCGAGAATCTGTTGGCTCGGCTATGGAGAGCGTGCCCGCATGGGAGAAGCAATCAACGAGCTTGTCCGCAAGGGTGAAATCTCGGCTCCCATCGCCATGGGCCGCGACCACCTAGACACTGGCTCGGTGGCCAGCCCTTATCGCGAGACAGAAAAAATGCTCGACGGATCAGATGCGGTGGCAGATTGGCCGATCCTGAATGCGCTGCTCAACACCGCATCGGGAGCCACGTGGGTCAGCTTCCATCATGGCGGAGGCGTTGGAATGGGCTACTCGCTGCACGCCGGGCAGGTGACTGTGGCCGACGGCACAGAAATGGCTTCGCGCAAGATCGAGCGCGTCCTCAACAACGATCCGGGCCTCGGCGTAGTTCGCCACGCCGACGCAGGCTACGAACTCGCGCAACAAACCGCGCGCGAACGCGGCATCGCCATTCCAATGGCGGAAAAATGACAGCGTCCGGATCGCTTGCAGTCGTCAACATCGGGCAGCTCGTCACGCTTGCGGGACCCGCACGTCCGCGCGTGGGCCCGGAGCTGAGCGAGTTGGGCCTAATTCCAGATGCGGCACTTCTGATTGAAGACGGGCGCGTTGCTGCATCTGGACCTTACGCAGAGTTGCGCGCTCGCATTCCCGCTGAGGCCGTCGTTGTCGATGCGCAGGGCCGCTGCGTTACGCCGGGTTTTGTTGATGCGCACACGCACCTGGTCTTCGCGGGCAACCGCGCTGCCGAATTCGAGCAGCGCATTACCGGCGCCAGCTATCAGCAGATTGCAGCTGCCGGGGGCGGCATTCTGAGCACTGTGAAAGCCACGCGCGCGGCCTCGGAAGACGATCTGCTGACAGAATCGCGCCGGCATCGCGGTTGGATGCTTCGTACCGGCACGACGACCGCCGAAGCCAAATCCGGCTACGGCCTCGACGGCGCGACCGAGCTGCGTATGTTGCGCGTCATGGCCCGCCTCAACGACGAGGGCCCGATGCGGATCGTGCCCACTCTGCTGGCAGCGCACACGTTGCCTCCAGAGTTTGCTGGACGGCGGGACGATTACGTTCGCTGGATCGCAGAAGAGCTAATCCCCGAGGTTGCAAACCTCAAGCTGGCTCGCTTCTGCGACGCCTTCTGCGATGACCACGCCTTCACGGTCGAAGAAACGCGCGAGGTGCTCACCGCCGCGCGGGCCCACGGCCTGGAGCTGCGCGTGCACGCCGAGCAATTCCGCCCCGGCACGGGAGCCGTTTTGGCCGCCGAACTGCGCGCGCGCACCGCAGACCATCTTGAAACCGCCACCGCGGACACTCTCAATGCATTACGTGCCGCCGCAGTGCAACCGGTCTTGCTTCCCGGCTCGGTGTTTGCGCTCGCGCGCACCGCCTATCCGCCCGCCCGCGCCATGGTCGAGCACGGTCTGGCCATCGTGCTGGCCAGCGATTTCAACCCCGGTTCATCTCCGATTCCCTCCATGCCGTTTATCGTCTCGCTCGCCTGCCTCTACATGCGGCTCACCCCGGCTGAAGCGCTCGCCGCTGCGACCGTCAATGCTGCATGGAGCCTTGGCCTTGGCGACAGCATTGGCTCCATCGAAACCGGCAAACAGGCCGACTTTCTTATCCACGAGTTCACCGATTTCCGCGAGATCGCCTATTTCATCGCCGCCGCAGAGTTTCCTCGCGTCTTCATCGCAGGCCGGGACGTGCCTCCCGCGTAATCATTCTTGACAATGAATTGTTGCCTTTCGCAGGAATTCTCTGCCCATCCGTCTGCCTGGGCGTGCTAATTTCTGCTAGTCGGCGAATGCGTCGAACAAATCTTCGCGAATCGCTCGTGCCAGTTGGTTGATATCGGTTGCGGGGGGCCGGTCCGCTTCGAGGCCGGGAACGATCTTGCGAATCCTGGCAAGTGCCTGCTCAATCTGCTTGCCTGGCCTCAAAGGTTTCCGGTAGTCCAGGCCCTGTGCAGCGCACAGGAGCTCGATGGCAAGAATCTGTTCTACGTTCTCAACAATCTGCCTCAGCTTGAGCGCAGCGTTCATCCCCATCGAAACGTGGTCTTCCTTCCCGCCAGATGTCGGCACGCTGTCCACGCTAGCCGGATGCGCCAGCACTTTGCATTCATTCAGGAGCGCAGCCGCGGCGACGTGCGCCATCATGTAACCTGACGACAAGCCGGCCTCGCTCGACAGAAACGGGGGCAAGCCCTCGTTGATGTCAGGGTTGATAAGGCGGTCGATCCGGCGTTCACATATACTGGCGAGATCGGTCAGCGCGATGGCCGCGTAGTCGAAGGCATATGAGAGCGGCGCACCGTGGAAGTTGCCGCCGGAGAGTACGTCACCGCTCGCTGCGAAGACGAGTGGATTGTCGGTTGCGGAGCCTGTTTCGATCTCTACAATCGACGTAACGTGGTCGAGCGCGTCGCGAACCGCACCATGCACCTGCGGCATACAGCGCAAGCAGTAAGCGTCCTGAATCCGCGGATCGTTAGTCCGGTGCGACTCCCGAATCTCGCTGCGGTCGAGCAATACCGTCAGATGTCGGGCCGCGGCTGCCTGTCCTCGATGGGGCCTCGCCTCCTGAATTCGAGGATCGAAAGCAGAAGGAGTGCCACGCAGCGCCTCGAGAGACATCGCGCCAGCAACGTCGGCGATCCGGACGAGACGCTGTGCATCGTAAAGCGCGAGTGAAGCAACGGCAGTCATTCCTTGCGTGCCGTTCAGCAGCGCAAGACCTTCTTTCGCTTCGAGTCGCAACGGAGTCAGTTCGGCCCGCCGCAATGCCTCACTGCCGCTGATGCGCTGCCCATGATAAAAAGCTTCTCCTTCACCAATGAGAACCAACGCGAGATGCGCCAGTGGGGCAAGATCGCCGCTCGCGCCCACGGAACCCTTTTCCGGCACGACTGGATGAATTCCTCGATTGAGGAGGCTCGTCAGCATTTCGATGACCGATCTGCGAACTCCGCTGAAGCCCTTGGCGAGGACATTTGCACGCAGCAAAAGCATGGCCCGAACTTCGGCCTCTGACAAAGGTCTGCCCAGTCCGCAAGCATGGCTCCGCAACAGATTCACCTGCAATTCAGAAAGATGGTTGCCCGGGATGCGGACGTCAGAGAGCTTGCCGAAGCCGGTGTTGACGCCGTACACGGCCACTTCTTTCTCGAGAATCTTCTCGATTAGCTGGCGGGATGAATCCACGCGTGCCAGAGCGGATTGCGCGAGGCCCACTTGCCACCCTCCGCGAGCTACGTGATGAATTTCATCGAGGCTGAGATTCTGCCCTGAGAGCAAAAGCGGCGCTGGTTGTTTCATCCTGACCTTTCAACAGCGGCTAACCTGGCCGCTTCTTCCTAGTTGAGCGGATGGCACGCAAGCGAAGACCCGGCTGCGGACGACGCCGAAGACCCTCGAGCGGAAAAGTAAGCGATCGAGCGCCTCACTTGCAACCCGTCAAATGTCTGATTTCCCAAATTGCTCTTTCGGAAACGTCGGCGCAGCGGTGCATTCCGCGTGAGCCGTCGGCAAATCGGAAATTGAATGCAATGGGATCAGCGTCGATCGATGCGAAACCGCCATAATCGCTAACGCACTTACAGAGGCAGGATAGGTCCTCGAAAGTCGGCGAGCCTTCGAAGAGTAATCCCGCAGGGAGGCTGTAACAATCAGGATAGACCGTAGCTAACTTGATTCTAGTCCCGCTACTTGCGCTGGTCGTCAGGTTCTGATGGGAGTCAGTTTTGCCGCGAAGCGCATTGAAATGCTGCCAGCGACACTGTCGAGACATCCAGGACGCAAGACACGCATCCGATGCGTTGGGTAGTAACAAGCAGTAATTGACGGATAACCGGTCAACCGACAGGAACATTGAAATTCGCTTCCCAGCAGTTCGATAAGCGGCCCGGCGATAATGCACTCTTTGAGAATGGGCATACGGGACGATGGAGTGTCTCCTGGATTAACCTCATCAACCATCTCACTTTGGGGGTCAATTCAATCGCACTAAACGGCAACTGAGTCTTCGGAAGACTGTCTCACTCAAGGGGTTCACCTCAACCCCCGTTCGCTATTGGGCAAGCAGCGCCCGCAGTTGGCTCCAATCGATCGCCTGGATCGCCTTTGCCGCCAGATCGTGGTCGGCATTGATGTACACCGAAATGCATTGGACCGAGAGGCGTGGCGCCGAGGGATTCGTCTGCGCCTTGATCGCCACCTTGGTTGTGTCGCCGTCGAGGTGCGTTGCTGTGGGCTGGCTCCATGGGCCGAGAAATACCCAGGTGCCGGGATCGCCGCCGGATCCGCCGCTCAATGGCTGCATGGCGGGCAAATAAAGCACCGTGCCCCCGCCGGAGAGTGCTGAAGTGCTGAAGGCTCCGTGGAAGTTGATAAGCTCCCTCGCGGAAAAGTTGAAGCTGACCTGGAGGCCAAACCTCGTGCTGGGCGGCGGCGGCGCGTTCTCCATCTTGGCATTGAGCTGTTTTTCGACCTCCTGGGCCTCGGCATACTGACCCTCTTTCATCAGCTCCATCGCCTTCAGCATCAGCGGATCAGGAGTGTTTGCCGCCGCCATGGCTTGCTGGCTCTGGGCCGAGTTTGGATTCATTGCCATCGTGAGCTTGAATCCCTGACCGTGAAACGGCTCCTTCTCCGATCCGCGCGGTGCTGAAAGAAAGAGAACGTCAGGGTCAGGCTTGTTGACAATCATCCACTGCGAAGCCGTGAAGGCTGACTCCATCGGCGAGAAGGCGGCATTCAGCGCAATCTGCAGGTGGCGATCGAACTTGACCTCGCAGTCGGACGAAGCGCGATCCTGCGCCTCGTTGAGCCAGTCGTGGACGATGGGGTCGCAGCCGACCCAGTTGCCTGCCGAGATCTGTGGCGGCGCGCTTGCCCGGTGCAGGCTGATGGTGCCGCTCACCGTTACGCGATGCGCTTCACGGCGGTTGCGCTCCATCATGCCCACCTCCGTCATCGTCCCTGAAAAAGTGGCCTCAAAGTTGAGCATGTCCATCCTGGTCACCGTGACGGTGACCGCGTCGCCCGGATCGGTGGTCGAAAACTTTGTGTTCCCAACCATAACGTCGATTGCCAGATCGGTTTTGTGGATAGCCGGGTGAGCGCTGTCGCGGGTGATCAGGAAGGTCTTTCCGGTTCCGTTCAGCAAAAGATCGACCGTGGCGTGAGTGGATTTGTCGGCTGCTGCGAATGGCAATTTGTCGGCCACAAAGAAGGCGGCGTGGGCGTCGCCGGGCGTCACATACCAATCGCCCTTGTTGGCGTAGTTGTTCATGAAAGGCAGGGAGAAGGTTCTGGTGGCCCCGCCAACACCCGGGCCGGAGATGGTGACCGTGCTGTTGCTCACCACGGGTGGAGGTGCGGGCGCGGCGTTTGCGAATGCGGTCGTGACTGCAAGAACGGCCCCAGAAACAATCAGAACAGGGATTTTGACCATGGTGTGTCCAATTTAACCGGAATCCCGTTATTCGACGCTAGTTGCACGAAATTGTAACGCTGCTGATGCAACTTGCAAGACCACAGAAACGTTTGTGCTGAGAATCCGATCTCCCGGTTGCCAATCAATAGCTCGAGATCGAGAATTGCTGTCACCGATGTAGCCAGCGCAGCGCGAACTGTTCTTCTAGAACCCTGCCCGTGCTTTGAATTCGCGGGCGCGGTCGCGGGCGACGGTCAGATCTGTGTTTTTGGCATCCTTCAGGCGAATGTTGAGAGCTCCACCGGGCAGCGACGATACTTCCTTGATCCATGCCAGGTTCACAAGAGTGCCGCGGTGGATTCGGAAAAAGTGGCTCGGATCCAGCTTTCTTTCCAGCTCGGCGATGGCGTGATCGATAAAGTAGGCCTTGCCCTCGGAGACTGCGTAGATGAGCTTGTCCTCGGCGTAGAAATGACTCACGCGATCCAAGTCGAGGAACCAAAGGCGGTCCCCGAGACGCGACGCAATGCGTGTGGGAAAGTCCGTCTTGTTCTTGCCGAGCGAGTCCGCGATTTGGCGGAGCAGGACCTGCAGATCCGGCGGGGCCGGCTGCCCAGCGCCCCGCAACCGCTCCACTTTGTTCAGAGCGCGTTCGAGCGTTTCGGGTTCCACCGGCTTAAGCAGGTAATCGGCTGCGCTCACGCCGAACGCCTGCAGCGCATACTGGTCGTAGGCCGTGGTGAAAACCACAATGGGCTGACTTCGGGTGCGCGCCAGCACTTCGAAGCCGGTGAGGCGCGGCATCTGGATATCGAGGAAGCAAACGTCGGGCGGATTCAGAGTAAGCGCCGCAACCGCTTCCTCGGGGCTAGTGGTGAAGCCCATCACTTTCACCCGGCCCGTGTTCTCCAGCAGGCGGCGCAGGCGGTCCAGCGCCAGCGGCTCATCATCCACGAGATAGGCACGTAGTTTCATAGGCGCGGCAAAACAATCTCCACCACAGAATAGGCGTCACGACGGAAAACGTTCAGCCTTGCGCGGTCGCCGAAGAGCGCGTCGAGACGCTGCACCAGCTTGTCCAGTCCGTGGCCGGCACAAAGGCCGGCCAGTTCGAAGCCCGGCCCCGTATCGGCGACATCGATGCGTACGCACTCCGCATCGGCGCGCGCCGTGACCAAAACTTCCCCGCCATCGCTCTGCGGAGTGATTCCGTGCTTCACAGCGTTTTCTACCAGGGACTGAACCGACATGGTTGGAACCATCGTTTCTTGCAAGTCAACCGGCACTTCAACCCGTGCGCGCAGCTTTTCGCCGAGGCGCACACGCTCGATGTCCAGATAGCTTTCCACCATTGCGATCTCCTGATGCAAAGGGATGAGCGAGTTCGCGCTGGTGTCAAGAGAGGCCCGCAGCAGCGTCGCCAGGCGGCCCACAATCTGCTCGGCGCGGGCGGGATCGATGGCGATGAGCGCGCTGATCGAATTCAAAGTGTTGAAGAGGAAATGAGGATGAATCCACGACTCGAGCGACCGCAGGCGCGCCTCAGCCGCGAGTTTTCGCGATCGCTCTTCGGCGATTTCCTTTTCATGCAGTGCCTGTTTCATCACCTGCACGCGGCTGAGCAGCGTTGCGTGTGTCATGGCGCCGAGACCGAAAACCAGCGCAAGCGGGACCGAGAAGCGCAGCGTGTGATAGTAGTCGAGCCAGAAATGGTGCGAAGCCAAAAAGCCGGCCGCCGCCAGAAGCGATTGCGCCACGAGGCAGCCACCCGCGGTGAACACGAGGATGCCCGGAATCCCGACCTTCCACGGGGACACCCCGCGAACTGCAGCTCTCTCGATCAGCCAGCCCAGGATCAAAACCGCGAGAACGCTGGTGAGGTTTGCGTAAACAAATGTGAACGCGAGGCTTTGCAACAGCTCGCGGGTGGTCCGAGCAGGGCCACCCACAAACGCGATCAGTTCGATCAACGCCACGGCCACATTGGTCCACAACAAGACGAACAACCATTTGTGCTTGAATGGAACCGCGTTCGTCGACATGCTCCGCCTCAATTCTCCGTGCTCAGCGGTTCCAGCGTGCCGATGCGGAAAACGCTGAGAAGCTGGGGCGTGTCCTGACCGGGCAGTTTCATCTCACCGGAGACCTCCTCATAGATGGTGGCGTACTCGATTTGCTTTGTCGCCAGCGACACCCAGATCTCTCCCCAGAAATCGCTGCGTCCCTGAATGGTCATGCCTCCGGTGGCAATCTCGAGAGGATTGAAAAATGCCCGGTAGTCGATGAGCGCGCAGTCCTGGCCGTTTCTTTCCGAGCGTCCGACCCACTCCAGCACGGTGTCGCGGCTATGAAACGTACCCACGCCGGGCATGTTTACATCCTGGTCAGTGGAGATGTGGAGGGGCACGTTCAGCTTGAGCTGATCGAAGAAATTCTGGCCGAACGACTCCATCATGCTGGTGTCCCAAATCAGGTTACGCTCAAAAACCGCGGACGGCGGGAAGGATTTGAAGAAATCGGGTTTCAGCGTGTCAGGGGATCCCGCGGGATAGTGGAAGCCCTCGATGAAGTCCTGCTTCTGGGGCGGAGGGAATGGAGCCGTGGCGCCGTCCGCCTGGGCCTCGCTGACGTTCTTCCACTCGACATCACCATTGGCAAGGCCGCGCGTATAGTCTCCCGTTATGCGCTGGCGGTGAACCACCGCGCCGGTGCGGTTGGCAGTGTCGTAATCCACGGTGAAACGGTAAGTGCGAGGACCGGCGTCCTTCACAGCCATCCCGTGCGGCAGGTTCCAGGTTTGGACAGTAGAGGCCGGCAAGGAGGTGGACTGGGCGAGGAGCGGTTGGACAACCAGGCCGGATGCGGCGCCCAGCAAAGCGGAAAGCAGAAACATTCTGTTGATCATGATTGTGATACCTCTCAGCGCGCAGTGTCCCACGCACGGCGAGGGCATGCACCCTCTTCACGACGAAAGGCAAGAACTCCCGACCGGGCGCTGTTGCAGACCGACGAACCGAGGCCCTCTCTTCTCCACGCGGGACGGTTCTCGTAGGGTGGCCGGAGATTCGGGGGCTTACGGAGATTCTTCTCAGTTGAGGCGAAATCGCCCATGCACTGATCGAGGGGGTGATTAGTACTCATATGTCGGCCAGTATTCGCCGATCTGCCTGGGCGAGATCCCAGGTTAACGAGAACAGCCCAATGCGCGTTTCCAGCACCGAGTCAGCCCCGTCTTGTGATTCCGAGTGGATGGTTGCCAACTCGGCAGTTACATCTTTGGCAACAGTGCACCGCAGGTATTAATCAACTGGTTATTTCCGGTTAGCCGATCATACGCCCGGAACCCGAAAAGTCGAGGGATTCCTCAGCCTTCAGCGCTCGATGGGTGGGTTGGTGATTCGCGCCAGAGATTTATCGCCAAGGGGTTTTCAAGCCCAACTGAACCCGCTCCGCTGGAGCGGCAGGGTCCGAATCCTCTTGCCAGTGGCGGCAAAGATGGCGTTGCTCACCGCCGGCAAGGTCGGTGGCAGCGTCGGCTCACCCAGGCCCGTCGGTGCGTATTCGGTCTTGCGCCAATACACCTCAATCTTCGGCGCTTGCTTCATGCGCATCACGGGGTGGTTATGGAAGTTGGACTGTTGAATCTTGCCGTCCACCAGCGTGATCTCCTGCCCCATGTGGCTCATCCCCTCGACGATGCCGCCGAAGGCGAGGCTCTCGGCCGCCGCAGGGTTGATGATCTGGCTGCCAATATCCCCTGCAACCCAGACCTCGTGCACCGTCACCCGGTTCTGGGCGTCAACGCTGACATCGGCAACCTCGGCGAAGTAGCCCAAATGGCAGAACCAGGCAGCGATGCCCATTCCGCGCCCAGGTGTCTTGCTGCGATGAGCCCAGCCTGACTTCTCCGCTACTAACTCAAGCACGCCTTTGTACCGCTCCGGGATGAGAACAGATTGTCCTGTTGGCTCATGGTCACCCACGGCGTCGTGCTCTCCCGCGGACCATGGCGCTTGCTTGTTGCTCAGCAGTTCAAGCTGGAACTCAAGTGGATCGCGGCCCGCTACATGAGCCAGCTCGTCAAGGAAGGACTGCGCCACCCAGCAGTAAGCGTTGTCGCCAGGGGCGCGGAGGGCTCCGGTGCGGAGCGAGAGCGGCTGCGCGGAAGTGTAAAGAGCGTAAGCCGGCGGAAAGCCGGCAGGATACGTGTCCTGTTCGATGCCGCCGCCGGAGGTCGAGTTCTTTTCATCGCCAAAGGTCACCAGGTGCTGCCGCCAGGCAGTGACCTTACCCTGCACGTCAAGACCAGCCTTTAGCCCGTGATATCCGCCCGGCCGGAAAGGGTCGTGGGCGATGTCATCTTCGCGCGACCATAGCAGCTTCACCGGCGCGTCAACGCGCTTGGCGATCCAAGCAGCCTCCACCAGGTAGTCGTTCTGAAGTCTCCTGCCAAAGCTGCCTCCCGCGCGCACCATGTGAGTGGTGATTTCGCTCTCCTGGATGCCAAGCGTCCTGGCTACCAATCCGCGGCCATCGACGGGCAAAGTGCTGGTGGACCACATCTCCAGCTTGCCGTCTTTCCAGTGCGCAGTGGCGCCCTGCGGTTCAAGCGTGACGTGAGCAATGAACGGATACTGGTAAGTGGCCTCAACCACCTTGGCCGACGACTTGAGCGCGGCGTCCGGATCGCCATACTTGCGCAGCGTGTTTGCGGGCGGGACCTGAAGAAGTTCCTCTGCCCGCTTCCTGAAGCCCTCCGTGCTTTGTGCGGCTGCCGGGCCCAGGTCCCAGTCGACCTTGAGCTGTTTGCGGGCCTGCTGCGCCTGCCACCAGGTATCAGCCACGATCGCGATGCCAGGTTCCATGCCTGGCTCCCACGGCGTGTAGGCTGCGGGAGTGATGCCGCCATCGATCACCAGGACTTGGCGCACGCCTGGCAGCGCCTTGACCTGATCGATGTTGGCAGACTTAACCTTGCCGGCAAACACGGGCGCCTTTTCAATCGCTGCATACAGCATTCCCGGGAGCTCGACATCGATGCCGTAAAGCGGCTTCCCTGTGACGATCGCGTGTGTATCTACGCCGGTCTGCGAATGGCCGATGATGCGGTAATCCATGGGGTCTTTCAGCTTCACGCTACTTAGCGCGGGCGGGTGCAGCGCGGCGGCTTTGTCGGCAAGCTCGCCGTAACTCAGCAAGCGCCCCGAGGCGGCGTGAAGCACCCGGCCGGATTGCGTGGTGCACTCAGTCTCAGGCACGCCCCACGTTTGTGCAGCGGCTGTAATCAGCAACTGGCGCCCGGCCGCGCCCACGCGGCGCATTGGCTCCCAGCCCATCGGGGTATTCGCGGAGCCTCCAGAAAACTGCGGGCCGTATATCTTCTCGTTCAGTTCTGCCTGCTGCACGCGAACGTTCTTCCAGTCAACATCCAGTTCCTCAGCAATCAGCATGGGCAGCATGTTGCGCATGCCCTGGCCGGACTCTGAAGCGCGCGCCATGATGGTTACCACACCATCCGGTGCAATGTGGATGAAGGCTTGGGGCGTGAGGTCGGGCGGTGTTCCTGGCCCCTGAGCTGCGGCGAGGGGTGAGCGATAAAGATCCAGAGCGAAGCCGCCGCCCGCAAGGGTCGTCAGCTGTAGAAACAATCTCCGATTCAGGCGCATGAGAGATCCCTCCTTCACTTGGGACGGGCTGCGGCGCCCGCTTCTGCAGCTTCGTGTATGGCTTGACGGATGCGGATATAGGTTCCGCAGCGGCAGAGGTTGCCGCTCATGGCAGCGTCAATGTCCGCGTCAGTGGGATGCGGCGTGCGCTCCAACAACGCGGCGGCAGACATGATCTGGCCGGCTTGGCAGTATCCGCACTGCGGCACGTCCAGCGCCGCCCACGCCACCTGAACCGGATGTTGGCCATCCGGCGAGAGCCCTTCGATGGTGGTGATCGGTTCGTCCGCCACGGATCCCACATGCGTCATGCAGGAGCGCACCGCATGGCCGCCCACCAGGATCGTGCATGCGCCACAAAGCCCCATTCCGCACCCGAACTTGGCGCCCTTGAGGTTCAATATGTCGCGCAGCACCCACAACAGAGGCATATCCGGCGGCACATCCAACGTGGTGACTACATCGTTGACTGTCAGTTTAAGCGGCATCTGTTTGCTCCAATATCCACCAGCGGTAGAGGATCGCGGGGACGCGATTCGATAGGAATGTCGATTCCAGCGTTGATTCTCTGGAATTGTGCCGATCCTGAGCCGGCTTCGAAAGCATCGACTTACGCCATTCGTTGAACGACGCCGCGATTTTACACCATTTTGGATTGAACGGCGTAATCAAGCCACCCCGAAGTCCAGCGACCGTTGACGATAACGGTCCTTAGCATGAACTGAGGTACTCGTTGGGCACTTGACGGTAGCTGAATTGGACAACTCCTGGTTTGTCACCAATTCGGATATTACCCATTTTCGGGTTCTGTCCGGATTGGCGGTTATCCGACCGGAGCACAAATGATCTCAGCTAGTTGCTGCTCCCCACACCCTGTGCAGACAGGCGCCCTTGTTGCGACGGAATGGTGGATCGCGATGGGTCGGCGCCGAAGATGACCGCGCCGGCAAACAGCGAATTCGGCAGACTCCACAGGCCGAGTTTCAGATATAATCCTCAGTCAACGACGCTTTTCCTCCTTATCCAATCGGACCCGGCACATTGGAGGTCCGCATGAAGGCTCAGGTTTCATGGGTGGTATTGCTGCTTTGCCTCAGCTGTGCTTACAGCACGGTCGTGGCGCAAAAAGCGCCTGCGCAGCGAACCGTAACCGTAGTGGTCGCGGATGCACACACTGAGCCGGCTCAGCCAGTCCCGACCGTGCGTGTCTCGCTGAGCTATCTCGACAGCGCTGTGCTGGTGACTGAAGTGCGCGGCGTGACCAACCCCAGAGGCCAGACGTGGCTGGACGTATCGGAGGAAGTGGCCCAACGCGGCGGACTGCGCATTCAGGTCGACGGCGCCAATAATCTGGTGATCTATCAGCCGGCTGACGGCCAGTTGCCCGCGCTGCCCGCGAGCATCAATGTGAGCCTGCTGCCCAAAGGCTCGTCTGCGCTGCTGGGGCCGGCGCAGATTGAGGCCATGCTCCACCGGACGCTGGTTCAGGTGAGCAGCCTGCAGAAACAAGTGACCGCGCTGAAGCAGAACGCTGAAGCGGCGCAGAACCAGAAGCCGGACCTTGGCGCCGCCATTGCCGAATGGGCCCAGGCCAACGGCTTCTCCGCCGCACAGGCCGATGATCAGGTGCAGCAATGGGCCGAGGGAATCCAAAAGCAATCGGGCCAGGCAACGGCTGAGCAAAAGGCCCTGTCTGAACTTGCGCTCAAGCACTATGCCGCCGCAGCGCAACTGTTCAACGCGGCCGGCGATGCGGACCGCCAGGAGATCCGCGCCGAGGATACGCAAGAGCAGGCCCTGGAGGCGCAAGTCAAGGCGCTCCAAGCCGCGCAGCAGGCGCTCCTGGACAAGCTCCGAACTCCATTGCGCCAGCTACTGGACGACAGCGAACAGGCCGCCGGCGCATATCGGCTCAATCTGCAGTATCACCAGGCGACAAAGACGCTGGAGAGCGCGGAGGCGACCGCGGACGCGGAATATAAGAAACATCCGGAAGACAAAGGATTTCACGAGCTTTGGCTGCAGGCGGTCTGGGACACTGCCGACGCACGCTGGCGGGAGGGTGAGGTCGCTCCTGCCGGCGAGAGCCTCGCACTGCTCGCTCAATCCGCAGACGATTTCGATTCGCTGGCGCGCGAATACGCTGCGCTGGGAGATCGCCAGGCGGCAGCGGCGGCACACGCCGGCCTCGGGGTTGCGCTCGAGGAGGAGGGAGAGCGGGTCAGCGAGGACAAGGCTGCTGCGTTGCTCGATCAGGCGGTGCAGGCGTATCGCAGTGCGCTCGAGGTCTACACCAAGGCCGATCTGCCCCGGTACTGGGCCGCGACACAGAACGATCTTGGGATTGCGCTCATGCATGAGGGAGACCGCGCCAGCGGAGACAAGGCCGCTGGCCTGCTCGATCAGGCGGTGCAGGCGTACCGTGGTGCTCTCGAGGTCTGCACCAAAGCCGATCTGCCCCAGGACTGGGCCATGACGCAGAACAATCTCGGGATTGCGCTCATGCATGAGGGAGAGGGGGTCAGCGGGGACAAGGCCGCCGGCCTGCTCGATCAGGCGGTGCAGGCGTATCGCAGTGCGCTGGAGGTCTACACCAAGGCCGCCACGCCCCAAGCCTGGGCCAGTACGCAAAACAATCTCGGAATTGCGCTCATGGATGAGGAGGACGGGGCCAGCGGAGATAAGGCTGCTGCCCTGCTCGATCAGGCGGTGCAGGCGTATCGCAGTGCGCTGGAGGTCCGCACCAAAGCCGATCTACCTCAGGATTGGGCCGCCACGCAAAATAATCTCGGGCTTGCGCTCGAGGAGGAGGGAGAGCGCGCCAGCGGAGACAGGGCCGCTGCGTTATTCGATCAGGCGGTGCAGGCGTATCGCAGTGCGCTCGAGGTCTATACCAAAGCCGATCTGCCCGAGAAATGGGCCGGAACGCAAATGAATCTGATGGAACTTAACCTCTGGGCCGGTCGCTTCGCAATCTGCCTTCAGCAGGCCGCGGTCCTGGATGACGACACGTTGCTCCCACCGGGACTCGCTATCCGGGATGCGATGAAGCTTGTATGCCAATGGGGTACCGGGGACCGGCGCGCAGCGGCCGCGACCAAGACGGCCCTTGCCTCGAAACCTCCTGTATTTCTGACGGACTATTGGGACTTCACTGGCACGATCGACTTCCTCTCGCATTCGCCCGCCTTCGAAAAGGGTCGCGCTTCCTGGATCGCCCTCTTCACCGCCATGCAGAACGGCGACGCCGCCGGCATGACCGCAGCTCTGCACCAGCTTGAGCCGCTTCTGCAACAATAGCTCTTATGTTGATGGCCAAATATGATGTGTTCCTCAGCTACTCTCGCGCCGACACTGAGCGCGTGGCGCCGCTGCGCGACGAGTTACGTCGGATGGGCTATCGCGTCTTCTTCGATGTGCAGTCGATCGACCCCGGCGAGCAGTGGAAGCGCCGGCTGGAACGGTCGATTGCCGCTTCGCGCACGATCATACTGTGCTGGTCGCAGAACACACGCGGCTCCGAATACATCACCTTCGAGTATTCGCGCGGCGAAGCGCTGCACAAGCCGGTGCTTCCGTGGCTGCTGGATAAGACGCCGCTGCCTGCGATGCTGGAGGTCCAGGGCATCACTGCCACCGACGTCACGCAAGCGGCTTCGCACCTCAAGCGCGCGTTGGGTTGGACGCTTGCGCGCAGACGCATGCTCTGGGCGGCGCTGGGCGTGCTGGCGGCCTGCCTGGCCGGCGTAGCGCTTTGGTATGCCCTTCGTCCTCCGCCGCCGTGGCAATTCAGCGCGCAAGTCACCGACCGCGTCACCGGAGTGCCTGTCTCCGGCGTGGAGGTCGATGTGCAGATCGGTCAGGGCAAGATGAACAGCGCTTTCACCGGTAGCGACGGCACATGCACCATCCAGCTCCCGCAGCCGGAGCCGGCAACTGTTCATCTCTTTCTGCGCAAAGACGGCTACGAACGGGACGAGGCGGTGGTGCCGTCCAACAAGATATTCAAGACGGACATGGAGAAGCTGCCTTAGGACCTTTTCGGTACCAAGGGATCGGCAAAAAGGCAGTCTCACTGAGGTTGCCGATCAATTGCCGATCAGTCTTCGCAAACGCCTTAGGATCCGGGATGCAGTAGCGCCTGGATTGTCGCCTACTCGGCAGTGTCATTAGCGAGTAGAAATCTCCGGTTAGCCGGTAATCCGACCGGAGCACAAACCATCACAGCCAGCTGCCGCCCACACGCCCCGCGTGAATACGCTGTCCGGTTGCGGCGCGAAACCGCACCGGTTGGGCAGCGCTGAAGCGACCTTAGTCTGCCGACCGCATCCTCACGAGCCACGGCGGCCTGAATTTCAGATATAATTCCTACTCAACAACGCTTTTCTTTCTCAACCAGTCGGACCCGTCACATCGGAGGTCCGCATGAAAGCTCCGGCTTCATGGGCGGTGTTGTTGCTTTGCCTCAGCTGTGCAGCCAGCGCGGCGGTAGCGCAGAAGATTCCAGCCCAGCAAAACGTGGCAGTGGTTGTCGTCAATGCAGATGTGCAGCCAGCCCAGCCCGTCCCCACCGTGCGCGTCTCGCTCGGTTACCTCGACGGCTCGGTGCGCGTCACTGAATCACGCGATGTGACCAACCCCAGAGGCCAGGCATGGCTGGACGTGTCAGAGGATGCGGCCCAACGCGGGGGCCTGCGCGTTGAGATCGACGGCGCCACCAATCTTGTGATCTATCAGCCGGCCGACGGCCAGTTGGCCGCGCTGCCCGCAACCATCAAGATAAGCATGCTGCCCAAGGGCTCCCCCGCGCTGCTGGGTCCGGCGCAGATTGAGGCCATGCTGCACCGGACGCTGGTGCAGGTGAACAGTCTGCAGAAGCAGGTGAGCGCGCTGAAGGCGGGAGCGGCGCAGGGGCAGGGGCAACAGGCTGATCTGGGAGCGGCGATCGCCGCATGGGCGCAGGCCAACGGCTTTTCTTCGGGGCAGGTTGATCAGCAGGTGCAGCAGTGGGCCGCGGGGATCCAGAAGCAATCGGGGCAGGCCACGGCGGAGCAGAATGCACTGGCGGAACTGGCGCTGAAGCACTACGCCGCTGCCGCGCAACTCTTCAATCAAGCCAGCGATGCGGACCGGCAGGAGATTGGCGCGGAGGACGCGGAAGAGCAGGCGTTGCAGGCGCAGGTGAAGGCACTGCAGGCCGCGCAGCAAGGTCTGCTCGACAAACAGAGAAGCTCATTGCGGCAACTGCTCGACCACAGCGAGCAAGCGGCGGGTGCTGATCAGCTGAGCCTGAAGTTCCACGAGGCGACGCAGGCGCTGGAGACTGCTGCAGCCACGGCGCAGGCGGAATACAAGAAGCATCCGGACGACAATGGATTCCACGAACTCTGGCTGCGTGCCGTATCCGGTACGGCCAAAGCTCGTCGCAAGGAGGGCGAGGTCGCGCCGGCGGATCGGAGTCTTCCTCTGCTGACGCAAGCGGCCGGCGAATTTCAGTCACTGGCAAATGAGTACTCTACCTTGGACGACCGCCCGGAGATTGCGGCAGCACAGGGCGGCCTGGGCATGGCGCTGGTGCGCGAGGGCGAACGCGCTGGCGGCGACAAGGCGATGGCTCTGCTCGATCAGGCGGTACAGGCCTTTCAGATGGCGCTTGAGGTGCGCACCAAGGCCGCTCTGCCGCAGGACTGGGCGTGGACGCAAAACGGCCTGGGTTTGGCGCTCTGGGATGAGGGGATACGCTCCGGAGGCGACAAGGCGATGGCTCTGCTCGACGAAGCTGTGCAGGCATACAAGAGCGCGCTGGAGGTGCGCACCAAAACCGATCTGCCGCAAGACTGGGCGCAGACGGAAATGAACCTGGGCGATGCGCTGCTGGCGGAGGGCGAGCGCGCTGGTGGCGACAAGGCGATGGACTTGCTCGATCAGGCGGTGCAGGCGTACCGCAGCGCGCTCGAAGTCGAAACCAAAGCCGATCTGCCCCAGGGCTGGGCGTGGACGGAACATGATCTCGGGGTTGCGCTGGTGGACGAGGGCGAGCGCGCTGGCGGCGACAAGGCGATGGCTTTGCTCGACCAGGCGGTGCAGGCCTTTAAACATGCGCTCGAAGTCGAAACCAAAGCCGATCTGCCCCAGGACTGGGCCAGAACCGAGAATAACCTCGGGTACGCACTGACGGACGAAGGAGAACGGAACAGCGGGGACAAGGCGATTGCTTTGTTCGGTCAGGCGGCGCAGGCGTTTCGCGGCGCGCTCGAGGTCTACACCAAAGCCGATCTGCCCCAGGACTGGGCCAGAACCGAGGCAAACCTCCAGGGGCTCTACCACGACGGGACTTTTCAGTTTGCTGATGCGCTTAATATCGCCAAGGAACTGGCGGATTTCTATCCCAGTGCCGTCGACCGCATGGACCTCCTGGAGGCGGAGCTGACAGGAGCAAATTTCCAGGAGTGCATTCAGCAGGCGGCAAAACTCGACGACCAGGCGCTCGCTCAACAAAAGGGCTATATGCCGGTGCGAGATGTGATCGGCTTCGCCTGTCTATGGGGCGCACGAGAAAATGCGACAGCACTTGCCGCCGATCAGCGGCTCCTTGCAAAGATACAGGCCGACCCGTCCTTCAGCCAGAGCGGCTGGAGCTTCGCAGGAACATTGCATTTCCTTTCGGCGTCCCCTGTCTTCGCCACCGGCCGCTCTTCCTGGATCGCGCTGTTCACCGCCGTGCAGAACGGCGACGCCGCCGGCATGACCACGGCCCTGCACCAACTTGAACCGATTTTGCAACAATAGCTCTTATGTTTTTGGCCAAGTACGACATGTTCACGATAGGGTCAATTCCTGGTTTGTCGCCATCCGGACAGAACCCATTTTTCGTGTAGTCATTATGTAGTGACCGGCCCGCTGCGCTAGTCGTGGGTTAGGCTGAGTTTGTTTTGAGAACGCAGTCCAGAGCCACAAGCGGAGGAGCCGGTCATGAGAGAGAAGTTACGATTTTTGGGT
>JBEKSA010000045.1:0-22602 GCA_049517515.1 Occallatibacter sp.
TGCCATCGGCATGACCAGTGAAGACTAGTCGACTTCAGGATATCGATCCCCCAGGAAAGCTAGTGAGCTGCAGATCCCAATAAAGGTATTGTCTGCCACACACCGGCCCCTGTATTTCCTCCGGCCTCAACTTTGAGCCACAGCATGTTCTCCACCAATAAGTTTCGTTGTCTGGATCACTCGGGCTCGGACCTTGGCATGCGCGGAGTTGCGGGGCGGACCCCAGAAAACAACGGTGTAGCATTAGCCTGTCCGTGTTGATTAGGTAAAGGGTGGCGCGCGTGGCTAGGATCGTAGGCCAACCGTGTCTAAATGGACTTGCCATGCAAATACGATGCATCCTTCTCGCACTGCTTCTAACCTCTGGCTCGTGCTTCGCGCAACAACCCACAGAGTCCACGCCGACCAGCGTCCCGCCGCCAACACGCGGGGACTATCTCAAGCTGGCCGCCGAAGTCCAGAATGCGCTGGACACCGATGTTATTGACGTCTGGTTCCCCCGATCTGTGGATCATGAACATGGCGGGTTCCATACCCACTTCACCCGCGACTGGCAGTGGGCGCCCAGCGATGGCAAGTCCTCCGTCATGCAAGGACGTATGACCTGGGTCGCATCCCAGGTCGTCCTGCGCGACCCGAAGCTGAAAGCAAAGTTTCTGCCCATCGTACAGCACGGGGTCTCCTATCTGGAAAACGTCATGTGGGACAAGCAGGACGGCGGTTTCTTCTGGGGACTCGATGACGACGGCCACTTTACTCCGGAGTTCACGGACGGCAAACATCTGTACGGCATTTCATTCTGCATCTATGGATTAGCCGCGGCCTACCAGGCTACTGGCGATCCCAAGGCGCTGGAACTCGCCAAGAAAGCTTTTCTCTGGACCGACCAGCACGCGCATGACTCCGAACATGGCGGCTACTATGAGTGGCTTGCTCGCGACGGCACGCCAATTCAGCCGGATGTTCCCAGCGGGCGCGTCGCCATGGGGCCCATCGGTCCTGTCGGCTACAAGTCAATGAACACCCACATTCATTTGCTCGAGGCCTTCACAGAGCTTTACCGCGTCTGGCCTGACCCGGCACTGCGCGCACGCCTTGAAGAAATGCTGGTCATCGTGCGCGACAAAATCTGCGTCGAGCCCGGTGCGATGAATCTCTATTTCACCAACGCCTGGCAGCCCATTCCCGACCACGATTCCTTCGGCCACGATGTTGAGACTGCCTATTTAATGCTGGAAACGGACGAACTCCTCCATCACAAGGCGAGCGAGAAAACGGAACGAATGGCAAAAATGCTGGTCGATCACGCTCTTGCCTACGGTTGGGACGCAAGCAACGGTGGCTTTTTCCAGGACGGCACAACCATGGGCAAGTCGGAGAGTCAGCTCAAGGAATGGTGGGTCCAGGCAGAAGGGCTGAATGCGCTGCTTATGATGCACGAGCGATACGGAACGCAGGAGTCCATTTACTTCCAGAGGTTCGTCGAACAGTGGAACTTCATAAAGAACCACACAATCGATAGCCAATACCACGGCCTATATAACCTGACCGAGGCGGACGGAACGCCAATCACGCAGGACAAGGGCTCCATTTGGAAGGGTGGATACCACGACGGCCGAGCGTTTTGGAATGTGAGTGCTCGCCTGCGCAAACTCGCGGGAGAGGAATAGGCTTCCCCTGCACCAGACATTCCCAGTCTGCAGGACACGTTGGGATCCAGGATGCGATGCCGACTTGAGGATCTATCCGTTGTCGATGTGTGACTCGGCGATTATGCACTCACCGAAAGAGACTTTCGCGGGAAATCTCTAAGTTACCAACCACTCGGAAGCTGGACGAATCAACGTACGCCATGAGCACCGTAGGGTTCTTGGTTTATGAAATGGCCCGTTACCGACAGTTGACGGCTGAGCGTCCGATTTGCCAGTTAAGGCAGGAATTCAGGACTTCGCGGAAAACGACGATGCTCTGTGTATCAGTGCGAATCTACCATCCCTGAAGGAGAAACCACCGCGAAAGTGGCTTCCTGGCTGGCCTGTGAACTGCCTCCAATCCAGACGGTGTAATGGGTCGCTTCGATGGTTGGCTTACTCTCAAGGTTGAAGAAAGAGAGTTCTTTAAAGCCAAGATCGAAGGTGATCTGCTTCGATTCGCCGGGAGCAAGCGTGACGCGGCGAAACCCCTCGAGGCTTCGAACCGGCTGCTCAATGCTGGCCCCCAGGTTGCGCACGTAGCACTGAACCACCTCGGTTGCCGTGCGATCCCCGGTGTTGGTCACATTCGCTGTCGCTTCGAGGAGAGGCGCGGTCCGGTTCGCGAGGGCCTGCGCCAGCGGGATGCTGTCCCTCGACACTTTGACGTCCTGGTAGGAGAAGCTGGAGTAGGAGAGTCCGTAGCCGAAAGGAAACAGCGCGCTGTTGGGAACATCAATGTACCGGGAGAAAAAGCGCGTGCCGTCCGCCGGCGGCTTTGACAGGTCGATTCCCGTGGGCGGGCGTCCTGTCGGGAATTGATTGTAGTAGAGCGGCTCCTGACCGACGGCGCGGGGGAAGCTCATGGGCAGCTTACCGCTGGGCGACACATCTCCGTAGAGAACATTGGCGATGGCATTCCCTGCCTCGGTTCCGGGGAACCAGACCTCCATGATTGTGGGAACATGCTTAGCTGCCCAGTCGAGAACCAGCGGACGGCCAGAGAAGACAAGCAGAACCACCGGCTTGCCTGCAGCAACGACGGCTTCAAGAAGTTGCTGCTGGTTGCCGGGAAGATCAAGGAATGCACGTGAGCCGGCCTCGCCGCTCATGGCGCTCGATTCCCCGAGCGCAAGAATGACAACATCGGCTGCGCGGGCAGCTTCAATGGCGTCGGAAAAACCAGCTTGTGAGCTCGAGTCGATTTCGGTTCCCTCGGAGTAGAGCAGAGTGGTTCCCAGTTGCTGGGCGCGCTGCGCCAGCGCCTGCCGAAGGGTGACGACGTCGCGATCGTTACCGGCGCCGGCCCAAGCTCCTATCATGTCTCCTTTGTCGTCGGCGAGAGGGCCGATGAGAGCGACCCGCTTGCGTGTTGACGAAAGCGGGAGCAGCGGCGCGCCCTCGGCGAGTTTGTCGTTCTGAAGCAGGACAAAGGACTCTTCCGCCGCTTTGCGAACCAGCGGCCTGTGCCCTGCAAGGGCAGCCGTTACCTCGACGCCCTGGGCGTAGGGATGCTCAAACAGGCCGGTTGCGAACTTTACCCGGAGCACGCGCCGCACAGCCTCATCGACCACGGCGATTGGAACCTGGCCGGAACGGATAAGCCCAGGCAACTGCGCGTCGTAGAAGTGCGACATCATATCGACATCGACGCCGGCGGTGATGGCCTTCCGGGTAGCAATCGCGGGATCGAGCGCAATGCCATGGTTCATCAATTCCATTACGGCCGTATAGTCGCTGACGACGAACCCGTTGAAGCCCCACTCCCCGCGCAGGATGGTAGTGAGAAGAAACGGATTGGCGCTCGATGGCACGCCGTTGAGGGAGTTGAAGGCGCTCATGACGGTGGCGGCGCCAGCCTCGACAGCGGCTTGGTACGGCGGCAGGTAGTCCTGACGGAGGCGGATCTCGGACATGTCCGTGGTGTTGTACTCGCGACCGGCCTCGGCAGCGCCATAGGCGGCGAAATGCTTGACCGAAGCGGCAACGTTGCCCGGCCTCGAGAGGCTATCGCCCTGGTAGCCACGAATGTAGGCCCGGGCCATGGCGGCGCCGAGATAGGCATCTTCTCCGGCCCCTTCCACGGTTCGGCCCCAGCGCGGATCGCGGCTGATGTCGACCATCGGGGAGTAAACCCAGCGAATGCCCGCAGTGGTAGCCTCTTCGGCAGCCATGTGGGAGAGCGCAACGACGAGCTCCGGATCGAAGCTCGCGGCCAGGCCCAGTGGTACCGGATAGATGGTGCGGAAACCGTGAATGACATCGGCGCCGAAGAGCAGAGGGATATGCAGACGGCTCTGGTCCACGGCAAGATGCTGATAAGTGTTGGTGCGTTCCGCGCCGATTGTGTTGAGCATTGAGCCAAGCCGGCCTGTGGCAGCCAACTGCATGGCATTCACATGATTGCCGGACTCAGGGTTTACAGCTGCAATCGCGCCTTGCTTGCCCTTGGCTGGCGGTGCGGGAGAGGCATCGCCAGTATCGTTGTATTGAACCAGCTGCCCGATCTTTTCTTCGAGGGTCATCTCGCGGAGCAGGCGATCCACGCGCGCCTCGATGTTTGGATCGGCAAGCTGGGCATTCGATGGATGAGCGGCTCTGCTCAATTGATGCGTGGAAGCCGGTTTTGCGGCCTGTGCCGCTGCATTCAGTTCGCATCCAGCTGTCACGAACCAGATGACAGCACAGAAAAGAATGGCGCGGAGGCAGAAGTTCGCCCGGAGACCGGCGCCAAGCGTATTCACGAAAACTCCACGGTGGCAGCGCTTCGAATTCATTCGCGGCACAAAGTCTCTCCAAGGCACGATCAGTGGATCGCGCTCCGATGACCAGCCGGCATTGAGCGGCAGAAATGTGATCATGGAACTCATGCAGTTCGACGCGCGAGTGGCATTCTCAATCGCATGGGACAAATGCTTGCCGGCAGTTGCGCAATCCGCTGCGCTTAATAATTCTCTCATCCCACGCGAATAAGAATGGTCAAATGGGAACAGCACATGCTTCGTGCCACCCTCCACAATCTTGCAGGGACGTGCAGTGTCTGCGGCGAATCGGTTAGAGCCTGCCTGGAAGAGATCGGAGCCGCTTGTTTCAATCGGCATTTTGCTTCGCAAGCTGCTGTCGAAGCGCGTGAGAGGATCAGATGACTGGGCAGGACGGAGGAAAGACGATCAACCGGCGCTGGGTACTGAAAGCGATGGCAGCCTCCGTCGGCTGTGTGCTGGCGCCAAACGACGTGGCATTTGCACGCGATTCCTGGCGGCCCGGTAAAGAGGATGAAGCTTTCCTGGACGATCTTGTGCGTCAGGGCTGCCTGTACTTTTGGGAACAAGGCCACCCAATCACAGGGCAGATTCTCGACCGGGCTCGCAATGACCTGAGTGGCGCACGCGATAGCCGGCGGAAGGCCAGCATTGCCGCCACGGGCTTCGGATTGACCGCGCTATGCATCGCCGATCATCGCCGCTACTTGCCTCATGCTCAGATTGTGGAACGGGTGAGGGCCACACTGGACTGGCACCTGAACCTGCTGCCGGAGGTGCACGGATTCTTTTCCCACTTCACCGATGTGGAAACCGGAGCACGCCGCTCCGGTTCGGAGATTTCCTCCATCGACACATCACTTCTGCTTTGCGGGATACTGACGGCCCGCGCGTACTTCAAAGACGCGCAGATCCGGCAATTGGCCACGCAGATCTACGAGCGCGTGGATTGGCCATGGATGCTGAATGGCGGCAAGACGTTCTCAATGGGCTGGCAGCCGGAGTCGGGCTTCCTGGCGGCGCGCTGGAGCCGCTACTGCGAGCTGATGATGATCTATCTGCTCGCGATCGGTTCTCCTACCCATCCCGTTGCGCCGGAATCCTGGAATAGCTTCACGCGTCCGGTAGTTCACTATACCGGCTTTGACTACATCAGCGGTCTCGGTACGCTGTTCACGCATCAGTATTCGCAGGCATGGTATGACTTTCGGAACAAGAGCGATGCTTACGCCGATTACTTTGCCAACTCCATTACGGCCACGCGCGCCCATAAAGCGTTCTGCCTTTCGTACCCCAAGTGGTACAGCGAGCAGTATTGGGGAGTCACCGCGTCGGATTATGCCGGTGGCTATGCAGTCTGGGGCGGACCGCCCGCTGTAGGGCCGCTGGACGGAACGGTTGTTCCTTGCGCCGCCGCGGGCTCGCTGCCCTTTTTACCGGGGGAATGTCTCGCGGTTCTGCGCGCGATGCGGACCAAATGGGGCAAGCGAGCCTGGGGCCGCTACGGGTTTGTGGACGCCTTCCATCCTGCCGCCAACTGGTATGACGCCGATGTTCTGGGGATCGACCAGGGGATTTCGGTCCTGATGGCTGAAAATCTTCGCTCCGGGCTGGTTTGGAAGACCTTTATGCACAACAAAGAAAATGTGCTCGCCATGCAGCGAGCAGGCTTTCATGGTCAGGGTTTGAAAGGTTGAGTTAGAAACAAACGGTGCTTCGGGTGGAAATACATTCCACCCGAAGCGCCAAGTGGGGTCGTGTTCAGAACTGGAAGCGCGCCGTCAATTCAAGCACGCGGCCCGCATCGCCACTCTGCGATTCGCCGAAGGTTGCGCTTTGAATGTTGGAACCGCCGCTGTTGAAGGTAATCGGCGCCAGTTGAAGAATGTTGAAGATGTTATAAGCATTCACTTGCAGACGCAGCAGCATGGGACGGTCGAAGGGGTTGAACGTCGTCTCCTTGGCGAAGCTCATATCGGTGTCGAAGTAGCATGGGCCGCGGAAGCTGTTGCGGCCGATGCCCGGCACATAAAGCGGAGCATTTACGCTTGTCGGCGGAGTTGTGTTGAAGTAAGCGGGTCCGCCCTTGGGGAAGTTCGAGCCGGTTTCCCAGGCGCTGTTGGAGCAGCTTGTACCGGCGCCTCCGTAGTAGGCCAGTGGACGCGTTGGACCCACGAGGTTCGCCCCGGTGATCAGTTCGTTTGCCTGCAGGTCATACGTTACCGGCGTCCAGGGGAAGCCCGTGTAGTAAGTCACGATGCCATTGATCTGCCAGCCGTTGGCTATCGTCTTCATCAGGTCGCTGCCGGAATGCACATGCGGAACTTCATACACCGCCGTGCCAACGATGCGCTGGTGCACATCGTAATCGGAAGGGCCCCATTCCGTGGTGTTGTTGGCGGGGTTGGTCTGGTTGGCATTGGCATCTGCCGCATCCCCGTTCGACACCTGGTCCAGTGACTTCGACCAGGTGTAATACGCGGAGAGATAGAGGCCGTGAGCCGTGTGCCGCGTGAAGTTGACATTCAGCGCGTTGTAGGACTGATTGGAATCTGTCTGCGCAAAGTAAGCGGCATACACCGGCGTGATTGCCGTTGTGCCGCCGCAGTTTGCGGTTGCCGGAAAACACTGCGAGTTGGTGAAGTTCTGATCCACCAGCCGCGCATAATGACGGCCAACGCTACCCGTATATCCCACAGAGCCGACAATGCTGTAAGGCAATTCGTACTGCACATCCAGCGAATACAGATAGCTCATCGGCTGCCTGGTGTTTGGGAAAGCGCCGTAGACCTCGTAGCTTTCATTATTAACAACGCAGTGCCCTGCGGTAGAGCCGTACTCGCAGGGAAACCCAGTAGCTGGATTGATGCCAAGAGCAAGCGAGGGATTGATCGGGTAACTGGACGGTGACGTGCTCGCTCCCATTTCATACTTCACGCCCGCTGAGTTGCCATTGCCCGCGCAGCACAGGCCGAAGTTGGCTACGCCGGGCCCGTCTTCGAGCGCGTTATTAAAGAGCGCGATGTCCAGGTGATTGTAGGCCATGGCAAACCCGCCGCGGATGACCAGCTTCTGCTTTAGAGTGGGTGGCGTAAAAGCAAAACCAACCTTGGGAGCCAGGTTATGCGGCTGCGAGTTCCAAAGGTTGTTGCGGAGCTGGAGCGTGATGCCGCTGAGCTGCTGGCCCGGTGCGGAGCCGAGCACCGGATAGTTGATCATTGAACCCTTGTTGTGCAGCGGCGTGAAATACTCCCAGCGCAGGCCCATGTTGATGGTGAAGTTGGGTGAAGCCTTCCAATCGTGCTGCACATAGCCGGCAATGTCGTCCGAGCGGAAGTACCGTTGTGTCAGGGGAGTGCCGCCGGTCAGCGGATTGGCTTCGATTTGCTCGTAGATGGGCGCGTCGTTGGCCATTGTCCACAGACCCTGCATGGCATAGGTCGGCCTCTGTTCGCCGAGCAGATTGTCGTTGTCCTGTTCGAAGCGCACTTCAGCGCCCGCGCGGATCACGTGCGCGCCCCAGGCGTGCGTCACCATGTCACGCACTTCATAGGTGTTTTCCGCATACAGGGAGGGCGTTGTCGATTGGGCATATGCGCCATATTGAATCGGCCACGGCAGCGTCTGCACGTTGATATACGGAATGCCGAAGTTTGTCACGCCGGCCGCATCCCTCACCCCGTTATCCGCAAACCGGGTGCCGTTGGCGCGTGCTTCGTTCAGCCAGCTGGATGAGAACGTGTGAATGTAGATAGCGGTCGCAGCGGAGTTGAGCGGCTTGAAGGGGATATCCCCTTGAGGCCGCGATCCGGCCGCGCCGCTGATGCCATAGTTGTCCAGCTTGGTAAAGTAGACGCTTCCCGCCAGGTGGTCTTTGGACGTCACATCGTAGTCTCCGCGCGCGTTGTACTGGTTGCCGCGGCTGTGGGCGGGCACATAAAGTTGCGCATTTTCAACGTCGGCAATGCCGTCCAGGCCGCCGCCAAGCTGCGTATTCGCCGGGAAAACTCCAATCTGTGACGTGCCGCCGGGAGTGAGCGAGCCGATATCCAGCCCGCCGGTGACAACGTTGCAATTCACTCCCACGGTCAGGCCGGCGCAACTGGGAGTCAGGACCGCCCGAATACGCGGCACCACATTCGCGGCGCCTAGAATCGCGGCGCTCACCCCACCGGCGCGATTGGCCACCACTGCCTGGCGATATTGTGAAGTTTCAACGTAGGAACTCACATACGTGTTGTTGGCAGTGGTGAAACCTGCCCAGGAAACAAAGAAGAAAAGTTTCTTGCGAACTGCCGGCCCGCCCAGAGAAGCTGCCCAGCTGCGCTGATCGTTGTCTACAACCGTTGGCAGCGCGCCCGAGGGGCCGCCCCACTTGTTAGCCGCATTCAGTCCCGCTTCGTCATACAAGCCAAACAGCGAGCCGTGAAGGCTATCGGTGCCGCTCTTGGTAACGATCTTGATCTGCGCGCCCGAATTGCGGCCGTCGGATGCATCGAAGGAAGTAGAGACCACCGTCATCTGCCCAACAGCTTCCTCGTTGGGTGAAACCACCGCTGAGCCGCCATGAGTGAGCGAGTTCACGCTCACGCCGTCCACCATGAAGTTATTGTCGGCCTGGCGCTGGCCGGCCGCGGCGATCTGAACCTCATTCTCGGTCTGAAAGATCCCGGAGTTGGAGCCGCCGGGGCCTGCGGCATTGGGAAGAAACACGGCTTGGCCCGTGCCGCTGCGAGCGCCGGTGCCTGTGATGCCGGGCGCGGTGCGCAAGAGTTCATAGGGGTCGGAGCCAATGGTGGGCAGCCGCTGAATCTGCTCGCTGTCGATGGTCGTCCCGATGCTCGCATCCGCCGTTTGCAGCAGCGGAACAAGATCGCCGTTCACCTGAACCGATTCCGTGTTCCCGCCTGGTTGCAACGTGATGTTCACGTTCCGCGGGGTTTCGGCCTCCAGGGCCAGATCGGTCACATTGTTTGTCTTGAACCCATCAGCCGTAACCACGAGGGAGTATTGCCCCGGCGCTAATTCGCTGAAGTGATAAGCGCCCGTGTCATTCGTGGTCGAGGTCTGCGTCTCCTGCGTCGCGACGTTGGTCAGCGTTACGGTCGCACGGGGAATGCTCGCCCCGGTCTGGTCGAGCACCGTACCGGCGAGGCTGGCGCCGAACTGCGCATGAACCGGCAGAGCTGAGATGAGAAGCAACAATAGAGCCCCTGTCCAGCAAGAGATCACGGCGGGCAAAGGTTTTCCTTGTCTCCGGTTCTGAATCGCCAAACTCATTGAATCGGTCGATTGCATGGTGGCCTCCTGGCAACTGGTTGCTGTGGTTCTAGTGGGTCCGCCGCATTTGTTTTTGAGCGTTGTCTGTTCTCTTGCAAGCCACGCACAATCGACTCCATGGCAGCGAATGGACGTCACTCGCGAGAACTCGCGTCGTGCCTCCTGGTTTCGATCGAGCAACTCTCATATCGAAGCGAAGTAGGGAGGGACACGCTTACACAATTCCGCGTCCACGCCGGACGCATAGAGTCTTATGTACGCGGGTTTTAGGTGAGAATCTGTATCAAATTGCTCAATTTCGAAAGAAGATTCCGCACAAGGCGTTCAACTTGGCAGCGATCGGCTCCCAAACTTCCTGATCCAAAATGAATTCAAGACCCCGGCCGCGCCTGAATCGATCCAGCAGAAGGAATGGTCTTGAAGTCGTCTTGGGTGGAAACGCTCTGGTCTAGTTCCCATCCCTCTAGCACAATCCAAACTTGTCTGTTAGAGATCGCTGCGAGCCGTCTCGCTCCCTCTTGAGCCTTCAGGTCCAGGACACCACAGACAGTCCAGGAAACTTTATTTGTGAGCAGGTCGATCAGCTAAGTGAGGGGCTGCAGAGGGGAGAGGCAAATGCGGTTTTCAACGGATCGAGCAGAACATTGAGCAGCGACTTGTACACATGTATACGGCCGTTGTAACTGATAAATTCCAGCTTGCGAGAGCGATTCATGAAGAACCTGACCCGGGACAGTGTGGTGCCGATCATCTCTGCCAGGGTCTCCTGCGTTACCCGATCATAGGATGCTAGACCCGGGCGGCAGAGGACGAAACGGCTGATTCAATCCGGCCGGTTTGCATTTGTCCCGGGAAACGATAGATCCCTATCGGAACTGCCCCGGTGGCTGAGGCGAAATTAGAGACAACTTTCCCGAGCGGGGCAGTGTCGATAGGGTCGTTTGAAGTGAGCCGCTGGCGTTTGCGGCGGACGCGGTGATCTACCTATGGGATTTCAATGGGCGCCAGATGACCTGCAGGGAGCTGCGAGGGGAGGTGAGCGGCGGTTGGGGGGCGCAAACCCCGGTTCCAGGGTTATATGTAGTCCTGTTCTTTATCTTCGGATGCGCGTCATGAGGGCCGCCATCGGAGTTCAAGCGTACTTCGGCGCTGCGTGCTGTGGCATGACGGTATCGTATTTGGGACTGTCGAAAGAACTCCGTTTGGATTTAGCATGGACGATGCGACAGGTGAAAGAACGACAGTGTGACCATTGATGGCCAGTCAAGGTGAGCGCCATGGGCATGAACAAATTACAGCCAGACCCACGCACCGCATTGGACGGGATCGTGCGAGACGGGATGCTGCTGGCGATCGGAGGGTTCGGGTTGTGCGGTATCCCCGAGGCATTGATTCTGGCCTTGCGTGATACGGGGGTCCGTGACCTGACAATCGCGAGCAACAATGCAGGCGTGGACGGCTGAGGACTGGGGCTATTGCTCGAAAGACATCAAGTAAAGAAGATGATTTCCAGTTACGTCGGCGAGAACGTGGAGTTTGAGTGTCAGTTTCTGGCTGGCGAATTGGAAGTTGATTTCTGCCCGCAAGGCACGCTTGCCGAACGTATGCGAGCGGGAGGCGCCGGCATTCCTGGTTTTTATACGCGGACCGGGGTCGGTACCCTGATTGCCGATGGGAAAGAGCATAAAGAGTTCGACGGAATCACCTACATTCTGGAAAGAGGGATCCAGGCGGATGTGGCTTTGGTCAAGGCCTGGAAAGCTGACCTGCACGGCAACCTCATTTATCGCCGCACCGCGCGCAACTTCAATCCCCTGGCGGCCACGTGCGGCAAGATTACCGTGGCCGAAGCAGAGATTATTGTCGAGCCGGGCGAACTCGACCCCGACGAAATTCATACACCCGGGATTTATGTGCATCGTCTGGTGCATAATCCCAATCCGGAAAAGCGAATTGAGAAGATAACGACTCGCGAGGGATAAGCCAGTGGCATGGACGCGTCAACAGATGGCCTTGCGCGCCGCAAGGGAGCTTGAAGACGGTTTCTATGTAAATCTGGGGATTGGGATTCCCACGCTCGTCGCAAACTACATTCCCGCGGGAATGACCGTGACCTTGCAGTCGGAAAATGGATTGCTGGGCATGGGACCGTTTCCACGTGCATCGGAGGTTGATGCCGATCTGATCAACGCGGGCAAGGAGACTGTGACCTTTGTTCCCGGAGCTGCGACGTTTTCAAGCGCAGATTCCTTTGCCATGATTCGTGGCGGGCATATCGACCTTGCGATTCTTGGCGCGATGCAGGTGTCAGAGCGGGGCGACCTGGCGAACTGGATGATTCCGGGGAAGCGCGTGAAAGGGATGGGCGGCGCGATGGATCTTGTCTCCGGAGTGCAGCGCGTTGTGGTCCTAATGGAGCATGCAGCACCGGATGGCAGCCCCAAACTGTTACGTCAATGCACCCTACCGGTCACCGGAATCGGCGTCGTCGATCGCGTGATCACCGATCTTTGCGTGGTGGATATCACGGCTTCGGGATTTGAGTTAGTTGAACTGGCCCCCGGGGTCACACAACAGGAAGTTGAACGGCGAACCGAGGCATCCGTGCGCTGCAGCGAGGCCTTGGGCTAGCGCGATCCCTTCCCCCAAATCGGCTTTCGCTTTTCAAGAAACGCGGTGATCCCTTCACGGAAATCCGTCGTCTGGCGAGATAACGCGTTGACCTCGAGCGCCTGGGCAACCGCCGCGCCGAGCCACTCCCTGTTCTGCTGCGCAAGGAGCAACTTGGTCGCTTTGAGCGATTGAGAACTATTGGCAATCAGCACATCTGCCAGTGCCCGCACGCGCTGTGCCAGTTCCTCCGGCGGCACAATCTCGTTAACGAGGCCTAAGCGATAAGCCTCTTCCGCATCGCAGAGCCGGCCTGTCAACAGCAAATCCCGGCTCCTCTTGTCTGCAACCTGAAGGGCGAGAAAAGCCGACACCAGCGCGGGCACAAACCCGATGCGCACCTCAGTGAAACCGAATTTCGCTGCCGGGGTTGCCAGTGTGAAGTCGCAGATGATGGCCAATCCCGCTCCGCCGGCGATGGCCGCGCCATCGACCGCCGCGATGGTCGGCATAGGCAGCTCATACAACGTAAGAAAAAGCCGGGCTGTGCGCTCTGCGTCCGCGCGGTGCTCGGCCGCGCTCTTGTCCCGCATGGCATCGAACGCCGACAAATCCAGGCCAGAACAGAACGCCTGGCCGGCCCCGGTCAGCACCAGCACGCGGCAGTTGCTTGAGGCAGTGTTTTCGAGTGCGGAAATCAGCTCCATCTGCATCTCGGGCGTCACCGCGTTGCGACGCTCGGGGCGATTGAGCGTAATCGTCCGCACCGACGCACTCTCCGCAATCACAATCGTCTTAAAGTCCAATCGTTCCTCCGTTGCCCCAGCCCGTCCGCACTCCTCCCGCGAGCTTCGCCCACTATCACACCGGAGCCCCAAAGCTCGCGCTGATCTCCGCGCTGGCGCGGAGCAAGCCTGTGAGAGGGCCCAGTTTCGGAAGCGTCGCGCCGCACTCCGCTAGTACCGCGATCAATGTTTCCGTAGGCAGGTTCCCCACCAGAGCATCCTGCGCGAACGGGCATCCGCCCAGACCGCCAATGGCTGCGTCAAAGCGACGGCAGCCTGCGTCGAATGCTGCGCGAATGCGGGCAGCGGCCTGGTCCCGCCGTACATGAAGATGAACTCCAAGCTCGATCCCGACCTGCGCCTCGAGCACTGCTGCCACCGTATCCGCGATTTGTTGCGGCGCCGCCAACCCCACGGTATCGGCGAGCGAGATCTGTCGCGCGCGCGCGTCGATCAGCAGAGCGCAGGCATCGACAACCGCCCCGATGCTCCACGCGTCGCCATAAGGATTTCCGAAGGCCATGGAAAGATAGGCGGCCGTCCCCATTCCGGCGTCTTCGGCCAGCGCGCTCACCGTTTCCAGCTCATGCAGCGATTCCTGCGGAGTCTGATGTTGATTGCGGCGGAGAAATTCGGCGGAGACCGAATAAGGAAAGCCCAGAGTGCTGACCGATCCGGTGCGAATGGCCCGTTCTGCGCCTTTGCGATTCACTACGATCCCGATGATCTCAACACCTTCAGGAGGATCGAGCATTTCGAGCACGCGCTCGGAATCCGCCATCTGGGGAACGGCCGCGGGGGAGACAAAGCTGACTGCGTCAATATGCGTGAAACCTGCGTCGATCAGGTTGCGCAGATAGGCGGCTTTCTTTTCCGTCGGGGTTTCAACCGGCAGGCCTTGCCAGGCGTCGCGCGGGCACTCGATGATTTTGACCAAGTCTTCCATTTGCTCTTTCAGCCTATCAATCGATTCGGCATCGCCACGCCGCAGCGTGCGTCGAATGCCAGCCCGCGCCGAAGGCACACTCGCCCGTGACGGCCAGTTACCCGCGCGACGGGTAAACCTTCAGGATTTCCCTGGCAATCACCATACGCTGAATCTCACTGGTACCTTCGCCGATGGTGCACAGCTTCACGTCGCGGTAAAACTTCTCTACCGGATAGTCCTTGATGAAGCCATAGCCGCCAAACAATTGCACAGCCTCATCGCAGATGCGCACTGCCGCCTCGCTCGCGAACAGCTTGGCCATCGACGACTCGCGCGTTACCTTGCGACCTGCGTCTTTCAGCACCGCGGCCCGCTGCGTCAGCAGCCGCGCCGCATCCAGCTCTGTGGCCATATCCGCAAGTTTCCACTGAATTCCCTGAAACTCGGCGATGGCTTTGCCGAACTGGCGACGCTCTTTCACGTACTTCAACGCTGCGTCCAGCGCGCCGCGCGCTATGCCAAGCGCCAAGGCCGCGATCGAGATTCTGCCGCCATCCAGCACCCGCATTGCATCGATAAACCCTTCGCCTTCCGTGCCGAGCAGGTTCTCTTCGGGAAGTTCGCAATCCTCGAAGATCAACTCGCTGGTATCGCTAGCCCTCAGTCCCAGCTTGTTTTCCTTCCTGCCGGGCCAGAAACCCTTCGTTCCCTTTTCCACTACGAAGGCCGACAACCCATGTGTACCCCTGCTTTTATCAGTCACGGCGATCACGACCGCGAGATCGGCATAGCGCCCGTTGGTGATGAAGGTTTTGTTGCCGTTCAGGATATAGCGGTCGCCTTTCTTCGCCGCAGTAGTACGCGCGTTGCTGGCATCCGACCCGGAGCCAGGCTCGGTCAACGCCCAGGCTGCCAACCATTCGCCGCTGGCCAGTCGCGGAATATATTTCCTTTTCTGCGCAACGTTCCCGGACAAAAAGATATGATTTGTCCCTAGCGAATTGTGCGCCGCGACAGTGAGGCCCAATGATCCATCGACGGCAGAGATCTCCTCAATGGCCAGCACGTAGTCTACGTAGCCCAGCCCCGCACCGCCATACTCAGAGGGAAATATCATGCCCAGCAGTCCCATCTTGCCAAGCATCTTTACCGTTGTCAGAGGAAATTCGCTCGCCTCATCCCATGCGGCTACGTGGGGCGCAATCTCCCGCGCCGCAAACTCGCGTATCTCGCGGCGCAAATGTTCCTGCTGTTCAGTGAGAACAAACGGATACAAAGTATCGACCGGCTCCACTTCAAGTTGCATGCTCAGGCTCCTTCGCGGGGATTTCGAATGCCCAACCCCCTTGCTTCACGGTTTGATGCCGTTGCGTTCCGCGCAAATCGCGCAGCGGCCTCAAGGAAAGAATCATCAGGTTTGCAGGACCCCAGGATTGAATCGTGGAACATCGGGATTTAGTGCGCACGCCTCGAGTGCTTGGATCAACAAGTCTCTCGTTCGGGCCGGATCGATAATCGCATCGATCCAAAGCCGCGCCGCACCGTAGCGCGGATCGGCCTGCGCGTCGTATGTGGCGCGGATCTCCTCGTAGATCGCGGTCTTCTCCGTCTCCGTGAGCGTCTTGCCGCCGCGCTCCAATTGCCGGGCGCGCACCTCTGCCAGCGTCGCCGCAGCCGAAGCTCCGCTCATCACTGCATAGCACGCCGTGGGCCACGCAAAAAGAAAGCGCGGATCGTAGGCCTTGCCGCACATCGCGTAGTGCCCGGCGCCAAAGCTTCCGCCGACGATCACCGAAATCTTCGGCACCACGCTTGTGCTCACCGCCGAAACCATCTTCGCGCCGGCGCGAATGATTCCCGACCACTCCGCCTCCTTGCCCACCATAAATCCATTTACATCGTGCAGAAAAATGAGCGGTACCAGGTTCTGATTGCAATCCATAATGAAGCGCGCGGCCTTCTGTGCGCTCTCGGTGTAGATGACGCCGCCGACCTCCATCTGCGTCATCCCCGCTGCCGGACCCATGGACACTGTCTGGTTCTGGTTGATCTTCTGGTTAGCCACGATTCCCACGGCACGCCCGCCAATCCATGCGTACCCGCAAAGCACAGTACGGCCAAACTCCGCTTTGTATTCGTCGAATTCGCTGCGGTCGACAATGCGCGCAATCACCTCGCGCATATCGTATACGTTGCTTGACCCCGGCTCCGGGTTCAGTAATCCATACACATCCTCGGCGGCAAACTTCGGCGCGTCCCGCGCCGCATCGAACTCCCGGCGTCGAAAAACTTGTGGGCCTGGAGCCTCTCCCTTGCGTTCGCCCATCTTCGCCACCAACGACCGCAATCGCGCCAGGCACAGGTGGTCGTTCGGCTCCCTGAAGTCAACCGTCCCAGAGATCGCCGCGTGCATCGCCGCCCCGCCCAGTTCCTCCGGGCCCGTCTTTTGACCGATCGCTGCTTGCACCAACGATGGTCCGGCCAGAAACAATCCCGACCCCTCGGTCATCAACACGGTATCAGTCATCACCGGCAGATACGCCCCACCTGCCACGCACATGCCCATGATCGCCGTGATCTGCGGTATTCCCTGCGAACTCATCACCGCGTTGTTGCGGAAGATGCGCCCGAAGTCGTCTGTATCCGGAAATACGTCCTCCTGCAAGGGCAGAAACACGCCCGATGAATCCACAAGGTAGATCGTGGGAATGCGATTTTCCATCGCGATGGTCTGTGCGCGCAAGACCTTTTTCGCGGTCATGGGAAAGAAGGCGCCAGCCTTCACGGTGGCATCGTTAGCCACGATCATGCACAGGCGTCCGCTCACCCTTCCCAGTCCCGTTACGACGCCCGCACCCGGCGCGCCGCCATATTCCGCATACATCCCCTGCGCAGCCCACAGCCCCAACTCCAGAAACTCAGTTTCTTCGTCGAGCAGGAGCTTGAGCCGCTCTCGCACTGTCAGCCGGCCTTTGCCGTGTTGTGCCTCCGCTGCCTTTTCCCCGCCCCCCTGCCCAATCACTTCTTCTTCCGTGCGCAGGGCAGCCATCAGCGCCAGCAGCGCCTTGCGATTGGACTGTGCCCGCGCCGATGCGAAGTCCATCGTCAAATGCAGTTCGCTTTCGTTCTTCAACTCTTCGGTCATCTCGTCTCCTGTGGGGCGCGAGAGAATTCCGGAAGCAGAGAGCAGCCCGTTCCACTTACTCATAGACTGCACCTGAAATGGTTCCGCTGCATATACCGAACCCAATCCTTGGTAATCCCGGCTTCTGCGCGTAGGCGTGCAACGTAACCCTGTCGCCATCCTCTAAGTAGGTCCGCACCTCTCCGCTGGGCAAACGGATGGGCTCCGCGTTGTGACTTTTCTCCAGGAGGCAGCCTTCGGAACCGGTATCGGGGCCGGAGACGGTGCCCGTGGCCAGCAGGTCGCCGGCGCGCAGGTTGCAGCCGTTACTGGTGTGGTGCGTAATCAGCTGCGCGACGGTCCAGTATAGGTTGCGCAAATTGCTTCGGCTTAAGAGCATCGGCGACGCTCCTGCCTCGCGCATCCGGCGCGACTCGATAGAAGCCTCCAGCCAAAGATCGATGCCATCCCGCTCGGCTGCGCGAGAACGCAGGTACGCGAGCGGCGCCGGGTCGCCGACAGGGCGTTCAGGGGCGGGGACACGGTATAGAGCCAGCGCTTCAAGAGAAACGATCCACGGAGAGATCGTAGTGGCAAAGCTCTTTGCCAGGAAGGGCCCCAGCGGCTGATACTCCCACGACTGGATGTCGCGCGCTGACCAGTCGTTTACCAGGCACAGGCCGAAGATATGGTCTTCTGCCTCGGCGATGGGGATGCTCTGTCCGAGCGGATTGCCCTGACCCACAAAGATGCCCGCTTCCAATTCGTAATCGAGTGCCCGAGTTGGCCCGAAGACGGGTAGGTTTTCATTAAGCTTCGTCTGTCCGCACGGCCGGCGGATCTGCATTCCACTCGCCACGACGGATGATGCGCGGCCGTGATAGCCGACGGGAATGTACTTGTAGTTGGGCATTAGGGGATTGTCGGGGCGGAACAGCTTGCCCACTCGCGTGGCGTGATCGATCGAGGCGTAAAAGTCCGTGTAGTCGCCAATCTCCGCAGGAAGTTTCATCTCCACTTCCTGCATGGGCAACAAGTGCGGCTTCACGCGGTCCTGCGTCTCAAGGCCGGCCCTTTCTGCGTCGAGCATAGTGGTAAGATGGCGGCGCAGCGCCTGCCATGCCGCCGGACCAAGCCGCATCAGCGCGTTGAGGTGCTCCGCACGGCATGCAGCTATGGTCTCCTCTGATAGTCCCGCGAGCAGTCCGTAGTGCGCGCAGGCGTGGAGATCGAGAATCCGATCGCCGATGGCGACGCCAATGTGGAAGTCGCTCGCAGAACGGAAGGCTCCGTAAGGCAGATTCTGGATCGGAAAATCGGAGTCGGGATCATTTGCCGCGGTGAGCCAGCTTTTCAGCCCCATCCCAACTCCTCCCAGTCAATCCTGTTCATGCCCTGGCCGGCTCTTCGACGTGATCGGGTGCGACGAAGCGCTTTTTCAATCCCTGCCAGCATTCAAAGTACTCGTGCTGCAGAATCCTGGCTTGCATGGCAAACTCTGTGGGGCGCACGGCAAGCTGCGTCTCGAACATGAATGCGAGCGTTCCGCCAAGATACTGAGGCTCAAGGCGGGCCATGCCGGCGCGCTCGAATGTTTCGGCATCGGGGCCGTGGCCCGCCATGCAGTTGTGCAGGCTGGCCCCGCCGGGGACAAATCCTTCGGCCTTGGCATCATAGACGCCAAAAACGAGGCCCATGAATTCGTTCATCAGGTTACGGTGAAACCAAGGCGGACGGAAGGTGTGCTCGGCGACCAGCCAGCGCGGAGGAAAGATGGCGAAGTCGCAGTTGGCGGTGCCGGGAATCGCAGATGGCGCACTGAGAACCGTGTAGATTGACGGGTCGGGGTGGTCGAACGAAACGGTGTTGATGCAATTAAAAAGCGCGAGATCGTACTGGTACGGTGCGTAATTGCCGTGCCACGCGACGACGTCGAGGGGCGAATGATCGATGGCCGCCTGCCACAAGCGGCCCAGGAATTTAGAGACGACGTGGAACTCGCCGTCGCGATCTTCGTATGCAGCTGTTGGCGTTTTGAAGTCGCGCGGATTTGCCAATCCGTTAGCGCCGATGGGCCCGAGTTCGGGCAGGCGGAAGGACAGGCCATAGTTTTCGCAAATATAGCCGCGGGCTTGCTTATCAAGCAACTCGACGCGGAATTTGACGCCGCGCGGAATGAGGCAAATCTCACCAGGCGCCACCTCGAGGATGCCCAGCTCGGTGTGCAGACCGAGGCCTCCCAACTGCGGCACGATCAGCAATTCTCCATCGGCGTTCGAAAAGAAACGTCCGGCCATTGAAGTATTTGCGGCGTAGAGATGAATGGCGACGCCGATTTGCAGGGCGGGATCGCCATTTCCGCCGAGCGTGACGATGCCGTCAAGGAAATCCGTATTCTGCTCCGGCAGCGGCAGCGGATCCCAGCGAAGCTGATTTGGAGTGGTTGACGTTTCATTGAATGGCCCACTGCGGATCAGGCCCATCGGGATTTCTTCATAAGGCCTGTGCGTGACCGACGGACGAATGCGATAGGTCCAGGTGCGGCGATTTGTCGCGCGCGGAGCCGTAAACGGCGTACCGCTGAACTGCTCGGTGTAAAGGCCAAGCGGATGGCTCTGTGGCGCATTCTGGCCGGCGGGCAGCGCTCCCGGAACCGCTTCCGTCGCGAACTCATTGCCGAAACCAGTCTGATACCGAATCTCATCTGTCATTGTGCTCCTCTCACAGGCAGCCGCTCACGGCCCGCCGCTCCGCCTCATGCATTGCCTCGTAAACCTGGTCAAAACTGCTGACGGCGAACAGCAGCTTGTGCAGTTCGTCGACTTTTACCTTCGTGAACAGCACTTCGTCGAGCGAGAAGCGGTGGATGGCACAATGGCCATCGATCACGTTCATGCACTCGCCGTGCGAACTGATAAGACCGCTGCCGTAAACCTTGATCTCACCGCGCTCGAAAATCACGCCAAACTCGACCGTATACCAGAAGAGACGGCCCAATTTCTCAAGAACCGCAGCGTCGGAGATGGATGCGCAGACGCGGCCGTAGTGTTCAAGGAAATCGGCAAACACCTTGTGAGCATGCATGGGCACATGGCCAAAGACATCGTGAAAGATGTCGGGCTCGGGTGTGTAGTCGAGCGACTCGCGGCTGCGCAGCCATGTTGTAGTGGGAAAGTTGCGCGTGGCAAGCATCTCAAAGAAGGCCGGCGCCGGTAGAAACCCGCTCACGGGAGTTGAACTCCAGCCGGTTCTGGGCGCGAGGCGGGCGCTGACCGACTCGAGATTCGGAAGCGTGTCATTCTGGAGGCCGATGACCTCGAATCCATCGAGATACTCACGGGCCGCATGCTTTTCAAGCTCGGGCAGCACGCGCCCAACCAATTCCGCCCATACGGCGTGTTGCTCGGTGGTGTAGGCTGCGTAATCCTGCTGGATGATGTAGGGTGCGGCGGCTGAAAGCACTTCGGTGTTCATCGCTTGCCTCGCGCTACAAATTGCCGCGTTCCTGCTGCTCGCGCTCGATGGCCTCAAAAAGCGCCTTAAAGTTGCCTTTACCGAAGCTGCGGCTCCCCTTGCGTTGAATAATCTCAAAGAACAGCGTGGGGCGGTCTTCAACAGGCCGTGTGAAGATCTGCAGCATGTAGCCTTCGTCGTCGCGATCGACCAGGATACCTAGCTCTTCCAATTCATCAACTGGCTCGTCGATCCTGCCCACGCGGCTTTGCAACTCGGTGTAGTAACCGTGCGGCACTCGGAGAAACTCGATGCCCTGTTCGCGTAGCCGGTTGACCGAATGTAGGATGTCATTGGTGGCTAGGGCAATGTGCTGCACGCCAGGGCCGGGATAAAAATCGAGATACTCCTCAACCTGCGATTTCTTTTTGCCTTCTGCCGGCTCATTGATAGGAAATTTCACGTAACCGTTGTCATTCGCCATCACCTTCGACATGAGCGCGGAGTACTCGGTGGAGATGTCCTTGTCATCGAAGTGCTGATAGAGCGAAAACCCCATGACGTTGGCATAGAAGTCAACCCACTGGTTCATTTCATGCCATCCGACGTTCCCGACCATGTGGTCGATGTGGAGAAGGCCTACCGGCCGTGCGACCGGGTCGTGGTCGACGGAGCGGAAGCCGGGAAGGAATGGCCCGAAGTAGCCGCTACGCTCCACAAAGGTGTGAATCGTGTCACCATAAGCGCGAATGCTCGCAAGGACCGCAGTGCCATGCTCGTCCGATACGATGTGCGGCTCTTCTACGCTGGCGGCGCCACGACTGGTGGTCTCATGCCAAGAGAGGCGCGCGTCGTCTACCCAAAGGGCAATCACACGCACCGCGTCTCCGTGCAGGTGAATGTGCTGGGCAATGGGATGATGACTGCGCAGAGGCGTGGTCAGCACGAAGCGAATCTTGCCTTGCTGTACCACATAGGAGGCACGATCGCGTTGGCCGGTCTCCGGTCCCGCGTAAGCGACTAACCGCATTCCAAAAGCAGTCCGGTAAAAATGCGCCGCCTGGCGCGCGTTGCCCACGTAGAACTCCACATGGTCGGTCCCTTTCAGCGGCAGGAAGTCAGCTTTGGGCGGTTCGGCTAGAGCTCTGGGCGCAGAGTGACTTGAGGCAGCGTGGGGAACGGCGCTCATGGCAAAAATTCCTGTTCTGCCGGGGGTCGCGAGGGCGGGGAAGCCACCTTCCGGCTAACAGTTAGCATAGGCGCGGTCGAAACCGACAGAAAATGGTAATTGAAAGGAAAAATGCTGGCCAGTCTTAATAAAATTAAACATAATTAGGTTGGTGCTTAAGGATTGATGGATTATGCCCCACAGAACCCTACCCAATGTCGTGGAACTCGATGCCATTGCGTGGAGAATTCTCGAAGTCCTGCAACAGAACGCCCGACTTTCATTTGCTGAGATAGGAAGGAAGATCGGGCTCTCCACGCCGGCGGTCGCTGAACGGGTACGGCGGCTAGAAGAAGCTGGCGTCATCACCGGCTACCATGCCGCGCTTGACTTGGCAAAGCTGGGCGTCCCCATCCGCGTGCTTGTGCGCCTGACGATCCATGGTGGCGATTTGCAGGTGAGCCGCACGGTCACAGCGATCAAAGAACTCTCAGAGATCAGCCGGTGCCATCGCATCACTGGCGCCGAGTCGTTCGTTATCGAGGCCGATGTGGTGTCGATACGGCACCTTGAGGCGTTAATTGACAAGCTGTCGACCCTAGGCGCGACATCGACTTCGACGGTACTTTCATCGCCGGTACAGCGGCGCGACTATCATTCCAAGCACATCGAGGCCTTCGGAAAGTACATTTAGAGCCCGTTGTTACTTATTATCTTCACGGGCGGGAAAGGGACGGGAATCAGTCTTCTCAGTTCCAAGAACATCGTAGAGGTTACAGCTTCTCGGTGGCCCTCGCACAT
>JBEKSA010000046.1:0-22438 GCA_049517515.1 Occallatibacter sp.
ACGTGTTACTCACCCGTGCGCCACTTTACTCATGGTATTGCTACCACTTTCTCGTTCGACTTGCATGTGTTAGGCACGCCGCCAGCGTTGATTCTGAGCCAGGATCAAACTCTCGTTTGAAACCTGATGTCGTCCCTCTCCGACGGAGGTCGAATTGGGTCGACCGGCCTGCGCATCTTCTCGCGAAGGACGCAGGCACCTTACTTGTGAGAATGACCGAGCCAAACCCGATCACATCTCACGACTGGCATGTTCAACCAATTTGTCAAAGATCCTTGAGGGTGGTCCGCCTAAGCGGTACCCCTTGGATCGAGGTCCGGACTCGCGTCCGGCTGTCCTCGAACTTGGTGCGCATCGCCTCATTTCTCCGCTAGCACAGCGGACCTCGGCGTTTTTGCGCGAACCTTTTAAAGTTATCAAAGTCCCGGTTACGGGTCAAGGAAAGAATCGGCCCGAACCATTGTGGATAACACGGCTCGCACTGCGCAAAAATCAAAGCCAAAAAATCAAATATCGACCAGCAAAACGTGCTCGAGCCGATAGGGCTCGCGGGAGATTAACTCCCGGGTCATGCAATGGCTTGTTCTCTGTGGGATTCCCTACAGGGGTTCAACGGTGCACATCGTGCGCAACTCGTTCGACCCTACGAACCAGCTTCCCACTTCCCTAAATCGAAGATCGTCGATCTCAGATTGGGCAGGCCACACGGCCACCGGGAGGCTCCACTGCTCACTACTAACCCCGTTAGAGTAGCACAGACCACCCTAAGATGCAAACTTCTAAGACCAACGCAGATCCAGGGTTTGCAACAAGAGAAAGATAGCATTTTCAAGAGGTTAGATTCAAGCGCGGCAGCCTGTGGAAAGCAGCGGTTTCTGTGGGAAGCCTCACCCGGATCGGGAGGTCACATGTGCCGCGGAATCAGACCTAAGTCTGTGATTCCATTCACGAAATACTGCATCGCCAGCGCCACCAGCAGCAGGCCCATGATCCGGACGAGAATGCGGATGCCGGTTTCGCCCAGGAACTGGCGCACCCGGGCAGCCGCACCCAGCACAAGATAAGTGACCAGAGCGGTGAGGGCGATCGCGCCCAGAATGGCTCCCATTTGCCATCCCCAAAGCGTCGGCACTTGGCCGACGAGTACCATAACCGAGGAAATGGCTCCCGGCCCTGCCAGCATGGGAATGCCCAGCGGCACAATGCCTGCGTCCTCTTTCGTTGTTGCCTCTTCCGTATCGCTGTGCGTTTCCTGAGTGGGCGAGCGCCGCGCTTCCAGCATGTCGAGACCGATCAGCAGCAGGATCAGCCCGCCGGCAATCTCAAACGCCGGCAAAGTGATGCCGAACATGCGAAAGATCAACTGCCCCGCAATCGCAAAGCTCGTCAGCACGATAAAGCAGGTAATCGCTCCCTTGCGCGCCATGCGCCTGCGCCGCGCCGGGTCCGCATGCTGCGTGATCGCCAGGAACGACGGGATCGCAGCGAAAGGGTCGACCAGAAAAAAGATGGAGCTGAGCGCCAGCAGAGAAAAGCGCACAATCGGCGCCTGGCTCAGTTCGTTCAACGCTTGCGTAGCTGGATTGGCGAAGAGCACGCTTCAGGCTAGAACATTGCGGCCTTCCGCGCCAACATTCAGAACTGCCGCACACTACAATGAATTCCTTGCCCAGCGATTCCCAACGCGGCCAGATCCAAGTGGTCCTCGTCTCGCCGCGCAATCCCCTCAATATAGGAGCGGCGGCGCGGGCAATGGCAAACTTCGGCTTTGCGCGCCTCTCCGTGGTTGCTCCGTACGAGGCCCATTGGCGCGAGGCGAAGTCCGCCGTCGGCGCCTCGAATCTCCTCCAAAAAGCCAAATGCGCCGAGCGCCTCGCGGACGCTGTGCGCGACTGCACGCTAGTCGTGGGCACAGGTTCGCTCGAGCATCGCAAGCCCGAGCAGCCGGTGATTCCGCTGCCGGAGTTGGCGCCGCGACTTCGGCAGGAGATTGAACGCGGCGGGCGAGTAGCCCTCGTCTTCGGCTCGGAGAAACGCGGACTGACGCAGGAGGACCTCGCGCACTGCCATCTGCTCGCTGTGATTCCGACCGATCTTGCGCAGCCCTCGATGAATCTCGGCCAGGCTGTCGCTGTCTGCTTGTATGAGATCGCATCGCGGATCAACGAAACGAAACCGCCGGCTGCGAATCCAGAACCTGCAAGCGACGCTGCTACTGCGGCCTCCACGCGCGATCTTCAGCTCCTTGCAGGCGTCGTCGAAAAGACAATGCTCGCCGCCAACTACTCTCCACCCGCCATGCGCAAAGCCAACCGGCACGATCTCGATCGATTGTTGCGCAGGCTGGCACTGACCGGTCGCGACGCAGTCCGCATCCTCGGATTGTTCCGGCGAATTCTTTGGAGGCTCAAGCAGGGATCAAATCGGGAAGGTCGCGAACAGCGAGACGTAACCCGCAAGTAACTCTGCCGAGGAATTGTTTTTTCGCACAATAGGAGCAGAAACTTGCTAAAGTTGCCATCAAAGGCTCTTCATGCCGTACCCGAAATCTCGCTTCCGCTTCTTCTCGTTTGCAAAGTCCCCCGCACGGCTCAGCCTGCTGTTTCTCGTCGCCGCGATGACCGCCGTCTTCGCTTCATCCGCTCTCACAGGAGTAAGCGCGCAGCAGGCGCCCGCAGCACCAGCAGCCGAACAACCTGCGCCGCCGGCTTCCGCTCCTGCGCCTGAAGCGCAGCCCGATGCGCAACCGCCTTCCGCCAGCCAGGCCCCACAAGCGCCGCCCGCGGAGAACCCACCCGCTCCTCCCGGCGAAACCCAGCCTGCGCCAGCGCCCTCGCCCACGGCTTCGCAGAGCACACCTTCCCACACATCTGAGCCCGCAGAGTTCTCCGAAGACGAGATCCGGCATCTGCTCGTCGGCAAGGAACTCTTCTTGCGCGGCGGCTACCTGGACAATGATCTGAGCTACAGCGAGCACGGCGCGCTGGTAGGCCACTCGCCGCAAGGCTCATACACGTTGAGCGGAATCCAGATCGAAAAAGTGCGCCTGACCAAGCACAAGCTGGAGTTGGAAGGCCAGCGCTACGGGCTGCACTTTCTCGGCGCGCTGCCGTATGAGGATCCCACCAAGGCTGTCGACCAGGTGAACATCACGCCGAAGAAGAAAGTGGTCAAAATCACCATCGACCGCGAGCTGGTGGTGAAACCGAAGGAAAAGAAAGAAAAAGGCAAGGCCGCCAGGCCAGGGCAAAAAGTGGGCGCGGCTCCAGCGCCAGCAGCGTCCACCGCACCAGCCCCCGCCGTTGCGCCTGCTCCTCCTGCCGAAGCGACCGACACCCCCAACACCACAGATGAAGCGCAGGCAGAGATTGCCGCAGCTCCTCCCGCCGAGCGTCCTGCCGACGCCAACAGCGTGACCACCACCACCTCGCAGGCGCATGCAAACAAGCTCCTGCAAGAAGCGTTGGACAACGTCTTCACGCAGGGCTTTGACAGCCGCCTGATGGAGTCGATGCCCGACTTCTGGAAGCTTTACTATGCGGCGGCAGCGGCAAAAACCGATTACCGGCCCGCCGATCCCGCCGTGCTGCGCCAAAGCATGGTCGATCAGAAGGCCCGCCTGACCTCGACCTTCGAGCCTCCTTCGAACGAGTACGCGCAGGACCACGGCGTGGCCGGCATGTGCCTCTATCACGTCGTCATCGGCGCCGACGGCAAGCCCGGCGAAATCGCCGTGGCCCGGCCGATCGGCTTTGGTCTCGACGAGAGTGCCGTCGACGCGATTCGCAAGGCCACATTCCAGCCTGCAATCAAGGATGGCAAGCCAGTTCCGGTGATGCTCGACCTTGTTGTGGAGTTCCGCATCTACTCCAAGCGGACCGCGGTGGCAGCAAATCCAACCCAGCAGCCGCCTGAGTCCTCACTCCCCGGTCCCTACAGTGCGCAACAGCCCTCAAGCGCACCTTGACGCTCACGCGCGGATCAGGCGCTCATCCGACTCAACAAAACTTTAGCCACCCTGATTGACGCTCACGCGGGCCGATCTTTCTCATCTGGAGGCGGCTGCCACAGCTCCACGCGATTGCCCTCCGGATCCCAAACCCACGCGAATCGGCCGTAGGGATAATCCTCACGTTTAGGATCGATGCGCACGCCAGCCTCAGCCAACTGCTTCAGCAGTTCGTCCAGATCGTCGACCCTGAAGTTGATCATCGCCTGTTGCGCGCCCCCGCCGAAATAATCCGTATCGACGGGAAAGTGAGCGAAAACCGTCATCCCCGCCGATTCCGGTCCGTCGAATGCCAGCGAACCGCCTTCTTGGCTGGGAATCCCGAAGTGCTCCGCATACCACTGCCCGAGCGCCTGCGGGTCACTCGCCTTCAGAAAAACACCACCGATACCCACTGCTTTGGCCATGCCTATTCCTCCTGCCGCCTATTCCTCTTGCCGGATAATTTCGTCGAGCCTGGGTTTGTGTTTGGCCTGGCGGCCGGTTCGCGGCTTGTCAGCCAAAATTCGCGAGGGTTTGGGCTGGCCCACCCGTTCGCGGGCGTTGGCCTTCACCGCCTTGGTGGCAGAAAAACGGGCTGGCTTGCGTTTCGCCATGGCAAGGATGAGTATGGAATAGATTCGCGCGGCGCGAAAGTGCTGGCGCGGATTCACCGGACGTGCGCGGGGTGGAAGCGGCGGCAATCCGCAAGGCCGGACGGCAAAGCAAAAGCGGGCAAAGGAATAACGGAATGGAAGAGCGGGAATTCTTCAACGAAACGACGGAACAACGCACGCACAGCCTCATCTGCCCCAAGTGCGGCCAGGCGGCGGAGTACAAAGTCACCTGGATTGTGCGGCGCAAGCGGGCTCAACTTCCGCGCGGCGGCGACGAGCGCGACCGTGCGCGCTTCGCCAAGGCGCAGTCCTACATGGTCCGCCGCGACGACAAGCTGCAGTGTGCGAATATCCGCTGCCGCAAGCCGTTCGAGATTACGACGTTGCAGTCGCTGGCTTTCATGGTGGATTGAGCCGAAACGGCGGCTGGCTCCAGCGCGCCGTCGGCCCCGGCGCAAAGCTCTTTGGCGCGCTCTCTGCGGCCGGCCTTCTTGCGCGGCTCGCCAGGCAGCGCTACATTGTGGATCTGGCCTCGCGGTCCTGTGAACTTCTTCCCCTTCATCGGCATACCTCGGGAGGTTGGCGTGCCCAGCCTGATGTTTCGAGGTGTGATCATGCGAATCCCTCTACGAATTGCCGCTCGATGGACGGCGCTGCTGGTTGCGTCGGTTGCCTTGGTTTGGGCCGTGAGTTTTCTCGCTGGTCCGCATCGCGGCGCTTCGCCGGTACTGGCCGCGGAGCTCAAGCCCATCCAGCTTCCCAATCCTGAAGTGACCGGCGGCATGCCGCTGATGCATGCGCTCGCCGCGCGCAGGACGACGCGCGCGTTTATGGCCAAGCCGCTACCGCTGCCGATGCTCTCAAACTTGCTGTGGGCGGCTTTCGGCGTGAATCGCCCGCGGGCGGTGAAATCGGACTTGGGCCGCACCGCGCCCTCGGCCTACAACAAGCAGGACATCACGCTTGAAGTCGTGCTGGCCGATGGAGTTTATGTCTACGATGCCGAGGCGAATCTGTTGCGTCCGGTGCTTTCCGGCGACGTGCGCGGCGCCATCGGCCCGGCGCCCGCGGCTCACGCGGCGGTGACGATCATCTACGTGGCCCCGGCTAGAGACGACTACGCCCAGGTGGACGTGGGCTTCATCGCTCAAAACGTGTACTTGTTCGCGGCGTCGGAGGGGCTGAACGCGTGGTTCTACACCGTGCATGCGCAGGACGTGGCCGCAAAGCTGGGACTGGGGTCCGATCGCAGCGTCCTGTACGCGCAATCGGTGGGGTATCCGCCGCAGTAATCCGGACTTTAGACTTATGTAGCCCGACCACGGGAAGGCTGGCGTGGGCCCGGCGGCGTGTGATTGAATCGTGATTAGGAGCGCCGGTCGCAGAGGTTAAAAGCGAGACCGGCGAGAAGAACGCGATGGCAAATCCCCTGCTACCCCTCGAAGAGCGGAACCTGACACCAGACCAGGTGGAGGCGCTGGACAAGCGCCGCGACTTGGGGCACACATTTCTCGTAATTGCCGGGCAGTTTTTGGTGATTGCGACGATCCTTTTGCTGTGGGTCGGCCAGGATTTGAAATACTCTCCGGGCTGGGCGCATCCCATGGCGTACTACTTCTTAATCGCCCTCATCCTGATCGTGGTGTTTGGCGTCACCGGACTGGTGCTTCGCCGAGGCACGCCGCGCATCGACTGAGGCACTCAACCGCTAGATGAATGAAAGACTGGGGATGCCGTGTATCGATTCTTAGCCATTCTCACGGCCTGGTTCATGGCCTTGCTCATGGCCGTCAGCTTCTGCCCGCTTCTAAAAGCGCAAGATTCCTTGCCACAGGCTCCCGCGGAAGATCGCGCGCTGGCACGGGAGATCTTTAAAGAACTCGTTGAGATCAACACGACCGACACTCCGCAGGGCAATGTAACCACTGCGACTGCAGCGATGGAGCGCCGCTTGCTCGACGCGGGATTTTCGCCCCAGGATGTTCGACTGCTGGGGCCCGACGACCGCAAGAAGAATCTCGTGGTGCGCTTCCGCGCGGCCGGCACGCCCGCAGAGAAACCTGTCCTCTTTCTTTGCCACGTGGACGTGGTGCAGGCTTTGCGCTCCGACTGGTCCACCGATCCATTTCAGTTTGTCGAGAAGGACGGATATTTTTACGGTCGTGGCACCCAAGACATGAAGGACTCCGACGCTGCGCTGGTGGAGACTTTTCTGCGCCTGCGTCGCGAGGGCTACAAGCCACGGCGCGATCTGATCCTGGCGCTGACGGCGGACGAAGAGGGAGGCAAGTTCAACGGCGCAGACTGGCTGGTGCGCGAGCATCGCAATCTGGTGGACGCCGCTTTCGTCGTCAACCCCGATGCCGGCGGCATTGAGCTGGAACATGGGCGGCCGCTGGTGGCCGAGGTGGAGGCGACCGAAAAGCTGTACGCCGACTATCAGGTTACGGCGACCAATCGAGGCGGTCACAGTTCTTTGCCACGACCGGACAACGCCATTTATGAGCTGACGGCATCGCTTGACCGGCTCGCCGCGTACACGTTTCCCATCGAGTTGAACGATGTCACTCGCACATATTTTGCGAACCTCGCTGGCCAGGAGACGGGTGCAACGGCAGCCGATATGCGGGCGATTCTGGCCACGCCTCTGGACACAGCCGCTGCCACGCGCTTGAGCGCGGAACCCGCTTTCAACGCCAGGCTGCGTACCACTTGCGTCGCCACTCGATTGAGCGGCGGTCACGCCAACAACGCCCTTCCGCAAACTGCGCAGGCAATCGTGAATTGCCGAATCCTGCCTGGCCACTCACCCGAGGAAATCAGGAAGCAGCTCATCTCCATCTTTGGCGACCCGCAACTCGGCGTGGAGTACATCTCGAGCCTGGGCGACGTGTCCGCGACAGCGCCCGATCGCAAGGCGATTATTCCGCCGGCGCCGATCGAGGAGGTCTGGGGGCCGCTCACGAGCGTGACGCAAGCGATCTGGCCCGGATTACCGGTCACGCCGGTGATGGAAACCGGCGCCAGCGATTCGATTTACTTCGCACAGGCAGGAATTCCGAGCTACGGCTACTCGGCGATCGCTCTGGAACGCGACGATGTGCGTGCCCATGGACGCGATGAGCGCTTGCCCCTCGATTCTTACTGGAAGTCGCTGGACTTCTGGTACGCGTTCGCAAAGAAACTCGGAGACGAGTGAGCGCGGGGCGAAGGTTCGACACGCGGGCTGATGAGATCGCGGCTCCAACCTGATTGAACGATCCCACTGCTAAACTAAAGGTTGATGATCCTCCCGTTTGTCCGCGAAATCTTCGCGGAGCTGGAGCATTCCTCGGGCTTTGAACGCGTTCGCAGGCACCTGAGCCTGGGTGCGGGTCGGCGGCGTGTGTCCGGAATGACGGCGACGGCGCGGGCTCTCTATCTGCCGCTGATGGCGCGGGCCGCCAAACAGCCGGTCATCGTAATCGTTGCCGACAACAAGGCCGCCGAGGCGCTGGAGCCCCTGCTCAAGGCCGGTTGCGAGCTGACTGGCGCCATCGATCCAGCGCGCGTCGTCCGCTTTCCCGCCCACGACGTGCTTCCCTTCGAAAATCTCTCGCCTCACCCCGACGTCCAGGAACAGCGCGCCGCCGCGCTGTGGAAGCTTTCGAGCGGCGCCGTCGATGTTCTCATCGCTCCCGTCGAATCTGCGGCTCTCAAACTCTTCGATCTCGAGTACTATGCCGGCCTGGCTGTAACCCTCAAGCGCAGCGAAGAGGTCGACATCGAGGTGCTCACCGCGCATCTGGCCAGCGTCGGTTACACACAGGTGGATCTCGTCGAAATGCCCGGCCAGTTCACGCGCCGCGGCGGAATTCTCGACGTGTATTCGCCGGAATTTGACCGTCCCGTGCGCATTGAATTCTTCGGCGACGAAATTGAAACGATTCGCAAATTCGATCCGGAAACGCAACGTTCGCAGAGCGGGCTGGATGAGACCGAACTGCTGCCGCTCACGGAGACGCCGGCGACCGAGCAGTTGCTGGCCGCGGTGAACGGGCGGCTGAGCCGGCAGCGCGTTGACATCGAGAATGACGAGATGGCCGCCGAAGCCGCTGCGGCTGGCGGCGTCAGCGTATTCCCCGGATGGGAGTTTTTTGCGCCCGTCGCCGGAGCGGAGCGCTCGCTGCTCACGCTCCTGCCCCGATGCGCGCTGTTTGTCGATGAACCGGCGATGGTGCGCAGCCAAATCGACCGCTGGTGGAGCAAGGTCGAGCTGCGTCACGAGCGCTCCGGGATTGGCTCGCTCTTCCGGCCGGAGGACATTTATCTGCGCCCCGAGATTCTGCAAGCTTCGCTCGCTGCACACATGGGCCTCGATCTCGATCAACTGGGCGCAGTGGATGTGCTGGAGCCGGACACAACCTTGGGCGAAATCGAGTTGCCCACGCGACCCCCGCTGCGCTTCCACGGCTCCATTCCCGCGTTGACTGAGCAACTGAAGAAGCTGATGGCGGCTGACGCACGCATCGTGCTTGCCGCTCCACATCAGGGCGACGTAGAGCGCCTGGCGACTGTTCTTCGCGAATACGAGGTTCCTTACCGGCTGGGCAGCCGTGCGCCGCGTGCTGGCGACACCATGCTCGAGGAGGCCAGTTACATGGCTGGCGACCTGCGCGTGCCGGTGATCGTGCGCTCGCCGCTGGCGTCGGGCGTCGTGTTTGCAAACGCGAACTTGATCGTCTTCGGCGCCAACGATCTCTCCGACGAAGCCGACGTTGCGGCGCGCCCGGTTCCCAGAAAGTCGAAGACCGCGGCCTTTGTCTCCGACTTTCGCGACCTCGGCGTCGGCGACTACGTTGTCCATGTGGAGCACGGCATCGCGCAGTACCAGGGCCTGAAGGAGATTGAGCAGGACGGCCTCGCGGTGGAGTTCATGATTCTGGAATTCGCCGAGGGCGCCAAGCTTTACGTTCCGCTCACTCGGCTCGACCTCATTCAGAAATACCGCTCGACCGACACGGGACCTGCGCCGGTATTGAACAGGCTTGGCACGCAGCAATGGACTCGAACCAAGGCGCGCGTGCGAAAGGCCATGCAGGATATGGCGGCCGAGCTGCTCAAGCTTTATGCCGAGCGGCACACCGCGCAGGGAAACGCGTTCTCGGTGGACAACGAGTTTCAGCGCGAGTTCGAGGATGCATTCGATTTCAGCGAGACCGACGACCAGATTACGGCGATTCGCGCCGTCAAGGATGACATGGAGTCGCCGACGCCTATGGACCGGCTGCTGTGCGGCGACGTGGGCTATGGCAAGACCGAAGTCGCCATGCGCGCCGCCTTCAAGGCCGTGCAAGACGGCAAGCAGGTCGCGGTGCTCACGCCCACCACGGTGCTCAGCTTCCAGCACTTCGAAACCTTCAAGCAGCGGTTCGCGCCGTTCCCCATTCACATCGAGATGATTTCGCGCTTCCGCACCGCAAAAGAGCAAAAGGACATCATCGAGCGCGTGGCGACAGGCCGCGTGGACATTCTTATCGGCACGCACCGCCTGCTTTCAAAGGACATCAAGTTCCAGGATCTCGGATTGCTGGTTGTAGACGAGGAGCAGCGCTTCGGCGTGCGCCACAAGGAGCGCCTGAAGCAGTTGCGCAAGGAAATCGACGTGCTGGCCATGAGCGCAACGCCGATCCCGCGCACGCTCCATATGTCGCTCGTTGGCCTGCGCGATATGAGCATTATCGAGACCCCACCGAAAGATCGCATGGCGATTCAGACGGTGGTGGCCCGCTTCGACGAAAAGATTGTGCGCTCGGCCATCGAGGTGGAATTGGAACGCGGCGGCCAGGTGTTCTTTGTCCACAATCGCGTGGAGTCGATTTACGAAATTGCCGCGCGCATTCAGGAGCTGGTGCCCTCGGCGCGCGTGGCGGTCGCGCACGGACAGATGGGCGAGAACGATCTCGAGAAAGTGATGCTCGCCTTCATGCGTCATGAGTTCGATGTGCTCGTGGCCACAACCATTATCGAAAACGGCCTCGACATTCCGCTCGCGAACACCATCCTGATTAACCGCGCTGAGCGGCACGGGCTGAGTGAGCTCTATCAGTTGCGCGGGCGTGTGGGCCGCTCCAACCGCCGCGCCTATGCCTACCTCCTCATTCCGCCGGAGAATGAGCTGACGGAGATTGCGCGCCGCCGTCTCGCCGCTCTCAAAGAGTTCAGCGACCTCGGCGCGGGTTTCAAAATCGCGGCGCTCGACCTGGAGCTGCGCGGCGCAGGCAATATGCTCGGCGGCGAGCAGAGCGGCCACATCGAAGCGGTGGGATTCGAGCTGTATACGTCGATGCTGGAGGCCGCGGTAAAGGAGTTGAAGGGCGAGGCCGGTGAAGAGCGGCCCGCCACGCAGCTCAACCTCGGCATCGCGCTGCGCATCGACGAAAGCTATGTGCCGGAAGAGAACCAGCGGCTGCGCCTCTACAAGAAAATCGCTGGAGCGAACACCGAGGCTTCGGTCAACGAGATTCGTGCGGAGATGGAAGACCGCTATGGCGCGCCGCCCGACGCCACCGTCTATCTGCTTGAAGCGGCCTTTCTGCGCCTCGAGTGCGAGCGCCTTGGCATTGCGCAGGTCGACCGCAAGCGAGGCGAGCTGCACATCCGCTTTATGGAGAATGCGACCGTCGACCCTGCACACCTCATGCAACTGGTATCGCGCAACGCCAGGCGCGGCGCGCAGTTCACGCCGCAGGGACTGCTCAAGCTCCCGTTGCGCGCCACGCGATCCGACGAAGTTCTGCTCGAGATTCGAGAATTGCTTGCCAACCTGGCGCCGGCGCCTGTGAGCGCGTAAGCGATCGGCACGAAATGGAGAGGGACCATGAAACGGGTGACCACCTTGACTGCGATAGGAGCACTTATGTTGTCTGCGATCGGCGCACATGCTGCAACTGCGGACTGGAAGCAACAGCTTGCAAAAGTGACGGACGAGTACTTTGACCAGGTGTACTTTCACTACGCTCCGTCGGGCGGGACAATGGTGGGCCTCCACCAGTACGACTCGCAGCTTGAAGACTTCTCTCGCAAGAACATCGACGCCGAGATCGTGGCGCTGAAAAATTACGAGCGGCGAATCGAATTGATCGTTCCTGACGACTCGGCAGCTGACTTTGTTTCCCGCAGCGACCGCGAGATGGTGCTCAGCAACATTCGCTCGCAACTGCTGACGCTTGAAACCATCCGGCCCTGGGAGAGGAACGCGGACACCTATTCGAGCACCTGCGCCAACGCGGCCTTCGTTTTGATGGAGCGCAAATTTGCGCCGCCGAATGACCGCCTGCGCTCGCTCGTCGCCCGCGAAAAGCAAATGCCTGCGCTGCTCGCCGCCGCCCGCACGAATCTCCAGAACCCTCCGCGCATCTTCACTGAGATCGCTATCGAGCAGTTGCCGGACATCATCGGCTTTTTCGAGCACGACGTGCCGCAGGCCTTCGCAGACGCCGATGATGCGGCGCTTAAGGCTGAATTTGCTGGCTCCAACGCGGCTGTTGTCTCCGCGCTCAGCGATTACCTCGGTTGGCTCAAGAGCGATGTGCTGGCGCGCTCCAACGGCGACTTCCGCATCGGCGCCGATACTTTCCAGAGAAAGCTCGAGTACGACGAAATGATCGACCTGCCTCTCGACAAGCTGCTCGAAATCGGCTGGGCCGACCTTCGCAAGAATCAGGACCACTTCAAACAAGTCGCCGCCGAACTCGAGCCGGGAAAAGATCCGCGCGTGGTGCTCGAGGAGCTGGGCGAAGATCATCCGGCGCCCGATCAGCTTCTCGACGCCTTCCGTGCAACATTCAACAGCCTGGTCAGCTTCATCCGGGAGCACCACATCGTCACCATTCCTTCCGATGTCCGGCCCATTGTCGAAGAAACGCCGCCATTTATGCGCGCCACAACGTTTGCCAGCATGGATACGGCTGGCCCCTTCGAGACTCGCGCCACCGAATCCTATTTCAACGTGACACTGCCCGACCCCACGATGACGCCGGCGAAGGTTGACGGCTATATGTACGGATTCAACGTGGGCACGGTGATTTCGACGGCAGTGCACGAAGCATATCCTGGGCACTACGTGCAATTTCTTTGGCTGCCGCAGGCGCCGAGCAAAGTGCGCAAGCTTCTGGGCGCGAACACCGACGTGGAAGGATGGGCACACTACTGTGAGCAAATGATGCTCGATGAAGGCTACGGGCAGCCTGGTGCGGGCGCGAAGGACGAGCGCGAATCAAAGCTGTTGCGGCTCGGTCAACTGCAAGACGCCCTGCTCCGCGACGCGCGCTTCATCGTCGGCATTCAGATGCACACCGGCAAGATGACTATGGAGCAGGCCGAGGACTTCTTTGAGAAGGAAGGCTATCAATCCAAAGAGGCGGCTGATGTCGAGACAAAGCGCGGAGCCGGCGACCCGACCTATCTTTACTACACCCTGGGCAAACTCGAAATCATGAAGCTTCGCGACGACGCGAAGAAAAAAGAAGGCGCGGCATTCAGCCTTGAAAAATTCCACGACGATTTTCTGCGCCAGGGATTTCCGCCCATCAAAATTGTGCGCGAAGCGATGCTCGGCGACGACTCTCCGGCATTGTAATGCGGAGCTAACCAGCCACTGACAGGGGTGCCCCAGGTCCCGCTTCTGGGACCTGGGATCGCACAAATCTAGGCTCCGACCTAACCCCGCTAGCCCCGCTAACTCCGCTGTGGTCCCGGGGTCCCCGCGGACAGGTCTAGGTTCGCGGGGTGACGTCACGCCTTCCACTTGATGTTGCAGCCGATCGATGGCTTCTGCTTCTTAGGAACCGGCTTGCCTGCGAGCACCAGGTCGATTGCGGCACGCAGATCTTTTCCCGTCACCGGAATGCCGTTGCCGGGGCGGCTGTCATCGTACTGCCCGCGATAGACAAGCCGGAAATCCGCGTCGAACAGATAAGGATCGGGCGTGCATGCGGCCTTATACGCGTGCGCCACATACTGCGACTCGTCATATAAATACGGGAAGTCGAAGTCGTTGTCGTGCGCCTGTTGCCTCAGGCCTTCAGGACTGTCGGCCGGGTGCGTCTTCACATCGTTCGAACTGATGGCGACAATCGCCAGCGGCTTGTCTTCGTAGTCGGCGCTGAGATCGCCGAGCGACTTCTCAATGTGCTTCACATACGGGCAGTGCGCGCAGATAAACAGAACCAGCAGCGCCTGCTTGCCGCGAAAATCGTCGCGACGGACCGTTTCGCCGCTTACAACATCGGTAAGCACAAAATCCGGCGCAATCGTTCCAAGTTCGAGCATCGTGGATTCAGTAAGTGCCATGTTTCTTCTCCGTTTCACGAACTCCGCTAACCCCGCCAACACCGCTAACTCCGCTTCTTCTTAAAACAACCCCGCCTGCCTGCCCGGCGCCGCAATTCCGAAGTGCTCGTAGGCACGGTGCGTCGCCACCCGGCCGCGAGGCGTTCGGTCCAGAAACCCGATCTGAATCAGGAACGGTTCGTAGACTTCCTCCAGCGCATCTTCCTCCTCGGCGAGCGTTGCCGCCAGAGTGCCCAGGCCCACCGGCCCTCCATCGTATTTCTGCATGATCGTCAACAGAAGCCGGCGATCGATCTCGTCGAACCCGTGCGCATCCACCTCCAGCATGGTCAGCGCCGCATTGGCCGTCGGCCTGTCGATCGATCCAGTTCCGCGCACCTGCGCGTAATCGCGAACCCGGCGCAGCAATCGATTGGCGATGCGCGGCGTCCCGCGTGAGCGCAGCGCGATCTCCGCTGCCCCGTCGGCGTCGATCGGAATCTGCAGCACCTCGGCGGAGCGCTCCACAATGACGCGCAATTCCTCTTCCGTGTAGAACTCGAGGCGCAGCAGAATGCCGAACCGCGAGCGCAGCGGCGAGCTCAGCAGGCCGGGCCGCGTCGTCGCGCCGATAAACGTGAAGGGATGAATCTCCATCACATGGGTGCGCGCAGCCGGCCCTTGCCCGATGATGATGTCGAGCTTGTAATCTTCGAGCGCGGTGTAGAGCTTTTCTTCCAGCACCGGCTGAAGGCGGTGGATTTCGTCAAGAAAAAGTACCTGGCGCTCGCGCAAATTGGTCAGGACTGCGGTCAGGTCGCCCTGGATCACGAGGGCCGGCCCTGAAGTCTGCTGAAAACCCACGTCGAGTTCGTTGGCAATGATGGTGGCCAGCGTGGTCTTGCCTAATCCCGGAGGACCGAAAAGCAATACATGGTCCAGTGCCTCGCCTCGCGACTTTGCCGCCTCGAGCGCAATCGCAAGTTGTTCTTTGGCTTTTGATTGACCTATGAATTCCCGCAGCCAGCGGGGGCGCAATTTGAGCTCAAAACCCTGCTCTTCGTCGGCGCGCGCCGCGCTCACCAACCGTTCCGGAGTGTTGTCGCGCGCGATTGTCATTCTGATGAGAAGTGTAGCCGTTCCCGGCGACGGCAGCAAAGCAATCACCAGGAAGAAGGAACCAAAGGCGGCGAATCGGCGATTTGCTCACGGCGAGGCATTTAGCGCGGCACAGCAGGGCTGTGCGCTGCTGCACACATGACCAAGGTCACGCTCGCATCGGCGCTCAAAGTCAATGCTGATGCGCTTATTGACTGTCTTGATGCCAAGCCAAAAGTAACACCTTCGTGTGACTGCGGTGCGCTGATTACATGGCCTATAGTCGAAGGCATACAGGCCAGCGAGAGTCTGCCATGACGATCTTTGCTCAATGTCAAAGCAGTCTGCAGGCTCCAGAGGTCAACCATGCATGATCGAGTTTTATCGCCGCGGGTGCTTCTCTTCGTCGCTATGGCGCTGCCGATAGCCGGCTGCACCAATCCATTGGCGGTCTCAATTTCGGTATCGCCCACAACACAATCGATCTCAGCCGGCCAAACTGTTCAGTTCACCGCGACCGGTGTCTTCGGCCACGGAAAGAATCACCCCTCCAGCACCCAGGACCTCACGGACTCGGCGACCTGGACTTCGAGCGCGCCGGCCGTGGCGACCGTCAGCTCCACAGGAGTTGCGACCGGTCTTTCCGCGGGCACAACGACCATCACAGCCAGCATCAGCGGATTTACGGGAGTTGTCTCGGCAACGGCTTCGCTCACGGTATCGGGCGCCTCGGGAGGAGCAGGGAGCCCGTCATCGATCGCAATTATCCCGAACATTCAATTGGTGACGACGGTGGGTGACACAGCCCAATTCCAAGCCATTGAGACCACTGCCACAGGGGCCACGGTCGACGTGACCGACTCGGCCACCTGGGGTTCAAGCAGCCCGTCGATTGCCACCATCGGCGCCTCCACTGGGCTTGCCACCGCAGTGAGCCTGGGCACAGTCACGATCACCGCGATTTATCCTAGCGGCGGAAACACGCTGACGGGCACTGCGACCTTTACTGTGGGAAGCGGGTCACCGGGAAACGGCGGATCGACCGAAGAATATACCGCTGTCACCATCGTTCCCGGCTCCCAGGCCGTCTCAGCCTCGGGCCAGACCGGCCAATTCATCGCGCTTGCCACATTAGGAGCCAACGGCCTTGAGGAAGATGTAACCAACTCGCCGCAGATCACTTGGATTTCGAGCATTCCATCGGTTGCCACGGTGACCAGCGGCCTCGCCTCAGGAAACGGCGTGGCCACCGGCGTGAGCCTGGGCACGAGCACCATCACCGCGGAGTTGAAGAATCCGGATGGCTCGCTCGTTTCGAATTTCTCCACCGTCAACGTGACACTCACGCCCGCACCCGAACCGCTGCTGTCGCTCCAGATCATTCCCAGCTCGATCACGGTCGGTAATTTGCTCGATTCAGCGCAATTCCTGGCCATCGGAACGTATTCCACGTCTCCCACCGTCAGGGACCTGACGAGTTCGGTTACCTGGCTTTCTTCCTCGCCCGATGTGTTCCCCGTCGACACCAGCACCGGCACAAACACGGGGACGAGCGGCGGCATTGTAACGGCCTACGGAAACGGATCAGCCACGATCATTGCCGAGGCGACGGATCCAACGACGGGTTCGATCCAGACGGCTACGGCAACCTTCAGTTGTCCGCTGGTTCTGCCCACGCCGACCACCGCCGGTTCGTGCTATCCGGGCTCCGAGGCCTCAGCACTCAAGGCTACCTTGACCGTCTATAACGAAGGCCTGAACACCACCGACTGGCTGGTGACGGCTCCCTCCGCCACCGCGACTCCCAACGTGATCCATTGCGGCCCCGGCTCGAGCGCTGCCGGACTCGGAGGATCGGTTTGCGCTGCGGCCTACCCCATCGGCACCACCGTCACACTGACGGCGCCAGCCGGAGCGGGAGCATTCGGCGGATGGTCCTACAACTGCGTGCCAACTGCTCCTATTACCGCGGCAGGACCTAACAGTTGCAACGTCACGCTCACCTTCGACGACACCGTCGGCGCAATCTTTAATTAGGACGAACGCATCAGCGCAGAGAGCCGCCCTCCGGGGCGGCTTTCGTGTTTTGCGGACCATGTGCCGACTTACTCCGCCTGCGCTATTCGGTCCGGCCCGGAAACCACCGTTTAGACTGGTAAGGTTGCTTCGAACGTGATGGCCCACCGCTTTGGTATCCTTCGCCGCTTTCGCTTCAACCTGCCGCAACGCATTGCGGCAGCACTCTTGGCGGCCTTCCTGCTGCAGGGCTTTTGGCTCGTCAGCCGTCAGACGCTGACTGACAGCGATTACCAATACGCGCGCTGCGGACGCGAAACCTGGGAAAAGCCCTCGCCTCTTGCCGGCTATTACACCTCCTGCGGCAACATCCACGACGGCATTCTCGCCTACCGCCTCGCTGGCCTTCCCCTAACCCTCAACCTGCTCCTCGAGCGCGGATTCGATCTCTTTCGCAAGCCCGAGAATCGCATCGTGCAAAATCCCAGCAGTGAGCTAAGCACCTGGGAACTGCGCCATCAGATGACTCACAACCTGCTGCTCCTGCGGCTGCCGTTCCTCTTTGCCGGATGTGTGCTCGGCGGATGCATCTGGTGGGTCACCCGCCGCCTCTACGGCAATCTGGGCGGCTACACCGCGCTCGCTCTCTATTGCTTCTCCCCTGCTGTGCTCAAGACCTGTGTCGCGCCCAATCCTGAAGTACTGGCTGCTCTCGGAGTCTTTGGCGGCATCTACACGTGCATCGGAGTGGCCCACTCCATGCAGGGACCCGCCCGCAAGTGGCGACCGCGCATCGTGCTTCTTACGGTCATCTTCGGCGTCACCGCGGCGGCGCACATTGCCGCGCTGCCCGTTGCCGCGATCTTGGGGCTCGCAGCCATGCTCTGGATCGCCGAGGGCCACCGCAGCCAGGCCCTGCCCGTCGTGCTGGTCGCAGCGGCGGGCAGCCTCGTCCTCGTTTTTGCCTGTTACGGCTTCTCGCCCGACGCATTCAGCTACGTTTTCCGTTCGTCGGCCGGCTTTCTCTGGTTCTCAACCGATCCCGCGCGGCGTTTCTTTTCGACCTTCGCCAATGCCGGAGTTTCGCTGGCGTCTGCCGCCGCTCTCGTGCTTTATCTTGCCGCGCGCAAGTCGCGCTACTTCGGCAACACCGTCCCTCTGCTTTGCGCAGCCGTTTTGATGCTCCTCGTCATGACCGGCGCGCCTGGATCTCCCTGGCTCTGGTCGCTGCCATTTCTGCTCACCTTTGTTGGTGGCGTGTTTGCCGATGCGTACGACGGCCCGCGCGGCCGCCTTGCGCTCGCAGCGGGTGGAGCGATCGTCGTACTTCAGGCAGTGCTGTGCATTCACAGTCTGCCGCTCATGTCGCAGTAACGCAAAATCCCAGCAATTCCCTCGCAGTTTTTGCCCCCCAGAAAACGCTCGCCAGCCGTCCCCCAGCCCAACCCTCTGCACCGCCGATTCAGACCCAAAAATTGAACTCCTCGCGCGAACTTTCCCGATCGCTCCGCTCACTGTTGAAATCGCCTCATAAATTCAAGCAAAATAAGGCTTTATTTCATGCCTGCCGCCTTGCTAAACCGCCCCTCAAACCACTAAAATAAGGGCAGAGATCTGCGGACCCGGCCCCGCTTCTTCCGGACCTTTTGCCGCCTCCCCGCGGACCTCGCAAATTCTATGGCAGACGACCACAATCCCCAGCTCCCTCTCGACGGGCCGAACCCTCCCGGCGGCACGAACCTTATTCCCATCAACATTGAAGAGGAGATGCGCCGCTCCTATCTCGACTACTCCATGTCGGTGATCATCGGGCGCGCCCTGCCCGACGCTCGCGACGGCCTCAAGCCCGTGCATCGCCGTGTGCTTTACACCATGAGCGAGATGGGCCTGGAGCACAACAAGAAATACACCAAGTGCGCCAAAGTCGTCGGCCAGGCCATGGGCGTCTATCATCCTCACGGCGACTCGGCCATCTACGACACGCTGGTCCGCATGGCGCAGCCGTTTTCCATGCGCTATCCGCTCGTCGACGGCCAGGGCAACTTCGGCTCCGTCGACGGCGATCCGCCCGCTGCGATGCGCTACACCGAGTGCCGCATGGAACGCATCACCGGCGAGCTCATGGCCGACATCGACATGGAAACCGTGGACTTCGTGCCCAATTACGATGAGTCCACCGTTGAACCATCCGTCCTGCCCACCAGGATCCCCAACCTGATCGTCAACGGATCGAGCGGCATCGCGGTCGGCATGGCCACCAACATTCCTCCGCACAACCTCACTGAAGTCGTCAACGCCGCCATCGATCTGGTCAAAAATCCCAAAGCCGGCCTTGCCGAAGTCTTCAAGCACGTCAAGGGCCCCGACTTCCCCACCGGCGCGATTCTCTACGGCCGCGCAGGCATCGTTGACGCCTACCGCACCGGCCGTGGCCGTTTCCTCATGCGCGCCCGCGTCGCCACGGAAAACGTCACCAAGGATCTCAAGGCGCTGGTCGTCACCGAGCTTCCCTATCAGGTCAACAAGTCCACGCTCTTCAAGCGCATCGCCGAGCTGGTCGAAAACAAAGTCATCTCCGATATCGACATCGGCCAGGACCGCACGCGCGACGAAAGCGATCGCGACGGCATGAGGTTCGTCATCGGACTCAAGCGCGGCGCGCAGCCCGAAATCGTCCTCAACCAGCTCTACAAGCACACGCAACTGCAGGAAAGCTTCTCCATGATCTTCCTGGCCGTGGTCAACGGCCAGCCGCGCGAGCTGGGCCTCGCCGAGGCCATCCGCGTTTTCATCGACCATCGCATCGACGTCGTTCAGCGCCGCACCGTCTACCTGCTGCGCAAGGCGCGCGAGCGCGAGCACATCTTAGAAGGCCTCAAGATCGCGCTCGACAATCTCGACACCGTCATCAGGATCATTCGCGCATCGGCCTCGCGGGCTGAGGCGCGCGAAAACCTCTACGCCTGGGGCAAGGGCACCGAAATCGTCATTCAGCTCGACCGTGAGCTGCAGCGCCACGAGGAGCGCGGCCTCACCCTGCGCCAGGTCGACGCCATCCTCGAACTCCAGCTCTATCGCCTCACGCAGCTCTCCGTCGACGAGCTCCTGAAAGAACTCAAGGAAATCCGCGAAAAGATCGCCGAGTACGAAGAGATCCTGGGCAGCGAGAAAAAGCTGCGCGCGGTCATCGTCAAAGAGCTGGAAGACGTCCGCGACAAATACGGCGACAAGCGCCGCACCGAAATCGTCGACGAGAGCGCGGAAATTCAGCTTGAAGACCTCATCGCCGACGAGCAGGTCGCCGTCACCGTCAGCCACCAGGGCTACCTCAAGCGCACGCCCATCTCCATCTACCGCCAGCAGCGCCGCGGCGGCACGGGACGCATGGGCATGAAGACCCGCGAGGAAGACTTTGTCTCGCAGCTTATCGTCAACTCAACGCACGCTTACCTGCTCTGCTTCACCAACACGGGCCGCGTTTACTGGCTCAAGGTCTATGAGATTCCCGACGTCGGCGCCGCCGGCAAGGGCAAATCGATGCAAAGCCTGCTCGATCTCCAGTCCGGCGAAAAGGTCTGCGCCATCCTGCCCGTCCGCGATCTTGAAGAGGAAGGCAAGTTCATCTTCTTCTCCACGCAAAAGGGCACCGTCAAAAAGACCCCGCTCAAGGACTTCTCCAACGTCATGGCCCGTGGCATCATCGCCATCGGCATCGATTCCGACGACGAGCTCGTGGCCGCGCGTATCACCGATGGCTCACAGGTCATCTTCATCGCCACGCACCTGGGCATGGGCATTCGCTTTGAAGAGAGCGACGTGCGCTCCATGGGCCGCCCCGCATACGGCGTCCGCGGCATCGCCCTCATCAAGAACGATTACGTGGTCGGCACCGTGGTCACGCCTAAGGAGCATGCGCCTGGCGCGTACCGCATTCTCTCCGTGACTGAGAACGGCTTCGGCAAGCGCACCGATGTCGAGGAGTATCGCCTGCAAACGCGCGGCGGCAAGGGCGTCAAGAACCTCTCCGTCACTGAGCGCGTCGGCCGCGTCAACTCCATCCAGCTTGTCGACGAGACCTCAGAGTTGATGGTGATTAGCCAATTCGGCAAAATCATCCGCTGCGACACCAAGACCATTCGCTCCGCTGGCCGCGCCACGCAAGGCGTCCGCATCCTCAACTTGGAGCCCGACGACAAGGTCGCCGCAACGGTAATCATCCCGCCCGAAGAACTCAACGGCAACGGCAATCACGAAGGCGAGCAGGGAACGCTGCTGCAGTAAGATGAAAGGCAATTGGAGCGAAGTGAATGGATAAGACCATCCGCCGCGTGACCGATTTCGAAGAGGAGCAAGCCGAGATCTATCGCTATTGGCAAAGCCTACCTTTGGGCGACCGGCTTGTTGCCGTCTCCGAACTTAGCCAGGAGGCTTATGCCTTTGCAGCGGCCTTCAAAGGAGCGCCTGCCCATGATGAGCAAGGATCATCGGGAGATACTGCAAGTCTTCAACGCGCACGGGGTTAAGTATCTCGTCGTTGGGGGCTTTGCTTTCGGCGCCTACTCCGAGCCGCGTTCCACAAAAGATATCGATCTGTGGATTCGTACCGATGCCGAGAATGCAAAGGCTGTTTTTGCTGCACTGGCGGAGTTCGGAGCGCCCATTGCAGGGATGAGCCCGGCGGATTTCGTAGACGGAACGGTATTCCACTTTGGCCACCCTCCGAACCGCGTCGATATTCTCCAGAAGATCGACGGAGTCAGCTTCGATGACGCCTGGCCGAACCGCGTCGAAGGCTCAATCGAGGGAACAGTTCCGTCACAGATCATCTCCCGGGACGACCTGATCCGCAACAAGCTTGCCAGTGGCAGAGAGCAAGATCTTCTCGACGTGAAAGTACTCCGCGCAGTCGAAAAAGCCCTGCTAGGCTGTTCTGTTCAGAGCGAGAATCCAGGGAGAGACACTTAAGGGCAACCATGACGAGCCGACGCTGCTGCAATAGTCCAGCAGGCTCCACTCTTTCTTACGAGTGCCATCCCGAGCGGAGCCGAAGGACCTGCGGTTGCTTTTGCGGCCTTGCCTCGGGCCAAACCCAACGTCAAATTTGCAGTGGCCAAATAGCCCCCATGATGCCTTTTGGGGCCTCCTCAACGGCACCAGGAAGACTCGCCTGTACGACAGGTAGCTTCGTCGGCTCCATCGTCTCAGAAGTCCGGCTTAGCAACCGCCTTCGCAGGCGCCAAACTGTTGTCGCGCAAAACAGCGCTGGCGTTGGTCTTCGGAACTAGCCCGCATTTCTCACAGGTTCATTGCTGATTGCGGTGACGATAGACAGGAAAAGTGTTGGAAAGGCCGTCATTTCATGGCATAACTGCGTTGTCGAAGCGTAGTTGTAGCCGTGCGGAGGCGG
>JBEKSA010000047.1:0-21817 GCA_049517515.1 Occallatibacter sp.
GCCTCCGCACGGCTACAACTACGCTTCGACAACGCAGTTATGCCATGAAATGACGGCCTTTCCAACACTTTTCCTGTCTATCGTCACCGCAATCAGCAATGAACCTGTGAGAAATGCGGGCTAGCGCTTCAGTGATCGTCAGGCCTTTCGGCCGAGGTCGTTGCGCCAGGAGTGGCCGGAGCTTTCGAGCAGGTGGTCGGCGCACTCGGGGCCCCAGGAGCCGGCGAAATAGTTTGGAAACACCTCCGGTGTCTTACTTTTCCAGGCATCCAGGATTGGCGTATAGAGAGCCCAGGTAATCTCGACACCGTCGCGGTGCGAGAAGAGGGTCTGGTCGCCAAGCATGGCGTCGAGGAGCAGGCGCTCATAGCCGTTGGCGCTGGATTTGCCGAAGGCGGCTTCGTAATCGAAATCCATATTGACGGGGCAGACGGTCATCTCGGGTGTGGTGGGCACCTTGGCGCCGAAGCGCAGGGAGATGCCTTCGTCGGGCTGGATGCGGATAGTGAGCAGGTTGGGCTGAATCTCGGAGCAGGGGCCGGAGAGCGCCATGCGATTGAAGATGAGCAGCGGCGGCTGCTTGAACTGGATGCTGATTTCGGTGGCGCGCTTCTTCATGCGCTTGCCGGCGCGGAGAAAGAAGGGGACGCCAGCCCAGCGCCAGTTTTCGATGGTGAGGCGGAGCGCGGCGTAGGTTTCGGTGCCGGACTCGGGATTGACACGGTCTTCGTCACGGTAGCCGACAACGTGCTCGCCGGCCACGATGCCGGGGCCATACTGGCCGCGGACGGTGCTGAGGATGGGGATGGAGGGAATGGCCTGCCAGACCTTGAGTTTTTCGCGGCGCACGCTTTCGGCTTCGAAGCTAGAGGGCGGCTCGAGGGCGACGAGCGCGAGCAGCTCCATCATGTGGTTTTGGACGATGTCGCGGAGAGCGCCAGCCTTCTCGTAGAAGGGGCCACGGCCTTCGACGCCGAGTGTTTCAGCGACGGTGATCTGCACATGGTCGATGTAGTTGCGTTTCCAGATCGGCTCAAAGATGCCGTTGGCGAAGCGGAAGACGAGGAGATTCTGGACAGTTTCCTTGCCGAGATAGTGGTCGATGCGAAAGACCTGGCTCTCGTGGAAGACCGCATTGACCTGATGGTTGAGCTGGCGGGCGGATTCGAGATCGTGGCCGAAGGGCTTTTCGATGACGATGGCAACGCGACCCTTTTCGGGCTGGGCCATGGATTGCGCGCCGAGGTTTTCGATGATGCCGGTGAAGAACTCGGGCGCGGTGGCGAGATAGAAAAGGCGATCGGGACCAATTCCCTTCTCTTTGGCGATGCGATCGAGCTCGGTTTTGAGATTGGCGTAGTGGGAGGGATCGTCGAAGTTGAGAGGAAAGTAGCTGATCTTGGAGACGAAGCCGTCGAGCTTGGGATCGTTGGCGTCGACGCCGCCAAATTCCACGATGCCGGAGCGCATGTCGGCGCCGAATTCATCGCCGAGCGGACGGCGCGCGACACCGACAATCGCGAACTTCTGGGGCAGAAGGTTGGATTGCCAGAGGTGAAAGAGCGCAGGAAGCAGCTTGCGCTTGGTGAGGTCGCCGGAGGCGCCGAAGATGACGAGGATGCCCGGGTCGGGAATACGCTCAGCGCCCTTGGGGAGTTGAGAGAGATCCTCGGGGCGCACTGTCATTTGCATGGTGGCCATGTGCGAAAAAACCTCCGGCGTGGAAGAACAGCTTCTAGCTTCTAGCTACTAGCTTCCAGTTCGCTGTGCGAGAACTCAGTCCCTCAACGAAGCGCGGAAGGGCTGAAGGCTACGGGCTAGGAGCTAGTGGCTGCGTTCATCCCCTGGCTTTGGCGAAGCGCTTGTTGACCTCGGCCCAATTGACAACGTTCCACCAGGCAGCGAGGTAATCGGGACGGCGGTTCTGGTACTTGAGATAGTACGCGTGCTCCCAGACATCGTTGCCGAGGATGGGATAAAGGCCCTGCGAGAGCGGCGAATCCTGGTTGGCGGTGGTGATGACCTTGAGCTTGCCGCCGGTGAAGACGAGCCAACCCCAGCCGGAGCCGAACTGCTTGGCGGTGGTCTCGTTGAAGGTCTTCTTGAAGGCGTCGAAGTCGCCGAAGTCGGCAGTGATCTGCTTGGCGATGTCGCCGGAGGGGTTGCCGCCGATGCCGGGCGCGTTGGCCGGGCCCATGATGGTCCAAAACATCGAGTGGTTGGAGTGGCCTCCGCCGTTGTTGCGAACAACGCCGCGAATGTCTTCCGGCACGGCGTTGAGATCGCTGATGAGGTCGTCGACGGATTTGGCGGCGAGCGTGGGGTGATTGGCCAGGGCGTTGTTCACGTTGGTGATGTAGGTCTGGTGATGCTTGTCGTGGTGGAGCTTCATGGTCTCAACGTCGATGAACGGCTCAAGCGCCGAGTAATCGTAGGGGAGCGGTGGTAACTCGTATGCCATTGGGGAAAGTCTCCTTCGTTCGGATTGTACTTTGTGGGTTTGGCCCGGATGATTAGTGTGTTGATTAAATTCAGCGGCCGGGTGGAAACGGCACCTATCAGAATGGATGCGAAAAGGGGTGGCTGGGGTGCGTGAAAGTTCACAGAGTGAGATGCATAGGGGAGGAAGTGGACAGTTGCGAGCTGGTCCTGTCGAGTCGGCCCTGTAACGGGTGAGGGCCCTAGTCGGGCGGCGGATAGAAGGGCAGCTTGTCGTTCTTGGCGTTTGCACGGCGGACGGTGGCGTCGTCAAAGAGCAGCGCCGGCGCGAGGATAGTGACCGGCGGGTCCAGGAAATAGTTGGCGACCCAGAGATCCTTGCCCGCGGCTTCAATACTGGAGCGTAGAGCGCGCTCGTCAATGTCGGCAAGCACTGCGCCACGGACCAGCTCGCGCTTTCCGTCAAGGCTGACGCGGTAGAGCAGCCGAGGAGTGCGGTCGCCGCCCATCGTTTGGACGAAGTAGACGCTCGGCAGGCCGCGATCTTTCGCCATATCCAAAAGCTTCTGGTTGAGCTCGCCAGTTGAGAGGCCATTGTCCGCAGTGATTCTAAGGACGCCGATCATGGGGCGCGCAGGGCCGGTGATGCCGGCGCGGCCGTGGCCGTTGGACTGAGGGAAGTCGCGGACGGGCTGGCGGCCAATGAGGTAGTTGTCGAGGCGGCCAGCATCGACGAGCTTGACGGCCTGGGTGGGAACGCCCTCGTCGTCGACGCCGTAGGCGCCGAGGAGGCCTTTGCCGTTGTAGGCGGTCAAGCTGGGTTCGTCGACAACGTTCATGAAGTCGGGCATGACGCGCGCGTGGTAGCTGGAAGCAAACGGGCCGTTGGTGCGCGCCTCAGTACCGAGAGCGGGGCGCGTGGCCGTGACCGAGGAGGCGAGGAGCGAACGCAGCGTATCGGCAGCGGCGTCGGCCGAGAAAAGCAGCGGGCCGTGGTACTCCTCTTCAACGAGCGGGGCCTTGCGGAGCTCGGCGAGCGAGGCAAGCTCGTCGACGGCGTGCTGATTGAAGACGGCTTCGGAGTCGAGGTCAGCGGGCGAAGTTCCCGAGGAACCATAGGAGCGGTCGAGGCGCATGCCGTCGGGTGCCTGCGCACCCGCGGCAAAGGACTCCTGGTACTCGACGGAGGACTTGCGGACGATGGCACCCTCGCTCGTAACGAGCCAAGTAGTGGTGGTGCGGGCGCGAAAACTCGCGGAGGAGTATTCGATGTCGCGTTGATTTGGATTGGACGAGGCATCTGTGCGATAGAGACCACTGGCGCGGGCGACGCGATCGGCCCAGAAGCCCTCGTCAACGTGAAGGGCGATGGGATCGGCGAGCGAGATGACGGGCTTCTCCTGGCTGAAGTCGTCGGCCTGGGGCGGGGTTTGCACCTGCTTCAACTCGGCCTGCTTTTGCGCATAGGCGGAAAGCGCATTTTTGTAGGCCTGGTCGGTGGCGGTCCAAAGCGAGGACCGGAGGGCGATGGGGTCGTCGTCGAGTGCAGTCACTTGGAGCGAGCCATCGCCGCGAGCGCCAGAGCTGTCGGTCTTGTAGTCGCCGACGCGCACAGTGACGCGCACGACGCGCTGGTGAGCTTGGTCAGAGCCTTCGCTTGAGCCGAATTCGGCGCTGGTCTGAAAGTCGTTGACGTCTTCAATGCGGTATTGGATGAAGAAGGGCTTGGCGAAGCCCGTCAACTGGAGCTGGCTCATGCTGCGGTCAAGCTCAGTGAGCATGGCTTTGAGAACGGGATCGCGCTGGGCGTCGGCGCGGGTCGACTGCGCGGGGAGTTGTGGCATGCAGACGAAGAACGCGAGAAATCCAGCGAGGCCGGCCATCGTGCGCGAACGGGGCGGATTCATTGGGCCCCCTTTGTTTCGGACGCTTGCGAGTCATCGCCGGGAATGGGCAGGATGGGCGGGCGTGCGGTTCCTTGCGGCTGGCGCTGCGTTTCGATGGCGCTGAGGAGCATAGCGGGAGCGACGGCGCTGACGGGGATGGTGCCCGACTCCGCGCCACACTCGCCGTTGAAGACTTCGCTCTTGTCGCCGGTGGCGATGATGCTCTTCATGGCGGCGAGCGGCGTGCCAACGATGCTGACGCCGCGGACGAGCTCGTCGGGACGACCGTCGACGTAGACGCGCCAGACGACGAGAGGAATGACCTGAAAGGCCTGCGGCGAGCTGCGCTGGGTGACGGCGAAGCCGGAAGAAATGTCTTCAAAGTAGAGGCCGTAGGCCTTGCCCTGCTTTTTGGCTTCGTCGATGAGCTGCTGACGCAGTTTTACTTCTGGAATAGTTTTGGTGGAACTTACGATCAGGTTGCCCTGGCGGCCGGTGGGCACGTGCCCGGATTCGGCGCGGCCGTGACCGTTGGATGCGCCGAAGCTGGCGATGGGCAGGCGCGACATGAGGAATGTCTTGAGCACTCCGTCCTGAATGAGGTCGACATGCTCGGCTTTCTGGCCTTCGTCGTCGTACTGGTAGCTGCCGCTGAGCCAGGTGCTACCAAAGGTGTCGACCGTGGGGTCGTCGGCGACGGAGAGGAAGTCAGGAAGAATTGGCTTGCCGACGTCCTTGGTGAAGGTCTGGCCCTCCTCGTCGCCGCGCTGGCGCTGGCCCTCGAGGCGATGGCCGAGGACTTCATGGAAGAAGACGGCAGCGGCACGGCCGGAGAGAATGGCGGGGCCGTCGAAGGGTTCAGTGACCGGAGCTTTGCGCAGCGCCTCGAGACTCTTGCCCAGATCGCGCATGGCGGATGCGAGAACGGCTTGTGTGGGAAGGCCGTCGACGGTCGGGGCCTCAAAGGTCTGCTCACGGAAGAGGTCCATTCCGTCATCGGCACGGGTGACGGCGACCGCGACGATCCGCGCCTGTAGATGGGGCGCGACGATTTGCGATCCTTCGGAGGAGACGAAGTAGTCGGTCTCGTTCTGCACGGTAAGAAAGACCATGTTCTCGTACACGTCAGGGTACTCGCGGAAGATGCGGGACAGTTCCCTGACCCGCTGCTCCCACGCGGCGCGGTCGATGACGATGCTCGGAGCGATGGCGCCGATGTGCTTCTGCGCGGCTTGCTGGCTGAAATCGGGCGAAGTGTCCTCTTCCTTAGCGCGAACCTCAGCCTCGGTCTGGACGCGAAGGTAGTTGTCGAGAGCATTGCCGTAGCCGGTATTGGTGGCCAGCCAAAGGGAACGCGCCAGGGCCTCGCGGTCGTCGCCAAGCGGGAGCTGGAGGCTGTTGACGGCCGAGCCGCGATGCGTGCCGTGGGTGTTGTCGAGTTTGGGATCGCCGACGCGCACCTGCACGTCAGCCGAGCGCGTGCGGCCCGCAGAACTCTCAGCAAGTGCGCCGTAGAGCGCGCGAATGGAGACGAAGTTCGTGTCGCGAACCGTGTAACTGAGGAAGTAGGGCGGCAACGGCTTGTCGCCGGAAGCGGCCGATGTAGAATCCGCGGCCGGCACTGCAGAGGGCGCCCGCGAAGGTGCACCCGGGGACTTGCCCAGCGAGGTGAAGGCGCGATGGAGCTCGGCGGTCATGGCGTCGAGAACAACGGGGACCGGCTGCCGGGTTTGCGCCGCTGCCGGGAGAAGGAACAGTGAGAGGACGATTGCCGCGATCGTAGAGCGGAGGAGTGAAATGATCCGGCGCCATGATCGGCCTTTAGAATTATTGGGCGTGAGAGCTCGAGATTTTGGCGAAAGCATCTGTTTGTTCGATTCTCGCAGAATTGGCGAGCAAAGGGAGAACGGGGTTGAGATTTAGACGCACGGCACGGGTAGTGGTCTGTTCGGCGGTGTTTTTGGCCGGAATTCTTCCGCAGGTGTTGGCCGCGCAGAATACGACCACGCAGGAAGCGCTGGCCCCAGTGGCCGTGGCCGCGCAGGCACCGGCGAATTCGCAGGCGTATACGCTGCCGCCGGACAAGCTGACCAAGGCGATCGCCATCAGCCGCATCCGCGACATCCTGAACATAACCGGATCGGTCTGGGGCATTGTTTTTATCGGTCTGCTGCTGACGACGCACGCACTGGCGGGCCTGGAGCGATGGGCGGAGCGAGTTTCCGGCCGGCGTTGGATCCAGGGAGCGATCTTCTTCACGGCGTACCTGATCATCTCGGCCCTGGCCGGGCTGCCGCTGGACTGGATCGGCGAGCACTACGAGCGCAGCTACGGAATCAGCGTGCAGGGGTGGGGCATCTGGCTTGGCGACGTGGGCAAGACACTGGGATTGACGCTCGCAATCGGTGTGCCCGTGATGCTGCTGTTCAACTGGATTGTGTGGCGCTGGCCGCGGCGCTACTGGCTCGCCATATGGCTGGTGACGCTGCCGATTCTGGCGTTCCTCACCTTCATCGAGCCACTGGTTGTGCCGCTTTTCTTCAAGCAGGAGCCGCTCGTGAAGAATCACGCGGCCCTGGTGGCGAAGCTCGAGACCGTGGTTGCGCGGACGGGGATCGACATTCCGCCGGAGCGCATGTATCTGCTGAAAGCCAGCGCGAAGTACACGGGGATCAACGCGTTTGTGGCGGGGATGGGCGCGACGAAGCGCTACGTGATGTGGGATACGGCGACCGACCAATTGCCGGACGATGAAGTGCTGTTCGTCTTCGGGCATGAGAGCGGGCACTATGTGCTGCATCACGTTCCGAAGGGATTTGCATTGTCCGCGGTAGGCTTGTTCTTTGTGTATTGGGGGTGCGCGGCGTTTGCGGCTTGGCTGGTGCGGCGGTTTGGAGTGCGCTGGATTGGCCTCAAACCAGAGGATTTTGTCGAACCGAGGCATGTGCTTTCTTCGCGAACGGGATTTGGTGTACTGTTGTTCAGCATTTCGATCGCGAGTTTTCTTCTGGAGCCGGTGAGCAATTCCGTCAGCCGCTACTTTGAGCACGAGGCCGATGTGTACGGGCAGGAAGCGATCCACGGCATTGTGCCCGACCCACAGAAGACCGCGGTAGGCCTATTCAACGCTATGGGCCAGTCGTGGCTCGAAGATCCGAATCCGAATCCTTTCATTGAGTTCTGGCTCAACGACCATCCCAGCACGCAACACCGTGCCGACTTCGCCCTGCACTACGATCCGTGGGCGAACGGGGGACGGGGGGAGTTCTTTAAAAACTAGGTGTCAGGGATCAGGTTTCAGGGATCAGGGGTCAGGGGCCAGCAACAGAGCAGCTGCGGATCAATTGAGGAGCTCGAAGATGCCGGCGGCGCCCATGCCTCCGCCGACGCACATGGTGACCATTCCATACCGCGCCTTCCGGCGTTCCATCTCTCGGAGAAGCGTCGCGGTTAGCTTTGCGCCGGTGCAGCCGAGCGGATGGCCGAGAGCGATGGCTCCGCCATTGACGTTGATGCGCGCGGGATCGAGCGAGAGCTCGCGGATGATGGCCAGGACCTGCGAGGCGAAGGCTTCGTTCAATTCGATTAGTTCGATGTCGGCAAGGGTGAGGCCGGCGAGGGCAAGAGCTTTGGGGATCGCGGTGATGGGGCCGATGCCCATCTCTTCAGGTAGACAACCTGTGACGGCGTAGGAGACGAGTCGGGCGAGCGGCTGAATGCCGAGCGAGCGTGCTCGGGCGGCTTCCATGAGGACAGTGGCGGCGGCTCCGTCGGAGGTTTGCGAAGAATTTCCGGCGGTCACGGTTCCCTGCACTTGAAAGACGGGTTTGAGTTGGGCGAGGGCTGCGGCTGAAGTGTCGGCTCGGGGGCCTTCGTCGGCTGAGAATTCTTTTTCATGGACGTGAGGTTTCTTCGGAGGGACGTCCGGCCTGGCGGTTATGACTCTGACCGGGATGAGTTCCTCGGCGAAGCGACCTGCGGCTTGGGCCGCGAGGGCTTTCTGGTGACTTGCGAGAGCGAGGGCGTCCTGGTCATCGCGTGAGACCGAGTAACGGCGGGCGACGCGCTCGGCGGTGAGGCCCATGGTGAGGAGCGACGCGGGATAGTTGGCGGCGAGCCAGGGATTGGGACTGGGCTTGTTGCCGCCCATGGGAATGAGGCTCATGGATTCTGCGCCCCCGGCCACGATGATGCTCGCGGCGCCGGCGCGGATGCGGTGATCGGCGAGCGCGATGGCCTCAAGGCCGGAGGCGCAAAGGCGATTGACGGTTGCGCCGGGGATTTCGACGGGAAGGCCGGCCCGGAGAGCGGCCATGCGGGCGATGTTCCAGCCCTGCTCGCCTTCGGGCTGGGCACAGCCGAGGATGACGTCGTCGATGGCGGAGTTGTCGAGGGCCGGGATGCGGGCGAGTGCGCCGGCGATTGCCGTTGCGGCGAGATCGTCGGGGCGCGTGGTGGAGAGCGCGCCTTTGGGGGCGCGGCCAACGGGCGTGCGAACGGCGGCGACGAGGACGGCTTCGGGCATGAGGTGTCGCTCCTACACGATTTTAGGCGGGTTGGGCCTGGTATTGCCGTTCAGTCCTGCATCTCCAGCACAATCCACGCGCTCTTCAAATGGAAGTGGTAGACGGTGTGGCGATCGACGAGCGTATCGGCGAGTGCGTCGTGGTCGAGGAGTGGCGGGCGCGGGTCCATGCCGGCCTGCGCCTCGTGGACTTGTTGCGGCGACGCCGGGTCGATGCCCCAGTTGAAGCCGAGTACGCCGCTCGGATCGTGTGTCTGCAAGCGCTCGGTCTCGGGGGCCGAGGCCAGCGTGAAAGGCTGACTCGAGCCATTGCCAAAGAAAACCAGCAGAGAGACAGTTCCCTGAGCCGAACAGAGGACGGCCCAATCGGAGGAGCCTGGCTGCTCCAGGCTCGCGTGGACTACGTTCTCAGGGCGGTGGGCCTCGTAGGTTTGTGGAATGAGACAGCCGCGGAGGCCGAGCTGCTCCTGTATGGCGGCCGGTAAATCGGGAAACGAGCTGACGGGGAGATGGCGGATGAGATACGGGGTGGAGTGTCCGTCGATCACGACCGAGCCCGACGTATTGAGAGGCGCAGAGACCGAATCCTGCGACAGGAGCTTTGAGGGGCAGCAAAAAACAAGCAGCGAAGCAAGCGCAAGCCCCGATTTGAACAACGCACGAACCATAGAAAACTCTCACGAGCACTCTATGCCGAGGGAAGGAGGAGCGCAAATCTTTCCCGTCGATGCGAATCAGTTGCGCAGGGGCTTGCCGGTCTTGAGGGTGAAGGCGATGCGCTCCTGCGTTTTGCGCTCGCCGCATAGGGAGAGGAAGGTCTCGCGCTCAAGATCGAGGAAGTATTGCTCGCTGACGAGAGCGCCGGGTGAAATGCGGCCGCCGGCGAGGATGTACGCGGCCCAGCGGGCAACTTTCTGATCGTGCTCGGACGCGTAACCGGCTTCACCCATGAGGTAGATGCCGGTTTCGAGCGTGGCGAGCGCGGCGAGGCCGGGAGCGGGGATTTGCATGCGTGGTTGCGGCGGAGCGAAGCCGGGCTCGGCGAGGGCCGCGGCCAGCGTCTTGGCGTCGAGCAGCAGGCGGTCGCGGTTCATGGTGATGCGGTCGGCGGGCGCGAGCAGGCCGAGGGAGCACGCTTCAGCGGCGGAGGTGGAGACTTTGGCCATGGCGATGGTTTCGAGAGCGCGCCTGAGGGCTGTGGCGAGTTCAGCGGATTGTGCGAAGCGCGACGGCGGATCTTTGGGGTCGGGCGGCGCAAGCGCAACGGCCGCATCGAACGCGCGGAGGAACATCTCTTTTGTGCCGCCACCGGCGGGGATGAGGCCCACTCCGGCTTCGACGAGGCCCATGTAAGTTTCGGCGTGGGGCTGGCGGCGCGCGGCGTGGAGGCAGATTTCAGCGCCTCCGCCAAGGGTGAGGCCGAAGGGCGCGGCGACGACGGGGCGCGGACAGAATTTGATGGCCGCAGTCATCTGCTGGAAGCTCTGAATGACGCGGGCCAGTTCGTCCCACTCGCTCTCCTGCGCGGCGAGAAGGAGCTGCATGAGGTTGGCGCCGACGGAGAAGTTGTCGCGGTCGCCGCAGATGACGAAGGCCGCGAAATCGCGGACCGCATCGGAGGAGGGGTTGAGGACAGCGGAGATGAGAGCGAGAACGTCGCCGCCGATGGCGTTCTTGAGCGAGTGCAACTCGATGCACGCGATGCCGTCGCCGAGATCGACAAGCGATGCGCCGGAGTTGGAGCGGAGGACGCCAAGCGAACGGCGGAAATCGGCGACGCGGGCGTGGCCGGAGACGGCGTGAATGGGAATGAATTGACCGGCCGCCGGCTGGAAGCAGGCGTCGCGATCTGGTGAGTACCAAGTTGTGCGCGATGCTGCGAGAAGAGCCTCGACGGGAGCGCTGACCGGAAGACCGAGAGCCTTCATGCGGGCGACGGTTTCGGCGACTCCGGCGGCATCCCACATTTCAAACGGGCCGAGCTCCCAGTTGAAGCCGGCGCGCATAGCTTCATCGATAGAAGGGAAGTCATCGGCGACCTCGCCGATGCGATCGGCAGCGAAGTTCCAGAGCGAAGAGAGAAAGGGCCAGAGGAAGGCCGCGGCTTTGTCTTTGGTGGGATTGTTGGCGAGGAGCAGACGCAGGCGCTCGGGGAGCGTGGCGGCGTTCTTCGCCATTTCGAGCGAGGGAAGAGCGGGCTTGGCGAAGGGACGGTATTCGAAGGTGGAGAGATCGAGGACGAGGCGCTCGTCTTTGCCATCGGCGCCGCGGATTTTTTTGTAGAAGCCGTTTCCGGATTTATCGCCGAGCCAGCCACGCTTGAGAAGGTCAGCAAGGATTGGGGAAAACTTGCCGCCGGTGACGCCTTGAGGGAAGTTGGCGGCGACGTGGGCGAGGATGTCGATGCCGACGAGGTCGGCGAGGCGAAAGGTCCCGGTACGCGGCCATCCGATTGCGGGGCCGGTGAGCGCGTCGACTTCCTCGATGGAGAGTCCCTGCTCGACCATGAGGTTGGCGGCGTTGAACATGACCGCGATTCCGATGCGGTTGGCGATGAAGTTGGGGGTGTCGTGCGCGAAGACGACCTGCTTGCCGAGGTGGAGATCGGCGAAGGCGGAGAACGCTGCGACTGCGGCGGGGTCGGAATCGGCGGTGGGGATGACTTCAAGGAGGCGCATATAGCGCGGGGGATTGAAGAAGTGCGTGCCGAAAAAGCGGTCGCGGATCGTGGGAATCGCGGCGGCGATGTGTGCGATGGGCAGGCCGGAGGTGTTCGTGGTGAGAATCGCGTGCCCGGCGAGATGCGGCGCGACGCGGGTAAGCAGGGCGGTCTTGATGTCGAGGTTCTCGGCGACGGCTTCGATGATCCAATCGCACTGCGCGAGTTTGGGAAGATCGTCGTCGAACGTGCCGGGAGTGATGAGCGCAGCGCGCGATGGTTCAAAGAATGCAGCGGGTTTGGACTTTGCGAGCGCATCGAGGGCTCGCTCCGCGATTTGATCCTTTGGAGGAAGATCAAGGAGAAGAACGGGGATTCCGGCGTTGGCCAGATGAGCGGCGATGCGGGCGCCCATGGTTCCCGCGCCGAGAACAGCGGCGCGGCGAACGAGGAGCGGCTTGGAGCCGATTTTCGGAGCGGGAGTTGCGGCCGTGGCAGCAGTGCTCATACGGGTTCTCCCCTTGCGGCGTGGATGCAGATGCTCTGCGCCGTGCGTAAACGCTCGCAGCATACGCAAGGCGGCGGCGCGAGGTCAAGAATGGGCGCCACATATATAAGATTGCGGTGTCAGTACACGATCTTGTTGGGCGCGGTAATCCATGCGGCAAAGCTGGCCCAGGCTTCGTCGGCGAGCAATTGCGTTGCGTGGAGTTTGCGCTGGCTCGAGTCCTTGCGGAGTTCGGTGTAGAGAAAGGCGTCGTCGAAGCCTGCGCGAGCTGCGTCGGCTGCGCTGGCTCCGTAGTAGACGGCGTCGAGTCGCGCCCAGTAGGCCGCAGAGAGGCACATGGGGCAGGGCTCGCAACTGGTGTAGAGCACGCAGCCGGCGAGCGAGAAGGTTCCCAGAGCTTTGGCTGCGGCGCGAATGGCGTTGATCTCAGCGTGCGCCGTGGGATCGTTGGTTGCGGTAACGGTGTTTGCGCCCTCGCCTATAATTTTGCCGTCGCGAACGACGACCGCGGCAAACGGGCCGCCTGTCGCGGTGAGAACGTTCCGTGTGGCCAGCGCGATGGCGCGGCGCAGAAACTCCGGGTTGGGTTGGGACGGCACGTAGAGTGATTCCGGTTCCTGAGGGAAGGTGAAGACAGATTCAGTATGGCACAGGCCGAGGCGGCCGCAAGATGTATCTGCTCGATCGCGAGCACGCCCCGCGCAACATCATGATTAGCGCCTCAGAATGCGGCTCTGCGCTTCTTCGGGTCGTAGTCGAACTTCACGAGCCCGTCGCGGTAATCGATGTGAATGGTCAGCTGGTCGAGCGTGGTTGCGCCGAGAAATCCCGAGATCTCCATCCCATCGTCCTTTGAGATCTTCGAAGTGTCGAAGGCAACCACGCCTTCGACGTCCTGCGATAGCTGCGCAAAACGGAAAGTGATGTGATCGGCGAGGTAGAGCTTATTCACCTTCCCGCTCAGGCCTTCGACATCGACGGGGGCACCGCCGCGAACCTTGGTGACTTCGCGCCCGGCCTGGGGAGAGATGGTGGTTGTCCATGCGCCGGTATCCAAAATGAACAGCTTGATTTTGGATGCGTTCAGCGCGGCAGGCAGGATCAGATCGTGCCCCACGCGATAGACCTTTGTGTAATCGCTCATCTCCGGCGCGACGTAGCGATCGTACGGGCCGTGCGGAGCCGGCTTCGCCGCTGGTGCTCCGGGATGACTTGCAGTGGAACCTGAGTCGCCAGAAGGCGAGACGGCCGCGTCATCGCTTTCCACGTCGTCGCTGCCCGTGCTGAGCTGCTCCGCGGCAGCGGCCTGCTCGCCGGGTCGAGGGGGCAATGGTTGCAGCAGCAGCTTGCGCATCGGGTAGTCCAGTGTGACCAGGAAGCGTGAAAAAACGTCCATCCCAATCAATCCGTCCACGTCGCCGGGAAGATCGCGGGTGTCGACAACCTCGACCGGGCAGTTCTGGAATTCCATATTTCCGATCCGGATGGAGTCCGCAAAAGCGGTGTAGCCATTCTTGTTGCCCTCGTCGCCGATGCCACCCACCTCGGTTTGCGAGTAGGCCATCAATCCCGCCCGCTTGGCCACAGAGCGACTGACCAAAAGCCCGCCGGCGCCGGTATCGATTTCAAGTCTCGAATCGTGTTTATTCAGCTTCACGTCGAGACCGAAACCTTCGATGTGCGTAGCATCGCCCATCAAGTAGACAAACGAAATCTCGGTGGCCGTCGTTGCGGAGACCAGGTGGCAGTTTCTCGGCGGCTCCGATGCCAGCTTTTTGATGTGTTCCAGATACTCGCGCAAGTAACGCAGATCGTCAGCATCGTCGCCGCGTGGCTCGGCAAGATAGGCCTCGACCTCGGGGATGCGCTGCTTGAGCGGCAACGTCATCATCCATTCGTCGCGAATCTCGGGATCCTGAGGATCGAGCTGATGCGCAGTCAGAATGTGCTCACGTGCCGAAGCGTAGAACGAATTGATCCTGAACAAATCAGCGAAGAGTAATTGAGTGCGCGGGTTGCATGGGTCGAGTTTGAACGATTCGTCGGCCGATTGAGCCGCAATCCATGGAACGCCCTGCCGGTATTCCACTTCGCCGCGTAGCGTGATGAGCGCGGCCGATCCCGGCGCGGATGCCAAAGCGGCCTGAACAGAATCGGCTGCCTCCTGAACCTTCTGGTCGCGGAGCAATGCGAGGACCAGGCCTTGAGTCAGATCGGCGTTGCCGGGGTTCGATGCCAGCGCCGCCCGGTAGAGGCTCTCCGCTCTCGCATAATCGGCAGCTAGCAGCGCCTTGTCTGCATCAGCCGGCGGGTCGTGGTGAAATACGGGGCACTTCACTGCAAATGCGCAACTGTCCAAAAGGCATAGAACAGCTAAGGCAAGAACGGTGCGCGGAAGGTTCCGCCTCACTGTATTCGCAGCAATTCCGACGGCTGCCATGAAGGCCTCTTTGGATTGATGCCCACCAGATTATCAGCATGTCATGCAAAAAGCGACCGGCAGAAAGGGACGCATTTTGCTGGAAGGTTCAGGCAGCCGCGTGGGCTGCAAGAACCTTAAGGAATCGGGCAAGCCAGACGGGATGCGCTGGCCAAGCCGGGCCGGTGACGAGATTGCCGTCGACGACGGCGTCGGTCATGTCGACGGAGACGTAGGTTCCTCCAGCGAGCTCGACTTCAGGAGCGCAGGCGGGATAGGCGTTGAGCTTGCGGCCCTTGATGACGCCCGCAGCGGCCAGGAGTTGCGGCCCGTGGCAGAGCGCGGCGATCGGTTTGTTGGCCTTGGAGAAGTGGCGAATGAGGTCGAGAACTTTGGGGTTGAGGCGGAGATACTCCGGAGCGCGGCCGCCGGGAATGATGAGGCCGTCGTAGTGCGAGGGGTCGATCTCGTCAAAGGTGGCGTTAAGCGTGAAGTTGTGGCCGCGTTTTTCGGTGTAGGTTTGATCGCCCTCGAAGTCGTGGATCGCGGTGCGGACCTGATCGCCCTTCTTCTTGCCGGGGCAGACAGCATGAACAGTGTGGCCGACCATTTGCAGGGCCTGAAAAGGAACCATGATCTCGTAGTCCTCAACAAAATCGCCGGCGAGCAGCAACAGCTTTGCGGATTTCATGGTACGAATTTCTCCGCACCAAGTTTGACATAAGTTGCTGCCGCCGCGCCGTAGAATCACCTAATGGCCGAGGCCAGAACTCTTGCTGCGTTGAATGCGCGGATTGTTGCGTGCGCGCTTTGCCCGCGATTGCGCGCGCATTGCGCGGAGGTGGCGCAGAAGAGGCGGCGGGCCTATGCGGACTGGGAGTATTGGGGTCGGCCGGTGCCGTCGTTTGGCGACCCGAATGCGCGCGTAATGGCGCTGGGATTGGCGCCGGGAGCGCATGGATCGAATCGAACCGGACGTCCGTTCACTGGCGACGGATCGGGCGACTTTCTGTATCCGGTGTTGCAGCAGGCGGGTTTTGCGTCGCATGCGAAGGCAGTTTCGCGCGATGATGGGATGAAGCTGACCGGACTTTGGATCACGGCGGTGGCCCGCTGCGCTCCGCCGGGCAACAAACCTACGCCCGAAGAGTTGCGCAACTGCGCGCCGTGGCTTGATCGGGAGATAAGTCTGCTCACTGATTTGCGCGTGGTGGTTTGTTTGGGGAGGATTGCGTTCGATGGTTTGCTCGCGCATGTTGTACGGACGGGGGCGCTGAAGGCGCGGGCCGGGTTTGCTTTTTCGCACGGAGCAGAGCACAAACTACCGGGAGGTTTGATTGCGATCGCCAGCTATCATCCTTCGCTGCAAAATACGAACACGGGCAAGCTGACGCGGCCGATGCTACTGAAGGTTTTTAAGCGGGCGCGGAAACTGGCGGAGTTGTGAACGGTGGCGATGGCTGGAAGTTTTCAGGGGCCGAAGGAGACAAGATGGATTTGTTGTCGAAGCAGATTTTGAAGGATGTGAATCTGGACGAATTAGATCCAGAGCCGCGCAGACCGAGGAATCCGGTGGATCACTGGTCGCCGGCTGTTCTGCTGGAGCGCGCGGCATACCTGCGCAAGCTGGCCAAACACGGGGATGGATCGGCGTCGGAGACGCTGAAGGAGTATCCGCAGCACTGCGCGATGCTTTCGTTTCGGAGCCGCGATGGCGAAGCGGAGGTGCATGAGAAGTTCGCCGATTTGTTTTGCGTGCTTGCCGGCAAAGCGACGCTGGTCACGGGTGGAGTGGTGAACGGGGCGCGGACAGTTGCGCCCGGGGAAACGCGCGGGACGTCGATCGAAGGCGGTGCGCGGCAGGCGATGCGAGCGGGGGATTTTGCTCACGTGCCGGCGGGAACACCGCATCAGTTGCTGGTGAAGGCGGAGGACACAATCTCGTGCCTTGTGATAAAGGCGAAGGAAGTTTTGTAGGATCGGGAAACGCGAGACGCGGAGGGAAAGCGAAAAGATTTGGAGCGGGAGACCGGGATCGAACCGGCGACATTCAGCTTGGGAAGCTGACGTTCTACCACTGAACTACTCCCGCCCTTTATAATCAATCACTTACAACGACAAGAGCCATTTACTATCCAATTTACTATCCATTTGCTAGAATTACTGCAGCAAAACTCACCCGAAATTCTGGCTTCAAACCCTTCACCGAAAGCGTGGTGGATAGTAAGCATGGATAGTAAAGTCGCTCCCAGAGCCAACCTGAAAAAGTATATCAAGGTTCGAGGAAAATGGCGTTTCGTCCCGGTGCTCAAACAGAACGGAGTGCCCTATCCCGGCACCGTGCTAATCGACGGCGAGCCGGCCCGCTCGACAACAGGCCGCTTTTACATTGAGTTCTATGAGAACGGACGGCGCGTTCAGCGCCCCGTCGGAACCTCACCGCGCGAAGCCAAGGATGCCTGGTACCGGCAATGCAGTCCAGACATGCCAACCGATTCAGACTTCGATGAGGTCGCTGCGAACCCACAATCTTCTCCTATCGCAGTTGCCTTCGAAAGATTCCTTGAAGAAGTGAAAGCGTCGAAGGAACCGGCGACACACGATGCATACGAGGCAGACCTGCGCTGGGCACTGCACAGGCTTGGGAAGCGATACGTCTCTGATGTCACGCGTCATGACATCTTGCGCGTCATGGGAAAAGGACGCGAAGAAGGTCTGGATACAAAAACGGTGAATCGAAAGTTGATCGTGGCGCTCATGGCGCTGCGGAATTCCGGTGCCGTCATTCAAATGAAGAAGGGCGATTGGCCGAAAGGAACTGAGCCGATTGTTGAGATCTACGAGACGAAAGAGATGGCAACGTTTTTCAAAGCGTGCACTCCACGCGAGAAGCTGATCTTTGAGACGTTCCTCTGTTCCGGGTTCAGAGCCCGCGAGGTCGCGACCTTGACCTGGAACGACGTCGACTTCAAGCAGCGCACGTTACAGGTTCGACGCAAACCTGAATACCAATTCAAGCCCAAAAATCACGAAGAGCGAACGGTTCCAGTGCCTCTGATTCTCATCAAATCGCTTGCCGCATGGCGCAAGAGCCACGGTGACGGTTCGTTGATATTTCCGACACCGCAGCATCCCAAGCGCCCGAATTACGGGGGCCAACAGCCGGATGCTCATCATCTCGAACTGTGCAAGCAGATTGCCTGGCGCGCAAAGCTTAACTGCCGCCAATGCGTGACGAGGAAAGGAAAGTGCGCGAATGGCCCCTACTGCGGGAAGTGGCATCTGCACAAATGGCGTCACACGTTCGCGACGAACTCGCTGCGCTCGGATGTCGACATAAAAACGCTTCAGGTCATGCTCGGCCATAAAAATCTGGCCACCACCGAGAAGTACCTGAGGTCGTTGCCTTTGAAAGACCTCGGGAACAAGATTGAGAAATCGATCAACGCTTTGATTCTCCGTAAGAAATAGGAAGCGGACCAGTCAGACCCGGCCCGCTTCTAAGCTGCATGCTCGAGTTGACGCGCTGCCCGCGCGAGTTCGGGGTCCTTCTTGGCCAACCAGGCCTCGAGTGCGGATGGATCGAAGCGCAAGGATCCGCCAATCATCACGTGCGGAATCTCATTCTGACGAACCATGCGATAAACAGTGCAGGTCGAGTTGGTCAGCAGCTCCGCGACCTCGTCAACGGTCATCAAATGCCGAAAGGAGCGCAACGCGATGAGAACGTTGTAGGGTCCACTCGGGCTCTGTTCCGACGAGTAGTCTGGCTGCACATCGAACTTCCGCGTTGATTCGACCCCAGAATGATGATCAGGCCCTCTCGAAGATTGCCGTCTCACTCCGGAGTAGCCATTGCGCCGCACAGCTGATGGCAAGGTGCCCTGGCCTGCTGAGCCGGATGTCACAGCTCCAGATATGAAAGCTGAATTTCGATCCGAATACTCGTTCTGAACATCCAACGACGACTGCTCGGCCGAAACGGGCTGCTGATCTGTTGACGATATGGTTGATATATTGAGCGCCCGCCGGAAGTTCGTCGGTTCCGAGTTGCGCGGGGCTCGCTTGCTAGCTGCTTGCTTCTTGTCTTTCACTGTTCTTGAACTGCTCCTCAATGAACCGGCTCATCGACAAGAAGGCTTTGCTTTCAGCTTTTCGTCGATGAGCTTCGAGGGACGCCCGCATCCAGGCATAGCTGGATAGGAATCCCTTTTGAGAGCGTTCTGCGTGCATTGATTTATATCCCATTTCTTCTGCCTTTTCCCGACGCGATTCAGCAACGCGGTGAAGGTAGCCTGCTGCGGCGTCAGGACCATTCATTAACCAAGCCACCAATGCCGCCCGCAATATCGACTCAGCGTCACCTTCTTCGTGAAGACATTCCCTCCAAGAGGTCCCGAGGACATCAACTCCATGGTCGGTCAGCGCTATGTCCCGGCGTCTGCGCCTGGCCTCGTCCGCCCGCGTGATTAATTTGGCGTCGACCAACCTCTTCAGAGCCGACCGAATACCTCCCGGTTCGAGCCCCGCCTCCACTCTGAACGCGTACGTCGATCTGAGTTCTAGCCTTGCAACGAGGGCAAGGATGAAGAATTCCATCGGTCTCAATTCATGCGGCTCAGCTGTCAGGTCATGCGTCATTTATACACATTAATACAACATTGTCTTATCTATGTCAAGTGCCTGCAACCTTCTCTCAGTTTGAACTTGGGTGTCGAGTAAAAGGCCTCGTTTCAAAAGGGTTGTGGACCTTCGAGGAACACCAGCGAAACCAGTCCTATTTAGATGACGGGGCGGTCGGCTGCTGGAGTGGGCTTAACCGCCCCCGCTTAACCTGAAATCCTAGCCCGAGGCCTGCATATTGAGTTTCAATGCTGATTCCGTATTCCCAGACATCTCGCTCCGCCCGATTCATCGCCGTCTCCCGGATCTCCTCCTCCGGGGCAAGCGAGATGAGAATAGTGGCAAGCCAGCGAGCCTCGTAATCAATTTCGTAATCGTCCGAGCTTTGTCTCGGGCGAGTCGCGTCATACAAATCTTTTAACCTGATGCTCAGCGGCAGCCGCATCGGAGCGGGGCGATACCCGCGCGTGTTCCTTGAGTATTCTCTTGTCGCATTCATCATTGTCAGGAAGGCATTATCCCGGACATGTTCGATTGCAATGACGCCTCTGAAGCGCACGAAATCCAGAATGATCTTTGCGAGTTCATCGCTGAGCGCTCCCGACTTTCTCTCTTCGGCGATGCGTTCATTTCGCTCACGCGAGCGATCGCGCGCAGCTTTCCTCGCCAACGCCTTCTTTTGGGTCTCCCCTGCTCTCAACGCAGCTCGCTCGTCTTTCGGGAGCTTGGCCAGGGTATAGTAGCGGCGAATTGTTGTTGCCGGCACATTTAGCTTCTTTTCGAGGCCGCGCGAAGAGCAACCGCGGCCAAGGAGCTCGTTCAGCCGCTCTCCGCGCTCAATGTTGTCCAGGTTTTTCCACTGGATCTTCAACAGATCAATTCGCTTCCTGACAACTTTCTTGTTCATGGCAACTTGGTTCGCAGTTTGAATGGGCCTGGGTATTCGCCGTTTCATGATTCCTGAGCCTCCTTGAGCTCGAAATGGTCTTCAACAAAAGTGAGCACCGTATGTCGAACATTAAGATTCCGCGGATTCTTAACCACGAAGCGTGGGTCGAAGTAATACGCGAAGGCCGCGCTTCTGAAGCGACGGGAATAGTGTGCAAAAAGGCGCATGACGTGTCGCAGCTTGCCGCGATCAGGTATTTCGTAACCTTCGGATCTGATAACGTCCTCGGCCAACGCAACGAGATTGTCGATGAGCCATTGGTGCCACTTCTTTCGCCCTCGCGTGATTGGAGGCAGAGGTTTCGAGTAAGCAAGCTCAAAGCGAATCCAGCGCAAGTGGCTACTCCATTGCTTTGACATGGATTGGTATTGGTAGCGCGAATTCCGGCTCAAGAATCGACGATTGGCAAATTTCAGCTTCCGCTCAAGTGACTTGATGACACGCTGTGCTTTCTTCTCGAGTCTTCTGATCGACTCGCGGTCCACTCGTAAGCGACGTTTTGCTGCGTCGTCACATTGTCGCCATTTCCGCGCTCTTTCTCTTTCGAAATCCACTGTGACTCGCACCGAAAGAATTGCAACCCTGAGATCGATATAGTCCATCTGAATTCGCCCGCCTTTGCGCGCCTTAGGCTTCAGGCGATCGTAGAAGGCACGCATCCGATCCATGATTTCCTGGCTGAAGCTACCGGTGTCGTAGCCGTAGGGCAGCGGGTAGGTACCGAACGGGTATATATGAGAGGACCTTCCAGTCTGCGATCTGATCAAATAGGACTGGAAGATCAGGTCGAGACCGGGCCAAATCACGGACGCCTGCTCTTTGGTCAGGCGCACCTTGACCATGAATGGATCAGAAGCCATGGGTTGCTGCCTCGAGTCTACCGTCCCGCCAGCGGGGGTGAGGAATGAGTTGCCGGGCGCAGGGACGATTGACGCTCAAGTTGGCGCTCTTGAAAACTTGCCGGAGCGGGAACCGCTCGACCGCAGAAGGCATATTTGGCCCTCTAAGACTCTCATAGTATAGGGATTTTTTGTCGATTCTCCGATTCAGAAATCGCCAGTGGTGACGGGGACTTTCCTTGCCTAACCCGACGAAACCCTCGTATTTAAAGGACATTTGTGAACACAACTTCTTTTAAAATCGAAATCCCCTTTATTGATGAGGATCCGATGAGATATCACCGGGTTCGAAGCCCATGAGACCCCTATAAACACAAGCTAGAAATTCTATGCGGTTACGGAATACTGATAAACACTGACGATTCTCGAGCGCATGCCATACAGCCGTTCAACAAAGATACTGCTGAGGTTCTCTCGTTCGCCTCTTCGGGACCGCGGTCTCGTACAAGTGCAGTTGATTGAAGGTCCAGGGAAATGTGAGGGCCGAAATCGGAGCTCAGCTGTGATGAACTAAGCGGAGATCACTGATCCCTTCAAACTGCCTTGTCGGCAATCAAGAATTCCTTCCCACAGGCCGACATTCCTGGAGTAATCCCGCGCAAGCCTGTAACAAGCAGAAAACAGAACTGTTATTCAGATTCTTGTTCTACTACATGTGTTGGCTGCGGGATGCTGCCTAGAGTAAACTCTGCCGCCCAGTTGTGTGCATTGTGCTGCTGCCAAAACTGTCGCGGCTCTCCAATACTGCCTCCGCCTCGCCCCATAGGCGTGTTGGGCAGTGCACAAGTGTAAAGTCGAGGTGTGGCGCGGTGGTTTAGGTGCGGCCTATCTGTTTCCGGCCCTTTCGTCTGCCGGTGTCTCATTAGCTGCGCCATGCCCCGTTTCCACACCCCGCTTATCGAACCGTGCG
>JBEKSA010000048.1:0-20154 GCA_049517515.1 Occallatibacter sp.
CCGCCTCCGCACGGCTACAACTACGCTTCGACAACGCAGTTATGCCATGAAATGACGGCCTTTCCAACACTTTTCCTGTCTATCGTCACCGCAATCAGCAATGAACCTGTGAGAAATGCGGGCTAGATCACAAAAAAAGAGCGCGTCTCCTCTTTGAGGAGCTGGTGGGCGGCTTCCAGGGCGTCGGTTTTCCATAATCGGTGCCCCGGGCCGCCCCGCCGTTTTTCGGCCTACATTGCACTAAAAACAGTGCAAAACCCGAAAAAACGCCCGTAAGTCCTTTGGAAGGGAATACTTGGATTCTAACCCCTTTGGAATCAATGGGTTGCTGGACTTTATCATTTACCAAAGTCGCTGAAAACAAACAACTTGACCTCGAAACAGGGCCCCCCGGGGGGGATGGGAGCGATCAAATGTACAAGGCATGTCGGCACATCAAGTCCAGCGGGCTGCGCTGCCAATCCAGGGCCCTCGCCGGAGCCAACTTCTGCTACTTCCACTCCAGGCTCCACAACCTGGCCGCAGAGCCTGAAACCGAACCATTAAAGCTGCCTCCAATCGAGGACCTCGACTCCATCCCCATCGCTGTCGCTCGCATCTCCGAGGCCCTCATCGCCGGACGCATCGACGTCAAGGTGTCGGCCCAGCTCTTCTGGGGTTTGAAGCTCGCCAGCCTGGCCATCGCCGGCCGCGTTAACGATCAACCGTATTCTGTCTTGTCCGTCACCCAATCCGAGCAAGGCGACGACCTCGCACCCGAAGAAAACCGCTGCGTCCGCGAGGACGAGTGCGAGACTTGCAAGGACATCTTTACCTGCCCGAAATCCCTCTTCGAGATGGACGAAGAGTCCGAGGATGACGAGGACAACACCGGCGAAGCAGAAGGCGAGGAAAAAGAAGGAGGTGAGGAAAAAGACAGAGATGACAACTCCGGCGGCCAAGATGATGAAAACTCAGACGACCACTCTGAGGCAGAGAACGGGAAAGATGACAATGACGACGATGACGGGGAAACCACCGAAGAACTAGTCGCCGACGCGAAATACCTCGAGTCCGTCAGCAACGCCCTGGATGTCGGTGATATCCGGCAGGTAGCGCGCTTGCTCAAGGAATCAAGCCCTTAGCGAAAACGCGAGGGCTGAAAGCTGAGAGCTGAAGGCTGAAAGCCGAATCGCCGACCCGCTGACTTGCTGACCCGCTGACTCGCTGACTCGTCGGCGCTACGTCGAGTAATCGGCGTTGATGTGAATGTATTGCGCCGTCAGGTCCGTCGTCCAGAACACGCACGAGCCTTGACCCTGGTTCAGCTCGATCGAGATCGAAAACTCGCGCTGGCTGATATACGCATGAGCCGCAGCCTCGTCGAACTCCGCCGCTCGTTCGCCGTCGCGGCAAATCTGCAGCTCGCCAAAGCGAATGCCGATGCGCCCCGGATCGACCTGTGCGCCGGAGTAGCCGATCGCCGCCGCCAGCCGGCCCCAGTTCGTATCGCAACCGGCCCATGCTGTCTTCACCAGCGGCGAGTGAGCGATGGCCTTCGCCACGCGCAGCGCGTCGGCATCGCTGGCCGCGCCGTCGATGCGCAATTCAACCACGTGCGAAGCGCCTTCGCCGTCGGCGACCACCTGGCGCGCAAGCGAAGTGCACACTTCCGTGAGCGCGGCCGCAAAGGCCGCATCGCCCGCGCCGATCTCCACGCCGCTCGCGCCGGACGCGAGCAGCAGCACGGTGTCGTTCGTCGATGTGTCGCCGTCGACCGAGATGCGGTTGAAGCTGACCTCGACCGCTGCGCGCAGGTAGCCGTCAAGAACGGCAGGCTCGATCGCTGCGTCGGTCAGCACGTAGACCAGCATTGTTGCGTGTATTGCCGCGTGTATTGCCGCATGCGGCACAAGCTGCGGATGAATCATGCCCGAGCCTTTGCCGAGGGCGGCTATGCGCACCTCCCGCGCGGCTCCGTCCTGGCCCGTCAACTCGAGCCGCACGAAAGCCATCTTCTCGACCAGGTCCGTCGTCAGAATCGCGTGGGCCGCTTCCGAAAAGTCACTCGCCTCGGAGCCGAGACTCGCAGCCAGCTCGGGCAGCGCGGCGATCAGCTTCTCCGCCGGGAGCGGAACGCCGATGATCCCGGTCGACGACGGAAAAACCTCTTCCGCTCGGCAGCCGAAAGTCCGCGCAACAGCAGCGCAGGTGTCCCGCGCAGCGCGAAGCCCGGCCTCGCCCGCTGCGCAGTTGGCGTTGCCTGCGTTGATGGCTGCCACGCGGACCCGTCCGCCAGTCGCGATCAAATGTTCCTTGTCAACGATGATCGGCGCGGCGATCACGCGGTTCGATGTGAACGCGGCAGCCGCGCTGGCCGGCTCATCCGCCACAATGAGGGCAAAGTCGGGCCGTCCGCTGGCCTTCAGGCCGGCCTTCACTGCGCCAAATCGGAATCCTCTTGGGATTGCGCTGCTCGAGAAATCGCTCATTCGTTCGACCCCATTTAATCTAGCAGGTAAGGGGCGCATCGGCATCGGCATATGGCTGAGAATGAAATCCATTCGCAAACCTTTCTTGAAATGCGTGCGGTCAACGTTGCCCGCGGCGACCGCGTGGTTCTGCACGACGTCAATCTCAGCATCCGCAGCGGCGAGCACGTCGCCATCCTCGGACCGAACGGCTGCGGAAAATCCACGCTGATTCTAGCGATGACATGCCAGCTCTACCCCATCGTTCAACCGCGTATGCTGGTCCGCATCTTTGGCCGCGAGCGCTGGGATCTGACCGAACTGCGCCGCCGCTTTGGCATCGTCACCGCCGGGCCCATGGGTGCTGACTTGCCCGGCGAGCGAACGGCAGTCACGTCCGGCCTCGATGCGGTGATCGCTGGCTTCTTTTCGGCTTCTACGCTGTGGCCGAATCTGCATGTAACCGATGAAATGCGCGTCAGGGCGCGTGAGGCTCTTGAGCGGATGGAGGCGTCGCATCTCTCCGCGCAGCTCGTCGGCGCCATGTCGGCCGGCGAAAAGCGCCGCATCCTCATTGCCCGCGCACTCGTGCACCGCCCGCAGCAACTCCTCCTCGACGAGCCCTCCAACGCGCTCGACCTGGCTGCCCAGCGAGATCTGCGCGAGACGCTGCGCCGACTCGCTCGCGAAGGTACGGGCCTGGTGATGGTCACCCACCATCTGGGCGACATCTTGCCGGAGATCGAGCGCATCATTCTCATGCGCGATGGCCGCATCGTCGCCGACGGGCTGCGAGAGGAACTGCTGACCGAACCGCGCCTGAGCGAGCTCTTCCATGTGCCGGTTCGCATCGGCCGCGACGCGGAATGGCTGCACTCCTGGTGATGAGAAGCAATCTGCTGAGAAGCTGAATGCACGGCCGTCGGTGCATCGGGGCAGCGCAAGCTCTCCTTTGATGGGTCCGCTCGTGCTGACTTTGTGTTACCATTCGGCCAACTGGTCAACCCCCCCTTCTTTCACGGGGCGGAGGGCAAAATCATCATTCCGATTTCAAGACGAGATTTCCTCAAGACAAGCGTTGCTGCCGGTGCCATCGCCAGCATAGGCAGCTTGCCTCTGCATGCCGACCGCGCCACCGCTTCCGATCTGGTCACGCTCGGCAAATCAGGCGTGAAAGTCACCCGCCTCGCTTTCGGCACCGGTAGCAACAACGGCCACGTGCAGTCTGCGCTAGGACAAAAGGAGTTCAGCAGGCTCATTGCGTATGCCTATGAGCGCGGAATCCGTTTCTTCGAAACCTCGGAATCCTATACGACACCGGCGATGCTCGGCGAGGCGCTCAAGCCGTTTCCCCGCGACAGCTATCAATTGATGTCCAAGGTGACGACGGAAGATGAAGGCGATCCGCTGAAGAAGCTCGACGAACTTCGCCGCACTTCGCAGACCGATTACTTCGACATCATGCTGCTCCATTGGCAGCGCGGCACCAACTGGCCCAATCAGACGCATCAATGGCAGGACGCGATTCTGGAAGCACAGTCGCGTCAGACGATCAGGACTCACGGCGCCTCAGTGCACGGACTGCCCGCGTTGCGCCAGGTGCCCGCCACCAGGTGGCTCGAAATCGCCATGATCCGCGTGAACCACAAGGGCACGCGCATGGATAATGAAAACGACGATTGGGACGTTCCTGGCAACGTCAGCGAAGTCGTCAATCGTGTCCAGCAAGCCCGCGCCGAAGGAATGGGCGTCATCAGCATGAAGCTCGTCGGCGAAGGCACTTTTACTAGCCGCGACGATCGCCGGCGGGCCATGCGATTCGCGTTCAGGAATGCGGGCGTTGATTGCGTGACGGTGGGCTACAAGAACACGGCAGAGATCGACGAGGCAATCGACAACGTGAACCAAGCCTTCGCATAAACGCATCCTGTGCCGTCGCGAGTGCAAAGTCGCGAATGCATGCACAGCCGCTCCGTGGTGGGCCCGGAGGGATTTGAACCCCCAACCAAGGGATTATGAGTCCCCTGCTCTAACCGTTGAGCTACGGGCCCTTCAATGACTTACAGCCGCTTGCCCTTCGAGTGTAGCGGGAACTGTAGCGGGTGGCAGTCGTTTTGGTTCGATTACGGCGAAGTCGCCCGACAGTTGCAGCCGCTCGAAAGCCCGCTCAACTGCCTCCGGCGTCGGGTGGATGTACCGCTGTGAAACCACAATGCTGCTGTGACCGGCAATCCGCATGATGGTGAACGCATCCACTCCCGATTCCCCAAGCCTAGTTAGCATTGTATGGCGCAAGCTGTGGAGCACAAAATCGGCGGGGAAGATCGCCTTCCGCTTGCCGTCCACCTTGGGCGCGCACGCGTCCCGGTGGAGGTGATTGATGCTGGTGCCCAGGTAGGGCGCGCCGTCCCGGTTGGCGAAAACAAACCACAGCGCGGGAGGCTCTTTCCCCTCCGCCTTACGCTTGGCAGCATCAATCTCCTGAGTGATCCGCCGTTCTCTGAGCATGGCAGCCGCCCGGTCTGTGAGCGGGATAATGCGGCGGGCATTCTTGCTCTTGCCTTCCCTCACTCGCAGGAATCCGAATCGAGCGCCATTGACCGGCGCAAGCGTAATGTCCGCCCATTCCAGATGCAGCGCCTCCCCGATTCGCAGCCCGGTTTCCAGCATCAGGACGGCAATATCGTTCAACGGTTGCGGGCAAGCCCCAAGGTAGATTTCCTCTTGCTTTCGGGAGAGAACGAAATCTCGAACCCGCTCCCCGGTGAGCAACCGAATGCGCGGGACGCGCTGAATCTCTCGCCACTCATGGGCAAGCCTCAGCATCCGGCGAAGGGTAGCAAGCTCCCGGTTGACCGTGGCCGGGCCTACGGAGGCGCAGCGGGCCACTACATAGCCTTCAATGATTCCTTCGTCTATCCGGTCAAGCCTTGCCCCGGCAATGGGCGCGTATTCGAGCAGTCGATTTAACTTCGCCGCGTAGAACTGGACTGTCTGGGGTTTGTTCTCATGGCGGGCTTCCACATGGGCGAGAAACCGCTTTGCCAGGTCAGAGAACATCGGCGCAGCTTTGCGCGGCTCGATTCCCACTTCGCCCATCGCAAGAGCGGTACGCTTCGCCGCTTCGATCTTGCGAGCCGTGCGGGGGTTTCCCTGCTTTGTGCTCTTTTGGACGTGCTCCCCGTTGAACATGAAGTGATACCAGTACTTGTTTCCACGTTTGAAGATGCTCATGGTTTCCCCTTGTGAGTTTTTCTCTTTGCTGTTTTGGCTGGCCGCGTGCTGCTCTGCCTTTTCAAGTGAGGATGATTCTTGTGCAACTCGCGGGATCGCCGCATATCGTTCGCTCGGCTGTTCTTCTGTATTTGGTATTTTGCGAAGCGACAGGCGTCACTACAGGTGACGCGCTTTGCGTTTGTGACCATGATCCACTTGTGACAGCCCGGATTGTCGCAGCGCCGGATGCGATCCACAATGCTAGCGCCGGTCATTTCGAGAATCACCTGAATAGCCGTGTGGGGGCCAAACACCCGAGCGCCCGTTTTAGTCATTTGGGCCATCATGGGCTTGTGTTTTGCGGAGCTAACCGAGTGCGCCAGAAAACAGACCGGTGTAATATCTGCTCCGAAAACATCCAGCCCAAAGACGACTTCAAACTGCCGGGCTGCCTCGTTGACCTTAATGGCAAGCTGCATTTTCTTAAATTCGTAAGCTCTCCATTCCGGCGACGGCAAAGGGGCTGGCCGGTTGATGAAAAGGGTGTGTAACTCCTGGCAAGTTTCGAGAACCTGGCGAACCGGGCCGATCTCCTGATACTCCGCCAAGTCCCGATTCAGAAAGTACGCAACCATTCCCCCGCGATATTTTTCGAGTGCTGATAGTTGCCTCAACGATTTTCCCCCTTCTAAGCCCGGAACGTTACAATCAAACGATTCCTTCGAAATATCGTTGCATTGTTTACTTTATACCCCCTAACATTAGATTGCAAGGAATTTTATCGAAAGGAGTCCGCATGGACACGCTTCTATCTGTTGAAGAGACGGCCCGAAGGTTGGGCGGCCTCTCAAAGTACACAATTCACGCATGGTTGAGTTCAGGCAAGCTCCGCCGGACAAAGGTTGGCTCCCGAACCATGATCCGCGAGAGCGAATTGCAGCGTGTGATTGAGGACGGCGGCAAGTCTGCGGGACGGCCACGGCCTGAGCCGCTGCAATGACGGCGCGCCTTTTTTGTGTCGGCCTTGCGCGTAAGCGACTCACGGCGGGTTCAAGGCCGTTAACGTGCCAGCGCGCGAAGGATGCCATGTGTGCCACACACAGACTATTTGGCGCTCTTCGTATTCTAAAAGACTTATCTCTCTCTCTCTTGGCTCATTTGGTAGATGTTGGCGCATTTCGAAATGTGCCAAATTCCCCGAAGGACGCCAATTTTTGTGTGTGCATTTTTTGGCGCTCTTGGGCGCTGCGAGGGGTGTGAGCACGATATGAATGCCAGTCCCGCCCTTAACGCGATTCTTGGAAAGACGGGCTTGACCGATGAGCAGCTTCGCTCTGCGGGTGTCAGCGTCTTAGGCCCGCCGTCGCCGCGTTCTGCGGGGGCGGTGAGCGAATCGCCTCAACTCTTGCGCGCGGCGCTCGATTACGCAAGGCGGGGCTGGCCGGTGATCCCGCTCCATTCCCCCACGGCGCGCGGGTGCTCTTGCGGGCGGGCGGATTGTCAGAGTGTCGGCAAGCATCCCCGGACACGCAACGGCTCGAAAGACGGGAGCCGTGACCCCGCCGCGATCCGCGAATGGTGGAGACGCTGGCCGGATGCCAATGTTGGTATTGCAACCGGGCCGGAGAGCGGCATTCTCGTTCTAGATGTTGACGGCGCGCAGGGTGAGGAATCGTTGATTGACCTGGCACAGCGCGGACACATCCTCCCCGACACTTACACCGTGCGGACCGGCAGCGGCGGGCAGCATCTTTACTTCGCTTGGCCGAAAGGCGCGGACGTTCGCAACTCTGCGCGCAAGCTCGCCCCTGGCCTTGACGTTCGCGGCGCCGGCGGCCTTGTGGCCGCTCCCCCTTCGCTCCACAAGAGCGGCGCGCGGTATGAAGTGAACGAATCGGCCACAGACCCCGCGCCGTGTCCCGAATGGCTGTTATCCCTCATCCAAGGGACGAACGGGGCAGAGACACGGCAAAGCGCACCAGCGGCGGGCGCTGTAGAGGGCGAGCGTCTTATCCCAAAGGGAAAAGGAGATCCCGCCAAGTTAGCTCTAGCTGGCTCGATGTTCCGAACGCATCAGCCGTTCGATGTGATCCTGGCGGCCGTCTGTGCGCTAGACAAGAGGTGTGAGCACCAGCGCGGCGAAGACGAATGCAGGCGCAAGGTGAACGAGTGGGCAAAACGGTACTCGCAAGGCAAGCCCCTGGCCGAAGAAAAATGCGCCAACGTCGAGGCCGATTTGATCTGCCTTGCTAATGTGCCCGTGCGGGCCGTGGATTGGTTGTGGCAACCGCGCATCGCCCTAGGGATGATAAACGAGCTAATCGGGGATAGCGGTGTAGGGAAAACCACCATTGCTTTGAATCTCGCGGCTGGCGGTAGCCGTGGACGTTTGCCGGAGGGCGGAACATGCGAACCGTTCTCCACCATCTACATGACTTGCGAGAATCCAATAGCGGAAGTGCTGGCCCCGAAGTTTCTTGCGATGGGTGGTGATCCTAACCGGCTCTATGTGCTCAAAGGTACGCGGGCCGATGTAGACGGTGAAACGGTCAAAGGTTCGATAAGTCTCAGCGACACCGGAACACTTAGAGATGCAATCCGCAAGACCGGCGCAAAGTTGCTTGTAGTCGATCCGCTCCAATCGTTCTTCGGCGCGAACATCGATTGGAATCACGCAAACCAGACCCGGCCTGTTATGGATGGTATCGGCACGCTGATAGACGAGGAGCGTGTCGCCGCCCTGTTTGTACGGCACGGCACGAAAGCGACCGGGGGCAAAGCGACCGCAAAGGGGTTGGGGTCCGCCGATATGACCGGCGCGGCCCGGTCCAGTTTGCTTGCAGGGGTATTGCCGGACGATGACAAACAGTGGGCGCTAATTCACTTTGTAACGAACATCGGGCCTAGGGCGGGTGCGCTTGGATATGCGATTGACGATCAGGGCGTATTTAGTTGGACCGGCGCATCATCTATCACCGCCGCACAGCTCTTGGCAGCGCCGGAGTCACCGGATAGAAAACTCGCTGAGGCCGTGCAATGGCTCAGTGAAAAGCTTAAGGCCGGGAGCGCCGATAAAGAAGAAGTTTGCGAACAGGCGGACGCGGCGGGGATTTCCTACCGGACCCTACAGCGCGCAAAGTCTGCGCTCCGTGTGCAATCAAGACGTGCCACGTTTGCGGGTGGCTCGATATGGTCGCTGCCCGCAAACGAGACGGCGAGCGAGGCCGTGCAATGAGCGATTGCATAATCTGCGCCTACTGGACGGCCCGCATCAGCGAAGAGAAAGCGCGCACCATTGCCGGATGTGAAGGCGCATACGGCAGAGAACAGTTCGCGCGTATTGCTCTGGCCGCGCACCTTGACGGCGGCACACATACAGAAAACCGATGCGAGACACAGAGCACCTTTGCCGGGGTTGTTCCCCCTGGGCTCACGCGCGGCGAAAGAGAAAGGTGGGGCAGCGTATGACGATCACAGTAGGGAGCAGAGTCTATTTGCGCGGTGCGCGCGGTTGTGGCGCGGCGGGAGTCGTCATCCGCGAGGAACAAAAGCGCATGGTTGTGTACTGGGAAGACTTGGATTTTTGGAGTAGGCATCGCCCGGAGAGCTTGGAGCTTGCCAAAGAGCAACCTACCGATTCACAGGAGGCCGCATGATCCGCCCAGGGACACAGGTAGTTCGCTTAGGCCAGCGCGGAAAGGGGCAGGTTGTGGGGATTGACGGCGACACTTGCGCGGTGCTCTGGCGGAACGGACCTAAACGCGAGAGTCATCCCCAAACCGAATTGGCTTGGATCGGCTTGGCGATTCACACACGCGATGGACGGGCGGGGCGGGTGGTCGAGCTTGGAAGAAACACCGCCGTCTGTGTGCGGCTGGCCGATGGTCGCCGCGCGTGGATGCAAGCGGAGGAATTAGCGCCGCGCGAACAGTCCGAGCAATAAGGAAGTAATTGAACACAAATCGAAAGGAGAAGTCATGGGCGATTTTGAAGAACAGAGTAATCAACCCGCAGTCGAATACCCGTCTTTGATCGAACGCGGGGAAGCCCCAATTGAACTCCCGCAGCCCGACTTGACGGGTATCGCCGAAGGCATGTATCCCAAATCCGATATGAGGCAGTTGGGACGCACAGATCGCATCCAAGCGAGAGCTTTTGGCCCACACGTCGCGCAGCGCGTGGAGGCGGTATTCCAGCAGCGCGGCCCGGCAAGCGCGGCGGCGGCGCTATCCCATTATTGCGAGCTTGGGAAGGAGATACTCTTAGAGCCGAGTGCAGCGCGGCAACTCCGGGCGCTCACAAGCAGCATGGCTAAATCGAATCAGCCCGAACGGTTTTTCCAATCGGAAGTCAGGCCGTTTCTGCTCCGGCTGGTGCCGCACGCGAGGGAGCGATGATTATGGGATCCTTGCGCGATGTCGAAAACGAGATATTCAAATTGAGGCGGAAAGCCGATTTGGAACTCAGAGCGGGGAACACGGAGGCTTTCCAGCGCATTCAAACCACCATCGCAAACCTACAGCGAGACAGCGGCGCCGTGACCGGGCGCGGAAAGGCTACCGACAATGCAGGAATCGATTGAACAGGACCAGACGCAAGAGCAGGACACGGAAGTTGCGGATTGTGCCGAAGAGATAACTGGCACTTTCGAAGCCGCATTCAATTTGCTCATCCAACGGCGCGAGAGGCAGATTGCAGCCGAAAACGCGCCCCTGGACCGCGAGATAGAATCGCTTGCCCGAGAATCAGCCACCATCGAAGACGATCTGCGGAATCTCGAAGGTTTGCTGGAAAGCAAGACGCGCATAGCACAGCACGAAGCCGATCAGTTGAGGCTTGCCGGAAAGCACGCGGAAGCCGAAGCAAAGCTCGAAGAGATGCGCGCGGCACAACATGCGCCGAAGGCTATGCGCGCCCGGCAACAGGAATTAGAGCGCCGCGCCGCGGCCGTTGCGGAAGAAAAGGAAGAAATCAGCCAGAGCACCCTGGACGCCTTTTTTAAAGAATCGCAAACTATCATTCGGGGGGGTGAGTCGCTGTTCTCCCTGTTGAACCGCGTTGAACAGTATCTCCGGCAGGAAAGACGGGGGTTTGTGTCAGACAATGCACTCGCCGACCTCACGAGTGAGTGGAGCAGTGGGAATCGCTGGTACGGGGGTCGCCGGTGACAGACAAGCCGCGCCGGACGTGCATCGGCTGTGGCGCGATCTACGAGCCGTCTGGCGTCCGGCAGCAACGGTGTACGAGCTGCGCAGTGGAGCACAACCGGAAGAAGAATCTCGAATATCAGCACGCCTTCCGCGCCCGCCATCGAACAGCGGAAGAATCCGCACGCATCCAACGCAGAACCTGGAAACTGGACGGAATGAAATCTCGCGCCGAGTCGCTTTTCGCGGACGGCCTGACCGCCACTGCCATTGCGCGGCAACTGGGCTGCTCGCATCACACGTTGCAACGGCATCTCGCCCAGCCCGAAGCCCGCTGGCGAGTGGGCATCTTGCGGCGAATGGATATGCCAGAGATGCCCCACTAAGATCACCATGAAACGTAAACTGCGCGCCCTGCTCCTCGCGCTTCCCGTCCTGACGGGTTGCATTCATCACAGCCCGCCTTCCCCCATCAACAGACCGCAGAGATTTGAACCGAACCCGATGCAGCAATTCCCGAAAAACACAGCTTGTCCGCTGCGTGATCCCCCGCCCTGCGATTTCGCCATGCTAGACCATCACCCCAAGGCCAGCGGCGCGTCTCAGGGCAAATGGTGAAGCAGGATGAGCCGAAAAACGCAGGCTCAACCCATTTTCAGCGGAAAACCCTTTTGCGTCAAAACTATTTGTGAGGCTTGATACAACTTCGGACCCACCCCGGCTTTGAAGGGGGCTGCCCTGGCCGACTTTAAGCATGCTTGAGGCCCGTGATTCCGCCCGGACTTATTCGCAATGACCATCCGCAGATCGCGTGCGGGACTGTAGCGGATAATGTAGCGACCACCCGCATAAATGGGCTTAGATCGGCTTAGGTGTAAGTCGAGTAACTCTCTGAGTAACTAAGTGCATCTAAGTGGCGCTAATATGCCGGTCTAAGATTATGAGTCCCCTGCTCTAACCGTTGAGCTACAGGCCCGTTGCAGCCAATCATAATGCAGTCACAATGCTTACCTGTAGCGTTCACTCTGCTTTAGAGCGCTGTGCGGAGGTCAGTCCGTGGATATGCCGCTCCGAAGCGTCGAGCTCACCCAGGTGACGGAATGGGAAGACGGTCAAACTCGATCAAGCAGCGGCGATCTCGCCGCTGAAGAACCGCTGCAGATTCTCGCGTGCAGCGAGCTGAGGCGAAAGCTCAAAACAAGAGCAGCAAAAAACGAAGCTGCAACAGAAAGCGACAAAAACAAATCTGTGAAACTGTGAAACTGTGGACGCAAGCTATTGATTCTAAATGCTCCGCAGTTTCACAGTTTCACAGTTTCACAAAACAGGTAGGGGGGGTGGGTGCCGCAGGCATGGGGGGGTGGGGTCTTTGGGCATGGGGGGTGGGGTAAAAAAGCAGTGGTTAGTGGGTAGTGGTTAGTGGTTAGAAAGGCAGGAAATCCAGTGGGCTGGGAACCGTGGTCAGAAAAGCAGGGACCGAGGGAACAAGGGAACAAGGGAACGAGGGAGCGAGGGAGCAGAAAGGAAGGACCAAGCGAACGAGGGCCCGAGGGAGGGGTTCTGGTTTGGTCAGTTCTTGAGTAGAGGCGGATCATGGGACCATTGTGCGCCAAACGAGGGAAATTATCGGCAAACTTGCGGAAAGTTTCTGCGCTGTTTTTTCAGCGGTTTACGGAGAAAGTGGGCTGGGAGGGGATTGCCGGGTCGGCGGGGTCTTATCTGGCGATATGGGCGTTTTTCGGGAGTGATCCATATCTATGGAGTTCCCGCGCAATACCATGTCAATTGTCGGACACGTGCCACGCCCCTGAAATTAAAGGGGATACGAGCTTCACTTCTGGTGCTATTCTCCGGATATGAAGCTGGAAGAAGCTAAGGAAAAATTGCTTCAGATCCTTGAAGAGGAACAGATCTATCCGACAGTCGGCTATAAAGACAGTTGGGAACCGTCCTCGGTGCGGGTCAAGCAGGCACTTGAAGAGAAAAGCGTCGAGGCGTTACTGAAGGCGTATGACCCGGCCCCGGGGTTAGAGAACGAGCGAAAATCCCTGCGACGGCCGGTTTACGAGAACCCGAATCGTTACAAGTTCGAGAGCTCGAATTATAGCCTTCTTGTCACCCTGTTTCAGAATTTGAGTGAGGCGGATCGCTCTGCCTTTTTCTTGACCCTACTGCAGAAGATTGCCGACCTTGACACGGCATGGACCGCTCGCACTTACGCTCGTTTCCCCACGTGGAAGAACTGTTTCTCTTATCTCCCGTTAGTTGCTGAATTCTGTGTTCGAACGAACCACACAGCGTCGCTTATCAAGTCGCTGCGTGAAGTGCAGCGGCCGACGACCGGGATGGTCATCATGTTTATGGAATTGCAGGAAATGATTTCCCTCAATTTCAATCTGTTTAGCGATGCCGAGTTCGTGGAATTGTCGGACGCCTTAGGCGAGCTTTCGAACGCCATCGGCAAGTTTACGTGGCAGAGAAAGAGATCGGGAGGAAGGTTAATTGAAAATCCCGATTACGAGGAAGGCTACGCGGAACCCGCTGAAGCAATAATGTCTCACCTCGTGGCCATCATAGAGCAATGTCGAAAGGCTCGCTTCTTCTATCTCAAGGGCGCTCTCCAAAAGCTCCCAAATTTAGAAATCGAGGCAGACAAAAAGAAGGTCGAGGGTTTCCTAGTAAAGTTGGGTTTTACGGGCAGTATGCTTGGCGCGCTGAACGCTGCAGAGAGCGATTACACGTCTACGGCGACTGTTTTCGAACTGAAGAACTGCTTAGAGCATTTGCGCAGTTTTCTTGAGTATCTGCATCGTGAATCCGCAAAATCAGTTGCCACTACTTCTGGCGACGCGGTTTCAGACAAATGGGGCGACGCGACACTTTATTTAAGGCAAAAGGGCCTCTACACAAAGCAGCACGAGGCATTCGTAGCGACGCTCTACACGCTTATCAGCGATACCAGCGTTCATCCACTGGGGGCAGATCGGGAGTATGCTCGGTTACTTCGTAATGTTGTTATCGAATATGGGGTTATGTTCCTTACAACACTTGACAAGAGTGGTGTCAAAATCAACTAAGGCCGCGGGATAAATTCTCAGGGACGCGACGCGCTGATTCGAGCCGATAGTTCTTAAATGTTGGCCAACGTCCCGGTTCTCGGCAACGATGTCGCCGCCGAAGCTGGCGTGGAGGCCGTCTGCAAAGACCTATTCGGCTCGTCTGCGGTTAGCCAACAGTAAAGCCGTGACCCTGTCAATGCGGTGAGTTGTCCTCGCAGAGTTGAAAGCTCCAGCTTTGAAGCCGAAACTGTCCACCGTGACTTGAGCACGCCTCATCAACATTTCTTGAGGTCCGCGAGGAGTTGGGGTTCCTCAAGCGCGTGACAAATTGTCTTCCTTACGGCCTCACTGATGAGAAGGTTCGCGTTTTCTGCGTTCCCCAGCGCCGATAGTTCGCCAACGAAGTTCGGTGCTGACCCATGTGCTATGGCGCTTCGATACGCATACATTTTCGACCAAACCTTATCGTGCGATTGCCCAGAGAACGCGGAGTAATCTAGTGGAGGCTTCCACCTCTTGTTCAGCAAGGCCAATTTCTGCTTGATTTGCCGGGTGATGGCGTCGTATCGATCATCCGGATTTGGAGCATGAGTCAAAATAGACTCAAGGACCGCGAAGTACCCGAGCACCTGAAGCGGTGAGAAGCGGGGCAGGTCCATCAGTTCAAACACAAGCTTAAAGACCCTGTCCAAGTCCAGAATGCGGTTGTCATGTTTTGCCAGCCTCGAATAGATCTTGCGCACCTGTTCCGCATCAGATTTGGTTACGGCCTTGGCGAGCCCGCTGACAGTTCCGGCCGCATAGCTCATCGCCGACAAAGACTGAAACAGACGGGGCAAGCGGTACATGCAAACCGGCAATTTGCTGCCTTTAAAAGAAGCGACTGAGAAGATGAAACCAACTTCAAGACCGCAAGGTGCAACGCTGAGTGCTCTCTCGAGGAACTCAACGTCTTGGTTTCCGCCGCTGAATTCAATTACGAAATAACGCCACCACCTTTTGGGAAGCTTCACAAATCTGCTTAGGCCCGATTTCGGCCCACGAGTCTCCCAGAGACTACCACTGGAGTGCTTGGGAAGCAGCGACGCGATGGTCTCTTTTGTGAATTTGATCTCCTCCTCGTTGGCACGTCTCAGGATTTGACCTGGGATGATCTCCAACGAATCGCAGTCCACTAATCCTGAAACGTTCAAGACGAAGGCAAACGGTTGCGGTGTCTTAGTCCCCGGGGGATAGGCCACTAATGTTTCTCCGGACGGCTTAATTAAGAGAGTCTCGAAGTCAAGGTATTGCATTGTGCCCGACGCTCCGCTTTGCCATCCTATCACTGACAAATCGGAAATAGGTTCCGTTATGTCGGCTTGTGGAAAGCTTTGTGCTCAGCCAGCGTTGCTTGCCGATTGCGGACACAAAGGAAGGCTGCGCGAGTACTCCGCCAAAACAGCCCAGGGAGCTTGCTCATTCACATTGGTGGAGTTCCAGTGTAGTGTCTGTGATTCACAACATGGAGACGTTGAACCGTACCCTTTACGAGCTGAAAACCAGTCGCAGGCTAATGCGGAAGTCTCGGCCGCAGCCATCCGTAGGCCCAGGTACCCACAAGTGCGCTTACGACAGCCGCAATCATTACGGTGACGCCGTTGCCGATGAGCGCGAATAGCGGTCCGGGGCATGCTCCGGTCATAGCCCAGCCCAGCCCAAAGATCGTGCCGCCGGCTGCGTAGCGTATGCCACTGCCTAATGGTTTGGCTGGGATTGAAATGCGCTCACCCGCGACGGACTTTATTCCAGACCGTTTAATCAACGTCAACGATACGGCCGCAGTGACCACCGCGGAGCCGATGATGCCATACATGCGGAACGACTGAAAACGGAACATCTCCTGAATGCGGAACCAGGAGATGACTTCAGACCGGCTCAAAACAAATCCGAATGCGATGCCCAGCAGCAGGTAGACGGCCAGAAATGCCGGCCTGGTCGCTTGCGGTTCGGAGCTGCCCGCGCCACAGCCGTCGAATGCAGAAGTGGATGGCGTGGTCATAGTCCTCCCAGCACAAACGGCAAAATGAAGTACGTGGCGGCCAAGCCGCCGGCAAAGAATCCGAAGACGGCGATCAGCGATGGCAGCTCAAAGTTGGCCAGGCCGCTGATGGCGTGGCCGGAGGTGCAGCCCGCGGCGTAAGCTGTGCCGAAGCCCACCAGGAACCCGCCGACGACCACCAACACAAAGCCGCGCAGGGTGAGCAGGGCGTGCCAGGAGAAGAGCTCATGCGGCGCCACTCCGGAAAAATCGTGAATTCCCAGCCGCGCCAGCGCAGCCCTGGTTTCCGCGGAGATGGCGACGGTCTGCGGCGGCCCTCCATGGAAAGCGAGGAAGCCTCCGATCAGCACTCCGGCCAGGAACACGAGATTCCACAGCCCAACCTTGCGCCAGTCATAGCGGAAGAATTCCAGTTTCCCTGGAGCAATTGCTGCGCAGAGGTGACTCAAGTTGCCAGAGATGCCGAAGACCTTGTTGCCGACGAGCAACAATGCGGGAACGAACAATCCAATCAGAGGACCTGCAACATACCAGGGCCACTCCCTGTAGAGCCAGGCTTGCACGCGGATTTGCCTCCTTCCCAAGCGAGTCAGCAAAAAATTGAAGCACTGAGTGTCAGGCGGTCAGTATTTTGGCACCGTGGGATCAACTTCGTCGGACCAAGCTAGAATGCCGCCGGCCAGATTGGCCACGTTTGGAAAACCCGACTGTTTGAGAAACTCCGCAATACGCTGGCTGCGGCCGCCGGACTTGCACTGCACGATAATCTCGCGGTCGCGGTCGATCTCCGCAAGCCGCTGCGGAACCTCGTTCTGCGGAATCAACTTGCCGCCGATATTTGCGATTTTGTATTCGAACGGTTCGCGGACATCGAGAATGAAGAGGTTTTCACCGGCATCCATGCGCCTCTTGAGATCCTTCGCGCTCAGTTGTGGGATTCCGTTCTTCACCGCCTTTTGCACGTCACTCGCGGCTTCGAGACCGCAGAACTGTTGATAGTCAATCAGTTGAGTGACCGTCGGGTGAGCTCCGCACACTGGGCACTCAGGATTCTTGCAAAGCTTCAGCTCGCGAAAGCGCATCTTGAGCGCGTCCACGAGGAGCAAGCGGCCAATCAGCGGTTCGCCAATTCCTAGGATGAGCTTGATTGCTTCGGTCGCCTGAATCACGCCAATGAGTCCGGGCAGAATGCCGAGAACGCCGCCTTCGGCGCAACTGGGAACGAGGCCCGGCGGTGGCGGCTCAGGATAAAGGCAGCGGTAGCAGGGGCCATCCTTTGTGGCGAAGACGCTGGCCTGGCCCTCAAAACGGAAAATCGATCCATACGCATTCGGCTTGCCCAGGAGCACGCATGCATCATTGACCAGATAGCGCGTGGGAAAGTTATCGGTGCCGTCGGCAACGACATCGTAGTCTTTGAGGATATCGAGGGCGTTTGCGCTCGATAGCAGCGTGTTGTGCTTCTGAACTTTGAGCTCAGGATTGAGAGCCTTGAGCTTTTCCTCCGCCGAATCGAGCTTACTACGACCGATATCCGCGGTCGAGTGAATGATCTGGCGCTGCAGATTGCTGGCGTCTACAACGTCGAAGTCCACAAGGCCCAGAGTGCCCACACCGGCTGCTGTCAGGTAGAGTGCAAGCGGCGAGCCAAGCCCGCCGGTCCCCACGCAAAGCACGCTTGCGGCCTTTAGCTTACGCTGGCCTTCTACACCGACCTCCGGAAGAATCAGGTGGCGCGAATAGCGGGAGAGATCGTCCTGAGTCAGTTCCGGCAGTTCGATTCGCAAGGTGGCTGTAATCATAATCCCTCATTCATAGAGATGACTCACTCCGCCACAGCGATTCGGCGCCGGCTTTGCGTCCATTGACGTGGCTGGCACCCTCCGGCAATGGAGGGAATGATGGAGAGTGTGTCGGTGGGCGAAACCTCCGTGGCCTCCTTCGCCGGCATGTACCGCACATCTTCGTCATTCAAGTAAATGTTCACAAAGGCGCGCACCTTGCCTTCGTTGGTGAACAAATGCTTGCGCAGGTCGGGATACTCCAGAGTAAGTTCATCGAGGGCGCCGGCAATGGTTGCGGCATTCACTTCTACAGCATCCTTGCCCGCCGCATAGGCGCGCAGGGGCGTGGGGATGAAAATGGTCATTCTCTTCAATTCCTCTCTCAAACGTTTTCTGACTCAGTTGCAATTCTCATCGGCGCCTGGCTGGCTCGCCGAATCCTGCACTGCGATAGGTTCCGCCTCAAATCGCTTGTTCTCCTCGGTATCTCCTGCCAGCCGAAACGAGTTGGTTGTTGCAGCTTTGCCGTTCGCCACCGCAGTAATGACGTAAGAGCAGCCCAGCCAGTGAGCCTCGGCAAGGTCGGTCTGCGACCATTGCGCGGGATGGTCCGGATGAGAGTGATAAAACCCGGCTATGCTCAGCCCCTGGCACCGGGATTCTCGCTCGATCTTCACCAGTTCTCCCGGGGAGATTTCATACCGGTTGTGCGCCGAGTCGGTCCGCGTATTGCCCGCCCTGATCGAAGCTTCGATCCACCAACCGTCAGGCGTCGAGCGTCCCAGCAATGCGCCGCAACATTCGTACGGATAAGTTTCCTCGCCGTGTGCCCGCATCGCATCGTAAACCGCCCTGCTCAGCCGCAGTTCGCTCAATGCTCCTCCCAGAACCGCTCACTCAGATACCTGTCTGCTGAATCCGGAAGTACCGTTACGATCACCGCGTCGCGTCCGCTTGCGGCCTCTTCGCGGGCAATCTCAATGCAGGCGACAACCGCTGCCGCGGAGGAGATGCCCACCAGCAGGCCCTCCTCGCGGGCAAGCTGCTTCGCCATTGCGTATGCGGCTTCGGTTTCCACCGCCAATTGGCGATCAGCAAGATGTGGATCGTAGATAGCCGGCACAATCGATGTAGCCATATGCTTCAGTCCTTCGAGTCCGTGAAAGGGTGAATCCGGTTGAAAGCTGATGCACTGAACGGTTGGATTCAGTTCCTTGAGCCTTCGACTGGTACCCACGAAAGTGCCGCTGGTCCCCAGGCCCGCAACAAAATGAGTCACGCGGCCTTCGGTCTGGCGCCAAATCTCAGACCCTGTGCCTTTATAGTGAGCCTTCCAGTTGGCGTCGTTCGAGTATTGATCCACATAGCAAAAGCGCTGCGGGTCGTTGCCGGCCAACTCGCGTGCGCGGCGAATTGCTCCATCGGAACCCTGGCCGGGATCGGTCCAGTCCACCTGCGCTCCGTAGGCCTTGAGGGTGCGCTTTCGCTCCGGAGAGACGTTGGAGGGCATTACCAGCCGCGCAGGAAACCCATGCGCCGCACCCAACATGGCAAGCGCAATCCCAGTATTGCCGCTGGTTGCATCCAGCAGTGTCTTGTCCGGTCCTAGTCTTCCCTGCGCCTGCGCCTCGCGGACCATCGCCCACGCGGCACGATCCTTTACGCTGCCGCCCGGATTCAGCCATTCGGCCTTGGCCAGCAACGCGACTCCCTCAAGTCCGCGAACGGCGTTGCCCAGTCGAAGGAGCGGAGTCTCGCCGATCCGCGCAGTCACCGATAAGCCGAGTTCAACCTCCGCGCATTCTGTTCGCATCGATAATCGCCGCTCTTTATTCATGAGGTTGAGGCCACTGGCACTGCGCTGATGCAAAGTATGGATCAGGTGCGAACTCGCGCCTGGCCATCTTTAACGCTTATCCCGATAGGATTGAGAAGCCTGAAGAATCAGTTGGAGAACTGTGTTCCTGCCACGGCGCTCAACTCCACGGGACAAGCCCGAAAGGAGCGACAACAACAGCATGGACACACACAATGCACAAGGAAAGTATAGAAGAGCGTGGAAATGAGGTCAATTTCGCCAACCCGTAATTGGCAGCGAGTTGATGCGAGAACTCAAAATCAAGAACGATAAAAAACGAAACTGTAATGAAGAGCGACAAAAACCGAACTGCGAGACTGTGAAGCTGTGAAACTGTGGCTGCAAGTTGTTGATTCGGCTGGCTCCACAGTTTCACGGTTTCACAGTTTCACAAAAGGGCATAGGGGGGTGGGGTAAAAACAGTGGTGGTACGGACCGGGGACATACCTGACAGATTGAACCGGGGACATATCTGACACTGCACAAGTCCATCGGCGTTTACAACGTCGAGATGGGCTGGAGAGTGAGCAGTGCGATGGAGGAGAAGCTGCGCTTTGTCTTTGAGTATGAGCGCGATGTGCAGACCATTTCGGAGCTTT
>JBEKSA010000049.1:0-19871 GCA_049517515.1 Occallatibacter sp.
GCCGCCTCCGCACGGCTACAACTACGCTTCGACAACGCAGTTATGCCATGAAATGACGGCCTTTCCAACACTTTTCCTGTCTATCGTCACCGCAATCAGCAATGAACCTGTGAGAAATGCGGGCTAAAGCGGTTCTCCAATTGGTGTAGAGCAGAGCCTGGAATCTTGAGTGGCATTTTCCTCGAGAAAATGCCACCTCGCACGCCCCTCAAGACTCGACAGTTATTGGAGAACCGCCGTAAAGGACTCCCATTGAAACAACTTGGCTTCCGTACATTCGCTATTTCCTCCCTCTTGCTGTTCTCGCTTGCGCCCGCGCTCCGCGCTCAGGCCCCCGCCGCTGGCCAGCCTGCCGCTCCCGCCTCCCTCCCCACCGCTTCGCTCGAAGACCGCCGCAAGGCCCTCAACGACCTCTTCCACGACTACTGGGAAGATCGGCTCAAGCACGATCCCGAGTTCGCCTCCACCATCGGCGATCTGCGCTACAACGACCAGATCAGCGACTACTCCGTCGCGGCCATCAACGACGCGCTGGCGCGGGAGCAGCGATTCCTGCTCCGCTTGGCCGCCATCGACCCGACTGGTTTTACGGATCAGGAGAAGGCCAGCCAGGAGCTGCTGATTCGCGAGTTTGAAGAAGATCAGGAGGCTGCCGAGTTCAAGGAGTGGGAGATGCCCCTCACCCAGATGGATGGCATCCACGCCCGATACCCGCGTTTGGTGGCCGAGCTCACCTTTTCGACCGTAAAGGACTACGACGACTGGATCGCGCGCCTCCACGCCCTTCCCCACGCCTTCGACCAGGTCACTACGAATATGTCGATCGGCATGGAAGATCACCGCGTGCCGCCCAAATTCCTCCTCGAAAAGGCCCTCGAGCAGGTGAAGCAACTGGCCAACCAGAAGCCCGAGGACTCGCCCCTGGCCATGCCTCTCAAGAACTTCCCGGCTTCGATTTCGGCTTCAGAACAGGCGCGCATCAAGGGCGAAATGCTCGACGCGATTTCGAATGAGGTGTTCCCGGCCTACCTGCGCTTCGCCCGCTTTCTTGAGGTGAGCTACATCCCCGCCGGCCGCGATCAGCCGGGAATTGCAGCCCTGCCCGATGGCGCGAAGTACTACCAGTTCCTCATCAAGCGCACCACCACGACCGACCTGACCGCCGCCGAGATTCACCAGATCGGCCTCGACGAGGTGGGCAAGGACGAGGCTGCGATGCTGGCCATCGCGCAGAAGCTTGGTTTCAAGGATCTAGCCAGCTTCCGTGCCAGCCTCAAGACCAATCCCAAACAGCACCCAGCCTCCGCCGACGCGCTCGTTGCGGCCTATAAAAGCTACCTCGGCCCCATGCAGGCCCGGCTGCCGCAGCTCTTTGGCACGCTGCCCAAAGCGCCTTTTGAAGTGACCACGGTTCCCGATTACGCTGCGAAGACCTCGCCTCCGGCTTACTACGAGTCCGGCACGCCCGACGGCTCCCGCCCCGGCCGTTTGTTTATCGACACCTACGATGCTACCGACCGCAACCTCTACAGCGTGGAGTCGATCGCCTACCACGAAGGCATCCCCGGCCATCACCTGCAGATCTCGATTGCGCAGGAGTTGCAAGGGGTTCCTGAATTCCGCAAATTCGAGCAATACACGGCTTATACCGAGGGATGGGCCTTCTACTCCGAGCATTTAGGCAAGGACATCGGCTTGTATCAGGACCCTTATTCCGACTATGGCCGCCTGGAGAACGAAACCTGGCGCGCCATCCGCCTCGTCGTCGACACCGGCGTCCACTCCGAGGGCTGGACCCGCGACCAGATGGTCCAGTACTTCCGCGACCACTCCGCTATTGATGAGCCGAGCATGCAGGCCGAGGTCGACCGCTACATTGCCTGGCCCAGCCAGGCGCTGGCCTACAAGATCGGCCAGCTCAAGATTTTAGAGCTCCGTGACCGCGCGCAAAAGGCTCTGGGAGACAAGTTCGACATTCGCGCCTTCCACGACCAGGTTATCGACGCCGGCGCCCTGCCCCTCGACGTCCTCGAGCACCGCATCGACGCCTGGATTGCAGCCCAAAAGCCAGCCTTGACCGCCGCGCAAAAATGACCGCCTCCAGCCGGACAAATCGCGCCTCATTTCTCCACTTATAGGCACATATTTCGCATCTCGTTTCTACCCTTATAGGCGTAGAAATTTTGCAAAAATCTTCGGTGACCCGAAAATCTATGCTTATAAGGGAAGATATTTTGCAGAATCTCGCCTTCCACACGGACAGAATGCGACCAAACCTGCCCATATAAGCGGAGTACGAACAAGTTATGCGTCCCACTTTGCGCGCTTGCGTGTAGCTTTTTGCGCATCTCCTTGCGCATCTCCCCGCAAGTTTATGCGGACTCGTCGAGAGATGCACCCAGCACGTTGACCCGTAGAACCAGATGCGTGAATTTCCTTGCACACCTGCACTAAGGAAAGGAAAGTCCTGCCGTGATATTCTTTCGAGTTCGCGCTTAAGGCGGCTCATCCCGCTATGAATATTCGGCGCCTATGCGGGTTGCAGCGGATGGAGAGGGTCTATGAAGAGGGGCTTGATTCTGGCTTGCATGATTTCATTTGGATTCGGTTGCGACCTGTATGCGCAGGCTGCAGCGCCCGTGGATACGACGGTTTGCGATGTGGTGAAGAAGCCGGAGGTATTCAACGGCAAGATTGTGCGGATCAAAGGCACGGTGGTAGCCGGATTTGACGAGTTTGTGATCAAGGACGCGACGGATCCCAATTGCGGATATCCCGTAAACGCGATCTGGCTTGCCTATCCGCCAGGAACGAAGGGGAAAGCGGGTCCCGCGGCCATGCTGGTGATCCAGCCCGCAAAGAGCTTCACCGGAAAGTTCACGCCTTCGGCGCGCACGCCGGTAACGCTGGACAAGAGCAAGGACTTCAAGCAGTTCGATTCACTTTTGGCGCAAAAGCACGAGAAGGGCGCGGACATGTGCCTGGGGTGCACGCGCTATGAGGTAACAGCGACGCTGGTGGGCAGGATGGATAGCGTGGCCGATGCGACACTGCAACGCGACGCCTCGGGCAAGATTGTGGGCTTTGGCGGTTTCGGGAACATGAATGCCTATCCTGCGCGCCTGGTTCTCGAATCGGTTTCAGACGTGACGCCGAAGGAGATCGATTATTCAAAAAACGACGACGAGACCAAAGGCAATGAAGCGGGAGGGGGTGGGGCGATCAACGCCGATATGTATGGCTCCGGCGCTGGCTGCGGCACCGGGGGTTGCATGGGAGTGGGAGGGGGGAGCGATATCGACCTGCATGGTGCAATTGCCGCGGCGCAAAAAAGCGCTGACGCGCTGGCCGCTGGCCCTCCCAAAGACGCTGCAGAAAAGGCCGCCGCGGTCTACGGAAAGGCCGGTGACCGTTCGACGGGCGTCTCCGTGGCCTATGGAGCGGCAAACGAAGCTTCGCCGAATGATGAGAATTTGGGCACCAAGGACTCCCTGGACGGCGTGCTCTTCAATTGCACGTTCAACTCGGATCGGCTGCAGGGCCCTGCGCTGGCGCGGGCCGTGATTCACATGGGGGAGCACGTGTCCGAGTTGCGCAATCCGGCGCCGGGAAATGAAGCCGCGCCGGCCTACTTGCTTGAGTCCGACGCCTGGGTGGTAACGGCGGTCTCGGCGGTGGTTGGCGGCCAGAGATTTCTGTCGCTGCCCGGCGGTTACGTGATTTGGGATAGCAGTTGGTCAGCAGACGATCGCAACACAAAGATGGCGGATGTGCTCAAGGATTTCCTGAACAATGAAGCAATGCTAAGCCAGTAGGCGAACAAGTTGCAGGTCCAACTACCGTCAGCGACAGGCAATGGCACAGTGCCACTGAATTCCGGGAATCGGGCTGCCGTGGACGTGGAGTATCGATTCCGGTGACAGGACAAGGATGCATGCGCCTGATGCGAGTATCCTTGGGAGTTGTAGACCGCACTGGTCGCTTCAAGCTTTGAAGGCGCCAGATTCATCCTGCATGAAGGGAAAAGAGAGTATGGCCGAGATCGCCGTCGAGGCACCGCAAACTCCTGCGCAGCTGCCCCAGGTCCGCGTGGCGGTTCTGGGCGCCGGCAAGATGGGCGGCATCCTGTTGCAGGCATTCTTGAAAGAGAACCTGTTTGCCGCCGATAAGATTCACGCCACCGTGGGGCACGCCGAGCGTGCGCTTGCGCTAAGCACGCAATGGGGCGTGGACGTAAGCACCAATAACCTTGAAGCAGTGCGCCAGTCGGATCTGATTCTGGTTGGGGTGAAGCCGTTCCAGGTTCCGGATCTGATTGCGGAGATCAAGCCCGCGCTTACGGCGGCCAAAACGCTGGTCTCTTTCGCCGCGTCAGTAAAAACGCGCGCCATCGAGGATGCAGCGGGCATGGAGATTGCCGTGGTGCGCGCCATGCCGAACACTCCCTCGGCGCTGGGCGCCGGTATGGCTGCCTTGTGCCGCGGTCGCTTCGTGTCAAAACAGCAGATGGAATTGGCGCAGCGCCTGTTTGAGACCGTGGGCCGCACCGTACTCGTGGATGAGAAGCACATGGATGCTGTGACCGGCCTATCGGGATCCGGCCCGGCGTATCTTTACATCATCATCGAAGCTCTGGCAGAAGCCGGCGTGAAAGTGGGCCTGCCGCGGGACATTGCCACGCAATTGGCGGCGCAAACGGCCTACGGTGCGGCGAAGATGGTGCTCGAGACCGGCTACCACCCGGCGCTGCTCAAAGACGCTGTGACCACGCCCGCGGGATGCACGATTGACGGCATCCTGGAATTGGAGGAAGGCGGCTTGCGCGTGACTCTGATTAAGGCGGTGATGCGGGCCACTGAGCGGGCGCGGCAGTTGGCGGCGGGATGAATTCGCTCTGAATGCGGCGAAATACTTTGCCCATGCAACGTCCAACCTGGCTTCCCTCCTACCTGCCTGAACTTGACGGGTTGCGCGGCCTGGCGATTCTGGCGGTTGTTCTCTATCACTGCCAACCGCGCCTCAAAGGAACGTGGATTTATTCCGCCAGCTTATGGGGATGGGCGGGAGTCATCCTCTTTTTTGTTCTCAGCGGTTTCCTGATCACATGCATTCTGCTGGGAACGCGGGACAAGCCGCATTACCTGCATAATTTTCATGGGCGCAGGGCGCTGCGCGTGTGGCCGGTGTATTTGCTTGTCCTGGCGGTTGTTTACCTGAACGCGCCATGGTTCATTGGCCCCAGCGTGTGGGACGCGATCAGGACTGCACCGTGGTTGGCCTACATCTTCTGCGTGCAAAACCTGTTTCACCTGGCTTTGCCGCCAGCGCTCGGACCCACATGGGCGCTGGCGATCGAAGAGCAATACTACTTTGTGTGGGCGCCGGTGGTGCGCGTGCTCCGCCAGCCCTGGATGCTGGCCATAGTGCTGGTAGCTGCGCTCGTCGCATCGCCTGTGCTGCGTCATGCGAATCTGCATTGGATGACGCCCACCAACACACTGATCCATTTGGATGGGATCGCACTGGGCAGTCTGCTGGCGCTCGGGTTTTACACTTTGAAACTGAGCCGCCGGGCATGGCTTGCGATCGGCCTCGCTGCGTTTGTACTGGGCATCGCAGCGGCGGCGACCATTGCCGGCGGAACAGCATATCTCGACTCCGCGCTGGCGGTTGGCTTTGCCGGCGCGGCGCTTGCGGCGATCGCATCAACCGGCGCGCGCAATCCGCTTAACGCGACGTTGCGGCGCGGACCGCTGGCGTTTTATGGCCGCATCAGCTACGGCCTTTATATGACGCACATTTCCGTCTTCATCTACTTCGGCTGGTTCGATGTGCGCATGGATTCGTACGGCATCGCCGGAAATCTTGCGGTTGTGGCTTTTCGTCTCGTCATGGCCACGCTAGTAGCCACGGCGCTTTGGTACGGATTCGAATCGCAGATTCTCAAGCTGAAGCGTTTCTTCTAGAGCGTGTTTCAAAATTGGTTGGGTAGATCCCTGTTGTGATTCCGCAGGGGCTAAAGCCCCTTGTTTTTCCTGCGTTTTTCGGCCCGGCTAAAGCCGTGCCCTTGTTACAAAACCGATTTTGAAACACGCTCCAGGAGGGCGAAGTGTTGCAGTGTGACATGAGTCACCCTTCGACATTCGAAGCGGCTGATAGGCTTGATCACAGGCGATTCACCGGGTTTCGTGACGGTCTCTGCAATGACGATCTCTTCAACTTGATGCGTGCCCGAGACCGCCGGTGATCTTTAAGAGGCGAAGGATCGGCGCGGGGCAACGGTGGCCATTCCTTCGCAGCCCTGCTGATTCGCTGACGAAATTTCCTGAAAGGTTTCTGCTCCATGCCCTCATTGCCGATTCTGGTCTTGAACAGCGGTTCTTCTTCGATCAAGTTTTCGTTGTATGAAGCCGGCAACGGCGAGCGGGCGCGGCTCCTTGAAGGCGCGGTCGACGGCATTGGCACCGATCTGGGGAAGTTCTGGATCAAAGACGCGTCGGATAAGAAGCTGGTGGATCAAACACCGGCAGTGCCCAGCCGCGCGGTTGCCTTCAAGCTGGTAGCCGATGCGCTCAAATCGGGCGAGGTCCCTGCCCCGGCGGCCATCGGACACCGCGTGGTCTGCGGGGGACCGACTGTTCGCGAGAACCAGCGCATCACGCCTGCACTGATCGACGAGATTGAAAGCTACGCGGCTCTCGCGCCGTTGCACACGCCGATCGCCGTTTACATCATGCGCGAGGCGCTGCGGCTGTTTCCGGGCATTCCGAACTTTGCGGTGCTCGACACGTATTTTCACCGCACGCTGCCGGAGGTTTCGACGCACATGCCCATTCCCGCGGAGTACGTTGCCATGGGCGTGCGGCGCTACGGGTATCACGGCATCTCATACGAGTCGATCATCTATCAGTTGCAGCCCAACGTTCCGGAGAAGTTGATCGTTGCGCACCTCGGGAACGGCGCGTCGATCTCTGCAATCCGCAACGGCCGGTGCCTCGACACGTCAATGGGCCTGACGCCATCGGGCGGCCTTATCAGCGGCTCGCGCACTGGCGACATCGACCCTGGCGTTCTGATTTTCATCCTGAAGAAGATTGCTGAGACCACGCCAGATGCAGCGGAAGCGGCCGATAAGCTTGAGACGGTGGTGAGCAAGAAGTCTGGGTTGCTTGGCGTGAGCGAGCTCTCGAACGACATGCGCGATCTGCGGGAGGCGATCGAGGCCGGCAATACGAAGGCGCGGTTGGCGGTGGACAAGTTCTGCTGGACGATCGCGCGATGGATCGGGAGTTATGTGGCGGAGCTGAATGGCCTCGACATGTTTGTTTTTACCGGCGGCATCGGCGAAAACGACATTGCATCGCGCGCGGAGATTTGTGCAGGACTTGGCGCTTTGGGAATCGTGCTGGACGCAAAGCGAAACAATGTGCGCAGCGCGGCGGTGATCTCCGCGGAAGCGTCGCCTGTGACGGTGCGCGTGATCCCGCCACTCGAAGACCTGATGATTGTGAATCACGTGGTGAGACTGCTGAACGAGTAAAATCCTGAAGCGTGCGGCATCTTTGAAGACCGCATTATGCCGGCCGAACGTCCCGAGACGAGTTTGTTCTAAACTGGTGGGTTCGATTCGGAGTCATCTATGGCCATCGCTGCCGCACCGGCGCAAACTGATCGTCTTCCCTCGCTCGCATTGCGGCGATTTGCGTGGGGCGTGCTGGCTTACTTTATCGCCGTGATTTTGTGGGGCGGGCTGGTGCGCGCCACGGGCTCGGGAGCCGGTTGCGGCGACCACTGGCCACTGTGCAACGGCACGGTGATTCAGCATTCTGCGCGAATCGACACGATGATCGAGTTCACGCATCGCATCACGAGCGGGCTTTCGTTTTTTTCAGTCGTGGCACTCCTTTGGTGGACGTTTGCGCGCACGGTGCGCGGTCATCTGGCGCGCGTCGCGGTGGTCGCTGCTGTCGGTTTCACGGTGATTGAAGCGGCCTTGGGAGCATTCCTGGTCAAGCTCGGACTGACCGCGCAAAGCCGGTCGCCCCTGCGCGCGCCGTACCTGGCGTTGCACCTCACCAACACGCTGCTCCTGCTGGCTGCGCTCACCCTCACAGCGCACCTGCTCAGCCGCCGAACAGGATACCTACGCGGAAAAATCCGCATTGCAGCGCCGTTCGGCGCCGTCGCTTCGATCATCGTCGTGCTGATCGTTGGCGTGACTGGATCTCTGGCTGCGCTGGGTGACACACTTTACCCGGAAAGCTCGTTGGGCGCGGCGCTGGCGCAGGATTTCTCGGCGACGAGCGGATGGCTGGTGCGCTGGCGCTGGACGCATCCCACGGTCGCGTTTGTGGCCAGCATATTCCTCATCTGGCTGCTGGTTCGCGCCGCGCAGCGGTCAACGCATTGGGACAACCGCGGGCTCTCCGCGCTCGTTCTGATTCTTTTAGCGGCCCAGTATGCGCTGGGTATTCTCGATGTGGCATTTCTCGCCCCGGTATGGCTGCAGATTGCGCACCTGCTCGGCGCCGACGCGTTGTGGGCTGCGCTTGTGGTTCTGACGGCGCGCCTGACTCTGGAGCCGGTTGAGGGCGAGGAGCGAACATAGGCTTCCGCGTCAGAGTTTTGGAGTCAACGAAAAGGCCCCTCGCGGGGCCTTTTTCAATTTGACAGGTTCGCGGTCCCTGATTCGCCTATTCTTCGAGAGCGGGGTGATAGTGGCTTTCCCAGCCGAGGTACCGCGCGGCTTCGTGAATGGACTTCGACACGTCGCTGAAGTTCGCGGCGACGTGGTGCTCGAATCCCTCGCGGCAGATGTACTTGAGCAGCTTCTGCAACTGCGGAATCTCGGCCACGCCGGCGCCGCCGAAGGTCTCGAGCGGGTCGTCGGTGAAGCGGCCGGCGCCCGTGTAGCCACGGATGACGCCACGCCGGTCGTCGGTGGAGTAGCGCGCAAAGCACATGGCGCCGGGCTTGATGACTCCCTCGCATGTGCCGTAGGTGTTTTCTTTGCCCACGGTGCCGGCGATGATCTGCTGGAAGTCCATCTTCACTTCCCTGAAGAAGTGCTTGGGCAGGTTGGAGCAGTGGAAGCAGACGCACTTGTTGGGATCGCTGCCGTAGTTGTTGTTCCAGTCGAGCAGCGCCGAAGGCGTGCCACTGGCCAGCGCCAGCATGTACATGCTGAGCGTGCCGGGGACGTCGACCTCGCAGGCGGAGGGGATGAGTTCGTTCGACATCATGCTCATGATGGTGCAGGGCACAACGCCAAGGAACTCTTCCATCGAAGTCCAACACTGCACGGCACTGATGGTGCAGTTGGTCTGCTTCATCCAGCCGTCGACGACCGCGCCCAACTTGGCCATCTTAAGCAGCGCCGCTTCGGGAATGCCCGCAGTGGTCACATACTTCTTGATGGCAGCGAGCTTGGTTTGAGCCGCGTCGTCGTTGTCTTTCATCCGATTGATACGACCGAAGATTTCGGAGAGATCGATGGGTTCGATGGAGATGCCGGAAGTTTCGAGGATTCGCTCGGAGTAGCGCACGGTGTTGAAGGCCGCCGGGCGCGCGCCGATGGTGCCGATCTTCAAGTTCTTGAGACCCTTCACGATGCGGCAGACTTGCGAGAACCATTCAAGGTCAGCCTTGAATTCGGGCGAGGTCACGGCCTCAGTGTGCAGCGTGGTGAGCGAATAGTTAATGCCGTACTGCATCATGTTATTGCACGCACTCATCTTGCCGCAGAAGCTGTCGCGCCGCACGGCGATGGTCATGTTGTCTGAGCGGTCGGGTGTGGCCTGAACGAGCACCGGAACCTTCAGACCGGAGAGCCGGATGGCATCGACGATGCCGCGTTCTTCGCCGAAGTTGGGCAGAGTGACGATGATGCCATCGATCTCCTCCGCGTGTTTCTTGAAGAGCTCAGCGCATCGCTGCGATTCGGCGTAGGTCTCGACCGCACCATGTCTCGACTCCTCCGGACTCAGCACGATGGCCTGAGCGCCCACCGCCTCTAAAACGGCTATAATCTCTTCCCGGCCCGTCTTGGCCAGATGGCCAGGGAAAAAGCCGCGATTACCCACTACGATTCCAAAAGTCATTTTGCGTTGCGCTGCCATTTTCGTGCTCCTTTAACCGTTATTTCTGCGAAAAAACCAGACGATTGCGAAAGTTGCCTACTTGCTCGAATTGCCGGGACGAAACTTGACGACGTAGAAAAAGCCGAGCGCCGCCAAGAGGCCACCCCACCAAACCGGCGTGTGCAGGTTAGTCAACTGTACGCCCGGCGCGTAACTTCCCGTCGTCCACTCAAAAATACCGTAGCCGAGGATCATGGCGCCGTATACGACAAGCAGTACGCCAATGAAAAACCAGATCGGAATTCCTGAACCGTGCATAACTCTTTTATCCCTTTCCGCTCCTTAACTGTGCGAGTCTTCTGCGCTGTGACGAGTTTCCGTCCGCTACCAGAATATGACGTTGAGCCCGGCGAAGATGATCACCACAAGGCTCGCCCACACCCATTCCTTTTTGTAGAACGGCACCGGCCCTTCTTCCGGCAGTTTAGTAGCGCCATAAACAAGACCGTCCAATTCCGCCACTGGCCGCGGCCTCGTGAGCAGGCTCACGAGGACAATAACGATGGCGGTAAAGAGAAACGCCCAAAGCGCGCGAAAGACATTCTCGGCCATCGGTTTGGCGTCGGGCGAAAGCGCAACGTTGGCCAATGCGGCGGGATCGAGCTTGACCCACATGAACAGACTGGCTGAGAACACTATGCCGAGCAACAGGCCCAGAAAGCCTGCCAGCTTTGTAGCGCGCTTCCAGAACATGCCGAAAAGAATGGTGGCCAGCAGCGGGGCGACGAAGATGCTGAAAAGCGCCTGCACATAGTCCATAATGCCGTGCGCGTGCATCACCAGGTAGGCCGCGCCAATGGAGACTGCAACGCCAATCAGGATGGAGAGACGCCCTACCAGCACATAGTGGCTATCGGAGCCTCTCTTGTTGATGAGCGGCTTGTAGATGTCGTAGGTCCAAACGGTGGAGAAGGCGCTGACGTTGCCGGCCATCCCGCTCATGAATCCGGCGATAAGAGCGGTGATGCCGAGACCGAGAAGACCGGGCCCGAGATAGCGGACCATCATCAGAGGCAGGGCCTGGTTGTAGCTGTGCAGTTCCGAGCCGGGAGCCCCAGTGAGGACTTTCTGCTGGAAGTCGGCGGGCAGGGTGGTCTTGGCCATTGCCGCAGAGCAAGACGACGCATCTTCGACCTGTCCGGATGAAGAGGAAACAGCGCAGGCTGCGACGACATCTTCGCCGACAAGCTGCCGGCGGCTACCATCGGGATTCTGCAACAGGACCAGGCCGAGCAGACCAGGCAGGATGACGATAAACGGAACGGCCATTTTGAAGAACGACCCGATGATTGGCGCCATGCGCGCAGCGCGCAGGTTATGGGCGGCGAGCACGCGCTGGACGACGAGGAAGTCAGTGGTCCAATAGCCGAAGCTGATCACAAAGCCGAGGCCAAAGACGATGCCGGTCCAGTGAACGCCCATAGGATTGGCGGCAAAGCTGCCCGTGTCGCGCCACAGGTGGAAGTAGCTGTCACTACGCACGCCGGTCATCGACTGCATGTTGACCATGATCTGTCTCTTCAGGCCAGCGACGCCGCCGGTCTGAATCAGGCCGAGGATGGGCACCAGAAGCGCGCCGCCCCAAATGAGGACGAATTGCAGAACCTCATTGAAGATGGCCGAGCGCAGGCCGCCGAGGCCCACGTAGATGGCAACCGCGATCGAGGAGACGAAGATGCTGAAGGTGATATCCCAACCAAGGACGACCTTCATGACAACGGCCATGGCAAACATGTTCACGCCGCTCATGAGGATCATCTCGGCGGCGAAGGAGATGGCGGCGACGCTCCTGGCCCCGCCGCCGTAGCGCAAGTCGAGATAGCCGGGTACAGAATGGGTTTTGCACACGTAGTAGAAGGGCATCATGACCAAGCCGAGGAAGAGCATGGCGGGAATGGCACCGATCCAGTACCAGTGCGTGGCCAGAATGCCGTATTGGTAGGCGGACCCGGCCCAGCCCATCAACTCCAACGAGCCCAGATTCGCGCTGACAAAGCTCAGCCCCGCAATCCACGCGGTCATTTGGCGGCCGGCCATGAAAAACTCTTCGCCGGTGTTAGAGCGGCCCTTCAAGTAAAAGCCAATCCATAGCACCATGGCGAAGTAAAACGCGATGACAAGAATATCGAGCGTGCGGAGATGCGCGAGCGGCTCGGTACTCAGTGCAAGCAAAGCTGGCCAAGAGCCGAAAAAGCTATCGGCGAAAGCGGCGGGAGCGAATCCGAACATGGGCATCACCCGAAACGGCGAGAAGGCGTCCGCAAAGCTGTTAGACGTTCGCCCTCAAGTAAATTGCTTTACTCGGACACTTGTCAAGCGGAGTGCATCCTCGCAAAGAGTCTCGCTTCGCGCCGGAAAAACTCGCGGCAGGAGAGAACCCGGAAGAATCCATTTGCGCTGGCCGAGTAAGCGTTTTCAGCACGCAGATTAGTATAGCGGCTCAGGCCAGCAATCCGTCGCACTGCAGCCATTTTCCATGCGATTCCGGCGGATCAAACGCCACGGATTATTCGTTGCCCACCGCGATTTCATGGAGCCAGTTGGGCGCTTTGAGGAGTTCGCGGGGACGTGGACCATCGGCAGCGCCGACCAGGCCGTCACGCTCCATGAGATCGATCAAATGCGCGGCACGTCCGTAGCCGATGCGCAGCCGCCGCTGAAGGAGGGACGTGGAGGCCTTGCCGAACTCGAAGACGAGACGAACCGCATCGTCAAACATGGGATCGTCTTCATTGGCGTCTTCATTCTCGCCTTCGATGGCGGCGCGTTCGTCCTTGGGTGATTCGAGGAAGCCTTCGACGTACTCGGCCTGGCCTTGCGACTTCCAGAAATCAACCACGGCTGCCGTTTCCTTCTCGCTCACATAGGGAGCGTGCAGGCGCATCAGGCGGCTGGTTCCTGGCGGCAGAAAGAGCATGTCGCCGCGGCCCAAAAGCGCCTCGGCACCATTGGTATCGAGGATGGTGCGCGAGTCAACTTTGGTGGCGAGGCGGAAGCTGATGCGCGTGGGAATGTTGGCCTTGATAAGGCCGGTGATGACATCGACGCTGGGCCTCTGCGTGGCGAGGATGAGATGAATGCCGACGGCGCGCGCCATTTGTGCAAGGCGCGTAACCGATTCTTCGACGTTGGCACGGTCGAGCATCATGAGATCGGCCAACTCGTCGATGATGATGATGATGTAAGGCAGCGGCTCCTCCTGCTCACCCTCATCAAAGAGCGAAGGCATCGACCCTTCGAAGAGCTTGTTGTATTGGTCGATATGACGCACGCTGCGGCTGGCCAGTAGCTTCAGGCGGCGCTCCATCTCGCGCACTGCGTTGCGCAGAGCGTTTGCGGCCAATTTGGGCTCGGTGATAATGGGCGTGAAGAGATGGGGAACGCCCTCGTACATACCCAGCTCCACGCGCTTGGGATCGACGAGGATGAGCCGAACCTGGTGAGGCGTGGTGCGGTAAAGCAGGCTCATGATCATGGCATTGATGGCCACGGATTTTCCCGAGCCTGTGGATCCTGCAATCAGAATGTGCGGCATGGAGGCCAAATCGGCAGTGACGATGCGGCCGTTGATGTCTTTGCCCATGGAGATGGTAAGACGCGAACGCGCCTTGACGAAGGTTTCGCTTTCGATTACGTCGCGCAGGTGAATGGTCTCGCGCTCGTGGTTAGGTACCTGAATGCCCACCGTGCTCTTGCCGGGCATGCGCTCAATGAGGATGCTTTCGGCGCGCATCGCCAGGCACAGATCGTCGGCCAAGCCTGTAACGCGCGAGTACTTAACGCCCGCCTCAGGCTTGAACTCAAAAGTGGTGACCATAGGCCCGGGATTAATCTGCACCACCTGGCCGCGTACATCGAACTCTGCGCACTTCTCTACCAGGACCTTGGCCTCTTCACGAAGCTCGTCCTCGCGCACGGATTGCGGGGCTTCACCGGCACTCAGCAACGTGCTCGATGGCAGCTTGAAGCCGCCCATGTTTTTGGGGGCGATGGTGACCATGCGCAATTGCGCGTCGGCGCGATTGTGAATCGCAATCTCTTCCCCATGAGGTTGTGGTGAATCCTGAAGCGGCGCTGGTTTCGCCGCGGCCCAGGGATTCACCGGCTGTGCGGCCCCTGGTTCAGCTTGCATGGGCCGGAGTGGCGCAGCCAACGCCGCTGGAACTGTTGGGGGAGCGGCCGTTGCCGTTTCTGGCTCGCGGCGCTCCCAGATGCTCGGCCTGCGGTGCGTAATGGGAATCGCAGTTTCAGTCGGTACTTCAGACCCCTGCTGCAGATCCTTGCGCTGATAGGCAGGGATTTCATCCAGCGGGTCCTGCCTTGTTGCGCGCCGGCGCATAAAGAACGACAGGAAGCGATTCGGGCGGCGGATAGGCGGTTCTGATTCCTCGTCAAGTCCGATTGCGGTAACAAGCTTCGCAAAAGGTACGGGCTGGTTCTGTTCAACTTGCAGAGCTTCGCGTTCCGCGCGCATTTCCGCGCGCTCCTCGCGGCGGTCGCGCCATTTTTCCCGCCAGGAGCAGATTTGAGCCCAACGTTCCGCGAGATTTTCGCGGATGACCCAGAAACTGATAGCGGATGCAAAGTAAAGGCCGCAGGCGGCGAGCGCAGTGGCGACCAGCCAAGCTCCCTGGATGTTCAAATAGACCACGAGCAGCCCGGCTACCAGCCGTCCAACCACGCCTTCCACTGGAACGATGTGGAGCCAGCGCCAATGCCACGGGAGCAGACCAAAGACTGCTGGCAGGAAAATCAGAGCGAGCAGTGTACCCAACCAGCGGAGGATGGGCGAACCTCCAGGCCGCGACTGCATCCATGTCCAACCCACGCCACCCAGCCAGAACGGCAGCAAGAATGCAGTCAGGCCGAGCGATTGCATCAAGACGTCGCTTAGATAAGCGCCAAAAGGGCCGACCCAGTTGCGGGCCACCGCGGAATCCGTGGCCGTGTTCAGCGAGGGGTCAGAGGCGTGAAAGGTTGCCAGAGCGAGGAACAGAAGGAGCGAGACCAGCACCAGAACCAACCCCAGGAACATGTTCACGGGGCGGCTGCGCGTGGGCGACAGAACAATGCGGATAGGCTTCATTACGAGGGCGGTCCCCTCCTCCGTCTGCCGCACAGAGCCTTATCGGCAGGCCGAGGATGCAGGCAAAATCGTCCCAGAGCAACTTCCATTATCGGCGTCCGAAGAGGCGTATCCCTGCAAAACGGCGCCAGGGGGAACCTCGGACATTAACCGTGGATGAGCAATTCGACCGCCCTTGCGAAGCGAGGCGAAGGCGCGGCGTAAATCACGACGCGGACTCCGGCCTGGATTTGAACTTGAGAGACCGGGCGAGCCTTGAGACTGGGCTCAAAAAGAATGCCTTAGCCTGCAGCGAACGAAAGCTGAAGTCTGCCGGCTTTTGGCCTGAATGCAGCTGCAGAACACCTAAACCCCACTGGTAGTGAATCCGGAAAAATCGGTAGTCTTGCGGGTGCTGGGCCAGGAAGTCCTCGATTGCGGTGAGAACGCCGTTCTTTGGGCCTCCCCCGTGCAAGGCGTTATTGTAATGGCTGTTCAAGCCGCCAACCTCGGCCAGCGCGCTTTTGCCACGGATCATGCCCTTCTGTGCGAATGGATGCCGAAACTCTACTGGAATCGCGTCCGGCTGGTAATACAAGTCGCGGCGGCCATAAGGCCAATCCACGTCGTGGAGGAAGATGAATCCTCCGGGCCTGACCAGTGCGCGCTCGCGAACGAGGCGCAGTTCGTTGAATACGGTGTACCAGTTGTGATCGCCGTCGATGAGAATGCAGTCGAATGGCGAAGCGGGGCCAATGCGCTCGTTGGAAGCCAACGCGTCAAGGCTATTGCTTTTGACGACATGAACGCGGGGGTCGCCGGCATATTTCGCCGCAAGATCCTGGTCGAGGCACGGATCGATGATTGTGTAACTTTCCAAAGGAAGCTGGAGCAAATGATCCGCGCTGGTTCCAGTGCGGGAACCAATCTCGCAGATGGACCTCCAGTGGCGCGAACGTGCCAAGGGAGCAATGTAGTGGCGGACGAAGGTTCGCATTGGATTTCAATGTGCCGGGCTCACTGCCCGATCAACTTTGCTCCCCAAATCAGCAGCGCGCCGCCCAGGAAAATACGGTAGATGGCGAACATGGTGAAGCCGTGCTTGCGGACCCAGTGAAGAAACCACTCAACGACCCCAAGCGCGACGATGAACGAGACGACGGTGCCGATGATCAGCACGATCCAGCGTTCCCCGTTCATGACCACATGGGCGGTGGCAATAGCACCATCGACAGACTTGGAGGCATGAACCTCCTTGATCAAATCCCAGCCGGTCGCGGCAATCATCGTAGGAATGGAGAGCAGAAAACTGAATTCGAGCGCCGAGGGGCGGTCGAGACCCGCAAGCTGGCCAGCGGCAATCGTCGACATCGAGCGCGAGGTGCCGGGAAAGATCGCGGAGAGCGTCTGGCAAAGGCCAATCCACACAGCTTGCGGCAGGGTCATCTCCTCCACGTGCGTGGTGCTCGGCTCATGGCGCGTGCTCCATGCGTCGACGACCCACATCACAATCCCGCCCGCGAGCAGCGCGATTGCGATTGCGTTCAGGCTGTCCAGGTTCTTTTCGCTCCACTTGCGCAGCAAGAGAGCGGGGACGGAAGTACAAGCAAAAGCAATGAGCGTCAGTGAGATGGGGTTGTTGAGCAAGGTACGGTCGCCGGTTTCGCCGCGGGGAAAGGTGCGGAGAAAGTTGATGATCCTTTCCAGGAAGAGCAGGCATAGCGCCAAGATTGCGCCAACCTGGATGACGATTGTGTACATATTCCAGTACGCGACATCCTGAAAGCAAACCGAGTTGCCAATGGAGCAGGCTGAGTTGCCCAGCGGGATGTTCATCAAGGCTTCTGCAATGCGCAGATGCGCCGTCGAACTGACCGGTAAAAACTCGGTCAAACCTTCCACAATTCCCAAAAGGATGGACAGAATGTACGGGCTCAAAAAGCCTCCTAGCTGTCTCTACTGGTGCGTTTCGCAGCGCGTCCGGGAGACCATGAGCCTCTCACTCCCGTTCAATGCCGTAGACAGGAACCCCTTCATCCAATTTGTACACCAGCGTGCCGGCCTGCAAGGCATAATCGGAATCGGCAAAGTGAGCTTTCAGTTGGGCGGCGACGGCGCGCGCCTGGTTGTGGGCTTCGTTGCTCTTGCGATCGTCCCCGCTGGCGTCGTACATGTCCTTAAGGACGGCGAAACGGTAAACAGCCTCATAGAGCGCACGCGCCGTGCGGGGGCCGTCTGGGTATTCATCGGCGTATTTGAGGTAGATGTCGGCCTCTTTCTCGGGGCATTGCGCCGTGCCTTCCCAGTCGCCGCAGAGCTTGTTGTCAATCAGGTCGAAGGCCGCAAATGCCGCCCAGCGCGTGCGGGGATAGTACTTGATCACCTTGTGCAACGCATCCTCGTCCATTGGCTGCCGGTACACCGGATCGCGCTCGTGTGCGGATGGCATGGTTGCGGCGTCGGCTTTCTGCAACTGCCACTGAATGTCGGCAGCCCGCCACGCGGCTTCAGGCGCAAGCGGCGAGTTGGGGAACATTTCGACCACGCGGCGATAGAGGGAGCGCGCGCTTTGGGCAGCATTGGCCGGGCCGCGCGGATTCGAGGCCAGAGCCTCCTGGTTGGCGGCTGCACCCATCAGAATCTGGTCGCCATTGGGGGTGGTTTCTTCGACGATTCCCTTGGCTTCGATCCATCCGGAGATCGGCGGTGGCGTCTCGTCTTCGCCAACCATCGGTGTGTCCCTGTCGTTGTGTTGCTCTTCAATGTCGGTGTTCGCGAAAACGCGAAACCACGTGCCGTTCTTTTCCGCAACGACCATTTCGCGGCCAACTTGCACCTTTTCGACCTTTTGAGAACCGGTGTCGGGCGAAATGTAGAGCCAGGTAACGCGCAGGACCGTGGCGCGGGGGCCAGCCATGGGTTTGACGTCCTGCTGCGGCTTCTTGTCGGCGTGCGCGGCAGACACGGCGCATGCAATTCCCAGTCCTAAAGCGAGAGCACGAAACGCCGGAATTCGCGGATTCATCGTATGCAGAATCATAGTTGAACGACGCTACGGTGTGGATTCAGTGAGCACTTGGGCCAGCATCAAGGGATCCACATTGCCTCCGCTTACCACGGCGACGGCCTTCCTGTACGCGGGCAGTTGATCACCATGAAAGAGCAGTGCAGCCGTCGATACTGCGCCGCTGGGCTCAGGAACCAGCCGCGTGGCTGCCACAATGGCACGCATGGCAGCGCAAATCTCCGCCTCCGTCACGGTAATGATGCCATCGACAAAGGCCTGAATGTGGGCGAAGTTGCGCACGCCAACACTCTGCGTGCGCAGGCCGTCCGCAATGGTCCGGCTGGTGGCCTCCGCCGTCCATGTGACGATTTCGCCGGTGCGAAAACTCTCCTCCGCGTCGCCGGCCAGCTCCGGTTCGATGCCAAAGACCTTAGCATTGGGGCGCAGTCGCTTCACCGCTGTGGCGACTCCACTGAGCAGGCCGCCGCCCGAGACCGGCGAGACGACGAGGTCCACGTCTGGCAACTCTTCGACAATCTCCAAACCGCACGTTCCCTGCCCGGCGATAATTTGCTCGTCGTCATAGGGCGGGATAACGACATAGCCGTGTTTTCGCACGAGTTCCTCAGCAACGGCCAGGCGCTCGCTCGAGGCAAGACCCACGTCGACGATCTCGGCGCCCAGGGCCAATGTCGCCGCGCGCTTGATCGCCGGTGCGTTCGACGGCATGACGATCACCGCCTTCGCACCGACTTCACGCGCTGCATAGGCCACGCCCTGGGCATGATTGCCGCTCGAATAGGTGATAACCCCGCGCGCGACCTGCTCGGGTGTGAGCTGAAGAATCTTGTTGGCCGCGCCGCGGATCTTGAAGGCCCCGATCGGCTGCAGACTCTCCGCCTTGAGCCAGATCTCCCTTCCAGTGCCGTGGCCGGACAGGCCCGGAAACGCCGCGCGCACCAATGGTGTTTTCATCGCAATTGGCGCAATGCGCAACGCAGCGGCGCGGATGGCGTCGAGCGAAACGAGGTTTTGCGTTTGAGTCAGCACAGCACACTCAGTCGGTCCGCATTACGCGACGCTGCGGAGCTCCGCCTTTAAGTATCGCCCCTCTTGCTCTGGGAGAAACACCAGCCGCGAAGCGCCGGGCACTATTCGTATGCAAGCGCGTCAATGGGGTCCTTTCGGGCAGCCATCCAGGCAGGATAAAGCGCGCCGCAGATCGATCCGGTGAAGGCGATCAGCGCGGCATAGGCGATCCAGGTTCCCGTGATTTCAAACGTCTGCGTGGGAAAGAGATGCGTCATCAAAGCGCTGACGCCATACGTTCCCGCAATTCCAACCAGGACGCCGGCAGCCGCCAGTATCGCGCACTCGCGCAGCACCGCGCTTACGATCGTCAATTTTGACGCGCCCATCGACTTGAGGATGCCGATCTCACGCGTCCGCTCAAGTATGGCCGTGTACATGGACTGAAAAATCACCAGGAAACCGATGACCACGGCAATCCCGGTCACGATTTCAAGCGCCAGGTTGAAGCCGGGAATCTTACTTGGCGTCATTTGATCGAGCCAGCTATCCACCGTCGTCAATGTGTTGTTTTCAAAGCCGCGGGTGGAGCGAATTTCCTGCATCACCAGATCGTCGTTGGCGGGGTCGT
>JBEKSA010000050.1:0-19706 GCA_049517515.1 Occallatibacter sp.
CCGGGCGACAACGTGGAGCTGGTGGTGGATCTGATTACGCCGGTGGCCATGGAGAAGGGCCTGCGCTTCGCGATTCGCGAGGGCGGCAGGACCGTGGGCGCGGGAACGATCTCGGAAATTATCAAGTGAAGACAGGGATCAGGTTTCAGGGGTCAGGGATCGGCAAGGGACTGGGTTAGGAAAGTGCTTAGGCTGAACCGGGCACGACAGGAACTGAGAACTGAGGACTGAACACCGGAAGGGAATTGGCAATGCGGGAAATCATTACGATGGAGTGCACCGAGTGCAAGGAGCGAAACTACTCGACGACGAAAAACAAGAAGACCGTAACGGGCCGTCTTGAGTTGAAGAAGTTCTGCAAGCGCTGCCGCAAGCACCAGGTGCACAAGGAGTCGAAGTAAGGCAGCTTCTAGCTGCTAGCTTCTAGCTCCTAGCTTTTGCGTCGGGAGAGCCAAAGGTTGAGTTCTTCCGCGGTCAAGCTAGAGGCTAGAAGCTAATAGCTGTTTTTAGGGGCGTAAGCTCAACGGCTAAACTGCCGGTCTCCAAAACCGGACTTGGGGGTTCGAATCCCTCCGCCCCTGCCAGTTTGAGAAAGACAGCTATTAGCTGTTAGCTCTTAGCTTGGGCAACGGTGGACGGAGCCTAAGAGGCGAGCGTAACAAGAATGGGGCCGACGGCTGACAGCTGAAGGCGGTTTAGAGGAATGCGCCCGGCGAGTGCGGGCTGCGAAGGATGTGGAAGCATGGCGACAAAGACGGCAATGGAAAAGGGCGAAGAGCGGTCGGCCAAACGGCAGCAGCCGGGAGCATTGGCTGAGTTTGGCGGGGGCGCACTGGGCAGGTGGACGGAATTCACGAGCTTTCTGCGCGATGTGCGCGCGGAGATGCGCAAGGTGGTGACGCCCTCGCCGAAGGAAGTGCGGGTGACGACGGGCGTAGTGATCGTCGCGGTCTTCCTGTTTGGGCTGTTCTTCTTTATCGTCGACAGCTTCTTCAGAATTGCAGTGTATGGGTTGCTTGGCCGGCTGGGCGGATTGCAGTAGCCGGCGCGGCACAGAATCGAGAGTGGAATGAAGGAAGACCTGGAACAATCCGCAGAGGCGCAGGCCGCAGAGGCGCAGCCAGAGGCGGCGGCAGCGGCTGAGACGCCGGAAGCGGCAGAGACGCAAGCGCTGGAAGTAGCAGCAGAGGCCGGCGCGGCGGAGCCTGAGACGGCAACGGCGGCAGGGCAAGGAACAGAAGCAGCGGCAGAGCCGGCAGCAGCCGCGGTGGAGCCGCAGCCGGTGCGGAACGAGAATTTCCGGTGGTACATTCTGCATGCCTATTCAGGCTTCGAGCGCAAGGTGCGGGAATCGATTGAGAGCCGCGTTCAGGCGTTTGGATTGAAGGAGCGCGTAGGACGCGTAATGATTCCTACCGAGCCTGTTACGGAGATCATCAACGGCAAGAAGCGCACGGTGGAACGGGTGTTTCTGCCCGGCTACGTCCTGGTGGAGATGGAGCTGGACAATGAGTTGTGGCACGTGCTGAAGGACACGCCCAAAGTGACGGGGTTCCTGGGCACCGGCGACAAGCCCGTGGCGCTGAGCGAGGAAGAAGTGAGCTCGATACTCTTCCGTAGCGAGACAACCAAAGATAAGCCGCGGATGAAGATCAAGTTTGAGAAGAGCGAACAGGTTCGCATCACCGATGGGCCGTTCGCCAACTTCAACGGCGTAGTGGACGAAGTGAATGAGGATCGCGAGACGCTGAAGGTGATGGTGACGATCTTTGGGCGGTCCACGCCGGTCGAACTCGAGTTCGGCAAAGTGGAAAAGATTGAGTAAAGCGAGCTTCTAGCTTCTAGCTCCTAGCTTCTAGCTGGTTCAACATCTAGCGGGGCCAGTTGGAGCGAAGCTGACGGTTTCGATCTCAAAATTTGCAACAGAAACGGATGAGCCAGCAGCTAGCGGCTAGTAACTGGAAGCTGGTTCCGAAGGGAAAATATGGCACCTCCGAAGAAGATTACCGGCTATGTGAAACTGCAGATCGAGGCCGGGAAAGCAACGCCCGCGCCACCGGTTGGCCCCGCGCTGGGCCAGGCGCAGGTCAACATTATGGAGTTCTGCAAGCAGTTCAACGCGAAGACGCAGAACAAGGAGATGGCCGGGCTGATTATTCCGGTCGTCATTACGGTTTACGGCGACCGCACGTTCAGCTTTGTGACCAAGACGCCGCCGGCAGCGGTGCTGCTGAAGAAGGCGGCGGGGATCGAGAAGGGATCGGGCACGCCCAACAAGGAAAAGAAGGGTAAAGTGACCGAGAAGCAGGTGCGCGAGATCGCCACGCAGAAGATGCCGGATCTGAATGCGGCGTCAGTCGACGCGGCGGTGAAGAGCATCAAGGGAACGGCGCGATCGATGGGGATTGAAGTGGTCGGGTAAGATCGCGTGTTGACAGGCAGTAACGAAAAAGCCCTCCGCGATGCGGAGGGCCTTTTTATTGGTGCCGAGATCGATTCCGGACGGGAATGCCGGTGGCTCCTTGCTGCGCGTTTTACGACTCCGCTGGTCGCATGCCCATGATTTCAATTTCGAGACCGCCGAAGTCTGGGTGGTCGTTCTCGCGGATGCGGTAGGCGAGATCGATGAGGCTTCCCTGGGCGAGTTGAAGCTCGATGGCGCGCTCGGCCAGGTTCCAGCCGACGGCGCGGATGGCGGCGATCGGCGCGGCGGAAGCGGGCAGGCGGGTGGAGGAAGCATTCGGTGACGCTGCTGACGATGGGCCAGTCGCCGCCCCGACCTGCGCGAGTTCGAGTCGGAGGTGCTGAGCCTTCATGATGCGCGGCGGAGCGAGCAGGCGTGCAGAGCGGGCGATGAAGATGGGCTCGAGGTTGCCGTGGCCGAGGGGCTCGAGTTTGCGCAACCATCCGGCGAGAACGGGAGTGATGCGGTCGAGCGGCAGCTCGGCGTGAATGCGCAGGAGGCGCTCGGGCTCACGCGCGGCGAGGTGCGAGTTGGCGTAGATGCGCAGGCGGCGCTTGAGCTCAGGCAGCGATGCGGCGGGCAGAGCGAAGCCGACGGCGAAGGCGTGGCCGCCGAAGCGCGTGAAAAGATCGGCGCAGGATTCGATGGCGGCAAGGAGCGGGAAGCCGTCGACAGAACGGCCGGAGCCGTGGGCAATGCGGCCCTGGGGGCCTTCCTCGACGCTGACGACGATGGCGGGCTTGGCGGTGCGCTCGACGACGCGCGAGGCGAGAATGCCGATAACACCGCGATGCCATCCGTCACCGTCGATAACGAGGAGGCGGTCGGCGGCGATTTCGGCGTCGGAGCAGAGGCGGGCTTCAATGACGGTGAGCGCGGCGGCTTCGACATCGCGCCGCTCGCGATTGAGGCGCTCGAGTTTGGTAGCCAGCTCGGCGGCGCGGTGCGAGTCGCGCGTAGAGAAGAGTTCGATCACGTCGGAGGCGACGTCCATACGGCCGGCGGCGTTGATGCGCGGGGCGAGGCGAAAGGCGACGTCGAAGCCGGTGATTTGCTTGCTGGCGGGATCGAGCGCGGCGGCAGCGAAGAGCGCACGGAGACCGGCGCCAACGGGGCGGCGCAGCTCGCGCAGGCCGAGCGCTGCGATGGTGCGATTTTCGCCGTGAAGGGGAACGGCGTCGGCGATGGTGGCGATGGCCGCCATCTTGAGAAAGCTGGGCAGGGTTTTTTCGCGGGCGCGAGCGGGATCGCGGCGCTCGAGCAGCGCCTGCGCAAGCTTGAGCGCGATGGCCGCGCCGCAGAGATTTTTTTCCGGATACAGGCAATCCGGCTGATTCGGGTTCAGGATGGCGAGGGCGGCCGGGAGTTTGTCGTTCGCATCGGCTAAGTGATGGTCGGTAACGATGAGGTCGAGGCCGAGGCGGCGCGCGGTTTCAGCTTCAGCGAAGGCGCGCATGCCGGTGTCAACGGTGACCACGACGCGAACACCGTCGGCATGGGCCGCTTCAAGGACGCTCGATTGCATGCCGTAGCCGTCGCGCAGGCGATGTGGCACGTGGAAGCGGACGAGACCGTCGGGGCCGCCGAGCATCTCGATGGCGGTCTTGAGCAGCACGACGGCGACAGTGCCGTCGACGTCGTAGTCGCCATAGAGGAGGATAGGCTCGCGCGCGGCGATGGCGCGTTCGATGCGCTCGACGGCGGCGGCCATGCCGAGCATGAGGAAGGGATCGTGGAGGTGCGCGGGCTCAGGGTTGAGGAAGGCGAAGGCCTCGGCGGCGGTGGTGATGCCGCGCGCGACGAGCAGCTCGGCGAGGACGAGGGGAAGGCGCGCCTCGCGGGCGAGAGAAGCGGATTGACCGGGGTGCGGCTCGGCGAGGAGCCAGCGCTGGGGCGGCATGGTGCGAGTTGGGGCCGATTGATTCCGGGGTCCGGTGGCGCCGGCTGGAGCGTTGGCTGCGTCGGCCACTGAGGCTTACTCGTCCTCGTCGTCGTGGGAGTGAGCGTCGTCGATGACGATATCGTGGAAGCTTTCGATGTTTTCAAGGAGCGACTGGTAGCGCTCGTACCACTCGGTGGTGGTTTCGTGCAGGAAGACGATGCCCTCGTAGATGAAGCCGAGCTGAATGTAGCCCAACTTGCCGGCGTACTTGCGCAGCCACTTGGCCTCGACCATCTCCGCGGCTTCTTCATCGGGGAAATTCATCTCGCCGGCTTCGTCGATGAGGGCATCGAGCTCTTCGCGGTCCAGCGTCATCTCGCTAAAGGTTACGAAGGGAGCGCCCACGTGCTTGGCCATCTCCACAAAGTCTTTCCACGCGTCGGGGTTGCCTCGGCCTTCCCAGAGGACGGAGGGAATGTCGTCGGTGACGTACCCGGGGAGGCGATGAAGGCCGTGGCCCTCAATGAAGGCCACCATGTCGTCTTTCAGCGAGAGAAGGTCGTCGGTACTCATTGTCAAATACCCATTCTCGCAGATGGGGGTGGGGCGGGATCAGGAAAACTTTCTGCGCGAGACGCGGAGGGATTCGACGAGCGAGACCGGCGGGGGGCGAGGTGCGCGAGGAGCCGGGGACGGGCACGGGGTTGTTACTCTGGAAGGGATTGAATTGAGGACCATTTCAGGGAGGATTACCGCTTGCCCGCATTTGAGCGTCATGTCTTTATCTGCCACAACGTCCGCCCCGCCGATGCGCCGCGGCCCTCCTGCACACGCGATGGAACAAGCGAATTGCACACGCGGCTGCAGCAACTGTCGCGCGATGCCGGGCTGGGTGGTAAGGTGAGGATCAACAAATCCGGCTGCCTGGACCAGTGCGAGCACGGGCCGACAGTGGTGGTGTATCCAGAAGCCGTGTGGTACGGGAACGTGAGACCGGAGGATGCGGCAGAAATTGTGACCGAGCACCTGGTGGGCGGACGGCCGGTGGAGCGGCTGCGCATCGCCGAGGAGTGCATCAACTCGAAGACCTGCCCGCATAGGAGTTGAGAGAAACAGGGACCAAGGGAACAAGGGAGCGAGGGAGCAAGGGAGTCAGGAAGACGGGGACGGGCGCGGAAGCTGGAGACGGGTTTTGCGATGAAGCGCAGAGAGTTTCTGAAGGTGGCGGGAGCGGCTTCGGCGGCGACCATTGCGCGCGGGTCGATGGCGCAGTCAGGCCGCGGGTTTGTCATCGTCATCGACAACAATGATCCGGTGGCCGGTGCGCCGCCGGTGCAGTGGGCTGCGGAGGAACTGCGCGCAGTGCTGGCAGCGAAAGGCGCGTGGTGCCACGTGGTGACGTCTGAGGAGCGCGTGCGCGGAGCCGCGTTTTTTATTCTTGTGAACGCGACGGGCCTGGCAGCAGCGAAGAACGCTGCGCAGGCGGCCGGATGGCGTCCAGGTGCGGAGTCGTTTGTGCTGGCTCCCGGTCGGCACGGCGGTGTACCCGCCACGATCGTCTCAGGGAGCGACGTCCGCGGATATGTGTACGGTCTGCTTGAACTCACAGAGAGAGTGCGGTTCGGAGCAGCTTCCGCAGTGGCGCTGCGCGTAGCGCAGCCTGTTTTGGAAAAGCCAGCCAATGTGGTGCGCAGCGTTGGGCGCTATTTTTGCAGCGAGGTCGAGGACAAAGCGTGGCTCTACGACAAGGATTTCTGGCTGGGGTATCTGGATTTGCTCGTCGCGTGCCGGTTCAACCGGTTCTGCCTCGCGTTCGGCCTAGAGTACGACTTTCCACGGGGCGTGACGAGCGATTATCTGCACTTTCCCTATCCGTATCTGGTCAATGTGCCAGGGTACAACGTGCGCGTGATGCAACTGGCTGCCGCGGACGGAACGGCACTGCCGGCGCCGGTTCCACTGAGTGATCACGAACGGCAGATGAATCTGGAGGCGCTCAAGTTTATTGCTGCGCAGACGGCCACGCGCGGACTGCACTTCCAGCTGGGAATCTGGACGCACGCGTACCAGTGGACCGACAGCCCGCATGCATATCACAGCATCGAAGGGCTGACGAAGGAGACGCACGCGGCCTATTGCCGCGATGCGCTGGCGATGCTGCTGAAGCAATGCCCGGAGATTCAGGGCCTGACGATGCGCGTTCATGGCGAGAGCGGGATTCCGGAGGGAAGCTACGACTTCTGGCGGACCCTGTTCGAGGCGATCCAGGGCTGCGGGCGCAGGGTCGAAATCGACATGCACGCCAAGGGCGTGGATGAAACGATGATTGGAATTGCCAACGCGACAGGAATGCCGGTGAAGCTGGGAGCGAAGTACTCCGCGGAGCACCAGAGCCTTGGCTACCAGCAAGCAGACATTCGGCCGCTGGAGATTCCTAAGCCGGGGAGCGAGGCAGTGGGACCATTCAGCGTGAGCTCCGGGGAGCGCTCGTTCACGCGGTATGGGTATGCGGATTTTCTGAAAACGGGAAGCCGCTACAAAGTGCTGTTTCGACTGTGGCCGGGCACGCAGCGGCATTTGCTGAGCGCCGATCCGGAGATGGCAGCGGCGTACGGAAGGACGGCGCATTTTTGCGGAGCAGCCGGGCTGGATTTGATGGAACCGCTGACGTTCAAGGGAAGGGAAGGATCGGGGCACACGGGCGGGCGATGCGCGTATGCGGACGCAAGCCTGAACCCGAAGGCCGACTGGGAGAAATTTGAGCTTTACTACAGGGTATGGGGACGGCGGCTTTACGACCCGGACGCGAATCCGGAGGCGTGGCGCCGGTGGCTGCGCAAAGGGTTTGGCGACGGGGCAATTGCCGTGGAGACGGCCGTGGCCAATGCGAGCCGGATTCTGCCGCTGCTGACTTCGGCGCATCTGCCATCGGCATCGAACCACTCGTACTGGCCGGAGATGTACACCAACATGCCGATGGTGCGCGGAAGCGGGTTCACGCCGTACAGCGATACACCGGAGCCGAAATGCTTTGCGACGGTGAGCCCGCTCGATCCGGTATTGTTCGCAACGATTGAAGCGCACGCCGCGGACGAGATGGGGCTCGCGGCGAATCCCAAATACTCGCCGATCGAGGTGGCGCAATGGATGGAGGATTGCGCGACCGCATCGAGCACGGCGCTGGAAGAGGCGCGTCGTACGACGGTCTCGCGGCGGTCCGCCGCATTTCGCCGGATCGAAGCGGACGTGGAGATTCAGATTGGGCTGGGATGGTTCTTCGCGTCGAAACTGCGCGGCGGTGTGTCGTATGCCGTCTTTGAGCAGTCGGAGGATGCGGCAGCGGGCCGGCAGGCGATCGACGAATACAGGATGGCACGCGAGGCGTGGGCAGACATGGCCACGCGAGCCGCTGCTGTCTATCGGGCAGACGTTTCCTATGGAAGCACACCGATGCGACGCGGACACTGGAGCGACCGGCTGAGCGCGATCGACAAGGACATTGAAGCTGTGACGGATCGGGTAACGAGTGTGGGGCGACCGGACATGTCGTCGCAAGACACGCGGCACGCGATTGCAGAAGCGGCGGGCAGGCCGGGGCGGCCTCTTGTAGCGTGCAGTCACGAACCGCCGGCGAGCTTTGAGGCCAGTGCACCGCTGACGCTTGCGGTCACTGTTCTAGTGCCGGAGGAGGTGAGCTCCATTCGTCTCCACTACCGGCACGTGAACCAGGCGGAGCGGTGGAAGCGGGTTGAGATGCACGGAGATGGAGGGAGCTATACGTCGGCGATTCCAGCCGATTATACGAATTCCGATTTCCCGCTCGAGTATTATTTCGATCTTGTGGGAAAGAGCGGGGCGGCGCGGCTGGAGCCTGCATTCAATACGACCTTTTCAAATCAGCCGTATTATACGGTGATGCGGAAAGGCGCTTAAAGAGGGCCAGGGCAGCCGAGATTCGAGTGTGAGCCGGCGGCGAGGCGCAAATCGAAGCCCATGATGCCGGTTAGCGGGTGTACAGGCGCGGGTGCGGTGCGGTATTCTGAGATTTAGCCCATGATTTTTTCCCGCGACTACATTGGGTATCTCGCCCGCCGCACGGTCAAGCACCTGATCGACGCAAAGATGATCACCACCAGCGACTTGAAGGTGACGGAAGCGCGCGTGAATACAGCTCTGCTCGAGGAGCTTTCGCTCGAGGACCGCATTAACGAAGAGGTGCGCGTGATTCTGGACGCGTACTCCGAGGAGATGCGCAGGAGTGGCGCGCAATACGCCGAGATGTTCAAGAAAGTGAAGACCGAGCTGACCAAGAAGTACAAGGCGGTGCTATGAGAATCAACCGCGACAAGCTGAATAAGCTTGCCCACACCGTGGCGGATACGCTGGCTGAGATCGACCAGGTGGGGTTCCTGGAGGATCGCAATACGATCCGGCAGGAGGCGCGGAAGGAGCTGGAGATTCTGCTGACCGAAGAGGCAAAGATCGACACGATGGCGCGGCAGAAGATCGCCAACCAGCGCAAAATTATCCTCGAGGGCTCGCAGGAGTGGGACATTCTGTACCGCAAGTACTACAACGAGGAAGTGCGCAAGCTGGGGATTTGAAGCGGCGCTCCTGCTCTCGTCGCGCCATTGGATTGATACGGTATTTTTGCTAAAGTAAGGGAGTAGCCCGCGCCCGCGGGCCACCCCCGCACAATAAGTGGCGCTATCGTCTAGGGGTTAGGACGTGAGATTCTCAATCTTAAAACCCGGGTTCGATTCCCGGTAGCGCTACCAGAGAATTGACGCTAAAGCCCGCTAAATCAGCGGGCTTTTCGTTTGCCTGGAAAACGTACTGGTGAGTGCTAGCGGGGAAAAGCGCGTTTCGCGGTACACAAAGTGGTACACAGTCGAATTCTTGACTAACCTAGTTGTCCCGGGTCGGTTGAGGGGTCTTAAGCGCGGTCGTTGTCGACCGCCACGTCTTTTTTGGACTGGATTTCCGATCCTGACAAAACGCCGAAAGAATTCCATCGAAAACTGAACTCGTTCGACTCGCCGAAGACGAGTAAAAGTGAACGACGCGCGGTGCCCGTCGATACGGGCGAATACGACACTAGAACTCGCTAGGAGGTCTCCGCGCGTATACATGGCGATCAGCATTAGCTAACCTCCAGGCATTGGTGCCAGCTTGCGGCCGCAAGAGCACAAGGAGGATAAAAGCGATGGAAGAATTCCCAAACGCAGGTGATGAGCGGCAAGCTGCCCGGTATCTCGGCGTGAGCGAGGCAACGTTGAGGTTTTGGCGCACACAAGGCAACAACGGACCGCGCTACTTCAAGGCGGGCGCGAAGCTGATTCGCTACCGCCGTGCCGATCTCGACGCATGGATCGAGCGACGTCTTTCCGATTCACGCGAATCAGCTGCAACTAAGTAGGAGTGGTGTCGAATTACGGTGGCTCTGGTGCTAACCAGATCACAACCGCGCGGAGGCCTCCATCAGCGGTCTGATCAGCCGAGTGATTTGGGGTGCGCACACAATCGCAAATGAAAACCCGGCGGCTGGAACCGCCGGGCAAACAACAGAAAGGCAAACTCATGAACATTATAAAACCTGCCCGTAATCCGGGCATCAGAAGATTTGCGGCCAGGAATCGGCCCGAAGCCGATCGCCGTGGAATCCGAGTTCCCAAACCAAACCCGAAGAAACGGCCGTTGCGTGCCCCAACCGCGACTCTCGCACCTGAGCGCACGCTCGCGCAGCAGAGTGAAGAATGGACTGAACCGAAACGGCTGGCAACACAGCTTCCGGCGGTTCCGCCCTTCAACGCGAAATTGTTACCTGCGCGCCTGCGGCTCCTGGCTCAGGACATTGCGGAACGCATGCAGGTCCCGCTTGACTTCACAGCCGTCGCGCTAATCGCCACGCTCGCCGGTGTGTGTGGCCGCCGTGTACAGATTCAGCCGAAGGCAAACGACTCGACGTATGTCGAGGCCCCGAACCTCTGGGGTGCGCTCGTTGGACCGCCCGGCACTCGGAAGACATCTGTGATTCAGGCGGCGACCAAGCCAGTGCATGCCATCGAAGCCGGACTCCATGCTCCCGGAATCGTGACCAAGCGGCGCCTGATGACAACCGATCCAACATTTGAAAAACTGCATGAGATGCTCGCAGCAAATCCCGGCGGCATCTTCGTTCTCCGTGACGAACTAACTGGATGGCTGGCAGGGCTGGAAAAGAAAGGACGCGAGCCGGAGCGGGCGTTCTATCTGGAGGGCTGGAACGGAAATACGCCCTTCACGGTGGACCGGATTGGGCGCGGGACCGTCCTTGTTCCCCATACCTGCATCACGCTTTTCGGCGCGATACAGCCCGATCGACTGCAGGCCTACTTGGCCGATGTTCACCGTAACGGCTCGGGTAACGATGGTTTGATCCAGCGGTTTCAGCTGCTCGTGTGGCCGGACAGGAGTTCCGACTACACATGGCAGGACCGCCCACCGGACAAGAGGCTGCACAATCAATTCGCGGCCACCTGTCGGCGCATCGCCAGCATGGATGCCGACGTCCCACTGATCCTGAAGTTTTCGCCGGAGGCACAGAAGTTCTTCGTCAGCAGGCAGATCGACCTTCAACGGCGACTGCAAGGTGATACCCTGCGCCCTTGTCTCCAAGCTCATCTCTCAAAGTATCCAACGCTGATGGCGGGGCTGGCGCTGCTGCTTGCCCTTTCAGAGGGGCCGCAGAAAGACGTGGGCCTTGAATATGCACAACAAGCGGCAGGCTGGTGTAGATATCTGGAGGGCCATGCCTACCGTGTCTATGCATCTGGGCTCAGCCGGAGGGATTCTGCCACTGTTCTGGGCGACAAGCTGATCGGTGGCTGGAAGCGGAGCGACGGAAAGTTCACGCTCCGGGAGGTATACCGGAACCAGTGGACCGGCCTCAAGACGCCGGATGAGGCCCAAGCGGCACTGCGGGTGCTGGAAGAAGCAGGATGGGTTAGGTAGGTGAAAGCTGGTTCTAGAGCGGGCAGGCCGAGTTCCGAATACCGCATCAACCCCAAGCTCACTGAGCGTCACCCTGAAATCTGATTGACAGAGGGAAGGCGCGCTTAATAGTGCTGGTGCTGACAGGGCCCAGTCCGCTTCAGTCAGACGGGGGATTTTGTCAGTTGTGTCAGTGTCGGTTCTAGCCCTTATGAGGTGGGCTGGAAAATGACGTGGAGTGGAAACTTTAGCTATTCCTGTTTTTTCGCTTTTCTCCAGAGAAGGAAACCGGCGCCCTGCCCTTTGGGCGCCGCCCGGCGGGTGCTTTAGCCCCGCCGGCAGTTAAGTAGCATATGGGTCCGGTTCAGCTAGCCAAGAGTGAAATGTGGTGACGGACTATAGACATCATCGCAGTACCTCCGACAAGCAGAATTGATTTCGTTCAGTCAGAGCATGGTTTTGTCAGTTATGTCAGTGTCAATGACATCGCCTTTAAGGATTCCGCTTTAGAATGCGTCTTAACTCATTCTGAATCCATTCCTAATCACATGGGCTGTTGCTATCTACTGCCGTCGGGGCTAAAGCCCTGCGGGTTTAGCTCCCTCCGACTGGCGCCCCAAAGAACGGGGCGCCATTTTTCTTCTTCCTGGAGAAAAGCTGGAAATGACTAGGAGTCCACCTCATCTCGTTTCCCACCCCTTACAAGGAGTACAACTGACACACTGACAAAACAAGAACTCAGAGGGAGAACCGAATGGACATTAATAAGAACCTTCTGGATTTCATCCTTTCCTGTGCCAACAATTACTACGAGGAAAACCTAAAATCCTACAGCCTCGACGGGCTGCAAGCTGACTGGTGGGAAGCCTTCGACTTTTTCCTGTGGCATGGTTGCTACCAAGGGCGGCGGGATGTTGTGTCCGCAGAGGTCTACAAACGGGCCAGGTCAGTACTATCGGGCTTCTTTGCGGACGAGCATAAGAATGAGAATTTTAATCTGCAGCGTCAGCAAAATTGGGGGCAAGTGAAGGAAGCGCTTGACGCGCACATTGGTAAAGGGAAGGTGGGCAAAGCGCGTGACGTGGCGATGATCATCAGCGCGCTTAGATTTATCGATCCGCTGGCGAATCGGAACATCGTTGCACATTCTGTTGAGCAGATACGGTCGGGAAGACTGAAGGAGCACTATTTCAGCTTGCAAGCTGCGGTATCCGGCGGCGGCATTACGCAAGTCGGACCGAAAGTGGCCGCTTTCTATCTACGGGATATCGTTTCGATCGGAGACCTGCATCGCCTCGTGGATCTTGAATCAGCATTCTGCCTGCAGCCCATTGATACATGGGTGCAGCAGGTTGCTGAAAAGCTAGGGATCGTGGAGAAGGATGCGGAGAAAGAGGTTGTGCAACGGGAAATTGTGCGAATGTCGGAAGAATATGGCATTTCGGCATTCCGTTTTAACCAAGGTGCATGGTATTTGGGGACTCACTCCTTTGACTTGCTCGTGGAAATGGCAGGCAGAGATGAGCCAATGGTACGGGCATAGTGTCTGGCTGATGTTATCGACGGGCCGGTTTGAACGAGGATTCCTTTCCAGGAAAGAGAGCGAGAAATGACGCGCTTCAGCGCCTATTTTGACGAGAGCACGGGGAATGACTCGCCCATCCTTGTCGTGGCTGGTTTTCTTTCGACGGATGCACAGTGGAGCCTTTTCATCAGGGAGTGGAAGGAGGTTCTGGCCGGCTTCGCGATATCGGCCTTTCACATGCGGGAATTTGCTCACCGGACAGGTGAGTTTCGGGGCATGGAAGAGAGGGCCCGACAGCAGCTGATGGGGAGGCTTCTGGGCATCATCACTCGACGGGCAAAACTGGGATTCGCCGCTGCCGTCCACATCAAGGAATTCGAGGCGGTGTTCACCGGTAGCGATAGGACCGAAATAGGGTCCCCGTACAAGCTCGGCTGCACGGCCAACTGGCTGGAAATTGGGGAGCGGGCCCAAAAGCATTATCAGGTTGAGCCAATCGACTTCTTCTTTGACGCTGGGCATTCAAACAAAGGAGAGGTACAGCAGAGCTTCCGTGAATCAAAGCAGAATCCAGAGTTCGTACAGTATCGGCTGGGGACGATTCATTTTGCAGACGACAAAATGCACGCACCACTACAGGCCGCGGACATGGCGGCTTACGGATTCTGGCGATGGCTTGACGCGCATTTTGCTGTTAAGACCCGTCACGGTCGTTATCCGTTCCAGGAGATCGTCAAGATTCCGTGGACGATTCGGGAGTTTGACAGGAGCAGTTTTGAGGAAATGCAGGTGCAGCGGAAAGGCGGGCGAGTGGACAAGAAGATCGTGCACCGTGTGATCTCAGCTCTGCGTCCAGGGCAGACGGATGCGCCACACTACAGCAACTAGGTTCTCGCAACAGCAATAAGGGATCGCGGGCATAGTGGGTAATGTATCCCGGCGGCCAGAGCGGGCCCAAAGTCAACAGAACTCCAGCAACGGGTATCCCAGAAGTACCTGTCGGAGTGGGTTTTTGAAGCCCTGTTCAGGCTGAGGCGAAAATTAGGCGACGCCGCTGGATCGTTGTGTGCTCAGATTGAGGTGCCGCAGGTCCGTTGTGGTGGTCGGAGGGGCGATTCGCAAAAGAAGCACAGCGGCAGCGTGAACGTATGACCCCGCCTAGCAAAGGTAGGATGGGACACCCGAAAGGAGTTAATTGGCAGCAGAACTCGCCGCACTCGTGACAATGAGGTCCGGATCGCCGTAAAAGACGTAGGCCAGCGCAGTTGGGTCTCCGGTCCGGGAGAAGACGTCAGCGCGCGCTTTGGCGAGGACCTCGGCCACGTTGGCTCCATTGCCAGAGATACCCCTGGAAAGCTGCCGGTAAAAGCTGTCGGCGACCGCCTCGGCAGTGGCATCATTCACCGGCCACAATGCGCCAATGTACCCGCTGGCGCCGTTGGCGAGCAAGACTGGAGCCCAGCCGTCGACGTCATTCAAGAACCGGCGTGACTCGCCGACATCACAGGCGTTGAAGAAGAACAGCGGGTGCGTTGCCGTGGAGGACGGCTCGAGAGACTGCCACGTGACGGGGTCCATCTGGCTGTCTTCGAGCAGAATCGCGAACTGGGGCACGCCGCCTTCGTCAGTGACGGCGCCATGGCCGGCGAAGTGCACGATTCCCTGGGGTGGATGCATGGCAAGGTTGCGCACCGCGGCATAGTCTCCCGCCACCTGCGTGAAGCCCTGCATCGTTTTCAGCGTTGTCAATTCGTCGCCTGCCGATGCGAGCTGCTGCGCACCGCGATAGACAGGCGCGATGACCACAGATTGGCTGAGCGCGAGCGACTGCGGCGGCCGGGCCGCTCCGCGAGTCCCGAGCGGCCAGCGCGCGATCGAGAAATGAAGGCCGAGAAAATCGAGGCGGCCGGAGCCGTCGGCGCGGACGGGGCGCATCAGCTCCCAGGGGATCGCCGGATCGTCACTGAGCACCTGGATGTACTCGAAGCGCCCATTCGCGTGTTTGTTTCCTGGCGAGTGGTTGGACGAGTTGTCCATCAACTTCCAGAAGAGATTCTTGAAGGCCTGCGGGGCGACCCGGTCGTAGAGCTCGCTGCTGAAGCCATTGATGAAATCGGCCGCATGCTGCGTGCTGCTCTTCTGCGCATCGTTCTCGACAGTGAAGCCGCGCCCGCGCATGGCCATTTGCGCGTAATGCGCTTCAATCCACGCATGCAAGGCATCGGGATCGGAGATGTCGGCCTCGACTGGCGCGATGTCAGGCGAGAAGAAAATCAGGCGCAGCGTATTGCCCACGCGGTTCTCGACGATGGTGAGATCAGGCCCGAAGACATCGGGGTCGATCCGGATTTCGGGCTTGGTGGCAGGCGCTGCAGTGGACGCAGCCGCGGCTGGCTGCGCTGGAGCAGGTGCCGTAGCAGCCGGATGGCTGGTCTGCAATGAAGAGGCGACAGCCGGGGCCATGGGCTGGGCCATGGAGGCAACGATGGTGAGCGGGCGGCTGAGACGCGCGATGAATGCGCCGTTGCAGATCAGGGTGGCGAGAATCCGCGTTTCGCGGCGAGGCTCGGCGGCGGTGGCGGGGCGCAGGTAGAAGATCGCGAGAGTGGAGTCGCCGTCGCGGGTGATGGTGATGTCGGCAGTGTTGCCGCTGCGCGTGAACTCCATTCCCGGCGCGGTGAGGTTCACAGCCAGAGTCCATTTCTCTTCGCCTGCTGCCATGTGGAGCTGGAGTTTACCCTCGTGCTGCTCGCCGCTGAGAATCTTCGTCTCCGGCGCGATCTGCTCGGTGGTGAGCGAGACCTGCACCGCGATCTCTTGTCCAACAGCTACAGTGTCAGGCGCTTCAATGTTGGGATAACGCTCGATGGTCTCATCGCCTACGATGTAGGTTTCATGAATGATGAGTGGCTTGGTTTGGGACGAAGTCGGTGAGGCAGAGGTCTGAGCGTCGGGACGCGCAAGGTTGCCCTCGATCAGGTCTTCTTCAAATTCGTAAACCGTGGTTTTGGTGCGCTGGCCGGGATGAGGTTTGCCGGGCTTGGTAACGGAGACGCCATTTTTTGACTTGGGGGGTGCGGGCGGTGCGGCGGGCGCCGGGGCCTGCTGTTCCAATTTTGACGGCGTTGTTTCTTCGGCGGGAGGGGTGCTCCTTTGCGGAGAGCGTTCATAGGCCTCCTGGCGGGTGTGAACGAAAAAGGGCACGCACACAAATGCCAGAGCCAGCACAACCAGCACCGCAACAACAATGGCGACCCACCGCTTCATGGCCTTCGCTCCAGGGGCCCCGATGCCCCGTTTATACCATCGCGCGGTTCCAGCTGGCGGGGGGAATAGCACTTCAGGGGCTCCCACCCTTCGCGCGATAGATGTGCGCGAAGAATCGGGCAACGTCGGTGATCTTGGGACGATACTGCCCTTTCCGCTCAAGACACAGACAGGATTGGGGCAACCGATTGGGGGCGTGGCAGCGTCAGGCGTGCACAACGCTTTTTGCGAGCATTGCCTTGATCCCACGGAGGGCTGGCGGCTAGACGCCTGCATCTGCCTAATCGTGGGCTTCCATCTGGCGGAAGGAAAGGAATGCCTCGTGGTCGGCAACCAGCGAACTGGCTTCATCGTCGTTCCGCACGATGCGCGGTTGCGTAGCGAACTAGAAGTGCGATGCAGGCGGACCGGTCGGATACCTACGAAATGGGTGCAGGCCGTCCGGTGGTCGAGTGGATGACCCAAAAATCACCTCGCTATTTTGGGGTTCAGCGAGGGTGGGCATCGTGGGTTCGGGCGTCCCGATGGCAGGAACTCGCCACAGGTCAAAAGAATTCGACCATTGGGCATCGTAGAAGTGTCTGCTGGTGCGGTTTTCTGAGGAACTGTACTGGTAGCAATCGGGATTTGGCGCCCCAGCGCGGATTCTGGATCGCGGGGAATCGACGCGGCGCTGACTTCCCGCTTGCAGACGTTCGAGACTGAGATGCTGGCCGAGGAGGAGAACGACTGCGCCACGCTGCCCTTACCACTGACCTGCCCCGGAAATAGTGGCTTCGAGATGGAATATATGCTCTGCGCGTTAGCCTATTCTCCGATTGCGAGAAGCTCCTCTGCCGGGAAGGAGAGGGATATGACAGAATCATCCGACGATTCGAGCAACAGCACGCCGACAAAGCGAGGGGAGATCGACCCGCGTTTGAAACTGGTGACTGGCCAGGGAGGGGGTGTCCTCATTATCGGTGGAATGCAGCCGCCCAGAATGCCGGAAGGGCTACCGCATGAGAAATCTTCGCCTTCGACCGGAACCGGCGATATGAAAACAGCCGAAGAGACAAAGACTGGAGATTCCCGAGCGCGGAATTGAAGCGTACGGTATTGGCCGCAAGCAGCGCCCGCGCCAAAATGTGAGCAAGGCTATGGAGGAAGGGCGGAAGAGCCCAACGGTCAAATCTAGAGGACCCGGGGGCTTGTGGAGAGATTTGCGAAGGCCCTCTCCGGCGGGACGGGCTTGCCAAGATCATGTGAATGACTAAGCGATTTTTGAAAGACGCTCCCCAGAATTACGCTCAATGGCAGCCTGGAAGTTGATCCCTCATCGAAGACGAGAAGTTGCAGGTAAGTCTTTTAGAATCTGAGCAAATACGAATTCTTTGGAATTAGTATTTTGAAATCCCGAAAGAATGACGGGGGCATCCAATGGAAACGGGTAATGGCAATTCCAGAAAAGGACATCGCGGTGGTAGAGGAAGGGAGCGACGATGCTGAACGGAGTTCACATGGACGGCACTGTTTTCCAAAATACCTTAGACAGTGATCCTTTCCTTTAGCGCGAATCCGTCCACATTGATCGACCAAAGTTCAGGTAGGTCACCAGAGCTTCCTCGGATAATACCCGGATTCGATGAGGCGACGTATGCCTGCCACGACGCGCGAGTGGTCTTCGTGGTAGGTCATACCCAACCACGATTCATTGCAGCGCAGGACCTTTACGTGCGCTTGTCCCGCCCGTACCAGATTATTCACCGTATTGGGGATGTAACACTCCGCCTTCAGGTCCGCGCCATTATCCCTAAGAAAGCGCTCGAACTGCTCTTGTAGTTGTCCAAAAACCTGGGGTGTGAATCCCCACATATTCATGGAAACGATCTCGTTTCCCGTAAGCCGCGTTTGTTGGCCTTCTTCATCAATGTTCACGGCATGCCCGCTTTCGCGTTCAACATTCTTCAATTCCATGATGCTCTCCAGGAGGCCGCTGTTGTTTACCTGGCAAACACCGCGCGCCGCTGAGCCGAATTCAAAGAGCGTGTTGCGCAACACAAAACCCACCATCGCGTAATCTGCCGTTCCAGACTGCATATGCCGGGCCAAGTGGCGGTAACTCTCCGCTCCATAAAGCTCACCCTCATTGATCACCGCAAACGGTTCATGAATGGCGGGGGCGGCCATAAGAATCGCATGAGTTGTACCCCAGGGCTTGGTGCGGCCTCGCGGAACGGAGAATCCACGCGGTATCTTGATGAGGTCCTGAAGGACATATTCGACGGGGAAGTGCCGCAGAAACCGTGCACTGACAGCCTCCTTGAAGCGCTGCTCAAGCTCTCTGCGAATCACGAAAACGATCTTGCCGAACCCAGCGCGGCGGGCGTCGTAAATGGAATACTCGACGATGGTCTCGTCGTAAGGGCCGACGGGATCACTGAGCTTGAAGCCGCCATAACGGCTGGCCATACCAGCAGCCAGGATAAGAAGGGTTGGGGGTGTCATAGGGGCCATCCTCTCCTTGGTTGAACGTTGTGTGGGAATGGCGGCATCTTCCGGATTTTGACTGGTTGGCACGAGGGCTGCAAGGCGGACTTCATCTGAAGCAAGAATGTGCATCGACGCAACGGCTGCGCTCGGTGCAGAAAATGGAACACATGGGAGCCTTCACGCAGTCGCCGGATGCGGAGATTCTGCTCGAAGGGGGCGCAGCGAACAGAACGGCCTGACATGATACCGCCCTCCACGGCTGGAAGCCTTTCTCCCGGCGAAGCGTGGTACGAGCAAAAACCACGGCTGCGCTTGCCGCGTATGAGCTTAGTTCGCCCGAAGTTTAGCACAGATTGAAGAACAACAAAGAGCGCCACTCTGGTCGGGCAGTAAGGAAAGGCGGAAGAGAACTCAGGGTGGATGAGCGGCGCGATTTCACCACCAATACTTGCCAGATGTGCTCAGTCTTGAGCCGGGATTCAGCGCGGAGACCGTTGGGGGCCTGCGCGTAATGGGCTACTGGAGCAGGCCCAGATCGGGTTTCTCCAACGTCAAGCAGCCCAACGAACAGTGCTCAAACGTTCACTGGTGCGTAGTGGTAGAGCGTCTCTCGGCTGATCCAGAACTCGCGGGCTAGAGTTTCTTTCGTCGTAAGCTGGTTCGTACCTTTGATCGTTTGTAATGTCAAGTTGAGTGTCGGGTTGGGGTATACGCCAACTCCACACTCCAGCTTGACACTATTTACGTCTATCTAGGGTGGTTTTTGCTGTTTTCTTGACATATCCCAGAAAAGGTCTAGAATCTAAATAGACACTCTGGTGGAGATCGAGATGACGGCAGCCAAACGGCATGACAAGACGGTGGGGTATCGCAGAGTCAGCGCCCTTGATCAAAACACGGAACGCCAGCTTGAGGGCGTGAAGCTGGACAAGGTGTTTACCGACAAGGCTTCCGGCAAAGACACAGCGCGGCCCCAGTTGCAGACCGCCCTTGAATTCCTTCGCGAGGGTGATCTGTTTGTGATTCACAGCATGGACAGGTTGGCCAGGAACCTGGATGACCTGCGGAGAATCGTTCTCGATCTCACCGGAAAAGGCGTACACGTCCAGTTCGTCAAAGAGAAT
>JBEKSA010000051.1:0-19211 GCA_049517515.1 Occallatibacter sp.
GCCCCTGCACACAACCCGGCTCAGCCCAGCAGGTGCAAAAATCCGGGGTTGCGGAAGCCGGGAAAGACGCGCTCCGGCCTCGGATTACCCAGTTGCTGCGCCACTGTCTCGGCCATCACCTGGCGGAAGTCCGTGGTCAGCGCCAAGTCGCGCTGTTCATAAAGTTGTTCGTTGGCCAGCCCTGGCCAGCGCCCGTACACTTTACCGCCGCGCACCGCGCCGCCCATTACGAACATCACGTTGGCGTGGCCGTGGTCGGTGCCGCGGGTTCCGTTCTCCCGCGCGGTGCGGCCAAATTCGCTCATTGTCACCACCACGGTTTCTGCCGCCAGCGCTCCCAGGTCCTGCCAGAAGGCGGCCAGCGAACCGCTGAATTCCTTCAGCAGCCTTCCAAGCTGTCCCTCGCTTGCGCCTTCGTTCACATGATGGTCCCAGCCGCCGATGTCAGTGAACGCCACCTGCACGCCAAGGTTTGCCTTCACCAGTTGCGCCGTCTGCTTCAGCGCGTCTCCAAATCGCCCCTTCGGATAAACCACACCGGCCGCCGGACGATACTTCGCCGGGTCGGCGGCCTTCAGCATCTTCACCGCGTCAAAAGTTTCCTGCGCCGTGCCATGCAGCACTGCATCCACGCTCGCGGCGTACATGGACTCAAAGGTGTTCGCCAGCGGCTGCGCCTGCGGATTGCGCGGCGCCACGCCAAAGTCATTCACGTTGCCCACGGCCAGCGCCGGAGCTTGTCCGCTCAACATTCGTGGCAGGGCCGTGCCCAGCGCCACCGCGCGGAACGGCGCGTCCCTCTGCGGATCGCCGGTGGCCACCAGCGCGCGATTCAGCCATCCATCCTCGGTGCTCTTCAGTCCCGGCGTGCCGCTTTCCATAAAGTCCTGCGCGTCAAAGTGCGAGCGCGTCGGGTCGGGCGATCCGGCAGCATGCACAATCGCAAGCTGCCTGGCATCCCACAAGGGTTTCAGGGCGCTCATCGCAGGATGCAGCCCGAAGAATCCGTCGAGGTCGATCACGTCGCGCTGGGGAATCGCAATCGTCGGACGCATCGCGTAGTATTCCGCCTCGCCGTGCGGCACCACGATGTTCAGCCCGTCGGCCGCGCCGCGCTGGAAGATCACCACCAGCCGCCGGTTTGGCTGTGCCGCGTCGGCGGCCATCGCCGCGCGCGCCAGGAACCCCGGCACCGCCGCCATGCCCACCACGCTCATGGCTCCGCCCTTCATGAAAACTCGCCGCGTGATTCCCATCGCCTGTCTCCTAACGCCGTTGAAATTCCGGCGAGCCCAGAATCAGTCCAGCCACCGCGCCCTGGTTTACCGGCTTCGGCGGGTCGTCCAGTTTGCGCCCCGTCACCAGCGGATCGCTCAACTGTTTGGCAATCGTCTCGTGCGTCTGCGCCGAGACCGCTCCGGCCAGCAGCGCCTGCTCCAAAGTGCGCTGCACTTCGTCGGCCTGGTTTTCGGCCTGCCCTTCGGCCTGGGCTTCGTGGTTGCCCCCGTTGCCCGCCAGCTTCGCGGCGTCCACCTTCACTCCCGCCAGCTTGCCCGTGCCCAGGCGCAGCGCAAAGTTCATCCGGTTCAGCAGCGCCCCGGAGTTCACCCATCTCTCCGCTCGCATCGAGTATCCCGTCGGCGGCTGTGCCCCGTAGAGCGGCATTCCCATGCGGTTCAGCGCATCGCTCACGCTCTGCGTGCGCGTCAGCTCCGCGTCCGTCGCCCGCAGCGCTGACACCGTAAACTCCAGCGGCGTTTTCACCTTGGAGCGATACTCCTTGACGTCCCAGAACTCCGGCGCGCCGAGCATGGTGCGTAGCACCGCCTTAATGTCTCCATCGCTTTCGAGAAATGTCCTTGCCATCGCATCCACCAACGCCGGAGGCGGCGTGTCGCTCACAAAGCGCTGCGCCAGTTTGGTGGAGATGAAGCGCGCCGTGGCCGGCTCATGCGCCAGCATCTCCAGCGCAGCCTCACCCTCGCGTTGCCCGTCTTCGTGGAATACCCGCCCCAGCACTGTCTTGTCTCCCGGCTCGTGCCTCGGCTCGCGGAACACGAAACCTCCGCCCTGCCTCGGCTCTTCCAGCGTCCACCCCGTCAGCACCCGCGCCAGCTCGGTCACATCCTTCTGCGTGTAGCCGCCGTTCACGCCCAGGGTGTGCAGCTCCATCACCTCGCGCGCATAGTTTTCGTTGAGCCCCTGCGAGGGCTTGCCGTTATTCTTGGCGCGCGCGGCGGCCTGAGAGTTGGGACCCACGCTCTGCCAGTTGTCCAGGTACCACAGCATCGCCGGACTCTCCGCCGTGGCCAGCAGCAGCTCGCTGAACTTTCCCAGCGCCCGTGGACGAATCACGTCCCGCTCATACGCCGTCACCAGATACCGCTCCGCGCCCTTGCCGAGAAACACGTTGAAGTGATTGAACCAGAAGTCGGTCATCACCTCCTGCAGTTGCCGCTCGCTATAGGTCGCGCGCAGCAGCTTGCCCTGGATCAGCTCGCCGTTCACCACCGCCACCGGATTTTCCAGCGAGAGCAGCAACTCCTTCTGCTGCGGAGTCATATCGGAGGTCAGCTTGTCGCGGTCGTCCTGCGAGAGCGCCCGCCAGAAGCCGCGCCGCTCGTCCGCGTCCATCGCCCCCAGGTTCTGCGTGCGCGACTCCGGAGCCATCTCCATCAGGTCCAGCGCCCGCGAGCGCGCATGTTCCCGCGCTTCTTGCCGCTTCTCCTTCATCTCCGGCGAAAGGTCGTCCGCCGGATTCATCTCCAGCAAGTCCGCATTCTCCACCGCCTTCGCGTTCTTCTTTGCCTGCTTCTCGTTAAAGCGCGCCACCCCCGCCGTGTAAACCGCTTTTAGCTGCGGATCTTTTGGCATCGGCATCTTTCCATCCGCAACCGCCCGCAGCACCTGCTCCGGAGGAAAGTTCTCCACCATCTCCCAGGCCGACATGCGCAGCGTGCGATACGGCGCAAGCCGCGCCTCCAGCGCCGAGTCGTCAATCTTCCCCGGCTCGAGCTGCTGCGCAATCCACTTGTCCACCCCCATGGCGAGCACCCGGTCCACATCTCCCGGCCTTGGCCCAAACGTCAGCCGGTTCAGCGCATGAATCGCCCGCTCACGCTCGTCCATCCTTTGGATGGCCGGAGCCGCTGGTAATTTTTTGCTGTGTTTCCGGGCGAAGGCGGGCAGGGAAGTGGAGGGCAGCAAGAGCAGCAGCGCAAGGGCCGCGCCGATCAGCTTTGTCCGAGGCATTCCCACCTCCTGAGGCAAAAGCTAAAGATATCCCATACCGGTCGGCAGTATGAACCCGCTGCTCGAGAAAAAGTTCTGAATCAGATTTGGCGCCTCAGCGCTGCGTACCCCCCTTCCATTTTGAACTCGTCACCGCGTGAAACAGGCTTCCCCTTCGAGGAATCCTGAATTCAACACTAGAACTTAACCAAGATATCGATGTCGATCAACGACTCGTCTCTGCGCAGATCGGGAAACCACACGGTGCTGCCTTGTGCCCCGCAGGCCGTTTGCGCGGCGCTGAGGGTCAATGCCCCGGACGTATTCCCGTCGTTGCAAGCAAAGAACTGGGGAAAACCGTTGTTGGTATAAGGCACTCCGCCTGAACCCGGCGGCGTAATTCCGCCATGACCAGTCCAATACGGCACGTTCGCGTGGCGATAGTCATATTCCCATCGGAAGGTGAGCCACTGCCTGGGCATGTAATCGTACGTGACCGACATATCCCAGGCCTTGAATGGATCCCCGGGATTCCCGGTAAAGTAGGGCGCGTTAATCGCCGCCGAGGGTGCAGTCTCGCCATTGATGGGCGGAAGCAGAACCAGATAGCGTCCCGGGTTGTTAATCTGTCCGCCGCCGATGGTTAATCCGTGCGTATCCTTCTTGAACCACATGCGGTTGTAAAGCATGTAGCCGATAAAGCTCTGCTTGGGTCCACCCGAAGTATTGCCGTGGCAGCTCACGCCGCCGCCAAATTCGCAACCCATGTCGCCGGTGAACGAAAACGCCATCTTGTCGAGGGTACGCCCCGGTTTGTCAAAATACTTGATCTCGATACTGTCGTCAGTGTGGATGCGGCCGCGGTTAGGTATGTACAAGTCGTCGTGGCCGAGACCGTAGTTGTTGGAAATGATGTTCACCCAGGGTCTCGGTGTCCACTTGATCTGGCCCCCCAAACCCTTCCTTGAATTGGCGGAAGCGTACGACTGCCATCCATTGATGATCCAGGGTTCAATCTTCAAGTGGGGGGTGGGAAAAATCTGTATCCGCAGGCCCTCGAAAAACCACGGTGTGTTGGAGGAAACGTACGAAGGTTGGTAGGCCCAATTATCGGCGTTGTAGTAGCTGAACAGGCCAATGTAAGACAAGAAAATGCCGGCGTCGACATTGATCCCATTCAGCGCATTGATGTGATAACCGCCGTAGGCTTCTGCCAGGTAGCGGTGCGCCTCATTGATATTCCATTGTCCTTTGGCGTAGCTGGGGTCATTGCGCACCGTAGTCGTGGAGTACATGCCAAATTGAGTCATGAAACGGGCGCGGACGTTGTCATAGTGGAAGTCGCCACCGATGCCGAGCTGCTCCAACTGGATTTCGTTGGAGCGAAAAATTTCGCTCGACCCGCCGATCGAATTGTCGATTGGCTTGTTGAAATCGTAGTTGTAGGTAATATCGGCCCGGATTTCCGGGGTGAAGAATTTTGAGTCGAAGGCCGTATCCTTGTTGCGCGGGTTGCCGTTGAGCCAAGTCCAATCCCAATCCGAGAACGGTACGATCTTTTCCTTTTTTGTGGGCGCGGCCGAGGAATCGCTGGCCGTTTGCGCCACCATTGCCTGAGCCGGCACTGCAGCCGGCAGGGCTTCCGCCACTTTTGTGGGAGTTCCCGCCCCGAGAGACGCCTCTGTCGGCACCGCACGGCTCTTCAGTTCCGCTAGTTGCGCACTGATCTGCTCCATGCGCGCTTTCATAGCCGCAAGCTCGTTCTCGAGCGCAAGCTCCACTCCCAAGTCTGAGGCGGCCGCGGATCGAGTGGGTGGAGGCGCTGTGCTGTCCGGGGCAGTTGCATCAGATCCACCGGGCAACGGTTCGTGCAGAGCTGCCACTTTGGTCTGTGAATCCGGTTGCGCCTGAGTCTGCCCGTAACAGCGCGGAGCCTGACCAACAGCGAGACTAAAAACCAGCATTGTCGGGAAAGTTGAAACCGCTACGGCCTTACGCAATAGAGCTCTCGTGATTTTCACGTTCGAATCCTTTCCGGTCCAAGGTTTCAATGATCTTTACTGCTCATCCAATTTGCGCCTAACGTCTTTAGACAGGCGTATGCCAAACCAGAAGGCCAGCCATTTCGGTGCTGGGTTCGTATCGCTGGCCGAGCTGGATCTAACGACGCCCATCGAGCGAGCCATGGCCGGTCTGCCGCTTACACACGACCTGCTTTTAGTGAAGTCGTCCGTACCGCGCATCGAGCGCAATATTCAGTTCGAGTACGTGAACGCGCGGCTCGCCGAGGAATCCCCATTGCCGGTTCTCAGAGTTCTCAAGAACCAGGCGCGCAACATCAGCTTCCGGAATCTTGCGTTCCGAAGCCACGCGCCGAATCTGGAACTCCGCCGCCGCTGGCGAGATATCCGGGTCGAGTCCTGAGCCCGATGTCGTCACCAGATCGGCAGGAATGGGAACACCGGGATTCTCGGCTTGCAGCTTGGCAACGTCTCCATTGATGCGAGTAATCAACTGCGCATTGGTCGGGCCCAGGTTCGAGCCGCCGGAGGCGCTGGCATCGTAGCCTGCGGCGCCCGCTGCGGACGGCCGTGAGTGAAAGTAGCCCGGCCCCGAAAATGGTTGCCCGATCAGCCGCGAACCAATCACCACTCCGTCCTTCCCGTGGATCAGTTCGCCATTGGCCTGCTTGGGGAAGATCAGCTGCGCCAGTCCGGTCACCAGCAGGGGATACAGAATTCCCAATAGCACCGTCGTCGCGATCGTCATGAGTACAGCTGTGATCAGATTTTTCTTCATAGGTTCTTCTCGATACCAGTTCTTCTCGATACCAGCTATTTCCTAAGCCAGCTTGATGCCGGTGATAAGCATGTCAATCAGCTTGATGCCGATGAACGGGACCACCAGGCCACCGAATCCATAGACCAGCAAGTTCTGCCGGAGCAGCGATTCGGCGCTCATCGGCTTGTACGCGACTCCTCGCAGCGCCAGCGGAATCAGGGCAACGATGATGAGCGCGTTAAAAATAACGGCAGAAAGTATCGCCGACTGCGGCGTCTGCAGCCGCATAATGTTTAGCGCATTCAGCACGGGAAAGGTTCCGGCAAACATTGCCGGGATAATCGCGAAATACTTGGCCACGTCGTTCGCAATCGAGAACGTGGTGAGCGCGCCGCGGGTCATCAGCAACTGTTTGCCGATCGCCACTACCTCGATGAGCTTGGTGGGATTCGAATCCAGGTCCACCATGTTCCCGGCCTCTTTCGCGGCTTGCGTGCCGGTGTTCATGGCCACGCCCACATCGGCTTGAGCCAGCGCGGGCGCATCGTTGGTGCCGTCACCGGTCATGGCGACCAGCTTTCCTTCGCCCTGCTCGCGGCGAATCAAATCCATCTTGTCTTTCGGAGTCGCCTCCGCCAGAAAATCGTCCACGCCCGCCTCGCGCGCGATCGCCGCCGCCGTCAGCGGATTGTCGCCGGTAATCATGACGGTCTTGATCCCCATGGCGCGCAGTTGATTGAAGCGCTCGCGCATCCCGCCTTTGACGATGTCTTTCAGATAGATCACGCCCAGCGCCCGCTGATTCTCCGCGACTACTAGCGGCGTTCCTCCCGAGCGCGCGATCTGTTCGACACTCGCCTGAATCTCGCGCGGCAGCGAGGTGCCGAACTGCTGCAGGTACTTGGTAATGGAGTCGACCGCTCCTTTGCGAATCTCACGGCCGTCCAGATTTACGCCCGACATGCGGGTTTGCGCGGTAAAGGGGACAAACACAGCTTCATGCGACGAGAGTTCACGGCCGCGCAGAGCGTATTTCTCTTTCGCCAGAACGACAATCGACCGGCCTTCGGGCGTCTCGTCGGCGAGCGAAGAGAGTTGAGCGGCATCGGCCATCTCGGCTGCGGTAATCCCCGGCGCGGGGATGAACTCGGCTGCCTGGCGGTTGCCGAGCGTGATCGTTCCCGTCTTATCGAGCAGCAACGTGTTTACGTCCCCGGCGGCTTCGACGGCGCGCCCGGACATCGCCAGCACGTTGTGCTGCACCAGGCGATCCATGCCGGCAATGCCGATGGCGGAAAGCAGCCCGCCAATGGTCGTCGGAATCAGGCAGACCAGCAGCGAGACGAGCACGAATACCGTCTGCGGCGATCCCGAGTAAATCGCGAAAGGCTGCAGCGTAACCACCGCCAGCAAGAAAATAATGGTCAGGCCCGCCAGCAGAATGTTGAGCGCGATCTCGTTCGGAGTCTTCTGCCGCTCCGCGCCCTCGACCAACGCGATCATTCTGTCGAGGAAGGTTTCTCCTGGATTCGAAGTGATGCGGACTTTAATCACATCGGAAAGCACGCGCGTGCCCCCGGTGACCGCCGACCGGTCTCCTCCGGCTTCGCGGATCACCGGCGCGGATTCGCCCGTAATCGCGGACTCGTCCACCGAGGCAACGCCTTCGATGATTTCGCCATCGCCCGGGACGAGTTCGCTCGCGGAAACCATCACCACATCGCCCGATCGCAGGTTCGCACTCGGCACCGTTTCTATCGTCCCGTTCGCCAGCAAACGCCGGGCCTCGGTTTCAGACCTGGCTTTGCGCAGCGTGTCCGCTTGCGCTTTGCCGCGCCCCTCGGCCATGGCTTCCGCGAAATTCGCAAACAGCACCGTGAACCACAGCCACAGTGTGATCTGCAGATTGAAGCCGAAGCTCTGTTTCCCGTGGAATAACAGCACGGTCGTCACCACGCTGCCAACCTCGACCACGAACATGACCGGATTCTTCATCATGGTGCGGGGATCGAGCTTAACCACGGCGTCGCCCAGCGCCCGCCGGATGATTTTTGCGTCCCACAAACTCTTGCTTTTCTTTTCTGCCATGTCTTACCTCGGGAAGTTCTGCCTCGGAGTTCGTTAGTGGAGAGCCGGGCGTCCCCGCCCGGCCGGACGAGACGCCCGTCGCTCCACCATCTTCTGCCTTAGAAAGTTTTCCCTGCCATCATCAGCAGGTGTTCAAGTATGGGCCCCAAACTAAGAGCCGGGAAAAATGTCAGCGCTCCGACGATCACAATCACCGACACCAGCAGAACGGTAAACAGCGGCGTAGTCACCGGGAACGTACCCGCCGATGCCGGCACCGTTTTCTTTTTCGCCAGGTTGCCGGCAATCGCGAGCATCGGAATGATCATGAAGAATCGCCCCACCAGCATCGTCATCGCGCCCGCGGTGTTGTACCAGAGCGTGTTGCCGTTTATGCCGCCGAACGCGGACCCATTGTTCCCTGCCGACGACGTAAACAAGTAGAGGATTTGGGTCAAGCCGTGTGGACCCGGATTGCTGATGCTCGAGGTGCCAAATCCCGCGACCGATGAAATGCCGGTGAGCACGAGAATGATCAGCGGGAAAACCAGCGTGACCAGCATCGCCATCTTCACGTCATAGGCTTCAATCTTCTTGCCCAGATACTCCGGCGTTCGCCCAACCATAAGCCCGGCAATGAACACCGACAGCACCACGTAGATCAGGATGCCGTACAGGCCCGCGCCCACTCCTCCAAAAACGGTCTCGCTGAGCATAATGTTGACCAGCGGCACCATTCCACCCAGAGGCGTAAATGAATCATGCCAGCCATTGATGGCGCCACAACTCGCGTCGGTGGTGACGGTGGCAAAGAGCGCAGAATTGGCGATGCCATTGCGCACCTCCTTGCCTTCCATGTTGCCGCCCGGCTGCGTCGCGGTGGCGTGTTGGTCGACTCCGTGCAACAGAGGATTGCCTCGGGACTCGGCCCAGTAAGCCGTCGTAACCCCGCACAAGAACAGAATCGCCATCGCCGCCCAGACCGCCCAGCCGTGCCGCTGCGACCCCGTCATTCGGCCCAGCGTGTAAGTAAGACCTGCCGGGATCGCGAAGATGGAAAGCATTTGCAACAAGTTGCTAAGTGGTGTCGGATTCTCAAAAGGATGGGCGCTGTTGGCATTGAAAAATCCGCCGCCGTTCGTGCCCAGCATCTTGATCGCCTCTTGCGAAGCAACCGGCCCTTGCGCAATGGTCTGGTCGGTCACGGTGTCCATCACCGGCTTGCCGTCAGAACCAACCATCGGCTTGCCGTCGGTTCCAGTCTTTTGGACTTGTTGCGACTCGACCAGCTTCGCTGTGTCATACGGCTTGAGGTTTTGCACGGCTCCCTGCGAAACCAGGAGCAGGGCATAAACGATACAGGCAGGCAGCAGCACCCACAGGGCGGACCGGGTCATATCGACCCAGAAATTTCCGATGGTCTCTTTTTCCTTGCGCGCGATGCCGCGAACGAATGCGATCGCCAGCGCAATCCCCACCGCCGCCGACGCGAAGTTGTGGAAGGCCAATCCAGCCATCTGTGTGAGATAGCTCATGGTGGACTCGCCCGAATAGTTCTGCCAATTGGTATTGGTGGTGAAAGACGCAGCGGTGTTAAAGGCGAGTGCCTGCGCGACTGCCCCGAATTTCTGCGGATTCCAAGGCAGCCACTGCTGCACCCGCTCGATCAGATACAGCAGCAGCATGGAGACGCCGCTGAACAGCAGCATGGAGAAAGCGTATTCGGTCCAGCGCATCTCGTGCTTTTCATCGACTCCGGTCACGCGATAAAGCAACCGCTCGACCGGCCGAACCACGGGATCGAGAAACGTGCGCTCTCGGCTGAACACTTTTGCCATGTACACGCCGAGCGGCTTGGTGATCGCCAGAATCAGAGCCAGAAATATGAAGATCTGCATCCAGCCATTGGTTGTCATTTCAGAATTTCTCCGGTCTCAGCAACGCATAGAGCAGGTAGACCATCAACCCTGCACTTATTATCAGCATGATGATCGATTCAGCATTCATATTGATTTCCCTCGCACGCTTTGTCCTCAGCGCATTCGATCGCAGAATTCCACATAACCCAGCGATAGCAGGAAGAACGCTATCGTGACCACGACAAAGATCAGGTCTTGCATACATCCTCCTTCAAGTGACGATCAAGCAAGTGACGATCAAGCAAGCACTTAACTTTTCGTCACGATCAAAACTTTACCAAGTTCAGCCGGTTCTCGTCCCTGCGAACATCTGGCGTCCGCCTGAAAACAAGCTGGTGACTTGTGTCAGCGTGGATTAGACAGGATTCTCCATAAAGATTACACGGGATTCTCCATAAAAATGAGGTAAGCAGTTCGTAAAGAAGTCATAAAGAAAAATGGGGAGCCTGTCTGGGCACGCGAGAAGGCGGCACTTCAACTCGAACGCCCATCCAAAACATTTATTCATTCAATTGATAACTTTCATGGAAATCTTTACGGCTTCCTTACGCGCTCCTCTGTAGATTCCACAAAACGCGGTAGCGAGCCCGCTTCTGCTCGCCGGAGGTATTGCGTGCCTAGACTCTATCCGCCCGTAGCATTGTTGTTTGCTTGCATAGTTCTTCTCTCCGCTGCCCAGGCCCAATCCACCTTCGGAAGCATTCGCGGCACGGTACAGGATGCTTCGGGTGCTGTAATGCCGGATGCCCTGGTAACCGTTCATTCTCTGGATGAGAATTCTGATCGGCAAGTCACGACTGACACCGCCGGCAATTTCGTCGTCGAGAATCTGAAAGCTGGTCACTACAAATTGACGGTCCATCACGATGGACTCTCAGACGCTGTCGTCAATTCGGCCACGCTTGAGGCGCGACAGGACCTCCGCATTCCAATCACACTCAACATTGCGGCCGTGTCCAGTGTCGTGGAGGTGAGTGACCTCGTCGAACAGGTCAATACCGAGAACGGAACCATCAGCAACGCCGTGATCAACCAGGATCTCAGCCAGTTGCCGCTAAACTCCAGGGCGGTTTCCACCAGTCCGCTGGCGGGCCTGGCTCTCTCCGGAAGCGTGGTCCAGGACAGCCAGGGAAATTTTGCGGTTGGCGGAGCTCCGGCCGCCCAGGTGGGCTTTTCCGTGGATGGCATCTCGACGGCCAACGTGCGGCAGAACGGCGCTCTCAAGGATGCCTATCCGTCTTCGGAAGGAATTTCCGAGATGAAAGTCACAGCCTTCAACAACAATGCCGAATTCGCGCAGGTCGGCGACGTGACCTTCACCACCAAGAGCGGGACAAATCAATGGCACGGAAGCGCTTTCGAGTATTTTCAGGATAGCGTTCTGGATGCCACGATTTACAACTTCCCGGAGAAAGCTCCGAAACGCTTCAACACTTTCGGCGGCAGCCTGGGCGGCCCCTTTATTCTTCCGAAGCTGGGTGCGCTGAAAAACAGAACATTCTTCTACTTCGACTATGAAGGAAACCGGAAGTCCACATCCGCGCCCGAGCTGCTTCTGGTTCCGACCCAGGCGATGCAATCCGGAAACTTGCAAGCCCTGGTCACCGCGCAGGGAGCGGGGTCGGTGATGAACCCCTTCACCGGGTCGCCTTTCCCGAACAATACCATTCCAACGTGCGCTGGCGCTGGCGGCGGGGGTTGCATCAATCCCGTGGCCATAGCGTTGCTGCAACGTTATCCCCTGCCAAACGTGAACGGCCCTGCGTATTATCCCCAGTCAGGCGTGTCCGGTCCCTCCTATAACTACCAGACTTTGGTGCCCATTCCCTCGAGTTCGGATGGCTGGGACCTCCGCGTCGATCAGAACATCACATCGAAACAGTCGGTCTATGCGCGCTATAGCTGGAAGAATCTGCTCACCACCGAAGGCGCGAGCGGGTTGCTGGCGAACCAATTCCTGCCGAATATACAGGCCCACGACCAGAATCGCAGCTTCCTGACCTCCTATAATTATGCGATTCGTCCCAACCTGCTCAATGAATTGCGCTTCGGATTTACCCACTTCACGGAGAACGATACTTTCCCAATTGAAGGAAGCAACGCGATTTCCCAGCTGGGTCTGCAGGGTATCAACATCAGCTCCCATCCCACCGGCGATGCCTTTCCGACGTTCACTTTCAGCGACGGCACATTCTCGAGCATCGGGCAGGACCGCACCGGGACTACGATTTCGAACACAACCGAGATCACCGACAATCTCACACGCATAATGAGCAAGCACACTTTCCGCTTCGGCGTGGATGCGCGCCGGGTGCGTTACAACGCGCTTATGTTCTTCCAACCCTCCGACGATTATGGCGATTTCACTTTCAACCCCGGCACGTTTACAAACTACTCTTTCGGAGATTTCCTGTTAGGCCTGCCGACGCAATCGTTTTTCGCTATCACTAGCCCTCAGATCAACGCACTGTCGACGCAGTGGGGCGTCTACGGTCAGGACCAATGGCAGTTGAACAGTCATCTGACCCTCAATTTCGGGTTGCGCTGGGAATTGCTTCCGCCGTTTGATGAAACTCAAGGCGACCTGGGCAGTTTCGACCCCCGGACCAACAGCGCGCTGGTTCCAGATCAGCTCCTGAAGACGGCGACGCTAACGAACAATCCAGCCCTGCAATCCGTCTACACCGGATTTCTTGAATCGTTCAACGCGTGTTCGCTGCCCAATAGAAACATGGCGCTGCCCTGTTCCAACGTCGCAACCGCCAGCCGGGCCCATGTGACGCAAGGCTTGAGAGCGCTGTACACGCGCGATATCGATCCCCGCATCAGCCTGGCATACCGGCCATTCAACAACAGCAACACGGTGATTCGCGCCGGCTTCGGTATCTTCACCATAACCACACTGGGCCCCATGTCCTTCAACAATGCGGGTAATCCCACATCCAATCTGCTCACCAATGTGAATGCGGTTTATAACGCCAGCAACGTGCTGCAACCGCCGCTGTACCAGTTCCCGCAGACCGCCCCGGCTTCCCAGAGCGTGGTGCTGGGCGGAGGCAGCCTGGAGCAGGCCAACGATCCGCATTTCCGCGACCCGCAGGCGGCTCAATGGAACCTCACTGTCGAGCGTCAGCTCACGTCCAACACCGTGCTGCGGGTGAGCTACGTGGGGATGTCCACCTACCGTCTGCCCGTCACCATAGACCTGAACCAGATTCCCGCGAGCACCACTCCATACAACGTACCGGCCGGAATGTTTGTCGATCCGCGAGCTCCCTATCAGAACTGGCTCCTGTTGATGTCCTCCGAGAACATGGGGAACGCCAGCTATCAGGCAGGGCAGGTCGAAGTGGCTCATAGGCTGTCACACGGGCTCTCATTCCAGGGTAACTACACCTTTGCGAAAAATCTCAGCGATGCGCAGGGAAGCGATGCGCCGACGGTTTTCGCCAGTGAGGAGGCCTATGCCGTCGAAATTGCCAACCGTTTCAATCTGCGGTCCGACCGCGGCAATGTAGCGGCAACGCCGCGCCAGCGTCTCTTGCTGACTGGCGTCTACCAGCTGCCGTTCGGAGCGGGGCGTCCGTGGAACAAGCCCGGCTCCTTAAATGCCGTGCTCGGAGGCTGGGACTTGAGCACGGTCACGACGATACAGACGGGTCAGTGGCTGACGCCGAGTATCAGTCCAACTTTAGATCAATCCAACACGGATATGGTGGTGCGATCCGGCGGTGGGGCGATTGCCCGTCCGGACTGCGTCGGAAATCCCACTGCAGGTCAGAGTCGACAGGCTTTCTACAACATCAACGCTTTCGCGGCGACGCCCGCCGGTGCCGGACGATTTGGCAATTGCGGTGTGGGCATCATGCAGGGGCCAAACTTCATCGGCGTCAATTCGGGACTGGCGAAAAACTTCAGCATCGGCGAGCGCTACCGGCTGCGGTTCGAAGCGACGTTTACCAACGCCCTTAACCGCTCGAATTTCGCGCCGCCCCAGACCAACATCAGCAATCCTCAGTTCGGCGCCCTGACGTCCGTGTTGCCGCAAGGCTCGGGCGGCAACCGAACCGGACAGTTTGCCCTCAGGCTCGACTTTTAGGACGCGTGCGGGGACTTCCTCGCATCGTGGGCGAAAGCGTGCAAAAAAGCGGGTGTCGCCGGGCTGCGTTTCCATGACTTGCGCCGATCGGCAACTCGCAATATCATTCGCAAGGGAGTTGCGGCGACGGTCGCAATACGGTCGCAATACGGTCGCAATAATGAAGATAACCGGTCATTTGACCCGCGCTGTTTTTCGACAACTACGACGTGACTGCTGACCAAGGCCTCCTCGACGCGGCGGCAAGAATATGAGCAAATCGTGCGCAAAATTCAAGCGTGCCACGCGTTCTGCCGCGCAAGGCATTGATTATATGTTTGGGATTATATGTAAGGCCGGGATGGCGGAACTGGCAGACGCAGCGGACTCAAAATCCGCCGGACTTCGGCCCTTGGGGGTTCGACTCCCCCTCCCGGCACCACAGATTCGTTTTTGTTTTTAAAGACTTACGGGTACCCAGAGTGTTTGCGCCCAGGATTGTTTCCCGGGGTTGGCCAAGTGGCACACTTCGTACCCCCCGGCAAGGTAGCATTCCCAATCGGTGGGAAGCGGCTTCTTTGTGAAAGAACTCCAGCCTGAGTACACGAAGCTGCCAGTTTCAGGAAAAAGTCCTTCCTAGTCGCTTACTTTTTACTGATAGTTGCTGAAATCAGGCGATAGCACTCATCGAGAACTGGGCGATACGGGTCAATATTCCTCTATCTTAATCTGCTGGATCACGCGCCCAGAAGACCAGAACGGTCTCTTGGACGACTTCCGTTTCCCGACACCAGATGAGGCGACGATCAGTAGGTGCGAGTCGTGAAAAGTTGCCGGTAGCCCAGACTGTTGATGTCGCGGAACATTGGTGTTCCGGGCGGCAGGCCTCCTGGCAAGGCGAAATCAGAGTCGAAACTGTAATTACGAGTCGGTGGCGAATATACGGAGGTACAGCACTTGTATATTCCGGTGTTGTATGTCGAGTAATACAGGTTGACCAGCGATCCCTTGTAATTCAGGACGGATCCACCCCAGTTTTCGATGTAGCGCAGGAAGTTGTGTACGCCTCCGTCAGTGCCGAAATCTTGGGCGCCCCAACCCGGCCTCGGAAAAGTCATGTTCTTCCCGCCTGCGACCGCAGCGCGGTAGTAGGTGTTCGTGGCAGGCCGGTTCCCTGGGTTGGTAACATTGCCCAGCAGGCTTCTCCGGTCGTCCCAGTTGTTCGAGAGGAGAGTGACGGTGTCGGCGATCACCGCAGCAGCCGCGTGCCCGACCTGATCCGGGTTACCGGCCCAGGCGGGGTCGGCGGCGTTGGAATTGTAGTCGCCCTGAATGTACACCGGATTCTCCGACGCTAACGTGAATCCGCCGGTGTTCGGTGCGGCGGCATCCGTTCTCAGGGGTACGTTGCCGAGTGACCCATCGACCAGCTTCAGGACGTGCCGAGCTCCGCTCACCCAGTTCTTGCGTGCGGTCGTCCCACAGCTCGTAATGCGCGGATTGTACGGATTGTCTGGTGCTGCAAGTATGATCTGGCCATTGATATTGGCAGCGCCGTTATAGAAGCCCAATCCCAGGTTCGCCGCACCGAAGTTGTCCAGGAATCCATTCTCATTGACATCCTCGGGCGAATAGACTTGGCCGGCGGCAGCCGGTTCCAGCACTCCGTCGGGCGTACCCGCCGCACTGGAGCTGTTAATCACGTCTTCCAGACCCGAATCTCCGGTCTTAACCGACGCGCCGCCCAACGGAGGATGTGGATTTAGCAGCGTTCCCCGCCGGTCCGAGAAATACAGCACATAGCCGTTCTGAGTCAGGTAATCGACATTACTGCCGCTCACGCCAATCTGACCCGACAGCCATGCCTTCAGGTTGCCCACGTCCAGTTCCACGGCATTCATCACGCCGTTTGCCGTGCAGCTGTTGTTCCCCTGGTTGATGTCACGAGCTTCGCCTTCGCGCGCATCGTAGAAGTTGATCGGGTACCAGTTAAATCTGGTGACGCTCTGGGAGGCGGTCGCTGAACTGGTAACGCCAAACTGCCAGGGCGTAGTCCCCAGCGTATCCTCCAGCACTTCCGGAGGCAGCGGATTGGTCCAGAGCGTACAGACTCCGCTGACCGCCCCCGTGCAGGACGGGGCAATCCCGGCGGCGTCTGTCGTGCCGTTTGCGTTGCGATCCGCAGGCTCTTGAAGTAGCAGAATCGCGTTCGGATTTACCGTGTTGCCTCCAGGTGTGGTAGGCGGTGTCACGTCCCGCGCAAATCCCAGTTGTAGCCATTCCATGGTTACCGGATTCCAGTTGCCCGAAGCATCCTTGTATTCCACCCGCAGCCAGCCATCGATCAGGTTCCAGGCCGCGGTCGCACCTTGGACGGAGTAATACGGATAAGGCGGTGCCGTGGCAGGGCAGCCTGCAGGCAATTGCCCTGCAGGGACGTTGGCCGGAGGGCAAAGGTTGATGGTCGGCGGGGCGGTGGCATTGGTCCCTGCCATAATCGGAGCGCCTGCGGGAACCAGTGTCTGGGCACCGGCTGCGGGCGTGGCGGGAGCGTAGGGCCAGTCCGGGTTCAACGTTGCGGTGGTGCAGTTCGTCCCGTTGCAGGGGGTCTCATCCGGAATTCCATTCCAGGATTGCGCGAAGTACAGGTTATAGGTGTTGCCAGCGGCCAGCGCCGCCCACCCCGCGGGGACCGAGGTCGGGATTCCGTAGGGATTGCTGGCGGCCGCACCCGTTACGTTGGCCAACCGGACATTGTTCGCATCCGCCGCGCCGCCCGGCAACTCGGCCGGATCGTCCGAAAGTAGCACATGAATCTGCGCTAGGTTGTATTCGCGCGATTGCGCCAGCGCCACCGAGTCGCCCGCTGACGGCCGGCGAATGATCTCATAGGGATGCGCGGTCCCGTTCACGAAGGGCAGAGACAGCTTCTTGGCTCCCGTCCCACCCGCATTTCCATAGTTGCCGTCGATGATTTCGCCGTTGTAGGTGCCCAAAGAAAGAGCGGGCCAGCCACCGTTCTGGGCCGACTGCGGCGGATTACCCCCCGCACCCGTCACGCTGCCCTCGGTCATTCCAAGGGCCCGGCAAGCTGGCTGCGCTCCGTCACAACCCTGGGCGGCGGTCGGAATCATTACCGTGCCGTTATAGTTGGTGTTTGCATTCCATCCGTTGGCCAACTGGGCCCGAACCACGTTGCCGTAGACCGTCACCTTGTCATGAAAAGTCAGGGTGCTGCCGGGACCAACGAACGGGTACAAGTCCCCGTTGGTGTGTGTGCGGCCGGCGAAATCAAAATTGGGACCGCTGAAGAACGAGCAATCGCCGTCGCAATACACTCCGAACTGGAACACCGGAATCAGCGCTACCTGCGCCTGCCGTGTCATGCTGACTTCCTCTCCTCCAGGTTCGGCCGCCGTGGCCAGCATTGTGACCGGAATGATCTGTGCCCATAAACCCTGGTTGGGTCCCGCCGTGATCTGCCCAAACTTCGCCTTCAGGGGGCCCGTGCAACCCGATTGTGGCGCCACCGAGTAGTCCTTCCACGTCACACTGCCCATGGCGGGATACAGCGTGCTCAGGTCGCAGATCTGGCTGGCGGTGGGCGACTGCGCGTTTTGAAACGTCGATGCCAGGTCTGAGCTCATCTTCTCGATCCCACCCTCGGCCGCATGATAGGCCGCGTTATTCTGCAGGTTCGATCCACCCACCTTCGATTCGGTGGTCACCATCATCATCAAACCAATCGCGATGCCCGACAAAAGCAGCAGCAGCAGCAAGGATGCAATCAGCGTAAATCCAGCGGATTGATGTCTCGAACTACTCATAGTTGAAGCCCCCGTAATATCCCCGTCGAACCCTAGCCTTCTCCCTCCCACTACTGTGGGTAGTTGTTCTGGAACGTCAGATTGCGTGCGCTCACTGAAGTTTGCAAGTCCAGTCCCTGATAGCCCGTGACCCCATGCAACGTGCTGGCCATGGCCATGTGCAGGATGTTGATTTTGGTGATCTGGCTGGGGGTCAGACCCTGCGATGCGCCGCCGTCTGCCTGGTTGGTGACGGCGGACCCGGTCGCCGAGTCGTACAGGTCATAGCTGAACTGCAGAAAAGCAACGTTCTCCGCTACCGGCATGGGCTGGTGGCCACTCACCTGCCGCATCAATCGCGGCGGATTGATGGTGTTATCGATGTAGTAAGTGATCACCAGAATTCTGGTCGCTGACCCGGTCCAGTTCAGGACGTTGGCCAGGTCGCCGCCGGCGGCGGCGGGTTGATTCATCTGCAATGCGTCGTTGGCGGCGAACGTCACGTCGTAGTATTGGTTCGACCCTGTCCCTGACAGCGACCCAACGCCAGTGACTTCTGCAATCACCGGCGAACTGGTGGCGCCTGCGCCCACGCCGTTCGTAAGGCTGAACCACGCCACGTCCCCCGGCGTGAGTCCAACCACTGGGTCATTCACCGCCTGGGGCGCCGTGAGGTTGCTCGGCAGCACACAATTCGCCGGCAGAATCGTGGGCACCGTGAAGCGCGCGGTCGTCGCCGAAGTGATCTTGACCGAGTAGCAGCTCAGATAAAAGCTGGCGTCCGTGTAGACCACCGTCACTGTGTCGGTGGGTCCCGCCGCGCCGTTCAGGACGGGGCCAAATTTCCAACCCGGCATCAATCCGTAGAGATATGGCTGCGCACCCTGCGTCGGATACGCGGCTCCCGTGCCGTTGAGATAGCAAGCTGTCTGGCTGCATCCATACACCGGCAGCGTCCCGGTTCCCGCAGGTAAGGCGATTTGTACGTTGTTTCCTAATCCCGAGCCCGCCAGGCTGAGGTCCCGCGTCAGCATGTCTGCGGCGGCTCGAAAATCCTGTTGCATCTCCGCGCGCTGGGAAACCGACCATGTCGCGTTCACGCCCTGCGTGTAAAGTTGCACAGCCGCTCCCAGCACAACCAGGCCCAGGGCCATCGCCACCAACATCTCCATTAGTGTGAATCCATGGGCGCGTGTTTTTGAGCGAGAGCGCATATCTCCTCTTTGCGTTACCGGTACTGCGAAATATACGAACTTAGAACGTATGTTTTCGGTGTGCCGAGCCGGGGTGTGGTGTACTGGATCGTCACATTGATGCCGCGCAGGCTCG
>JBEKSA010000052.1:0-19006 GCA_049517515.1 Occallatibacter sp.
CTTTCACGGCGATAACACGGGTTCAAATCCCGTCGGGGACGCCAACAAAACAAAATACTTCCCTGATTTTCTCTCTCTGCCGCTTCGCTTCCGGTGACGATTTGGTGACGATTGATCGCGATTCCGCCTTTGACGTAGTGCGCTCGCGGTGGGAGAATCGGGCGCATGAAAGCCAGCATTGCTGTCCTGTTCCTAACTCTGTCCGTGTGGTGTGTCCCTGGGCGCGCGCAGACGGCGCAGAACACGACTCCGCATAAAGCACAGCCCACCATCGCCCTGGACAACTCTGGGCCACTCGCTTGGATAACTTCCGACGTAAACTCTAAGACTGTGTTCTGGATTCAGGGAAGATGGGTTCCGGTCGATAACGTCGAAGATAAAGGCCCCGCGGATGTCGGGACCATACTATGTTCTGTGCGCGAACAGGAGTGCCTCGAAATTGATAGCACCTCGCCGATGCCGCATGGGGTACAGACCTGGATCGAAGAGTACAGGACGGTTAATTGGGACAAAGATGGGATTCTGGCAACTGGTCGCTCACTCGACGGTTGCACGGACGAAACCCTGAAAGTCCATTTTTCTCCCCCCTCCGCAGTCATAATCAATTCTCCGGTCCTGCCAATGTCTGAGCATTGCAAAAAATTCAATGACTCATGGGATAAACTCGCGGGCAAAAAGGGCTCAACGATAGCAGGACAGACGGAGCAAGATGAGCTTGTTCCCACGAGGACACTGTTCCCGTGGGCTGACGTGGATTTAGACACCGGAAAGGTTCCCATCCCTGTCCAGCAGAAGAATCCTTGACGCTTCAAAGCATTCTTTTCCGGGCCAGCCCATGCCCCCTTTTGCCACCCCCGGCCTCGATTTTCGTACGAACCCTGTCCGAGAGAATTTTCTTAAAGGCGTTTTTGCGCTGGAACAGTTTAAGCCTGCGTTATTCGGCTCAACCGGCCTCACCATTTGACCGCTGTGCGTTCGCTGGCAAGTTCAGCGTGGGGTACATCCTGCTTTTTGTCCTGGGGCATTTCTGCGGTCAGCATGGCTGTTCCGGCTCGCCCGTATCGCGCACGAGGAGCGCCACACGCCGCGCGGCTTCGGGCTGGCTGAGGTGTCGAATCAAGGTGTGATGGCTTACTCTCAATTTCTCCGCCGCAGCACTGGGACTCAGGCCGTCCGCGACCAGGCTTTCGGCGCGATACTTCGCCCCGTCCAGCCGCCAGGCTCGACGCTGAAGCCGTTCGGCCTCTTCGGGGCTTCGATGGCGGGCGCGAAAGGCGCGCTGATATTCGCAATTCTTCTTCCGAGTGTGCTCCGCTGCGCAGCTCGCACACCGTTGCTGCCGGACACCGGACGGTTCGTACATCACGCCGCAGTCGATGCACGTCCGGCGCGGCTTGTCTGTCAGCCGTACCATCGGGTCGCCGCGTCGCCAATTTGCGACCGTGCGGGGCTGGTCAAGTAAAAACGCACATTGGCGTTTTGAGCCTGCTTCGGGTCGAACTTTGACAGGGACTCAAAGATTCCATCCACCAGGGTGAAGAAAAAGCCCTTTTCTGCGGCCCGGATGACCTCCTGGCACTCGCCGTACCACTCCCAGAAAATGCGCTTTCGAATCTCGTTCTTTTCCGCCTCAAGATCGGCAATGCGGCCCTCAATTTCTTGCCGCCGCTGTTCGATCTGTGCCGGTCCCGCCTTGACTTGTTCCAACTCCGCTAACTTCTTCTTTGCCTCCACGGTCTTTCCCTGCATAGTCAGTTGATCGGCCTCGAATTGCTTGATGCGCTCGGCGGATGCCATTTTTTCGCTGAAAGATTGAGCTTTGTCCGCGATCTCCACCGCTTCGCGGTCGAGCACTTCTATCTCGTGGTCGAGGGGCGCGACTGCGGCGCTGTATGCTGTGTCTCTGCGTTCGAGCAACGCAGCGAAGGCTTCGTCGAAGGTTTTCGTGATGCGCGCCGCGATTTCAGCGGGTGTTGGTTTCGCTACTTGCTGTTTCGCCATTTTGATTTTCATGGTTCCCTTTCTGGTCCGGTTCGGGTTCGAATAACTCGCGCTCTAACTTGGAGATTTCATCGAGTAAGAGATTCGCGGCGCCCACGTTATTGGCGGTCAAGTGCTCATGGATTCGCTGGCGCAGCGCAAAGATCTCGCGCTCAATCTGTTTGCGCTCGCTCAATTCGCCGCTCATGGATCACCTCGCGTGGGGAGTCAGCCGAAGCAGCCAGGGCTTGACTTCCGATTGAAAGAACCGCTCGGGATTGCTCGATTTCGTCATGGCGCTCACAAGCTCGCCCATGCGCTTCGCGCTCGGCTCGTCCAACAGTATGGCTTTGCCGTGGGCCTGATAATGAGCGAGGGTAGCGCAGGCAGCGGCAGGCCCTTGACGCTGGAAGGCAGTTTCCACCCTTCGGCAAACGTGACCGGGGAAATCTCGGACCTGTAACCTTTCCATTTTTGTGAGGCCGCGCATGTCCGAGTTAGGGTATGGGCCATCGGCCGTTACGTTTTGCATCTCCGGGACCTCAACCATGATGAACCCCTCTTCAGTTAAGGATGGATAGAGCGCGCTTTCGTTTTGGGTTTCAGTTTCATCAGCCATGACTCATCTTCTCCTCTGTGTTGTTCTCAAACGTCTGCTCTTCCGCTTGCTCAGCCCGTCTGCGCGGCGCTTGCGTTAGAGTTTCCGGCCTGTGCCTTCCGATGTACGACGGCCCGAGATCGGCCCACAGCACGGCCAGCTTGCCGCCGCGTTCGCGTCTCAAGATGCGGCCAGGTACGCCGAAGGGAGCCCCGCGCAAGTACACCGGGTCGCCAATGGCAAAATCGGGATGTGGCGTTGCGATCACATCACCCGCCTTGCTGCGCTTTCTTCGATGTTTTGCAGCCCACAACTCTGACATTCGTAATCGCCGAGATTGTTTTCCCGGTACAGCGCGTAGCTCGCACATTTCGGGCAGTGCGGAAACGCGGCAATCCTCCCGCCCTCTTGCCGAAGCATTTCGACTAACTCCGGTTTATGCGCTCTCAGTTCCCCGGCCAAGTGCGCCGCATCTTCGGGAAGCCTGCATCTGAGTTTTTCGCCATTCAGCTCAAGAACACCGCCTGCCGCCTTCACGACTTCAAGCAACTCGCCCGCTGTCATAGATCAATCTCCTTGTAGCCGTTTTCCTTGATCTTGGAGGGAAGGTTTTTCGGGGTGTCAGTCTCCGCTCTCTTTTGCTCCGCAAATAGCTTGTCCCTGCCTTTTTCAATGTGACTGTTTTTCGACGGGGATACGGGGACAAGCTTTTCGCCAGTTTTTACGCCACATTCAGCGCCATTTTCGTTTCTTGTACTCTTGTCCCCACTACAACAATGAATATTGGGGACAAGCTTTTTCTGCTCCTCCTCCGCCACATCGGGGAATTTCTTGTCCCCGATATTTTTGATAAGTGCGGGGACAAGAGTACGAGCTTCATAGTGGTACGGATCACCACGTTTTCCCGACCCCGACCGGATAATCTTTCCTTGCTCCGTGAGTTCCCGAAGCGCCCGCCGCTTGCAACTATTCCGGCCTTCGATGGCGTCATTGATTTCTGGTTCGGTCAATCGCGCACTGTCCAGGCAGGTCAGAATCTTAGCTGCCACGTCTTGCACTTCCGCGTTCTCCCGACTCCCGCCCAAAGAGAGCCGCTTTGAGGCCGCGTCGAAGTGCAGAACAGTTTCCGGCAAATCTTCCCCGATGCGCTGGACGGTTTGCACTGTGCGATAGCTTTCGGTGCGCTTCAGAACAAGCAGCGTAGAAACGGCCCCGCCTAGCGCCGTCGAGCCTATCGGTGCGTCGATTGCCTCAGTCTTTGCCAGCTTGGAAGAATGATGGAGACAGAGAATGTGTGTTCCTGTCAGTCGCGCAATATCAATTAGCGGCCCCAGCGCGCCGTACATTTCCGCGTAGGCTTTTTCGTCTTGGACACTCAGCAACCGGAACAGCGGATCGACCACCAGCAGGACGGGTTTCCTCTCCCGAAGGATCGTCACCACGTCCAGGGCCGTCCCCGCATCGGCAAGCAAAATATCCTCAGACCCATCCGCTCCCATAGCGCGAAAATCCGCCGCTACATCTTCGGATCGTTCCTCTAAGGCCAGATACAGAACGGGTCCATGTTTTACGGGCCAGCCAAGAAAAGACTCGCCCCGCGCTATCGCAAGCGCCAAGTTGCGGGCGAGTGTTGACTTCCCCACCTTCGGCTTGCTGGCGACGATCGAGACACTCCCCGCCGCCAGCCGTCCCCGCAATACCCAATCGACGGGAACAACGGGCCGCGAAAGCAGCTCGCCAAGCCCTACAAGTTTCAGGCCACTTTCTCTCGCCCTATCCGAATTCGGATAGCGCGCCGGAATGTCATGCGCAATGGCGCGCACTTTCGCGTCCGGCAACGGCGGAGAGCACTTTGCTGTGTTCTCTGCGAGCAAGGCGGCCTCGATTGCTTCAACAGCCACGCCGCGCTTGTGGAGCGTCCCCGCGAGACTGACTAACCAATTCGTGCGCCCGCCCTGCATCACGACCTGTGGGCTTGCCTGTACCGTCGCCGTGGGCTTCGGCTGGCGCGCTGTCAATCGTTCAATAACCCATTCGGGGGCATCTGCGATTGTGGCCGATGGATCGACAAAGCGATACACTTTGCCGCTGGCATGGATGGATGGCGGGCACACAACAAAGCCGCCACTGCCCCGCGCGTCGATGTGTGCTCCAATTCTGCCGGATTGATCGTTGTGAATGTCGATGCCGGACGGCATCCGAAAATAGCGGTGCTCTCCACCATCCGCGCGGCCCGTGGTCACGGTGAGCGTTGGGGGGAACGTCAAGCCTTGCCGCTCCAGCTCTGCGACGGACGCGCGGCCCGATTCGCCGTCCACATCGATCACAACGATGTGACTCGGTTGCCCCGTTGCCACTCCCCAATTACAGCCCGGATATTCCCGCGCCCATGCTTCCAACACAGCCGGATCACTTGAGGCGCGGGCGGGCCACTCTGCGATCAATGGCAACTTGCCCCGCACCTTGACGGGAAACATCCGCCAGCCGCGCCGCGCGCATTCAAGGGCCGCTTTCGCCAGATCAGGCGATGTGCTCACAGGCTCGGCAGGGACAGTAGCCGACATTCGCCGGCGCGTGGCCTTGCTTCGCGGCGTGGCGGTCGCGATCCCCGCTCGCCGCTCCATCGCTGCAAAGTCCAATCGGCCAGGGCTTGCGGGCATTTAGAATCCCTTCGCCACGATGCGTTGCAGCTCTGCTGCTGGAATCAACACAGCCCCACCGCAGCGAATTGCCCGTATGCGTTTTGCCTTGATCGCCCTGTGAATTGTCCGGTAGGTAAGAGAGAGCCTTTCAGCCACGTCTCGAACGCGGTACAGGTCCGGCTCCGGCTTTGCAGCGGGTGGCGCTGTGGCGTCCAAGTTCGGTCGTTGCATTGCGGTTCCTTTCTTGGTCAGATTTGTCTTGACTGTATCCTACATGGTCATATATAGTAAAACTTGTTTGCTTTGTAGGAACCGGAAAGGCCGCGAATGAAGCGCACAAAACCGAACGGAAAATTCAAAAAGATTCTGCAAAGAGTTGTAGGGGAGAAACCGGAGCTTGCCACCGCTGCGCGGCTGTGGCTCTACGCCGGAGATGATCTGTTCAAACTGGAAGTTCTGGCGTCCGTCCTGAATGACGTTCCGCCCGATTCTCCAGATCGCGCGATAGCGGACCTAATCGAAAAGCTAGTGACCACGCCATCAGCAAAACAGGAATGGGTGAAACTAGCGGCCCCGATCATCGGGTCTACTCCATGTGAGCCGGCCCCAGGGTCGCCGCTCGATACGCTTAACAAATTGCTGATGCAACATCCCTGCATTCTCCGAATCAAGGGACGCGAACGGGCAGCGGGCAACATCGAAGTTAGCGCCGATCATGTGCCGCTTCCGCTGCCGTGGGTCGTGGGGATGAGCGATAAGGCGATAGAGCAGAACCGCGCAACGGACCGGATTCTATGGCTCCTGTGGGAAGTATTCAACCGCAACATGGACCTAACAAGGCTCAAAAGCTGCTCCGTCTGCCATACGTGGTTTGTCGATCACAGCAAAAACAAAACAAAGATCCGGTGTTCTGCGGCCTGTACCTCAAAACGATGGTCATGGGAAGCGCGGAAGAAAACCGTGGGAAGCCGCAAGGCGAAAGAGAGGAAACATGCCAAGGCAAAAAAAATATGACGGGCTTTATTGGCGCAAGGATCGCAAAGCATGGTGGGTGAGCTACACGGATGCACAGGGACACCGCATCCGCAAGCCCGCGCAGAATGTCGATACCCACGATGACGCTGCTACCCACGATGAAGCCGGAACCTTCCGTGCCGTCGAACGGCGACAGGTCCGCACACAGCGCGCCCTGAAACCGGGCGAAGTGCTGCCCTGCCAGGACTCCTTTGGCGACGTGGCCGATAAGTATCTCGCCTACCAGAAACCGCGCCTTGGGGCAAAGTCTTACGAGCGGGAAACCGGGATCGTGGCCGATATGAAAGCATTCTTCACCGGCCAGTTTGCAGCCGTGACTTCCGAACAAGTGTCGGGCTTCGTTACCACGCGTCTCGGCAAGGTAAGCAAGTCCAGCGTGCACAAGGAACTGGTTACGCTCAAGCATCTATTCCGGCTGGCTTGCGGCGAGTGGAAGCTATTGCCGCGCGGTCTGAATCCTTGCTTGGATGTCAAATCGCCAAAGTTCAAAGACGAACGCAGCCAGCATCTCAGCCCCGATCAATTCCGCCGCGTGCTGGCCGCGTCGCCAGAATCCATGAAGCCGATCTTCGCCCTGCTCACCGCTACAGGAATGCGCCGCAGTGAATTGCTCGGCTGCAAGTGGCAGTATGTGGACGGCGCGCGGATCCTGCTCCCCACGTCAAAGAATGACGAGCCGAAAGAAGTCCACTTGAATAGCTTCGCTCTGCGTGTGCTGACTTCCATCGCACCGGAGGAACCGGACCCCGATGCCTTGCTCTTCCCTGATGTGACCCCGGAAGCCGTAAGCATGGCCTTTCACCGCGTCTGTCGGCTGCTCAACATCTCGGATATTCGGCTGCACGATCTCCGGCACACCTTCGCCACTTGGCTCAGGCAGCGTGGGACCGAATTAGACGTGATCGCATCTCAGCTTGGACACCGCGACTTGCGCATGACCAAACGGTACGCCAGGATCGCCGCAGAGCAAGTCCACACCGCCGTCAACGGCCTTGACACGATGCTGCCCGCAACCATTGACGCAAGCAATGAACCCGTCGAAGGTGCTCAGAAGATGCTCACACAGACTAATTGAGCACCTATGGATAATAAAAGACTTATACTCTCTCTCTTGAGCATCTTCGTAGCGGGTTGAGCATCTTCCAAGGTGCTCAAATCTCCCGAAGGTGCTCAAATTTTCTGTGTGCATATCTTGAGCATCTTCGGCTGTGCTCACCACGTCGGGGCTTGAAATCAGAAGGGGAATAGTTGAGTCGATTACAGCGAATGCCGGACAAAAAAAGCGGTGACGATCCGGTGACGATTGATGCGAAAAACGAGTCTATCGCTGTCTATGGCTGTCATTGCACACAGTCACCGAACCCGCATGAAACCTGATGATTCTGCTACTGTTGTCCATTCCTGTCCATCGTGGTCCATTCCTCATTGCTGGACTTTCACGGCGATAACACGGGTTCAAATCCCGTCGGGGACGCCAACAAACCTCCTGGGTTGGGGCACCTTCCCACACACATGAAGGTCAGGGCCTTGCTCGGTTACGAACCGAGCAAGTCACCGGCATTTTGAAGAGGGAGCTTTGGCTACTCTGCGCTGCCGTCAGACGGATGGAGCGGGGCGGAACGGGGTGACTTTCGAGGGCCTGGCGCGGCGAGTCAAAGCGCTCGATCAAGGCGCCCGAAATGTTCAACTTGGCGGTAACGCGACCCCGCGAAAGGTTCGCAGATCCTTGAACAGCTACCCGCCAAATGTTCGCTTCGAGTTTCGCGAATCATCGAGTGGTGGACCTGGAAATTGCCCGAAACATGGGCAAATGGTCAAGGAATATTGAACATTTCGAAGGAAAAGGTCGCGAGTTATTTCGCATTTCGACGCTTAGGCGGGCATTGCGGGGCTCTCCGGCGGGCTTATGCGCCATTGTTTGGAACGTTATCGCACCGAATTGCGCGTCTGTGAGCGGCGATCATCGCGGATTGGGCTTCTCGCTGTATCTCCAAAGTGGATACGGCAGCCCGGCCAGCCGATTGATGACAATGGCCTGTGCGACGAGGAGAAAGACCGCCACTTCAATAATGACCAACGCTTTGGGCTTCGAGATGATGCCCAGCGAAACGATGAGCGTTGTGGCGCCGGCGGGAGGATGATCGGCACGCATAAGAACCATCAGGGCGCCTGTGGCCGAGAGCGACAGTGCGGCGGCAAGAATCCTTGGCCAGTAGACGCCGGGATGCACACCAAAAGGCAGGTTGGCGGCGCCGGTAAGGGAGTACGCGGCATAGCCGCAGGCGAGGCCGATGGCGTGGCCCAGGATGGTGTTCCGCGGGCTCGAGTTCTCCGCCAGCGGAGCGATGAACAGAAGGTAGGCCGTGGGGCCGAGCGACGGAAAGACGAAGGGGCTGCCGGTGACGACCGCCAGCAGCGCCAGCAGCGCAATGGTGAGGAAGCCGTTCACGCCGACATAGATCGCCCAGACCACGCGGGGCGGAAAATGGTCAAGCAGCCACGCCAGCCGCAAGCGCCCGAGCAGCACCGCAACGTGCTCAGTCCGTCTATCGCTGGTGCTCGTGCCTTCAACTCGCAAAATGCGTCCTTCAGTTCCTCAGATGTTCGGCAGAAGGTCGAAGTACTCATCGTCCTCGTTCTTACCGCCTTCTCCCGCGCCCAGCTTCTTTTCCGATTCGACAAACTCGATGCGCTCGATCCACTTGACCATTTTGTAGCCGAGCTGATTTTCGACGCGCAGCCGCAAGGGAGCGCCGTAGACATCGGGCAGCGGCTGGCCGTTCATCTCGGAAGCGAGCAGGCATTGCGGCTTGAGCACGTTCTCAAGGCTCTGGGTATCGTAGTAGGGCCCTCCGTAGAGCGCTTCGCCAAAGGAGAAGAAGGCGACGGTGTGCGCTTCCGGCCTGGGGCGAACGAGATCGATCAGCGTCTTCATGGGGATGCCGCCCCACTTGGCAATGCCGCTCCAGCCCTGGATGCAATGGTGCATGGCGATGTGCTCCAGTTCGCCCAGATTGCGCAGCTCGGCCAGCGAAAGCTCGACGGGATTTTCGACCAGGCCGCCGACCTTGAGCTTGAAATCGCGGAAGTGGTCCTCGGCCAGGCGCTTCCAGTCGTCGCGCACGGGCAGCTTGCCGTTGGGCCAGAAATAGGGCGAAATGTCCTTCTCAGAATAGGTTTGCTGCGGCATCAGCCGGTTCAGCGTGAGCAGTTGCATGGGATAGGTGACAAATTTGAGCGCATGTTGCAGCGCGCGCGGCTGAAACCAGGAGAGATAGTGCGCCGCGATCCAGCACAGCACCACGACGCCAATGCCCACGAAGCCGAGCCAGACGCCCAGCCGTCCCGCGTCGTTGGTGCCGAGCACGATGTGGTTCATGTTGCGCGCGAACCCGGTCATGACCACCAGCGTGATGTGCACGACCAGAAACGCGAGAAAACTGAGCATGGTGAGGAAGTGGATGGAGCGCGCCGATTGCCGGCCGCCGAATAGCTTCGCGTACCAGGTGAAGTGATTCACCACCGCAGGCGACATGGCAATGCCGGTAAGGATGGCCAGGGGACCGAACACGAAGACGACGGTGAAGTAGGCGATCTGCTGCAGCGCGTTGTAGCCGTAAAAGCCGTTGGGCTCGGCAGGCAGATGAAAGGTGGCGTAGTGGACCCAGGTATTCCACGCCTGTAAAACGACCGTGGGCGAAGCGGGCACAAGGCGCTTCCACTGGTCGGTAGTGAAGAGCATGGCGACGAAATACAGGCCGCAGAGGATGAAGCCGTGCACGTTGATGAAGTGCCACACGCGCGCGATGCCGATGGTGTGCCGGTAGCCGGGAGTGCCGATGAAAGGAGTGAGGTAGCGTGCGTCGTCCTTCGCCGTCCACAGGCGGTCGCGCGGAACTCTCAAGGGCGTGAGCCGGATCCACTCGCTGTTCGGCGTGCAGTCGTCGTTGAAATAGAGCCGCGGATGATCGGCAAGGATGGAGAGGCCGCTGCGGATGAGCATGGTGACGAAGAGGAAGTTGAAGAAGTGACAGTAGCGAACCCAGAGCGGGAAGCCGTGCGGCCCAATAAAGCTGTTGGGATACACCACGGGGACGGGCGGAATGTGCGGCAGGCCGGCCACGGCCATCTCAATCCACGCCGCGGCCACCAGCGACGCGATCACGGCAGCGGTTCCGATCAGAATCGAAGGACGAATCCAGAGACGGTGGCGGCGATCCGCGGGAAAGTGGACCGCTCCATGCTCAACATCGAACGCAATCATGACCCCCACCCTCGCGTGCGGCTGGGGACTCACCGCATGGCGGGCTGACAGGACCGTTATACCGCACGGTGGAGAAGTGCGTCCCAGATTTGCGGCGTGGGTGCGCGCGGGAGTTACGGCGTTTTGCGTGCCCTCGCGGGCGACAGGGGACGCACCCATTCGCGCAAGGAATCGTGAAATCCGGGCGAATCAGGGCCGTTTTGCGCACAAAAATCGATAAAAATCGCAAAAAATCGGCGAGGATTTTGAGGTCGATTTGTTGATTCTAAAAGCGTTACGTGGACTTTCTGCGCTTTTGGCACCCCAAAAAATTTCTTTATTTAATTTCTGCCCTCCTGAGGAGGCGAGTCTGACGAACCTGCGGCTTGCCTACCTAAGACAAGTCTAGCGACCTCAAAGGAAATAATCGGCAAACTTGGCGGATGTTTTTTGCGTGCGTTTTCAGCGGTTTACGGCAGTTCGGCATTGGTGGGGGACTTGACATTCACAGATGGAGTGAAGGAGTGAACGAGTGAAGAGGTGAATGGAACGAGGGGCCGACCCCACCCTAGCAAAGCCAGGATGGGGAACCCGGCCGGGATGGGGCGTAGCCTTGCGGGGCTATTTGCCGAAGACCTTTTTCGCAGCAGCTCCGGCTGCGGCGTCTTCAATGACGGGGTAGATTTCCAATTCCAGAACGTCTGCCCATTCGGCGGCGTGCTCGGCAAGAGCCTCCGGTCCGCTCGCTTCAATCAGGTGCCAGCCAAGCATTGACCCTGGAACATGCCAGCGTCCTACTGTTTTGGCTTTGGCCGGCGCTGGGCCGCCCGTTTTCAGAAATTGCTCAAGCGCGGTCTTGTACTTACCGGGGACAGTCTTCCATACGACCATGAATTTCATGATTTCTCCTCCTCGGGGAAAGTTTGATTGTTGTGATTGCTTGACCCGTGAGGCTCAGCCTGGGCCAAATGGACCGGGCCTAAGGCTATACCGCGTGGGGCGGAAATGACAAAGGAATTGTTGTGGCGAGGGTGGCGCGTCGCAAGTGGCTGGGTGCCCGCCGACTTCGATTGAAGATTAGCGGCCACGATTGGTTTGTAGAGACAAGATTCGCCGTACAATTTTAGCGTGGGGATGAATTCCAACCCGATTTGTAAGCGGATACTGTCGGAGCCGGCGCGGCCTCTGGGCGGAGGCTATACGATTTTGGGCGCTTCCGGTCCCGAGGTCGAGACCGCGACGTACAAAGTGGAATCTGTGCCGGCGGGTTCGGCCAACTGCTGGATTGGAGTGGATTCTTTCCCCGCCTCCTCGCCACGATGGGACATCATCGGGCCGTCTGGCCCAATGGAATGTAAGCGGCGGACCAGCGCAATGCACACATTCGAGCGAGAAATCGCAGAGTGCGTCCGCTCGGCCGTTCCAGGTTCATTGGCCGCATTCATGAGTCAGTTCGAACTGACGGCGAATGACGGCGCTTCCGGAGGCTACGGCTGGCCCCAGGGATTCTTCACAGATCCGATTACAGGGCGGGTCCTTGAGCAAGAGCCTCCCTACTCATTCAGTCGCTACGACTCGCTCACTCGCATTGACTTCTCGGTCCTGCCGAATGCGAGCGGTCGGAATTTGGTCCGGCTCCTTGGTGCGCGAGCCAGGCTTGATGCTTTTGAGCTAATGGTCAAGTCGATCCTCACGACGTTCGCTGACTTAAACGTCTTCCGGTACTTCAAAAAGGGCGACGGTGGCTCCGAGCTGACAACCGACGAGGCCCTAGAATTCTTCGATTCCAAGGATCAGACGGCCCATGTCCTCTTTGGCAACGAAGTCCTCGATTACGTACTGCGTTGCGAGAAGTTTGAGCGGATTTTGAAGGTGCTGGTTGGCTGGCGAGAAAATGCGCGCGACCTACGGGATCGAATATCCATTAAAATTCTTTCGCTGAAGAGGAAGCTCTGCTGTGTCGTCGGCCGGTTTTGCGGCTTGAGCTGGACGCGCAGATTCTGGTTCCTCTTGCATGGCAGCCATCCGCCGAAGCCTGGACGTTGGCAGTTTGACAGCCAATTGTTCGGGTGTGCGGGAGCTCTAGCCTCATAGTCGCAGGCACACCCCAAGACCAATCTTCAACGGTTCGAGGGGTAATCATGACAAACGGAACTGTTCTTGGTGCCGCCGCGGAGCCAGCGGTGCATCTACTTCGTGTTCATCGTGCTGCGCGCATAATGGGCTGCTCTTGCCGGACGGTGCGCCGGTGGATTAGGCAAGGCAAGTTGCGCGCGTACCGCTTGGGACGCCGCCCTTGGGGCGTTCACTCCAGAGACGTCGAGGCCGTCCGCGTTTTGAGGCGGTGGTCATGCTAGAGCTCCGGGTTGCGATTCGGTTCTCGAATGCCTTCGTCGCTGAGGCATGGGTTCGGGTCGGCGCGCCGTTCGTCGCTGGGCTCTCATACCTAATGTCTCGGTGGTTTCACTAACTCGGCGTATCGCTTGAGACGGCGCGGCTGCGCCGCGTACTTTGTTATTTTGAATTGAACGGCCCGGATCCCAGGGCTGACGCCCTGGGCTATTTTCTTGCGCTCCCTACGGGAGCTTCCTGAGCATTACGCGGGCACGACGCCTTTGGCGAGCATGGCCTTAATGCCACGCAGCGCCTGGCGGGGTTGTCACCCACCCTTTCCGCAGACGACGCGGAAAGGATGGGGCACCCTGATTTTGTTTCTACGCAGGGACTACACCCTTCGCTAGCATCTGCTTAATCCCCCTCAATGCTTGCCGCGTCCTTTCTTCGTTCTCGATCAGGGCGAAGCGGACGTGGTTGTCGCCGTAGTCGCCAAATCCAATCCCAGGGCTCACGGCGGTTTTGGCTTCGGTCAGCAGGAGCTTCGAGAATTCGAGCGACTTGAGATCGCGGTAGGCCTCGGGAATCTGAGCCCAGACGAACATCGTCGCCTTGGGTTTGGCGACAGTCCAGCCGGCCTTGTTGAGCCCGTCGACGAGGACATCGCGGCGGCGGCGGTAGTTATCGCAGATCTGCGCGACACATTCCTGAGGCCCCTCGAGCGCGGCGATGGCGGCGACCTGGATGGGCGTGAAGGTGCCGTAGTCAAAATAGCTCTTGAGGCGGGCGAGCGCGTTGACCAGGCGCTGGTTGCCGACCATGAAGCCGACGCGCCAGCCGGGCATGTTGTAGGACTTCGAGAGCGTGAAGAACTCGACGGCGACTTCTTTGGCGCCGGGAACCTGCATGACGCTGGGCGGGCGGTAGCCGTCAAAGGCGATGTCGGCGTAGGCGAGGTCCTGAATGAGATAGAAGCCGTGCTCGCGGGCGAGCGCGACGAGGCGCGCGAGGAAAGGCAGGTCGACACATTCGGTGGTGGGGTTCGAGGGGAAGTTGACGATGAGGGCCTTGGGGCGCGGCGTCATGCGCGGGATGAGCTCCTCGAGCTGGGCGAGGAAACTTTCCTGGTTGTGGACGGGGACGCTGACGATGTGCGCTCCGGCAATAACCGGGCCGTAAATATGGATGGGGTAGCTGGGGTTGGGAACGAGCACGGTATCGCGCGAATCGAGGATGGCGAGACAGAGGTGGGCGATGCCCTCCTTGGAGCCGATGGTGACGATGGCTTCAGAGTCGGGATCGAGATCGACGTCGTAGCGCGTCTTGTACCAGTTGCAGACGGCCTTGCGCAGGCGGGGCAGGCCGCGCGAGACGGAGTAGCGATGCGTGGTGGGCTTCCTGACCGCCTCAATGAGCTTATCTACTATATGGGCGGGCGTGGCGCCGTCAGGGTTGCCCATGCCGAAGTCGATGATGTCTTCGCCACGGCGGCGCGCGGCCATCTTCATCTCGCCGGTGATGTTGAAGACGTAGGCGGGAAGGCGCTGAATGCGGGAAAACTCTTCCATGATGACTCCAGAATACAGCCCCCCATCGACGAAGACCCGTCGATGAGGGCCCCGGCGCAGGGATCAGAGATCAGGGGTCAGGGTTCAGAGCGACGAGTTCGTGGCTCGGACACCATACACCATAAGTGTTAACTGCAATCCAAGAACTGAATTTTGGCGATGAGATGAAGCAGGAGTCTAGGCGGCCGGAGCCGCCGCAGCCGCGGCTGCGCGGGCGGCGATCAAGAGGGCGCGGCGAGTGGCAGGGTGCTTCATTGATTTGATTATAGCGGAGCTAGCGGAGTTGGCGGAGTTAGCTGAGCTAGCGGCGGTTTTGGCGCGCGGGCGCACGGCTTGCCGCAAAACTGTTCACATTTGACCAGTTTTTCACCCTTTCGGTGGGAGAATGGATCTAGGACTAGTTCGCCGCACCGAGCGGGGCCGCACTGCTTCCATCAGGGGAAGCACGGCCTGAATCCGTCGATCGCGCCCGCGCAGCCACTCTTCCTGCTGATTCTGCTGAGAGATGGCTTATGAACGCGCTGCTGATCTACCCGGAATTCCCTGAGACATTTTGGAGCTTCAAACACGCACTCAAGTTTTTGGGCAAGCGGGCGGCGCAGCCTCCGCTGGGCCTGATGACGGTGGCGGCGTTGCTGCCGGGCACGTGGAAGAGGCGTCTGGTGGACACGAATGTGGAGCGGCTGCGGGACCGCGACCTGAAGTGGGCCGATGTGGTTTTTGTGAGCGGGATGCACATCCAGCGCGAGTCGCTGGTGGAGATCGTGGAGCGTTGCCGCGCGCGCGGGCTGCGTACGGTTGTGGGCGGGCCGATTGCGAGCAGCGTGGCGGCGGAGGAGTTGAAGGCGGACCACGTGGTGATCGGCGAAGCGGAGAGCCTGATTGGAGATTTAGCGCGGGAGCTGGAAGCGGGGACGGCGCGGCCCGTGTATCAGGCGGCGGAACGGCCGGAGATGGCTTCGAGTCCGCTGCCCGATCTGAGCCTGATCAAGATGAAGCGCTACTCGACGATGACCGTGCAGTACTCGCGCGGCTGCCCGTTCAACTGTGAGTTCTGCGACATTATCGAGATTTACGGGCGGCGGCCGCGGACCAAGGCTGTGGCGCAGGTGCTGGCGGAGCTGGACCAGTTGCTCGCGGCGGGCTGGCGCGAGACCGTGTTTGTCGTGGATGACAACTTTATCGGCAACAAGGCGCGGGCCAAGGAGCTGCTGCGGGCCATGGCCGAGTGGCGCGAGGAGACAGGCGCGCGATTCGACTTCATTACGGAGGCCTCGCTGAATTTGGCCGACGATGTGGAGCTGATGCAGCTGATGAAGGATGCGGGATTCAGATCGGTGTTTCTTGGCGTAGAGACGCCGGATGAGTCAGGCCTGATTGCGAGCAACAAGCTGCAGAACACGCGGCGAAGTTTGCTGGAGAGCGTGGCCACGATCCAGAGCTACGGGATGCAGGTGATGGGCGGATTCATCCTGGGCTTTGACACGGATAAGGAAGACATTTTCGATCGCATGGTGGAGTTCATCCAGAAGAGCGGGATTCCGATTGCGATGGTGGGGCTGCTGCAGGCGATGCCGGGGACACAACTGTTTCGGCGCTTGCGGCGGGAAGACCGGATTTTGGACTCGGGCGGCGGCAATAACACCTTTTGCGACAGGCTGAACTTTTTGCCGCGCATGGATTCGGCAAAGCTGGTGGAAGGCTACCGCGACGTGATGAAGAGGATTTACAACTGCGAGGCCTACTACGAGCGCGTGAAGCTCTACCTGAATCGGGCGCATCCGAAGCCGTCGAAAAGGGCGGCGGGCGAGCGAGCGAAGAAGCAGGCGAGTCCTCCATTTTTGACCGGCGCCAATATGCGCGCGCTGGTGAATTCGATCGTGCGGCAGGGGGTGTTTGGGCGGCACCAGTGGAGCTATTGGAAATTTCTGGCGGCGGCGGCGACGAAATACCGGCGCTGCTTTGGCGTGGCGATGACGCTGGCGGTGATGGGATATCACTTCCAGGTGATGACGCAGAAGCTCGGCAAGGCGATGGACAAGGCGACGGCGGAGGCGAGAGCGGCGGAGATGCTCGCGGAGAAGGCAAGCAGCGATTAGAGCAAGGGGCCGGGCCACGCGGCTGTTCGGCGGGCGAGCGTGCCACCGCGTCCGAACCCGGCGCTCCCCTATCTCGTAGTGAAGCTCAAATAGTGAAGCTCAAAATCTCGTAGTGAAGCTCAAAACCGCGCCGTAGGTGATGCCCACCGCATTGGATGCGACAACCTGAAAGTAGTAAGTGGTGCTCGCCCTCAACCCCGTCAATGACGCGTTCACCGACGTGGCTGACGTTCCCTTCAATGCGCCAGTTTCTGTTGTTGTGTGAGTCAAAGAGGAACTGTTGGTTCCGTAGGCAAACCAGTACTGCGTGGTGGCATTGTTCGCGGTTACGGTGCCGTTCAACGTGGCATTGTTTGTTCGAACATTCGATGCGGCCCTGGTGGTCACCGTAGGCGCGGCCGTGTTTCCCGAAGCGGTAATGGTCAATGTGCCGTTCACGAACTGGAAGCTGTAATTGGCTGCGGCGAGCGTGCCCTGGGTGATGGTGATGAGATAGGTTCCAACCGGCGAACCTTGCGTAGCTGTCGTCGTCTCCGCCGGCGCACCGCTAAGGACTGAAGAAGTGTCCCCATTCACGTAGCCGGCCGTGCTGTAAGTGAGATTCGGAATGGCTTGGTTGTAGGGCACTGAGGCGTTAGTTGCCGTCACGGTCAAGAGGGCTTTGTTCACTGTGAGCTGGACCGTATGCGTGATGGTTGTGTAGTTGGTTGCGTCAGTGGGCGTGAAGGTCACGCTTTCTAATGGTGTTCCTGCGGCGGGAGCCGTGCTTGCCGAAGTCCAGGCGAAGGCGCCGGGGACGGAAGCCGTGCCTCCGGTCAGTGTCGAAGAAGCCAGCGTCTGTCCGTAGTTGATGGCGCTCGCCGCCGGCCATGCCGACACCGTTGGAGTCGCCTTGTTCACTGTCACCGCGACAGAACCCGTGACCGCGTTGTAATCGGTGGTATCAGTCGGCGTGAAGGTCACGCTCTCTGACGGTGTGCCTGCGCCGGGAGTCGTGCCGGGCGCGGTCCAGGCGAAGGCGCCGGGGACGGAAGCGGTGCCGCCCGTCAGCGTGGACGAAGCCAGCGTCTGCCCGTAAGAGATGGCGCTGGCCGCCGGCCATGCCGACACCGTTGGCGTCGCCTTTTTCACTGTGACGCTCACCTGCCCTGCCGCGGTGTTGTAGTCGGTCGCGTCAGACGGTGTAAAAGTCACGCTTTGTGTGGCGGTACCTGCGCCGGGAGCCGTGCTTGCGGTGGTCCAGGCAAAGGCGCCGGGGACGGAAGCCGTACCTCCGGTCAACGTGGATGAAGCCAGCGTTTGCCCATAGGTGATGGCGCCGGCGGCGGGCCAAGCTGACACCGTTGGAGTCGCCTTTGTCACTGTTACCGCGACAGAACCCGTGACCGCGTTGTAATCGGTGGTATCAGTGGGCGTGAAGGTCACGCTCTCTGACGGTGTGCCTGCGCCGGGAGTCGTGCCGGGCGCGGTCCAGGCGAAGGTGCCAGGCACCGAGGCCGTACCGCCCGTCAAGGTCGACGAAGCCAACGTCTGCCCGTAGGTGATGACGCCGGCGGTAGGCCATGCCGACACCGTCGGCGACGTCGAGCTGTTCGCCGTGACGTTAACCTGTCCGGCCACCGTGTTGTAGTCGATCGCGTCAGTGGGCGTAAAGGTCACGCTCTCGGCGGTCGTTCCCACAGGGGGAATTGTGGCCGACGTGGTCCAAGCAAAAGTGCCCAGGACCGAAGCCGTGCCTCCGGTCAATGTGGACGAGGCCAGCGTCTGCCCGGCGGAGATGTTGCTGGCCGCCGGCCAAACCGTCACCGTCGGGATCGCCTTGTTCACCGTAACCGTGGCAGATCCCGTCACCGTGTTGTAGTCGATCGCGTCAGTGGGCGTGAAGGTTACGCTCTCTGACGGCGTTCCTGCGCCGGGAGCAATGCTCAGCGTGGTCCAGGCGAAGGCGCCAGGCACCGAGGCTGTGCCGCCCGTGAGAGTTGACGACGCCAATGTCTGACCGTAGGTGATGACGCTTGCCGTCGGCCATGCCGACACCACCGGTGTTGCCTGGGTCACCGTCACAGCCGGCGATGTTCCTGTAGCAGAGTTGTAGGTCGAGGAGCTAGCGGCGTCAGGCGTGTAGCTGACGGTAAGCGGATTCGACCCGATGGCCAACGATCCCGCCGGGATGTTGACGGTGACGCTGCCGCCGCTGAGCGTTGTCGGCGCGGAAGAGTAACCGCCCTCGGTCAGCGTGACCGTTCCGGTGGGCGTTGGGTTGCCGCTTCCGCTGCCGACCGTGACTGTGACAGAAAGCGATTGCAGTATGGTGATGCTCGATGTGGACGGCGTCACCGTCACCGTTGGCGTGAGCAACCCCGATACCGACGGAGCCGCTCCCAGGATCTCAATGGCGGCTCCGTAGTAACTCGTCGCCGCCGTCCCATTTGCCATCAGGTAATCCATCGACCTGGGACTGGTCGAGTTCGTGTAGAAGAACACGAATGGGTCACCCGTGCTCCAGC
>JBEKSA010000053.1:0-18750 GCA_049517515.1 Occallatibacter sp.
AGCCCAGGCTGAGAACGGCCTGAAAAACCTCACCTAGCCCTTGTCGCCGTCCACAAACAACCGCCGCACTTCCCGCAATCAACTCGTTACCGCCAAAAAACAGGGCGTGTGAGAAATACAGGCTAGGTTTCTGAGTCCGTAGTTCGGAACATAACGATCGATGTTGCCCTGAATCGAAGGATCTGCCCTGAAAATTCCGCAGCGAACGTAGCGCCGGTCTCCCATCCCGGTTTAGAGACCTGCGCTAGTTGATCTTGTCCTTTCAGGATTCCGCAACACTTGGGGGATGGGCTCCTTTGGCCGGGACGGTTTCGGGTGCAGGTTCGGGCACGGGCAGTTTCGCGGGATCGATGGCGTCGAGTCCTTCGGCTTTGGCAGCTTCAAGCAGAGAAGCGGAGGCGGCGACGAAGGTAATCGCGGTGCCAGGGAACATGTCGCGAGCGGTGAGCGCTGAGCCGAGTTGCAGAGCCTCAGGCCAACGAAGCGAAGTGCGGTCAAGGAGCTGCCGCGCAGTTTCCAGAGCGCCTGGATTCAGGGGCTGCTGCACCATGCGGCCAGACTCGACGCGCAGACGCTCGAGCGCGGCGGCGGCGGCTTCAGGCGCGATTTGGCCGGACCGTTCGCGCCGCCTGATGGCCGCATACACCTCAAGGGGACTGGCTGCAGAGATGAGCTTGCGATTGTCTTCGACAGTTTCCATGAGACGGATGAGCGCATCGGTTCCGGGCTCGCGCACAAACAGCCTGGCGAACGCGGTAGCCTCAAGAAAATAGAAGCTCACCGGCTCCCCCGATCCTCATCGATGGCAACCGTCACCGGCTCGCCCTGCACCTCAACCGGTTGGAAGCGCTGCGCCTCCTCGGGAATGCCGGCCTCAGCGCGGTTGAGGCGGATGGTTGTCGTGGGATAAGCCGGGGTCTTGGGATTGGCGATTTTGCTGGTGAGGACGACGCCGCGCTGGATGGCTTCAGCCAGCACGACCTGCCGGGTTTCAGGATGCTGGTTCCAGCGAAATGCCTTGCGAGGCAGGAAGGAGTCGCGGAACCACTTGAGCGCAATGAAGGCGTGGCCACCGCGCTCGGCCTCGGCCAGCGCTGCACAGAGCTCCTTGACGCGGGCATCGAGATCGGCGGGCGAGACCTCCTCTATTTCGACTTCTTCTTCCGCGGCGCGACTGGCGATGGGACGCGACACGCTTCTGAGACGGGGAGACGGCTCCTCGCCGTCGATGCGCTCAAAGTAGATGCGCACCTCGTCGTCCTCGGGCGACCAGGTGTCGGCCAAGGCGTTGCGGCGCTTGCTGCGGCCGCTTTCGCTGCAAAGCTCCACAATGGCCTGATAACCAGGAGGCGCCAGAAAGCGGAGCGCTCGCACTAAACCGGGATCCTGGGAATAGGCCAGCTCATTCAATGCTTCTTCGATAATTTCTTCAGCGGCAGGGATAGTCAGGACGCCGTTTTCCACAGAGTTCTGCACAGCTCTTGTCGACTTCATCTTTTTCTCCCTCTATTTCCGCATGCTGTTACGAAGCCAGCACATTCCCCGGCCGGGTTGCCTGAACGGCTCGGAGCTGCTCCGCCCGCAACACGCGGCAGCCTTCGATTTATGAGTCCCCAAGACGCTCTTTGAACTGAGGAAGACGAGCTTCAATACCTCTGTTCTGAGCAACAAAAATGCGATATTAAGGCGTTTCCCCTTCAGATCCGGCCATTCCTGCTTTCGCGCGCCGTGGCTATTTCCTGAGGGAAGCGCCGCCTTGATTCGATGGCCTTGGTTTAAAGCTGGAGGAGAAATGTGCTTGAGTGGAACAACTGGATAAGGATTCCACCTGCACCTTTCCAGCCGACGGGTCAAAAGGCCCCACAAAAACGTTGAAGCTACAATTAATGATTCATCATAGGCATGGTCTTACGACCTGACAACAATTATTTGAGGTGGATTTCCTGGGAGGAATCCAGCCGGGAACAGTCCCCAACGCCCAACTGAGGCATGGAACTCAATGAAGCCGAGCGGGTTCGCCCCGGGAACGCCGAGCATACGCTTCGCGCCCATCGGACGCCGGGATTCGTAGAATAGAGTACATGCGCCCTTGTCTGCCGTTGTTTTTTTGTCTTTGTGTAGCGTCACAAATCCTGCACGCCGACGGCCAGCCCTTCGATCTCTCCGGTCCCAAAGTGGATATTCACGTGAAGCGGGGAGAGGTTACGCTTCCGATTTCAGAGGTACCGAACCTGCTGCCCGGCGACCGGCTATGGATTCATCCGGACCTGCCGGAAAGCCAGGCGACCAATTTTGTGCTGGTGGTTGCCTTCCTGCGCGGTTCCACCAACCCTCCGCCTGCGGAGTGGTTTACGCGCGTGGAAACCTGGACCCGAAATGCCCGCGACGAGGGCGTCTTTGTCACTGTTCCCAACGGAGCACAACAGGCGCTGCTTTTCCTTGCCCCGGAGACGGGGGGCGACTTTGACACCCTGCGCAGAGCAGTGCGCGGCCGGCCCGGCTCGTTTGTGCGCGCCGCGCAGGATCTGCAGGCGGCAAGTTGGGAGCGGATGCGACTGGAAGCCTATCTGGCCGATGTGAAGGTGAGCAGCCAGTTCGATCCCGGGGCGCTGAAAACGCGCACGGAGATGGCGGCGCGCAGTTTGGGAATCAAGATCAACGAGGGATGCTTTGAGAAACCGCTCGAGGAGCAGGCTTCGTGCCTGTCGCAGAACTCGGAGGGAATGGTGCTCGACGACGCCAACGCGCAGTCGCTGGTGGGCCAATTGGTGAACGGGAGCACTCTGGACCTAATGAACCAGATCAGCTCAACGGCCATGGCCGGCGGCGGCCTCTACAGTCCTTACGTAGGCGCGGTGGTGGATATGGCCAAGATTCTCTCCTCGTTGCACACCGCGCACTTTCAATACATTCCGGCGCTGGCCCTGCCCAAGGCCGACAGCCTGAACCTGCGGCTGAACATGCCGCCCTCATTCCGCAATCCCATGTCGGTTGTTGTGGTGGCACTGCCTCCGATCGGAGCGGCGAGGCCAGAGCCGCTGCACCCGGTAAACCCCGGGAAGGATTTCTGCGCGCTCAAGCCGGGATTGGTGCTGCCCGCTGAGGGAGCGCCCCTGGTCTTTGCGACGGAGTTGGCTCACGATTTGGTACTGCATGTGGAGCCCGCGGGTGCGAAGGTGAGCGCGAAGGACGCGAAGGGGCAGACAGTTGACATTCGAGTCGACGTCGACGCGGAAAGGGGAGGGCTGATTCCAAGCGAAAAGATCCCTTCGCTGCCCGATGGTGAGCTGAACGCAGAGGTTCGAGGCAAATGGGGCTTTGACGATTGGGAGGGGCCGCAGTTTCAACTGGTGACTGCGCGGCCCGGCAAATGGAGCGTGAAGGCAGCGGATCGATCCGCACTGGTGGTGGGCCGTGACGACACCATTGAACTCGACGGCGAAACTGCCGACTGCGTGGAGAAAGTGGCGGCGACGATTGATGATGACCCGGCGGTCCCGCTCGCATGGAAGTCGCCCAAGCCTGATGAACTTGAGGTCACGGTCCCTCTGAAAGAAAAGGGACCCGGGGAAGTGAGCATCGAGGTCGATCAGTTTGGGCTGGACAAGCCGGATCGCGTGAAGATGGTGGCTTACGCCGCCGCAGCGTCGCTGGATGGATTGACGCTGAACTCGGGAGACAAGACGGCGCTGCTGAAGGGCACGCGGCTGGATGAGGTGGCAAAGGCTCAAGTTGACGGCATCAGTTTCACGCCCTCCAGTTTGAACCGCGTGGAGAATCTCGATCAGTTGCAGTTGGACGCCGCGGGGCCGACGGTGAGCCTGGAAGCGGGCAAGCATTATTCTGCGTTGGTGGACCTGAAGGATGGGCGCACACTGAAAGCGCCGGTCACGGTGGAACCGCCGCGACCCCAGGTGACGCTGCTGAGCGAAGGCGTTCAGAAGGACGCTGCCGCGCCTTCGCCGGTGGAGATGAGCAGGCCCAACGACCTGCCGGTGGATGGGCGGCTGGTCTTCTTCCTCAAGTCCGAAGTTCCGGCCGAGTTTCCGCGCGACGAAAAAGTGGAAGTGGCGGCAGCGGACTCAAGCTTTGACACGACGCTCGCGTTGAGCGATGGCAGCCTGATGCTCGAGGATGCGCATACGGCGGTGGCTAACCTGGAACCGCTGGCGCGCTTTGGCTCCTCCGCCTTCGGACCGGTGCGCGTGCGCGCTATTTCTGCCGACGGCGCCGCCGGCGACTGGGTTCCGCTGGGGACGCTCGTGCGCATTCCAGGGTTCAAGGAGCTGCGCTGTCCGCGCGCGGCAGCCAAGCCGTGCTTGTTGAGCGGCACCGACCTTTTTCTGGCCACGTCGTTTTCCGCCACGGCGACGTTCGACAACCCGGTGAGCGTGCCGCCGGGGTTTACCGGAACGGAGCTCATTGTTCCTCACCCAGTGAAGGGCATCCTCTATCTCAAGTTGCGCGATGACCCGGCCAGCCAGGAGACGCTGACGCTTCCTGTAAAGTTGATCGCTCCAACTGCATCCGCGGATGAGCGAAAGCCATTGACGCAGGCTCCCGGAGCGGCTCCACTTGCGCCGCAGGTGACTCCAGAGGCACCAACTCCACCGTCCGCACAAACTCCCGCGCAGAATCAATCGAACAGTGAGGAAGCTTCGAAGAGTCCGGTGGGCTGAGAAGGAATTCTGTCCAGCTCTCTGACCGCTAGATTTCGTGCTTCTCACCTTTGCGGCAGAGGCAACAGCGCCGCAAGGATGGGGCACCCATTTTGAGTGAAGGAACTCACAGTCCCGAGTTCGTGCTTTCCCAGGTCCCCAAATGCGAGGGACCTGGGGCACCCACATTGGCACATGAACAAGGGTCGGAGACTTAGTTGAAGTATTTCTGGTTCGTCTCGGCGAAGTGTGTCTTGTCGGCCGGTAGCTCGTCGAGCGAGAAGATGGCGCCCTGCGCGCAGATGGAGGCGCAGTTGCCGCAGTCGATGCACTCCTCGGGGTTGATATAGACCTGGGTGACGCTTGCTGCCGCGGGATCGCCCTGAGTGGGCGCAATTGCGGCGGTGGCACACTCGGCCACACAAACAAAATCCTTGGTGCAGGCATCGGTGACGACATAAGCCATGAGAACCTTGCTCCTCAATCGCGGGCGCGCTGTGGTTGGCACCTTTGTTTAGAGGTTATCGGCAGAGTTTCGCCGCAGCCGTGATCAGAATCACGATTCAGGCATTGTCACGCTTGTGATTTACCCGATTGCGGTATGGCGAAGCGCGTCGCATGCAAGGTTTTGGATTGAGGACGCCGCGAGACTAGAACTGGTAGCATAAAGATTGCTCGATCGGCGACGAACCGTCCCCCGGGGGCTAAACAGGCTGCGGAAAAAGATGCCAAAGGTAAGAAGCCCGTCCCTCAGCGGCTAAAGCCGAATTCAATTTGCAGCATTTACGGCACGACTGAAGTCGTGCACTGACACTTCGTGTTCCTCCGAAGGAGTTTTTCCGCAGCCTGTAAAGCCCAGATTTTATGCGCTTCTGTCGGCCCGGCTAAAGCCGTGCCCTTGTTACAAAGCTGCTTTTTGAAACACGCTCTAGAAGATGCGCACGCGAAGGCCCGCGTTGACGCCGAAGGAATTCATGTTGCCGAAGGTGAAGTTGGGCCAATCCTGATATTCGAAGTCGACGGCGCGCACGTAGATCCTGTGCGTCCAGTGGAAGTCCAAGCCGCCGCCCGCAGTAACCACGAGATAGCGCCCGTAGGCGTAGTTGTAAGGGAAGTTGAAGTCGCCGAAGCCAACCAGGCCCTTGGCGTAGGGCTGAAAGCGGCCGACGTCGAAGTGGTATCGGCCGCCGATCGAATAGGTTTCGGCGTGGACGTTCGCGGTTTGAAAATACTCAAGCCAGCGGCCTTCGGCCTCGATGCCGAGGCGGCGCTTGGTGTCGAGATCGACGAATCCCGCGATGCCGGCCATCTTCCGCTGGCCGTACTGGAGCGTATATCCAGAGCCCATGGCGCCAGCCGACAACCTGGCCCCTCCCTGATCGCCGGGGGGTACAACCTGCGCGCGCGATAAACGCGGCCCGATGCATCCGATGAGGATCACCAGTAGAAGAACCGCGGCCAACCGAACCTGCAAAACAGGCTTTCCGGTCTGGACCCGCAAACCCGACTTTTCGTTCCGGCAAAGATTCAAATCAAGCAAAGGTTTCATCTTTCTCCCGCGCCCGTTCGGCGACGACCTCCGCCTCCGGATCTATTTGGTAATGGTGAGCGAAACGTTCTGGTACTGCTGTGCGTTGGTGCTTGCGCCGGTGCCGGTGACCTGGATGACATAGTTGCCGGGCGCGGCTGTGTTCACGGAGTAGCTGTTGCATCCGGTAGCCAGTAACGCGGCGGCAGAAAGCAGGAGGACCATGGCCATGCTGAAGATTCCGGCGTTGCGCCGGCGCAGGCGCCAGAAGACAAATCCGAAGAGTGCGCTGAAGGGAAGGAACAGCCCGGCCAACGAGAACTTCGAGTTTCCGGGCGAGGAATTCATGGCCGAAGAGCCGCCGCTCAGCGGGTTGTTGGTGTCGATGGTGAGCTGAACGCTCGCGGAACTGTCAGCTGTGAGCTTCACGCTGGGGCTGGAGAAGTGGCAGAAGACTCCAGCAGGCAGCGAAGCGCAGCCTAATCCAATGGTGTCGGCAAAGGTCCCGTTGGAGTTTACGTTCACGGTCACAGTGGCGTTCTGCGAGGTCGCCATGGTCACACTGGAGGGATTCACTCCCAGGCTGAACAGGGTTGGCGTGCCCGAAACGGGGATTGTGGGCGATGAGGAGGTGCTGTGATCCGCATCGCCGCTATACATGGCGACGATGTTGTAGTTGACGCCGGCGGTGAGGTTTGGGGTGATTGTGGCCACGCCGCTCGCGTTCAATGTGGCCGACCCGACCTGGGTGGTGTTGCTCATGAATGCGACGGTGCCGGTGGGCGGGACACCTGCGCCGTTATTCAAGACTGTGGCCACCAGAACGACCTGCGCAGGCGGGCCGGCGGTGACCGATGAGCCCAGGCTGGTGGACGTGGGAATGAGGCCGACACCTTCGCTGATTGAATTCGAAGTGCTGGGCGAGTCGGCGGGATCGCCGAGGTAGCTCGCTGTGATGGCGTAGGTTCCGGGAGCCAGCGTGGAAGTGGTGAAGCTGGCCGTTCCCCCGGCGAGAGTTGCGGTGTTGAGCGTGGTTCCATTGGCGATGAAGTTCACGCTACCGGTGGGTGTTCCACCATTGCCGGTGACCTTGGCGGTGATGGTGATGGCCGCCCCGACCAGCGCGGGATCGGGAGTGACGGTGATCGCGGTGGCGGTGGTGGCCAGTGCGATGGTGAGCGAGGTGGGCGACGAAGTGCTGCTGCCATTGTTGGCGTCGCCAGTATAGGTAGCCGTGATGGAGTAAGTGCCCGCGGCCAATGTTGCGGTGGTGAACGTCGCCGTTCCCGACGCGTTCACGGCTCCGGCGCCGATCACGTTTCCATTGGCGAGGAAGTTGACGCTGCCGGTGGGCGTGCCGCCGTTACTCAGCACCTGAGCAGTGAAAGTGATGGGCACTTGCACCAGCGCGGGGTTGGGCGAAACGGTGAGCGAGGTCTGCGTGGTGGCTTGCACTACGGTGAGCGCGAGAGGCGCCGATGCGCTGCCCAAATTGTTGGAGTCGCCGCTGTAGGTGGCTACGATCTGGTAGCTTCCCTGCGCCAGCGCCGGGGTGATCGTCGCGGTTCCACCTGCGCTGAGCGGTGCGCTGCCCAGTTGCGTGGTTCCCGAGGTGAATGTGACGGTGCCTGTGGGCGTTCCCGAGCCCGAGGTCACCTTCACGGTTGCCGTGATCGTCTCCGGCTCGCCGGCGATTCCCTGAGTGGGAGCTGCGGTGACGGTGGTTGCGGTTTGCGCCTGCTTGACTACCTGGCTTAACGGCAAAGAGACGCTTGGCCCGTTATACGAGTCGCCCGGATACGACGCCGTGATGCTGTGCGTGCCTACATTGAGCGTCGCGGTGGTAAAGGTGGCGACTCCTGGATTGCCATTGAGCGTTCCCGTGCCGATTTGCGTGGCGCCATCGAGAAAACTCACCGTTCCGGTGGGCGCCGTTGTGCCGCTGGCCGGAATGGTTGCGGTGAAGGTGACGGGGTTGCCGTAATTCGACGGGTTGAGGCTTGAGGCCAGTGTTGCGGTGGTGGGCGCCTGCACATCCTGATTGAGGACGGCCGATGTGCTGCCCTGAATCTGCCTGGCGGCATCGCCGTTATAGACCGCCGTGATCTGATGCACTCCGGCTGTCAGCGTCGAGGTGGTGTACATCGCAACACCGCCGGCATTGATCGCCTGCGTGCTGAGGATCGTGGTCCCGTCCATGAAGCTGACTGTGCCGTCGGGCGTGACGCCCCCGCCGCCGGCGACGGACACTGTGGCCGTGAAGGTGACGCCCTGACCAATCGCGGATGGATTTGCGGTTGAAGTCAAGGCGGTCGATGTGCCTTCAAGAACGGTTTGAATGAGCGCCGGCGTCGACGAGCTGGTGAAGTGCATTGTGTCGCCGGCGTAGGTCGCGACAATGGAGTGCTGGCCGACAGCGAGCGTGGAAGTGGAGAAGGTGGCCACGCCCGATGCATTGAGCGCAAGGCCTGAGGCCAGGGTGGTCGTACTGCCACCAAAAGTGTCGGCGATGCTGACGGTTCCTGTAAGGTTTCCGGTGTTTGCGCCCGTGATCACTGTGACGGTGAAGGTGACATTTTGCCCGAAGCCGGAGGGATCGGGATTGGAGGCCAGGGTAGTGGTGGTGGAGTTGACGGGCTCGGCCGTACCGACCAGCTCGATGTCGAGCGGCGAGCTGGCGGCGGTCACGCTGGGTTGAGCATCTTCGGTTATGTCGATGTTTGGCGTTTCGGTTTGATCACCGGGCAGCGTTGGAGACGCAGCCGGCGCAAAGACCGCGCCAATGGTGCAATCGGAATTGACGGCCAGCGAATCGCCGCCGGTGCAGGAGTTCGCGACCGTAGAATCGACAGCGGCATCGGTTGTGGGAACGATCGTGGTGAGGTCGAGCGCGGCATTGCCGTCGTTTTCGACCGTCTCGTCCTGGGTTGCGGAGGTGTTGCCCTGGCGGATGGGCGTGGTGTAATCGAGCGCGGCGAAGTTGCCCTGAATCTCGCGCACCACCATATCCAGCGTATCGGCAACGTAGAGGTCGCCGCTGCCGTCAAGGTAAAGACCGACCGGGCCGTATAGCTCCACAGGCAGAAACTGACCGCCGGCGTAGTAGTTGCCGCAACCGTTCTGAGCCAGTGTGGAGATGAGGCCGGAGGCCGCGCTGACCTTGCGGATAGCGGCGTTCTGTGTCTCGGCAATGTAGACATTGTCCGCGGCATCGACCGCGACACCCGATGGCGACCACACGTTTCCCTGGTTGGCGGCGACCGGCGTGGCCGTGCAGGGCGTCGCGCCCGCGTTTCCGGTGCCTGCAAGGGTGGAGATGGTGCTGGCCGGCGTAATGACGCCGCTTACCGCCAGCACTTCGCGGATGCGTTGATTGGCCGAGTCGGGAATGTACATATTGCCCGAGGCATCGAAGGCCACGGCATAGGGAAAGTTGAGCTTGGCGCTGGTGGCAGCGATTCCGTCGCCGTTGTAACCGCCCGTGCCGTTGCCGTTGGTGAAGCCGTTGCCCGCGATCGTGGCAATGACGCCGGTGGCCGAACTCACTTCGCGAATGCGATGGTTGTTGGTGTCGGCAATGTAGAGGTTCGCGTTGGCGTCGAGGGTAATGCCTTGAGGCAGGTTGAGCGTGGCCTGAGTGGCTGGGCAACCGTCGCCGACGGCGTCGCTGCTGGAGCCACAGACCGAACCGCCGTTGCTGCCGGCGATGGTGGTGATGACGCCAGTAGCCGCAGTGATCATGCGGATCACGTTGTTGCCGCTGTCGGCTATGTAGAGATTTCCAGCGCCATCGATGGCCACATCGCCGGGACCATTCAGAGTGGCGCTTGCCGCGGGTCCGCCGTCGCCCGTGTAGGAGGGATTGCCGCTGCCCGCGATCGTCGAGATGATTCCGGCTCCCGCGCAGGTGGTTCCCTGAATGGTGGCGCTGGTTGCGCTGGCGCACACCATGCGGATGCGGTTGTGCAAGCTGTCGGCAATATACAGGTTGCCGGCTCCATCGAGGGCGATGCCGCTCGGCAGGTACAGCTCGGCCTGCGTGGCCGGCTGACCATCACCCACAGAGGTGTAAAGACCAAGTTGCCCGGCGACGGGCAGCAGGTTGCCCGCCACCAGCACACCCAACCCGCCGACTCCCGTGCCGGAAAGGTAAGCGGTGCCAAGGACGGATTGGCCTGAGCCGCCCGAGGGCGTGCCCACGAGGACTACCGCACCCAGCCTGAGGCCGGGCTTGGCGGGCGTGAATGTGATCGATTCCGTGCAGGTGGCGCTCTGCGCCAACGTAGCCGATGCGCAATTGGAAGCGCCCGTGCCTTCCGCAAAATCGCCGAAGGGCGAGCCCAACGTGAGAATTTCAACACTCGTGACCGTGCCCGCAACCGACGCAGTGACCGTGACGCCTTGATTGCCCGTCGTTGCTCCCACAGGCTGCGAGCCGAACTGCGCCTGTGCGCCAGCGGCCGCCAGCAGCAGCGCGGCGGCAGCCAGCAGGCTGAGAACACGCAGCGGCGTGGCCCGGGAAATCGATTCCTTACTGGGAAAAGGGCAAATTTTTGGATCGATCGTTGTGGGTGCTCGATAAGAAAGAGTGCGGATAATTTGTTCAGTCAGGCGGTGCATGTGCGGCTCCGTTCGCGGCCTCTCTGTGCGACCTTCACTCACCCGGATTGCTGAACCCGGCGCACCAAAAGCGGTCGCAACGAACGTGACCGGCAGTGGGGCGCTGCCGACTTGTGGCCCGTGAAGGCAAGAGTGCCGGTGCAGCTTTCGGGCCCAACCCAAGCGTGGGTGACTCATCGTCGCACAATTACCTTTGTGCAGGCTGGAAAGTTCGAGGGTAATACAACCATAGTCGTATTCACATCTTTGGTTCTTCGATTTCGATTACCTTTGTACTATTTTGGGTCGATTCTAGCGGCCAAAGGCGTCTTTTCTTGCACTTAGCCGCCAAAGGTGCACGCGCACCCCGAGCCTGAGTTGCGCATTGAAATCGAATGGTGATTACGAGGCTGAAGACCGTTCGCGGCTCTTGCGCAGTTTTCCGTTGAGTCTCAGAACTTCCCTGTGCTAGGCTTGCGCTACTTCCCCCGCTGGCATAGCCGGTGTATTCCCGCATTTCCCTAAAGACGCAAATCGAGGTCCTTCGAATGGCTTCTGTATCGCAAAGCGCGATTGTGCGCCCCAACGTTCAGGTCACCGGGCGCGGCGGACTCATCGACAAGTATTTCTACTTCGTGATGTCGCTGCTCGTGGCGGCGATCGTGGTGTGGGGATTCAGCCATACGGTTGAGCAGAATCTGTTCCACGCCGCTCCGCCGCGGCCGCTACTGCTCTGGTTTCACGGCAGCGCGTTTTCAGCGTGGGTGCTGTTCTTCATCTTTCAGTCCACGCTGGTGCGCACGCACAACGTGAAGTGGCATCGCTTCTTCGGGTGGTTTGGCGCGGGGCTGGCCACGGTGATGGTGCCGCTGGGCATTACCACATCAATCGTGATGGGGCGCTTTGATATCCATACTCTGCGCGAGACCGGCGTCGACTCGTTTCTGATTGTTCCCTGGTACGACATGGTTGCGTTTGCGACGCTCTTCAGCCTGGCGGTTCTGTGGCGGAAGACATCCGAACTGCACCGCCGGCTGATCTTCATCGCCACATGCTGCCTGCTCGACGCTGCGTTTGGCCGCATCGACTACATTTTCAATCACAACCTCTACTTCTGGTGCCTCGATGGGGTGATTCTTCTCGGCGTGGTGCGCGATCTCGTGGTGAACCGACGCATCCACAAGGTATATCTGGTCACACTCCCGGTGTTGATCGTCTGCCAGATGTTTGTGGTTCACACCTATGCGAGCGTGTCGGCGTGGTGGCTGAGGATTGCGGACAGGGTCCTGGGGTAGTGGGCTCGCGGCGACTCGCGCGTTCGCTCGCGCACTAGAGCCGTCCTTTCCCCATTTAGACTAGATAGGTTATGGCCACCTTGAAAGCCGTGCGCGGGACGCGGGATCTTCTGCCGCCGGAAACGGAGCTTTGGAACCGCATCGAGACAACTGCGCGCCAGGTATTTGCCCGCTACAACTTCGGGGAGATTCGCACGCCGATCTTTGAAGACACGGCCTTGTTTGCGCGCAGTGTGGGCGAGGAGACCGACATTGTTTCGAAGGAGATGTACACGTGGGAAGACGGCGAGCGCTTCGACCAGTTGGCATTAACCCGAGCCTGGCTGGATGCTGTGTTGGCTGAAAAGCGCTTCTACCAGGAGTCCGCCAATCCGTACAGCCCGGTCCTCCGCGAGGCAGGGGTCTTCTGGATGGGCCACACATCGACCGGGCAGCCTGAATTCGTTTGCTTCCGGGCCAGCGTAACCTCCGAGGCCATCGACCTTTTGTTGCAAGCGAGGCGAATTGCCCAGAGTGAGCTCGTACGCCAGAAATTCCCTCCGGAGTCGGATTATCTCAAGCGGTACGGAATCAAACTGAGGCTCGTCATTCCTGCGGGTGGGGGGGGGGCTTCATCGTCGATAGAAAGGCACGATGTCGAAATCGAGCAGTTCCAGAGCAGGGTGATACCCGTTTTTAAGTCTTCGCAATCGCTGACCCTGCGTCCTGAGAACACGGCCGGCGTGGTGCGAGCCTACATCGAGCACGGGCTGGGCGAGAGCGGCCAATTGCAGAAGCTCTATTACATTGGGCCGCAGTTCCGCAGAGAACGTCCGCAGAAGGGCCGCTACCGGCAGTTTTGGCAGATTGGCGCTGAGGTGATTGGGCCGCCGTCGTCGGGGAGCGAATCGGCGTTGCGCGACGCGGAGGTGCTGGAGATGCTGGCCGCGCTGCTCGACGAATTGGGAATTACTGGCTGGACGCTCGAACTCAACTCGGTCGGATCGGCCGCGGACCGAGTGAAATACAACGACGTGTTGCGCGCGGCGCTCGCCGAAGTCGCGCCGAAGATGTGCGGTGACTGCCAGCGGCGCGCCGTGACCAATCCGCTGCGCGTGCTCGACTGCAAGGTGCCGGAGGACCAGCCGATTATCGAGAAGCTGCCGAAGATTGGAGACTCGCTCGGCCAGGAATCGAGGGCGCACTTTGCGGCGGTGACGGCGGCGCTGGATGCGGCCGGCGTGCCCTACAAGCTGAATCAGCGGCTGGTGCGCGGACTGGATTACTACACGCGGACAACTTTCGAGTTTACGCATGGAGGTTTGGGTGCGCAGAACGCGTTGCTCGGCGGCGGACGCTACGACGGGTTGAGCGAGGCGATCGGCGGACCGAAGGCGCCGGGCATCGGATTTGCTATCGGTCTCGATCGGCTGGCGATGACGCTGCAGGCGCAGGAGTCCATGCAGGCTGCTGCGCCCGCAGCAAAAGTCGATGCATACATCGCGCCACTTGGCGAGAACCTCAACGCGGCCGCGCTGGTTCTGGCACGGGAGTTGCGGCGAGCGGGGCTGGGCGTGGAGCTCGGCGACGGGAGCTTCCGATTGAAGAAGTCGTTTGAGGCCGCCGACAAGGTTGCCCGCCGCATCGTGATCCTGGGCGAAGACGAGCACCAATCCGGTATCCTGACGGTGAAGGACTTTTCAAGTGGCGTGCAGGGCAAAGTGCCGCGCACAGAACTGTCCAGCTTCCTCAGACAATGAAGCGCAAGCGCATTCAGGTTTGTGCTTTCCCAGGTCTCAAATTCGAGACCTGGGGCACCCATGTTCTTGCTTTTGAGCCGCGCCCGATTTTCCGAGAGAACGCGATTGAAAGGTTAATGTTGTGCTCGATTTTTTAGGGAATCTCGAACGAACCGACATGTGCGGCGAGCTGCGTGCCGCCGACGCGGGCAAGCAAGTAGTGCTGATGGGCTGGGTGAACCGGCGCCGCGACCACGGCAGCCTGATCTTCCTCGATGTCCGTGACCGCACGGGAATAGCGCAGGTGGTGCTGGACCACGAGCTGATTCCCGAGGGCCACGCGAAGGGAGAGCAGGTGCGCCCCGAGTTTGTGGTGGCCGCGGTGGGCAAGGTGCGGTTGCGCGGCCCGGACGCAATCAACCCTAAAATGCCTACCGGCGAGATCGAGATTGAGGCCACGGAGTTGCGCGTGCTGAACGACGCAAAGCTCGCGCCGTTTTCGCCGTCGGAAGAAGCAATTCAGAACGAGGAAGTGCGGCTCAAATACCGTTACATCGATCTGCGGCGGCCTGAGATGCAGCACAACTTCAAGCTGCGGCATGAGATCACGCTGGCCATTCGCGAGAGCCTGAGCAAGCAGGGCTTTCTGGAGATCGAAACGCCGATCCTGACCAAGTCGACGCCCGAAGGCGCTCGCGATTTTCTGGTGCCGAGCCGCGTTCATGCGGGCGAGTTCTACGCGCTGCCGCAGTCGCCGCAGATCTTCAAGCAGATTCTGATGATCTCGGGCTTCGACAGGTATTTTCAAATTGCACGGTGCTTCCGCGACGAGGACCTGCGCGCCGACCGGCAGCTCGAGTTCACGCAGGTCGATCTCGAGATGAGCTTCCCGCAGCAGGAGACGGTCTTCGGCGTGGTGGAGCAGTTTATGAAGGCGGGCTTTGCCGCGGCAGGCATCGACCTGCCGATTCCCTTCCCGCGCATTTCTTACGATGAATCCATGTGCCAGCACGGAACCGATAAGCCTGATCTGCGACTGCCAGGGCTTACCGACGTGCGGGCGGCGTTCACCGACGACGCGTTGGCCACCTTGCAGATCGATCCTGCGCTGCCCGTGGTGGCGCTGCGCATTCCCAGCGTGGGCGAGCTGAGCCGCAAGGAGCGCGAGGACAATCATCCGCTCTTCGACCAGAAGAAGGGCGCGAAGTTCATCGACGATTTCAAGCGGCTGGCGAAGAGCTTCCCCGATGCGGCCGCGAAGGTGCGAGAGCTGGCAGGCGCGGCGGATGCGGACTTCGTGATCGTGGTCGCCGGCGATCCGGCGCACCACATCAAGGCCAGCGACACGAAGTTTCCCGGCAGGCTTTCGGAGCGCGAGATCAACGTGTACGCGGCGGCCGGCAACTTCCGCGCCGAGCTGGCGAAGAAGTACGCCGATCGGCACGGCGCTTTCAAGGTTACCGACGAGGTGGTTCAAAACGCGGCTGCGCGAAGTGTGGCGAGCGAACTGATTGATGGCAGTCAGGCATTTCATCCGATGTGGCTCACTGACTTTCCGCTGTTCGAGTACGACCTGGCTTCGGCGAAGTGGGTGCCCGCGCATCATCCGTTCACGGCGCCCATCGAGGCCGATATGGCGAACCTCAAGAGCGATCCGGCGAGCGTGCGCGCCAACTGCTATGACTTGGCGATGAACGGCCTCGAGCTCGGGTCGGGATCGATTCGTATTCACCGCAAGGATGTGCAGCAGCAAATCTTCGCGTCTCTGGGCATCAGCGACGAAGAGGCACGCGCGCGCTTCGGCTTCTTCCTTGACGCGCTCGAATACGGAACGCCTCCGCACGGCGGCATCGCGCTGGGCCTCGATCGCATTGTGATGCTGCTGGCCGGCGCGAGCAACTTGCGGGAAGTGATCGCCTTCCCGAAGACGGCGAAGGCCATTGATTTGATGGCCGAAGCGCCCACGCCGGTGAGCGAACAGCAGTTGAGGGAACTGCACATTCGCGTGGCGCTGAAGAGCTAGAGCGTTGAAGGCTGTGGCGCGCTTGGGTGCGCGCCGACTCTGTGGTATATTTTTCAAGGTGCGGAAGCGATTTTCACCTCCGCCTGAAGTCGCGCAAGAGAGTCACTGGCGTGGCTTTTTGAACCCCAGGGACGCGTAGCTCAACTGGCAGAGCATTCGGCTCTTAACCGACAGGTTGCAGGTTCGATTCCTGCCGCGTCCACCAATAAAATCAATCGCTTACAGCATCCATCGCAAAGATTACCTTCCGACTGTAGTCACTTTTGTAGATACCTTCAAACTTTTTCACAGGCAATCCAGCGTAAGGCGGGTCATTGGATGGCTCCCGGTCTGTCCAGCGTTAGGACTGCCTGCCGTTTGGATTCCGTCCGTACGTGGCTGTACTTCTCTTTCATCTTGACGGACAGGTGTCCCGCCAGCGCCATGATCGTGGCATCGCTCACTTGCCCCTCTGCAATCCGGCTCACGAACGTATGCCGGAGATCGTGCCAGCGGCATTGGACGCCACCGGACTGCTTTGCGCTCTGGCAAGCAAACCCCATTCGTCGCGTAGCACATCCTGCAACAGCCAGCGATTTCCAGTTGCAGGTACGCCGTTGAGGTCCATATAGGCGCTCATGACAGTGCCGACACCGGCATCCACGGCGCTCTTGAAAGGTGGGAGGTAAACGTTCCAGAGTTGATCGTCCGAGATATCGACACCATCGTAATCCCGTCCGCCCTCGGCCGCGCCATACCCAGCAAAATGCTTGACACACGCAAGGATGTGGCTGGGCGCACCGAGAAAGTCGCCTTGGAATCCACGAACCTGAGCCGCAGCCATAACCGAACCCAGGTAAGGATCTTCGCCCGCGCCTTCTACGATTCGGCCCCATCGTGGATCACGCGCGATATCGACATGGGAGCGTAGGTCCATCTCACTCCGGCTGCTCGCGCTTCTTCGGCCGCCACTGCTTGTGCCTGTTCGACCATCGCGGGATCCCAACTTGCGGCCATTCCAATCGGAACCGGAAACTCAGTCCGGAAGCCGTGAATGACATCGAGGCCGAACAGAATGGGGATGTGCAGGCGAGACTCTTCGACAGCTACATGCTGAATCTTGTTGATCAGCTCCGGGTCCTTCTCGAAAAGGAGCGATCCGATTTCACCCTCCCGGACGCGGTCCAGAGTCGCTGGCGACGCCCCGGACATAAAGAGAACAACGAGCTGGCCAGCCTTCTCCTCAGGAGTCATCCGCTTCAATATGGCCTCTGCGCGAACCCGAACCTCTGTGTCGGTAGGCGTCTTTGGAGATTCAGACTTCGGTTGGGACGGCGCCTGCCCAGCAATCTGGGCCGTGAGTGAAATCCCCAAAAGCAGAGCAACAAGGATTGACGGGGGAATTGATCGACCATTCTTCATACCACTAAGCCTCGGGCATTTTGCGCAAAACGAACGATAAGAGGTGGTCAGGCCTTTGTGGCCCGGCGCCCAGTTTCTTTGGCGTTTGAGCTCTCGATATCGCAAGCGATCTTTGATAACGCCGCGAAGACCTTCTGGAGAGTGCCAGAAATGTCCTTTTCGCGTTTCTCGAACCAGTGTTGATGGGTGGCACTCAGCACGGCGAAGATCAGCCCTGCCATTAAATGAGCTGTAATGTCGTCTTTGCATCGGCGTCCGAATGCTTGCGCCAACTGATCCTGCACTCCTGCAACACGCGACAGTTGAGCTTCGCGCGCGGCGGGGTATTTGGCGACGATCTCCATCAACTTGCGCGACCTCGGGTTCGACGCCGACTGTTCAGCCACCTTGAATACGACTTCGCGCAATAAATCCGGAGTGGAGAGAGTCGAAGGCGCGGCATTAATCGCTTTGATCAGCGAGTTGCCCCAATCGACTACAGGTTGAGCCATAAGGTCGCTCTTCGATTCGAAGTGTCTGAAAAATGAGCGACGCGAAGTTCCGGCTGCCTCGGCGATCTCGTCGACGGTTGTTTCGTCAAATCCCTTCTGGAAGAAAAGATCGATGGCAGCATCCCAAATTGCATTTCGGGCAAATTCCTGTTTGCGTTCCTGAAGGCTCGCTCGGATCGACTCCCCGGCATTCGGCGAACTAAGGCAGGTATTCATCATGAGTTGACAATAGCACGGAATGGCACTGTGGCACAATCTGGCATTTGAATATTGACATGGCACTGAGTGTCAGTGTACTGTTTGTCCAGGACGCATTCCCTCCCGAATCTCAGTTTCAAAGGAACAACTATGAAATCGACCCTCGCTTTGCTCGCCCTGGCAGCCACTGCTGGCCTTGTCCATGCGCAAACCACGCCCTCCATCAGCGGCAAGTGGAAGATCCACACCGTCATGATGCAAGAGTCGGACTCCACCTGCACCTTCGCTCAAAAGGAATCTGAATTGACCGGCGCCTGTGAGGGCGATAACGGCAAATTCAACATTACTGGCAAGGTTGAAGGCAACAAGGCGACTTGGAGCTACAAGACCGAGTACAACGGGAGCCCTCTCACCATCTCTTATAACGGCAAGCTGGAATCCGACTCCAAGATCTCGGGATCTACTTCAGTCGCAGAAATGTCGCTCGATGGAGATTTCACCGCCGTCAAGGATACTGAAACCCCAGCTAAGTGAAGTCGGGGCAAAACGGGACTTCACTGACGGGGTGAACTCCCCATAGCTGAATGCGAGCGAATTGACAAATGAAGGTTAATGGCAAGGTCGCCTTGTCTTGAACCAGCCGATTCAAAGTTCAAATCAGACAAACGACAGCTTGAGGAATCTATTCGAATCCTTGTGCCTGGATTACCGCCCAACCGGAGAGCGCCGGGATAAACCGACATGTTGTAGGGGAGGTAGGAGCCCTGCAGGAAAGGAAATAGCGAATCCATCCTGACCCCGAGTCTTGCAGGTGGCATCGTGAGGTGCCATTTGAAGCG
>JBEKSA010000054.1:0-18666 GCA_049517515.1 Occallatibacter sp.
CCGAAAGCAAGAGCAAGGTGAAGTTTTTCCGCAGATTGTGAAGCCGTGCCCTACCCAAAGCTATCCGAAAACGAACTTAATCGGAGATTCCTTTAGCGCTCAACCACTGTGGCCTCCCGTTGTGCCTCATTGGCAGTCGATTAGTACCTGTAACAGTCTTGTGAGCACGTTGGGCTAGGCCCACATTGGTACTTGTTTAAGGAACTACCGACAAGGTAAGAAGTGAGAGTTGAGGATATGACATCTTGAAGCGCATACGAGTTCTGGTCGCAAACCAGCCGCGCTTGATGAGGGAACTCGTGTTGGCTACCATTGTCGACCAACCTGATATCGATGTTGTCGGCGAAGTGGGCAATGCGAGCGAACTGACCGCGGCGATCGAGGAATCCCAGCCCGATGCGCTGATTCTAGAGCTCGGTGAGTTCGAGAAAGGGATAGCCCAATGTGGGTTTCTGCTCGGGCGGTATCCGCAGATGCGGATTCTTGCGCTTGCACCGGAAGAGAATCGTGGGACTATTTATTGGGCAGTCGTAGATGTGCGCATGAAACCCGTGGAGAGTTCGGAATCTGGGATTCTGAGCGCGCTGCGCGAACGCCCGTCGCTAATGGGGACGCTTCACAGTTAGTCAGTTTGTTACATAACTACATGATTCACAACGGCTTGCAGTCGTTTATCGAGTGTAACTGAGATGGCGGAGCCATAGTCGGGAGCGGAAGCGGTGCTGGAGAACACCCCCTCAAACTATGAAGCGTCAGGGAGCGGAATTCCTGGCAAGGCTTTGGCCTCTATCGAAAAGCTTTTGCCGGTCGAACGGTGGTACGCGGTTTCCGTTCGTCCGAGGCACGAGAAGCTGGTGGCCCGATATCTCGAATACCAGGGATTGAACTACTTTCTTCCGGTCTACCGCAGCGTGCGCCGCTGGAAGGATCGCCGTAAGGAATTGGACATGGCCCTATTCCCAGGCTATGTCTTCGTGAACCTGAATCTTCGAGACCGTCGGGGCGTTCTGCAGGCCCCCGGGGTCGTGCAATTTGTGACGTTTCAGGGCCAGCCCGCCGCGGTTCCGGATTCCGAGATCCGCGCGCTTGAATCGAGCATGTCCGCAGGTCTGCGGCCGCAACCTCATCCCTATTTGTACCAAGGCAGGAGAGTCCGCGTAAAGCGCGGGCCTCTCGTGGGTGCGGAAGGAATCTTGATCCGCCGCAAAGAACGCTTCCGCTTAGTGCTCTCGATCGATCTGATCCTGCGATCGGTGGTACTTGAGGTGGATGAAGCCGACGTCGAGCCCCGCTGAAGACATCTTGTCTGTCAGACCGAACTCAGTGCCCGCTGCACGCTAAAGAGACTCCAGAGATTCCTATGTTCCTTCAGTAGCAGTTTCTGGTCGCATTGGTGCGCTCGTTGGAGTGAAAAAACTATGTTCGACCACAAGCAATTGAAGAAGAGTATCTCTTGTCTTGCCTGGACGTTCTTGTTCTGCGCGGCTGCCTATTCACAGCAGGAATCCAAGCAGGCTGTAGCGCAACCGTCCGGAACGGGAATTGCGACGCGTGTGCCTAGCCGTCCTCCGGATATCATCTCGGACAATCTTGAGAGGGTGGCGGCTTCGGCTGATCAGATTCTCGAAGTCATGAATAAAGAAGTTGGCCTGATGGTCGAACTGAAGCGCATTCTCGCCCAAGACGCGGGTGTGAGCGGGCAGATCCTTGAAGAGTCCGATCTGACTGATGTAGCGGTCGCCGAACGTCTGCGCTCGGACTTGCGTGACCGCGTGCTCGCAACGCGCCTCCTGCAGCGGTATGGCTATCTCGTGCCTCGATTGAATCCGGACTCTGATCTCAAAGCAGAGCAGAAACTCGTGCAACAGGCGCGGGTACAGATGCTGGCGCGCGCCGCCGAGCGTCGCGACACTCTGGTTGAAAATTCAACCGCTGACCGTAACGCTGCATGCGATCCGCGGAGCGTCCCGGAGTGTGCGCTCCCGCCCTCTCTCCCGGAGGATCGTGAAAGTTCGCCCGTGAGCCCGACTGCGCCAGGACAAGCGCCGCGTTCGCCGTCGCCGTTGCAACAGGCCGATGAAACTTCACCCGGCCCCATGACGCCTCCGGATGGCACCGGCCTTTCGCCGGACCAACGCTCAGAATATCCGGCCAGTCTGGCGGCGCCGGAGACCATGCTCACCGCGGCGCGCGTTGATACAAATCCATCGCTGAACGGAACGCCGCGCATCTCCGGGTACGGGACTGGGGAGAATCCTTCGCTTCCATCCAGCAGCCAAGCGGATCTGCGGCCGCTGCCGGTGTCTCAGCCGCATCAATTATCAAGCGGCGCCGGGATGCCACGCCCAGGGCGGGGGTCGGAGCGATATCCAGCAGGGCGCGATTCTACCCCTGCAGGCACCAGCGAGGCGGAACAAGTAAGGATGGTACGTCGACCGAATCCTTACGCAGATTTGCCTTCCCTATATGACCTCTACGTGCAGGCGGGGGCGAGCAATCGGCCTCTCGAGAGGTTTGGTCTCGATGTTTTCCGCAAAGGAACCGCAAATCCGGATTATATCCCCATGGATCTTCCCGTCGGACCGAGCTATGTCGTCGGTCCAGGCGACAGTCTATCGATTGATCTTTGGGGAGGGGCTTCACAGCGGCTGCTCCGCACCGTGGACCGGGAGGGGCGCGTGGCTCTGCCGGAAGTGGGGCCCGTCCTTGTCTCCGGGCGAACGCTGGGTGATGTGCAGGAAATTGTACAACGCACCTTGAGAACACAATTCCGCGATGTCTCTGCCGACGTTGCCCTGCTTCGGCTGCGCTCGGTGCGGGTGTATGTGGTTGGCGATGTCGCTTCGCCCGGCGCGTATGACGTGAGTTCGCTTTCCACTCCGTTGAATGCGCTGTTTGTGGCGGGTGGTGTGACACCGCAAGGCTCTCTCCGGCGGCTTCAACACTATCGCGGAAAGCAGTTGATTGAAGAAGTGGACGCGTATGACCTGCTGCTCCACGGCATTCGGGGCGATCTCGAGCGAATCGAGAACGGCGATTCCCTGATGGTACCGCCGCTTGGTCCAGTGGTGACTGTTGAAGGCATGGTGCGCCGTCCAGCTATCTACGAATTGCGCAATGAGAAGACACTCCTAGACGTACTCGATCTTGCTGGAGGAATTCTCCCCGCGGCGGCACTGCGGCACATTGAAGTTCAGCGCCTGGTAGCCCATGAAAAGCGCACGATGCTGAGCGTCGAGATCAGCGACACCAGCGATTCCGGAGTGGTTCGGGCGCAGATGGGAGGTTTCGCAGTACAGGATGGCGACGAGATCCACATCTTTCCGATCGCGCCTTACAACTCGGAGTCTATCTACCTCGTAGGGCATGTCTTGCGTCCAGGCCGGTATTCCTACAAGCCAGAGATGAGGCTCACGGACCTCGTGACTTCATATGCCGAACTGCTCCCGGAACCTTCGACCCGCTATGCCGAGATCATTCGGCTGCATGCGCCGGACTACCATCCAGTGGTCGAGACCTTTGATCTAGCAACCGCTCTCGAACATCCCGATCAGGCGCCCAAGCTCGAGCCGCTCGATACGGTACACATTTTTGGACGGTACGACTTCGAGCCGGATCCAGAAGTCTTCATCACCGGCGAGGTCCGCGCGCCGGGGTCGTATCGCACGTCTGGCCAGCAGCATTTGCGCGACGCGGTTTATCAGGCTGGAGGTGTGACACCGGATGCTTGGCTTGATTCGGCACAGCTATTCCGCCGGCAGCCGGACGGGACCACACGGGTCTTGAGCATCAACTTAAGCGACGCACTTGCGGGAGATCCTTTGAACAATGTATTGGTCCAGCCGCGCGATCGGATCCTTGTGCATCGCCAACCGGAACAAGTTTCGCCACCCAGCGTGTACGTAAAAGGCGATGTCGCGCGGCCGGGCCGCTATCCTTTCGCTGCCAATATGAGCGTCTCCGACCTCGTGCGTTCTGCTGGCGGATTGCTGCGAAGCGCGAATCCCGAGGGCGGCGACCTGACGCATTATGCGATTTCTAACTCGTCCGGGGAGCGCGTGCCGGCCGGACACCAGGACCTGAATCTGGCGGCTGCTCTCGCGGGGAAGGAAGACCAGAATTTGCCGCTCCACGACGGCGATGTGTTGACCGTGCCCCAACAGGCCAGCTGGAACGATATCGGCGCCACGGTCACCCTGCGCGGCGAGGTCCGCAAACCGGGCGTTTATGGCATCAGGCCGGGCGAACGCCTGAGTTCGTTACTGAAGCGCGCTGGCGGGCTCCTGCCGACAGCATGTTCGCGCGCAGCGGTGTTCGAACGTGTCGAGGTTCGTGAACTTCAGGAGAAGAGTCGCCAGGAGTTGATCCAGCGGCTCGAGCAGGAGTCCACGGTGGTCAAGACTTCGGCGTCCACGTCGGGAACGGAGGAAGCGGCATTGCAACAGGCCGCCATGCAGCAGCGCCAGCGCGTATTGGATGGACTGCGAAAAGCTCCTGTATCGGGGCGGCTGGTCATACATCTCCGCCCGGACCGCAAGAACTTTGCGGAATCGCCCGAGGATATCGAGCTGCGCGCGGGCGATTCGCTCACCATCCCCAAGCAGCCCGGAGTAGTGCTGGTCATCGGGCAGGTGTACAACGCCAACGCCCTTACGTATACGCCAGGGAGGAATGCCGGCTGGTATTTCTCCCGCGCGGGAGGCGCAACCCACCTGGCCGACAAAGGTGCAATCTTCATCGTCCGGGCCGACGGTTCGGTCACGGGCCACAACCAGGGCGGCCTTTGGTCCAGAGGCGTGCTCTCGGCGGCAATCGGTCCGGGCGACACGATTGTAGTGCCGGAGAGGCCGGTGCTGGGCAGCAGCACTTTGAAAAACGTTCTGGCCGTCGCGCAGATCGCGTCCTCTGCCGCATTGGTGGCAGCGGTTGCAATTCCGTAAGCGCACATGACGATACGACTCCAAGCCGGGATTCTCGGAACGGCGCTGCTGTTTGGCGTTGGCATCCGCGTATCTCCGGCCCAGGAGCCGGGAGCAGGGTCTTCGATCTCGGAAAGCGAATCTGCGAGGCCCAAGTCTTCTTCACCGGCCGGCGCGACGCCAGAAATCAACCAGGCAGCGGAAACGTCTGAGGAAACGCGAAAGGGATTCAGAGGGAGGTTCCTGATCGATCAGAAAGAAATGTGGACCAGCCCGGCGAAGATTCGCTTGGCGGACGCCGGCTGGATTCTGCCGCTGGCAGGGCTTAGCGCCACGTTGTTTGCCACGGACGCCTCCTTCAGCAAGTCCCAGTCGAATGCGCCGGCGACCATCCAGCATTACAAAACGATTTCGACAGCGGGAGTCGGCGTTCTGGCCGGCGCGGCGGCCGGGATGTGGGTGCTGAGTTATCGTTCGCAAAATGAGCACTGGCGGGAGACGGGATTTCTGGCGGGCGAGTCGGGGCTAGACAGCCTGCTGATGGCGGAAGCGCTGAAATATTCGCTGCGGCGCCAGCGTCCATTGCAGGGCGACGGCAGTGGTCCATTCTTTCAGAGCGGCGGCACGTCCTTTCCCTCCGAGCATGCTGCGGCAGCATGGTCCATCGCCGGCGTGATCGCGCATGAATATCCGGGGCCGCTCACCAAGATGGCGGCGTACGGCCTGGCCACGCTGGTGAGTTTTTCTCGCGTACGGGCGAGCCAGCACTTTCCGTCGGACGTGCTCATTGGGAGCCTGGCGGGTTACATGATTTCCGAAAACATATATTCGCGCCGCGCGGGTTCGGAACCGCACGGCGCGGACTGGCCGTCGTTCAGCGAGACGTTTCGCACCAGCGAGGACACGCCGATCAAAAGCATGGGTTCGCCGTATGTGCCGCTCGACAGTTGGGTGTATCCGGCAATCGAGCGGCTGGAGGCGCTGGGCTATATCCACACCGCGTTCGAGGGCGCAAAACCGTGGGCGCGGACCGAATGCGCGCGGCTGATCTCCGAGGCGAACGACGAGGCGAACGACGAGCTGTCGCAGGTGTCTGCGGGGGACTCGGCGGTGGCCGACGAACAGGCGCAAGCGCTGCTGGCGGCGCTGTCGAAGGAGTTCCACCGGGAAGCGGAACTACAGACGGGCGACGCGAACCGCTCGGCGGCACTGCCATCGGCCTATATGCGCGTGACCACCGCCAGCGGCGCCGTGCTGACGGACGGTTACCACTTCGGCCAGACATACGCCTACGACTACGGGCGGCCATTCCGCCGGGGAACCACTTTCATCTCGGGCTTTTCCACGGACTTCACTTCAGGGCGTGTGTTTCTCCACCTCAGCGGGGAGTTTCAACATGCACCGAGTGCGCCGGCCCTGAGCGACGCGGTGCGCGAGGCGATTGCAGAGAGCGACGAGGTACCGATAAGTCCCGCCGAGCCTTTCGACGCCATCAACCGAGTCGCAATGATGGATAGTTACCTCGGCTTCAATCTGGACGACTGGCAGATATCGTTTGGCAAGCAAAGCCTTTCGTGGGGGCCGGGGCCGGGCGGCTCGCTGATTTTGAGCGACAACGCGGATCCTTTTTATATGGTACGCATCGCGCAAGCGCAGCCCATGGAACTGCCGTCCTTTTTGGGGCTGCTGGGTCCCGTACGCCTGGAAACGTTTATGGGCCGCGAAAAAGGCCATCCGATTTCAGGACACCCGTTCATTTACGGGCAAAAGATCAGCGTGAAACCGTTCCGGTCGTTGGAATTTGCTTATGGCCGCACCACAACAATAGCTGGCATCGGTGATCCATTGAACACGCGCACGTTGTTCGAGAGCTTCTTCGGACGCGTGGATTCGAAAGAGCGAAGCGTGCCCGGCGATTCGCATACTTCCGTCGACTGGACATGGCATGTGCCTCATCTGCGGGACCGCTTTGTCTTCTACGGCGAATTGGAATCGGATGATGACCCGATTCCGTTCCAAAACCTGACCCGGGCCGTGCTGCGACCGGGAATTTACCTGGTCCGCTTGCCCTTCCTGAACAAATGGGATTTTCACGCGGAGTGGACATCATCGGAGTGTCCTGGGCAGAGAGACGCCCACGGCCATCTGAACTATTGGAACTGGAGCTACCGCGACGGGTACACGAATAACGGGAACTTGGTGGGGAATACCGTCGGGCGCGAAGGTAAGACGATTCAGGCCTGGACCCGCTACTGGATTTCGCCGCACCAAACGATGGAATTCACCGCCAAGAACAGCGAAGTCGATACGGACTTCATTCCGGGCGGCGGCAGGTGGCAAGATTACCGGGCAACCCATGAGCTGGCGCTGCGCTCCGGGGTCTTTTTCCGCAGTTTCTTGCAGTTTGAGCGCATCGGGCATTTCCCGCTGTTGTTCTCGGGGGTGAGAAACAACGCGACCGCCTCGCTGGAAATCGGTTTCGCACCAGGGCGCGTGCATTGAGCGCCGGCCTGCAAAGGAAAAAAGAAAAAAGGAAGAGGAACACGTCTTGAGCGAGAGCCACCGACTCATCGTCCGCAAATTCGAAAAACGGGAATGCGGCCCGTCCCGGCGTGGGCGCTTGGCCGAAGCCGGCGCGGAAACAGGAGACCGGCCGTGAGCGCAACCGGCAGCGTTCCGGCGCGTGAGATACCGCCTGCGGTCGAAGACAGCGGCTCACCCGAAACACCGATGCTTCGCGAACCGGTGGATCCGCAACCGAATGTGCTCGCCTATTTGCGGCTGCTCTGGGAACACGGGAGATTCCTTTTGCGCGCCGGCATCTGTGCGTTGCTGGCCAGCACGCTCCTCGCGTTCCTCATTCCCGCCTCCTACGAGTCCGTCACGAAGCTCATGCCGCCCGAGGGCCAGTCGGGTTCCGGCGCGGGGATGCTGGCCGCTTTGGCGGGACGCGCGGGCGGGACCGGCCTCAGTGGAATTGCCGGCGATCTGCTGGGAACGAGGAACTCCGGAGCGCTCTTCGTCGGCATCCTGGGAAGCCAGACCGTGCAAGACCGCCTCATCGAACACTTCAACCTTCGGCACGTGTACTGGGTTTCGAAGATAGAAGACGCGCGAGAAAAACTGGCACAGCGCACCTCGGTTTCGGAGGATCGCAAGAGCGGCATCATTACCATCGCGGTCACGGATCACGACCCGAAACGCGCGGCAGCGATCGCCCGCGCCTACGTCACCGAGCTCGACCGCCTCGTCGCGGAAGTCAGCACCTCGTCGGCGCGTCGCGAACGAATCTTCCTCGAGGAGCGTGTGCGCCGCGTCAAGGGCGACCTGGACGTGGCAGCCAGGAAATTCAGCGATTTTGCCAGCAAGAACACGGCGATCGATATTCCAGAACAGGGAAAAGCAATGATGGAGGCCGCCGCAACCCTGCAAGGGCAGCTCATCGCAGCCGAGTCCGAGCTCAGCGGACTGCAGCAGATGTACACCTCAAACAACGTGCGTGTTCGCTCGCTCGAAGCACGCGTCAATGAGCTCCGCCACGAGCTCGACAAGCTGGGCGGCAGCGACATGTCCGGTGACGCAAAGAGTGACAACACGCTCTATCCATCGATTCGCAAGCTGCCTATCCTCGGCGTGACCTACGCGGACTTGTACCGCCAGACGAAAATCGAGGAGACCGTGTACGAGCTCCTGACCGAGCAGTACGAGCTGGCGAAGGTCGAGGAAGCCAAAGAGATTCCATCGGTGAAGGTGCTCGACGCCGCAGTCGTGCCGACCAAGAAATCGTTTCCTCCGCGCATGATGATCGTCTTTTTGGCGACGGCTGTGGTGATGGCCGTTGCCGTGATCTGGGTGTTGGGGAATGCGTCGTGGCAGCAGGCGGATGCCGCCGATCCGCGAAAAGTCTTTGCCCAGGAGGTTTTCCGGACGGCGGCGGCGCGGCTGCCGTGGTTTTCTCCGAATGGCAGCGGCTCCCATCCGGCGGATGAATCGGCTGCAGTTGGAGACCCAGGCGCGAACAGCCAGATGCAATAGAAAAGTTGCCATAAGTGCCTGAATCGCTGATTGATTTGTAACTGGGTCGGGTCATAAGCGCTGCTGTAAGTGACGGGTAAAGGATGGTAGCTGAAGATGAAACGGGCATTGATTACCGGCATTACGGGGCAAGATGGTTCCTATCTTGCCGAGTTGTTGCTCCCTAAGGGCTACGAGGTCCACGGCATCAAGCGGCAATCGAGTAGCTTCAACACCGCCCGCATTGACAATATCCTACCGGACTGGCATGAACGTGAGGCTCGGTTGTTCCTTCATTTTGCCGACCTGTCCGATTCGACCAGCTTGATCAAACTCCTTTGCCAGATTCAGCCGGATGAAATCTATCACTTGGGCGCTCAGAGCCACGTAAGAGTCAGTTTTGAGATCCCAGAATACACTGGCGACGTCACCGCGCTAGGAACCATCCGTCTCTTGGAGGCAACACGGGTAATCGACTTCAAGACCAAGTTCTACCAAGCCTCCAGCAGCGAGATGTTTGGAACAACCCCTGAATATCCACAGCGCGAGACAACACCTTTCCGGCCTAGCAGCCCTTATGCTTGCTCGAAGCTCTATGCCCACTGGATGACCGTGAATTACCGGGAAAGTTATGGGCTCTTTGCCTGTAACGGCATTCTTTTCAATCACGAATCTCCACGGCGAGGAGAGACATTCGTGAGCCGCAAGATCACCCGAGGAGTCGCGCGGATTCGCGCCGGTCTGCAGGAGAAGCTCTACATGGGCAATCTCGATGCCAAACGCGACTGGGGCTACACCCCTGAATATGTCGACGCCATGTGGCGCATGATGCAACTCGACCGCCCTGACGACTTTGTCGTTGCCACCGGCGAGACCCATAGCGTCCGCGAATTCTTGGAGACCGCTTTTGCGTATGTTGGTCTCGACTGGGAAAAGTATGTCGAAATCGATCCCAGATACTTCCGCCCGGTTGAGGTCGATCATCTTCAGGGCGACGCAAGCAAAGCTGAGCGCATCTTGGGTTGGCGTCCCAAGATCAAGTTTCATGACTTGGTAAGATTGATGGTGGATTCTGATACCCAACTACTTGAAGACCAACTGAGTGGCCATTTGGCACGCCACGCCTCGGCCCGTGACTAAAGTTTCTTTCCTGGAATCCCCTCGGGTAATGACCTCGCGGTTGTGCGTGTGGCGCCATTGTTCCGGGCAAGACTCTGGGGTTGAGATTTGACCACAACCGCGAATGCCCGGCTTTGAACCTGGAAATGCCTACTGCGCTTATTACTGGAGTAAAAGGCCAAGACGGCTCCTACCTCGCCGAGTTTCTCCTCGGGAAGGGATACCGCGTGGTAGGCACAACCCGGGATCGATCTCCCGATCGAACTTTGGATCGAGCCTCTGACCAGCAGCTCATTCTGCAAATTCGTGACCGGATTGAAATCGTGGAGACGGATCTGCTCAGCCAGGAGTTGGTCGAGGATCTCCTCCGCAAATACAAGCCGGACGAGGTGTACAACCTGGGAGCGCGTGCGTCCAGCCGCGATCTATGGACCGAGCCCGTTTCGACCGGAAATCTCAACGGACTAACCGTTGCACGCATACTTGCCGGTATCCGCAAAATCGATCCCGGCATACGCTTTGTCCAAGCGTCCAGCAGTGAGGTATTCGGGAACACGGCGGAAACGCCACAGACCGAAGCGACAGCATTCCGTCCCCGGAATCCATACGGCGTTGCCAAGGCTTACGGTCACTGGACAACTGTCGTTTACCGGGAACAGGAGAAGTTATTTGCCTGCTCCAGCATTCTTTACAATCACGAAAGCCCGCGGAGGGGACTTGAATTTGTCACTCGCAAAATCAGCCGGGCAGCGGCAATGATCAGCCTGGGGGAGGAAAAGGAACTCCGTTTGGGGCGTCTGGAAGCGCGGCGTGACTGGGGGTTCGCGGGCGACTATGTGCGGGCGATGTGGCTGATGCTGCAGCAATCGCAGCCGGATGACTATATTATCGCGACCGGCGAAACTCATTCCGTGCGCGATTTCTGCGAGGCGGCGTTTGCGCACGTAGGTTTGGATTATCGGGACTTTGTGCTTGAAGGTGTCGGCGATTGCCGGCCGGCCGAGACTGGACTGCTCGCGGGGAACCCGGCAAAAGCCCATCGTATTCTGCTCTGGAAATCGACGGTTGGCTTTCAGGATCTGGTGCGAATGATGGTGGACGCCGATCTCAAGTCGATCCATGATCGCCGTACGCTGGCGGATCAATCCAGTTCTGCGGCAAATAGGAGCTAGAGCTGATTTGCGAAGTTCACTCCGCACTCTCCTCCCCGAAAACATCATGACCGTGGCCACGTTGGAACAACCGAGCGGCGCTCGGAACCAGGCGAGTGCGAACCCGGCGAGTGTTCGAGTGTTCAAGAACTACTCGTTTCTCGCTTCTTCGTATGCCGCGAGCCGGCTGCTGACCTTTGTTTCACTGGTTTACATTGCCCGCCGATTGGGCGTGCAGACTTTTGGACAAGTCAATTTCGCGCTGGCGATCTTCACCTATTCGACGCTGCTGACGCACCTCGGACTGATGACGTTCGGCACCCGCGAGGTGGCTCGGCATCCCGGTCTAATTCAGCGTCAAGTCACTCGCATTTTATCTCTGCGAATGGCCCTCACGCTGGCTTCCTTCTTACTGCTGCTTGTATTTACTTATCTGGTGACTCTCGACCGGCAACTCAAGATCCTGATTATCCTCTTTGGCCTTTCTTTGTTCCCAACGGCCGCTCTGATGGACTGGGCGTTCAAGGGTGTAGAGCGGATGAATGTGGTGGGCGCAATCGAGATCATTCGGGCAGTGCCTTACCTTGCCTTGATTCTGTTTTGGGTCAAGCAGCCATCTCAGGTCCTGCGGATACCCATTTTCTTTTTCTTATCTACCGCCCTGGCAGCCCTTCTCGGATTGGCTCTCTTCCGGCGAGATTACGGATCTCTCCGGCCTCAAGTCGATCTCGCCTTCTGGAAAAGAGCGATGCGAGAATGCCTGCCGCTCGGGTTTGCTTTCATACTTTTGCAGGTTTACTACTTGACGGACACCGTGGTGTTGGGCTTCCTGCGGGGCGACGTTTTCGTAGGCTGGTACAGTGCCGCCTACAAATCGGTCGCTTTCGTCTTGGTGCTGGGAGGGTTGTTTTTCGAGACCACCTTTCCGGTCATCTCGCGCTACTACAAGCAGGCCAGCGACAGACTGCCATGGCTCATTGCTTCCTCTCTCCGAGTAACGATCCTGCTCGCGATTCCCATGGCGGTAGGCGGAACAGTTTTGGCCGGGCCCATTTTGATTAGTCTGTACGGGCCGGAGTACCGCGCTGCCACTATTGCCTTCCAACTCTTGATCTGGGCTGTCGCTATCGAGCTAATCGGACTGAACTGGGGATATGCCTTGATGGCCTGCGACCGCGCAAAAGAGTATATGAAGGCGGTGGGATTTGGCGCGGGTCTGAGCGTCGTTTTGAATCTGGCGTTGATTCCGAAGCTAGGTCTGATGGGAGCAGGGGTGGCCCGTTTGACGAGTTCGGCGCTCATCTCGCTATGTCTTTGGTCCCAATTCCGGCGCGTTTTACGACTCCACTGGGCGCAGTATCTTTTCAAACCGGCCCTGGCCAGCGCTTTGATGGCGGCGGTGATGGTTCTCATAGGCCATTCCTGGATTTTCCAGATGGGGCTGGGGATCGCGGTCTATGGCGGCACGATCCTCCTCATCGGCCCATCGGAACGCACCCACGTGCTGAGGCTCGCCAATGCGATCTGGTCTCCGTCCACGGCCATGGGTATTCCAATCGCAGGCTCTCCAAGAGCGAGATTTCAAGCGTCTGAAGAGCCGCTCCCAACCGAGGCAGCCGAGAGATGACTCGCGCTACAGTTTCCGAAAGCCCGTTCTTGCCGGGATGGGTCTGGCTCATCCCCCTTGCACTGATCGTTTTCTTTCTTGAAGGTTTACAGCCAGGGCCGGGAAACCCAGCCGAACGCATCGCGTGGTATTCGGTTCTGATGATTATCGGGGCCGCCGCCTTGACGCGAGTATGCCGAATCGATAAACAACTCGATCTTTTCGAGCCCTTGCACTTGACCTTCGCGCTCTTCGTGATTTTCTATCCGCTGCGCGCTCTCTTCGCAGTGTGGTTGGACGACGGTTGGTTTGACCCCTCCCATGCAGCCATGTGGAGAGCTCTTTCCGCTTCCGGGTTGGGCTTCGTGTGCTTTGCGATCGGCTATAAAATCGGACCGGGGAAGTCCGCTGTGCGCCGCAGGATTTGGCTGGATCGCAGCTGGAACCTGAAGCGGGCCCATGCCGCCAGTCTTGCGCTTCTGCTTCTCGGCGCAGCCGGTTTCGCGGCTATGCGTTTCCTAGGTGGATCTTTCTTCTACTTCATCTTGTTAGATCCGGACCTCAAGTCTCCTCAGGAACTCAAGCCTTGGTTCTACTACCTGCTTTGGATTTGCCTGCTGATTGAAATGGGTGCGCTCGTCCAGTTGGGCACCTGGTTCTCGACTGGCCGGCGAACTCTCTGGACGGCCCTCTATTGCGTTCTGGCGGTATTGTCCGCGTTTCTCCTGGCCAGATTGTTTACCGTCTTCTGCTTGACGATGTTGACGCTGAGTTGGCATTACCAGCGGAGCAGAGTCAAGATCATCCATATCGCCATGCTTTCTTTGTTGGTGCTTCTTTACCTCGGAGTCGCCGGTTTTTATAGGGAATCGATTTCCCCGGGTTATGACCTGGACGAGACCGGCGAATTAGCCGAAATCGCCGGACGGCAAGACAAACTCGTTCTCCGCTATGTGGTCGGCAATTTGGAGGAACTCTCCAACCTTTCCGAAGTCATTTCCATAACGCCGGCAGAACTTCCTTATCAGTTCGGCATGACTTTCACTCCCGTGATTTTCAAGCCGATTCCCCGCGTCTTGATGCCTTCGAAGCCTCTCGGCGCTTGCGCGCTGTTTACACGCCAAATCAACCCCGATGAATATGACAGCGGCTTGGTGACTGGCTTGGGAGCCTGGGGGGAGTGGTATTTGAACTTCTCCTGGCCGGGACTCATTGTGGGAATGGCGCTTACCGGCGCACTCAGTGCTGCTGCATATAGAGCGATGGGTGCGACCGCCGAGTTTGGCCGTGTCATGTTGTATTCGAGCTTTGTTGTCGTCTTGTTTACCTGGCTGCGAAATGACTTCAACTCGGCCATAACTCTCGGCCTTTATTACTTTATCCCTGCCATCGTCGTCCTGGCCTACGTCACCCAGCCCAAGCGTGAAACGGGGCCGGCCGGGCACATCGAATCGAGTCCCCACGACCGCCGATAGAATTGGAAAACTGAACGCAGCTCAATAGAGACGCGGATGAAGATTCTGTACACCACCGCACGCTTTCCTTATCCGCCCCTGCGCGGCGATCGATTGCTGCCGTATTTTCGCATCCAGCACCTGGCGCGAAAACACGAGATCACGCTGCTCTCGTTTGTCGAAGGGCCCGAGGAGATGGCATACGTACACCACTTGAAAAAGCACTGCGTGGAGGTCCATACCGTCCCTCTGCCGCGGTGGCGCTCCTACGCCAGCATGCCCGGCAGCGCCCTAAGCTCTCTGCCGCTGCAAGTGCTCTACTACTCGTCGCGCGAGTACCAAAAGAGGTTGCTGGAAATCGTGACGAAACACAAGTTCGATGTGATTCACACCGTGTTATCACGCGCCGCCAATCACACCATCGGCATCGCAGGCACGGTGAAGGTGTGCGAGATGATTGACACCCTGTCCCTGACCATGAAGCGGCGAGCAGACAAGGCGCGTTGGCCGGTGCGAGGAGTCTGGAGGATGGAAGCAGAGCGCATGCGTCGTTTTGAGCAACGCATCTGCCAGAGCTTTGACGGCGTCGTAGTCGTTTCCGAGACCGATCGGCAAGAACTGAATGCGCCGAACGTGACGGTAGTACCCGTGGGTGCGGATGTTTCCCTCCGTTCGAGATCAGCGCCCAATGGGCGCAAAGTAGTCATCTTCACTGGCAATTTCGCTTATCACCCGAATCAGGACGCCGCCATCTTTCTGCTCAATGAGATATGGCCCAAGCTGCGACAAGTCTTACCGGAGGCGCGCCTCCGCATCGTGGGCACCAGTCCCGGCCCGAGCCTCCGGCGTGTGGCGCGCCAGTTCCCCGAGGTGGAGGTGACGGGATTCGTACCGGATCTCCGTCAGCATCTGCTCCAAGCGGATGTGGCTGTCGCACCCATTCGTGTCGGAGGGAACGGCATGCATTGTAAGGCCCTTGAAGCCATGGCCTGCGGCACCCCGGTGGTGGTTTCTCCCCTGGTCACCGGCATACAGGGACAGCCGGGGGAAGATTTTCTCGTAGCCGGGGACGTGTCCGAGTATGTCCAGGCAGTCCGCAGCGTGCTTGAAAATCCTGCGATGGCAACGGCGTTATCGGAGAACGGAACGCGGCTGGTCGCCGAGAAGTACAGTTGGGAGAAATCCACGCAGCGACTTGAATTACTCTACGAAGAACTGTTGCATCGCCGTTCCCAATCCAGCAACCATGCGCATCGGAATTGACGCCCACTTTGTGTCCTACGAGCTTCGCGGGATCGGGAAGTATATCTTGCAACTCGTCTCACGGCTGATCCAGGCCGACGAATCCGATGACCGATCCAATGACTATGTCATTTACGGCGATCCGCAGATGTTTCCCCCATCGCGGGGCTGCAGCAATAACAAGGTTAAGTTTCGCAATCCCGCTGGCCTGCCGTATCCTCTTTGGGAGCAGTTTGTGTTGCCCTTATGGGCGTATCAAGATCGTCTTGAGCTTCTGCATTGCCTGGCCAATACCGCCCCCATCGCTCTCCCGCGCCACATCAAGCTGGTTATCACTATCCATGATGTTATGTACCTCCTCCCGCGTACCGTCCTATCGGCCTCCAAGGTAGTTCGCCAACAATTGGGGAAGTTCTACCGAAGGATGGTGGTGCCTGGAGTGGCGCGTCGCGCGGAGCGCATCATTGCAGACTCCGAATTCTCGAAGCAAGAGATAATCGAATACCTAGGGATTATCCCGGATCGCATTCGGGTAATCCATGCGGGAATTGACTCGCGCTTCGGCTCTTGCGACGCGATCGCCTTGCCGCCCAAGGAAATTGGCGGTCAGAGCCTCGAATCGCCTTTCATTCTGGCTCTGGGCGCTGACGATCCGAGGAAGAACACACCGGCGGTGATCCGCGCGTACGCGTCGCGCTGGCGCGAACTCCCCCATCAGGAAAAACTGGTAATCGTTGGGCTCCGCGATTGGCGCTCCTCGGCTGCGTATGGTTTGGTTCGTCAACTGGGTCTAGACCAAAGAGTGTTATTCGCAGGCTATGTGCCGGAGAAATTATTGGCCTGGCTTTACACGTCATCGCGCTGTTTCCTATACCCCACTCTCTACGAAGGATTTGGTTTCCCTGTGCTGGAGGCAATGGCATGCGGAGCCCCGGTCATCGCCTCCGACTGTACCTCGGTATCTGAGATTGCCGGTGACGCCGCGATCCTCGTTGACCCCTCCTCCGAGGAATCAATTGGCAACGCGCTGGTGCGGCTTCTGCAAGACGAACCTCTGAGGCGCCAATTAATTCAGCAAGGAAGAGCGCGGGTCCAGAAGTTCGACTGGCAAGACACGGTCCAAGAGACGCTAGGAGTTTACGCGGAACTGAGTGAATGCGGGGATGGGCGGGCCTTGCCAGAGAAAGCGAATTGATTAATTGCAGTGTTGTTGCCTGGCGGGTGGCTCCGTGCGATCACCATTGGCGGAGCCGTCGCAATTGTTCATCTACATACCATTCGTCGCGTGTGTTGACATTCTGCTGGTCACTTTTGGGCTTATTGCTAGCATTCGGTTTTCGCCCTGGTTCTGACCTTTTATCTAACGGCCTGAACACTGAAGCCTATCCTCATAGGCACTCGACGTCGTCTTTTGTCACCGTGCTCGTCTTTTTTTGCGTGACTTGTACGAGGACTGGCTGCCTATGGTTACGTCTTAACTTTGACTGGATTACCGGCGAAATTAAGTTTGTGCTTCTCAAAGTGGAATCTGGCAAACACATTGTCACTGGCAATGACGAATAAGGTACTGGTCACCGGAGCGAATGGATTTGTTGGTCGCGAGACTTGCAGAGCGCTGGCTGACCTGAACATTTCGGTTCGACGAGCAGTTCGCAGTCTGCCGCCTGAAGGTTCGTCGCCCGGTGAATTGCACGGAGCCGACTCGCCAGCGCAAGAGATTTGCCGAGTGGGCGATATCGGTGAGTCGACGGATTGGTCCAAAGCGCTAGATGGTATAAGTGTTGTGGTTCATCTGGCTGCACACGTCCACGTAATGAAAAAGTCTTGTGCCGGTGCGTTGACCGAATTTCATCGCGTCAATACGGCCGGCACTGAGCAATTGGCCAGAGCCGCCGTAAGAGCCGGAGTAAGGCGGTTTGTCTACTTGAGTTCCGTGGGAGTTAACGGAAGAAGCACGAATGGCCGTCCGTTCACGGAAACCGACGTGCCGCATCCTCATGATGCTTACACAGTGTCCAAGTGGGTGGCAGAACAAAAGCTGCAGACAATAGCCAATGATTCGACCCTCAAGATCGTGATAATTCGTCCGCCGATCGTCTATGGCCCGGGTGAGCCGGGAAATTTTATGCGGCTTGTTCGACTCGTTGACAGCGGGCTGCCACTTCCCTTTGGGGCCATACAAGGGCGCCATAGCTTAATTTACGTACGTAACTTGGTGAACGCGATTATTACGTGTGCCAAGCACCCGGGCGCCGCTGGGCAAACATTCCTTGTAAGCGATGGCGAGGACGTTTCTACACTGGAGTTAATCTACCGTATAGCTAACGCTTTGGGACGACGGGCGACGCTGATTCCGTTTTCGCTCAGTTGTCTGCGAGTCTTGGGAAGACTCACTGGAAAATCAAAGCAGTTGAACAGCCTGCTCGTGTCACTCGTCATCGACAGTTCCAGAATTCGCCGCGAACTCGAATGGAATCCGCCGTGTTTGATGTCGGACGGACTGCAGGAAACAGCGGACTGGTACTTGGCAGGGAAGAAACCGGGAGCGCCTCCGAAGGCGCGGGCTGCGGCTTCCTAGCCTCCGGATTTCTCGAAACATAATCTCCCCGAAAACATTGCCTACCCTCGGAGGGAGGGACCTTCTTTTCTCATAGTCACAAAACCAGTTGCGACAATAGTTACAACAACAGTTACGACCAGCGTTACGAAAGTGGTTGCCCCCATGGTCACGACAACTTTCAGTCTTTCGGCGTGCCGGCTGCCGGCATGGAAGCGGGGCATGGATCTGGTTCTGGGAGGAATGCTCCTGATCCTACTCAGTCCGCTTTTCTTGCTTTGCTGGGTCGCGGTGCGGTTGACGTCTCCTGGCCCCGCCCTGCATTGGTCCGAGCGCGTGGGAAAAGACAACCGTCTTTTTGGCATGCCCAAGTTCAGGACGATGCGCGTCGACACGCCGCAGGTGGCAACGCATCTGTTGCAGCAGCCTTATCTCTTTCTAACCCCGATCGGAGCCTTGTTGCGCAAGACCAGCCTTGATGAATTGCCGCAACTGGTCAGCGTTTGGAGGGGCGATCTGAGCCTGGTGGGGCCTCGTCCGGCGCTCTTCAATCAGGACGATCTGGTCGCGCTTCGCACCCATCGCGGCGTGCATCGCTTGGTTC
>JBEKSA010000055.1:0-18048 GCA_049517515.1 Occallatibacter sp.
GCTCCGCACGAAGATGATGGACGTCTCCTTCAGGCTGTTCTGCTGCGTTTGCGGCGTCTCTGCGGGTGGAGTTCCGCCGTAAGGCGCAGGATCTTCCCACCTCTGTTGTGTGTCCGCGAAAGAGGGTACCCCTCCCAGAGAACTGGCAACAACAGGTTTGGCGGCAAATGGCTTGGTGGTTGCGCCATTGTCCAATGAGCGTGTGCGCCGGATGTCGCCTGGCCCGAGCTGGCCGCTGGTGTTGTCCGGCGCCGGCGTCCGCGGGGTGTCCATCAGTGGCGTTACGCTGCCTTGGGGCGGAGTTGTCTGCTCCTGCTCGGCTTGCTGAGACTGAGACGCCTGCTTGATGGGCGCCGGCTTCTTCCCAGACTTGCCGACGATAGCAGTGAACACAAAGAACAGAACCGCGACGGCCAAGCCGCCCCCGAGAAGAATGAGTTTGCTTTTGCTGATCGCGTCCGCTCCCTTGACGCCAGCTCTCGTCGCGAACCTGGTCGCAGGTTCTTCTTTGGCGCTCAGGATGGCTGGGCCACGCGTCTGAGACGGCGCTGGCGAAGCCATCGGCTCAGCGGCTTCGACGACTGAGGTAGACAACCCTCGGCTTCCGTTCGTGTTGTTGTCATTGATGCTCATAGCCTCTGAACTCCCTTCTAGTTGCCATTGCCGGAGATGGGTGGGGTAAACGGCAGACGAATCAAGACAGGATGATCCACCTGATCCGCCTGTGCGATTTGGAGAAATAGCTTCTCCGTCGATTCCTTGAAATTGGGCCGATCGAAGACAACCACGCCGTCGGCCCGTCCTCCCGGCTCCAGCCGCGTTGTGCTCAACCTGTAGTCCCGAATTTCCAACTGGTCCGAGATGATGCCTTTGCCTTCCTTCTTTTTCTTCTTTGTAGCCGTGCTCCCCGTGATCTGGATCTGCGGCGGAAGGACCTCGACAGGTTGGTTCGAGCTGTTCAGGATGGAATAGGAGATCATGGTCTCGTTGCTCAACTGCCGCATGTCGCCAATCGATGTCTCAATCTGCTGGCCTTCCCACTTGGTCCATCTGGGTACGTTCACTCTCGCCTGCTGCTTGAATTCTCCGTCGAGGCTGGAAAGCGGCGCCGAGCCCGTGCCGGCGTCAGCATCATTCATGTCATGCTCCCGTTCCTTGCTCGGCGGGGTTGGCATCGTCAGAGCGCCGGAATCCGACGAGATCAGAAAGCTCCGTGCGGAGCTGTACTCGATTAGAAAGTCCACCGGTTGCGACTGATTCGCGATGCTCGCGCCATCGCTGACCAACTCTAACGTCACATGCTGACCCGATTTCATCGCAATCAGAAGGTTCGACTGAGCGGGCTCTTTGGTAATCGGTTTGACGTAGACGTAGTTGGGCTCGTCTGCACTATGCTCAGCCTTGAACTCGCCGGGGCTGCCCAGAATGACGGAGGTGACCTCCTCCGGCATCCGGATCGTCGACTCAAACTCCGGATGCAGATGCAGGACTGTGATCTCTCTCGGGTTGATGGCGATGGTTGCGACGCGCGCCACGACCGCCGCGTCCGTCGCGTTAAGGTGCAGCGGTAGAAGGAGCGCAATGGGCGTGAACCAGCAAAGTTTCACGGGAAGGACCTCCTCGGCGGCCTCATGGCCGCAAATCTGCGAATCATGTACTGCCGCCGGACCGCCTGCACATAGGCCACAACCTCCGGGTTGTGATAGTTCAATTGCTCCCGCGCGATCCAGTGGTCACCCGCGTAGTAGGCCGCAGCGACCAGGCGCAGATCCCCGTGGAACTCCCACATCAACGCCGTGACATAGCGGGTGCCTGCCGCGATGTTTTGCTCGATGTCGAAGGGTTGAAAGGCGCCGAAGCGGCGCGCTGTCGCGGGCATCAGTTGCATGAGTCCCATCGCGCCCTTGTCTGAAACCGCTTGGGGGTCCCATCGCGATTCAACGTCGATCAACGCGGCGATCAGCTCTGGCGGCACATGATAGTGCGCCGCATATTGCCGCACGAAGTGCTCCGCCACGGCGGGATCGGCTTGGGCCAATGCAAACCCAGGAAACACGAGCAGCAACAGGATGAGCGGCCATCGCCTCATGAAAGTGGCCCCCCTGAGACCGTCAGGCTTTGCACGAACCTGGCGCCATCGTCAAGCAGACTCTTGAATCCCTCGCGAAGCAAAAGATGCCGACGATCTTTTTCAGTTTTCGCTAAAAAAGGCAGCAGAACATCGCGATGCTCCTCGGTCACATGGTCCGTTCCGAGCAACTGTAGAGCGTTGGCGAAATCGATCATCTCGGAGACTGAGGGCGGTTTCTCGAGAGAGTAATTGCGGAATGAGAGTGCGATCCCCGCCATTTCCCGATGAAAGTTCTCATCGGCATTCGGCGTGCGGCTGGCGATGATCTCGGCCTCACGCTCTGGCGTAGGATGCTCGACCCGAACATAGAGGCTGCGCCTCCGGATGGGATCCCCCAGCCTGCGCTCCTCGTTGCTGGTCAGCACAACGAAGGGAATGCTCTTTGCCGAGACCGTACCGAACTCGGGAATCGAGAGCTGCCACGCGGACAGGATTTCTAGCAGCATTGCTTCGAACCCGTCGTCTACTTTGTCCAACTCGTCAATGAGCAGCACACAGGGCCGTTCGCATTCGAGAGCGCGCATCAGCGGACCGGGCCGAAAGAAATCCCGTCCCTTGAGGTTGGCCTGCACGGTCTGCCAGCTCTCGTGCTGGCCCTTCGAGAACTCCATGTAGAGTCGCTGCAAACTTTCATCGAAACGCCCAATCGCTTTATCTTCCGTCACTCCGCGGTAGCACTGCAGGCGCTCGACGTGTGTGCCGGCCGCGGCGGCAACGGAGATGGCGAGCTGCGTTTTGCCTGAGCCCGCGGGTCCTTCCAGCAGAAGAGGCTTCTGGAGTTTGGCCGCGAGAAAAACGACCTGCGTCATGACCGGGTCGATGAAGTAACCGGTGGCGGCGAGTTTGCTAGCGAGGCCAGTGATCGAATCAAACATCGCCTTCTCCCTGCGGTTCCGTTCGATTAGCTGCCACGCTCAGTGCCGGCGCGCTCCGCCCACCATGGCGCGCTTGACCTAACCCATAGATGGCTTGGGCCCAGACATTGGCGAGCGACGTTGCCGAAAGTGCCGCCAGGAGGAGCATTCGCAGGCGAATCCACACGACTCCCGAGCACGCCGTCCAGATCGCTCCTCCATAGCGCAAAACCACCACGGCGTCGAGAATCGTCAGCAATAGGACGATAGTGAAATACGTCTTGCGTTCCACCACGTGCCTCCTCCAATGCGGAGACAGCATGAGGTGAATTCAAAACTCGGTCAAATTCCCCGCCGTCTTTCCTGCCGCATATATCGAAGTCGTGCGCTTGGTGCGAGGTGTCGCTCCTCGATCTGCGACCCGCGATGTTGCTGTCATCCGTGGCTATGCTCTTTTCGCCGCTGCGAATCGCACCTCTACGCCACGAGGGGGATACTTTTCCGTCAACCACCCGGCGATCTCGTGCGGGTCGAAGCGGACGGCGTTGGCCACTTTGAACGATGGGATCTCGCCGTTAGCCGCCATCTTGTAGATCTGCTGCTGAGAGACCCCCAGCAGCTGAGCTAGGTCGCGAACTCGCAGCGCCTCCTGCTTCTCCCTTATGATTTCGACTAGACTCACGGGTGGATCCCTCCCTGATCTGTGCCAGTACGATTGGCGGCGCCGGCGCCGCTTCTCTTGACTCAACAGCGGCAAATGATGAAATGAACCGAGATTTCGGTCAAACAAGCTGGGGTTGGCAAACTCCCGCCGGTTCTATTCTGCGGCGCACAAAGAGCGACGGCATACGCTCTTTCATCGGCCTTTTTCGCGGGCTGCCATGCCTTCGGACCTCCCCCGCAAGGGGGTTGGGAATGCCGGGAACGTGGGGGCAGGCAGGGAAGCGGGAACACCTCACCTTAGCCTGTTATGTTTTATGTGCTTCGAATCGCTTGCTGGGCGATCTTCTTGACATAAAACATCATACTTGTTATCTTTTATGTGCTGTACATCGCCCGGTAGGCTATCTGATGAGCACAGAACATAATACCTCAAACAAAACCGTTGGGCGTCAAACGGCTGGCCTGCTGGCCAGTCTCTATGACCGCTCACAATCGACGTTCACGCTCGCCGATACTCAGGCTATAACGGGACTGAACTCACAACTGGCAAGCAGCCTGCTGCACAAAGCTGTGCATCGTGGCCTTGTCTCGCGCCTGAAACCAGGCGTATTCGTCATCGTTCCCCCGGAACTGGGCAGCGCTTCCGACTACGCGGGTGATCCGTATCTGACGGCAAAGCGGCTGGCGGGGAGCGCGCCGTCCTTCATCTCGCACGCATCGGCTATGGAGATACACCGGATGGTAACTCAGCCCCAGCTCGTCGTTTTCGCTTCCAGCTCAAAGCGGCTCAGAAGCCGGACGCTACACGGCATGGAATTCCGCTTTGTCTTCATCCAGCCTGAGCACTATTTCGGCACGGCGAAGCATTGGGTCACAAAGCAGGAGTCGGTGGACATCAGCGATCTCGAACGCACCGTCATCGACGGCCTCCGCCAGCCGGAATATTGCGGCGGCATCACGGAAGTCGCTAAGGGACTGTGGATGCGCCATCAGGACATGCAGGCGAAAAAGCTGGTGGATTATGCGCTTCGCATTTCAACTGGAGCCGTCCTGCGCCGCCTGGGTTATCTGCTCGAACTCTACGCGATTGCGCCGCAGAGCGAGCTGGCACGGCTAAGGGATGTGCTGAGCGAGACCTATGTTCCGCTCGATCCTATGCTGCCCAAAGAGGGGCCGCACTTGCGCCGCTGGCGGCTTCAACTTAACATCACGCGCCAGGAACTCGAATCGATCCGGACGAGCTGAATGATCCCCCAGCGCAATATCTCGCTTCTCGCCAACAGGCTTGCCAAGGAAGGCGGACGCCGTATTCCCGACTACGTGCTTGAACGCGACTACTGCCTCGCCTGGTTCCTGGCGGCGCTTGCGGAATCGGACCTCAAGGCGACTCTCGGATTCAAGGGCGGAACGGCGCTGAAGCGATGCTATTTCGGCGATTACCGCTTTTCGGAGGATCTCGACTTTACTCTGACCGCGAGTGTGACACTCGATGAACTCAAGGGGCAGCTGGAGTCGGTGTATGCATCCGTGCGCGAGGCCTCGGGCATTGTATTCGCCTTCGATAGGGAAGACCGCCAGAAGCACGAGAACAGCTTCACGTTCTATCTGCGCTACGAGGGGCCCTTGCCCAAAGGCAACGATGTGAAAGTGGACATCACCCTGCGCGAAAAGCTCGTCTATGCGCTCCAGGAACGCGCGGTGCTGCGCGGCTATGAGGAATTCGCGGACCTTCCAGAGAATCGGATGCTGCGCGCCTATTCTCTGGAGGAAATCGCCACCGAGAAAACGCTGGCCCTCGCGGACAAGGCGCGCAACGAACCACGAGACCTTTACGACCTGTGGCATCTCACGTCGAACGAAAACATCGAGCTTGGAACGCTCGCGGATGGCGTGCGGCAGAAGCTCGAATTTCGTGGCAAGCCCTGCGAAGGCTTGACCGATGCGATCCGCGCCAAGGAGGCGAGGCTGAGGGCGCTATGGGAGAAGCGACTCGGGTATCAGATGGCGGTGTTGCCAGAGTTCGATGAGGTCTTCCGCGCCGTGCAGCGGACGCTGCGTCAGGCGGAACTGCCGTAACCCTCGGCGTCAAACTCTCTTGCGCAAGCTTCACTCCACTTTCACTCACTTAAGGGGCGGTTTGAATGCCGTATGACAGAAGTGGCTGAATTCCTTGCACCTGGATGAGACGCCGTAGACGCCAATGTCGTTTATTTTCAATCTACGGTCATTTTCCCAAGCTGAATGTCGCGCAAGGATGGAACGAAAGACCGACTACGCCGCTGTCGGGATGAACATCTCTCTCATCCGCTCCTGCCGGGGTTAGGCGACGTATGCGGCAAGCGACCCGGCATTCACCTTCTCCAAGGCATCCTTCGATTGAATCCCCTTGAGGTAAACCATCGTTGACTGAATGTCGCGGTGCCCCATCCAGCCTTGCAAGGTGCGAACGTCGATGCCGTGACGGAGGTGCTCGGTCGCAAAGGTGTGTCGGAACTTGTGCAAGTAGAACCGCTGGCAGTAGGGACCCTGGGCGCACCGGTTGCCGTGCTTGGTTACGCATTGGCCGCAATTGAGTTTGGCCCGATACGCGACCTGCTTTACGACTTCGATGTGAAGGCTGTCCGGTTTCCCCTTGGTGTTGGGAAAGACCAGCTGCGCTGGAGTCGCGTTGCGGCTCTCCTTCAAATGGCGGAGCTGCTCGATCAGGGCCGAGGGTACGGGCACCGCGCGCTCCTCGTAGTTCTTCGGTTTGAATCTCCAGATCGGCTTCGCGGTGACGCGCACCACCGAGTTCCGCAAGTCGACATCGCGCCAGGTCACGTAGCGGATCTCACGGTCGCGAAAACCTGAGCAGAGACAGAACTTGATGAGGATCGCCTCGTCCAGAATGGCGTACTGGAGCATAGCCGCGATCTCTTCCGGTTCGTAGATGGGGCGGATGGTCTCAACATAGCTCGGCCAGTCGCTTGCTTCCACCAGTCCCTTGTAACCGTGCCGCTTGAAGAGCTGGAGCACCGTAACAAGGCGATCGTAGACCGTTCGTGGGACAAGCCCCTGGTCAAAGCAGTCGCTGGTGAATTTTAAGATGTCCTCGCGGGTCACTTCATCCACGTAGGTTTTGGTATATGAGTTCCGGAACAAGACGTTGAGGACTGGACGGTAGGTCCGGTAAGTGCGCAGGCTGCGGTGCTTGCGGATGTACTCAAGGTATTGGTCGATCGCTGCATCCATAGTCAGACGTGTAAGCGCAGGCGTAACCGGGGCTTCTGGTAGCGCCATGAGTCCTGCTTTTACGGCATTGAGCTCGATCGATTTTGCGCGGGCGGCAGGAAGAAGGAGATCGTAGTTCTCGACGGGCTTTCTGCGCCGTTTCCCGTCTTCGTACCATTCGAGGTAGTAGCGGCCTTCCGGGTGATGCTCGTCGCGGCCAACTACCCAGACGTGGTCGCGGATGATCCTCCCGTTGCGTTCGACAATCCGGGCGAACGGCCACTTGCCGTTCACCTTGACCATCTTGATGATGTTGACGCGATCAGCGTACTGCCTGGCTCTTGCCATTGTCCCCGAATCCTCCTTCGTGAGGAGTGCTCTGGACAAATAGCGCGAAGTGCCAATTCGATCAAGAATGGACAGTAAACTCAGACCAAATCTTGATCAGAAATGGACAGTAAGATGGACAGTAAGCAGTCTAAGTGATTGAAAATTATGGAAATTTGTTGCGAGGGCAGCGCTCTAACCAACTGAGCTACGTCCCCTCTTTCTTTTCTTCGACTTACGCTAAGTCTAAGAATTTGCTGTCCATCGCTGCTGTCTATCTTTTCTCCCGCTTCCACCTTTTCCACGGAATCTAACCGAATTCCGCGATTAATGGACAGCATGGACAGCATGAAACTTTGCCGTCAATGCCGCTGCAGGCGACCCGCAACCCAGAACATCTGTCCATGTCCCGTGATTCAAATTCTACCAAACAAATCCGACTCGGAGGGGGAGGTTGATCGAGAAGGGTTGATCCGCGAAAGGCATCGAGATGCCTGCACTGGCCGGATCGGGGTTTAGGCTGACCTGCACCTCGACAGCAATAGTGCATCAGATGATCCCGAGCATGATCAGTTACTCGGTTCCCCGCCGTCATAATCAAATGAACCAAGGCTCCTCGGCCGTTTTGGTGCAGGCATTGCGGGTTTCCGGCATATGATTCGCGGCCTGCATTTTATGCTCCGCGCATGCAGCTTTTTCCGAGCAATGAACGTCAGGCCGTTTCCAAGCAAACGAAAAGTCCGCTGAATCAGCAGGCTTTAACGGATATTGACTGGTAGCGCTACCGGGAATGGTTTCTCGCCCGTCTCGGATTTCCCATCATTAATGGAAAAACTGCGCTCAGTCAAGAGCCTACGACCGGATGAACGATTTTCAAAAATCCAGTATCAATGGGAAAATTTCAAGCGGTTTTTCGCGAAATGTAGTAAATGTAGTACAAAATTCTCGGACGGATTGCCGCGCTCCCTCATGCACCACACTCATTACTCCTCCTCAGGTAAGACTCGAATCCACGAATAAACGTATCTTTCAATAACGTGCAGGTCAGCGGATAATACCCAAGACCACGAAAAGCAGTAGAAATCCGATAAACAGAGCGCAGAGTGCACACAGAACGCAGCCCCAGGGCAGGTAAGAACAATGAGCCCAAAGCGCGGCGCGACACTTTGGATGGGCACGATCACCTCATCGCCGCGGGGAACGGCGAGCACTCCTCCGGGGCAAGAATTGTTTTGAACGTCGATGACGAGAAGAACGTCGCGCGTCGATTTGCATCGGGACTCCTTGCGGCAGTTCCGACTATGCCAGAAGGACTTCAATGCCATTGTCGCGGAGCATGGCAGCGAATTCGGGGCTCAGCTCGGTGTCGGAGACGACAATGTGCGCGGCGCTGAGCGGGGCCACGGGGATCATGCCGCCGCGGCCGAATTTGGTGTGGTCGGCAACGATGATGACGCGGCTTGCAACCTCGATCATCTTCTGCTCCGAGCCGACGACGAGAGTGTTGTTGTTGCTGAATCCGGATTCCGTGATGCCGCCGCAGCCCATGATGACGGCGTCAGCGCGGATCGCGTTCAGCATCTGCTCACAGAAGGGGCCGAGCATTGTTCGGAGGCGCTGATCGAGATAACCGCCGGTGAGCGTCAGCTCGATGTTACGCAGCGACTCGAGACCCTCGGCGATGGGCAGGGAGTTGGTGACGATATGCAGCGATTTCGCAGCCAGCTCGCGGGCCACCGCGGCCACCGTTGAGCCGCCATCGAGGATGACGGTCTGGCCCTTTTCAATGAGGCCGGCGGTGAGTTTGGCGATACGGGTTTTCTCGTCGCTGAAACGCACGCTTTCGACCGCGTAATCAAAGGCGCGATTGGGCGGAGCCTGCACGGAGACCGCGCCTCCGTAGACGCGTTTGAGGAGACCTTCCTGTTCCAGAATGTCGAGATCGCGGCGCACGCTGGACTCGGAGGCGCCCAGCTCTCGGCAAAGAGTCTCCGAGTCGATGAAGTCCCGGGACTCGAGCATCTGGCGGATTCTCAGTTGCCGTTCAGCAGCCTTCATCGTGTGTCAGCGTTGCGTCTCGCCAGCGGCGCTTTCACTGAGCGATGCACCGCCGTTCGTCTTCGAATTAGGTTTTTCTAGCCGGCGGCGATGGCCTCCATCACAGCGTCGGTGACCGATTTGACCAGAGCTTCCAGATCCGCGCCAGAGGCATTGCCGCTGCTATTGTAACCGTCGCAGGGGGTTGGCTCGAGCGCGATCGAACTCGGGACTTCAAGATCGGAGAGCTGGCACTCCTTCATGCGCGAAGTGTCGAAGCGAATGTCGGGCAGGCCGAGTTTCTTCTTGATGGCCAGCAGATCGGAGCCTTGTTCCTCAGAGATGCGGGAGATGGGAACCCCGAGCTGTGCGGCGAGCATCAGCGTCCAGCAGTAGGTTTCAAGCACCTCGGCGTACCACTCGGCGTGTGTGATGGTGTCGGCCCAGCAGACGATTCCGTGGTTGGAAAGGAGCACTGTGTTGTGTTGCTTGACGTAGGGCAAAACGGTCTCTGCAAACGCCTTGGTGCCTGGCGTTTCGTAAGGCGAGATGGCGACCTTGCCCACGAAGACCTCGAACTCCGGAATCACCATGTTAGGCGGCACACGGCCGGTGATGGCGTAGGCCGTGGCGTGGGGCGGATGGCAGTGGAGAACGGCTTTCGCCTCGGGGACGGCTTTGTAGACTTCAAGGTGCAGGAGAAGCTCGCTGGTGCGCGGCTTGGATCCGGCGATCTGATTGCCTTCGAGATCGACGAGGCAAATGTCCTCTGGCGTGAGATCGAATTTGCTGACAAGCGTCGGCGTGCAGAGAACCTCGTTGGGGCCGATGCGATAGGAGATGTTGCCGCCATTGCCATCGACAAACTGGCGCATCCAGAGCTTGCGGCCGACGGCGCAGATTTCTTTCTTGATCTGTTCGGCTTCTGGAGTGGAAAAAAGGCGGCGATTGACCGGGGACTGGCCGGAGGCGGCGGATGCGGAGAGAGAATTCGTCTGCGCGCTTGCGGATGGGGCGGGCGCATCCCCGCTCCCGTTCAACTCGATGCCGTGCTGCTGCAGAAAGTCGCGAGCCGAGGGCGTGACCACGCAGTTTTGAGCGGCGAGGATGCTGTTGGCGCCAGCCGCCAGTGCGTCCTGCACGTCGCGCATCGCGATCAGCCTGCGGCCCGTTAGATCGATGCTCTTCTGTCCGTTCTTCACTTCCCCACCTCAGATTTCATCGAACTCTCTCTCGTGCCACGTCGACCGAGTCGACGATCAGGGCCAGATACGCGTCGACGGGCACCGGATCTGGCCAAAATGGATTCGACGCCTCGCGGCCCTCAGTGAATGCAACCATCTGGCCCGTAGCAGCGCCCAGCTCATCGACGGCGATAAGAGACTTGCCCCCGCCCTGGCCGTTCTTCGCGCGCAGGTTTTCCATTGTCACCGGTTCCAGAATTGCGAGCGTTCGAGAGCGAAACGACTCAACCGCCGGGGTGAGCGTGAGGTGCCCGCGAACGATACCGAGTCTCATGCCATGCTCCTCTGCTCCGGTGGCCTTTGCACTGCGTCTACAATGCCCACCACGACCATGCGCGCGGGTGTGTTGTTGCCGAGCTTCTCACGCGCAATGTCGCCGTCGGTGGAGACCATCACTGTGGATCCACGCGCCGCGCCCAGCCAATCGACCACTACGTTCGGCTCCTCCGCCTCGGTACCGTCTGCTTCAAGCCGGCGCGCAACCAGGAAACGGCATCCATCCAGAGTGGGATGCTTGGCGGTTGCAACGACAGTACCTTCAATGCGCGCAAGAAACATAGCTAGATAATTCGCAATGCGTCGCCGACGACTATTTGACGCTCGCGCGTGAACGTGAGCGGAGTCGTGATGCCCTCGCCGGTAGGGGTTGCAATGGTGTGGCTGAAATAGCCCGGTCCGCCGACGCCGAGCGACGCCAGCGAAGCTGCGTTATTGATGAAGAGCGTCGTGTTGATGGCTCTTGCCATGCGGGTTGCCGTCTCGACGTTGTTGGTGTGGATGATGGCGGTGTGCCCGTAGCCGTGTTCGGCCTTGACCGCGGCAGCAATGGCCGCGTCGGCGTCTTTGACGCGAACGACTGGAACAAAGGGCATCATCTGCTCCTCGACGACGAAGGGATGATTCTCAGCGGTCTCTCCAAAGAGCAGATCGGTATTTGGCGGAACATGCACGCCGGCCGCTGCGGCGAGCACCGCGACATCCTTGCCGACAAGATCCTTCTTGACGTGCGCGCGGGCGCAGCCTCCCCCGCCTTCAATGGTGAAGGCAGCTTTTGTGAGGCGATCGATGGCCGCAGCGTCGAGCTGGTGAGCTCCGGCGCGTTTCATTGCCGCAATAAAGGCATCGGCGACGGAGGCCACGACGAAGACTTCTTTTTCGCCGATGCAGAGCAGGTTGTTGTCGAAGGCAGCGCCCTCGATGATGCACCGTGCGGCGCGATCGAGATCGGCCGTCTCGTCGACGACGACAGGAGGATTGCCAGGACCACCGGCAATGACGCGCTTGCCGGTCTTGGCCGCAGCCTGTGCCACTGCTGCGCCACCCGTGCAACAAAGAAGAGCAACTTTGGGATGATGGAAGATTTGCTCGGCGGCCTCAAGGCTGGGCTCGACAACAGTGGTGACCACGTTGGCAACGCCAAGCTCACGCTCGAATTCACGATTCCATAGCTGCAGCGCGTACTGCGCCACCTTGGCGCCCGAAGGGTGAGGCCCGAAGATCGCTGTGTTGCCGGCGGCAATGATGTTGATGGCGTTGGAGGCCATGGTAGGCACGGAGTGGGTGACGGGCAGCATCATGCCGATGACGCCCCAAGGCGCGCGCTCGATGATGCATAGGCCGGTGCGATCGCTGCGGGCGTCGCTGCGCATGGCGTCCGCGCCAAGCACGAGGCGCATATTGGTGAGCTTGAGAATCTTGTGATCGAGGCGACCGACTTTGGTCTCCTCGAGTTCCATGCGGCCGAGTTCCTCGCGACGGTCGTTGCAGATGCGGCAGATGATTTGGATCAGGCGGCCGCGATCGGCGAGGCTCATGGCCGCGACTTTCTTCTGTGCTTCAAAGGCCGCATTCACGGCCTCGTCCACGGTGGCGAACACGCCATCGCGCGGGGCAGCGGCCTTGGGTCCGGGTACATGCGCTTGCGCGGCCGGCGCGGGCTGAATCTGTACGCGCAGGCGCGCGACGACTTCCCTGGCAATCTCTGCAATGACCTGAGGCGAGACTTGCTGTTGCGTCTGCATTTGCGGCTACTCCTCGTTACGGCTTGGCTACCGCCGCGCCGCCGACCTCGATGGTGTCGACGATGCCGACGATCACCGCGTCGACCGGCGCATCCTTTGTTGCGGGGGTTAGGCGCGCGGAACTGCCTTGCGTGAACAATACGCACTCGCCTTCGCCGGCTCCCACGCTATCGACCGCTACGACGGAACTGCCGGAGATTTGAAGCTTCCCCTCCCTGCTGATGTAGGGCTGGATCAGGAGCAGCTTCATGCCGCAGAACTTTGCGATCTTCTGCGTGGAGACAACGTTGCCGATGACTTTTGCTATGAACATGCCATTTCACCTCGTGCGCCGCGGTTACTTCGGCAATATGGTGCTGAGCGTATCGTGCGGGCGCGCAATGACATGCACGCTTTGCACTTCGCCGGCCGCTCGGGCTGCGCTGGCTCCCGCATCCACCGCGGCGCGGACCGAGCCCACGTCGCCGGTGACATAGACCGAGCAAAGGCCGCTGCCGACCTTGTTCCAGCCCACAAATTTGACGCTGGCCGCTTTGAGCATCGCGTCCGTCGCCTGCACCAGGGCTACCAGCCCTTTGGTTTCAATCATTCCAACCGCTTCATTCGCCATGTGCGTTCTCCGTGTTCCTCACTACTTCAACATGCTTTCGACAAGCGCATCGTGGGGCCGCGGAATCACGTGCGACGACACCAGCTCACCCACCACTTTGGCCGCAGTTGCGCCCGCGTCGACCGCCGCGCGCACGCTGCCCACGTCGCCGCGCACGATGGCAGTGACGTAGCCGCCGCCGATCTGCATGGTTTTAACGAGCTCCACACTGGCGGCTTTCACCATGGCGTCGCTCGCTTCCACCATTCCGACCATGCCTCTGGTTTCGATCAATCCGATTGCTTGACTCATCTTGTCTCCTCGAAGCGCAGCTCTTAGGCGTTAGCCTTCAGGCTTTCTTCGCTGCTGTTTTGTTCTGTTGAGCGAAAGACGGCAGCTCATCGTGGGGCCGTGAGATGACTTGCACGCTCACCACCTCGCCGATCCGGGATGCCGCTTCCGCGCCCGCGTCCGTAGCGGCTTTGACGGCCGCCACGTCCCCTTCAACGAAGGCGGTGACCAGACCTGCTCCTACGGTCTGCCAGCCGGCGAAGGACACGTTTGCTGATTTGAGCATGGCGTCAGTCGCCTCAAACAACGCGACCAAGCCTTTTGTCTCAATCATTCCAAGCGCTTGTTTCATCGCTTCCTCTCTTGTTGCGTAGCGTTACTTCACTGCTCTTGCGTTACTTGAAAAGCTCGACGTCCTTGGTCAGATGCAGACCGCAGGCGTTCGCCTCATCGGTGTCCATGTGGACATTGAGGCGGGATGTGGGATCGATGCGCACATGAACGTTGTCGAAGGTGACTCCAGAGGGCCCGCCGATGCGCAGCTTCATCAGGTCGCCCTGCTTGACGCCGAAGTATGCGGCTTCGTCGGGATTCATATGCACGTGGATGGCGGCGCGAATGACGCCCTCCTTCAGCTCGACGACGCCCTTGGGTCCGATGATGACGGCGCCGGGCGTGCCAGCGATGTTGCCGGAGAGGCGCACGGGCAGATCGTTGAAGCCAAGCATGATGGCGTCAGTAAATGCGAGCTCGACCTGCGATTGCTTGCGCATGGGCCCCAGAATGCGCAGGTTCGAAATGAGGCGGCTACGTGGACCGACGATGGTGACCGTCTCTTTGGCGGCGAAGTTTCCTTCCTGGAAAAGCGGGCGGTCGAAGGTAAGATCCGAGCCGGGTCCGAAGAGCACGTCAATATCTTCGCGGCAGACGTGCATGTGACGCGAGGAGGTTTGCACGGTGAGGACCGGCGCGGTACCGCTTTTGTCGCGGCCCAAGTATTCGAGCGCGACCTGGCGGACGATGCGCTCGACCGTCGACCTGTCAATGGAAACCGAGTTTGCTGCACTTGCCATAAACGATCCTGTGTTGCCCTATGTTGCCTGCCCTGCCAACGATTGCGCCGCGGCACGAGCGCGGCTGACCACGGCTGAAGTTTCGCGCGCGGCGATAGACTCTTCGTTGGCGGGAATGACCAGAACTTTGACTACGGAGCGAAGGGAGGAGATTTCGCCCTCGCCCTTGACGGATTTGTTGGCTTCTTCGTCGAGTTCGACGCCGAAGGCTGCGAGGTCTTTGAGAACAGCGGCACGGATCTCCGGGCTGTTTTCGCCGATGCCGCCGGAAAACGTGATGGCGTCGACGCCGCCGAGTTCAAGCACGAAGGCGCCCAGATAATGGCGGATGGCGCGGACAAATACGTCGATCGCAAGCCGGGAACGGTGGTCGCCGGCTGCAGCGGCCTGGGTGAGATCGCGCATATCGCTGGGGCCGCCGCTGATCCCCGCCAGCCCTGCCCGGCTACCCAAGAGCGACGCCATCGCGTCCGGGTCGAGACCGAGCTTTTTCATCATGTACAGCACGGCGAAGACATCGATGTCGCCGACGCGCTTGCTCTGCGGAAGACCGGACTGCGGAGACGCGCCCATGCTCACGTCCACGGCGACCCCGTTGTGAAACGCAGCCAGACTCGAACTGCCGCCAAGGTGGCAATTGATGTGACGCAGATTCTTTCGGTTCAGAAGCGCCTGTGTTCGCTCACTCGCTGATCGATGGGTGGCGCCGTGAAATCCATAGCGACGGATGCCGAACTCGGTGCGCCACTCGTAGGGCACGGCATAGGTTGTCGACGCCTCGTCCATGAACCGATACGGAAAGGGTTCCATGACCGCGACCAGCGGAACGCCCGGCAATTCCTTACGAAAATCCTGAATGGCCGAGATGTAAGGAGGGTTGTGTGCGGGGGCGAGGAACGTGAATTCCTCCATGGCGGCGAGGAAGGCATCGTCGATGAGCTGGGGCTCATTGAGCGGGCCGGCATGGACGGCCTTGAAGCCGACCGCCTCAATCTCAGATAGGTCTTTGAGAGCCTTGCCTTCGCCTGCAATCTCCGCCAGGCACTTGCGGATGGCGGCTGGGTAATCGGCACACTCGCCGCCCGGCTGGCCAATCCGCTCGACGTGGCCTCTTGCCAGAAGGGTTTCCTCCGGCATTTCCAGAAGACGGTACTTGAACGAGGTGACGCCGATATTTGCAATCAGACATTTCATTGTTGAATGATCTTGATTGAAATTGGATGATACTATATAGTTTCTGCCAGAGTCAATCGTTACTTTTGGATGATTCTGAGAGATCTATTGATCTATGACGCCAGAAACAGGCAATCTCGGGTCAGAACGCAGCGCCGGCACACAGTCTCTTGGACGCCCCTCGATCGACCGGATCGATGAACTCGGCATTATTGGGGCCGGAGGTGGTGGGTTTCCGACGGCGGCGAAGCTGCGGACGCAGGTTTCGGTGGCCATCGCCAACGGGGCGGAGTGCGAGCCGCTGCTGCATAAGGACAAGGAGATACTCCACCATCATGCCGTCCCCTTCCTGCGGGGCCTCGAAATGGCCATGCATCTGGTGGGCGCGCGCGAAGGCGTGATCGGCATCAAGGAGAAGTACCACGACATCATCGCCGCGCTGGAAGCGCAGGCGCCGGCGGGGGTGCGGGTGGTGGCGTTGCCGGACGTGTATCCGGCGGGCGACGAGTTCATCCTGGTGCACATGGTCACCGGGCGCGTGATTCCGCCGGGCGGCCTGCCCAAGGACGTGGACGCTGTCGTCGCCAATATCGAGACGCTGATGAACATGGGGCTTGACCGGCCGGTGACGCACAAGTACCTGACCGTGGCGGGCGCGGTGGCCGAGCCGGTGACGTTGCGCGTGCCGGTGGGGATCACCATCGGCGAGGTGATCGATGCGGCGGGCGGGCCCACGGTGAACAACTTCGGCGTGCTGCTGGGCGGGGTGATGATGGCCAAGCCGGCCGCGGACCTGAGCGTGCCGGTGACCAAGACGATGGGCGGGATTATCGTGCTGCCGGCCGAGCACGCGCTCATCCGGCGGCACAACGCGCCGTGGATGCACGTGGCCAGGATCGGGCGCTCGGCGTGCGACCAGTGCCGGTTCTGCACGGAGTTCTGCCCGCGCTATCTGCTCGGGCATCCCATCGAGCCGCATCGCGCCATGCAGTCGCTGGGATTCGCCGAGAGCGCCAACGCGATGGTCGCGGGAACGCTCTACTGCTGCGAGTGCAACCTGTGCACGATGTTCGCGTGCCCTGAAGATCTGGATCCGAAGACGGTTTGCGTGCAGTCGAAGCCTGTGGCGCGTGAGCGCGGGCTCACGTGGAAGGGGACGCCGGAGTCGATCGAGCCGCATCCGATGGGCGAGTACCGGCGCGTGCCCATGCGGAGGCTGATCGCCAAGCTGGGACTGGGCGAGTACCGCAACGAAGGTCCGCTCAAGGACCATGCGTTTACGCCGCAGAGAGTGACGCTGCCGCTGAAGCAGCACGCGGGCGCAGCTGCGGTTGCAGTGGTCAAGAGCGGGGATCGCGTGCGCGAGGGCGACCTGATCGCTGCGCCGGAAACAGGCAAGCTGGGGGCGCGGATTCATGCGAGCATCGGTGGGCGCGTGACCGTTGGCAGCGACGTGGTGGTGATTGAGGCGTGAAGCGGCGGGAAGGGTCTGTAAGACAGCGCGAATGTGAGGCGCAAGGCGTGTAAGACGTGTCGAACGCGCGGTAAGACGCTGTAAGACACGAATCGCGGGCGCGGTTGACGGCGTAAAACAACGCCGGAAGGAGCCAGGGTGGCGACGGAAATCAATTCGATTGGGCTGATTGAGCTATCGAGTGTGGCGACGGGAATGGTGGCCGAAGACCTGATGCTGAAGGCGGGCTCGGTCAAGCTTCTGCTGGCGCGAAGCATCTGCTCGGGCAAGTTTCTCATCGTCGTCGCCGGTGATGTTGCCAGCGTGCAGGCGGCGCTGGCGGCGGGGCAGGCGGTGGCCGGGGCATCGCTGATCGAGCGGCGGCAGATCGCGCGGGTGCACCCGTCGGTTCTGCAGGCCATCTCGCAGACGGTGGAGATCGATCCGGGCCAGCTGCAGTCGATCGGGGTGGTGGAGACGTTTTCCGCGGCCAGCATCATTGAAGTGGCAGACGCGGCCATCAAGTCGGCCAACGTAACGCTGTTGCGCATTCACCTGGCCATGGCGCTGGGCGGCAAGGGCTTCGTGGTGATGGCCGGAGACGTATCGAGCGTGCAGGCAGCGGTGAGCGCGGGCTGCAAAGCCGCGGCCGAGGATGGGATGCTGGTGGGCAAGGGCGTGATCCCGGCGCCGTCGCCAGAGTTGTTCAAGGAGTATATTTAGCTGGAGTCCCTTTCGAACAACCCTGCCGAATGCAATTGATACTGTGAAGCGATAGTGGATGCCCAGTGCACGCAAGGGATCGATAAGGAGGCAAGATAGGAATCACCTCGTCTTACTCTCGCCCTGCCATTCTTCCTAGGGCGTGTTTCATAAATAGGTTCGGCCTCAGATCATGTACTTACGTGTGAGGCGGGTTAGCTGATGAGCTTCTGTCATGAAGAAGCGGCAGAAGCTGTTGACGGATGAACAGTGGCAGTTG
>JBEKSA010000056.1:0-17459 GCA_049517515.1 Occallatibacter sp.
GTTCACGTGCGGCTTTGAACGATCAAACTTTTCCTTCGCCATAAAACTCCCACATCCCTTTCATCGCTCTTACTGCCCGTTGCTTCTCGGAGCGCCCGCCGCTGCGGGCTCCAGCCCCAAAACCTTACTTGCCCTGCGCGCGGCCGATGATTTCGTCGGCAATCATGCGCGGCGCCTCTTCGTAGCGCGCAAACTGCATCGAATACGACGCCCGGCCCTGTGTGGACGAGCGAATTTCGTTCACGTAGCCGAACATCTCCTTGAGCGGCACCATCGCCCTGATCACCTGCGAACCCGCGGCATGCTCCATGCCCTCGATTCGCCCGCGACGCGAGTTGATGTCGCCAATAATTACGCCCATGAACTCCTCAGGCACCGTCACTTCCACGGCCATCACCGGCTCCAGCAGCACCGGCGACGCCTTCCTGGCCGCTTCCTTGAACGCGATCGAGCCGGCAAACTTAAAGGCCATCTCGTTCGAGTCCACTTCGTGATAGCTGCCGTCGAACAGCGTTACCTTGATGTCGACCATCGGGAAGCCGGCCAGAATGCCCAGCTCCATGGCGCCCCGCACTCCCTGGTCGATGGGCTTGATGTACTCCCTCGGAACGGAGCCGCCCTTGATCTCATTGACGAACTCATAGCCCTTGCCCGGCTCGTTCGGCTCGACGCGCAGCCAGCAGTCGCCGTAGTTGCCCGAGCCGCCGGTCTGCCGGATGTACTTGCCCTCGGCCTCGGCCTTCTTCCGGATGGTCTCGCGGAAGGCAACCTTGGGCTCGCCCACATTGGCCTCCACCTTGTGTTCGCGCTTCATGCGGTCGACAAGAATCTCGAGGTGCAGCTCGCCCATGCCGCTGATGATTGTTTGGCCGCTATCTTCATCGGTGCGAACCTTGAAGGTGGGATCCTCGTCGGCCAGCCGCGCCAGCGCCACGGCCATCTTTTCCTGATCGGCCTTCGTCTTGGGCTCAATGGCTACCGAAATCACGGTGTCGGGGAAGGTGATCGCGCCGAGGGCGATGGGATGATGCGGATCGCAAAGCGTGTCGCCGGTCTTCAGATCCTTGACACCCAGACAGGCGCAGATATCGCCGGCCAGAATCTCGGTCACGTCCTCGCGCTTGTTGGCGTGCATCTTCACCAGGCGCCCGATGCGGTCGGTCTTGCCAGTGCGCGGGTTCAGCACCGTGTCGCCGGTCTTCAGCGAACCCGAGTAGACGCGCACGAAGCAGAGCTTGCCGTAAGGATCGTTGATGATCTTGAAGGCCAGCGCCGACAGCGGCTCGTTGTCGTCGGGCTTGCGCGTTTCAATTTTGGAGTGATGGTTGGGGTCGATGCCCTCAACCGGAGGCTTGTCGAGCGGGCTGGGAAGGTAATCGACAACGGCGTCGAGAAGCGTCTGAATGCCCTTGTTCTTGAAGGCGCTTCCACAAATCACCGGAAAAACCTTCAGATCGATGGTGGCCTGTCGAATGCCGGCCTTCAACTCTTCCACGGATGGCGTTTCGCCTTCAAGGAACTTTTCCAGCAGAACGTCATCGGTCTCGGCGATGACTTCAATCAACTGCAGCCGGAAGGCCTCGGCCTTCTTTTGCAACCCGGCGGGAATCGGCTCGATGGAAAACTCGGCGCCCAGAGTTTCGTCGTGCCAGAGAATGGCTTTCATCTCAATCAGGTCCACGACGCCCTTGAAGTTCGCCTCGGCGCCGACGGGAATCTGCAGCGCCACGGGCCGCGCGCCCAGCCGCTTGCGAATGGTCTCAAGCACATGCTCGAAGTCCGCGCCGTTCTTGTCCATCTTGTTGACGAAGCAAATTCGGGGAACCTTGTATTTATCGCCCTGCCGCCAGACAGTCTCGGTCTGCGGCTGCACGCCGCTCACGGAGTCAAACAACGCCACCGCGCCGTCGAGCACGCGCAAGCTGCGCTCCACTTCGGCGGTAAAGTCCACGTGGCCGGGGGTATCAATAATATTGATGCGAACGTCGCGCCATGTGCAGGTGGTCGCCGCCGAGGTAATCGTGATTCCGCGCTCCTGCTCCTGCTCCATGTAATCCATGGTCGCCGTGCCTTCATGCACCTCTCCCAGCCGGTGCGTGATGCCGGTGTAGAACAGGATGCGTTCTGTCGCTGTCGTCTTTCCGGCGTCGATGTGCGCCATGATCCCGATGTTCCGGCAGCGATTTAGAGGTACGGTGCGAGCCACGATTTCAATTCCTTGCGGGACGCCTTTCCCCGCGGTTACAACTAGCTGCTAGCCTTTAACTCCCAGCCTCTAGCCCACTATGTCCGAGACCGCCCTGTGCGGTCCCAATTCTTGCTCCGCTACCGGCAGCTAAAAGCTAGAAGCTAGCAGCCAGCGGCTGAATTCCCTACCACCGGTAGTGCGCGAAGGCCTTGTTGGCCTCGGCCATGCGGTGAACGTCTTCCTTCTTCTTCATCGCCGCGCCGCGCCCGTTGGCCGCATCCAGCAACTCGTTCGACAGCTTGTCGGTCATGCCCTTCTCGCCACGGCTGCGCCCGTATGTGATGAGCCAGCGGATGGCCAGCGAGGTTCTGCGGTCGGCATTCACCTCGATCGGCACCTGGTAGTTGGCGCCGCCCACGCGCCGCGTCTTCACCTCAAGCAGCGGTTTGCAGTTTTCCACCGCTTTCTTGAAGAGCTTGAGCGCGTCGTCCCCGCCGCCCTTCTCCTCCAGGTTCTTCATCGCCTGGTAGAAGATGGATTGAGCGGTCGACTTCTTGCCGCCCCACATCATTGAGTTCACAAACTTGGTCACCAGCGTCGATCCATACACCGGATCCGGCGCCACTTCCCGCTTCGCTATGTGCCCTTTTCTCGGCATAAATCCTCAATTTCAGCTACTAGCCTCTAGCCGCTAGCTTCAAGCTCCCTCTTGCCGGAAGCCGCATTCCCGGCTCCCGAAAAATCAGCTAGGAGCTGTCTTTCACTACTTCGCCGCGCCACCCTTGGCGCGCTTGGTCCCGTACTTCGACCGGCTCTGCGAGCGGCCGGCCACGCCCACTGAATCCAGCGTTCCCCGCACCACGTGATAACGCACGCCCGGCAGATCCTTCACGCGGCCTCCGCGGATGAGCACAATCGAGTGCTCCTGCAGGTTGTGGCCGATGCCGGGAATGTAGGTGGTCACCTCAATCCCGTTGGTCAGCCGCACGCGGGCCACTTTGCGCAGCGCCGAATTCGGCTTCTTGGGCGTCTGCGTATACACGCGCGTGCACACGCCGCGCCGCTGCGGCGAAGCCTGCAATGCGGGCGACGCCGTCTTGTAACGGGGGGCCGTACGCCCCTTGCGAACTAGCTGATTAAAAGTTGGCAAACCGCAGCTCCTTACTTCAAACAACCATTCAAACAACGTTCCACAGCCGCACACGCCCTTCGAGCCATTCTGGGTTTGAATGGCATTTCAGCCAGCCAAACACACAGAGAAGCCCCAGGTTGCTGCTTCGCGTCTGTCTTCGTTCCACTCTCAGACGAGAACCGGGACGGTGATCGGTCGTCCACCCAGAAAACTAATCCTGATGCGGAGCCAACTCCGTTTCCCGCTTCCGGCCCGCATAGCCCCTCCAAGGTGGGGAACGCGCGGGCTCCGATGCGAGTGTTCCCTGCCCTCCGCAAGAAGAGAGCGATTCCGGGAACTTGTCTGGCCGGCTGACTTCACCTGGCCTTGGAAATCTCTCCGTCTGTTCGAGCCTGCCCGGAGAATTTCCCTACTCCACCCGAGTTGACACACACCTCAGGCGGTGTTCTTGCGAACCTTTCAAAGATAGCAAGAAAAGCCTGCCGAGTCAACGCTCGAATCCGGGTCAGGAGGGGGTGCCGGAAGGGGGCTGCTGAAGCGCCGCCGGCCCCGATCCGGCCTCTTCCTTCACAATCTGCCCGTCGCGCATGTGCAGGATCCGACCGGCGATAGCCGCTGCCTCCGGATTGTGCGTAATCATCAGCGTGGTCTGGCCCAGCTCCCGGTTCGACCGGAGCAGCATCTCGAGCACGGCGTCGGAGCTCTTCGTGTCCAGGTTGCCGGTCGGCTCATCGGCCAGCAGAATGGCTGGCCGCGTAATGAGCGCTCGGGCGATGGCCACACGCTGCTGTTCACCGCCGCTCAGCTCGGCCGGCCTGTGATCGAGCCTTCCCTTGATGGCCAGCATGTCGCTCAGCTGATCCAGATATTTCCGGTCCATAGGCTCTTTGTGCCCGCTCACTTCATAAGCAATCTCGATATTGCCCATCGCCGAAAGCGTCGGAAGCAGGTTGAACTTCTGGAAAACAAATCCGATACGGTGTTTGCGCAACCGGGTGCGCTCGGCGTCGTTCAGGGCGGCAAAATCCACGCCATCAATCACCACGCGTCCCTCGGTGGCTCGCGTCAGCCCGCCCAGCAAATAGAAAAGGGTCGACTTGCCCGAGCCCGAAGGCCCCACTATGGCCACAAACTCCCCTGGCTTAACAGCCAGCGAAACCCCACGCACCGCAACCACCTGGATGCGGCCCGCTGAGTAAATCTTGGTCAGATTTTCCGCGAGAATGATGTATTTCGAGAATTCGGAGGGCACGACTGCCATTGTAACCGGGGCGTTTCGGACGCGCTTTGTGCGCCTGTTGCGTCCACTCTCGCTCTTCGAGGAACCAAAATCGTCAGTTCACCCGCGCGCCAGCTGAAAGCCAGCGGCTAGCGGCCAGAAGCTACAATGGTTCTGCATCGATCTCCGACCCAGGAATCCCCGTTCATGACCTCAGATCTCAAAACCTCGCTCGTTGCATCGCTTACATCAGCCGCAGAAAAGGCTGGCCTGGTTCTCGTTTCTGTCAAACAGGGCACCGATTTTCACGGCCAGCCTACCGCCATCTTCGAGCTCGGACTTCCGGGCGCGGAGGCTGGCGGCCGCTCCCTCAAGCTCGAGCTGAGCGATGCCTTCGACTTCGATCAGCCAAATCTGCTGCCCGAGATGACCGCGCACCTCGCCGGCGAAGCCAAGCGGCTGCGCAATCCGCGGCCCGATTGCTACGTCACCCTCGGCGGGCTGCCCCTGGCCTTCGGGCAATTCGAGTGGCCCTTTCATCAATCGACCTCCGGTGCGGACACCCACATCGTCCACGGCGAAATCCACATCGCCGACGGCGGAACGCACAATCTGCACGCCAAAATCTCCGCATCCGTCACGCTTACCTTTGCCGAGATCGTGCCCGCCATGGAGCAGCCCTACGCGGAAACATTCGTCTATAACGCCATCCGCAAGACAGTCGACATGGGCCAGCTCGAATTCGTGAAGTCCGGCAACCGCCAGCCCGTCCCTGTCACCACGCGCTACTACAGCCGCTGGCAAAAGAGGTTCATCTTCACCGAGACCGACGACAACGAGCGGCTCCGCTACCTGCTCAGCAAGGTCTACTGGCTCTCCGGTGTACTTGGCGAGGGCAAGCCGGTATGGATCGCCGACCCGCGCGATGCGCAGTACCTGAACACGACCGAGGCCGACCTGCTGCGCATGGCCGGCGATGAAGCGGGCCACGGACTGATGTTGCTCGCGGGCGAGTTTGCCGCGGCCACTCCCGCGCTCATGGAGCGCGCTGCCGACTACCAGGCCATGCTTGAAGCCGCGCTCGACTTCACCAAGCCCAAGTTCAACGAGAGCATGCGTTCCGGCCACGCGAATATGTAGCACTGATTGCGCTGAATTAAGCGAGCGCTTGTCCGCACCCGGAGCAGAACCGTGCGCCCGGCGCATTCGTACGCTGGCAGTTCGCGCATGTCGCCGCTGAAGTCACAGTCGTCGGGTACGTTGCGACCGCAGTCTGAATCGGAGGCGGCGCCGTTGCCGCGCCGACTACCGGCCCCGGCACTGCGCCCTGCGGCGGCATATTCACCGTCACGTTCACTTCCTGGCCCCATCCCGGCACTGCGATTCCCAGTGACGCCGCAATCGCCGCCGCTTGAATAGCGTTGAACTCGCGCACGCGCCCCGGCATGAAGAAACATTCGATGAAGCCGAGAATCGCCGGAATGCCGGTCCAGAAAAAACAGAGATAGAGAATCCCCAGCCCCGTGCGGCGCATGTAAAAATGATGCGCGCCAAAGTCGCCGAGGAACAGCGCCAGCAAAATGCCCACGACCTCGTCGCGGCGCGCCGCGTTGTATTGCTGGTAAAAAATGGCTTGCGGGTTGGGGTATGCGTAGGTGCTCATCTTCCTGAGTCTCCTTGCCTGCCGTGATCTTAGGTACGTAGCCCGCGCCTGTCCGGTTCCGGATTTCCCAGACGCGAGGCCAAACCCACACATTGTCCCATGTCGCCGCGCGAGCATACCATCGAAATCGAATGACTGACCCGTCCAAGCTCTCCGCATCTCCCAGCGGCACGTTCCTCATCGGCGGCGACCTGCCCGTCCACCGCCTGGGCTACGGAACCATGCGCCTCGTTGGCGAGGGAGCGTGGGGCGAGCCGGCCGATGAAGCCGAGGCCCGCCGCGTGTTGCGCCGCGCCGTCGAGCTCGGCGTCACGCTCATCGATACCGCCGACGCCTACGGCCCCGAGATCGCCGAACGGCTCATCGGCGAGACGCTCGCTCCATACCCTCCAGGCGTGGTCATCGCCACCAAGGGCGGCATTACGCGCCAGGGCCCCGCCAAAACCGAGTACGTGGGCCGCGCCGGCTACCTCATCCAATGTGTCGAAATGAGCCTGCGCCGGCTCCGCCTCGAGCGCATCGACCTCTACCAATTACATAGAATCGATCCTCGCACCCCGCTCGAGGAATCTCTCGGCGCGCTCCGCCGCATGCAGGAGGCTGGAAAGATTCGCCACATCGGATTGAGCGAGGTCACTCCGGCCGAAATCGATGACGCCGAAAAAATCGTCCCCATCGTCTCCATTCAGAATCGCTACTCGCTCGCCGATCGCCGTCACGAGGAAACGCTCGCCTGGTGCGAGCGCCGCGGCATCGCCTTCCTGCCCTGGTATCCCTACGCCGGAGGAAAGCTGCTCAAAGTCGACCACCCCGCCGCGCAAGCCCTCGGCCGCATCGCGGCGCGCCATGGATTCACGATTCCCCAGCTTTCGCTGGCTTGGCTTCTGCAGCGCTCGCCGGTCCTGCTACCCATTCCGGGCACATCGAAAGTCGCGCACCTCGAAGAGAACGTCGCCGCAGCCGAAATCAAGCTCTCGCAAGAAGAGTGGCGCGAAGTAGAAGCCGCAGCCTCCGCAAATCGCTAGAACCGGTTGCGTAAATCCAGGCTTCAAAGGGCACAGCTTTAAGTCTAGAGTTTCATGACGTTGCTTACCTTGCCGTGGTTTTGAAGGGGCACTTCTTCAGCCGTGCCGATAAGCCCAGAAAGAGGAGCGGGCTTTAGCCCCCGAGGGATGCCTTTAATGGTGTCTTCCGTGCGGCGTCACAAACACCAGCATTCGCAACAACAGAATCACCACGAAGAGGACTGCTGCGAAAGCCAGCAGCAAAGCCCCACCGCCCGGCTTCCCCGCGCCATGTTTTGCTTTGCCCTTCATCGCTGCTCCGCCACGAATAGGCTTTCACGCACCGCCCAACTCTCGATGGCCCAAAATGCGGAGGCCCTCCGATGGCTATCGAAGGGCCGCATCAAGCTAAAGGCTAATAGCTAAGAGCTAATCGCTGTTTCTCTTGGCTTCGATCCCCACAGCCCGTACCACGCGATGTAGAGATAGCAGATGAGCGGAATCACGAACGCGTGCTGGATGCCGTACTTGTCGGCCGCCCAACCCAGCAGCGCCGGAATCACTGCTCCTCCGACGATCGCGGTCATGATCAGCCCCGAACCCTTGCTCGTCATCGGTCCCAACCCGGCGATGCCCAGCGTAAAGATGTTCGGGAACATGATGGAGTTGAAGAATCCGCACAGCACCACTGCCGCAATGGCCACATGGCCTGAGCCGAGCATGGCGATCAACACCAGCGCAACCGCGGCAAACCCGAAGATGCCGAGCAGCTTGCCTGACTTCACCCTGGTCAGGATCCATGACCCGAGCAAGCGGCCCACCAGCGCGCCAAACCAGTAGAGCGCCGCCACGTCCGACGCCGTCTCGAACGAGCTCATGCCCTGCGTCTTGAAGAAGTTCACTGCAATCGACGCCAGGCCAACTTCTACGCCGACATAAAAGAAAATTCCCAGCGCGCCCAGCACCGTGTGCCGGTAGCTCCAAACGCTGCGGCTCGCCTCTGCCTCGCCCTCCTTCGCCGGGTGGGACGATGGCGGTTGGTCAATGTGGGGCAAGTGAGAAAACGCCACGGCGATCCCGAGCAGCAGCAGCGCACCCGCGATGGCGAGGTAGGGCCCGCGAACCGTGTTCGCTATGGCAGCCGGCGTGGCAAACTTCGTCGGATCCGTCAGGATGAATGCGCCCGCAAAGATCGGCGCCACCGTTGTGCCAATGGAGTTGAATGCCTGCGCCAGCGTCAGCCGCACTGGAGCGCTCGCCTCCGGGCCCAGAATCGCGGCATACGGGTTCACCGAAGTCTGCAGCGCCGTTACGCCCGCGCCTACAACAAAACAGGCGGTGAGGAAGAGCGGAAAATTCACCAGCCTGGCCGCCGGAATGAAGAGCAGGCAGCCTACCACCTGAATGAAGAGCGAAACCACCATCGTCTTCTTGTAGCCAATCCACTCGATTAGCCTTGAAGTCGGTGCGGAGAAGACGAAGTAGGCGAGGAAAAACGCCGACTCCGCCAGCATCGCCGACTTGTAGCCAACGTTGAAGATCGATCGCAGGTGCGGCACCAGCGCCATGTTCAGCGTGGTGATAAAGCCGAACGTCAGAAACAGCGCCGTAACCGTGACGAACGGGACAAAGTAGCCCGGCGACGTGAGCGGCGCCGAGGCTTTCGAAGCTGACTGTTTCGAACCGGATGGTCTCGAGTTATCTGCCATAAAAAGTGCTTCCTGCTTTCCCTGGATCAGAGCTTCTGATCGGTCCTTCCGTCGTTCGTGGGCCGCTTTCAAGGGCGGCTTGTTGTCTCCGCCAGCCGTGGTCGTATTCGGCGGCCGCTCCCCAAACTCTGGAATTAGCCTTCCCCAGCCCACACAACACTATACGGGAGAGGGCAGCAGGCTGGCCGAGCGAGTCAATGCGCTCCGGGATGTTTCTCCGCCTCAAGGCCGCGCGATCCGGTATTCTCGTTTCTAAGTGAGGTACGCCCCATGCCCATTCCTATTTTGAGCGGCGCCAGAAACAAGAAGATCCTTGCCGCCCTTGAGGGCAACTGGCAAGCCGAGATGGAGGGCTACCACACTTACAACACCCTGGCCGATCGCGACTCTGACCCGGTGCGCGCGCAGGTTCTGCGCCATCTGGCCCAGGCCGAGATCGAACACGCCACGCTGTGGGGGGGCCGCATCAAGGAGCTCGGCGGACCTGAGCCGGTCTATTCCGGTGGCCCCGGCGGCCAGGCCGACTCGCTTGCCAATCGCGCCGGCGGCATGCGCATGGCCCTGCGCCGGCTTGAAATCGAGGAGAGCCGTGACATTGCCCGCTACGGCGAGCAGCTTAAAGCCCTTGGCGACGAGGGATCGGTCGCCATCCTCGAGCACGTCATCCAGGACGAGAGGGACCATTACCGCGAGCTGGGTTCGCTCATCCGCGGCCACTACACCGCCCCTGCCGGCACGCCCAAAATTGACGCCAAAGCCGTGCTCGAAGAGATGCTGGCCAAGCGCAACCAGGGGCGCAGACAACCCGGCGCGTGGATCGGCGACGCCATCTATGGCGTCAACGACGGCCTGGGCGCTATCTTCGGCATCGTCTCCGGCGTCTCCGGCGCAACTTCCGGCGACTCCAAATACGTTCTCCTCGCCGGCCTCTCCGGCATGATCGCTTCCGCTCTCTCCATGGGCTCCGGCGCATACCTCGCCGCCAAGAGCGAACGCGAGATCTACCACGCTGAAATCGCCCGCGAGCGCGAGGCTATCCAGATGAACGGCCCCGAAGCCCGCGAGTTGCTCTCCCTCTACTACCAGGTGAAGGGCCTGCCCGAGGAAGACGCCATTCACATGGTCAACCACATCGCCAGCGACCCCGAGCAGTTGCTGCGCGCGCTTTCGGCCGAGCGCCTCGGCTCCAGCGAAGAGGCCCTGGCCAACCCTCTTGTCTCGGCCAGCTCCGGCGCGCTTTCCACGGCCGTCGGCGCCATCATCCCGGTCATCCCCTTTTTCTTCATGCAGGGAATTCCCGCCGTCATCGCTGCCGCCGTCGTCTCGCTGGCCGCGCACTTCGCTGTCGGCGCCGCCAAGTCCCTCATCACCGTCCGCTCCTGGTGGTCTTCGGGCCTCGAAATGACCGTCGTTGGCGCTGTCGAAGGCGCAGTCACCTACGGCATCGGCATTCTGCTGGGTAAGGGTGGCGTGTAGACTCATTCGTTTGGGTCCGTTTCGCGCTAGAATAAGAACGGTAATGACCCTCCGCGAGCCCATTCCGGCCCTCCTCTAGCGGCTCTCGCCGCATACACTCCTGCTGCAACCTTTCACTTATTCACTTCTTCACTCTTTCACTGGTTCACTGATTCGCCCCGAAGCCCGGAACCGCGGAAGGATTCAAAATGATTGATCGCCTGGAACAGATGGAGCAGCGCTACAACGACCTGCAATCGCAATTCGCCCTGCCCGAAGTCCTGAACGACCACGAAAAGTATTCGAAGACCGCCAAAGCGCTGCGTGAAATCGAAGCTCCGGTGGAGAAGTACCGCGAGCTGAAGCAAGTCCGGCAGGGCCTCGCCGACGCGCGCGCCATGCTGGCCGAGAGCGACGCCGATCTGCGCGCCATGGCGCAGGAGGAAATCGCCGCGCTCGAGCCGCGCGCCCTGGCCCTCGAAGAAGAGCTCAAAGTTCTGCTGTTGCCCAAGGACCCCAACGACGAGAAGAACGTCATCCTCGAAATCCGCGCCGGCACCGGCGGCGACGAGGCCTCGCTCTTTGCCGCCGAAATCTTCCGCATGTACACGCGCTTTGCCGAGCAGAAGCACTGGAAGGTCGAAGTGATGTCGATCTCGGAATCCGGCATCGGCGGCTACAAGGAAGTCATCGCCATCATCGAGGGCGACCGGGTCTACTCGCAGCTCAAATGGGAGTCGGGCGTCCACCGCGTGCAGCGCGTGCCCGAAACCGAGCAGCAGGGCCGCGTCCACACCTCCGCCGTCACGGTGGCCGTTTTGCCCGAGGCCGAGGAAGTCGACATCAAGATCGAGGCCAAGGATCTCCGCATCGACACGTTCTGCTCCTCCGGTCCCGGCGGCCAGTCTGTGAACACCACCTACTCCGCCGTGCGCATCACCCACCTGCCCACCAACACCGTGGTCAGTTGCCAGGACGAGAAATCGCAGATCAAGAACCGCGAAAAAGGCATGCGCGTCCTCCGCTCGCGTTTGTACGAAATGGAAATGGAAAAGCAGAACGCCGAGCTCGCCCAGGCTCGCAAGCAGCAGGTCGGCTCAGGCGATCGCAGCGAAAAAATCCGCACCTACAACTTCCCGCAGAACCGCGTCACCGACCACCGCATCGGCCTCACGCTGCACCAGCTCGATCTGGTGATGCAGGGCCGCCTGCAGCCCATCGTTGACGCGCTCATCGCCCACTATCAGGCCGAGCAGTTAAAAGGCGAGACGCAAGCCGCGTAATTCAGACAAACAGTATCCGCATCGGCGCTTCCGCTGCGACACTACTCCTGACCTCATTGGCTAGCTCGCCCGTGACGGGATCGCGCGCAAAGACGCTGATCAGATTCGAATCCTGATTCGCCACGAGCATCCACCGCTCCGTGGGATCGAGCGTGAAATTGCGCGGCGTCTTACCCCCGCAATTCGACCGCTTCATCGGTGTCAGCTTTCCGGTCTTTGCGTCCGCGCGGAAGGCATACAGAAAATTGTCGTCGCGATTGGCGAAGTAAACGAACTGCCCGTCGCGGCTGATCACCGTGTCGCAGCCGCGCGTCGGACCGTGGTAATCGGCAGGCAGCAATTCAATGCGATCGGCCAGCTTCAGGTTTCCGTCGGCCCTGTGCCATTCGAGCACGTCGACCGTCGAAACCAGCTCATTCATCGAATAGGCCGTGCGCCCATTCGGATGGAAGTGCAGCGTCCTCGCGCCGGAGCCGGGCGCGCCGTGATAGGTTCCCGCCGCCGCCATCTGCGCCGTTGCCGGATCGGCCTTGTAAATATGAATGCAATCTCCGCCCAGGTCGTTGATGTAGGCGAATCGATTATCGGGCGAGAACGAAGCGAAGTGCGCATGCGCTGTCTGCTGCCGGTCCGTATTTGGCCCGTGCTCGGTGTAGTGCTCGGACCAAACTGGCTCGCTCAGTTTGCCGTCTTCTATGCGGAAGCTGGCTGCGCTCGCGCCCGTATAGTCGGCGGCCAGCAACATGCGGCCCGTTGCGTCAACGGCCACGTGGCACGTTCCCGTCCCCGCCGAGTTGCGCGACGAAAGCGGCTGCAACTCCCCGCCTACCGCGCGAAAGCTCGCCACCTCGCCGGTCGGCTTGCCTTCAAACGAATCCAACTCCGAGGCCGAGTAAATGAATTCGTTCCCGTGCGACGAGGCGAGCCACGCTACATTCGGAGCTTTGGCAGCCACGCCCGCCGGCGTCAGCGTCGCGCTCGCGGGATCCCATTCGAACGCCATAATTCCGTCAGGCGCGTGCGAGCCGACGAGTACGCGCACACGGGGAATTGGCTTGGGCGAGAGCCCAACAGCTCGGAGCAAACCCGGTGCGGCAGTTGTTCCAACTGCGGCGGCGGATGCGGTGCTTAAGAACTCGCGGCGAGTGTGTCTCATGGCAGCAGCCATTGTCGCCGACGACACTCGGCCCGCGCCAGCCCGTCGATATTCAATCCAGTGTGAAGTTCACTTCGACCGCCGTTTCCACCTCTACCGGCTGGCCGTTGAGCATATACGGCCGGTAGCGCCACTGCTTCACCGCATCGAGCGCCGCCTGCCGCAACAGCGCAGGCCCGCTCACCACGCGCAAATTCTCAATGGTCCCTGTCCGCGAAATGGTCGCCTGCAAGACTACGGTGCCCGAAGTGCGCGTCGCCTGCGCCACCGCCGGGTACGCCGGAATCACTTTGTAGATCAGCATTCCCTGCATCACGCCCGAGGAGACGTGCTGCGTTGCAGCCGGCGCCGCCGGCCGCACAACCGGCCGCACGTCGCTGCAGTTGAACGGATCGCATCCGGTGCCTGGAAGGGCCGCGGGTCCGGGGCCGCCGAGGGCGATCGCTGTGCCTGGCAAGGGCTCCTCCGGTTTGCCGGGAATATAGGGCTGCCTGGGAATCCTCGACGGCGCTTCCAAAACCCCGGCTCGGATCTCCGAAGGCGCACTCGGCACTTGTTCCGTCCGCACCACCGGCTTCGGCTCCTCGACCGGCGCCGGCGCGTCCATCCGGATTGCGTTCGTAATCTGCGGCAACATCTCCGGGTGCATGATCGGGATGATCACCAGCGCCAGCAGAATGGACGAGTTGAAGGCAAACGTCGCCATCATCCATCCCCGGCTCCGGGTTTGGATTCTGCCCATGGTTTCAAACGTGGAGTCTTCGAACATGGCCGCCTCCCTCAACTTCAATTCAGCCGCGCCGGCCGGGAGACGGAAGCTTGCCGCAGAGCGTAGCGGGGCAGCCCGCTCTGCGCGCCCGAGGGCGTGGAGCGGGGATTCACGGGCTTCCGATCATCCCATTCGGTACCACTGTGCCTGTGTAGACACCACGTCACGGCAAACTGTTCCCGCATTACGCGAGAAAAATTCCTGCACACGTTTGCTGATTGAATTCTCTGCGTCTATTCGCTTCGCCGGTCTCTGGTTTGCCCTTCCAGGCGCGCTTCAACCGGGTGGTTGAAGTGGATCAGCGCAATCCACATCCCGTCGTCGTCGCGCTTCCACACCAGATCTCCGCCCAACTGGCGGGCGATCACCTCCGGTGGCAGGTCGTGGTGCAGTCCGAAGTAACGTTGGTCCAATGCCTCGCCGCTCAGCCTCTCGAGCGGTGAGCCGGGATCGTATTTCGTTGAGAAGACCAGCGCGGCGGAGTACGCCTGCGGCTCCTGGGCGGCGCGGGCGATCTGCCCGGCGGAAAAATCGTCGATCGCGACCACATCCCACGGATGCTTCACGTAGCCGAGCTCGGGGTGCGTCAACTCATCGGTCGCGGGCCAGGCGCTCAACACCGTGGCGCCTGGATACAGCTTCGTGAGCTCCGTAATCGCCGATTCATGCATCCGCACTACGCGCGCATAGGCCAGGTTGTCTTCCGGGGCAAATCCGTACGGCGGATTGATGAACAGACCCACGAAAAACGCAGCGGCGGAAATCAGCGCCAGGCCTTGCCAATACGGCACGCGCCGGTAAAAGGTCGTCACCGCCGCCATCAGCACCAGCGGATACATCGGCAGCAGGTAGCGCGTCAGCAGAGCGCCGCCCAGCACGCTGAAGAGCACCGCGTTGGCCAGGAGCAGGAAGAAGATCCGCATCTGCACCGCCGGCGCAAGCGCCGCGCGGTCGTGGCCCTCGGCGTCTGGCCGAGGGCTCAGCAGTAGCGCAGCAAAGGCCATCCCCACCGGCACAAACAAGTTCATGTGCGCGGTCAGGTGCAGGATGCGATGTCCAAACGCAGCCAAAATGCGCACGGGCGTAAGCGTAGCCTCTGCGTTGTAGCGCAGGTACTCGGGATTACCGAGCAAAAATCCCGTCTTCGCGTAGTGATAGGCATACCACCCGGCCAAAGGAAGAACACAGCTCGAGAACCACGCCGCTTCCCGCCACAGCTTGCCGCGCGCCGTGCCGCCAAGCTTGAAACCTTCCGCAACGTTCACCGCTGCCAGCGTTAGCGGAATCACGACAGCCGTCTCCTTGCAAAGCGCCGCGCCGGAGAACCACAGCGCTGCGGCCCAGGGCACGCGGTCCCGGCTGGGCAGTGCATACACCAGTCCCCACAACGAGCACGCGGCGGCAAAAATGTCCGCCTGGGCCAGCGAGCTCTGCGCGAACCAGATCGGATAAAGCCCCGTCAGCAGCGCTGTCCAAAACGCGACCGAACCCGCGCCCACCAGCCGCATCGCCAGCCGCCACACAGCGAGGAGCCCCAGCGAGGCCACCATGAGCACGGCCTCGCGTGTGACCTCGGGAAAATAGCCGCACGTCTTCCACCACAGCGCCAGGTAAATGCTCGGCAGCGGAGGATGAGCGTTGCTCAGCGTCGTCGTCGGAATCAGCGAGCCGGTGCGGAAAAAATCCCATGCCGCGGGAATGTAGTACCCCGCCTCGTCCCAGTAATAAGGAACGCGCAGCAGCGTAAAGTGGCTGGCGTACAGCGCCATGAAGATGACCGGAAAAATCATCCAGATGGGCAGCGGTGCGTCCAGCCGCGGGTTCAGAATTCCTTTCAGGCGCAAGGGCTCGCTCCCTGGCCGGCCGCAATCCATTGGCCACGGTCTCCGACCCAGCCGAAGGCGATCACTTGTCCCTCGCTCTGCATCTTTTCCTCGCTCCAGACTTTGACTTGAGGAAACACGTTAAAGTTCCGAAATGCGCGTCTCGACCGCGACCGGAACTGACAACTGATCACTGACCACTGACCACTATTCAGTTCACCGGCCCGCGCGGAAAGTTCTGCGTCTGCGGCTCCAGGTTGAGTGTGCCAAATGCCTGTTCGTATTGCGCGATGTTCTGGCCCAGCACGTTAAACAAGGCCTTGGCCTGCTGCGGGCTCAAAAAGATTGCCTGGTGGTTGCGGATGGTCACCTGATCCGGGCTTTCGCTGGAGGCAAGGCCGAAGACCAGTTGGAAATCCCACACGCTCACGCGCACTTGCACGCTGTTGGCGTAGGACTCGCGGTAGTCCGCGGTCTGGGCGAGGTTCAGTTGGGGCTGCTGCGGAGTTGGGCTCATGATGCAACCAGATTACAGCTTTCAGCTACCAGCCCTCAGCCGTCAGCTTCTCGCAATTAGTTCCCGGTCTCGGGCATTCATGTTTCTTGTGTTTCTATGCAAAAGTTGATGAGCCTCGCCCCCAGCTCGACGAGCTAGAGGCCGGAAGCGAGCAGCTAGAAGCTGTCTCTCAGATCCCCAGCCAGCGGGCAGCCCTCGCACCGCGCAATTCGCCCGCAGTGCGCCTTGCCCACCGCCACCGTCAGCGCGTGGAACTCGTTGAAGAGCCGCGCACGGCTCTCCTCCACGTCGCCCGCGAATGCCCGCCGTGTCAGGTCCGAGAGGGCATCGTACGGAATTCGTCGACGGCCTTCCGGCGGCGCCAGAAGCCCGTGGCGCTCCGCAATCCGCCGCAAATACTCGTCAGCCACTGGAACCGCGTGGCCAAGCGCATAGAGCAGGATCGCATCCGCCGTCTCATCGCCCACGCCGGGCAAATCGAGCAACCGCTGGCGCAGCGCAGAGGTCGGCACAGCGGCCATCGCCTCCAGCGAGCCGCCAAACTCCTTGTCGAACATCGCCACAAATGCCTTCAGCGCCGGCGCCTTCCGCATGATGAATCCCGAAGGCCGGATGAGCCGCCGCAATTTGGCCAGCGGAATCGCGCGCAAACCCTCAGGCGTGAGCGCCCCAGCCTCGCGAAGATTCTCGAGGGACCGCTCTACAGCCTTCCACGCGGTGTTTTGCGTCAGGTACGCGCCCAGAATCACCTCGAACGCCGTCTTTGCCGGCCACCAATGCTGCGGTCCATACGCGCGCAGCAAATCCATATGCATCTTGCGCAGGCGTTTGGCTCCATCGGGTTGGCGGCGCTGGTCCACGGCTCCTTTAGGATAAGGGCGAGAGCGTCGCAGCATTTTCGCCGCTCTCCGGCAATTCGAGGGAGCATTCCATGAAAAGTCACACCGAATATATGGTCTTTGAGACGCGCAAACGCCGCGAGATGGTGCACATCACCGATGAGGTGGAGAAAATCGTCGCGCGCAGCGGCGTCAGGGATGGCCTCTGCTTTGTCTCGCCCATGCACATCACCGCAGCCGTCTACGTCAACGACCTCGAGAGCGGCCTTATCGAGGACATCGCCAAGTGGCTCGAAGAGCTTGCCCCCGCGCGCCCCGACTACAAGCATCACCGCACCGGCGAGGATAACGGCGACGCGCATCTCAAATCATTGCTGCTCCATCACGAAACCACACTGCCCGTCACCAACGGCAAGCTCGACCTGGGCACGTGGCAGCGCGTCTTCTACGCGGAGTTTGACGGCCAGCGCCGCAAGCGCGTCATCGTGAAGGTGCTCGGCGTGGAGTGAAGGAAAGCCCATTCAGCGGGATTCGCCTCGCTTCACTCGTGCTGGCGGAGCTGGGGTCTCTGTCGTTTCTAGAGCATTTTAGGAAATGCTGTAGACTGCATTGCAGAGCCTGAACCACGCCCTGGCGTTGTCCGGTGTGATCCTTTTGAGGGCATCGGCAATGGCTTGTTCGAGAGTTTCCCGGGTTCGGGCC
>JBEKSA010000057.1:0-14807 GCA_049517515.1 Occallatibacter sp.
GCTGGCGGCACATCTCCACCAGTTCGCGGCGCCCGCTGACGCACCCTCCGGAAGCGCCACCCAGCGCCTTTCCCAGCGTCGTAGTAATCACATCGATCTTGCCGAACACGCCGCAGTGCTCGTGCGTTCCACGTCCGGTTTTCCCCATGAAGCCGGTAGCGTGCGAGTCATCCACGAACACCATGGCGTTGTACTTCTCTGCCAGCGCGACGATGCCGGCCAGATTGGCGGTGTCGCCATCCATCGAGAACACACCGTCCGTGATCACCATGCGGGACCGCTTGTCCTGGTGTTCCTGCAGCTTTTCCTCCAGGTGCCCCATGTCGGAGTGCTTGTAAGTGTCCTGCATCGCCTTACACAGGCGCATTCCGTCCACGATGGAGGCGTGGACGAGCCGGTCGGCAATCATTACGTCCTGCTCATTCAGGCAGGCCTCGAAGAATCCGGCATTCGCGTCCATGCAGGAGGGGAATAGCAGGGTATCCTCGGTGCCGAGGAACGCGGTCAAGCGATTCTCCAATTCCCGGTGGATGTCCTGCGTACCACAGATGAAGCGCACCGAGGACATGCCGTACCCACGTGCGTCCAATCCTGCGTGCGCCGCGGCGATGACCTCGGGATGGCTGGAGAGTCCGAGGTAGTTGTTGGCGCAAATGTTGATGCACATCCTGGTGGCAGAGCCCATGGGAAACTCCACCTCAATTTCCGACGACTGCGGCGAGTGGATATACCGCTCCTCTTTAAACAGGCCCGCGGCTTTGATTCCCTCAAGATCGGTCTGATAGCGGTGGCGAACTGTATCGACAAATGCCATGACGCGCCTCGCGTAATAGGATTTATTCAGTGCGGTGCCCAAGCCGGACTGGGTCCAGAATTGTGTCCGGCGGCGGGCACGCTCTAGCCCTTGATGACTTCAGCCTTCTGGAAACGTCGCACCAGCCCCGCGATGCGCTCGACAGTGTCGAAAGCTTCCGGAGTAGCGCATTGGTCGGGAATGTCAATCGAGTATTTTTTCTCCAGAAACCGAAGCAGAGACACCATGGAAAACGAATCCACAATGCCACCTGAAATCAGCGGCGTTGTCTCGGTGATGGCTCGCTCGTCTCCTTCTTCCAGGTATTCCCGTGTGATGTAATCGCGAACTACTTGGGTGATTTCGTCCATAGCCGGCCTCTTCAGTCTTCCATGATGGTGGAAAGATCGCCCACGGGCTCATGGAACTCCTTGCACCGCAGAATACGGCGCACGATCTTGCCGCTGCGTGTCTTGGGCAACGAGTCAACGAACTCGATTTCCTGGGGCATGGCCAGCGGCGACAGCCGCTTGCGAATATGGTTCATGATTTCCAGTTCAAGGTCATCGGATGGTTGAAAACCTTGCTTTACGGTCACGTACGCTTTCACAACTTCCATGTTGACGGGGTCAGGTTTAGCGACGGCGGCAGACTCGGCGACGGCCGGGCATCCCAGCAGAGCCGATTCAACTTCGAAGGGGCCGACCAGGTGCCCGCCGGTGTTGATGACGTCGTCGTCGCGTCCCATGAACCAGAAATAGCCATCCGCGTCGATGGAGGCGCGATCGCCACACAGGTACCATCCATTCCTGAATTTTGCCTGATATCCGGCGGCGTTGTTCCAATAGCCGCGAATCTGCGACGGCCAGCCTGGGCGCAGCGCAATCAGACCTGCCGCGGCGGCCCGATTCACCGGTTCGTAGGTCTTCGGATCGAGCACCGTTGCGGTGATTCCCGGAAACGGCTTGCCCATCGAGCCGGGCTTGATTTCCATCCCGGGAAAGTTCGTAATCACGATGCAGCCAGTTTCAGTCTGCCAGAACGTGTCGTGGAACGGTTTCCCGAAGACTTCTCTCGACCAGATCACCGCCTCGGGGTTCAGTGGTTCGCCCACGCTGGCCAGATGGCGCAAGCTGGACAGATCATGCTTGCGGATGATTTCCGCTCCCTCCTTCATGAGCAGGCGGATGGCAGTCGGCGCCGAATACCAGACGGTAACGCGGTACTTCTCGATGAACTCGTACCATTTCTCGGCGTTGAAACCGGAGTCTAGAACTGCTTGTGTAATCCCGTTTGCCCACGGACCGATGATGCCGTAGGACGTGCCGGTTACCCAACCCGGGTCGGCATTGCACCAATAAATGTCGTCAGGCCGGAAATCGAGGACCCATTTCGCGGTGAGATACTGCGCAATAATCGAGTAGTGGACGTGCTGCGCACCCTTGGGCTGACCCGTGGTGCCAGAGGTGTAGTGCAGAACCGACGGAGATTCGGCCTTCGTCGGGTAGATTGGGAAGTGCTCGACGGGCGGCGCTTGTTCCATCGAGAAGGCAGTCTCGCGTTCCTGGAGAGACGCCTGGGGCACATCCACCACGATGCAGAGCCGTAAGTTCGGGAGTTGCTCCCGGATCTTGCGGATCTTATGGAGATGTTTCTTCTGCGTGATGATCGCCGACGTCCCAGCGTCTTTGAGCCGCACGCAAAGAGATTCGTCACCAAAAGCCGAAAAGAGTGGTTGGGCTACCGCGCCCGTCTTCAGAATGCCCAGAAATCCGATGTACAGCTCGGGTACCCGGTCTAAAAAAAGGCATACCCGCTCGCCGGGGAGGATTCCGAGGCTGGCAAGGAAATGGGCGATGGTGTTGGAGCCGACACGAAGATCGTTATATGTGAAGCGCTTCTGATTGCCCTGATAGTCTTCCCAAAGCAGCGCCAGCTTCTGTGCCAGTCCCAGGCGGCACAGGCGATCACTGCACATCCAACCAATGTTGATCACATCGCCCGGCCGATAGCCTAGCTCGCGCTCAGCAATCGCCCAGTCAAAATTCGTGTTGAGTTGCTCGTAGGAGGGCGGATCTCTCATGGGCTTGTCCCCTCCTGGTGTTCGTCCGGCACCTTTCAGGTTAACTACTAAGCCAGCCGCACACATGGAAAGGCAGCAATAGAGCAAACAAATCCGTTGTCAGCATATTCGTATGCTTGTCGGTCGGCAGTGACCCCAATCAACCACTACTGTGATGTAGCGCACCCAGTCCCTGATAGGCCACCACGACGGAATTTGCATCCCCCAAGCCGAACACCGCTTAATGCTCAACTCGGCCTTGACCAGCCGCCCAGCTTCGCAATCGCAGTCCTAGATTCAACTTCGAGAACCCGGTAGACCTGGTCTTAGACCCGAACAACCATGCCCGGCATAAATTCGCATGTGAGCACTATAAAGCTGTCCAACACATCAGCCCTGTCTCAGACCGTGCCAATCGAATCTTCACGCAGCTGCGGGACGCCGCTTATCTTCGGGCGGCGTTTCAATATCCTCCAGTTTCTGCATGCGATGCAGGAACACGTACGTGGCGAGCAAAGTGAGCATTAATAGCGACAGAATCATGACGAATAGCGCGAAAGCAGCCACATTTCGGATGGGACCTGTGATCTCACGCTCTTCCTGACTGGCCACAGCGATCCAGGGAAGGTTGGGGAAGGCGTCCTTCAATCCGGTATCGGCGAATCCGACGAGATATTTCTCGCCCTTGGAAAACGTGGTGAAAAGGTATCCGGTTTCGCGACCCCGCAGAGTTCCGAGTGAGTCGCGGATCGCGCTGTATTCCTCGGAGTGCATCCTCATTGACGGGGTTACGCCGGGTGCCTGGATCACGGTTCCATCGTCGCGCACCAGGAACAGTCGGCCGGTACGTCCGATCTGCTGCCGGTTCAGTTGCGCAAACAGGGGCGAAACATCGACCAGAGCAGTGACCGCGCCGATGAACCTGCCTGTGCCTTCCTGCAGAATGGGGTAGGCGATGCTTATGTAGTAAAGCCGGTTCTCTTCGTCATAGCGCAGATCGGCCACGTTGATTGCGCCCTGTCCCTGGGAATACAGCATCCCCCAATACCCGCGATCCATCTGAAAGTAGTGCACAGGCTTATCCGTTGCTGCGACGGTGGCGCCGCTGGCATCCGCAACCGTGACTTTCAGCAAGCCAGGATTGAGCTCCCGCATGCGACGCAGTTGGCGGGCTAAATCGGACGCGAGAATGTTTCTCGCCAAGGCATCGCCCTCCGAGTTGTTCCATTTCTGCTCGATGGCTTCGGCCTTGCTCAGAACGGCGTCGTCGGAGAGGCGCTCGTATTGGTGGTTCGCGGCAAGGACTGCCTGCTCCAAACTTGGGTCGTTAGCGATCACGCTCACGTCCCTCACGCGCCCCGCGATGAATTGGGAGGTGAACTCAGCCGAGGTGCGTGTCACGGAGCGGATATCTTCGCCGGCCATCTGGCGAATCTGGCTGTCTCCTTGCAACGCCACATAGAAGCCGAACACGGTGAGCGGAACCAAAATCAAAATCAGACCGACAAGCACCCTTTGAAGAGAAGTACGTAGTTCCAGAGAATCGAGGGGCATGGGAACCTCCTCTACGGCGCTACGGCCGTCGTGCATGGATCGCACCTGCATCGCTTGAGAGAGAGCGCGGAAGAGACAAGTGCGCATTTCAACAGTACGCGGTTCAAACCCCTCTGTCTGTGATTAAACGCACAGGCCGGTGCGCAGGCATCGGGAGAAGACAGGACATGACGACGGCACCCGGACGCTAAGGCTTAGGTTGCCCAAATTAGAGTGTCCACCAGAGCCTTTTAAGAACGTTCCGACAGTACTTAGCGCGTTTCGACGAGCCGTGATGTGACTGCAAACGGGCCCTCGGTCCCGATTGCAGAAGGCCGACCAGTCACCGCTTGGCGGTCCGTCGTGACCTCCGTCACTGCAGAGGGAAGGTGCCGGGGTCTATGAATGTGAGTGGACTATGGCTGAAGCGGGGGAGCCCCATGCTGATCGCATCTGAATTGAAACCGGGAATGTTCCTGCGCATCGAGGGGGAAATCTACAAAGTTCTCGAGGCGGAGTCGAAGGCTGGGTCTGCCAAGTTGGGCGGAGTGGTGAAGACCAAGTTGTGCAATGTCACAAGTGGCCGGATGTGGGAACCGCACTTTCGGCTACAGGAGCGGCTGGAAGACCTGGAAGTTGAGCGGCACATAATGGAGTTTCTGTTTGACGACGGGGAAACCTCTACTTTTATGGATCCCCGCACCTTTGAGCAGATTGCAGTCCCACGCGCAATCTTGGGACCGGCATTCGCATTCCTCCAGTCTGGAATGGAATTGCCGGTGGAGTTTTTTGAGGGCCGGGTCCTCAGTGTCGTATTCCCGGACATAGTCGAGGCCCGAGTGACCAACACAGCGCCACCGACTCACTCACAACAGGATAGCGCCTGGAAAGACGCAACCCTTGACAATGGCCTTGGTATTCGTGTGCCTTTGTTTATCGCTCCTGGGGAAATCGTGCGGGTGGATGTCAGGGAGGGTCGCTACGTAGAGCGCGCTCGGGTCGAGCGCAAACGGACTGCATAGCAGCCTACAGCGCCACGCCAGCCTGAAGTCAGCCAAATAGCGGCGTCCGGGATTCCTTCCGGGAGACCCGACTGCCGCGCGAGAAAACGCTCGGTCGAAGAGCTGCTCCAAGATTTGGAAACCAGCGCCACGGGAAGACCAATGCTGGAGCGTCCCACTGCCGTCAATCGAAGGAACTTCCAGCCCGCATATCTCGAGCTGTGGCAATCCGGGGAGTTGGCGCGTCGCGTCAAGCTTGGCTTAGAGAAGCTGGCCGACTGCGTCCTGTGCCCACGCAACTGCCACGTGAACCGCATCGAGAACAAAACGAAAGTCTGCAGGACCGGACGTTACGCGATCGTCAGCAGCTATTTTGCCCACTTCGGAGAAGAACGCTGCCTGCGCGGCAACCGTGGTTCGGGTACGATCTTCTTCAGTTGGTGCAACCTGCGCTGCGTCTTCTGCCAGAATTACGAAATCAGCTGGCTGGGAGGAGGCCGCCCCGCCGAACCGGAAGAATTGGCCGGGATGATGTTGCGTTTGCAGGAACAGGGCTGCCACAACATCAACCTGGTGACTCCGGAACACGTGGTACCGCAGATTCTGGAAGCGCTCCTGCTTGCAGTGGAGCGCGGCCTACGTCTGCCGCTGGTTTACAACACCAGTGCCTACGACTCGCTGGATTCACTTGCTCTGATGGACGGCGTAGTGGACATCTACATGCCTGATTTCAAGTTTTGGGATCCCGAGAGTGCCCGCCGCTATGCGAAAGCTCCGGATTACCCCGAAGCGGCACGCCGTGCCATCAAGGAGATGCACAGGCAGGTCGGTCCGCTCGTCACCGATGAGCAAGGGGTGGCGCTGCGCGGCGTTCTGCTACGCCACCTGATAATGCCCGGCAGTGTCGCCGGAACACCAGAAATCATGAACTGGATCAGCCGCGAACTCGGTCCCGAAACCTATGTCAATCTGATGGTGCAATACCATCCCGCCTGCTGCGTCACCGAAAAGCAATATCCCGAGATCAACCGCTGCATTAGCCCAACCGAACTCGGGCACGCGGTTGACGCGTTCCGTTCGACCGGGCTCTCTCGGCTCGACCATGAGCCAGCGTTTGTCCACCTGTTCTGAAACGACGTGCTTATGCTGCCTGCTCCCAACCTAACAATCAATCGGCAACGCAAAACGGTCGCTACACTCATTGAGCGCGTCTAAGCAGAATCCCGTTCGTGCAGTTGTTGACCTCGGAGATGCCTGCTGCCAAACTCGGCAGTAGGACGGCGGGAGATGGCTCAGGCCATACGGCCCGCATGCACGTTTCCGACGAGTCGCTCCCGCCTGCCTTCACTCTTCAATTGTTGCACGGCGGAATTGACCTGAGGGCTCCTCGCCTAGCGCTGAAGGAACCGACCTCGATCCAGTCCACCACGCCGCCACAGATCAGTGTAGATGCGACGTCGCCGATCGCCAGACTGGTGGTAACTCCAAAACCACCGAGACCCGAAACGTGGAACAGCCCGTCGATTTCTGGATCCCATCCGATGACCGGGAGCCGATCGGGGGCGAAGGTCCGAAGGCACGCCCAGCTACGGCGCAAGCTGATGTCCGCCAGTCCGGGAGCATGCTTCAAAAGCTTATCGACGAGGAGATCCTCAGCCTCGGGATCAAGCGCAGGCATTCCGGGCGGATGCTCGGTTTCATCGCAGGGACAGAGAAGCAGGCCCGCTCCTTCGGGCCTCACGTAATATCCGACGTCCAGATCCCAGACCAGCGGAGCATCACGGGGAAGGAGTCCGTCGTCGTCGCCGCAGACGAACAGGTGTCGACGAAGGCGTTTCAGCGGGAGTGGAGCGGACAGGCGGCCAAGATACCCAGCCCAAGCGCCTGCGGCATCGACGACGATGCGAGCACCGATTTCGCCATGTGGCGTTCGGACACCCCGCACGACCGATCCGTCAAGAATCAGGGATTCACAGCCGCAGTCAGTGATGACCTGAAAGCCGGCGCTTCTGGCCTCTTCCAGCAAATCGGTCAGCAGCGCATGGATATCAACGACGCCATCGGTGGGGCAGAAGAGCGTGTAGTCAAATTCAAACCGGCTCAGAAACGGGAAACGTTGCCGCGCTTGGGCAGCTGGCAACAATTCGGAGGGTACGCACCATTCGTGCAGTTGCGTACGCCATTCGGTGGCTCGGTCTGGCTCACCATGAATCAGGTACAGACCCCCGGTCTGGCAGAGGACCGGCCGTCCAGCAACCTCCTTCGCACGGAGCCTACGAACGCCTTCAATGGTGAGCTTGAGAAGCGTGGGATCCGTCTCCAGTTGGCGCGCCATCGCGGCGTTGCGGCCGGACGCGTGGCTTCCGGGCAGCAGCTCCCGTTCGAGAACCGAGCCGCTCGTCACGCCGGCTCGCGTTAGCGCTGCGGCAACTGAGGCGCCTGCGAAGCCGGCGCCAATCACGACGACGTCCACCTCAGATGGAATACGGCCACGCGGAGCCATACCCTCAGTATACGGAGGGACCCACCGGCCAGCCGCAGGCGGTGTGTGCGTGGCAGAGGAGGACATCTTGGCGGATGATGACATTCAAGCGGTTCGCTGGTGGTGCAACGCCGTTCCACCCGCTCCGACTTTCGTCCGAGCTCGGCCGGAAGTGTGGCGATTCCTTTAAAATCACGGGCCATCGTTCCCCTGGAATGACTCGGGTAACACTCGTTGAACGCTCAACATGTCACCTGCAGAATCGCATTAGTGTCGTTGGGGTCTCGCTGCAACACCTCGATGGCCTGGACCGTAGGAAGAATGAGTAGCTTGATCCTGTGCCGCTCTGCCTCGCGCTGCACTTCTTTCATCACTGGCAATCTTCCGTACGCGCCCGTACCGACTACGAGTCGGAGGCACTTCGATGGTATTTCCTCCTCCGCTGAGAGTGGCGTGTGTCCAAAGTCCTCGCGAAATTTCTTGGATGACTTCTTCTGGCGTTTGCGGATCTTGCCGCGATCGATGACCACATCGTGCTCGTACGTGCCGCCGTCGATCCGGAGGGAGCCAAAGGAAAAATTCTCCAACTGCATAATTTGAGAGCGTCACTCGACAACGCGACGCGAAGGGGTACGGAACAAGTATGTGTTGAGCCTTACATACCGCGCCCGGTGGCCGAAAACCACCACTCATGGCTGAGGTCGGCCAGTCCATCCTCCGGGAATACAACATCGGCATAGTGCGGGTTATGCAAGCAAAGGAGTTGCGCGGCTTGCGGGACTGCAAGTCTGGCAGGGAACCTGCAATGCTATTTATTCAAGACTCCCTTGATAACGCTGCTTTCCCGGTTAGGTAGGTATGAAACGCAACTTTCTGGCGTCGGTCTTCTCACTAGGATTCCTGGCTGTTCTTTGCAGCGCGCAGGTGGACATTTCGCCTGGAGTGGCACGCATAAGCCTGATCCAGGGCGAGGTTGCCACGCAGCGCGGCGACACGGGGGACTGGGCAGCAGCGGCGCTGAATCAGCCCCTGGTCGGCGGCGACAGGATCTCGACTGGAGACAATTCCAAAGCCGAGCTGCAACTCGACCATGCGGACATCCTTCGGCTAGGTAACAATTCGCAGGCAAAGATCGCAACCGTGGAGCGGGTGCAGAACCAGCCGGCTCAGATTCAGGTTCAGATCTGGCAGGGGCTTGCCTACTACACGGTCTTCAAGGATTCCGAGGCCGAAGTCGAGATCGACACGCCGAATGCGGCCATCCGGCCGACGTCCAAAGACGGCGTTTACCGCATCGAGGTGACCGGTTTTGAGACGCAAGTCGTCGTGCGCGCGGGAGCGGTCGACGTGGCCACGCCTCAAGGGAGCGCCCGCGTGGAAATGGGACAGGGCGCGACTGTACGTGGCACAACCCACGAAGCGGGAAACGTGCTCGGCGGCGCGCCCGCGATGGACAGCTGGGATTCCTGGAACATTGACCGCGACGGAGTCATCCGCAACGCTCAATCGTGGAACTACACGAATCGCTACTACGTGGGGAGCGAAGATTTCGACGTCTACGGACACTGGGTCAACGTGCCGGACTATGGGCGGGTGTGGTCGCCGACGGTGGGCGGGGACTGGTCTCCTTATCGCGCCGGTCGCTGGGTCTGGGAGCCGTACTGGGGCTGGACGTGGGTTTCGAGTGAACCCTGGGGCTGGGCGCCCTATCACTACGGCCGCTGGTTCCTCTATGGAAAATCCTGGATGTGGTGGCCGGGGCCGGTTGACGGCAAGGGAAACTACCGCCCGGAGTGGGCTCCGGCCTATGTGTCGTTCTTCGGATTCGGCGGCCACCCTGGAGTTTCCGGCGGGTTCGGATCGGTGGGCTGGCTGCCACTTGGCCCGGGGGATTCGTTCTATCCGTGGTACGGACGGAACGGATCGCAATTGAAAGGGGTCAGTGTCACCGACGCGATCAACATCACAAGACTCATTCGCGTCGTCTCCCCACTGCGCGACGACAACGAGTTCTCCAATGTAAGTCTGGCCGCAGTCGATGGGCGGATTCGCAAGGCGATCTCGGCGCTTCCGGCGGATCGCTTCGGCACTGGACGTTCTGCGCCGAAAACTGTGGGCCGGCGGGCTTTTCGTGACGCGCACATCATCACCGGCAATCTGCCCATCGTTCCAACCAGAGAAATGCTTACGGCGACGAATCGTCCGGCGAGCGCGTCGTCGATGTTGAGCGGCGGACGGCAGGAGCAGTACTTCACGAAGAGGCAGCCGGCAGCGGCGCCGCAGTCGTTCGATGAGGAGGCGGCGCAGGTACAGGAGAGCATCGGGGGGACTGGCCAGTTGGTTCCGGTCGGGGAGATCACGCATCTGGATTCGGCCGACACGGCGCGACCCATGGCCCTGGAGAACGGAATTGAAAGAACGGTCGAGCCGACGAAGGATGCGCAGAGTGAGCACAGATCCAGATCTCAGCCGGAGGCAGGCTTGCGCGCCGCATCATCTGCGGGGATGTCGAAATCGACGCGCGGAATGATGAAACCGGCGCCTGCGAACCGTAGTGCTAAGACACGTACGGCGCCGAAGCCGGGTGGGAACTCGCATACTGCGGCGCCGCCGAGGGTTCCGGCGGCGACTTCGACACACCGCATGACAACACTCGCAGCGGGATCTCGTGGAGCTGCGGCACATGCCGCACAGAGTTACATCGATTCGGCGAACCGGCAGATGGACAAGGGCAATTACACGGCGGCGATTGCCAACTATAAACGGGCGTTGCAAGTCGACGGAAACAGCAGCGCTGCGAAAGCTTGCCTGGGGCGCGCCCGCCGAGCGATGCAAGCGGAAAACGACATCATAGCTAGTCGGAGATAAACAATGCGCGTTACGACACTGCTAGTCGCCAGCATATTGCTGTTCATGGTGGGCAGTATCGAGGGCCGGGCGACACCGACCCAACATGCTCCCCGGCCCCTTTCGGCGGCCGACGTCGAACACGGTCTAAAATCCGCAGTACCGAACGCACGCATGGCTGCGCTGGTAAAACAATACGGAGTTGATTTCGAGTTGACCCATACGGTCGAGGACGAGCTTCGAAGTGCGGGAGCGAGCGACGATCTTCTTCTCCAGATCCGCCGTTCGAAACCCCGCGTGGCGGGCAAACCCGTAAGGCCGGCTGGACATACGGTCGTTGATCGCGCACACGGGGATCACGCACACGGGCCGGCAAACACGACCCGCGCGCACGCTGAACCGTCCGCAAAGGAATTCCTCTCCCAGGCTGACAAGTACCGAGTCGGTTCCGGTGTGGTCCGGAACGAAGGCAAAGCTGCCGAGTTGTATCGCAAGGCAGCCGAAATGGGTAACGCGGAGGCGCAGACCAGATTTGCCGAGGCCCTGTTCGATGGACGCGGCGTCGCACGCGATCCCGCTGGGTCACGGGCGTGGCTGGAGAAGGCAGCGCGCCAGGGCAACGCTCGGGCCGAGTGCGACCTTGGCGTAATGCTGACTAGTGGTTTGGATATTGCGCAAGATGGCGCGAACGGGTTGCGATACCTTCAGGCTGCCGCGCGTCTGGGCGATGGGTATGCTGAGGACTATCTGGGTCAATTGGCAGAGAGTGGTTTGACCGGTGATCCGAGCCCGAGCGAAGCCTATATGCATTACCTGAAGGCTTCGGAAATGGGCTCGGCGTGGGGAGCATACAACGTTGCGAGAATGCACGAACGTGGCATCGGTGTGTACAAGGATCCCACTGAAGCGTTGCGCTGGTACATGAAAGTCGCATCCATGCGGGGTCCGGATTTGCCGGATCAGTGGAGCGATCTTCGGTCAGAGGCCGGGGCCATAACCGGCGCAAATTTCCGAATTGGTGACATATATGCCGACGGCGACGGCGTGACCAAGGACACGAGCGAAGCGGAGAGGTGGTATCAGCGCGGTGTGGATATGGCGTCCGCCGGTGCACGCGCAGGATGGTTGGGGGCGGACGTTTATCTGGCGAATGCATACCTGCAATCAAAGGGCGTGCCGCTGGACTACGGTGAGGCGATGTACCGGATGAAAGACGCTGCTGAACATGGAAACCGGCAAGCTCAAGTGATTCTGGGTTCGATGTATCGCGACGGGCAAGGCACGCCTCAAGATTACGGCGAAGCGATGTATTGGTACCGTAAAGCGGCTGACCGGGGATCGGCGGTGGCAGAATGGACGATCGGTCGACTTTATTTTGACGGTAAAGGAGTGATACTCAATTCCACGGAAGCAGCGACGTGGTTTCGAAAAGCGGCTGGCGAGGGTCTACCGGTTGCACAATGGGAGCTTGGCATGATGTATTACCGCGGCTACGGTGTTTCGAAAGATCTTGCGACTGCTCGAGCGTGGCTACAGAAGGCAGCCGCTCGAGGCTACGCCCCCGCAAAAGAGATGCTGGCCAGACTTGATGCGGCAGCCGATTCGGTATCTTGAAGGCCGCAGCTGATGCGGACGTCTCCTTGCGCCCTGTGCAGTTGCAATAACTACCTGTACCTCCGGGTCGTGCTTGAACGACTCTTGCGCCGTCTGACGCTCTTCGCGACCAATGCCGCACTTCCCGGGTTCTCTCCTTAGGTAGTACTACTTCTCACAGCTGACTGGAGTTCAGTCGGGATGCACTACCTCCGGAACCTTCACGTTGACACGTTGACAAAGGGGAGCCTTTAAGTGCCTGACCGCCTATGCCGCACCCAGACGAGTAACGCCGATGCCGACGTGTCTCGCCCTGTCACAATCTTGTTCTCGATGGCCGGCCGTAAACAGGAATGGTCCTCAAATGACAACGCAGCATAAACGTGACCGTGGTATCGCGGCTTTGCAAGTCGAAGCCAAAATGCTGGAGGCACACGCCGAGAAATTTTCCATCATGGCTCGTCAGTTGGCCGATCCCGAATACCAGCGAGAAATCATCAAATTGTCGCACGCAGAAACGGAGAAGGCTGGGGGTATAAGGCGGCAAATCCGTTTGCTGAAAGATCATCTGTAGACATTTGTGCCTCAAGACCGTGGTTTGCGCTGGAAGGCGAGAAGCTCTACCTCTTGCCCGTGAAAGGCTCGGACACGATGGCGAGTTCTTTCTGCGATCTTGAGCAGAATTGAACAGCGATTAGCCATCATCTGTCGCAGAATTGAATCTGCGGTGTCTCGCGCATCAGAATGAGGCAGCAGGTCGGCTCGACGACTGGATTTTGTCCGCAACCTTAAAGGCCAGTCTGTGCCAAGTAACTCACTAAGATTGTTTTCATATTTCACGCACAAAAGAACGCCGCATTTGCGGCGACAAGGAGAAGAACAGTGAATAAGGATCAGGTTTCTGGCAAGGTTGAGCAGGCGGTGGGAAAGGTAAAGCAAAGCGTCGGAGAAACTGTCGGCAACGAAAAGCTAGCCAATCAGGGAGTTGTGGATCAAGCCAAAGGTGCGGCAAAAGAGACGTGGGGCAACGCTAAAGACGCTGCCAAAGAGTTGCAACAGTCGCACAAGGACGCCGCAACCGACAAGACACACGAGACGCGGGACAAGATCAATCAGTCGGTGCAAGATGCCAAGAAGAAGGTCAACGAGAAGATCGACAAATTCAAGGAGCGTCATTCGGCCTGATGCGCCGTGGCTTCGATCATCTCTTCTTCCTGTTGCCACTCTAAGTCTGTTTAAGCTTAAACCGCCTAAACCGGGACTTATGCCGCAGCGCGTCCCGATTTTCCTCTCCTCTATAGCTGTCCTCTATAGCTATCCCCGCGAACAGACCAGCCGAGCGGGGCGGACCCAATCGGGAATCGGCTCTTAGCCCCGGTGGTCAAAAAGGATTCCTCCGCAGCAGCCGCAAGTGGATGATTCGATTGGCCAGGAAGTTTGCGTTCGGGGTGGTCACGTAACTATACCCGGTTTCAACAATCCAGACTGCTACTCTCCGCTGTCCTCATCACTATGTCGGGTGGAGCTCGCCCCGCACCTAATGTTTCGCACCTTTGTGCCGATAGAGAATATGGATGCAGGTCAGACGCCATCTCATCCTGCAAGTTTGTCTAGCGGGTCTAGGAGCTTACTGAAAAGAACGTCGCGTTCTTAGACGATAACGGAGGTTCGCAATGTCGATTCACCAACGGAAAGCCACACCAAAGAATGGAATCTCCAAATGCCCGACGGGTATCCCCGGCTTGGATCAGATCACTGAGGGTGGTTTGCCCAAGGGCAAACCTACGCTTGTGTGTGGCAGCGCGGGATGCGGCAAGACCCTCTTGGCCATGGAGTTCCTGGTGCGTGGCGCCACCGAATTCAAGGAGCCGGGCGTTTTCATGGCCTTCGAGGAGACAGACAAGGAATTGGCTCAGAATGTCGCCTCCATGGGTTTTGATCTTCCTGCTCTATGCGCTCGCAAGAATCTGTTTATGGATTATGTTCGCGTCGAACGCAGTGAAACCGAGGAAACCGGCGAGTACGATCTGGAAGGGCTCTTCATTCGCCTGGAAAACGCGATCAACGCGGTGGGCGCCAAGCGCGTAGTTCTGGACACGATCGAGTCGCTCTTTGCCGGGTTTGCCAATACCAGCATTCTACGCTCGGAACTCCGTCGCCTGTTCGGATGGTTGAAGGCGAAAGGAGTCACCGCCGTGATCACCGCCGAAAGCGGCGACGGCAAACTGACTCGTCAGGGAATTGAGGAGTACGTCGCCGACTGCGTGATTCTGCTCGACCATCGCGTCGAGGACCAGAGTTCGACCCGCCGGTTACGCGTCGTCAAGTACCGGGGCACCATGCACGGAACCAATGAGTATCCCTTCCTAATTGGAGAGACCGGCTTATCGGTGCTTCCCCTCAGCTCCTTGAAGCTGGACCACAAGGCGCCGACCCAAAGAGTTTCGAGCGGTGTTCCAAGATTGGACACGATGCTGGGCGGAAAAGGCTTTTACC
>JBEKSA010000058.1:0-14462 GCA_049517515.1 Occallatibacter sp.
GGGGGAGAAGGGCCGCTTCCGCTACGCTCCAGCGCCCCTTCTCCCCCGAACACTCAACAACTTGATACCCAACTACTGGCCTACTTTTACTCCGCCACAGTGGCCTGGTTTTACTCCGCCCTTGACACATTTTATTATCCCGGTACAAAGACCTTCTCCGATCTGACAATCAATGCGCGGGCATAATCACTCGTGTCGGCGGTCGCACTTTAGGACCATCGTCACCGATCCGGAAACTGCACCACGGCCGTTCCAAGAGCAGCAAAAACGCCGCCCGAAGGCGGCGTTTTTGTTGGACCTGGCTGAAATGTTACAACGTCGATTCAATCTCAAATCCCCAGGCCTCGAGGAGGGCCTCAGGGATGTATTTGGAATTCTTGTTACGGCGCGCCCACTCGCGGAGGCGGGTAGACCGGATGTACTGGTCCGGGGGCAGCTTAAACTCCTTCGTGATCTGCTCGAAGGAGGTAACAGTGGGCACAACCGGGCCAATGGGCTCCGGCTTGCCCCAATTCGGATTTCCACGACGCTTTGCCATTGATTTGTTTGTCCTTGAAAGGAGTATTTTTCGTGGTTCAACCTCGGACGCGGCTGGGGATGCGACAGGACCCGAGGGACGTACATTTCCATTCTAGGGATATTTTGTTCAAAAATCAATAGGAAAGCGCTTTATGGCGGGGGTTGGATGAGAGCGGATTATGTTCGTATCCGATTGTTATTGAACGCTTTATTTGGATTGTCCCGGATTCCCACAGGAAGTGCGCTTATGAGTGTGACGGTCGGCGCTGGCGACAGCGGGGAGGAAAGTGGCACGATACTCTTATGGCAAAACTCTGGCCGGCAATTGCAGCGGGTTTGGTGCTTTTTGGAGGGGTGTCGATGAGCCGCGGAGTGGAATTGACAGTGAGCCGCGACGCCCTGGAGCGGACGCTGAAGCAGCAGCTCTTCAGCGGGCCGGACGGCCGGTACTACCTGAAGGGGAATGCGCACTCGGCGTGTTTTATTTCGACCGAGGACCCGCAGCTGCGATTCGAACAGGACCGGATCGTGGTGCGCGTGAAGACGAGGGCGCGGCTGGGAGTAGGGGGTGCGTGCCTGGGAGTGACGGTGACACTGCCGGCGGAGGTGTCGCTGGAGCCGGATGCCGAGGGGGAGACGATCGGGTTCCGCGATGCGCAGCTGGACAAGGTGTCGGACCGGAAAGAAATCAACTTTGTGCTGGGGCCGTTCTTGCGGGGCCAGGTGCCGAAGAGCATGAAGGTGAATGCAGCGGATTTGCTGCGCGCGGCGCTGGCGGGGTCGACGGCGAAGTCGGGATACAAGGTGAGCCTGGGGCGGCTGAAGATTCTTTCGATTCAAATTGTGGGCGACAAGCTGGTGGTGGAAGCGGACGGCGACTTGAGCGTGGAGTGAAAAGGCAGGGAACAGGGAACGAGCCAGCGATGGACGAGGTTGGCTGATATCGGCAGCTGGTATGGGCGGTCGAAGGAGGGTAGATCATTTTCTACGGAAGGCAGCGATTTACGCCAGCTCCAGGAGGATACATGAGAAGAAATCCAAATGCGATGCGCGCGCCTAACGGCCGGTGCTATCTGTCGCAACCGCTGGTGAAGCACATTTACACCGCCGATCCCTCCGCCCATGTTTTCGAAGGCAAAATCTATATCTATCCCAGCCACGACATCGACGCGGGGATTCCCGATGACGATCTGGGTAGCCAATATGCCATGCGCGACTACATTGTTTTGTCGATGGAGGAGCCCGGTGCTCCGACTACCGCCCATCCAGTCGCACTGAAAGTCGAGGACGTACCCTGGGCCAAGAAGCAGATGTGGGCGCCCGATGCTGCCTGTAGGAACGGCATCTATTACCTCTACTTCCCGGCTCGCGACTATGAAGGTGTATTCCGCATCGGTGTGGCGACATCTTCGTCACCCGCAGGTCCGTTTATGCCTGAACCGGAACCCATCAAAGGCAGCTTCTCGATCGATCCCGCGGTGTTTGTAGACGATGATGGTGAAGCTTACATGTATTTCGGCGGCATTTGGGGCGGCCAACTCCAACGCTGGGCAACTGGAAGGTTCGATCCCGGTGGTTCGGACACCGATCTGCATCAGGACGACAAACCCGCGCTGTGCGCCAAGGTTGCCAAGCTGACAGCCGACATGAAGGAATTCGCCCATGAAGCTCGTGACGTCGTTATTCTGGACGAAGCTGGCCCTCCAGTCCTGGCCGGCGATCACGACAAGCGCTTCTTCGAAGCTTCCTGGCTCCTCAAATACAACGGAAAGTACTACTTCACCTATTCGACCGGCGACACCCATTATCTGGCCTATGCCATCGGCGACACCCCATATGGCCCCTTCACCTTCAAGGGGCATTTCCTCAAGCCAGTGCAAGGCTGGACAACTCATCACTCGGTGGTCGAATTCAGGGGCAAATGGTGGCTCTTCTATCACGATGTCCAACTGTCGAATAAGAACCATTTGCGCTCGGTGAAGATGACGGAGTTGAAATTCAACGCGGACGGCACGATCCAGATGATCGACCCGTTCATGGATTAGACGGGCAGGGATCCTGCGGAACACAATCCCTGCATTTAGTCGGAAGAAGGAAACCGGACGATTGGGCCTCGCAGTCGTGGGACAGAATCTAGTCCTGAATATGAGGAACCATGGCTTCGAAGGGGCCCCCCGTGTGTTAGGATTTGCAACCGGCGGGTAAAACCGGTCGATCTACCGCACTCCAACCACCACAAAGGAACCCAAAGCCATGCAGCTGACCCGAAGAGATTTCGCCCGATTCGGCGCGCTGGGCCTCGCGGCCCGCTTCGCGCCCGCGCTCAGCGCCCAGAACCCGACTCGCAAAACCGGCTACGCGATCATCGGCATCGGCACCATCGCCTACCACTTTATGGCCGGCATACAAAACACTACGAACTCCAAAGTTACAGGCTTTGTGAGCGGCCATCGCGACAAGGCGGACAAGGTCGCGGCGCAGTATGGCGTGCCCGCGGATTCCATTTACAGCTACGAGAACTTCGACGAGATAACGCACAACCCGAACATCGACGCGGTGTATGTAGCGCTGCCCAACTCGATGCACGCGGAGTACACGATTCGCGCGGCCAAGGCCGGCAAGCATGTGCTGTGCGAAAAGCCGATGTGCACCTCGGTCGCCGATGCCGAAGCTATGATCGCGGCCTGCAAGGCAGCCAATGTGAAACTGATGATTGCGTATCGCTGCCATTACGAGCCACTCCATCTGCGGGCAATCCAGATGATCCGCGACGGCAAGGTCGGCCAGGTACAGGAGATCTCAAGCTGCTTCGGCTTCAACATCCAGCCTGGCGTGTGGCGGCTGAACAGGAAATTGGCCGGCGGCGGCCCGCTCTACGACGTGGGCATCTATTCGTTAAATGCGACGCGCTACCTGACGGGCGAGGAGCCGGCGAAACTGACCGCGGTGGCATCGACGATCGACCACGATGGGCGATTCAACGAAGTGGAAGAGAACGTCGCGTGGACCACGCTCTTCCCGTCTGGAATTGTGGCCAGCTGCTCGACATCTTACGGAGCAAACACGAGCGGCTACTTCAAGGTTTACGGCTCCAAAGGCTCGCTCGCGCTCGATCCGGGCTTCAACTACGACGGGGTTCACATGCACGGCTTCGTGGACGGCCAAGTGATTGACGAGCTCAATCCTTCCCGTGACCCGTACCAGTTCACGGCTCAGGCCGACCACTTCTCGCACTGCGTCCAGAACAATCTCGAGCCGAACACGCCGGGCGAAGAAGGGCTGAAGGACATGCGCTGGATTGCGGAAATCTACCGCGCTGCGGGCGTCGGTGTTTGACGAATTGTGAACTTTGGAGGTCTGACCACTGCGTTAGAATTGAATCAAGGCTCAAATTTCGCAGGGAAAGAATTTCGTTTTTGGAGAAGGTATGCCGGAAGCATCGTGTGATATCGGCCTGATCGGCCTGGCAGTGATGGGACAGAATCTGGTCCTGAATATGAACGACCATGGATTTAAGGTGGCCGTGTTCAATCGAACGGTTTCGAAGGTGGACGATTTCCTGGCGAACGAGGCCAAGGGGACGCAGGTGGTGGGCGCGCACTCGATTGAGGAGCTGACGAGCCTGCTGAAGCGGCCGCGGCGGGTGATGCTGATGGTGAAGGCGGGCGACACCGTGGACCAGATGATCGACCAGATTGCGCCGCACCTGGAGAAGGACGACATCATCATCGATGGCGGCAACTCGCTGTTCAGCGATTCGACGCGGCGCACGAAGGCTCTGGCGGCGAAGGGAATTCTGTTTATCGGGACAGGCGTTTCAGGCGGCGAAGAGGGCGCCCGGAACGGACCGTCGATCATGCCGGGCGGGAACCCGGCCGCGTGGCCGCACGTGAAGCCGATTTTCCAGGCGATCGCGGCGAAAGTGGAAGACGGGACGCCGTGCTGCGACTGGGTTGGCGAAGAAGGCGCGGGCCACTTTGTGAAGATGGTGCACAACGGCATTGAGTACGGCGACATGCAGTTGATCTGCGAGGCATACGACCTGCTGAAGCGCGGATTGGGATTGACGGCTGACGAGCTGCACGATGTTTTCGCGGAGTGGAACAAGGGCGAACTGGACAGTTACCTGATCGAGATTTCGAGCCTGATTTTCGCGAAGAAGGATGAGGATGGGACGCCGCTGGTGGACAAAATTCTGGACACGGCGGGACAAAAGGGGACAGGGAAGTGGACGGTGATCAGCGCGCTCGATATGGGGCAACCGGTTACGCTGATCGGCGAGAGCGTGTTTTCGCGCTGCCTGTCGGCGTTGAAAGAGGAGCGCGCGGAGGCGGAAAAGGTTCTGCGCGGGCCGAAGTCTTTGCCGAAGGTCGGCGACCGCACGAAGTTCATCGAGGACGTGCGCAGGGCGCTGTTCTCGTCGAAGATCATCAGCTATGCGCAGGGATACATGCTGCTGCGGGCCGCGGCCAAGGAGTTTGGCTGGAACCTGAACATGGGCGGCATCGCGCTGATGTGGCGCGGCGGCTGCATTATCCGCAGCCAGTTCCTGGGCAAGATCAAGGACGCGTTCAGGAAGAACAAGAAGCTCGAAAATCTGCTGCTCGACAAGTTTTTCTCGAGGCTGGTGAACAAGTACCAGGCGTCGTGGCGCAAGGCGGTAACGCACGCGGTGAAGCTGGGCGTGCCGACACCGGCGTTCTCGACGGCGCTGGCGTTCTTCGACGGCTATCGCGCGGGACGGCTACCTGCGAACCTGCTGCAGGCGCAGCGCGACTTTTTTGGCGCGCATACGTATGAGCGCGTGGACCAGCCGCGCGGCCAGTTCTTCCACACGAATTGGACGGGGCACGGCGGAAGGGTTTCGTCGACGACGTATAACGCGTGAGGAACAGCTTCTAGCTTCTAGCTCCTAGCTTCTTGCTGCTAGGCCGTTCGGGGTGAGCGGCCGGTGGTGGATTCTTGAGGCGCAAAAGCGGGGGCTGGCAACTGCAGGTGGACGAACCAGGCACACTAAAGACTGAGGCGGCGATTTCCTTGATGGGGATCGCCGCCTTTGATTTGCGCTGGAGTTTGATGTAGATCGAACGGCGGACTTTACCGCAGGGACTCGATGGGAGCGGGGTCCATATCGGCATAGTCCTGGTTTTCGCCGCCCATGCCCCAGCAGAAGCTGTAGGCGCGGGTGCCCACGCCGCAGTGGATCGACCATCCGGGCGAGATGACGATGCCCTTGTCGGCCATGACGATGTGGCGGGATTCAGCGGGCGGTCCCATGAAGTGCATGACGCGCGCGTCGGGGGCGACGTTGAAATACATGTAGATTTCGCTGCGGCGCAAGTGGGTGTGCGGGGGCATGGTGTTCCAGTTGCTGCCGGGCGCGAGATGGGTGACGCCCATGACGAGCTGGCAACTGCGAGCTCCCTGGAGATGGATGTACTTGCAGATGGTGCGCTTGTTGCAGGTTTCGAGGCTGCCGAGTTCGGTGGGGGTGGCGTCTTGCTTGCGAACGAGCGTGGTCGGGTACTCGGCGTGGGCGGGATAGCTTAAAAGATAGAAGACGGCGGGCGCGGATTTGTCTTTTGAGGCAAAGCTGACCTGCTTGTTGCCGCGGCCGATGTAGAGCACGTCGAGATTGTCGAGTTCGTAGCTCTTGTCCTCGACGGTGACAATGCCGGCGCCGCCGATGTTGAGCGCGCCCAGCTCGCGGCGCTCGGTGAAGTAGGTCGCGCGCAGGTCGGGATCGGTGGGAAGAGCAATGGAAGCGTCGAGCGGAGCTGCGAAGCCGATGACGGCGCGATCGAGATCGACGTAATTGAGATGGAGTTTGCCGGGCTCGCAGAGCGCGTTGAGCAGGAATGTGTCCCGAAGTTCTTCGGTGGTCATGCGCGGGTAGCGCACTGGGTCAGCCATCAGCACGGTCTTCATGATTCTCCTAAAAGCAGCTGACAGCCTTCAGCTCTCAGCTATCTGTTTGTTCGCGAACTGCGAGGGGATGTGCCCCCAAGAGCTTCGCAGCGAGGCCGCAATCCCCATTCCGAGAGTTTGTGAATTTGCCGCAGTATCAACTCCATTTTACTGCTGTGGAAGTTGGAGCGGACTCCAATTATCGCTGCCGCGCAGAAAGACCGAAGGCTCATACTGTTTGGCTTCGTCGGGGGTGAGGAAGTGAGTGTGCGGGTCGCGCTCGTCGTGATGCGCGCCGGGACCGGAGGAATCGTACTCGGCGTAGTAGGTGGTGCCGAGCATGTGCGTTTGTTCGGCGTGCCATTCGCTCCAGCCGACGGGGGCGATCTTGTCGCCCATCCAGGTATGCATGTAAATGACGGTTGAATAGGCGCGCCAAGGGCGACCAAGAAAGACGTTGCCGACGACGCCGGGATCGGCCGTGAGCTTGCAATGGTCGAAGACAAAGCCGGAATCCTCGGCGGGATAGTGCTTGGACTGCGCGGTGAGGTAGCCGTTGTGAGGCGTGGAGTGAATCTCGCAATTTTCGAAGACAGCCTTTGAGTCGCCAAAGATGAAGTCGACATTGCCTTCGACGTAGCAGTCAGAGAAGTACTGGCGGGTTGGCGTGCAACCCTGAGTGTCTTGCGTGCAGTTGCGGCTGCCGAGATAGACCGTGTCCTGATTGCCAAGGAGATGGATGTTGTGGAAGATGGCGCGGTCGCCGGTGACGAGGAGGGCGAGTGCCTGAGAGCCCTGCGGCGTTTGTTCGTGCATGCGGTTGAAGTCGTTCTGGAAGGTGATGTTTTCGGCGAAGAAGTTGTCGGCGGTAACGTTGACGGTGGCGGAGTGGAGCGTGCCGCCATTCTGGCCGGCGCTGCGATCGTTGACGATTACGGTTTTGGCGGGGTCCGGATTCGCGCTGCGAATGGTGATGTTGGGCTTGTCGACGGTGAGCACTTCGCGATAGACGCCGGGCGAGACGGAGAGAACAGCCCCGCCGGTTTTAGGAGCCATGTCGAGAGCGCGCTGGATGGAGTAGTAGTCACCGGTGCCATCGGCAGCGACGTAAAGCGTTTTGTCTTCGGGAGGAATTTTGCCGGCCATCTCGGGGGCGGTTTTGTCTTCAGGAAATGGAACGAAGCGGGCGTCGCAGGGGAGCGGCTGGCTAGGCGAAGAAGCAGGGGCCTGGGTGATAGTTACGTCGTCGCCTTTAGGTTCAAGATTGCCAAGTCCGGTGCCGACGGTGATGTCGGCGTCCTTGTCGTAGAAGAGCGAGTCTTTCTGATCGTCGGCGAAGACGTTGTCGAGCTTGATCTGGAGCTTGTGATCGGCGTCGAGGCCGAGAAAGGTGAAGGCGCCCGGCGTGAGCACGTGCACGTTTTCAAGGGTGATGTCCTGGTAGATGGGAAGGCGATCGCCGGTGAAGTTGGTGTAGTGCGGGGTGAAGACGAGAGGATTGGGCACGTTGCGGATGCAGACGTTGCGATAGACAACCTGATGAACGAGGCCGCCGCGGCTAGGGTCGGATTTGATGCGGAGACCATTATCGGCGCCATCGATCGTAAGGTCGTCCACGAGGAGATGATCGACGCCACCGTAGGTTCCGCTGCCGATGGACATGCCGTGACCGGAGTAGAAGTGGTTGTGAAGGACGGACATATTTGAGACGGCGCCGGCGCCACTAGGTTTGAGGCAGACGTCGTCGTCACCGGTGTGAATGTAGCTATAGGCGATGGTGATGTTGCGCGAGGAGCCGGGATCGATGCCGTCGGTGTTGCGCGCGGTTTTGGGGGTCATGATTTTGACCCTCCAGGCGGTGAAGCCGTCGGTCTGATTGACGGAGACATGGAAACCGGGTGAGTTGCGGAGGGTGATTTTGTAGAGGATGAAGTTGTCCGCGTGGCGCAGGGAGATCATGGGGGGGACGCTCTGCTGCTGATCGATGACCTTTGCCTGATGCGCGAGGTCCCACCAGGTGACGTCCTGGCCGAGAAGCTTAGCGCCACCGCGCGCGTCGATGGAACCCTCGCCCATGATGCCGGCGTTGGGAATGCCGTCGCCGGTGATGAGCGGCTTGCAACCGCGGCCGTGCTCGGAGACGATGCCGCAGGCGCCGGGCGAGAGATCGTAGACACGCGGATCGCGTGAGGCGACGAGCGCGGTGTTCTCGCTTACGACGAGAGTGACGCCGGGGCGGAGAGTGAGAGGGCCGGTGAGGAAGACGTTCGTCTTGCCGTGGGCGTGGAGAACGACGGCCATCGATGACGGAGATGCGGTGTTGGCGGCTCCGGCCGGGCCGGCAGCGCAGCGATCGATCGCACCCTGAATACGGGCGGTGGAGAGCTTTTGCTCATCGGCGAGGGCGATGACGCCGTGATTGGCGGCGACATCGGCCCGGAGCGTGACGCAGGCGTGAGGAATCCGCGGCTCGGTGACGGTGCGGGTGTCTTGCGCGTGAAGAGCGAGGGCAGCAAGAAGGGGAAGAGAAGGTAGCAGCAGACGCGGCGAAATGAAGCGCATTCGATTCCTCTGATGAGCGCGGATCAGGTTTGTGTAAAGCTGGCCACAGGATTCGCGCATTTTAAGTGGACTGACCACTCGGACCATCCAATGAAAAAGTACTGGGCGTTGGGCCGTCAAGGGACTACAGGCATCAACCGAGCGACGGCTACGCGGCATTTATTCAGCGCGGGACTTGCTCGAGGACCCAGCGGACGAGCTCATTGCCGGCGGCGAAGTTGTCGTAGGCGGCGGGAATCTTGCGGCTGTCGGTGTACTCGTTGTAGAGCCAGGGATCGACCATGGCGTAGACGGTTCCTTCGCCGAATTTGGCAGTCGCCATGAAGATGTCATCGCCCTCGGTAAGCACCGCATGGGCCGGGCTGGTGACGGAGATGGTGCAAACGTCCTTGACGAAGATCGTATGCGTGTGGTGAAAGATGGGGCTTTTGCCGTCGATGACAATCCTCCCCTGCTCCCAGTTGGCGCCGACGACGTGCTTGCGGAGAACACTGTTGAAGTGGATGCCGAATTTTTCGGAGATCACGTTGAAGTGATCGAGGTCGGCGTAGGACGTGTCGTTCTCCATGATCATGAGCACGCCACCGAATTTGACCCAATCCGCGATTTGCGCCGCATCTTCGGCGTTGCCAAAGTGCGCATGCGGATTCTTATCGAGATTGTCGGGAGAGGCGATGAGGTAGATCTGCGCGTTGCGAAGATTGGCGAGCGTGGGTTCCGCGTCGAGTTCCTTTGTATCGGCGCCGTAATTGCGGAAGATGTGGCCGAAGAGCGAGTAGCCGGGCTCGTCCCAGGTGTTCCATTTGTAGTGAAAGTAGACCTGCTGGCCGAAGGCGTCGGCACGCTGCTGCGAGTTGAACCAGCCGTCGACGAGGACTGTGCGGCCGCGGCCGAGCTTCGCATTTTGCGCGGTTTCCATTTCCGAGGCTGCGAGCAGAAAAGCGCCGACGCCTTTGGGATCGTTGGTGGCGATTTTTTCACTGATGTAGTAGGCGTAGGAGCCGTCGCGATAGGGATCGCCGCCGAGGCCAGATCCCTTTACGGTGCTGGTGAGCGTGACGTCGTTGCCGTCGACTTTCACAAAGTGGGCGAGGATGCCTTTGTAGCCGCGTGCGGCAGCGTCGAAGTGCCCGGCCGGGCCAGGGGACAAATAGCCGCGGCGGACACCCTTTGCCAGCGCATAGACAAACATGCAGGACGCGGAGGATTCGAAGTAGTTTCCCTTTTCATGGGATTTGTTCACGACGTCGTACCAAAGGCCGGTGTTGGGATCCTGGTAACGCGCGACGGCAGCGGCGGTGCGGGCGAGGATGGCGAGGAGCTGTTTGCGGCCGGGATCGTTCGCGGGGTAGTAGTCGAGCGTGTCGACGAGGGCCATCATGTACCAGCCCATGCCGCGCGCCCAGAATTCGGATGAGTCGCCGGTTTGCTTATTGGCCCAACGTTCCTGCTTCGATTCGTCCCAGCCGTGGTAGAGGAGGCCGGTGCGGGGATCGCGCGCGTGCTGTTCCATGAGCACGAATTGATGGGTGATGTCGGCGAAGTCTTCAGGGTGATGGGAGATTGAGGCGTACTCGGCGCGGAAAGGCTCGGCCATGTAGAGGCCGTCGAGCCACATCTGGTTGGGGTAGCGCTGCTTGTGCCAGAAGCCGCCCGAGGCGTTTCGCGGCTGGTGAGCGAGCTGATCGTATAGAAAGGTTGCGGCAGTGAGATAGCGCTTGTCCTGCGTAACACGGTAGAGAAAGAGAAGCTGGCGGCCAAGGAGGATGTTATCGAGCTGATGTTCTTCCGGCTTGAAGGTGGGAATGGAACCGTCAGGGGCGAGGAGGGCGTCGACGGGGTTTTGGATGTAGTGGAAGTAGCGAGGATCGGCGCTGTTCAGCCAAACAGAGTCCATGCCCTCGAGGAGGGTGCCGAGCTCGTAATTCCAGATCCAGAGAGCGCCTTCGGAAGCGAACCTGCCATCGGGCCAGCGCGCAATGGCAGCATTGGCGGCGCGCTGTGACCATGGCAACGCATCGTTTGGAGTGGCGGCGCGGAGCATGGGCGGGGTGGTGGCTGCAGCGAAAGCAAGAAAACAGGCAAGAGCGCGGAGGGTTTTCATCGATGCTCCGTAGAAACGGACGCCGTCAGGCGAGGAGATTAAAGTCTTCAGCCAATCACGCAAAAGAGGCTGCCGGTTGAGCCGGCAGCCTCTGAAACGATTGCATGCGAAAAGCCAGCTCAGAAACTGATGCGAGCCGAGAACTGAGCGGACTTGCGGTTGAGGTTGGGGCTTTGGGTGACCTGCCCGAAGTTGGCATTTCCCACCGCGGTGCTGGCAACGGCGAACAACGTATGGTTGGTGACGTTGTACCATTCGGCGCGGAAGTCGAGTTTGCTGGATTCACCGAGGTGCAGCGGGAAACTGCGCACCAAAGCAAAATCGAGCTGGTAGTTGCCGGGTCCGACGAGGTTGTACGGCGCGGTACGGGCCGCATCGCCGAAGGTGTAGTCGTAGCCGCCGCCGGTGGACAGTATCGACTTCTGGCCGGTGGGAGTAACCGGGTTGATGAATGGACCTTGAGCCGCAACAGTCTGGCTTCCCGTGCTGGGCACGATATACGTGCTGGCGGGAGTGGGGCCAGCGGCTGTTGTCGTGGTAGCCGTTGTTGTCGCGTTGTAGGTTGCCCAAGTCTGGCCTTTGCCCCACTTGCCGTTCTGGCGGGCAGCACCACCCCCGTAGTTGGGATTGAGGGTAGCCGCGCAAGTGCTGTCAGCCTGATTGGTCTGGCAGGACGAACCAGTAATGGCGAGAGGCGACCCGGAGTAGGCCTGGTAGACGCCGGAGAACGAGAATCCTCCCATGATCGCTCTTTCGACCGCGTTCTGGGAAAGAACAGTTTTGCCGAACGGCCATGCCCAAACACCGGTTGCAACAAAGTGCTGCGGCTGGTTGGAAGTGGATACGGTCCGTTCGATGCGGTCGGCCGGGTAGGAGGTTGAGGGGTGATTGGCAAGTGTGCCGGCGGGAATGGGATAGCCGGTACGGAAGGTGCCGCCGTCGTCGATGGCCCGGGCCCAAACATAGTTGGCATTCATGGTCAAGCCATGCCATGTGCGCATGCTCAACATGGCCTGCAGCGCATGGTAATTGGCGTTGCCGACATAGCCGAAGTTGTCAGATGGTGTCTGGAACGGGAACGGCTTGAGCAAGGTGGACAACGACTGCGAGGTGGTGAAGTTGCTGAGGCCCGGGCAGGAGATATTGTTGGCCGTGTTCGCGCAATCTGCCGTTACTGTTGTGGTTGTGGTTCCTGTGTCTGAGAGATGTGTTCCCAAGTGAAGATACTTGGGATCGAGATCGTTGGCCGCGAATCCGCGCGCGTGGAAACTATCCAGTTGCAGGAAGTGGCCCTCCGAACCCACATAGGTGAGGTTGAGCGCCATGGCGTTGGTCATCTGCTGTTGAATGCCGAAGCTCCAGTTGAGGAACTCCGGAGCACGACCGCCGTAGTACGGATCGTCGTACGTCATGGATGACGGTGTGCCGGTGGTTGCTCCCAGGGTGGCAGTCTTGAGGTAGCCCGTGCCGTACGCCGGACCGGATGCGACGCCGGTTGCGCCCGTAAAGGCAGGAATCGCGCCGCTACCGCCCGCAAGCAGACCCGGCATGGTTGTAACGTCCGAGCCGTTTACTGAGAAGGCAGGAGCCGCCGAAAATCCGAGAGTTCCAATGCTGGTGTTCAATCCGCCCACAGCGCCGCCGTGCGAGAACATGACGCCGTAGCTGGCCCGAATGACTGTTGTAGGGTCAAGCTGGTAGGCAAAGCCGAGGCGTGGCCCGAAGTTCTTGTAATAGTTATTGGCCGGAGTGGAGCAGTTGCAGGTGCCAGCGCCCGATCCTGTGTAGGCCAGCGCGCCGTTGAGGCCAGTAGCTGGGTTGGCCAGAGTCGGATTGAAAAAGCTCTCCGCATTGTGGATCTCGGTGATCGACGGATAGAAGTCATAACGCAAGCCGAGGTTGACGGTGAGCTTGCTAGTCATCTTCCAGTCGTCCTGAACGTAGGGTGAGATGGCGCGGAAGCGCGCACCGAACTCCTGCTGCAGGTACTGGGTGAAGCTGCCCTTGTCGATCTGGCCGATGAGGAAACTGGCGTAGGCCAGACCCGTGCCTGTGGACGCGGTAAAGGCGTTGTTCAACTGTGCCGTTTCGGTGACGGCGGCGGCCAATGTAATGGGCGTGGAGCCTCCATTGGTGGCGTTGTTCACGTTGTAGAGCATCCACGCGAGGTTGCCGCCGAAGGTGAAGGAGTGCCTCCCGATGTTCCACTGCAAGTTATCGAGAAAGGTGTAATTTTCCGCCGTGGTCCGATTCTCGGTGGCGCCATTCCAGTTTGTAGGCTCGGCCGTTCCGGTGGGAAAGGTAACGAAGGGGAACATATTCGAGGCCTGACCCGTCGGGAGGCCGGAAATACCCATCGTGATGGCAGCATATTTCGGCGTGTCATCGGGGTTAAACGTGGGGCCGTTATAGCGGGCATAACCCCACTTAGCCTGGTTGAGGATGCCCGGAGAGAAGACATGCGTTTCTTCGATGGTCCAAACCGCGGTCTTAGGAGCGTAAGCCTGGCCATAGTTGTAGGGCAGAGGACCTACGTTGCGCCCTGCGGTGGTCTGGCCGACCGGGATGGAGCTGGCCTGACGGCCCACCGCACCCAATGCGCTGAGGGTGTCGTGCGGGCTAATCACGTAATCGACCCGGGAAGTTGTGGACCAGTTGGACAGGCCGGTGGCGTTGGCGGCAACGTAGTTGTTGCCCGTCCCCGAGCTAGAGATTGCTGGAAGGAAACTCTGCATGTTCTTTGCAAAGGCGGAGATTTCGCTGGGAGGAATGACGTTGTTCTTGCCGTTATACGTGAATTGATAGCGGCAAGGCTTGCCGGCGTTGGGGGCGGGATTGGCCGCGGCGCAGGCGGCTTCGGTACTGGGGTCGTAGATGTTGATGCCGTCCGCGCTAAAGTCACCGCCTTGTTCCGCGGTGGTGGGGAATCTCATTGGCGTGGGAGTGGCGCTGGAATAGCGGAACCCGTCGTAGTTGGTGAAGAAGAAGAGTTTCTGCTTCAGCGAGCCGAAGGGAATGAGCGGACCGCCGAGCACGATGCCGTATTCATTGTTGTGCTCAACAGGCTTGACGGGCTTGTTAGTCGCCACGTTGGGAATCTTGCCGAACCAGCCCCAGGTATCGAGGGCCGTGTTGCGGAAGAACTCGTAGACGGAACCGTGGAACTGGTTGCCGCCGTGCTTGATGGAGTAGTTCATGAGGCCCTGACCTTCATACATGGCCCCGTAGCCAACGGTCTGGACCTGGAATTGATCGACTGCATCGACGGATATTGCGGTCCAAACGTAGCGCGGATCGCCATTGCCGCCGGCGCGAACAAAGGGAATGCCATCGACGTAAACATCGGAGACGGCGCCGCGGCTGCCGGAAC
>JBEKSA010000059.1:0-13896 GCA_049517515.1 Occallatibacter sp.
GCCCGAACCCGGGAAACTCTCGAACAAGCCATTGCCGATGCCCTCAAAAGGATCACACCGGACAACGCCAGGGCGTGGTTCAGGCTCTGCAATGCAGTCTACAGCATTTCCTAAAATGCTCTAGAAGCTGCTTTTCTGATCCCTGACAGCTGATCCTTGACCCCTCTCGGTTGACCCCGCGCCTCGCGGCTCGTATCGTTAAAGTTGGAGCACAATGAAAGTTTCTGCGAATACCCTCCGTATCGGCACTGCCGTCGTCGTAATCCTCGGCACCATTTCCTGGCTTGCCTTTACCGGCTACAGCTCCAATAAGAGCTACTACGTCACCATCGCCGAGCTTGGCGGCATGGGCGACAAGGCCTATCACAGCAATCTTCGTGTCGAGGGCTTCGTCCAGCCCGGCTCCATTGAGCAGGTTGGAACCCACGTCGACTTCGTCCTAAACGAGTACGAGAGCCACTCGCCAAAAGCACCCAGCGGCCATCTGCTCAAGGTCACGTACAAGGGAACCGAGCCGCCGCCGGACACCTTCAAAGACGACGCGCAGGCACTCGCTGAAGGCACCTATGGCCGCGACGGCGTCTTCCACGCCACGGTCCTTCAGGCCAAGTGCGCCAGCAAATACGCTCCGCAGCAGCCCGGCGCAACGCCCTCCACTCCGGCGGCTCCGCCCGCAACCAAGCCGTCCACTGCATCGGCTCCGGCGTCCGCGCCTCCCGCCTCCGCCCAAACCGCCGCCAACTGATCGAATGATGACGAACGCGTTTTCGGAAACACTCTGATGCGAAGCCGCTACAGTAAAGTCAGCGCGACCTAATCGGGGTCCCCAACGACGGGTGGCTCGAAGAGCCGGGTTCGTTGGGGTGGGAGCACCTGGGAGCGATGACCTTGCACGATCCGAAAACAGCGGAAGATTTCCGAAAACGCCAGATCGCCACCGAAGCCGGCCGCTCAACCCTCTGCGCGCGGCCCCTTCACGCCCGCCTCGATCAGGTGTCCAAGCTCTTCGGCAGCTTTGCCGCTCTCCGCCAGGTCTCGCTCTCACTCGAGCCCGGCCGGTGCTACGTTCTCCTCGGCGAAAACGGCGCAGGCAAGTCCACGCTCCTGCGCATTCTCGCCGGCCTTCTCCGTCCCACGCACGGCACAGTCCGAGTCTTCGGCGACTCGCAGCCCCACGAGGCCCGCGCTCGCATCGGCTACATGAGCCACGCGCCCATGCTCTACGACGAGCTCACCGCGCAGGAAAATCTCCGCTACTTCAGCAGTCTTTATTCCGGCCGCCCCTGCCTTACTCCCGCTGAAGCTCTTCGCCAGGTCGGCCTCGACCCCGATCTCAATCGCCTCTTCGGCCAATACTCGCAGGGCATGCGCCAGCGCACCTCCCTTGCCCGCGTGCTGCTCTCCGTCCCCGAGTTGCTCCTTCTCGATGAGCCCTTCTCCAACATGGATGTCGAGAGCGTCCGCCAGATGGTCGCGCTCCTCACGGGCTTCCGCCACTCCGACCGCACCATCGTCCTCACCACGCACCAGCGCGACCTCGCCGCACCCATCGCCGACTTCGTTATCACCCTCCACGCCGGCCGCGTCGCATCAGTCGACCCCGGGAGCCCAACCCAATGAAGACCAACGGCGCGCGCTTTCTTGAATCCCTCGGCATTCCCTTCGAGTTTCGCGAGTACGAGGTCGATCCCGATGATCTCTCGGCCATCACGGTCGCAAAGAAGATCGGAATGCCCGCCGAGCAGGTCTTCAAAACGCTGTTGACCACCGACGGCGCGCACGACTACGTTTTCGCCGTTATTCCCGGCGACGCCGCTCTCGACTTCAAGAAGTTGTCGCGTCTCGCCGGCTGGCGCAAAGCCGAAATGGCTCCGCTCAAAGATGTGCAGCCGCTCACCGGCTACATCCGCGGCGGCGTCACCATCTTCGGCGCCAAAAAGCCCTACCCGATTTACGTCGACGAGACGGCCATCCTCTTCGATCGCATCAGCGTCTCTGCCGGCACCCGCGGCACGCAGTTGATCCTCACGCCCGACGACTATCTCCGCGCCGCCGCTGCTCTTGGCGAGCCCGTCCAAACCGCCGACCTGACGAAAGCCGCCCAACCCAACGCACCGGAGGGCCACGCCGAATGACCCGCGCCCTCTTCACCCACCTCGCCAAGGATCTCCGCATCGAGTGGCGCACCCTCGACGCCATGATCTCCATGATCTTCTTTTCCGGCCTCGTCGTCGTGCTCTTCTCCATCGCCTTCGATCCCCGCGGCGCGTTCTCGCAGCAAATCGCCGGAGGCGTCCTCTGCGTGGCCACCATGTTCGCCTCGGTCAGCGCTCTCAATCAGGCCTGGGCTCGCGAAATCCGCCACCAGGTCATGGACGCGCAGCGCATGGTCCCTTCGCCCGGCACCGAGCTCTTCCTCGCCAAGACCATCGCCAACTTCCTCTTCGTCTCCATCGTCCAGGTCATCCTCGCGCCCTTCTTCTTCGTCTTCTACAACCTTCACATCGCCGGCAATGCCTGGCAGTTGGCCCTCGTTCTCCCCCTCGGCACCTGGGCTCTGGTCGTCAACGGAGTCTTCTTCGCCGCCCTCTCCATCGGCAGCCGCAACCGCGAATTCCTCCTATCGCTCATCCTCTTTCCCATCTTCATTCCCGCTCTTCTCGCCATGGTCCAGGCCGTCACCTCCATCCTCACCGGCGACGGCGACCCCTCCCTCTGGATCAAAATGCTCCTCGGCTACGACATCATCTTCACGACTGCCAGCCTGCTCCTGTTCGACGTCATCTTCCACGCCGAATAGCCGCACCCGAACCCCGCAGCGGTAAACCAAAAATAGCCCGACTGAACCCCTGTGAACGCTCTGTGAATTGTCTTCCCATCGCCTTGCTCATCCGCCAGCCTTGTGTTACATTCTCGCCATGAAGTCATTTACCTCCGTGAACGCCGAAATGTGTTGTCGCGCCGCGATCTGCTGCGCGCAAACGCATTCTGGCGTGAGGAAATGGCTGGGCTAGAGCACTTCACAAGCTGCCGTCTCCAACTGACTCACCGCCAGAACCTGAACTGGCTGGTGGGTTTTCTATTTTGGGCCTGAATTTTGGAGGTAATCGCAATGTCAATGGAGGCAATCGCAGCTTCATGAAGTGTTGAATTTGTTGGTAGGGGGCCGGTGGCGAAGTGGCTAACGCGCGGGTCTGCAAAACCTGTATTCGCGGGTTCAATTCCCGCCCGGCCCTCCAATTTCAAAGACCCCTCAGAGGGTCGCAGCAGCAAGTCAAGTTTGCCAACCTCCTCACCCTCCCGCATCTCCTTGATTCCACGCCAAATATTTCCCATCCGAAGTTTGCCGATCATTTCGGCCCTCCGGCGCATACTCAAAGCAAATCGGAATTCCAGAGCCGAAGGGAACTCACCAGAAACCACCGGCCACTGTCCACTGACAACCGAGAACTGGCGTCACGATGCAGCACAAACTGCCGGAAAAGCCCCAAAAAGCGGCCGTAACCCTTTATTTATGACGATTTTGAGACTTAACCATTTTGGAATCAATGGCTTACGGGCGGGGCTCAAGGGTACAAGTGGCTGAAAACAAATCCCTTAACCCCAAAAGGGGGTGGGGGGAGGGTACTAGCCGGGTACGGACCGGGCACATACCTGACAGATTGAACTGGAGACATATCTGACACTGTGCAGGCGGGCTGGCGGCTGCCTCAAAAACTAACCACTAACCACTAACCACTAACCACTGATTTTCAGACTTACCCTGCACGAACCGCAGCCCAGCCCGCCTCCTCGCCCTTTTCCGCATCGGCCTCCATCGCCCGCAGCGTGCTCCGCATCCGTTCAAACTCGGGCCGCCCACGGAGCGGTTGCAACCGCGGATCGGCCAGCATCTGGAAAAACCACGGGCAGCGGTTTTCATTCGCAATGCGGAGCTCTTCGAGCGCGGCATCGTCTTCGTCCATCGCCACATATGTGGCGGCATCGAAGGTGTTCATCACGAAGCGCTCGCGGCTCAGCCATTGCAGCCGCTCCAGCAGCGTTCGCGCCTCTTCTTTGCGCCCCGCGCACGCCAGCGCGTATGCGTGCACCGAGGTTGCCAGGTCGAAGTGCGGCGACCGCGCGGCCAGCGCGCGTGCCAGTTCCACCGCTCGCGCAGCCTCGCCGTTATAGGCCAAAATCATCGCGCCATACAAATGAGCGCCGCTGTGCTCGGTGAACTGCGAGATCGCCTTGCGGATCTGGTCCACGCTTGCCTCGGCCTCGCCAGCCAGGTGCAGCGCCCACGCCAGCCGCGCCTGCAGCCACGGCGAATAAGGATCGGCAAGAATCGCCGTGCGCAGCACATCCAGAGCCTCGTCGAATCGATGCCGGCTCAGCAGGAACATCGTGCGCAACCGCGTGATCCCCCGATCGTGCGGCAGATGATCGTGCGGCAAATGCTCGGAGCGCGCGAACGCGTCGAGAGCCGCGTGCAGATTCCGGTCCACATGGAAGCGGATCCATCCCATCGCCGGCAGCAACGTCTCCGCATTTCCCGCCGATTCCGGGATTTGCGCCGCCGCTCTCCGCACCACGCTCGCGGCAGCTGTCGGCGACATGAAACCGCAGAAGGCCTGACTGACGCAGAGATGCGCAAGGTCAGCGCGCGCGGCGATGTACGACGGATCGAGATCGATGGCCCGTTGCAGCCGGCCCATCGCGTCCTGCATCCGGTGACGTTCGAGCGATTGCCACTCATGATGCGCGCGCAGATAGAGCTCGTGCGCCTCGCTGTGCTGCGGCGAGGCCTCGCGCGCAAGATCTGCCGTCGCCGTGGCCGCGATGGAAAAGCTGCCGGAATGGATCCGGCTGCTCACGCGGTTCACCAACTCCCGCTCGAGCTCCATAATTCTGCCGCGTTCCACCATCACATCTTCGATCCAGAGCTGCGCGCCGTCCGTAACCCGAATCATCTCAGCCCGCAACCTTAGCCGCTCCGGCGTTGCATGCAGCTCGCCGCCGAGAACCAGATCCGCATCGAGCACCTTGCCAATCTTATGCGGCGTCATTCCGCGCCGCGCCAGCGTGAACACCGATTCCCGTGCCACCACCGACGCCACCGCGTATTCGGCCCCGCTCAGCTGCTCCATCGCTGCCTCGGCGATGGCCGAACCCAGATACTCCGGAACGCCGTACCCAATCTCGAAAGGCAGGATTGCAAGCCGCGGCAACGCGCCGGTCGAACGCGTTTCATCCGTGTGCACAGCAACGGAGAAACGGTACCCACGCTTATAGACGCTCTCGATGCAATCCGCGGGTTGCAGTCGCTCCCGGAGCGAAGCAACGCACCTCGCGACGACCTCGCACGAAGCATGCTCTTCGCCCCACACGGCGCGCTTAAGCTCGATCGGGCTCACGATCTCGCCCGCCCGCACGAGCAGCAAGCGCAGAACCGCCGCCTCTTCCGTGGGCAGGTCGAGCGCCGTCTCCCCGCGCAGGAGCGTCCCATCGGCCTCGAGCCTGAAGCCGGCAAACCAATAGCGAAGAGGCGGCGCGCCCGCCGCAGGCAATGGACGGTTCATAGAAACCAACGCAGTTCCGTGGAATCCTCTCCCGGCGCCGGTCAAAATCGAGATCGACCCTCTCGATCCATCGCCGGCGTCAGCAGCGAGGGTTCACACCGCAATCATCCGGGGAAATAAAACCATGACAACAAAAGGAGCTCTCATACTGCATGCAACGGGGCCGCAACCGCGGCAGCGGTCAATAAACCCCTTGAGCATGTCGATGCATCGATTATCCACCTCGCTTGAGGCGCGAGAGCGAGATTCGACGGACTTTTAAGGCTGAAAGTAATCCGCGGCAAGTTACCGCGCTTCTAGACCGTGCCTCTGGATTGTTATTCCAACCTTGCAGCCCATCAAATAATCTTTGAAGGATAGTAATGCTGGTCTGTGGTCGTGAACTCTCCCGGATGATCCCGAGTCCATATGAGGAACGGCTCTGTCTCCTCTGGAAACTCCTCATCCAGCGTCACGGGATGGGGATTCTCGATCTCAATTACTGAAATCCCTTCCCCTTCCAGGTGAAGGGCGACGGTTTCTGCAAAATTTCGCAAGTTTTCGGCCCAAGCGAAGACATTCGTAAGACACCTGGTGTCGCCGTGTTCTGAGGGCGCTGTAAGCAATTCCGCGAGTCCTGTCCACACTTCTTTCATAGGCTCTGAATTAGCTAACGGCTAAGAGCTAACAGCTACTTTTCACGCTTTGCCGATCACTTTCGCCAGCGTGGCGCCAATCTCCGCGGGCGACACCACGACGTGGATTCCCGCAGCAGTCATGGCCTTCATCTTGTCGGCCGCCGTTCCCTGGCCGCCGCTGATGATCGCACCGGCGTGCCCCATCCGCCGCCCCGGGGGCGCGGTCTGTCCGGCGATAAATCCCACCACTGGCTTTTTCACGTGCCATTTCACAAACTCCGCCGCAGCTTCCTCCGCAGATCCGCCAATCTCGCCAATCATGATGATCGCTTCGGTCTCCGGATCTTCGTTGAGCAACCGCAGAGCGTCAATGTGCGTCGTGCCAATGATCGGATCGCCGCCAATGCCGATCGCCGTCGACTGCCCAATCCCTCTCTGCGTGAGCTGATGCACCGCCTCATACGTCAGCGTGCCCGAGCGCGAAACAATCCCGATCGATCCTTCCTTGTGGATTCGTCCCGGCATAATGCCGATCTTCGCCTTTCCCGGCGAAATCACTCCCGGGCAATTGGGCCCGACCAGCCGCGACTGCGAATTCTTCAGCTTCGCCCACACCTTCACCATGTCCAGCGTCGGAATGCCTTCGGTGATGCAGACAATCAGCGGAATCCCCGCATCTTCGGCTTCAAGAATCGCGTCGGCGGCAAACGGCGGCGGCACAAAAATCATCGTCGCATTCGCGCCGGTCTTCGCCACGGCATCCGCCACAGTGTTGAACACCGGCCAACCCTCGTGAATCGTCCCGCCCTTGCCGGGTGTAACCCCGCCGACCACCTTCGTCCCGTACTCCGCGCAGCCCTTGGCGTGGAACGTGCCTTCTTTGCCGGTGATGCCCTGCACAATGAGCCGCGTATTGTTATCGACTAAAACCGCCATGAAAAACAGCTCCTAGCTGCTAGCTTCTAGCCACTAGCTTTTCAAAGACTGAAGGAATGCCCCGAGCATCTTTGAAGTCTCTATGCAAAGGGATTCCGCTTTCTTGAGCATTGCTTTGTTGCCAATCCTCAACCTCTGGACGAGTAAAAGCTGCGTCTGAACTTCGTAGGCTGAGCCTAACGCGATATTGAGAAATTGCCTAAAGTCGCGATCTGTAGCCCTTCCGCGGCCTTCGGCAATGTTGCTTGCGATCGAAACACCGGCCCGCCGAAGATGGGAAGTTAATCCGTAAATCTCGTCCTTCGGAAACGTCTTTGTGAGATCGTAGATAGCTTCACTCAATTCCATCGCTCTTTGCCAAACTGTGAGATCCTGGAAATCTTGCGACAAGCCTCATCTCCCCGAACGGTGATTTTGAGCTAGAAGCTAGTAGCTAGAAGCTGCTTTTACAACCATTTCTGCCGCTTCCTTCATCGTTGCGCCCACCTGGAAATTCAATCCCGACTCCTTCAGAATCTTGCGCCCTTCTTCCACGTTCGTGCCTTCGAGCCGCAGCACAATCGGCACCTTCACGTGCAGATTTCGCGTAGCCGCTACGACGCCTGTCGCCAGCCGGTCCACGCGCAGAATGCCGCCGAAGATATTGATGAAGATCGCCTTCACGTTCTTGTCGGAGAGCAGGATTTCAAAGGCGTGCTCAATCTGCTCCTGCGTTGCGCCGCCGCCCACATCCAGAAAATTCGCCGGGCTGCCGCCTGCGTACTGAATAATGTCCATCGTCGCCATCGCCAGGCCGGCGCCGTTCACCATGCAGGCGATGGTGCCGTCCAGCTTGATGTAGTTCAGCGCGTACTTGCTCGCTTCTACTTCCAGCGGATCCTCTTCGGCAATGTCGCGTAGTGCCTTGATGTCGGGGTGGCGAAAGAGCGCGTTGTCGTCAAAGGTCATTTTGGCGTCGAGCGCAAAAAGCTTGCCGTCCTTCGTGGTGATGAATGGGTTGATCTCCACCAAGGACGCGTCCGTCTCAATAAAGGCACTGTATAGGCCCTGAAAAAAACTGACGGCCTGATTGATCTGCGTCGGCTTCAGTCCCAGCGCGAAGGCCAGTTTGCGTGCCTGCCACGCGCCGAAACCAACCGCGGGATCGATCGTTTCCTTGAAGATCGCCTCGGGAGTCTTCGCCGCCACTTCTTCAATCTCCATGCCGCCGGCCTGCGAAGCCATGAACACCAACTTGCCCTCGTTCCGGTCAAGCACGATGCCGAGATAGAGCTCGCGCTCGATGTCCGCCGTCTCTTCGATCAGGAGCCGCTGCACCTTCTGTCCCAGGGGCCCGGTCTGGTGGGTCACCAGCGTCATGCCCAGAATGTTTTTGCTGTGCAGTTCGGCGTCATCGCGCCCCCTGGCCACTTTCACGCCGCCGCCTTTGCCGCGGCCCCCTGCGTGAATCTGCGCCTTCACCACCACTCCCGGTGCGCCCTCGGCAAATAGCTTGCGCACTACCGCTACGGCCTCTTCGAAGGTGGCTGCTTCCTCGCCTTTGGGCACGGCGACGCCGTACTTCGCCAGGATTCCCTTTGCTTGATATTCGTGGATTTTCAACGGATAAGAACCTCGACCGATTCTCAGATTACCACGCAGAATTCGGCTGGAATTTCACGATTTAAGGCGTCCGAACGCGTGACAAAATGCGTCATGAGGCACATTCTTTCTTGGGCCTCAACGACAAGCTCCCGGAGGGAGCGCAGGAAAATAGCCCAGGGCAACACTTCGCGAAGCAAAGGGGCAGCCCTGGGAAAGCTGCGTCAAAGACCGGCCAGCCCCGTAGGGGCGAAAGAAAGAGGCTCCACAATTCCACGAAAGATCCGCTTTTCGCTCAACAGCCTCCGCTCTGCAATACTTCTTTCATGTCTTTGGTGAAAGAACTGCTTCGCCCGCTCGCCGAGGACGGCGGCTCGCTCACGCGCGAGCAGGCTGCCGAAGTGCTCGAGGAGATCCTCGCTGGTGCCGTGCCGGAGGTGGAGACGGCGGCTCTGCTGGCAGTCCTCGCCACACGCGGCGAGCAGGCTCCCGAACTGGCTGGCTTTGTGGACGTCATGCGCCGGCACTCGACGCCCATGCCGTTCACCGATGCGGAGCGCGATGAGCTTGTCGACTGTGTCGGCACTGGTGGCGGCGGCCCGCAGACCTTCAACATCTCCTGCGGTGCCGCGCTCGTTGCTTCGGCCGCCGGAGCCCGCGTCGCCAAGCATGGCAATCGCGCCGTCACTTCGCGCTGCGGCGCTGCCGACGTATTTGAAGCTCTCGGCGTCCCTATCGACCTCTCGCCGGAGTTGGCCGTCGAGTGTCTCCGCGAAACCGGCTTCGTCTTCCTCTTCGCGCCGCTCTATCACCTGGCCATGAAAGCCCTCGGACCGCTCCGCCGCGCGCTCGGCTTCCGCACCATCTTCAATCTCGTCGGTCCGCTCACCAATCCGGCGCACGCACGCACGCAGGTTGTCGGAGTCCTCGCCCCCAGCCGCGTTCTCCTCGTCGGCCGCACGCTCGCTGCGCTCGGAGCCAGGCGCGCCTTTGTCGTGCATGGCACTGACGGCATCGACGAACTCACCACCACTGGTGAATCGGTCGTGGCTCGCATCGAGGAATCGGAGACCGGCGAGCCGCAACTCAAGGCCGCGCGCATCACGCCGGAGATGGCCGGGCTGCCGCGCGCCACAATCGATCAATTCACTGGTGGCGACGTGGCCACCAACAAAGCGCTGCTTTACGATGTGATCACAGGCATTCCCGGCGCGCGCCGCGACGTGGTTCTTCTCAACGCGGCGGCTGTATTGGTAGCGGCGAGCCTCGCCGGCGACCTGAAAGAGGGCGTCGCTATGGGCGCCGAGGCCATCGACTCCGGCCAGGCCGCTGCCACCCTCGCCAAGCTCCAGCAATTCGGCCCGAAGCACCGCTCAAAACCAAGTTAAGCGCTCCCGACCTGCGATTTGGCGCGAAAGAGGAATTCCCGCGCAAGTTGGCTTATACTTCGCGTTCAAGGAAAGAGGGGGACAAATAGATGTCTGCAAAAGTGAGAATCTTCTCGATTGCAATAGTCGCCAGTTGCGCCTTTGCCGGCTTCGTGTCAGCGCAGACCATCCAGATCAATCGCGAAAACAAGACCATCGCCATCAGCACGACGGACGAGGCGACAGCGGTAGCGGATATTGCCGCTGTCACCGTCGGTTTCGAAATCTACGATGCGGATTCCAAATCTGCCTACGTGAACGGCGGTAAAATCTCGCACGCGGTTCTCGATGCACTGCACAAGATTGGGATCGAAGACAAGAGCATTGAGAGTTCAGGTCAGGGCGTTCAAAGAAACACCGATTTCGACGACAAAGACACGCCAGACCAGCGTGAAAAGAAGCAGTTCGTTATGCGCCAATCCTGGGAAGTGAACGTGTCTCCACAATCTGTTGCAGAGGTCATTCGTGTCTCAATTGCAGCTGGCGCAAATCAGAGTGGCGCTATTGAATGGCGCTATTCCAGTCGAAAAGCGTTGCAGGCCAAGGCTGCTGAGAATGCGCTGGTGAAGGCACGCGCAGTCGCAAGCCAAATGGCGGATGGACTGCACGTGAAGCTCGGAGACTTGATTTACGCCAGCAACGAAACGCCGAATACAAGGCTCTACATTCCTAGCGCGATGCAGACAGTGACAGTGGAAAGCTCAATGGCCTCCGTACAGAATGTCGTTGTGATGCCGGCCCTCGAGATCCGCCCCCAGACCGTCCGCGAGGAGGCCACCGTCTACGCCGTCTTCGCCATCGAGTAAGGGCTGCGCAACGCTTGGCCTACAGCAGCCCCGACCTCCCGGCCAGCCTCCGCGCAAAAACCCAGGAGAGCATGGCCGCGGCAAGTGCGACCGCGACCCATCCGGCGGGTTCCAGCGCGCGCCCGGCAGCGGCCAGATGCATCTGCGTAAACGAAATCTCTCGCGTATTGGCCAAACCCACGCGCGCCAGCCCAAACCCGCACCAGCCAAGGACAGCGACCGCCAGCACGATTCCGGGCAGGGCACGAAGCCACGGGAAGGGAATCGGCTTGGGCATTGCGGCCTCATCGCGCACACGCTCCATCGTCGCCGCCACAAAACCCGATGAGGGAATCAACTCTTCCTCGGCCGCGAGAATGTGGTCGATCGCGTCGTAGTTCGTCTCCGGCTTCACATTGGGTTTCATTGCAGGACCTCCTTCTTGGCCCGAAGAGTCGAGCTCAGCAACGGCGTGCTTTGTTCGTTGAGTTGCGGGAACCGCTTTCTCAGCAGCTCGCGGCCCCGCGCCAGGCGCGCTTTCATCGTTCCCTCGGGCAGGCCCATCGTGCGCGACGCGGCAGCTACATCCATCTCGTGAAAGTAGTAGAGGACCACCGGCTCGCGGTAGCGCGCAGGCAATGCCAGCACTGCCCTCCTTACTGTTTCGTCGCTCTGCTTCCTGGCCAGACCTTCGTGCTGCGTGGCAGGTCCAGCCGGCTCGGCCGCATCTTCCAGCGGCACATTGACCGCGGGAAACCGCTGCAGCTCGGAGCGAAACACGTTTGCCGCAAGCGCAAACAACCACGTCGAAAAGCTCGACTCGCGCCGCCATCCGGCCAATCCGCGCCAGGCCCGCAGGAACGCCTCCTGGGCCATCTCTTCAGCTCGCCCCCGATCGCGGCAGTAGCGCCAGGCCATGTTCACTAGCGGTCCCTGCCAGCGGCGGACAATCCCTTCGAAGGCTTGCACCTCGCCAGCCAGAACGCGATTCACATCAGCCAGGTCTTCTTCGGCGCTCATCGCTGCGGCCATCTCGAAAAGCGCTCCTCTCGAACCTGTGAGACCGTTTCCAGCCGGCCCCGGTTGCATTTTCTCTAGAAGAATCTTTCTGCAAAGATTATGCAACCGGGCGCCGCTACCCCTTGTCGTACCAATCGCAAGGGAAAGATCCCCGGCGAGGAGGAAAAGATGTTCTCAGGGAATGGTGTCCAGGCGATCGCAATGCTGTTTCCGGTCGCGATCATTGTGGTAGTGTTCGCATTCGTCATTGTGATTCACTGGGTCGACAGCCAGCGAAAGGAGCGCGATGCGTTCTACAAGGCGGATACCCTCCGCCGGGTATCCGAAGCCTCGGGCGAAGGGGCCAAAGCAGCCCTCGAATTGATGCAGGAAGATGAGCGGCTGAAGCGCATCCACGCTCGCGAAGGCATGAAGATCGCCGGCCTCATCAACATCGGCGTCGGCATCGGCCTCTTGATCTTCCTGCATGCGCTGCTCGCCGGGACCGCAATCTACCTTTGCGGGCTGATTCCAGGCCTGATTGGCGTGGGATTCCTGATTTACGTGTACTTTCTTGCGGCGCCCGTGGAGTAGGAACCGGACGGCTTGGCGCGCGGGCGCAACTGTGCTCCAACTGCGCTCGCGCGCTCCTGCCCCTATCCCCGATTCGGCGGGTAGCCTGGCGTTTGACGAACAGGCCGTAAGCTACGACAATAGAGGAGTTGTCACGCCAATCGTGGGCCTGTGGCGCAGCTGGGAGCGCGCTTCCATGGCATGGAAGAGGTCGTCGGTTCGATCCCGACCAGGTCCACCAAATTTTAATGGATTCAAAGCGCTGAAATGACGGCGCGCCCCGGCTTGCCGGGGAGGTCGTCGGTTCGATCCCGACCAGGTCCACCAATTTCCACTCAAAACTGACTGAGCCATCTGGCCTTCCTCGCCCTCTCTCTTTCTCTCGCCGCAGAAAACCCTCTCTACCTTGGCGCGGTGCATGAAGATCGATCGGGTGATCTTTCATTTCGGCGGCGAATCTTGATTCTCAATCGTCTGATCGAACGGATGGTATGATTTCCGTGTTCACCAGGTATTTGGAGAAATCAAATCCATAGGACATCGCCCCGCTTAAGGAGTTCTTCCTCGTGCCGTTCGACGTCCTCGTTAGCCACTCATCCAAGGACAAACTCGTCGCGGATGCGGTCTGCGCGCGGCTTGAGGCAGCCGGCATTCGCTGCTGGATTGCCCCGCGCGACATTGTGGCTGGCACATCCTACGGCGAATCCATCATTGACGCCATTCATTCCGCAAAGGTGATGGTGCTCATCCTCTCCTCTAACGCAAATTCCTCCGGCCACATTCCCAAGGAAGTGGAGCGCGCGGTCAGCAACGGCGTGGTCATCCTGCCCTTCCGCATTGAAGATGTGATGCCGGGAAAATCGCTCGACTATTTCATCGGCTCAGTCCCCTGGCTCGCCGCCATGACGCCTCCCCTGGAAAAGCATCTCGACGACCTGGTGGGGACCGTTCAAAAGCTGATTCCACCGCCGGTGGGTGCGAGCGCCGCGCCACCGCCAACAGCGATGCTTCAGCCTACGCCAGCTAATCCGCCAACCCCTCGGCCCACAGCACCCGCGGTGGCTGGCAGTCCAGCTCCGTCAAAGACGATTTGGATAGGCGCCGCCGCCCTGCTCGTCGTCGCGGCGCTTGTTCTTGGAGTCATTCTGCTCAAGCCAAAGCCGCCGGCGCCGCCCGCCCCGGCCGTGAATCCGATTCCCGCGTCCCGCCCTACTCCAACCACCGGCCCCACTGCCCCAACCGGCACAACCGCCGCCGATCCCATCGTGGGCTGCTATCACTGGTTCAACAACGGCTCGGTCGTCATTCATGCGAATGGCGTCATCATGGGCGGCCCGTTCACGGGACACTGGCGCTTAGTGAGCGCCGCGCAGCGCAAATACACCTTCACATGGCCTGAAGCGATTGACACAAT
>JBEKSA010000060.1:0-12158 GCA_049517515.1 Occallatibacter sp.
ACTCATACGGCACGCTGACGCGCGCGACTCGGATACCCGGATAGAGTTGCCCGAGGAGCTTCCCTTCGAGCGTGTCCTTCCGTCCGAGTCTGGTTGGCTTGCGGGTCACTTCACCGGACGCATCGATTCGCAACTCAAGAATGAGCAGTTGATCGAGTGCCGCATTTTGTGTCCTGTTCGCTGTCATGTTCTCCTCACTTGTCTGGCGCTTCAAGACGAAGTGACAAGAGATTGGCTGACGCCGGATTCTTGTCTCTCGCCTGGCCGCCCGGGTTAGGGGTGGGGTGTTGGCCGAACCAGGCTTGAGAATGCAAACCGGGTCAGCGGAATTCCTCATCGCTCTGGCGATAAGGCATCAAAGGAGGCGACATGAGCCGTATTTCAGGTTTGTCCCCTCTTTGAATCCGTGCTGACCGCTTCTACTTATGTCGGCGCCCTACTTGCGCAGGGGCCGCTTTACCAATGTCGGAGATCCTCCCTGTATCTCTGCTTCCGCCTTGTAGGCAAGGACTGTGTAGATCACGCCGTTCTTCGACTGAAACGCCTTGATCAGAGCCTCTCCTTCGCTGGCAACTTCCGCCCCAAGTTCAGGCTTCTCAATCGATGTTCCTTCCTTGGCGAGAAAGTATCGAACAACCTCCTCTGTCTGCTGGCGCGTCCTGCGGTGGCGCTGCGGCTCCGCGGATTCTGCCGGTGGCTGCATTTCCGCCACTTTTGCGAGTGCATTTTCCATCACTGACCTCCTTTGTTCGCCGTGCCGTCTCCGGCCGTGGCAAGATCCGGCGCACTGAGAATTTGATTCTGCCGTTCGCCATCGATCGGCCGTTCGCTGTACTCCGCGATCCAAAGCCCATCCGGATTCACATCGGACCGGCGGTCCGCGATAAGGCGCACGCGGTACTCGTTGACGAAGTGGTCCGTGATCTCGGCGCCTTTCGACAGATGGTGAACATCCTTGACGCCGTACACGACGTACGCGAGCGGCTCACCTGGCACCGCGTCGATCTCGCGCAGATGAAACACAGACTGAATCTGGCCGTCGTCGATCTTGCCGCGTGTATCGTCGTCCGCCATCGCCTTCAGCGTGTATGTGCGCAGGTTACGTGTCATCATGTTGAGGCTTCCGGCCCAGTGGTCGTCCACGTCGGCGGGCGAATAGTTGAGGTAGCTCGTCAGGAAGCGCCTTACGAAGGCCTCGTCGAGGAATTGATCGGTCCCGCCGGTAGCAAGATCCGATATAGCGCCCTTTGCGGGCCTACCCAGAACGGAGGCGTCGCCGTTGGGGCCGATGCGAATGACTGTCGGCGGCTGCAGCCGCACAAAGACTGCGAACCCGATTGCGACGAGAGCGATCGGAATGGTCAGAAATGCGAGCAGCCACGCTCGGTTCGCGTTCGCACGGAGCGCTCCATCCATCTCGTAATACTTCGGTCTGGCGATGACCGAATCGTCTACGGCGACTGTGCTGGTCTTCATAGGTCCTCCTAATCCTGATGGCTTGTTGCGTTCGCTATGGTGCGCGCCGCGATCCGCGCGGCATGGTAGGCGCTCCATGTGCCTAGGTTGTAACGATGCACAGTCGGCCCTCTTCTCGTTGATGCCGACGGTCTGGAGCCGGCATTGGGTTTGGCGGCTCCAACGCTCGACTGGCCTTGCGGAGCGCCGGCGTCTTCGGCCGCCACGGCGACCGCTCCACCGCTCTCGTCGCTGGCGCCATCGGTGCCCATCACGTCGCTGATCGAGCTGCGAATCTGATCCGCATGGCCCTCCAGAGTCGGAGATCCATCTTGGGGCGCAGAGCCGCTTGCTGCTGGCGAAGAAGTGATGGGAGCCTGCTGTGGTGGCGCGGGTTGGTTTCCGCCAGCCGACGCGGTGAGCGCTCGCGCAGAGCCCGCAGTCGCTGCACCGGAAGAGGTTCCTGCTGCCGCTCCGCCTCCTGAACCTGTTCCTGCCGCCGCTACTCCGGCCGCCGCTCCCTCGATCCCGGCTGCGCCCGCAGTCAGCGCGGTGACTGCCGTGCCCACCATTGCGACCGCAGTGCTGCCCACGTCGCCGCTCACGATGCGCTTGGCAATGAATGGGATGATGGCGATCGCCAGGGAATAGACGATACTGACGATGCCGATCAGAAACGAGCCCTCGAGATTTCCCAGACCCCCAAGGAAATTATTCTGGTTGAGCATCTGCCCAACCTGGCCCATTTGAACTGCGCTCAGTAGTGCGCCAAACCCGCCATAGAGAACGGGCCACGCATTCCATATGAAGACATTCTCGACATAGGATTTAGCGATGCGGTTGGCCGCTCCAAGAGGCATCAGGGCAATCACGATCGGCCCGAAAATATACAGAATGCTGCCGTAGAAGATGTAGAAAAAGCCAAAGACAACAATCACAATCGGATACAAAAGATATGCCACGAGAATCAAAAGTCCATCGACCAGGCCCGCGATTGACCCAGTGATCAGACCCCACATCTGCTGAAATCCCTGCTGACTGTACTGAGTCTGAAGATCACTCTTCCAGTTCTCGAACAGGGCCCCGGCACCCGAGGCATTGCTCACCCAGTTGCCCGCGTTGACGAATCCCTGGTTGATCGTAGTAAATACAGTGCCGTAGTTCATCACGATGACCGCTGTGATGACGTACTTGATGAGGCTCGTGCCCAGTCCGCGCACATCCCCTCCGTGCAGGGCCGATTGATAGACCTGCCACAGAAATCCCACCACCAAGACCACGTACGCCACGTTCTGCATCCCGGAGGTAATACCGGTCGAGTCGATCCCTGACACTGCCTGTGTCAGAAACCTCTCGAACAGATTCAGCTGCGTCGCCTGAAAGAATGCGAGCATCAAGGCGGGATGTAAGCTGGCGAACACCATGCCTGTCACCTGTTGGTCAGCGCTCCGTTGATGAGACCGTTATTGGTCGTGTTGTCCGTGGTCGCAAGCTTCGAGATTGCGCTTTGATTGGCAAGGTCAATTCCGCGCGTACGCATCAGCTCTGCCAATGCCGCCTGGGTGTAGGCGTTGGCCCGCACCATCCACACGTCGGCCTCGGCTTCGAGAATCGGGGCGCTCCCGGGAGCAGCCTGTGAAATCTGCTGACCCATCTGGTCGGCCTCAGCCAGCTCGGCGTCCGCGAGGGCGTCGATTTCAATCGCCCGCTTCATTGCGTCCTGAGCCTGCGCATCGGTCATGTCAGTCATCGTTCTCATCTGCGGGGATGCTGCATTCGGCGGCATCACGACGCCATACACACTCTGAAACTGGCCAGATACGCTGGGTACATTTCCCGCATTGCGCGAAAGTAGAAGGGTTTCGAGATTCTGCGACTGCGGCAGAGTGGCGCTCGCGACGTTGACATGAAAGAGATTGCCGATCTGGCTGAACTGACTTTCGAACTGGATGACCGAGTTCTTAGCCTGGTTGATGGCCGCGAGCGGATACATCACCTGTTGCTCATAGTTCGCCACACTTTGCTCGACCTGGTTGATGGTCTTGAGCGGCGCAACAATGTAGTTGTTCATCAGCGACTGCATCTGGGACAGCGCCGCCAGGATCGCAGCCACGTCGACACCGAACTGCCCATTCGCGCGCGTCGGGAGAATGGCTAAAACCGCAAGGGCAACCACTGCCACTTTCAGGAGGGAGGCCCGGTACCATGGCCGTGCACTGTGCTGGCTGGCATCCATGCCGATGACGGACTCGGTCAGTTCCGGCAAGATATCAGGCTTGCGCCGCCAGAAGAACGACCTATGCAGTTTGTTCGGGTTCTTCTTTGAATCTGTCACAAGAAATCTCCTTATCGAGCTGTCAGGGCCCCGGTGATGAGGCTGTTAATTCCGCCGGTTGCGGCTGTCCTGCGTTTCACAAGAACGTTGTCGTGGGCGATGCGGCCCGCCTCCTGGCGCAACTCCGCCGCAAGCATCTTCTGCATATACGCCTGGCAACGGAGGTTGGCGACCTGCGCCTGGGCGGTCAGGAAGGGATTGGAGCCGGGCGTGCTCAGCGCAACCTGGTTCTCCATTTGGTTGGCAGTTTGAAGAATGACGTCTGCACCCTGATCGGCAACCAGGGTGGTCTTGAGATTCTCTTGTCCCAACGCGTCGTCCACGTCCATCATCACGCGGTCTTGCGGCGATGCCGAGTTGATTTGTGGGATTGCTCCGTAGTTTGAAATGAAGCTTGTCTGCAGTGCTGGAATCTCTGATGACAGCCGGCTATGCAGGATACTCTCAAACTGTTGTGGTCCCGGAGTCACGGCGCTTGAGAAGGGCGTGTTGAATACCTGATTCATTTGGCCACGAAAGGTATTGATAGAGTTTGCAACGAACCCACGGGCCTGATTGAGGGCCGCGAGAGGCGCGACCGTTGTCTGGTATAGCTTCTGCATTTGCTGAGCAATCTGATTAATCGCGCTAAGTGAACCACCGATGTCGTTCTGAATGGAGCTGAAGATCGAGTTGAATATGCTGAGGAATTGCCCGTGGGCAAATTTCGGCACGACGAAGCATGTCTCGATCATGAGGACGCCAATAAGTAGCCGTCTGTTCCAGCGAGCGCTAGGTCTGCGATCGCGTATCGCTTCGCCACTATATGGCACACCATTCAAAAGCAGTTCCGTCTCGGGTCGGTTCATCTCTGTCATTGGCTCATCGCCTCCTGCATCTCTCCCGATAGTTCAACCGGCAAGGGCGCCAGTTCCGCCAGACCCCGCGGATACTCTGCGGCGAGCTCCTCATAGGCCTGGATCAACGGCAGTTGCCCGCGCTGCCGCAACCACCACTTGCGAAAGGCTCGCTCCCTCGCGTAAGTGGTCGTGATCCAGTAGTCCACGGCACTGGGCACGATCCGGATCGCGTGCGTGGACTCCGCCTTCTCCCCGATCGCAATCAGAAACTCCGCGCTCACGCCCTTCTTCGGGTGGGCGAAGGTCTTGATCTGGTTGAGCGCGGTCTCGTTCAGATGAACGTGCTCCCGGAGCGCCGTCATATCCCCAGGCTGTTTGCCGATAATCTTCGTGGTTGCGTTCTTGACGATGCCAGCGCCATGCTCGTTGGGCCGGTCCGGAGTTCCCACAAAGTCCTCCGGCGTCTGGCTGATGCCCCAGACGCTGGCGTTGCGCTTACGCGCGGTGCGGAAGAGCTGCACCACAACACTTGCAAGAATCGGCGATTCGAGCAGCGCCCAGCACTCATCGAGTAGCACGATGCTCGGCTGGCCGTTCACCCCTGATGCACGGTACGTGGCGGTGTGCGCGATGAGAAGGCTCATGGCCCGCTCCAGCCGTGGATCGTCTTTCAGCTTCTCGACATTGAAGTAGAGCCACGGATTATTCAGCTGGACTGTCGTTGGCCGATCGAACAAGCGCGCATACGGCCCCTCATCGACCCAGGCGCGCAACTTGGTCGAAGCCATTTGCGCCATCGCGTTGATCTTCTGGTTGCGGTCCCGATCCTGCCAGTGCGCCAGTTCCGCGGCCAGATCCCCGAAGAGCGGAATAGGATTTGAGGTTTTCGCGCTGCAGCGCTTGTAAGTCGAGGCGATCGCTTCGAGCAGGACGCTGTCGAGCAGGTCGATGTCGAGATCGGACGGCGTGTTCTCGCCCAGCATGTGGCGAGTGAGATTTTTGAGAAAGGAGATTTGGTCGTTCGAGGGCCTGTCTTCGCCTCTCGGCAGATCCCACGGATTGATGGTCTGATCGCTGTCGAGCGACATTTCGATCATCTCTCCGCCCATCAATTCGACCAGGGGCTGGTACGAATCCCCACGCTCAAGTATCGAAATCATCGGATTTGCGCGGGCAGCCATGAGCAGCATTTGCTGCGCGGCAAGCGTCTTGCCGCCGCCGCTTTTGGCCATCAGCAGGCCGTTCGCATCGGATAGATCGGGATCGAACATCGAGAACGGAATCAGCTGACGGAAGGGCGTCTCGAAGAGGATGAGCGGACTCCTCCGCGTCCCGGTCCACGGCATCTCGACCGGCACGAGATCGGCAACATTCGACGTAAGCATGTCCTGATCACGCTTGTCGGCCTCAGCCATGCCCGGCAACGTCCCGAGGAAAATGCGGCGCTTGGCGATGGTTTCGGCCACGGCCTTCGCGCCGTTCATGTGCGTGAAGGCGTTGAGGACCTCCTGCGTCCGGTTGGCAAGCTCACGTTCCGACCGTTCCAAATCGCCATGCGTCACGGCCGGCTGCGACGTGCGCACGACGACCGAAAGGCTGAGCTTTGCTGTCTTGAGAGAGGAAGAGATGATGTCGCGCTGGACCTGGATAAGCTGCGCCTGCGCTACTTCGGCCTCGGGATTCGATTTGAAGTTGCCGTTCGCGTCTTTCTGGGCGGCCGTCATCTTCTGGAGGCGCTTCTTGTAACTCTTCAGTACCTTCACTTGGTCGGGGATCACGACCTGTCCGCTGATAACGACTGGGAAGCCTAGCGTCGAGAAGTTCTGCAACATTCCAGGAAACGTCGCATCTGGAAGTTCCTTGAGACTCACAACCGCGTAGAGATAGCCGTCGATGTTGAGGTAGGTCTCGGTCTCATTAAGGATGCTCGCTTCAGTCGCCTGTTCCCGCGCGCTCCGATACTCGACCATCTCTTCACCGGGAATGCACGGCCGGCGGTCGCGCCGGAGCGGGTGCTGGGCGTGTTTCAGCTCCTCAAAGAGCTCCTGCGTCGAAAGTCTCCGGGGCCCGAGGCTGGCCGCCTCCATCGACCCCTCGATGCCCCGGAGGACGGATTCAAACTCCGCCAGATAGGTCTCGTGCTCCTTTCGAGCACGCTGGATGGCCTTTTTCTGGCTTAGAGTGAATCCGGCAAGGCTGCGGTTCTGTTGTGCGGAGTGATAGAGCTTCGCGTGCGTGCGCGGGTCCCAGATGAAGTACACATGAAGCCGGTTCTCGAAGAAGAAGCCGCTGCGCTCCTTCTGCCGCCACATCCTGAGCCGATGGGAATCCAGAGCCATCACCTCCGACTGCTCCGTGCGCTGCTCGTGGAGGTAGGTGTCGAGGAGGTCGCCGAGGTGTTCCGAGATCTCATAGCGGAACTGAATGCGCATGCTGACGTCGGGAACACTGCGAAACAGTGCTTCAAGCATTGACTTGGTCTGGTTGCGATCGCTGTCGGTCGAAAAGTACGCGAGGACGCCTTTCAGCTCATAGCCAGCGGCAAATGCGCCGCTGGTGCGAACCATAATGTTGTCGCCTTTGGGTAGATCCCTGAGAGGCAGCAACGTGCAAACGGCCGGCGCCTTCAACTTCCGTTCGTGTTCCGCATACGTCATCGGCATGGTTCTTGTCTCCGCGTTGCCTTTCGGCCGTCGAGGTCGAGACCCTGTTTTGCGACGATTACCAACGGAGCGATCCGCTCATGGAATCGCGCCGCGAAGAGAATGCTCGCAAATACCGCCCGTGCCGCGTCGAGATCGAGCTCGATGGCGACCGAGCCGTCTGCGTTCGTCCTGATCGAGGCTCGCACTGGCTAATCCTCCTCCTCGACCAGATAAGGTTCCGTCAATTCCGAATCTCGCTCAAGTGCGCACCACGCCTTCGGTGCAAAAAACGAGCGCACCAGATCGGTCAGGTATCCGCGCGGCCGTCCGTACTTGAACAGGATCAGGAACGGCACCGCCAACGCTGGCACCACGAACTCCATGAAGATGTTGAGCGGCATCCCGAACACATGCGCGTTGCCGCTCATAAAGTGGGCGAGGAGATTCATGATCGCCGCGAGCGCAAGCACCAGAATCAGGTCCTCAAACTCCAGGCCAAGGAACGTCACCTTGGTGTGGAGATTGCGGTGAACCGGCGTCAGATCGAGACTCATTCGCTTACCCTCCAACCCCGTGTGCCTGCGTCACCATCGACTCGGCGAGGCGAACCATGCCCGAAACCATCAGCGCGGCGATCGCCGCCACGAATTTCCTGATCCAGGTCGAGCCTGGATAGATCTCCGAAACCACGCCGCCCATGTGCAGCGCCATCGCCGCAAGCTGCGTCAGAGCGAACATGGGCAGGATGACGTTGGCGGTCCAGTTCACCATACTCATGGTTGCCATCCAGAACCCATTCGCGCTTGTCGGCCCGGCATTCTGCACAAACCCCTCCAGGGCGCGAAGCATCCCCGAACACATCAGCGATGCGAAACCGCCGTAGAGGAATTGCTCGCAGGGGGCACCCTTGCTGTAGCGATACACGGCTCCCGCGAAGAACAGGCCCGCCATCGTCGGCATGATGGTGTTGCCGGCCCAGGAAGCGAGATTCGTGATTGCCCCATCGAGACTCATCGAGTTCTCCTCAGGCCGCCATCGCCTGAAAGAGCGCGAGAAGACCGCTCACGCTCAGAAAAGAGATTGCGGCGAAGACCAGCCTGGCCCAGGGCCTGTGCCGGACAAAGTTGATGACGGCTCCGACACATGCCAGTCCCGCCGCGGCCGGCATGATCTGCCCGGCAATGTAGTTCCAGAGGGAGGTCAGCATATCGGTCATCGCGTACTGCCCTCCCGAATTCCAGCCCTGCATAAGCTGCATCGTGGCCGACAAGGACATCAGGAAGAGCGCGGCCACGATCGAGCCGAGTGGATTCTCTCCCGCCGCTCCATCGAGCGTTGCCTTCAGGACGAAATACGCTGCAATCACCGGAACGAGCTTTGCGACAACGATCTGGTTCACGAAGTTCTTGAAGACCGCCTCCATGCTGGCCAGCCAGTTCGTTCCCACAGATCCGCTCGCGGACGGAATATTGATGCCTTGCGCCGCAACCCACGACAACAGTTGCGGAAGCGTGAGAAGGACGATGGTCCACAGAATCCACTTGCCGGTGCGGCCATTCACGTGGAAGTTGATCCCGCCTTCATGCCGCAGACTGACTCCCGCGGCAGCCAGCGTGCAGAACGCAGCCGGCACCGCGAGATCGAGCAGCAGCTGGAGAAGGTCGAGGAGGAACTGTGGCGCCTGCATTGCTCTTTGCCTTAGTTACTGAATGCCCTGTGCCTGGGTGATGAAACCCTCGGCCATCCGTCCGAGACCGGATATCACCATGAGAGCCACACCGGTTACGCCCCAGCCCAGGTAGCCTCGGCCGCTCTTGAAATGCCATCCGGCGACCCCCAGGCAGGCCACGGCGATGACCGGAGCGATGACGTTGCATCCCCAGTTCACGATGTTGAGGACCGTGCCTTCGACGGTGGTCGCCTGCTGTCCTTGTACGGCCTGGCCGAACTGGGGAGAAGTTCCCAGGTTCTGGGCTCTGGCTGCGAAGGGTGCGGCGAGGTTTCCCAGAAGCAAGAGCCCCAGGCCGAACTTCAGGGCAACGTGCATCCAGTCGATTTCATCGGGACGATAATGAACGCGTGCGGATGTTGAGGCGGACACTCGGGAGCGCCGCCAGAAGGCCAGTGCGGTTCTCATAGGTTTCTCTCCTGGACGCGGCTGCTCTTGGGCATCCGTGTCGAGCGAGAGAATGGGATGAAACCGAAACTCGGTCAAATAACCCGGCCGAGACCACGATGGGAAATCGCTCTATCTCCAATCGCTTGTGTGAGTTTGGCAATTGAAGAGATGCGCGCCGGGCCTCGGCCGTACTGGCGCTGTGGATCAATTTGAACGAATCGGGCTAAAATCTCAATCGAAGAGCCCGGTGTCGCAAGGTGTCGCCAGGTCAGGGAAAACGCAATGGCATCCGTATTGCAGCCGAACCCTTATCAATGCGACCAATGTGGAACCGCGAATATTGTGGCTGCGCCCGTCCTCTATCAACAAGGTACACGCACCTTTTCCGGCATATTCAATTCAGGGATAAGCCAATCCCAGGCTGCACAAGCGGTTGCGCCTCCTAGTCCTCGTGGGTACGCCCGACCTTTCCTGCTTTGGGCGGTACCAATATGCTTTACCTTCTTCTGGGGCTTTGCCGGTTTCGGTAGGATCCTTGGACATCCTAAATCTGCGACGACGATTGGAAATGCAGTTGGTATTTTCTTGGTTCTGGGCGTGGCGTTTATCGGAGGTATGCTCGTGAATTTTCGTAGCATTGCCCGCTACAACCGGGAGGTCTATCCTAAGCTTCACTGGAACTGGGAACACACTTATATCTGCAGGCGTTGCGGGAAGTTCCGCTTCATCCCTTCGTAGCCCAGCAGAACGCAGGTTGCCGCTTCAGGGTAAGGTCATTGCGCCAACTCGTTTGCCCGTGTGCTGTTGGTTCCGGCAACTAACGCCTGGGCGAGACGCCTTCTTCTGCGAGCGACATAGCCGTAACTAGCTGTACCCTATGGCCTTAGAAATTGAGTATGCAATCATGGAGGTAGACACTATAATTGCATACTTTGAAAAATCGCTGCGTCAACCGGGATGGATCCGCGGCGTGATTTCGGCGCTCATCCATCTTCGGCGGTTCAGAGATGGAAAATGATTCCGGATCGCCAGTGCGTGTAGTTTTTCGCGCTCAGGATCATTCGTGGTTTCGCCCTATTCTTTGTAAAATCAGCTAGAAGAGATAGGAAGCATCCATGACGCTGCATCTTGACATATCCGAATCCATTACTAGCAGCCTGCGGCTGCCCGTGCCGGAGATGGAGCCGCGTCTTCGGATTGAGCTTGCCATCGCTCTCTATGCCCAAAGCATACTGTCCTTTGGAAAGGCGTCCGAACTCGCTGGAACTTCCCGGCTGCAGTTTGCTGACCTGATTGGCCAGCGCGAGATACCGCGTCACTATACGGACCAGGAACTGGCTAGAGACCTCAAATATGCGGGCGCTTAGCAACACCTCTCCCATTTCGAACCTTGCTTCCATTGGTCGCTCGAACTGCTGAAATCTCAATTCTCCGCGCTTTGGATACCTGACGCCGTGCTCGGAGAACTCACTGCTCCATGCCGCGGGAGAATAGCCCTGATCCAAGCCAGCGTATCACTCGTTGTAGGCGGAAAGTGGTTCTTGGTCCCCCTACGCGACCGAATGGGATCACTAATAGCTCATTCGCACTCTGAGGCACTCGGACCGGTCTTTGCCCATCTGCACTTTGGGTCATCGGGATCGATCTTTGCTCAATTCCGAATTGGGCAATCGGGATCGTAAATGGCTCAACTGCACACTGAGCCATCGGGACCGTTCTTTGCTCAATTGGGAATTGGGTCAACGGGACCGTTCTTTGCTCAATTCTGAATTGGGCAATCGGGATCGTAAATGGCTCAGCTGCACACTGGGTCATGCGGACCGATCTTTGCCCGTGCGGGGTTGCAATGACGGGTAGAACTCGTTCACCGCAGTAGCATTGAAGACGTGATGAAAGAGTAGTTCAACTCGCCCAGGTAGGCAGTCCGTAGCACTTGACACCGTACACAAAAACGCCCTGGCGCTCGGGCCAGGGCGAGAAAAAGAAGCGTGTGGGGCGCCGCGGTTTACTGAACCGTGGGGGCTGCCGCATGAAGCTCGGCGGGGGTTTGTTCGTGCTTAGTGAACACGATGTAGATCTTCGTGTCAGCGGGAACGGAGACGACTACGCGGCTATTGGCATTGAGGTTCATGACCTCGGAGTCGCCCGCAGTGCCGACGTTCTCGGCCAGCCGCTCCCGTAGCATGTCGTCTTCGGAAAAAGCGGCGCTCGAATTGTTTCCGGCTACTTCGGCAAGCACCGAGCCGATCCCCGATGCGGCGCGCACCAGGAAGTTCTTGCCTGTGTTCTTCCCCTCGACGTTCCCCTTGATCGGCCCTAGATCGAGCCCGGTGCCGACGGCGTCGATCTTCTCCCGCGCGCCATCAAGTAACTCGATCTCGTCGAACTTCACGCTGACCAGCCCGCTCCGATCGGCCTGCTGGAGTTGGCCATATACACGCGCGCCGGCGGGAACGACGATCCTGTCGCCAATCGCATAGGTGTATTCGATTACCGCCACAACAGGGGCGACCACCGCACTCGATATCTGCGTCTCAAGCTTCGCCTGAATGCGCGTTCCCGGAGTCAGGTCCAATCGTGGCGCTCCATCGTCATCGGAATTGATCTTGGGCGCTGGTCCAGCCTGGTTCTGCGCCTCGCTCCGCACGAAGATGATGGACGTCTCCTTCAGGCTGTTCTGCTGCGTTTGCGGCGTCTCTGCGGGTGGAGTTCCGCCGTAAGGCGCAGGATCTTCCCACCTCTGTTGTGTGTCCGCGAAAGAGGGT
>JBEKSA010000061.1:0-12097 GCA_049517515.1 Occallatibacter sp.
CCGCCTCCGCACGGCTACAACTACGCTTCGACAACGCAGTTATGCCATGAAATGACGGCCTTTCCAACACTTTTCCTGTCTATCGTCACCGCAATCAGCAATGAACCTGTGAGAAATGCGGGCTAAGTCAAGGGAGAAGGCCTGCGGATCGAAGTCCTCGCCGATCCAGTCGCTGAGTTCCTCATGCCGTTCATGGCTGGGGTTGTCGAGAGCATCGAGAAGGTCATAAAATCCTGGGATGCCGCCGCAGTCCTCGGGCGGACCGGCGAGTTGACCAGGCGATCTCGAATTTGCTAAGTCCGACGCGACGAAGCTTGCGGATTTGATCGGCCCGGAGGCCAGCCGTGAGGGGCAGGCCCAGCCGCTTGCCGTTCTCTCGCGCATGAGCCAGTGCGGCACGAATCCGATCACGCAGAACCTCGCGTTCGAACTCGGCGAAGAAGGCCAGTAGTCCGACCATGGCGCGGCCAGCAGGCGCGGTCAGATCGAGAGCCTCAGTTCGCGAGACGAAGCCGACGCCGAAATGCTCCAGTTCCTGCAGGGTTGCAAGCAGATCGGTCACCGATCTTCCCCAGCGGTCCAGCCGCCAAACCAGTACGACGTCGATCTCCCGGCGCCGTGCCGCTTCGATCATCTTCTCCCTCATCTGCCGCTGTCGAGTGCCGGAGCCGACTTCCTTCACCTGCATGTTGACGGTCCAACCGCGCCGGGCGGCATAATCACGCAGAGCACTGTTCTGCATCGACAGGGTCTGCTGGTCGTGGGTGGAGACGCGTGCATAGAGGCCGGGACGGATCGTTATGGCAGCCTCTTGCTCCCGGCCAAAAACCCTCCCAGATTTCTTCATGCCGGACCCTTGTTTTACGGCCATTTCACCCGGCTCCCCGCGTATGACCTTAGACTTTAGTCTGTGAACCGGTGACTTCAAACTCGTGTCAATCGAACGACCACTCACCTGTGAGGTGAATCACTCATTCCGAACGCGGCCTTCTCGGAGGCGAAGACTTGCTAAGGTTCAGTCGACGCATCTTGTTGCGAAGCGTTGATCGCTTCAACCCTAATCGTTCTGCAGCGCCTCCGGGGCCAGCAACTTTCCAGCTCGATGCTTTCAGCGCCTCAAGAATGACCCTGCGTTCCGATTCACGCAACGTTGGAGCGGCGTGAATCGCCCCCGCTTGCATGCCGACCAACGCCGGTTCCTCAAGCTCCTTGATCGGGACCTGCAAATCCTCACCATTGGTTAGAATGACCGCCCGCTCGATGAAGTTCTCCAGCTCGCGCACGTTGCCGGGCCAGGGAGCATTAGTCAGGGCGTCCATTGCGTCCCTGGGAATGCGGCGAATGGTCTTTTGCATCTCGCGCGAAAGCCGCGAGACAAAATAGTGCACCAGCAGTGGAATGTCTTCGCGCCGTTTCCGCAGCGGTGGAATCTCGATGGGAAATACGTTTAGCCTGTAGAACAGATCTTCCCGAAATCGATTCTCGCCAATCATCGCCCGGAGATCCTGATGCGTTGCCGCAATGAGCCGGACATCGACGCGAATGGTGCGGTTGCTTCCCACTCTTTCGAACTCCTGTTCCTGAAGGGCGCGCAGCAACTTGGGCTGCAGTTCAAGAGCAATATCGCCTACTTCGTCAAGAAACAGTGTGCCGTGATCAGCAACCTCGAATCTCCCGCGTTTTTGAGCGAACGCACCTGTGAATGCCCCTTTCTCATGTCCGAACAGCTCGCTTTCTACTAGAGCTGAAGGGATCGCCGCGCAATTGAGCTTCACAAACGTCCTCTCCTGCCGAGGACTCGCATTGTGAATTGCACGGGCAATCAGTTCTTTGCCCGTGCCCGTTTCTCCGTGGAGCATTACCGTCGACCGCGTGGGTGCGACAACAGCCACCTGGTCCAGCACCTTCCGAAACGCCGCACTATCACCCACGATATCCTCAAGGGACAGCTCCGTGCGGATCTCCGATTCGAGATACAGCTTTTCCGCCTGCAAGCGATTCTTGAATGCGTCTAGCCTTCCATAGGCAATGGCATTTTCGAGCGCGAGAGACATCTGATTCTCGACTTGAAGCAACAAATCGAGGTCAGCCTGGTTGAAGTAGTTCGGTTGGCGGCTGCCCAGAGCGATCATTCCCACCACGCCCTGCGCTGTAACCAGTGGAGCGCTGATCATCGACTTGATCGACTCGGCCTTCAGCGTTCGCGACGCATCCTCGGACATTCCCTCAATATCGCTTTCCGTCAATATCGTGGGATTTCGATCGCCCATGCGCTCAAGAAAGTCGCCTGCCGGCTTTAGAACTGGATTGTCGTCGTGGGGTCCTTTGCGAGTGGGAAAATCGAGGACTGCGCACTCAAATTGATGCGATTCCCTATCGCGCAGCCAGAATCCGGCACAGTCGTTTCCAAAGTACTTGCGAATCGTTGCGGATGCGGATTGAAACAGCTCATTCAGATCCTTCTTCGTGACAATCTGATTGTTGATGTCGAGAAGAAGCTCTAGCCGGTCGCGTTCTTCCTGCACTTGCTGTCTATAGCGCGCAGCTTCGCCAGCGGCCATTTCGCTTTCCAAAGCTACGGCCACCTGCGTCGCAGCCGAGGCCATCAGCTCCACATCCTCGCTACTGAAGCGAGCGTTCTCGGCGCTTGCAAACACAAGAGCTCCCAGCCGCGCGCGCGGAGTCGCAATCGGAAAGACATAGGCGCAGCGGTGCACCCCAAAGCTTGCTTGGCCAGCGAGATGAGGAATGACCAGCATGGCCTGATTGAGATCTGGAATACAGACCGGCTTCATTTCCGCCAAAGCCTTACCAGTTGCGCTTCCGGTCAACTTGATACTGGCGCCCACATCGACCTTGGGGGTCGTGGCTTTCTGGTCCAGTGCGAGCAAGCGCGCGGTTCTGTCATCCTCCTCCAGCCGCACCAGCAGAACGGCATCGATCGCCAGAAGCTCCGATAAAATCTCTCGCACGCTTTTGAGCATGTCGCCCGTACCGGGATCTGCCGCAATCGCAGTAGAGAGCTTCAGGAGCGAGTGATACCTGCTATTCGCCAGGGCACTCCAGGATTCAGAGGCTCTTGTGTCGTACTCAGACATCATCCACGCCTCTCTTTCCCTCTTGAGTTGCCACGCCGTCACCGTTGTCGCAAATTCTGAGCCTTCCGGTCAGTGATCACCGTTCTTGGCGCTGCCGGCTGGCAACTCCTCGGGGCACGAGCCCGATCGTTTCCGTAGGTGGCCACATTCGGCCACTCTGGCCAGATTCGGCCAACTTGAAGACCACGTTCGGCGCAGGCATGGAAGTTTAACGACTCAATATCAATATGTTACGCCTTTACGCGGTTTGGCAGTTCATCTGCACTACCGATGAACAGGATGTGAACGATGCTACGCATTGATTTGTTGGAGTCAGACCTCCTCCGCATGTCGGGCCGGCTCACAGAAGGATGCCGCGAAGAGGTGGAGACATTCATCGGTTCCCATGAAACTGTCCCCAACATGGTCGTCGACCTATCGGAGGTAACATATATCGATTGGGCCGGAGAAGAAGTCCTTTGCTGGCTCGGTAAACGCGGAGTGAGGTTCACCGCCAACAATTCCTACCCACTTCACATTTGTGAACGCCTGCACCTGAGAATGGCTGACTCGCGCTCGGCCCTCCCTCCTCACAAGACACACTCTGGGAGTTGCCATCATGGCTAGTCCATGCATCCCGCTCAAGCCTCTCGAGCTGAAATCGATCTTGGTCGCTACGGACTTGACGGAGTCCGCTGATAAGGCTCTCCAGCATGGCATCGCAATTGCGCGCCACTATCACGCCGTGCTCTATGTCGCTCACGTGGTATCTTCGATCGGATTCACGATCGTGGGGCCCGATGCGGTCCAGCTCGCCGCCGAAACGTCGGAGCGCGAAATCGATGGCCTCGTGACTCAACTGACGAAATCAGGCAAACTGCTCGGCGTCGATGTGCGGCCAATCGTCCTCAAAGGGAATATCGATGAGCAGATAGACTCCCTTGTGCGAGGTTATCGCCTCGACCTGATTGTTGTGGGTACTCGCGGCAGGCAAGGCGTGGCGCGTTTGTTCTTCGGGTCGATCGCGCAACTCATTTCGAAATGTTGCTGCTGTCCGGTCCTGACAGTTGGCCCTCATGCACCAGGCCCGTGGCTCGACAACCCGGCTGATTCGGGAAGGCCGCTGCTGTTTGCCACGGCATTCAACAAGGCCTCGGCAAAAGCCATGCCGTATGCCGTCTCGCTGGCAAACGACTTCGAACGCCAGTTGTTTGTGCTGCACGTGGTGCCTCCGCATCGCGCGCATCTCCTCGGCAAGGATCGCTCGGCGCAGGACGACAACGAATCGTCCGCGATCGAGCGCATGAACGCTCTCATTCCTCCGGGCGCTGCCTTAAGGGGCGCAGCCACGTTTCTCGTCGAGTCGTGCGATCCCGCCAAGGGCATCCTGCGCGCGGCAACGCGCGTTCATGCTGTCACCATCATCATGGGGTCGCATCGTGATTCGTTCTCCGAGCTGGCCATTCGGGTTCCCTGGTCCATCGCTAACCGTGTCAATCGTGAGGCAATGTGCCCCGTCCTCACAGTAAGAGGGTAGTCTCATGAGCTTGTGTTCTCTCGGCATACAACCAATTCCGACCCGCACCGCTGATCCTTGCAGCAGGGCCCGGCCATCTTGCGGCGAGACAAAAATTGGTCAAGCCGCATCCTATTCCCAAACTATACGCATCTTTGCGAGTGAATTCGTCGCAAGATTGTTCCTCCTTACATTTCTCTCAGTTTCTGCCTTGGGAATTTCCGGGCAGGAGCCGGCAAACCCGGTGCTCACATCAAATTCTGCACAACCGCTGAATCTTGACCTGGCGTCGGTTGCGGATCTGGCCCGCACGCGAAGCTGGCTTTCAAAGCAGGCGCATCAGGACGCCACAACGGCGGATGCGGTGGCGAAGAGAGCGGAGAGCATGCGATGGGGTCGGGTCGATTTCCAGAGCCAATACCTCCGCTTCAACGACCCAATCGTAATCCAGTCGCCCATTCCGGCTCCCCTTGTGCCCGTTCTCGGATTGAAGTCGCTAGAAACCCCTGTGGCGCCACAAGACAACCTGCACGTCGATCTGCAAGCCGGATTACCGCTCTTCACCGGCGGCAAAATCACCAGTTCGATTCACCAGGCACAGGCCGGCTCAAGAGCCGCCGCGGCCGCAGCCAGCGACACTGACGACGACGCCGTGCTTGAGGCCGAACGCAACTACCTCTCGGTTCTGCTCACGCGCGAGGCCGTCGATTTGAATGAGGCGGCCCTTAGTTCATATGAGGAGCACTTGAAACACGCAGAGTCGGCCTTCCGGCAGGGCACGGCTGCAAAATACGACGTCATCCGCGCCGAAGCAGCGGTTGCAGAACAGGAAAAACGCCTGACCGAAGCAAGAAACCAGGAGGCACTCGCTGAGGCGGCTCTCCGCACGTCTCTCGCGCTCGAAGACGCGGCGCCGGTGACCATTGACGGCAGTTTGTTCGAAATCGGCGAGGAAACCGATCTAAACCAGGCAATGAGCGCCGCCGTTCAGTCCAGTCCGATCCTGAAGGCGCTGAACGAGAAGATTGCGGCCGGCCACTCCGCAGTCCACGCACAGGAAGCGGATTATCTGCCGCAAGTGACGGCCATCGGGGGCAAGGAGATGGTCACCAACAAGCTGGCGCAGACCGATCCCCACTGGTTTGTCGGAGGGCGGGTCACGCTCAACCTTTTTGACGGCGGCGAACGTCAGGCCCGCGTCTCTGAGGCAAGTTCGCAGTTGCGCTCTTCCGAGTTTGAGTATCACCACGCCGAGGAAGAGATCCGGCTGGCAGTGCGCAGCGCCTATCTCGATCTCGAGTCGAAGCAAGAAGAACTTGCCTCGGCCCGGAAGGCGGCCGAGCTGGCAACCGAAAGCCTGCGCCTGGCCACGAAGCGCTTCGAGGTCGGAACCGGAACCAGCCTCGAGGTTCTGGACGCGAATGTGTCGCTCACCGCAGCGCAAATCGGTATGCAACAGGCTCTCTACGAGATGGACTTGGACTATCTCAGTATCCACCGCTACCAAGGCGATATTGCCGAAGTTTCCGCGAGGATTCAAAAGTGAACAAGAAATGGACCGCAGCGATTTCCGCTGCCGCTATCATCGTTATCGTTGGTCTGGCTGCCTATTGGCATCATCGCCGCGCCGCGGCCACCACCATTGTTGACGGCACGATTGAGTGCGACGAAATCAGCGTCTCCTCCAAAATCCCCGGGCGCATTCAGAAGCTGCTCGTCGACGAAGGTGCGCCGGTCAAGCCGGGTGATCCGCTAGTGATCCTCGAGTCGCAGGAACTGGATGCCAAGGTCGAGCAAGCGACGGCCGCGTACCAGTCCGCATTGGCCAAGGTGTCGCAGGCCGGCACGGCCGTCACGTTGCAACAGCTCACCTATGCCGATCAGTTGAAGGAGGCTCAGGCGCAGTACAACGCGCGCCTCGAAGACGTGCGCCAGGCGCAGGAGGGCCTCAATGCGGCCCAGGCCGCCTACAAGACCGCATCGGATACCTACAAGCGCTTCAAAGGGCTGTTTGAGGATGGAGTGATTCCGGAACAGACCGAACAGGAAATCGAGTACAAGTATCTTGCAGCCAAGGCCCAGTTGGGCGCGGCCGAATCAAAGGTTGAGCAGGCGCACCAGGGCGTTGTCGCCGCGGAGGGCGCTCTCCAGTTGGCAAAAGACGGTTCGCTGCAGGTGAACCTTCGCAAGCAGGATCTGTCCGCTGCCACGCAACTGGCTGAAGCCGCACATGGCCAGATGAATGAGGCAATTGCCTACCACGAAGAAACGCGCATCGCCTCCCCGGTGAGCGGTTACGTTTCCGAGCGGGTATCGAATGACGGCGAGATGGTTGCTCCCGGATTTCCAATGCTCGCCATCGTTCGCGCCGACGATTTCAAGGTCAAGGTCTACGTCGACGAAACGAAATTCGGGAAGCTTCGCCTGGGGCGCGGGATCAAAGTCATCGTTCCCGCTCTGGCGAATCAGGAATTCGATGGCACGTTGATTCGCATCTCCCAGTCGGCCGATTTCGCGACCAAGCGCGCCACCAACGAGCAGGGTTCCTACGATGTGCGCGGCATTCAACTTGTCATCAAGCTGAACGACGATAGCCGTTTCCGCAATGGCATGACGGCTCGGGTCGTGCTGCACGAGGGTGAGAATTGATCCGGCCGATCCTCCATATTGCGTCGCGCGAGTGGCAATGGATTCGCCTGCAGCGGAGATATCTTGCCCTCGTGATTGTCGCCCCGATCCTCTACGTGATCGCGCTGGGCATCATTTATGCGCCGAAGAAAGTGCTCCATGTCCCGGTCGCGATCGTGGATCAGGATCATTCCCGCCTCTCCCGCGAGCTCACCAGCGCGATCCTGGCCAGCGAAACCTTTTCGCTCGGCGAATATACCGATTCGCCCGACGAATTCCCGCTGTTGGTCGCTCGCGATCGCGCTCATGTCTGCTTTGTCTTCCCCCGCGGATTGGAGCGCGATGTACTCGCCCACAGGCCGGCTCGCGTGCAAGTATTGCTGGACTACTCGAACTACCTGGCCGGCACGGCTGAACTCGGCTCGGCCAATGCTGTACTGGCAACATATTCTGTGGGCACGGAGATGCACCTGATCGAAGCCGCCCAAGGTGTCTCACAGACGACAGCGTTACCGCAGGCCATACCGTTCGAGATGGTTACGCGCATGTGGTTTAATCCGGCGTTCAATGGGAATTACCTCAATTATCTTGTCGTCGGCTTGGCTTACGTCGTCGTGCAGTTGGCCGGCCTCTTCCTCACCATTCGCGCCGGCTCGTCTGAGTTATCAGGTCACCGCACTTCACCACTCAGAGAAACGGAAGGGAACGTGTGGATCGCGCTTACCGGCAAGTTGCTGCCCTACTTTCTGATCGCCGTTCCCCTTTCCATCGTGGTCACTCAATTGTCACACTGGCTCTTTGCTGCTCCGCTTTTGGAAACGCATCCTTCGTTTTGGCTGATTCTGATCTGGTTCGACGCAATCATGGTGACCCTGGGCTACGGCTTGTCGAGCCTGGTGCACGACCCCGTCTTCGCCACGGAGTTGTGCGCCACGATTACCATGCCTAACTTCCTGTTGTCCGGCTACACGTGGCCCATCTTCGCTATGCCAAAGATCATGTGGATTCTGGCCTACGGCCTGCCCATGTACTCGGTGGTTTTCATGACCAGAAAGATCACCATGATGGGCGCCGGGATCGCCGACTGCGGCGCTCAGTTGATCGGGCTTGCCGCCTGGAGCATCACTGCTCTGGCTCTCGCCTGGTATGGAACAAAGAGAATCCTGACAGCCACTCACGAGGAGCCGTCCGCTCATGCGTAAACCCTGGCTCCAATTCTGTTTGCGCGAGTGGAAGCGGCTCCTGGGCGACTACCGGATCGTCATGATCCTCCTGGGCGGCCCGTTTTTCTATGCCTTGATCTTTGGCGGCGTCTACTGGCAGGGCCGGGCGAAACATGTGCCCATTGTCATCGTCGATCAGGATCACTCGCATTTGTCCCGCGAAATCACGACGGCGCTTGATGCTTCTGAGAACCTGCAAGTCGCCGGGTGGATCAACTCAACAGACGAATTTCTTCCTCTGGTGCGCCGTGAGGATGCATACGCCTGTGTCGTGTTTCCCCCTCGGTTCGAGAGTGATGTTCTGGCCGGCAAAAAGCCTCGCGTTGGAGTTGTCTTCGACGCCAGTAATATTCTCGTTAATGGGTCAACGCTCATTGCCATCCGCGCAGTTGTCACAACCTACCAGGTGGGATTAAGCCGGGAACGACTGGAGGCCGTGGGGATGTCCCCATCGGCAGCTCGAGTCGCAGCCATGCCCATCGAGGCCGCCACCCGGCAGCTTTTCAACCCCACTTCCAATTACGGTTATTACATCCTTATGGGTCTGGTCTGTATTGCATTGCAGTCAGTAACACGTATCGGATGCGGCATCGCGATTACGAAGGATAGCGTCGTGCAATGGAGCCGTTCGTTTCCCGGCCGCAGAATCGATTACGTGGAGATTCTCGTATCGAAGGTCCTCGCGACTGCGCTTCTGGTCCTTCCAATCGCTGTCGTCGCCTTGGCGCTGCCGTTCGTCCTCTTCGGTGCGCCATTTCGCGGCAGCGTCCTGGTTCTCCTCGTTGCTCTTCCGCTCTTTGTCCTAATTCAAATCGGCTTCGGCTATGGATATGCGGCGCTCTGCAGATCTCCGGTCATCTCTACGCAGCTCCATTTGTTCATGTCGGTGGTGCTGTTCACACTATCGGGCTTTACCTGGCCGTATTACGCAATGCCCCCATGGCTGCGCGCCATCGCTCGTCTCACGCCTCTGTTTCATATGAACTGCCTGGTCCGCAAGCTGGCCATCGTCGGAGCGCCATCGTACGCGCTGTTCCCACACCTGCTCTCGCTCGTCGCTCTCAGCGCCGCGGGTGTCTCTTGGGGATTCTGGGCCGTCCACAAACTGATGAACGAGAATCCCGCGGCAGGCATCCTGGAGTAAGCTCATGACCGCCGAATCACATGGATGGGCCCGCGGTTTTGTCCCCGCAGCAGCCCTCAAATTCAGCGTCCGATTCCTGCACGAGCTCCCTGGAGTGAGATCCGCCGTGAAAGACCTGTTCATTATTGGCATCCTGTGCTCCAAGAATCGGCATAGCTGATGAGTGAAACTACATTATCCTTTCCGGCCACGCCGTACAGCCACCATCGACTCCTGGCCAGTCGTCACGTTTGAGCGATGGATACGCGGTAATTCCACGGCATCCAGGCGGCCGGATTCCGTGGCAACTCGTCTACGCGCCGCTGAAGCTCAGTCAGATAGTCCAGGGAGTGGACACCGTTCAGTTCGCAGGTATGGATCAGGCTCATGAACAGGTCGCCTACACGGGCGCCGTTCTCGGTCTTATAGTAGAGCGCGTTCTTGCGATGCAGGATGGCCTTTTTGAGACTGCGTTCCACCAGGTTGTTGTCCAGCGGGACCCCGGCCCTGCGCAGAAACAGCGTCAGCGGCTGCCAGTGCCGAAGCATATACCGGATGGCCTGGCCCAGACCGGAGTTCGGCTCCGTTTTCTTCTCCGCCAGTTGCGCCTCCATCCAGCTATGCAGCTTGTCCATGATGGGCCGGCTGTATTCCTGATGGAATCGAAAGCGTCCCTCCGGCGACATCCCCTGTTCCCGCGCCGCGGCATCGTTGCGATAGACCTCTGCCAGCATCTACAGCACATAACGGCACTCGGCGGGGAAGTTGGCCGCCACCTCTACGAACTGCCGCCGGCCATGCGCAAGACAGTTGGCCAGCAGGATCTCCACGCCTTCGGCAAGCTTCGGCGTGTTGCGCGACAGGGCGTCGCACATCTGTACCGGTGACAGCTGCGCCGCGCTTCGCCACTTTAACACATCAGCTAGGTTCTCGCCCGCATGCTGGCGGCCGGTAAAGAACAGTGCGATGCGGCGGCCAACCGAATACACGCCATGTTGCCTGGCCAGCTCCACCGCAGCCTGCCACAGCGCCTCCGGCAGCCTGGTCCGATGCGGCCGGGTGCTTCGAAACTGATCCAACTGGCGTTGAAGTTGAACGATTGGCTCGGGAATGGGTGATGTGCCTTTGTGGTTCAAAATCAGCCGTCCTTGGCGGCTGATTGAACTTAGCAAGGCGAGCTAAATGGCGTCACGCACGCTTGCCGAAAACTCACGGAGTAGTTCATCGTTGTGCCTTCAAAAGAGCGTTTGGAAGTCTCGGATTAGGCGAGGCCGTTGTATCAAACCACCCCGAAAATTCAACTCTCGACTCCAGCGGTTTCTCGTTTCCCAATGTTCTCGAGCACTGTCAAATGCAGTAAACAGAAAGCCCCGGTCGGAGACGGCCGGGGCTCTTGGCGTCTATAGCCAAGCTTAGAACGGAGCGGCTTCCGTTGCGGGAGCGGCGGTCTTCTCAGGTGCAGCTTTCTTCGTCTTAGCCGCATGAGCCTTCTTCGGAGCAGCCTTCTTGACGGCAGCTTTCTTTGCGGCTGCTGCCTTCTTGGCCGGAGCCTTCTTTGCCACCTTCTTTGCGGGAGTGGCTTTCTTTGCTTTGATTGCCGCCCAACGCTTCTTCTGTGCCGCTGCAATACGCTTACGGACTGCTGCGCTCATCCCCTTCTCCTTGGCTGGCGGTGCAGCTTCCTTCACTGCCTTGGCGGGAGCCGGTTTCGCAGCCTTCCTTGCCGCTGCCCACCGTTTTCTCTGAGCCGCTGCGATTCGCTCCCGCGCTTCCTTGCTGAGTCTCCGTCTCTTCCTTGGCTTTGAAGCCGGTGCGGCTGCTGCGCTGGCTCTGACTACGCCAGTCAGTACAGCCCTTGCCTTTTGCAGATTACTGATTTCCAAGTCAATCGCGGCAATGATGGCTTGAGTGTCCATTCACAAGTTCCTTTCGGAGTAATCATACAGGAGTTCAGGTTCGCTTATTCATGTGTTGCCGAGCGAACGAGCCGGGATTCCTCCCGACTTTTGCCAGCTTTTGTGGGGTCGCCGTGGGGTATGTGTAGCAACAACTGAGGGTGGTTCTCGTGGGGGGCTTGGGTGAAAAGGGCTGGCCTGTGGAGCAATTATATCCCCGCCAAACGCACAAAAGCCTCTCGGAAACGAGAGGCTTCGTGCCAAATCTAAGGAAGGGCTACGATATAAAGAAACATTATCCGACGAGAAAGCAGTGCACCGTGACGGCGGTCACTTGTCCGCGTTGGATTAGTCGATGCCTATGTAGCGTGCGAATTGAGGCATGAAGGCTTCTCCTATTGCGTGTTTTCGCTATCGACAAGGTGTCGAACCGATTGCCTATTCACACTCTCGCCGTCTTACTTCTTCGAGCTTCCGCAGCCCCGGTAGACCTGCCCTTGACTTCTCGCCTGTCACGAACATATTATCTGCTGTTTCCCATTGCATTTCTCTGGCTGGCTGCTTGGTAGTGCCACGCCCGAGGCTGTAGGGAGGCGCATATGTTGGTCGAAACATTTAGCAGGACACCCGGCGAG
>JBEKSA010000062.1:0-11480 GCA_049517515.1 Occallatibacter sp.
CTTCCTCGCCGCGACGCAGCGCCTTGATCATGCGTTCCAGGATGACGTTCACTACCACTACCGCTTGGCGGCGCGACAATCCTCTCTCCCGAAGCTTGCCTACCAGATACGCACGGCCGAGAGTACGTGGCTGCTTTTTCATGGAATGATGCCGGCTCCAATCACATACCACCTTCAACGCCAGAGTGCGACTCACATCGTGTCACAGATCACAAGACAGGTTCATAGAATCCCCCTCTCTCCGCCATGATTTTCCCTATCTTCTTGATTCCATTCTTAAATCTAAGAAAGTAAGCAGTTTACGTGGATTCCGTATTGTCCGCATTGTCCTGATCGTACGGCCAATTCAGTCCTATAGGCCGGTTTTGCATGACAAAGGCGGGGCTGCATGACAACGGTGGAGGGGCACCCGTCACCACATCATCCTGAACCCGTTCCAGAGCCCCACAAGGTGGTGGCCTATTGTGATGTGCACATTCACCCTGGCACTCCCACATGACCGTGCAGGCTGTGGGCTCTCAGCGAGACGCGCCGACTTGTCGAGTTTGACCTAGGCCTTGTCAGTACAGGCAGCTTACATCGACCGAGCCCACCGGAGAAGGTTCAGCAGCAAGATCGCCGGCCATCCATCGATCCTTTGGATAACCAGACGCGTTAAAGTCGCCAGCACCCGCTCCACCCAGCCATCGAGCTGCTGGCGGTTTTCGGCCTCAAACCGGACTTCCTCGCTGGCCGCGACAAACCGGCCAATCGCTTCCAAACTCAACTTCTCTGCGCCGTCCATGCGGATGTTCACTACCCAGCATGACCACCCCTTCAGGCTCATCTTGTATTGGAAGGGAGTTGCGCTTGACAATTCCGGCGACCCGCGGTAGATCTATGACTGCTAGTCAGATTTGGTTAACAGACGGATATGAGGACCGGTCAGAACAAGAATCGCAAGGCGGCGGCAAGGGTGCGGCAAGAGGCCGGCGCGACGGGGGCTCCCGCCATGGGACGCCGTGAGCGGCGGGCCGCGGAGACGCGGCTAAAGCTGTTCCGTACCGCGCTCGAGCTCTTCGCCGACCGCGGATTCCAGAACGTCACGGTCGAAGACATCACGGAGGGCGCGGACGTCGGGAAGGGGACCTTCTTCAACTATTTCGAAAGCAAGGACCATGTGCTCGGCGTGATGACCGAGCTCCAGATTGCCCATGTGCGGGAGGCGGCCCAAGCCACGGCAGCGGGCAAGTCCAGCATCCATTCGACTCTGCATCATCTGTTTCGAGGCCTGGCAAAGGAGCCCGGCCGCAGCCCGAACTTCGCCAGAACCGTGATCGGCTCTTTCCTGGCCAGCGGCCTGGTGCGCGACCTCATCCAGCGTCAGATGGCCGAAGGCCGGCGGATGATCGCTGGCGTGATTGCCGATGGACAGAAGCGCGGCGAGATCGACCCGAAGCTGAAGAGCGCGGACGTCGCTCTCGAGATGCAGCAAATTCTCCTCGGCACGGTTCTACTCTGGTCGCTGCACGGCGAGCCGGAGCTGAAGACCTGGGTGGAAGGCAGTTTTCGCCTCTTCTGGCGTGCGATAGCCGCAAAAGACAGTGAGCGTAAGTCATGAAGTCACTTAAGCATGTTGCACCAACCATGTTTCTGATTCTCGCGCTGGGCGTGGGGCTGGGAGGGGCGTTTGGGCAGGCACAAGCGCCCGCGCCGATCCGCCTCACACTCGAGGAAGCGATCGAGAAGGGGTTGCAAGCCAACCTCAACGTGCAGCTCGCGAGCGCGCAGGTGGACGAGGCTGCAGGCACGCGGCAGCGCCGTCTGGCCGCCGCACTGCTGCCGCGTGTCAGCGCGGAGACCTATGCGAATGTGCAGAACCGCGACCTGGCCGCATTCGGCATTTCACTTCCCATCCTTCCGCAGGTGGTGGGTCCGTTTTCGAACTACGACTTCCGCCTGTACGCGCAACAAAACGTGCTCGACCTGACGAGCTATCGCGGCCTGAAAGCGAGCGAGCAAGTGCTCCATGCGGACAAACTAAGCTACCAGGACGCACGCGACATGATCGTGCGCGCGGTCGCGGCCCTCTATCTGAATGCGGAATCCGCCGCGGCGCGGGTGGATGCGGCGCAATCGCGCGTTACAGACTCGGAGGCGCTCTCGAAGCTGGCCAAGGACAAGCACGACGCGGGAACAGCGACGGGGGTGGACGTGTTGCGGGCGGAGGTGCAACTGGCGAACGACAAGCAGGCGTTGCTGGAGGCGCAGAACCAGTATCAGCAGGCGCTGCTCGAACTGGCTCGCGACATCGGCATCGATCCGGGCACGCCGATTGCGCTGGCGGAGACATTGGAGTTTCATCCGCTGGCCGGGCAGACGGCGGAGACCCTTGTGCCCGCGGCGATGGCCGCGCGGGCCGACTATCAGGCGCTGGCCGCGCAGCGCGAAGCGATCGTCGAGCAGCAGCGAGCCAATCGCGCCCGCTCGTATCCCAACGTAAGCATCAATGGGAATTACGGCGGAATCGGCCGGAACATCGGCGGCGTGCAGGGCACAGGTATGGTTCAGGGGCAGATCGACATCACGCTGTTCGATCGCGACCGCGAAGGCGAGGCGCAGGAGCTGGCGGCGCAACTGAAGAGCGTGGACAGCCGCATCGCCGATTTGCGGCGCGGGATCGAAGAGGACGTTCGACAAGCACTGTTGAATCTCGATTCGGCCGGGCAGCAGGTGGACGTGGCCGACCAGGGGCAGGACTTGGCGCACCGCGAGCTCGAGATGACGCGCGACCGGTTTGAAGAAGGCACGGCGAACAACGTCGAGGTGATCACTGCGCAGGATGAGCTGGCGCGCGCCGAAGAAAACTACATTCTCGCGGAATCGAGCTATCAGGATGCGACGTTCGCGCTGGCGCGGGCGCTGGGCGACACGCAGAAGAATATTACGGAGTTTCGAAGGCAGTAAGGGTACTCGCCGTGTGGGCGAGCACCGGAGTTCGAGGCAGAGGTTGGCCATGAGGAAACGAAGGATCGTGATACCGATCGTGCTGATGGCGGCGATTGCGGCGGGGTTCTATTTTTACCCGAAGCTCACGCGAAAGCCGGCACCGACAAACGAGCTCACGCTCTCGGGAAACATCGAGGCGCACGAGAGCCTGGTGAGCTTCAAGGTGCAGGGGCGGATCAACGAGCTGCCGATCGAGGAGGGCCAGGAGGTGCAGGATGGCGCGCTGCTGGCGCGGCTCGAGGATGCGGACTACCGGCAGCGGGTTCGCGCGGATGAGGCGAGCGTGGGTGTGCGGCAGTCGAACCTGGCGCTAACGCTGGCCGGCACGCGCGAGCAGGAGATCAAGGCGGCGGAGCAGAACATGCTGGACGCGAGGGCCGATCTTGAAGAGAAGCAGATCGACGCCGACCGCGCGCAGAAGCTCTTCGCAAAGGACGAAGCCACCGCGCAGGAGCGGGATTTGGCGGAGACGGCGCTGAAGCGCTCGCAGGCGGCCTACGCGGCGGCACAGCAGCGATACAACGAGGCCGTGGAGGGCAGCCGCAAAGAGGACATCGCGATTGCGCAAGCCAATCTGAAGCAGGCGCAGACGAATCTCGGGCTGTCGCAGGTGGATCTCGGATACACCGTGCTGCACTCGCCTTTTAGCGGCGTGATCACGGTGCGCGAGGCGGAGCTGGGCGAAGTTGTGGCTCCGGGGACGCCGATCGTGACGCTGGCCGACCTGGATCACGTGTGGCTGCGCGCGTATGTGGCGGAGACGGACCTGGGGCGCATTCGCTGGGGACAGGAGGCGACGATCACGACCGACACCTATCCCGGCAAAAAGTACCACGGACGCATCTCGTTCATCTCGCCGTCGGCCGAGTTTACGCCGAAGAGCGTGCAAACGACCACGGAGCGCGTGACGCTGGTGTACCGCATCAAAATCGATCTCGACAATCCGAACCACGAGCTGAAGCCGGGCATGCCCGCGGACGCACACATTGCGTTGGGCGCGGAAGCTTCGAACTCCGGCGGAGCGGCGGCCAACGGGAAATGACCGAGCAAGCCCAACCCGCGATTGTGGCCGACGGCCTGAGGAAGACATTCCCCGGCGTGTGCGCCGTGAATGGACTGAGCTTCGACGTGCGCGCGGGCGAGATCTTCGGGCTAGTGGGGCCGGACGGCGCGGGGAAGACAACGACGCTGCGCATGCTGGCCGGAATTCTGCCGCCGGACGCAGGCCGCGCGTCGATCGCCGGAGTGGACGTGGTGCGCCAGCCGGAACGCGCCAAGCATTCGTTGAGCTACATGCCGCAGCGCTTCGGGCTGTACGAAGAGCTTTCGGTCGACGAGAACATCCGTTTTTATGCGGATGTGTTTGGCGTGAAGCGGAACGACCGCGAGGCGCGATCGGCGGAGCTGTTGCGCGCCGCGGGAATGAGCGAGTTTCGCAGCCGGTTCGCGGGGAAGCTTTCGGGCGGGATGAAGCAGAAGCTGGGACTGATCTGCGCGCTGATTCACCGGCCCAACGTGGTGCTGCTCGACGAGCCGACGACGGGAGTCGATCCGGTGTCGCGGCGCGACTTCTGGCGCATCTTGTACGAGCTGCTCGCAGAGGGCGTGGCGATTCTGACCTCGACGGCGTATCTGGACGAAGCGGAGCGGTGCCATCGTGTCGCGCTGCTGCACCAGGGTCGGCTGCTGTTCTGCGATACGCCGGACAGCCTGAAGAGTAAGATGCGCAAGGGCGTGGTGACGATCGTCTCTGCCGATCCGCGCAAGGTGCGCGACGTGCTGAAGGGCGCGGACGGAATCTCGAGCCTGGTGCTGCACGGCGATGGGCTGCGGGCGGTGGTGGACGATGGGCCGCGGCGCGCGGCGGCGTTTGAGTCGCAATTGCGCGGCGTGGGCGCGCCATTCGATGCCATTGAGCAAGTCGCCCCGACGATCGAGGACTTGTTTGTCGATGCGGTTGGCGCGCAGGGGGCTGCCCATGAATGACAACGGCAGCTCGGTGGTGATCGAGGAGCTAGTCAAGCGGTTTGGCGACTTCACCGCCGTCGATCGCATCAATCTCTCGGTGCGGAAGGGCGAAATCTTCGGGTTTCTGGGACCGAACGGCGCGGGCAAGTCGACGACGATTCGCATGCTGTGCGGGCTGCTGCGGCCGACGTCGGGCCGCGCGCAGGTGGCCGGGATCGACGTGGCGCGCAAGCCCGAGGCGGTGCGGCAGAACATCGGCTACATGTCTCAGAGATTCTCGCTCTACAACGACCTGAAGGTGATCGAGAACATCCGGCTGTTCGCCGGGCTGTATAGCGTGGAGCGCGCGGAGTTGGCGGGGCGCATCGCGTGGGTGCTGGAGATGTCGCACCTGAGGGACCAGGAGAATCTGCTGACGGGGACACTGCCGGGCGGATGGAAGCAGCGGCTGGCGCTGGGTTGCGCGGTGCTGCACCGGCCGCCGATCGTGTTTCTCGACGAGCCGACGTCGGGCGTCGATCCCATCTCGCGGCGGCAGTTCTGGGAGTTAATTCACGAGATGGCGGAGCATGGCGTGACGGTGTTCGTGACCACGCACTACATGGAGGAGGCCGAATACTGCAACCGGCTGGCGCTGATCTACCGCGGCAGGATCGTTGCGCTGGGCACGCCGACGGAGCTGAAGCAGAAGTCGATGAAGGGCGAGCTACTGCTCGTCGAGTGCGCGCCGCTGGGCGCGGCGCTCGATGCGCTGCAGGCGGCGCCGGGCGTGCTGGATACGGCGGTATTCGGAAACGCACTGCACCTGGTGGTTCAAGGCGCCGATGAGACGGAGCCGCGGTTGAAGGAGTATCTGGCGCAGCGAGGCATCGAACTCCATCGCACGGAGAGGATTCGTCCGAGCCTCGAAGACGTGTACGTCTCGCTCACGACCGAACGGCTGGCGGCCAAGGGGAGTGCGGCATGAGCTGGCGACGGCTGTGGGTGATGGCGCGAAAAGAGGTGGTGCAGATTCTGCGCGATCCGCGGAGTCTGGCAATCGTGATCGTGATGCCGGCGATCCTGGTAATTCTGTTCGGCTACGGCGTGAGCTTGGACCTCAAGGGGCTGCCGGTTTATGTCTACGACCAGGACGGCAGCCAGCAAAGCCAGGACCTGCTGAAACGGTTTCAATCGAGCGAGTACTTTCACGTGGCGCGTGTGGTGAAGAACTACCGCGAGCTGACCCGCGCGCTGGACGACGGCAGCGCGAAGATGGGGATCGTGATTCCGTGGGACTTTTCCGAGAAGCTCGGCGCGGGAGGACCGATCCAGATTCAGGCGCTGGTGGATGCGACGGACGACAACTCGGCCAACGTGCTGATGGGCTACACGCAGGGCGTGGTGCAGGAATACTCGTCGGAGGTGCAGGCGGAGTTCCTGCGGCACCGCGGAATGGCGATGCAGACGGCACCGATCGGCGTGGAGACGCGCACCTGGTACAACGAGGACCTGGAGAGCAGCGCGTTCATCATTCCCGGAGTGCTGGCGCTGGTGATGTCGGTGATCGGGGCGTTTCTCACCTCTCTGACCATCGCCCGCGAGTGGGAACGCGGCACGATGGAGCAACTGATTTCGACACCGGTGAGTGCCTCGGAGATTATGTTCGGCAAGCTCGTACCGTATTTCGTTCTCGGCATGGGCGACACGATCGTCAGCGCGCTGATCGCGATCTACTGGTTCAAAGTGCCGTTCCGCGGTTCGTTTCTGGCGCTGCTGGCCAGCTCGGCGATGTTCCTGGTGGTGGTGCTGGCGATGGGATTCTTCATCTCGGTGCTGGCCAAGGGCCAGTTCGCGGCCAGCCAGATCGCGCTGCTGACTACGTTCCTGCCCGCGTTTCTACTTTCGGGATTTCTGTTCTCGATCGATCAAATGCCGACCGTTCTGCAGTGGATCACGCACATCGTTCCCGCGCGGTACTACGTGTCGGTGCTGAAGAGAATCTTCCTGAAGGGCACTCCGACAGCCGTGCTGTACGGCGACCTTGTGCCGCTGGCGATCTTCGCCGTGCTTCTTGCCGTGCTGGCCACGCGCTCATTCCACAAGAGGCTCGCGTAGGAGGAGACCGATGCTGGCGCGGATGAAGCAGATGATGATCAAAGAGGTGATCCAGGTGCTACGCGACAAGCGGACGCGCTTCATCCTCATCGGACCTCCGATCATTCAGATGCTCGTGTTCGGGTACGCCGCCACCTTCGAGATCCGCCACGTGGCGACGGTTGTCGTGGATTACGACCACAGCCAGGAGAGCCGTGACCTGATTTCACGGTTCACGTCGAGCCCGTACTTCGCCGTCCAGCGGCAACTGAACAATGCGGCGGAGCTCTCGAACCTGATCGACGACGGGCAGGCGACCGTCGGCCTGCAAATCAACGCCGGCTTCGCACAGGCGCTGCGGAAAGGCCACGCGGCGCCGCTGCAGGTGATCGTGGACGCGACTAACTCGAACAGCGCGCTGATCGCGGCCGGATACATCACGCAGATCGCCGGCGGCTACGCCGAGGAGTATCAGCAGGACCGAATTTCGCGGACCGCGCCGCAACTGGCGCAGGTTGTGCCGTCGATCGAGCTCGAGCAGCGCCCCTGGTACAACCCCAACCTGAGCAGCCGCTGGTTCTTTATTCCGGGGATCATCGGCAGCCTGACCGTGGTGCTGGTGATTACGCTGACCGCGTTCGGCGTGGTGCGCGAGCGCGAGATCGGGACGCTGGAGCAGATCATGGTGACGCCGATCCGGCCGGCGGAGTTCATCCTGAGCAAGACGCTGCCGTTCTTCGTGATCGGGCTGTTCGACGTGTCGCTGATCGCGGCGGTCGGCTCGTTCTGGTTCCAGGTTCCCTTCCGCGGACATTTTTCGGTGCTGCTGCTGGGCTCGGTTCTTTTTCTGGTGTGCATGCTCGGCGTGGGGCTGTTGATCTCCACCGTGTCGTCGACGCAGCAGCAGGCCATGGTGACGGCGTTTTTCTTCATCATGCCGACGATCGTATTCTCGGGCTTCGGATTCCCCATCAGCACCATGCCGCAATGGCTGCAATATATGACCTATGCGAGCCCGCTGCGTTACTTCCTGGTGGTGCTGCGCGGAACCTATTTGAAGGGCGTAGGGCTGGACATTCTGTGGCCGCAGATGGCGGCGATGGCGGGGCTCGGCGTGGGCTTGCTGACGATCGCGATCCTGCGGTTCCACAAATCGCTCGACTGACCTGGAAGCGGCCTTCTTTCCGTGGAAACGTGAATTATGTGGACGCGGTGCCGAAGGATCGCGAGGCAAGCTTGCTTCGCATGCGGACGGCCATGCTTTCGCGAGATAATCTTGCCGTGGCTGTCTTCATCGGCGGAATGGAAGGCATTCTAGCGGAACACGCATTGTTTATGGCGTAGTAAGTCGATGGAGCCCGAAATCCCTGACCGCGCGTACTGTCTATTTCGACCTCCCCGCGCCGGCACACGGCAAGGCAAACGTCTGCTTGTTTGGCACTCCGGCATTGATGACCCCGCTACGTGTGGCCACTACACGTTGAAGGTCTACGCGAGCGAGAATGAAGGAATTTCGGATGGGTCGCGGCATCGCACAAAGATCTTGCTCAATCCGGTCAATCCGGAATTCGAGCCAATCCTGCTGACTCCAGAGGACGAGGAGGACGTCCGCGTGATCGCGGAGCTGCAGACAGTTCTCTCATCGACATCGGCGACCGTGTGAAATACCGTTGCCGCAGATTTCACTACCTCGAAAGCCTCGGCTCGAAACTGACCCGCCTGACTTTGTGCACTATCGATCAAGGCAACTTGGACGGCCCGATCATTTGTACCGAGATCGAGGAGGATTGCCGCGGCTGAAGGACATCGAGCGGAACTTCGGTCCGGATGTGGCGCAAATGGTCGAGGGACTGTCAGACAGTCTTTCCGAGGACCCCTGCAACAAGCAGCCCTGGCTGGAGCGCAAACAAGCCTATATCCAAAGGCTTCGCGAAGAGCCAGCCGATGCAGCAGGAGCCGCCGTCAGCGGTCGCGGTGCCCTTTACGACCTGGCTTTCCACCAATCGAGTGCGCCTACAATGGAAGGCGCTTGATCCTCTCGGTGAACCGGGTTTAGGAGCACCCACAGCCATGAAAGATCTGCCTCTGTCGAAGGTCTACCAGTTGCTTGAACCGGGTCCAGTGATCCTGCTGACCACCGCCCGCAAGGGCCACGCCAACATCATGACGTTGTCCTGGCATATGATGGCCGAGTTTGAGCCGCCGTTGATTGCATGTGTTGTCAGCAATGCGAATTACAGTTTTGCCGCCCTTCGGGCAACGAAGGAGTGTGTGATTGCCATCCCGGCGCTGGAACTGGCTCCGAAAGTCGTGGGAATCGGTAACTGCTCAGGCCGAGACGTGGACAAATTCAAGAGATTTCGCCTTACGCCAGCGCCAGCCAAGCGTGTGGCGCCGCCTCTGGTGGCTGAGTGCTTCGCTAACCTTGAGTGCAAGGTAGTCGATACCCGGCTCGTCAACGAGTTCAACCTCTTCATCCTGGAAGTACTCAAAGCCTGGACTGACCCGGCGCAGAAGCATCCGAAGACCATCCACCATCACGGGTACGGAAGGTTCGCTGTGGATGGAGAGATGATCAAGCTGAAGTCGATGAAACCGTAGGGGTACTCGGGGAGAACCCTGGGTACGCTCGCAAAGCCGGACCGCTCAAAGAGCGGTGCAGGTCTATGTGTGAGCTTAAAGCCGTGTACTACACGAACACGGTGATCCCGAAGAGGATCATGCTCGTTGTTTCCTCGCGACCAGTTCATTCGGCCGGCCCAGTATGACCTCAGAAGGCAGGTATCGGTGCTTCTCCCCACACAACGGGCAGGTTACTTCTATGGAATGAAATGGGAACTCCTTCGCCCCGGTGGGAACTGCCCAGTGACAGTCTTTGCAGGTGACGACGAACTGCTTGCGTTCTTGCATCTGCGCTACCGCGTTGCGGCAGGGGTGGTCTTCCCCGACACAGCTTTCGTCGCAATCACCGCAACCACAAGCGCACCGAGAGCCAAAAAAGCCACCCCCAACGCCACCCAATCTTCCGGTTCAAAGGCCACTGCTGTTTTTCTCCCTCGCGGTGTCATTTCGCTCATCTTCGGGTCTTCGTCCATGGCTGCTGCCACCTCTTAGCTAAACGTTCTCTAAATGTAACGCATTCCGTCCGCGATTTGTTGCGGTCAAATAGGCTCGACCAACTCTGGACGATTGTTCCTCACGTTGCCAACTGCCCGACTCACTTTCCATGCCTTCATCTCGTCAGCCGGGTACGGCCTGAGCAAGTCAACGGGCAAATGCGCTGGGTCAGCGGGAGCCATCCAGCGGCTATAGTCTTTCCGCGACAGAATCACGGGCATTCGGTTGTGTATGGTCTCCAGTAGTTCGTTTGGGTCTGCGGTCAGGATTGTGTACGTCAATAGCTCGTGACCCGATGCCTTGTCCTTCCACGTGTCCCAAAGGCCAGCGAACGCGAAGATGCCATCACCCTTCATCCCGATGGCATAAGGCTGCTTCGTTCTCTCATCGAGCTTCTTCCATTCGTAAAACCAGTCGGCAGGAACGAGACAACGACGATGCTTCCATGCCTCCCTGAATGCTGGGCTCTTTGCAACTGTCTCGGACTTGGCATTAATCGTGTTGAATGCGGCCTTGTCATCCTTCGACCAAAACGGCACGAGTCCCCAACGCATGACCGTCAGTTCGCGCTCACCCGTCTCCGGGGCAAGTCGCACGACCGGCTGGAAGCTCTGTGGAGCAATATTGTAGGAGGGCTCAAAATAGGAGTCGTCAAAGACATTCGTGTCGTGCGTCTGCATCCATTCAGCAATCTGCTGTTTGTCTGCCCGTCTGCCATATCGTCCGCACATGGGAATGATTCTAAGCCGGTGATGGGCGTCACGGTGACTGTGACGGAATCCGAGCTACGGTGAGGAAAGCTTTTCTCCAGTTCTGCGTAGCAAGGCGACGGCTCATCGCATAGCGGTGAGCCGCTCTTGCATTGACCTAGCACTTGTCCTGCATTCATTCAGGCACTTGCCTTCTACTGGAAGAGACTGCCAAATACTCAAGCGGCGGGAGCGGGATTCTCCCGTTTCAGTTCGAGCAGCACCGGGCGGAGCAGTTCATAGTGGGGCAAGTCCGCGATGAGCGCGGCTTCCGTAACAGTCTGAACAAACATCGGTACCTCGTGGCTCTCATCCGCCCAGCGCAGCCAGTCGGCGAGGTCGGGGTCGATGGCGGCGGAGTAGTGTGTCTTTTCGGCAAGCCTGCGCCGCTGTTGACCGAGATTAGCTTTTGGTTGCGTTGGCGCGACGGCGCTTGGGTGCGAGCTTGCGGTTGACTAACCTGTATTTCTCACACGCCCTGTTTTTTGGCGGTAACGAGTTGATTGCGGGAAGTGCGGCGGTTGTTTGTGGACGGCGACAAGGGCTAGGTGAGGTTTTTCAGGCCGTTCTCAGCCTGGGCTC
>JBEKSA010000063.1:0-11380 GCA_049517515.1 Occallatibacter sp.
CTGCCAAGGGCACGGCTGGGTAGCGAAGTTCGGTTGTGATAACCGCTGAATGCATATAAGCGGGAAGCACGCCCCAAGATGAGATCTCCCTGAAGGGCCCAGGAAGACGACCTGGTTGATAGGCTGGAGGTGAAAGCGCAGTGATGCGCGTAGCTTACCAGTACTAATCGCCCGTTTGGCTTTACCATAGAATTAACTCCGCGCAGTAGTAATAAACGCGGATGCTCTTCTAACAAGCCTTGTATTCCAATCTATTTCGTTTTGATCTTGTTGGCGCCAGTTTGTTGTCCGTGTTCCTGACCGGCCCGGGAGAAACCATCCGGGACAAATCAGATGTCGCGGCCCACTGCGGGGAACCACCCGCCAAGCGCCACCCTGCATTAGGGGCGAGCATAGGGATCCTTCGCAAGAAGCGCTCAGGATCTCGGCTCAGGGCTCCCGGAGCAAAGCTCCTCACGCCCTGAAGACGCCTCGACTTTGCCGGTGACCATACTGCGAGGGATCACCCGTTCCCATCCCGAACACGGAAGTTAAGCCTCGCTGGGCCGATGGTACTGCACGGGCGACCGTGTGGGAGATTAGGTGATCGCCGGCAATTATTCAAACGCAAAAAGCCATCCGCTGCGGCGGATGGCTTTTTTGTTGCCGCAAAATTCGCGATGAGTTATTCGACCGTCACGGACTTAGCGAGGTTCCGCGGCTGATCGACGTCGCACCCGCGGCGCACAGCGATGTAATACGCCAGCAGTTGCAGCGGCACAATCTCAATCAGCGGTACCAGCAGCTCGGGGGCCGGAGGAATCGCGATCACGTGCTCGACCAGCCCGCCGATCGTTGTATCCCCCTCCGTCGCGACCGCAATCACCCGCCCGCTCCGCGCCGTCACCTCCTGAATATTCGAGAGCGTTTTCTCATAGCGCAGCTTCGACGCCGGGTCGGCCTCGTCGCGCGTGGCCAGCACCACCACCGGCAGCGTTTCGTCGATGAGGGCGTTGGGGCCGTGCTTCATCTCGCCGGCTGGGTAACCTTCGGCATGAATGTACGAAATCTCCTTCAGCTTGAGTGCGCCTTCGAGGGCGATGGGAAAGTGAATGCCGCGGCCCAGGTAGAGGAAGTCGCGCGCGGTGGAGAACTCCTTCGCGAGGTCCTCGCACTGCGCCGTGCAGCCGCGCAGCGCTTCCTCGATCTTCACCGGGAGGCGGCTGAGCTCTTCAATCAATGCGATGGACTGCGCCTTGTCGAGATGACCGCGCAACTGCCCCAGTTTCATGGCCAGTAAAAACAGCGCGACCAACTGCGACGTGAAAGCCTTGGTCGAGGCCACGCCAATTTCAGGGCCGGCATGGGTATAGATAGCGCCATGCGCTTCGCGCGCAACCATCGCGCCAACCACGTTGCAGATGGCCACGGTCTTCGAGCCGAGGGCCTTCATCTCGCGCTGCGCGGCGAGCGTGTCGGCGGTTTCGCCGGACTGCGTGATCAGAAGGCCGAGCATGTGCGGACCGGCGATCGGATCGCGATAGCGGTACTCGCTTGCGTAGTCCACGTCGACGGGCAGCCGCGCCAGGCGCTCGATCATGTACTTGCCCGTCAGCCCGGCGTGCCAACTCGTTCCGCAGGCGGCGATGCTGATGCTCGCGGCGCGTGCCAGCTCTTCGTCGGGGATATCCATCTCGCCGAGGAAGACTTTGCCGGAGTCGAGCGAGACGCGACCCAGAGTGGTGTCAGTGACGGCGCGCGACTGCTCCCAGATTTCCTTGAGCATGAAGTGTTTGTAGCCGCCCTTTTCCGCCTGGATCGGGTCCCACTGGATGCGCGTGAGCTCGCGCTCGATGGTGTTGCCGTCGAAGTCAGTGAGCTTGACGCCAGCCAGCGTCAGAATCGCCACGTCACCGTCGGCGAGGAAGTAGACGTTGCGCGTGTGATGCAGAATTCCGGGAACGTCGCTGGCGACAAAGCTTTCGCCTTCGCCGATGCCGATAATCACCGGCGGACCGAGGCGCGCGGCGACGATCTTGTCGGGCTCGGCGGCCGACAGCACGCCCAGCGCAAACGCGCCGGTGAGCCGCTTGACCGCGGTGCGCACGGCGGATTCGAGCGGAACCGGCTTTCCGGCGGCTTCAGCGTCCTTCTGAACTTGTTCGATCAGGTGCGCGATGATCTCAGTGTCGGTCTCGGTGACAAACTTGTGGCCCTGCGCGGTGAGCTCGCGCTTCAGCTCGAGATAATTTTCGACAATGCCGTTGTGGACGACGACGATGCGGCCCGTGCAGTCGCGGTGCGGGTGCGCGTTCTCCTCCGTCGGCCGGCCGTGCGTGGCCCAGCGCGTGTGGCCGATGCCGAACGTGCCGTCGAGCGGGTGCTCGCGCAGAACCTCTTCCAAATTCCCCAGCTTGCCCGCGGCACGCCGCAGCTCGAGCGTCTTGCTGCCGGGATGACCAACGGCGATTCCAGCCGAGTCATAGCCGCGGTATTCGAGGCGCCTTAGCCCCTCGATGATGACTGGAACGACTTTTTTCTTGCCGACGTACCCAACGATCCCGCACATGGTTCGATTTTAAGCGACATCGCGGGAAAACGGCTGTGACACGAACGGGGGAGGGGGAGAGCGAATGAGCAAAGGAGCGGCGGAAGTGGTCAGCCGGTCTTGTTGAGCAAGCGTGCGGCCCGCACTCATTCGCGGGGCTCATCTACCCCGAATCGCATACAACGTGATCGACATCGCCGGGAACAACTGGTTCTTGACGACGGTTGCCCTATCCTTCGTTCCGGAGGTCGATGTCCTGACTGCTGGAAGCACGCGAATTCCGGTGAGATCCGCGCCGGTATATTGATATCGTCCGGCCGGCCCCCTGGCCTTGAAATGGTCGAGTTGTACATCAGCGCGCAGGTCGCCGAAGGTTTTGTTGATGACCACCACGGTAACGGTGTGATCGGCCGTACGCTGCGCCGCATAGATGGCAAGCTTGTCCTGGTCCGCGCTTGTGGCGCGAAGGCTCAAGTCGCCAAATGCCGCACCGTGGTCGTCATAGTTGCGGAAGATTTTGAATGCGAACATCAAAGGCTCATTCAGATTCGGCGGTCCCCACAGCGCACCGAGGTCAAGGCCCTCGCGCCCAAAGATACCCAGGATGTCGGCCTGCGCGACCGCTCCGCTGATATGCTCCGGCGCGCCCCAGTTGTACTCGGTAATCGCAATTTTTGTTCCCGGATAGTTGGCTGCAACCCATTTTTTCATCCGGGGAATCATCTGCGGCGCAAGCAGCTCCGTGTAGCTGTCGGGGTTGATGAAGTGCGGATCGGTATACGTTGGGTCCCAGAACACGTGCGTCGAGTCAAGAACCGCGCGCTGCTGAACGCTGGTTCCGGCAGGCTTGAGCATTGCGTTGTTGGCCGCGAAGTACGTGTGCAGATCGAGATAGTCGAGAAACCGCGTGTGATGCGGGTCGGCATCCTGCGCCGCTTTGAAGGCGCGCAGATAGTAATCGATGAGCGGAACATTGCCGTGGGAAATGCGGTCGATGGGACCACTCGTAATATTCGGCCATTGCTCCTGAAACCATTCGATGTCCTTCTTCGAGTAGAAGTACGTCAACCAAAAATCGATGACCGGCCCGCTCACTTCAGCCGTGGGATCGGCAGCCTTGATCGCCCTGGCCACCTTCAGTCCCTTCTCCGTGACTTCGTCGTAGGAGAAGGGCAAAGGGTGCACATCACGATGCATCTTGTTCCACCAGGTCGGTTCGTTGTCGAGGGCGTAGATGGCCACTCCGCTGTTAGCAGCATTGCCGAACCGGCCGACAAGATACTTCACCCAGTCCGATGTCCAGCTTTCATCGATGGGCATGCAGGTATCGTTGGGATCGTTGTTCGTGATCTTTGTTCCATCAGGCCTGACGCCGTTTCCGAAGTCCGGCCAGTTGGGATCGGTCTTTTGTTGCAGGCCGTACTTTGCCACGGAGAAGCTGGAACCACGGGTGCGCGATTTTGCAACCCAGCCGATGACGGGCACGGAGAGCAAGGTTTTGGCGCCGACCGCTCGATCACCGATCACCTGCGAGTTGAATTCGGATTCATCGGGATAGTTCGTATTGGAGTTGGGGGCAATCTCGAAAAACCAGTCATCGCCAAGATTGGAGACATCGAGCTTGTAGTTGTACAGCGTGTACCCGTCTCCGCCCCAGCGGTCCAGCGGCAGGCGCACGGCCTGTGCCACTTTGGACGCCTCATGCTGCGGGTCCGAAAGCCGCCAGGAGTTCATTCCATAGATGAGGGGACTGATGGGATGCGTGGCCGCCACCGCATCCACCAAAAGCGCCGGGCCTGTTGCTACCGGTGGCGCAGCGAAAGTGATGGTTGCGCTGGCCGATTTTGTGGGGTCCGCTGTGCTCCTGGCGATTAGGGTCACGGCCGCCGGCACTGGGTAGGGTGTGACATACAACCCGCTGCTGCTGATGGTTCCCAGCGAGGCATTGCCGCCGTCCACGTCGTTTACCGACCACTTCAATGCGGCGGGGAATGTTCCCGTTCCCTCGACGGACCCGGCAAATTGAATGCTCTCGCCGGGAACCAGAGTCACATGGTCTGGCTCGATCTTCACTCCGGTGACCACACCAGTGGGCTGACCCGCTGCTACACCGGCAGCCGGCGCCGACGGCATCTGCCCGGGAGCCTTGTTTTCCTGCGCACTCGAAACGATGGTTGCAGCACCCAGCAGGATCGCAGCCAAATAGGCGACCCGCAAGCGTGGCACGACACTTTTTCTGGATCCATGCTGCACGGCTGGAATGCCTAAACGCCATGCCGCAGGAAGCCCCTTGCTCAAGGCCATATTGCCCCCAAATTGCGCGGAATTGATTTGACTCATTATCTAACAGCGTCACCCAGTGTCTTCCCCTGGAATCGAAAGAATGTCACAGGCATCTGTGAGGTCCGGCGCTAATTCCCGGGAAGGAGCGGGTCCGGGCGAGGGGTCCGGCGGGGTGAATCTATGCGAAGACGGTTCCATTGATCGGCCGCTTCCCTTGCGAGGAGGTCCCCCTGAAACTCTGGTCATGCCCGGTTTGTCGAGCGAACATGGGCCGCAGGTCTGCTAGACCGCGCGGCCTGCTGCAGCGCCTGAGGCCCAAGCCCACTGGAAGTTGAATCCGCCCAGGTGGCCGGTGACGTCGACGACCTCACCGATGAAGTAGAGCCCGCGAACGGTGCGGCACTCCATGGTTTGCGCCGAAAGCGCGCTCGTGCTCACGCCGCCCGCCGTCACTTCCGCCTTGTCATAACCTTCGGTGCCGCTGGGCGTGAACGCGAAGGAGTGCAGGCGGCGCTCCAACTCATCGAGCGCGTGATTCGTCCAGCTTGCGGGCGAAGGCTTATCAAGCAACCGGTCGACAAGGCGATCGGCCAACCGGGCCGGCAGATGGGCGCGCAGGGCGGCTTTCGCGGCGGCCGGATCGCGTGGCGCGTTCGACGCGCGCAGGGGGGCGAGCAGAGATTGGCCGGGCGACCAGTCGATGAGGATGGGTGCGGGTTTTTTCCAGTAGGACGAAATCTGCAGGACGGCCGGCCCGCTGAGGCCGCGATGCGTGAAGAGCATTTTTCCCTGGAAGCTACGCTTGCCGCAGGCCACAGTCACGGGTGCGGAAATGCCGGTGAGGTTAGCAAAGTCCGCGTGCTCCGCGCCGGAGAGCGTGAGCGGGACGAGCGCTGGACGGCAAGGCTCGATGAGAATCGAGAACTGGCGCGCAACGTCGTAGCCGAACCCTGTCGCGCCCATTTTCGGAATGGACAGGCCGCCGGTAGCGACAACGAGCGCGGGCGCCGTGAAGACGCCGTTGGCGGCGATGATGGTGAACGCTCCGGAGGAATCGTCGCGGCACACCTCGGAGATTGCAGTGGAGAGAAACACGCGCACGCCCGCATCCGCACATTCGCGCATGAGCAAGTCGACAATTTGCTGCGCGGATCCGTCACAGAAAAGTTGGCCCAATGTTTTTTCGTGATAGGCGATGTGGTGCCGCTCGACAAGGCGGATGAAATCGGCTGGTGTATAGCGCGCCAGCGCCGATTTGGCGAAGTGGGGATTGGCGGAGAGGAAATTGCCGGGCTGCGTGTGCAGGTTGGTGAAGTTGCAGCGGCCACCGCCGGAGATGAGGATCTTTTTGCCCGGCCGCTCAGCGCGCTCGAGCACGGCGACACGGCGGCCGCGGCGGCCGGCTTCGATCGCGGCCATGAGGCCCGCAGCGCCGCCGCCGAGGATGAGGACATCGAAACTGTGCTGATTCATGGCGCCGACTTCACAACCAGGGACCAGAAACGTAGGGACCAGGGCCGCCGGGAGACTCAATGTTAGCTCCCAGTTTGCAGCTCCGACAGGAATCGACGCAATGACAGCGACTCGTGGTTCGTGAATAGAGTGACCGGGGCTGGTCCACCTAAGATGATGCTTTGCCGGAGACGTGCCATAAGTTCTGCATCTGCTCCAGGGAACGGCCTTTGGTTTCCGGAACGACAGTCCCCATGAACACGGCGGCAAGAATTCCCATGACGCCGTAGATCCAATAAGCGAAGCCGTGGTTGAAGTGGTCAACGAGCCAGGGATTCTTGTCGAGGATGGGGAAGGTCCAACTGACGAGATAATTAGCGATCCATTGCGCGGCGACGGCGACGGCCATGGCCTTGCCCCGAATCTGGTTGGGGAAGATCTCGCTTAAGAGTACCCAGGTGACCGGCCCCCAGGAGACGGCGAAGCCGGCGGTGTAGACCAGCATCGATACGAGCGCGACCATGCCCTTGCCGCCAAGCCAGAAGTCGGTGCCGAGCGAGATCATGCTGACGGCCATGACGAGCGCTCCGATGATCTGGAGCGGCTTGCGGCCGAAATGATCGACGGAGAGAATGGCGACGATGGTGAAGATGAGGTTGACCGAGCCGACGATGACGGTTTGGAGCAGCGAGGCATTGGTGGTCATGCCCATGCCTTTGAAGATGTCGGTGGCGTAGTAGAGCACGACATTGATGCCGACGAATTGTTGGAAGACCGAGAGCGTGATGCCGATGACGACGAGAAGCACGCCGAAGGAAAACAGTTTGCCGGAGTGGTGCTCGCTGAGCGAGGCGCGGATTTCGGAGATTTCCTTTTCGCCTTCTTCGGGGGTGACCAGCTTGGCCAGCACGGCGCGGGCGGCGGGTTCATTTCCCCTGAGCATGAGGTAGCGCGGGGTTTCAGGCACGAGAAAGAGAAGAAGAAGAAAAAGGACGGCGGGAATGGTGCCGGAGAGGAACATGTAGCGCCAGCCGATGGTGTTGAGCCAGGTATCGCCGCTGCCGGCTTTGGAGATTCCGAAGTTGACGAAGTAAATGACCAGCATGCCGAAGATGATGGCGAACTGGTTCCAGGCGACGAGATTGCCGCGGACTTTGGGGGGCGCGATTTCAGCGATGTACATGGGCGACAACATGGAAGCGAGGCCGACGCCGATGCCGCCAAGGATGCGGTAGAAGACGAAATTCGCCATGAAGCCGGGACCGCCGTGGCCGATGGGAGCGAAGGGGAATTCCGGCGCGGCGGCACCCAGGGCCGAGATGAGGAAGAGCACGGCGGCGATGATGAGCCCGCGCTTGCGGCCGACGTTGGTGCTGACCCAGCCGCCAACGAGACCGCCGATGATGCAGCCGATGAGCGCGCTGGAAACGACAAAGCCAAGCAGGGAATTGGCGGCGTTGGCCTGTGCGGGATTGGCGAGATCGGCGAATCGCGGATTGATGAAGTAAGCCTTCAGGCTATCGACCGCGCCGTTGATGACGGCGGTGTCGTAGCCGAAGAGCAATCCGCCCAGCGTGGCGATGAGGGTGAGCAGAGCGACATACGGGTTCAAACGCGACATAGGATCCTTGGAGACTATGGGTGGAGTGAGGGCGAGATCTTCAGGGCGCAAGCGGGCCGGACTAAGTCCTTGGTGAAAACGCAAATGCGAACCACAGGAATGATAACCGATGGGATCGATGGCGAGAGAGGAGCAGGGACCAAGGGAACAAGGGACCGAGGGAGCAAGGGAGCGAACCACCGCCGCGACAAGGCGGGGGCGGCGAGCGATGCGACAAAAAGCGGCAGAGGAAGGAGGGAATCGGCTAGCGAATGTGCCAGAGATTCCAGGTGGCGAAGATGCAGAGGGCGACTGCGCCTTCAATGAAGAGCGCGAAGCTGATGCCCGCGACCACGTGCCTGAGATTCGAAATTGCTTCGGCGGCCCATTCGGCACGGGGCGAGTCGGGAACACCAAGCCGCGCGGACTGGGCATAGCTGCTTACGGGGAGGGAGGACGCGAGCAGCGAAGGCGAGGCGGTTGCGAGCTTTAGATTGACGAACTGCGGGTTTGACATTTGACCCTCTTTGGGCGACGCATAAGGGGGGCGCGCCGGAAATCCAATCATTCGATTGGTTTTAGAGAGAATTTCTACCCCAAAACGCAGCAATCGTTCTGCCATAGATGGGGCGGAACAAGTGAATTCTCTATCCTACTCATACAGTGGAATTTAAGTTGTGGAAAACTCAGTATCTGATATGGCGGCTACGGATTTGAGGCGCGCGGGATCGTGTAATTTCTGACCGAGAATGTAAAGTCTTCACGAATTTTTGTTGAAGTTAGGGCCGGGGTACAGCGGACGTGCGGGATCGGGATGGAATCGTGGTGGCGGTTCGGAGTGGAGCACGATTCGCACAGGCGCTTGCTGGCATGCGACAACCCATCAGGATTCTGCCGGCAGGGGCTGGCCGGTCTACTCCTCGATGCGGTAGGTGTATTCCTCGATGACGGGATTGGTGAGGACCTCGCGTGCGATGCGCTCGACTTCGGCGCGGGCGGCGTCGGAGTGCAGGCCGTCGGCGAGCGAAAGTGCGAAGTATTTGCCCTGACGCACGGCGGTGACATCGGCAAAACCGATCTTGCGAAGAGCGTTGTGGATCGTCTGTCCCTGCGGATCGAGGACCGATGTCTTCAGCGTGACGTAGACATGCGCCTTCATAATCCCTGATTATAGAAGGACAGGGAACAGGGAACAGGGATTAGAAAAGGGGCGGACCACGGCGGCGAAGCGCAGCACTTGAGTTGGACTGAGAAAGAGACTGGGGCTGGCGCGAATCCCCAAGGCCGCGCAACTTCCCAAAACTCCCGCAATTCCCCAAGGAGAGATGAGACGCAATGGTGAATTATCTGGAACTGCCCGTGGGCGACCGGGCGCCGGAGGTCTTTCGGGTAGTGATCGAGATTCCCCTGGACGGAACGCAGAAGTTTGAATACGACAAGCAATTGCACGTGTTCAAGCTGGACCGGAACCTGCACTCGCCAGTGCACTATCCGGGCGACTACGGATTTATTCCGTCGACGTTGAGCGACGACGGGGATCCGCTGGATGTGCTGGTGCTAGTGCCGGGTCCGAGTTTTCCGGGATGCGTGCAGGAAGTGCGGCCGATCGGGTTGCTGGAGATGCTGGATCAGGGCGTTCTGGACGAGAAGGTGCTGGCGGTGGGGAAGAACAATCCACGATTCGCGAATATCTGGAATTACACGGATATCTACCCGCACATGCTGAAGGAGATTACGCACTTCTTTTCGATTTACAAGGACCTTGAGGGGAAGCGCGTGGAGATGAAGGGATGGCGCGATGCTTCCTATGCACGCGACCGCGTGATGCATACGATCAAGCAGTTTGAGTTGAGCAAGGGGAAGCATCACGAGGCGAAGAAGAAGGTGGCGGTGTAGAAGGCAGGGGAACGCGTGAGGAACGTGGGTTCCGGTATAATCCACTGAGAGCCGGAGAGATGGCCGAGTGGCTGAAGGCGGCGGTTTGCTAAACCGTTGTACGGTCAAAAGCTGTACCGGGGGTTCGAATCCCCCTCTCTCCGCCACAGACTTTTCCATGTGATTGAATTCTAATGATTTATGTAAATAAGATATTTAATATCAACATGTTGTACACGTTCCGATCTGCACTGAATTTTCCGTATACTCCCGCCCGCATGCCTCAGTAGCGCGATTTTGTATTAACATAGGCCAAATGTATTAACACGCGATTTTGGGTTATTTGGGTGATTCGACAAACAGGGGTAGGCTAAAGGTATGTAGAGGCGCATTTCCGTCCTGGACGCTCCATGGCGGAGCTGGTGAGATTTGGGAGCACTGGCTGAGAATTCAACCAGCCTGTGAAACGCAGGCAGACTCGAAAGGAAATTGAGGCAAGAAATATCGACGGCGAAGGTGCAATGCCTCGCCGATAGAATTGAACTAATGCCTGGGTACCTCTCGGTAATCCAGACACGACAACTCATCAACATCAACAAGTCTGCACTCTACGAGAAGGTTCATCGAGGAACCATTCCCTACGTGTATCTTGACGGGACCATTCGATTCGATCCGATCAGGCTCGCAGCATGGCTACGTGAGAAGGAGGTTGGAGCCGACAGTTTCCAGCTCCCGAAAGCAACGTGAAGAATACGTGGGGGCGCGATGCGACATGCGCCCCCTTGTTTTCGCTCCGGGCCACAGATCATATGAACCGTTGGCCTCGTAAGTTCAAACCCGCCTATAGCTGTGAGCTTTTGCCTGAACGACAAGAGTCGAAATGAGAGGATTCAAGCCATGAACACCCCGAACTGTATGCGGCTAAGTAGAGCACCTTTCGGAGGTCTCACACAGTGGCATGTGGTTCCAACATTGCCTAAACGAACAATACCTGTGTAGAGCCTTTTGGTACAGCTTGCCTGGTTGTCCTAGGCCTTGTGTTTGTTCATGATGCACTTCCGCCCAAGTACAGTGCGGTGAGGGAAACTCCGGACTACGACCTTTGATGCAGCAACCGCAGCTTTGATAAGAGCTCTGGCGGACACCGCACGCAATCTGCTGTATTCAACTGCAAGACGCGAGCCCAAGTCCAGATATTTGGGCACGTCAATTGAACCAAGTGATTCCAGGTTCCGTGTTCCAGACATGCGAAGGAACTCGACAGCCAAGCGACGGTTTCCTCCGATGAAGAAAACCAGCAGAGCCACGCGCAGATTCGCGTCGAGATTGCGAATTGGTCCGGCGGTGATCAAATCCTTCCAACCTCGTTTCAGCCTTTGACGGCCGGCCGCGGAAACTTTATAGGACATGCGGCCTCGAGCGCCGCCCTTGCCGACGAGCGACAGACCAGCTTCGAGCAACCGACGCAACACTGGAATTGTTGCCCCAGGAGAGAGCCCAGCAGCCTGCTGCAACTCGTATGGCGTCGAAACCCCATCATCGATCAGAGCGAGCACGAACAGCTCGAGATCGCCGCGCCGGCGTTTATCAGGTGTCTTAGACACGTTGGCAGTATACGCGGAAGCGGCTGCACCCTGAGAAAG
>JBEKSA010000064.1:0-11060 GCA_049517515.1 Occallatibacter sp.
GAGTTGAATACGTCAACAACAGCGGCAAGCCGCTCGAAAAGCCGAGCGCAAGCACCTGGAGCACGCGGGGCTCAGTATAGGCAGCCAACGCGCGCCGCCAGTTGGTTCGGGTTTGTGCGTGCTTGGTTGCCGGGTTTTCGTTCATCTCATTTTGCGTGCGCCTTCTCTCAGCCTACCTCCGCCGGCGCAGCTTATTCTGAAAACGTGAAACTCGGAATCATCTCCGATACCCACGGCTTGCTCCGGCCTGAAGTCCTTTCCGCACTTCGCGGCCCCGCCTTCTCAGGCATCGACCGCATTCTTCACTGTGGCGACGTAGGAAAAATCTCCATCCTCGACGAGCTCGCCAAAATCGCTCCCGTCACCGCCGTTCGCGGCAACATCGACCGCGAAGGCGCCGGCGCCAAACTACCCGAGACCGACGTCGTCCTCATCGAAAACCCTCCCCGCGCCGGCCGCTACATCTACATGCTGCACGACCTCAAAACCCTCCACCTCGATCCTGCCGCCGCCAAATTCGCAGCCGTCCTCCACGGCCACACCCACGTTCCGAATTTCGTTACGAAGAAAGGTGTGCTCTATTTCAACCCCGGCTCCTGTGGCCCGCGCCGCTTCGAGCTGCCGGTGACGATTGGCCTGCTGACATTGGGGAAGGATGGTGAGCTAACGGCTGAAATCGTTCCGCTCGGCCCTGGCTGGGCAGAGGTAATCCCGAATAGCAAGCGGCACATCCGGAATCCGTAAAATTGAGATTACGCCCGGCAATGATCTTGGTTGTGAGATCCGTTTGCAAACATCCGTAGCCGTCGGAGATAAACGGCTTGAAGGGTTCAAAAGATGGCAACACCTCATTAAGCGCAACAATGTTCCCCACACGCAAAGGCGTAATCGTGTTATTCAGGTATTTGTGTCACGCATCCGGCCGATGCTTGTGATGAGCTGCTCCTTGTTGAGCTGGGACGATCCTGGCTGATGCAGCGTTTGTCGTGCGAATTTCCTTCGCATGGTTTTCAATCCTCTCCCTGCGCGCTCTGAAGTGATGAATATTTGTCCGGCGGTGAGCCCACCCAGCACGCGGTGATGGCCGACGGCGGCCAACGCCATCGATGCGATGCAGCCACACTGGCCGCAATCCGGATCTCCGCCGAACTGGCAAGGCGTAATTTGCGTTCTCAGATCTGCCGAGATGGTTTGAGTAGTTCTTGCAAAGATGCACTCCTGCGGGCTTTTGGGTGGAGATTCCATCTCTCGAATCAATGGTTCAGGCATGTCGAGAACGGGATATGCTACGCGCAATCGCCGAAGGTCGGCGATCACACTGGCCCTTTGCGGAAGCGTCAGGATCTCTGGATCGATGGCCCCGCGCTGCGGAGTAAAAAGACTGAACCACACCTTCGCAATCTCAGGACGACCGCTCCAAAACTCGAGAAATTCATCCAGGTAGCCGGGGCGACCGGCGATTTGCGATGTGATCGTGCAGTGAACAGTGATTCGCGCCCCTTGAATGTTCTTAAGGATGCGTTCATAGGTAGCCGGTTTGCGCCGCGCATCGTGCTCTGGCTGGAGACCATCGATCGATACCACCACATTCAGTTTCTTGAAGGCCGTCCAGATCCCGGGGATAAACCTGAACGCACTCGTGACGATCTGCGTGTGGATACCGCGCTTTTCTATCTCCGGCAACAGTAGTTTGAGTTCCCTGTACCTCACCAACGGGTCGCCACCGACGAGCGACACGTGAATCGGTTTGTGTTCATCGATGAGCGCAAGCACTCTCGAGACCAGTTGCTCTCCCTTGAAATCCGAAAGTTGGCGCAGTTGAGTCGAACCTCCGAGATGCGCCGCATCAAATGCGTAGCATCCGGGACACTGTAAAGGGCACTCTTTTGTGATCTCGATCGATAGCGATGGCGCCCGGCCGCCCAGAATTCTGGACCAGGCCTGAATGACTTCAGACTTTTTCATTGTCTCTCCGCAGTAGACGGAATGGCGTCTTTCGTCTATGGACAGCGGACGACTCGTACCGACGAGCCATCCAACACAAGTGCCAGGAGAGTCAGTGGATCAGATTTGAAGAGGAAGGTTGTAAGTTGACAAATCGGAACTGGGCCGAGGCTCTCGACGAAAGGCCAAGAGGGCTCCTGTTCCGGACATTGCAGCCGACTTGCCAGTGTCGGCGATGGGCAGCGATAGCCGCCACCTCGGAACGCGCAAATTCTGGTCTTGTCGGCAGTGATGACGGAGCACAAGCAAAAGGCCAAGGCAGACCACGAGAAACAGGAGGCTCGACTCGAAGTCCATACCACCGTGAAGAAAGTGGTCCCAGGTCCAGGCATACTGCGTCAAGGGCATGGAAATCAACTCAACGGCAGCGAGCACCAGCAGAAAGCGGCCGAAGTCTTCAGGAGCGTGGGCCAGCAACGCGGATGCATTGTTATGGGACCGATTCCTGTACGGAGCATGATCCAAGAATTCCCCGCTTCCTTTGTTGATAGTACACTGTTTTGACGAATTGAACTGCCTTTAGATTCGACGCGCCCTCAGGCATTCCGCATTGCAGGCTCTTGAAACAGATGATGATGCCGCTAGCGCCTGTGAGCTGAAGTCGCGAGGTTGCACACCTTGGCCTTTTTGTATCCCAATGCGATCATCTCGGCTGCCCGGTCGAACTCCATCGTCCCGCACGCGTTCCTGGCGATTTCTATCACCGTGTCCGGTGGGTAGGCAGCCAGCTTCTGGCGGGCGATGGCGCTCTGCATAGCGTCGAATGCCTGCGTGGCGATTTCGTACGCTCCCCAATCCCGGCTTTCGCCGCTTTCCGTGGATGGTTGCAGGCGGCCGATGAAGCGGTTGATCTTCTCACGGAATGGCGACAAATGGGACTCCGGGGTGGCGCTCACCTCAACCGGCTCTATCGCACTCACAGCGGGCCCGTTCAGGTTCACGGCGATCGTCATGTCGGTCTCATCGCAAGACGTCGGCGCGATGGGCACGGGATTCAGAATCCCTCCATCGACAAGATCGACCCCCTTGTACTTGAACGGAGTGAAGAAGAGAGGCATGGCGAATGAGGCGCGCATGGCATCGAAGAGACTGCCCGACCGTATCCAAACCTCTTTCTGGCCTCTCAGGTCGGTGGCGACGGCCGTAAATGAGATCGGGAGGTCTTCGATCAGTTTTTCTCCCACCAGGCCGATCAGGGTGTTGACGAGTTTCTCACCTCTCACCAGTCCGCTTCTCTCCCACGAAAGATCGAGCAGCGTGACGATGTCGACTTTCGTCAGGGAACGCACCCATTTCTCATACTCATCCAGTTTCCCGGCCGCATATATCCCCCCGATGACTGCTCCAATCGAGCAGCCGACGATCGACTTGATCTTGAAATTGCTTTCTTCGAGCCAATGAATCACGCCAATATGCGCCAAACCTCGAGCGCCGCCGCTTCCCAGAACCAGGGAAACGGTCTTGCCGTTCGCCGTCGCCATCTTCCCCCCGCATGCCTTTCACACTGACGCCAGCATATGCCTCACGACCGCTCTCGCGTCTGCACGCTTGAAAAACAGATCTGCCCGGCCGAAAAGTCAACCGCCTGCGCAGCTCCAGCCGAACCCTGGTAGCAACCTGAGATCATCACTCTATTCCCTATTCCCTATTCCCTGCCGGGGTCCCCAACGACCGGTGCCCCCAGGAAGCGAATTCTGCTACCTGGGGTGGTAACGACAGGTCTTCGTCGTTGGGGCGGCTATTCCCTAGTCCCTGTTCCCTACTTCCCTGCCTTCTTGTTCCCTTGGTCCCTCGGTCCCTGCCTCACCGCATCCTCGGGTTCACCCACCGGTACACCACGTCCGTCAGAAAGTTCACCAGCACATACGTTAGCCCGATCGACAGCAGGCACCCCTGCACCAGCGCGTAGTCGCGATTCGAAATCGCGCTCACCGCCAGCCGCCCCAGCCCCGGCCAACTGAAGATCGTCTCCGTCACGATCGCTCCGGCAAGCAGCGCGCCGAATTGCAGCCCGACCACAGTCACAATCGGCACCAGCGCATTCGGCAGCGCGTGCCGCCACACCACTGCCGTCTCGCTCAACCCCTTCGCCCTCGCCGTGCGAATGTAATCCTGTCCAAGCTCCTCAAGCATCGCCGTCCGCACCATCCGCGTCAGCACGGCCGCCAGTGAAGCGCCCATCGTCACCGCCGGCAGCACCAGGTAGCGCCAGTCGATCATGGCCGTCCCGCCCGCATTCGCGCCCGACACCGGCAGCCAGCCAAGTGCGATGGAAAAGATCAGAATTAGCACCGGCCCCAGCGCAATCCCCGGCACGCTCAACCCAAAAAGCGAAACCACCGACAGCAGTTGGTCGACCCACCGCCCCCTCCGCACCGCCGCCAGAATCCCCGCAGGCAGCGCCAGCGCCAGCCCCAGCACCAGCGCCGCCAGCGTGAGCGCCAGCGTGTATGGGTAGCGCTGCTCAATCAGATGGGTCACCGTCTCGTGCAGCCGGATCGAATCGCCCAGGTCCCCATGAACAACTCCGGCCCAATAGTGGATGTACTGCCGCCCCAGCGTCTGGTCGAATCCGTACTGATGCCTCAGCGCCGCGATATCCGCTGGCGCCGCCCCCTCGCCCAGCATCATCTGGATCGGATCGCCCGGAACCAGGTGAATCAGCAGAAAAACCAGCGACACCACAGCCAGACGACAGGCAACGTGAGCGCGAGGCGTGTAAGCGTCTGCTTCATGGGCTCGCAATCAACGATCAATCACGATGCGGCGATCATGAATCGGGGCTGCGGCCCAGGGCCCTCAGGATCACTGTTCCTGGTTCGCTTGCTCCCTAGCTCCCCGCTTCTCTACTCCCTATTGGCCACTCCCTACTCCCTGACTATTTCGCTCCCTTGCTCCCTCCCTGTTCCCTGCTCCCTCGGTCCCTTGTTCTCTTGTTCCCTGTTCCCTTGTTCCCTGTCTTACACGTACACCGCCGGAATAAAGTTCTGCTCGTGGATCGGCGGGCGCACGTACTTCGACTTCACAATCCGCGGCAGCTTCAGCGGCTCTGGTGTCAGGTCGCGGTAAGGAATCATCGACAGCAGATGCCGGATCACATTCAGCCGCGCCGATTTCTTGTCTTCAGCGTTCACCACGAACCACGGAACCTGCTTGGTGTCCGTCACCGCGAACATCTCGTCCTTCGCTCGCGAATAATCCGCCCAGTGCTTGCGCGACTCCAGGTCCATCGGGCTTAGTTTCCATCGCTTGGTGGGCTTGTCCATGCGGTCTTGGAACCGCCGCTCCTGCTCCTCGTCGCTCACGCTGAACCAATACTTGATCAGCACGATCCCCGATCGCACCAGCATGCGCTCGAACTCCGGGCAGCTCTGCATGAATTCCAGGTACTCTCTCTCCGTGCAGAAGCCCATCACATGCTCCACGCCGGCGCGGTTATACCAGCTTCTATCGAACAGAACCATCTCTCCCGCCGCCGGCAAATGCGCCACGTAGCGCTGGAAGTACCATTGCGTCTTCTCGCGCTCCGTAGGCGTCGCCAGCGCCACAATCCGGCACACCCTCGGGTTCAGCGACTCGGTGATGCGCTTGATGGCCCCGCCCTTGCCGGCCGCGTCGCGCCCCTCAAACAGAACCACCACGCGCAATCCCTCATGCCGAATCCACTCCTGCAGCTTCACCAGTTCCACCTGCAGCCGCCGCAATTCGCGCTCGTAGTCGCATTCCTCGCCCAGCCGCACCGAAAGGTCCGCAGGCCTCTCCGCCGGGAATCGATTTCCGCCCTGCCTTCCCTTGCCTTCCTCCTGCTGATTGCGCTTCTTGTGTTTGTTCGCCATCGCCTTCCCCCGGTGCTCACGGCTCCCACACACACGTTCCCTTCCCGCACACACCCCGGTCCATCGAGGTGTCTATCGGCAAATCCCGCCCGGCCATTACGCGTCAGAAACACCATTGCGCGTCAGAAACCAGAATCCCGCCCAAGGAGCCCGAGCAATACCGCACCCCACCCATCCACGCGGGCCCAAATCAGTCCCCGCCGACCCTTCCATCCACCCCTCGTTTGCATAACTTGTATTAGTAATGTTGATCCCGTATTGAACCAGGTACGGTAACGTCCCCTGTCACCGCCGCCGCACATCGAGCGCGCCCATAATTGAATCTGTGAACGCTCGAAACAATCTCGCCCTCCTGAATGACTATGCCGCCTATCTTCGCGTGGAAAAAGGACTTCGCCCGCTCACTTGCGAAGCCTACCTCAGCGATTTACGCATCTTTTCTGAACTTCTCGAAGACCGCGACGCCGTCCTGCTCACCGCCGTCGAGGCCGACGTCTCCGCGTTTCTCGATCATCTCCGCAACCACGGCATCGATTCCCGCTCCTCGGCGCGCAAGCTGAGCTGTCTGCGCGGCTTTTATAAATGGCTTCTTCTCGATCGCCGCATTCATCACGACCCAACCATCAACATCGAATCGCCCAAGGCCTGGAAGGTTCTGCCCAAATCGCTCGCCGAGCCTGAAGTCGCCGAGATGCTCGAACGCGCCGCCATGGCTGCCTCGCATCCGCAGGCCAAAGCCACGGCCCTCCGCGACCGCGCCATCCTCGAGCTTCTCTATGCCGGCGGCCTGCGCGTCTCTGAAGTCACCTCCCTCTCCGTCAGCGACCTCGGCCTCGATGCCGGGCGCGTGCAGGTACGCGGCAAGGGCGACAAGGAGCGCATTGTGCCACTCGGCCGCTCGGCCGTGCAGGCACTTGAGCAATATCTCCGCGAGGGTCGGCCTCACCTCGAGCGCATCAGCTCGGTTCGGAAGAAAAAGCCCACACCGCAAGCCGGGGCCCCCGCGGACAGGTCTACGTCCGCGGGGTGGAAAGACCGTTCGCGCCTCTTCCTCTCTCTGCGCGGCATGCCGCTCACCCGGCAATGGATCTGGAGCCTCGTCAAGCGATCCAACCGCTCCACAAGCCCTCACGGATTGCGCCACAGTTGCGCCACGCACATGGTGGAGCACGGCGCCGACCTGCGCAGCGTGCAAATGATGCTCGGCCACGCCGACATCTCCACAACGCAGGTCTACACCCACCTTGCCCTTGGCCGCCTCAAGGCCGTGCATCGCATGCATCATCCGCGCGGCGCGCGGCGCGTGGTCGACACCGCTCCCGCACTCCCCGGCCCGCGCCTCGTCCAGCCTCGAATCGAGCAGCCGCGCACCTCCGGCGAGGAAACCCCATGACCTCAACGGCTGCTCCGCCTGTCGCTTCATCCCGCGTCTCTTCCTCACCCGCCTCTACACCCCCCGTCTCTACCGCACCGCCCGCCTCCTCACCCGCCGCCTCCTCACCCGTCGCCTCCTCACCCGCCGCTTCCAAAACCGCGGCTCCAAAAATCGCCGCCCCCCCAATCGCGGAATTGGTCGACGCTTACCTCCATGTCCTCTCTGCAGAGCGCGGCGCATCGGCACACACTCTGCGCGCCTACCGGCGTGAGCTGCGCGGGTTCGCTGCCTGGCTTTCCGGCCATCATCCCCGCCTCCGCGTCGATCGCATCGAACACACGCACATCCGTTCCTACCTCGGAACGCTCTACGATCGCGGCCTCTCCAAGGCCTCCGCGGCCCGCGCGCTGGCTGCCATCCGCAGTTGGTTCAAGTGGCTGGCCCGCAACCACCACATCGAGCAGAATGCCGCCTCGCTCGTATCAACGCCGCGCCTGCCCAAGCATCTGCCCCGCGTGCCTTCCATCGAGCAGTTAAACCGCGTGGTCGACTCCGCGCTCGACGACGCCGCAAGCTGGCCCGCTCGCGACCGGGCGATTCTTGAAATGCTCTACGGCTGCGGCATCCGCAACGCCGAGCTAACGGCCCTCAATCTTGACGACATTCACTGGGCCAATGAGGCCATCCTGGTTCGCGGTAAGGGCCAAAAGCAGCGCTACGTCCCCTTGGGAGACACGGCTGCCGAGGCGCTCCGCGCCTACATTGCCGAGCGCGCCGCCCGCCTGGCAGCCGACGATCGCCGGAAGCCGCTGAACACGCCCGCTCTCTTTCTCAATCTGCAACTCCGCGGCCTCCAGACAGGTGGCCAGGCTCGCCTCACCACCCGCAGCGTGGGCCGCATCGTCAAACGCATCGCCATTTTGCGCGGCCTACCTTCCGACGTACACCCGCACACCCTTCGCCACGCCTTCGGAACCCACCTTCTCGAAGAAGGCGCCGACCTCCGCGCCATTCAGGAGCTCCTCGGCCACGAGCGCCTCTCCACCACCCAGCGCTACACCCAGCTCACCACCGCGCAGCTCACCGCCGTCTACGACCGCACGCATCCCCGCGCCAAGTAGGCACATTTCGCCAATACGAATTTGCGACCGGAGTGGAGCGCAGGGATTCGAAGAACCTGCATTTGTTTGTCCCTATTCCCTGTTCTCTATTCCCTGCTCCCTGCCTTTCCCATGCAACACCAACCCTCCTGATCACATCCCATAAACCGAGAGCAAGGCTCATGGCAAACGCCGTATTTGAGACACAGGCAACAGTCGATGACTTTTACCGCGAGGTCAACCGCATCAAGTCCATCGTCACCGATGCGGTGGACGATGGCGTTCAATCGGCGATCCGCGCCGTGAAACAGGGCCGCCACGTTGCCGAGGACGCAGTCCACGACGCCCGCTATCGAATCGAGCGGAACCCGTTTCAGGCCGCGGGCGTCGTCCTTGCCGCAGGCGTCGTCCTTGGCAGCCTCTTCACCCTCTTCACCATGCGGCGTTCCTGAAGCTTCAGCTCGGCCTCAATCTCTCTCATCGCCCAGCCCTGAGCCCGCGTAGCCGGCCCAAGAGGGCAGCCCCAGGCCTAAGCTTGGCGCCCGTCACGCCGAAACACGAGCAACGCGCCCTGTTCCGAGTGCATCCAAGCCAGCTAGGAGTTCTCAATGAAAAAGCTGCACACTGTTTTAGCGCTCGCGGTCCTTTCCACAAGCCTTATGGGCGGCGTCGCCCTTGCCCAGGACCAGGACCATCACGACAACCACGCTTACGTCCAACACAAGGAATGGAGAAAAGGCGCACCCATCAGACACGAAGACTGGGATCGCGGTGATAAAGTCGACTACCGCCAAGTTCACCTGAGCGCCCCGCCACGGGGTTACGAATGGCGTATGGTTGACGGCTACTACGTTCTCGCGAACATCTCGACGTTCCAGATCCGCACCGTCGTCCGCATACCGTAACCCGCCCTCCCGCCTCCATTAGGGCCGCCGGATGAGTCTGCACCGGCGGCCTTGGCCATTTTCAAGCTCAGGCAGGAGCAAAACGGCCTTGGACCCTCTTGCGGTTGACCTTGGAGTGTGGGGGACTCTGCTCCATGGCGAGCCGGGTGCCTCATCCAAGCTCCGCAAACAATGGAGGGAGCAGGGACCTTCAGGTCGTGTAGCGCCGGTCCCCAGACCGCCTGTACTGGCGGCGTCCTCGCCGCCAGCGTGTCACAAGCGTGCGGTCTACAACCGGAGGGAGCAGGGACCTTCAGGTCCCTGAAAACCGCAGCCGCAACCATCCGGCCTTCAGGCCCGGACGCGTTGAAGGTGCGGGCTTCAGCCCGTACACCACCCCCGTCCCATCCAGGAAGCGGATCGACCGCGGTTCTGCGGGGGGCGCAGAGCTTTCGTGATTTGAATGTCTTGCAGTTGCAAACCAATCTTTCAATGAAGGTTGTCAAGGAATCTCTTCATCTCATTGATGACTTGAGCTTCATTGGAACGGTAAACATAATGGTCCGCATTCGCAATACGCACGACGCGGGCGGTTGGAACTCCACGGCCGAACGCGTCGGACTGCGCAGAGCATCGCGCCGTGTCGGCCAAAATCCGCGCGGCCTTGCGGTCTGGGTCGTTGGGAAAGAAGCGGTCCCAATTGTGGGGGCAAGCAAAGATAGCGAGCACTGGAACGGGAATCGCCGTGTACTTCTCCGCGCCAAAATTGAGCGCGGCCTGGACCGGTGAGCGCGGCGGCAGCGGAGGCATCGTCGCAACCTCCTCGTTATTCTTATGAAGAACATTTTCGAACTTTGCCACAGCGGTCTCGAGTTCTAGCAACTTCTTCTGCTCATCGACTCCACCGGCTTCAATCTCGTCGATACGCTTCTTGACATCGTTCATCTCGATCTCCATCTGCGGGTGCGAAGGATCATAAAAAGCGAAGCTCGACGCAGCATCGAGATAGATGAGTCCGGAAACCTTAGCCGGAAAACGGCTGCCGATTGAACTCAACTCCTCGCCCGCGAGTGAATGCCCCACCAGCACAGGACGCTCTATATCAAGAGCTCGCATGACGGCGATAACGTCGTCTCCGAGGTGATCTGCTGAGTAGTTACCGTTCGCCGGTTCCGGTTTGCTGGATGCGCCGAAGCCTCTACGTGTAATGCCGTAGACATGATGTTGCCCGGTAAACTTCGGGGCAAAGTTGTCAAAAGCATGCGCAGTATCTCCGTTGCCCGCGAGGAAGATGAGTGGCCTCCCGACTCCTCCCCAATCCAGGACCTCGAGCTTCACGCCTTCTTCGACAGTGACAAACTGCACCTTATATGGGGAGGGATCCGTCTGTGCCGACGGCTTCAGAGTAAACAAGAGCGATGCAGCCAGAAAAAAACCCAGCCTGCTCGTGTTGCGCATGATCATCTCCTTCACCAACTGCCTCTATGACCTTGCCACATCTGACCGGGGATCAGGAATGTAAAACGCCAATGTCTCCTGCGATCCTCCTCGCCTCCACTCCCTACTCCCGACTCCCTACTGGCTACTCCTTACTTCCTGCTTTCCTGTCAAGCCCTCAGTACGAAGATTTGCTGCCTTTCTGACCCACCAACTCACTGATTTCTTATTCACTTATTCACTCCTTCACTTTTTTCCCCAACTTTGCCGATTAATTCCCCCATTTCGCTACGCTATGTCTAGCCTGTATTTCTCACACGCCCTGTTTTTTGGCGGTAACGAGTTGATTGCGGGAAGTGCGGCGGTTGTTTGTGGACGGCGACAAGGGCTAGGTGAGGTTTTTCAGGCCGTTCTCAGCCTGGGC
>JBEKSA010000065.1:0-10178 GCA_049517515.1 Occallatibacter sp.
TCGTCGTCGCGCCCGTCGTCCATGTATTTGCGTGGTCATCGGTAATCGACGAGATTGTCGCTGCGCTGGGATGGGTGATGGTGAGTTTCATCAGGTTGCCAGGCAGGGTGGGCGGCACGGTGACCTTAAATGGGCCGGTTAATACGTCAGTGCCTGTGCCGAGCGCAACCGTGTCCTTCTCATGAATCACGCAGGGATGCGTGGCATCGCAATCGGGCCAGATGTAGGTGGTCGGGTAAGTCGTGCGCAGCTCAACACCTACCGCTGACCAATCGCCCGATGTTGTAGTCACAGTGCAGGAGAGGCTTCCCGCAACCGCGACGGTGTTGTCACAGGCTGCGCCGGCGACGCCGCTGCTCGATGACCCTGTACGAGCCGCATTGCGCAAGTTGCCGATGCCCGCAACAGGTATACCGGAATTGCCGAGGCTGGAAGTTACTGCCACCAGCCAATCATTCGGATCCCCTGTGGTGATGGTTATGCCGGGAGCTGTGCTCGTTCCAGTTGCGGTTCCAGTGATCCCGATCGCCGCGATCCCCGAGTATTCTTCCGCACTCAGGTTGTACAGCGTGCTCTGAGTGAAATTGGGAGTAATGCTCGTCAGTGCTGCGCAATCCCGGCAGATCAGGATGGCTGAGCAAGACCCAGCACCGCAAACCTGGGCATAGGGGAAGAAGTAGGAGCTGGCGGCACTGCCAACGACTTTGTTGATCGAAGCCGAAGCGTTGGACCACGTAAGCCCCGCAATGACGGTATTTCCCGCAGCCGTGGGCGCTGCAAGCGTACACGCCGAACCCGAAGAACCTGAGGTCTGGCTGCAAATGGTATGCGACGCGGAGACAAATGCAATGGCGCCCCACGCGGGAGCGGAGCACAGAAAGGCGAGAAGGAGAATCAGACGCTTGGTCAAGGGGGACACTCCACGATCATGGCTGTTGCTAGTCCCAATCTGGATTCCAGCTGTCGCGGGGTCGCTTTCAGGGTTTGTCCTTCAGTTGGAGTTCGTAGCCGTACCCGTCAAAGAACTGGCATCAAGATCGCTGCAGGCCAGCGTCCCGTCTAGGGTCCTCGTTCAGCTACATGCTGACCCACACGCAGGATTGACCGTAGCGCTACCGGCGGCACGATCGCTGTGCAATATTGAACACCTTGATCGTGCGCGTCGCGCCGGCATCATTGATGCAGTTATCGTTCGCGATTGCGGGGACGCCAAACTTCGGGGGATCTTCCAACTTACTTCCCCGATTACGATGCACTTTACGCCAGGGCAGTTGCCGCATTACGCCAAGATTCCCACATTTAGTCGAATGAGAGCTCGAGGGGAACCAAGTTGAGTAACTCTCTCTTCTGGCTCTCCTCGCGAATTTATACTGAAGAATGGCATGAGTAAGTTCTTACCTGTAAATGAGCAATTGGATCTGCTTGAGAAGGGCGCGGCGGAGATTATCCGCGTGGCCGACCTGAGGGAGCGCCTGGAAGAAAGCCGCAAAACCGGACGGCCGCTGAGGGTGAAGGCGGGGTTCGACCCGACGGCGCCCGATTTGCACCTGGGCCACACCGTGCTGATGCGCAAGCTGCGGCACTTTCAGCAGCTGGGCCACACGGTGATTTTTCTGGTGGGCGATTTCACGTCGCTCATCGGCGACCCGACGGGGCGCAACGTGACGCGGAAACCGCTCACGCGCGCCGAGATCGACAGGAACGCCGAGACGTACAAGCAGCAGGTGTTCCGGATTCTGGACGAGAAGGCGACCGAGGTGCGCTACAACTCGGAATGGTTGGGCAAGCTGGGGTATGAAGAGACGATCCGGCTGACGGCGCACTTTACGGTGAGCCAGATGCTGGAGCGCGACGAGTTTCACAAACGCTTCCAGGAGGAGCAGCCGATCAGCTTGCACGAACTGCTGTACCCGGTAATGCAAGGGTACGATTCCGTGTGCCTGGAGTGCGACGTGGAACTGGGCGGGACGGACCAAAAATTCAACCTGCTGTGCGGGCGCGAGCTACAACGGCACTACGGGCAGAAACCGCAGATCGTGCTGATGACGCCGATTCTCGAGGGCCTGGACGGCGTGCAGAAAATGTCGAAATCGCTGGGCAATGCGATCGGGATCAACGAGCCGGCGAGCGAGATGTACGGGAAATTGATGAGCATCTCGGACGAGCTGATGTGGAAGTATTGGGTGCTGCTGACGGACCTGAAGCAGAGTGAAATCGACGCGATGAGGGCGGAGGTGGCGGCGGGAAAGCTACACCCGATGGAGACCAAGAAAAGACTGGCGCGGACGATTACGGCGGGATTTCACGGCGAGGCTGCGGCCGAGAGCGCGGACGAGAACTGGGCAAGGATGTTTCAGCAGAAGGGCGAGAGCGAGGATCTCGAAGAGGTTACAGTGGCGTACGTTGACGTGGCTGGCGCGGAACCAAACCAGATTCGGCTCCCGAAGCTGCTGGTGGCGATGGGCCTCGCGGCGAGCGGCGCGGAGGCCAACAGGAAGATTGCGGAGAAAGCCGTCAAGGTGGATGGTGAAGTGGCGGGTGGCGCAGTGATTTCGGTGGGAGCGTTGCCGGCGAGGCTGGTGGTGCGGCTCGGGAAACGGGCGAAGGTGGCTGAGATTTCCTGATCACCGGCGTGACAATGTCGTTACGTGCCCAGTGCAAATTGCCTGGCTGATTCCAGGAGTTTGGCGACGGATTCTTTGGAGCACGACTCGGCGTAGATGCGCAGGAGGGGCTCGGTGCCGCTGGCGCGCAGCAGCAGCCAGGTTTCCGCGGCCTTGGGCTTGGTTTTGGCTTCGGGGTTGTCGAGGTAGAACTTGACGCCGTCGAGATTCTCCTGGTTGTAGATGGCCATGCCGGCGAAGACGGGGTCACCGGGCTTGAGACCCTGGGCGCGGGCGATGACGGCGTTCTTCTGCGCTTCGGGGAGGTGAAGGTCGATGCGCCCGTACTGGTGCTCACCGAATTCAGCCTGGAGATCGGCGACAAGTGCCCCAAGGGTCTTCTTTTCCTGAGCCATGACGTTGGCGAGGACCAGGCAGTTGAGCAGGCCGTCGCGCTCAGGCAGGTGGCGCTGGAAGCCGATGCCGCCCGACTCCTCGCCGCCCATGACGATTTCGCGCTCGAGCATGAGGTCAACAACATACTTGAAGCCGATGCCGTGCTCGATGAGCTCGCGGCCGTATTTCCGGGCGATGCGGTCGAGCATCTTGGTGGTGTTGAAGGCGCGGGTGACGGCGCCGGGCCAGCCTTTGTACTGCAAGACCCAGTTGAGAAGCACGGAATAGATCTTGTGGGGATCGACGAAGTTGCCGTGCTCGTCGATGGCGCCGATGCGGTCGGCGTCGCCATCGGTGCAGAGACCGGCCTGGCAGTGGTTGGCTACGACGGCTTCGCCGAGGGCGCGGATATTTGGCTCGATGGGCTCGGGATTGATGCCGGGAAAGAGCGGATCGGGGTTGGAGCGAATTTGCACGTGGGCCACGCCTAGCGGCGAAAAGATGTCGGCGAGGATCGTGCCACCCGCGCCATACATGGAATCGATGCAGAACTTCATGCCGGATTTCGAGATGAGGTCGAGGTCGGCGAAGTCCTCGATGGCTTTGATATAGGTGGGCAGAAAATCGGCTTCGGTAATGGGCGCGGGCTGAGAGGCGCGCGGGGCGGGTTTGCCGAGCCAGGATTCGATGGCGGAGATCATGGCGGGCTGGCCGGAGCCGCCGTACCAGCCCTTGTACTTGACGCCGTTCCACTCCGCGGGGTTGTGCGAAGAGGTGATCATGATGCCGCCGGCAGCGCCGCGCTCGCGCACGCCCCAGCTGAGGGCCGGCGTGGGTGTGACGGCATTGGCCAGCATGACGGGGATGCCGGTGGCGGAGACGACTTCAGCGCAGGCCTGGGCAAAAGCTTTGGAGCCGAAGCGCGTGTCGTATCCGATGCAGAGGCCCTTTGCGGGATCTTCCTGTGCGGAGCCTTTGCGGGAATGGATGTAAGCGGCGATGGCTCCGGCGGCCGTGCGGACGTTAGCGAATGTGAAGTCGTCGGCAATGACGCCGCGCCAGCCGTCGGTGCCGAATTTGATGACGGGTTGAGCCATGGTTGGTTTTTAGTGTTCCTTGGGAAGCAAAGGAAAACAATAGCAGGCGGAGCGGGGAGAACGCACGGGGGCGGAGCACAGCTCGGAATGGCATTCTCCGTTACGCTAGCCGGTAGCCTGTAGCCAGTAGCTTTTAGCTTTCAAGACGAAATCGGCTGAGCGGGGGCGCACGCCATCATCGCATCGACTTTTTTGAGGATTGCATCGCGCGATTCGGGGACGAAGAGGACGTCGCACTCGGAGCCGAGGATGTGAGGATGGCCGCAGGCCTTCATGTTGGCGAGCAGCTCGGCGGTTCGGCGAAGAACTTCTTCGAGGGGCATGGCGCCGTCAGAATAGAAAGACTTGGTGGGAAGGTTGCCGTAGAGAACGACGTCGCTGGGGACGAGGCGCGCGTCTTCCCAGAGCCTGCGCGAGCCGCCGAGGCTGAGGATGACGGGATGAAGTCGATGCGCGAAGGCCTCGACCATGAGATCGATGAGCTCGCCGCAATCGTGGAAGATGAGGTCGCAGCCAGCGGCGTCGAGAACGGCCCTGAGGCGGAGATTGGGTTCCATGACCAGGCGCTCGAAGAGGTTGGAGCCGGCCTTGAGTTGGCGCGGAGAGAGGAAGGCGGTGCAGGCGGCGGGCTCGCAGATCATCATGGCTCGCGCGCCGTTGGCGATCTGGCTGCGCACCGAGCGCTGGACGGTGGCTTCGGCGAGGCGAAGGCACTGCCATAGCAAGCGCACTTCGTCGGAGTCTTCAGGCGCGACGCCGGAGCCGGCCATGGCTGCGGCGGTAATGGGATCGGGCATGAGGCGCGAGACCAGCGAGAAGGGGCCGATGGCCATTCCGACCGGAACGAGATCGGAGAGTGAGGCGATGTAGCTGAGCGCCTGATCGCGTGCGATGCTGCCACGGCAGAGGGGCGCGGTTTGGCCGGCGCATAGAGCTGCGATTGTGGATTCATTGAGCGGCGAGGTGAAATGATACTTTTCCGCGTCTGCAGCCGGAACGCCCGCGCAGGCGAGGAGGTCGGTTTTCTCCAGGCGCAGATCCATGAGCGGAATGGCGAGAGGCGTCGCCCAGCGGCGGGCGGCTTTCTCGATGACGCGGCCAAGCACGGCGCCGTCGTTGCGTGCTTGTTCTGGGTCGTTCTCCTCGTGGAGAACGAGATCGGCGCCGATGGGCATGCGCAATCCGTGCGCGGCAAGGTTGAGATAGAAGTCGCGTTCCGTCAGGCGGCCTCTTTTGCGAGGAGATTTTTCACAAGACCGACGGCGGCTCCCGCGTTGTCGCAATATCCGTCGGCGCCGATCTCTTTGGCGTATTGCATGGTGACGGGAGCGCCGCCGATGAGCACTTTGACCTGAGAGCGCAGGCCCGCGGTCTTGAGCGCGTCGATGGTGACCTTCATGGCGGGCATGGTTACGGTGAGCAGCGCCGACATGCAGACGATCTGCGGCTGGCGCTTTTCGACGGCGGCTACAAAGCTCTGCGGCGAAACGTCGGTGCCGAGGTCGATGACCTCGAAGCCGCCGCCTTCGAGCATGGAAGCGACAATATTCTTGCCGATGTCGTGCAGGTCGCCCTTGACCGTGCCGATGACGACGCGAACTGCCATTTTCTGGCCGGAAGCAGAGAGCAGCGGCTTGATGAGTACCAAGGCGCTTTTCATGGCGCGAGCGGCGAGCAAAAGCTCGGGAACAAAATAATCCTGGGCCTCGAAGAGGCGGCCGACTTCGTCCATAGCCGGGACCATGGCCTGTTGAATCAAGTCCATGGGCGCAACGCCAGCGGCGAGGGCTTCCTCGGTGGCCGCTCGCGCCTGCTTGTCATTGCCATTCACGATAGCTTGGTAAAGGGCGCTGTCCTGCGCCATAGGATCACCTCTCAACTCCGCGCTGCACGCGGCAGGCCACTAGCGCCCGCTTGAAGCCGTGGCTGGACAAGCGTCTCCCGCAGATGCGGCGCATCCGCAATCGCAGATCCGCTGCGACGGTCTATCGAATGAAAGTAGTTCTCCATCCACGATAGGCCGATCCTGATTTGGGCGCAACCGGAGGGCGGAGAGAGGTGCATGGAGACGGAACAAGCGGCGAGGCAAGAGGATCGAAAAGAACTTGTGGGCCGTGAACCGGCCTTAGGGCTAAAATGGGGCCAACCGTTGGTAGGGTGACGACGGTACTTTTCCCCCCGGCCAAAATTCGAATAGAGGATTTGCCCATGTCGATTCTCAGCAGAACGGCAGGCGTTGTGTTGCTGGCTGCGGCAACGGCCGTTGCGGTGTGCGCGCAACAGGGCGGAGCACAGCGCGGCATCCAGCCGGAGAGTAGCGAGGAGCCGGCGGCGAAGAACGGGCACCAGTACATCGTGGCCATCGGCATCGATCACTACGAGAACTGGCCCATCCTGAGCACGGCAGTGAGCGACGCAACGGAGTTCGCCAAGCTGCTGACGAGCAAATTCGGATTTGAATATGCAGCGGAGCCTCTGACGGAAAAGAACGCGACGCGCGAGGCGATCATTTCCCTGCTTGAAGACGATCTGCCCACACGCTTGAAGCCCGAAGACTCGCTGGTGATCTTCTTCGCCGGCCACGGGACCACGCACCCCTACAAGGTCGGCGATGAGCCGCGATCGGACGGATTCATTGTCCCTGTGGATGCGCGCGCGCCGGGCGCGAACGAGCACTGGAGCGACTACCTGAAGATCGAGGAGCTGTTGCACACCATCGACTCGCTGCCCGCCTCGCACATCCTGGTGATCCTGGACAGTTGCCACAGCGGCATGGCGCTGGGAAAAAAGTTCATGATGAGCCGCGCCGATACGCGTTTCGAGCGGGACATGCTGGTGAAGGTGAGCCGCAAGGTGATCGCCAGCGCGCAGGGCGACCAGCTTGCCGCCGACAGCGGGCCGCTGCCGAATCACTCGCTGTTTACCGGGCTGATGATCCAGGGACTGACGAACGGGAAAGCGGACAGCTTCGGGGAGGGATTTGTTACCTCGAGCCAACTGGGCGCTTTTGCGCAACATGAGGTCGCGGTTGCTGCGCAATCGAAGCAGACTCCGCTCTTCGGGGCATTCGACGACGACCAGGGAGGCGAGCTGGTGATCCACATGGGCGCTGGAGCTCAACCGGCTGCGGCGGAAGGAGCAACCCCGGCGACGACTTTTACGAAATACGAGGCGCTGGAGCTGGACCGGCTGAAGAAGGATGGGAACCGCTATTGGCAAAATGACGATCCGCTGAAGAATTTTCCGGCGGCGCGAAGCGTTGCGCTCAAGCTGTGCGACGCGGGCGACGACAGCGTCAAATACTGGGGATGCGAGCAGGCCGCGCGGAGCTTTCGCAGCGGGCTTGGCGGAGGCACGGACTACGCGCAAGCGGCGAGCCTGGCGCAGCACGCCTGCGACGGCAAGGATACTGACGCGTGCGTATTGCTGGCATCGCTTTACCAAACGGGAGAGAGCATCGAGCCGGATCTGGAACGCGCGGTTAGGCTCTTCCAGGATTCATGCAACAAAGGGAACCTGCGCGGCTGTTTTGGCCTGGGCAGGCTCTATATGGATGGCCACGGCGTCGCCAAGGACTACGCGCAGGCGAAGACGCTGTTCACCAAGGTGTGCGATGGCGGCGAGATGACAGGCTGCAATGGTCTGGGCGCGCTCTACAGCTTCGGCGATGGAGTGACCCGGGATTACGCGCAGGCGATGAGCTACTGGCAGAAGGCGTGCGACGGCGGCATTGGAAGAGCCTGCGAAAACATTGGCCAGTTGTACTGGTTTGGAAAAAGCGTCAGCAAGGACCCGGTGCAGGCGACGAACTTTTACCGCAAAGGCTGCTCAGCCGGAGAAATGGAAAGCTGCGCGGAGCTGGGATGGATGTACGAAAACGGGCAGGGGGTCAGCAAGGATCAGCCGCAGGCGCTGACGCTCTACAAGCAGTCCTGCGACGGCGAATCGGCGACAGGCTGCAATGAGCTGGGCAACCACTACCAGCTTGGCGACGGGTTGACCAAGGATCTGGTGCTGGCGGCGGTGAATTTTCGCAAGGCCTGCGATGCCAGCGCCGGCGTATGGGGCTGCAACAACCTGGGGTTGCTGTACGAGCAGGGCCAGGGCGTAGCGCAGGACGTAACCGAGGCACTGCGCCTGTATCGCAAGGCGTGCGATGCCGGCCAGATGATTGCCTGCACCAACGCGGGCAACTTGTATGCGAACGGCCGCGGCACATCGAAGGACGAGGGAGAAGCGGTACACATGTTCCGCACCTCGTGCGATGGAAACTACCTGGCGGGGTGCGTCCAGCTCGGTTTCATGCTGGAGAGTGGAGTGGGCGCGACGAAGAATGAGCCGCAGGCGATCGGGCTCTTCCGCAAGGCGTGCGACGGCGGCGACTTTAGGGGTTGCCTTGGACTTGGCGCCATGTTTGAAAGCGGCCAGGGCGTGGCCAAGGACGAGTCGGAGGCGGCGAAGCTGTATGGCAAGGCCTGCGACGCAGGCAACTTTGTGGGTTGCACCGATCTGGGCAACCTGACGGTAAGCGGCCGCGGCGTGGCAAAGGACGAGGCGGCGGGTTTTGCGCTTTACAAGAAGGGCTGCGACGGCGGCGATATGAACGGCTGCGTGAACTACGCGCTGGCCTATGAATCGGGCCAGGGCGTGACCAAGGATGAAGCGGAGGCAGCAAAGCTGTTCCAGAAAAACTGCGACGCGGGCGACCTGCGGAGCTGCACGCAGCTCGGCTATTTGTATTACAACGGGATCGGCGTGGCCAAAAACCAGACCAAAGTGTTTCAACTGACGCAGAAGTCCTGCGATGGCGGCGTGATGCTGGCCTGCTCCAATCTGGCCGCTACGTACTACTTAGGGGTGGGAGTCGCAAAGGATGAACCCAAGGCAATAACGTTGAACCGCCAGGCCTGTGATGGCGGTGAACCGCGAGGCTGCGCCGGCGATGCTGTGATCGACTACATGGATCACGAGGGATTCGACTCGGCAAAGAATTACAGTGACCAGTTGACCAACTTTCGCAAGGCGTGCGACAGCGGCGACATGAAGGGCTGCGCAGCCCTGGCTTATATGATTCGCAGCGGCCTGGGCACGACGAGGGATCTTGGCGCAGCCAATGACCTGGCGCTGAAAGCCTGCAACGGCGGCGAGATGATCGCCTGCACGGGGTACGGCGCAATCCTCTACGCCGGCGACGGGGTGAAGCAAGACCTGGCGCAGGCGCTGAGCTTCGAGCACAAGGCCTGCGATGGCGGCTCGATGGCAGGCTGTATCTACGTTGGATACTTCTACCAGAACGGCATTGGCGCGCCGATCGACGCAGTGCAAGCCGCTGATTTCTACCGCAAAGCCTGCGATGGCGGCGAGCCGACGGGCTGCCGGGTTGTCGGCTGGCTTTACCGGAACGGCCTGGGCGTCGCGCTCAATGAAATGACGGCACTGAGCTTCTATCACAAAGCCTGCGATGGCGGCGATGAGACCACCTGCGCGGAGTTGAAGGCAAATCCGTAGGCAGGTGAACAGCGGACTGTGAATAGAGAGAGTGGCGGGGACGCGCAGCGGTGTAAACTAGCAGTGACCCCAAAAACCGGTCCGCCATGGCGGACCGGTTTGCCTTGTGTCGGGACGTGGCTCAGCCTGGTAGAGCACTCGCTTGGGGTGCGAGGGGTCGGCAGTTCAAATCTGCCCGTCCCGACCATTAAGCTTTTAGATTTCAGCAGTTTATGCCGACGTTCATCGTCGGCATTTTTCTTCCACTTCTCCAATTGTGACGTAATCTCTACGTTATCCAAGGAGGCCACGGCTTTCCGCTTGGCTTCTTGCCGGATATCGCAAAGTCAGCGCCCTTGATCAAAAGACTGAACGTCAGCTTGAGGGCCTGAAGGTCGACAAGGTGTTTACCGACAAGGCTTCTGGCAAAGACACGAAGTGGCCCCAGTTGCAGACCGCCCTTGAATGCCTTCGCGAGGGTGATCTGTTTGTGATTCACAGCATGGACAGGTTGGCCAGGAACCTGGATGACCTGCGGAGAATCGTTCTCGATCTCACCGGAAAAGGCGTACACGTCCAGTTCGTCAAAGAGAAT
>JBEKSA010000066.1:0-9531 GCA_049517515.1 Occallatibacter sp.
TGCAGTTCCAGGGTATGTCTTCTTCCACCGACAAAGGAGTGTGTCCATAATCGTCACGAAGTTTCCTGGATGGCCTTTTGTCGCGTTTGCGGATCTCTCCGCCGTCAATCACCACGTCGTCCTCATACGTGGTGCCGTCGATGCGAATCAAGCCAAAGGAAAAATCCTGAATTTGCATCTCAACCTCCCTAGTAGTAGCAACCTGGACCATGTGGGAACGTTGTTTTTGCCGCCATCGCGCGCTCTCTCTTTCGGATTGAAGGCTGGCTCACGCTGTGCGGTTTCATCGTTGCCGCAGTGCGGGCATCCGACCGTGCCCCAGGTCTGCCCCGTAATTTGTATCGCAGAGAGTGTTAGTGTAGCGCAATGGTCACCTGTGACGGGCGTGGACTTCGAACGCGAAGTTGTCCAGCACATCTTCCGCCAGCGGGTCGCCGTTGAACGTCAGAGTGAGTGTCGGCAGACCTTCGCGTTCCGCAGCGTGGGAGAATTGCGATTCGGCAATGCGCGTGGGCATACACTCCAGCGGGCCGACGTTAACGGCGGCCGAGATTTCACTTCCCCGCCAGTTGTGGAGCGGCAGGCCGAGAGTCAACACCGCCTCACCGCCGACGTCGCCGGCAATGTAATCGGAGGCAGCGTGGACTACGTCCTTCACCAGGACGGGAGCCGGCAGGGGGAGATGCCTGGCCATGGCTTCCCACGCCACATGGCGAATTCGCTCTTTCAGGAAGTCGATGACACGGTCAATTCGGCCGGGGGGGTTGATCTTCTGGTTGCAGTGGTCAACGTACGCGAACCATTCGTTGACCGCCGCGCAGCGGACGCGCATCCCGCGAGCCTCGAGCTTGGCGATGACGCTGTCGTTGGCGAACGCATCATTGCGAACATAGATTTCACCTACCATCTGCACGACCGGCAAATCTCCGTCCCCGTGGACCGCCGCGAACTCTGCCGCGGCTGCCTGCAGCAGCGCGCGGATGCCGAACAGCCGGCCCGTAACCACCTCCGTCATGGCCTGAGCGCGCGAACGGATCGCGCGCTGCTGCCGGCCAATCAGCGCGTATAACTCCACCGTGCGCCGCGCGTAGATTTCGTTCGCCGCGCCTGCGCGAAGTTCGGTTGGGCGGACTTGCAGCAGCGCATTGTAGAGCAGGTCTTGGGCGATGATGCCGGCCAGGAAGAGCGTGGTGAACCCCGGCGGTAGGCCAGCGAAGTAGTCTGACTCATTTGGCGACACGAACCGGCATCGGTCGCCAGCGCCGAGGCGTTCGACGACGATCTTCTGGAGCAGGTGGTACATGCCCATCCGGCACGGGCCGTTAGTGCGCGGAATCATGTAGGCGAATCGCCCAGTCGGGTCGCTCTGTAGTTTCTCCAGCAACCGCCCCAGCGTCAGGCTGACCGGCACGCATTCCTTGCCGGAAGTGTGACGGCGGCCAAGCTGTAAAGCGTGGCGGTCGGGCATCGCCAGCGCCTCGGCCGCGAACCCCGATGCGCGCAGGCACGCCGCTGCGACATGGGAACTCGGCCCCAGCCATGGCACGAGCACTGTCTCGGCTTGCTTATCGATCGTGGTGAAGTCGCAGACGCGGCGTTCCATTGCAGGCAAGTCTTGCGGCACGCTGCGAGGCTCCTTGGCGGCGCGGTCCTGTGCGACGCAATGGAGAAATGCCTCGATGCGCGTCTTGGTGCCGGCATCGCCCGCGTGGCCATCGGTCTCGATGATGGCGAACGGTTTGCCCTCCATTATGTAGCTGAAGAAGTGCAAGTTGAAACTGTCAGGACCGCAGGAGTAGTTGCTGCAATAGACGCTGTATACGCCCGGCGTGCGGCGGATCTGGTGGGCCGCACGCAGCAGGCGTTGGGCGTAGCCCCAATACACGCGCTCCAATACCGGCGTGTCGCTGGCCACGGGGTAACATTCGGCGGGGATGGCGATGGCGCCCTGTTCGCGAAGGATGGCCGGTACATTGGAGTTGAGAATCGGGTTATAGATTGTGTATGGCCGGCCAAGCACCACCACCGGGGTGATGTCTTGTTGCCGGCAGAAGGCCAGGGCTCGTTCGCCGATCTCCCGGCATTGTTCGACAAATCGCTTTTGGGCTGCGACCGCGATCTGATGCGCGTGCTCCCACTCTTCGCCGGCCACGCCGAGCGTCTTCGCCAGCCGCGCGCAGCTGGCATGGAACTCCGGAGATTCCAGCCCGCGTGCCCCAATTTCGATCTCAGGCACGAGCCACTGCGCTGGTCCCTTGCCGGCCAAGTCAAGGCGCAACAGGAATGGCGCGGACTGGACGATCGGGCAGACCCTGGCGTACAGCTCGTCTGCCGCGCGCAACGTGCTCCGCAGGATCGGTACGAACACGAACTCTGCATCGGTCTCGCGCAACTGCGCGGCAACGCCATGAAACAACTGCATCGGCGCACAGAACGGCACGTGGGTTTGCTGGATGCCGCGCTTCAGCATCGCCGGGTCCGCACCGCTCACAGTGGTCAGGTCACAGCCCAGTTCGCGCAGGAACGTGACGAAATAAGGGAACAGCTCCTTCAGCAGGAACTCATCGCTCAACGCCACGCGCCGGCCGCCGCGGTTCGGGCCGAGCCGCGTAAGCATGTCGGCAATAAGAAGCTCCCGCTCCTGGAATGGTTGCGGGGCGCGGTCCGGTAACTTACGCCGCCGGGTCGCCCGCTCGTGCAACGCGCACGCGCCACCCCATGTGAACATCCCGGCCGCACCGGCAACACGGGTACGGAGCCGGTCGATCCGGCAGTGGTTGCCGGGAGCACCGCAGCCGACCGTTGCGTTGCAGATGAACGTGCTGCGTTCCTCGACCGTCGCTTCGAGGAAGCGTCGCAGGTCCAATGGCGGGACTTCGCGCCACGTGAGCTCAGCGCGGGCCAGTAGTGCGATGCCCAGCGCACCGACGGTGCCGGGATTGGGTGGAATGATGACCTCACTGCCCGTCTGCCGCGCCACCGCCGCGGCCAACGCCTCAGCGCTGAACGGCATACCCTGGCAGAAGATCACCTGGCCGACCGACCGGTTGCCTTTGACGCGGTTGAGGTAATTCTGGATGATCGAGTCGTAGAGGCCGGCAATGATGGTGTTCTGGGGCAAACCCGCCGCCACGGCCTCGTCGATGATCTCCGCCATGAAGACCGAACAATGCTGCCCCAGGGAGACGCCTTCGGGCGCTTCTAACGCAGCCGTGCCCAGTTGCGAGACCTGCTCGATGCCAACAAACTTGCGGCCCTGTTCCTCGATGAACGAGCCCGTCCCGGCACTGCACGCTTCGTTCATGGCGCAGTCGATCACGCGGCCCTGTTCGAGGCGGATGTACTTCGCGTCCTGGCCGCCGATCTCGAAGATCGTGTCCACTCGCGGATCGTAGTGGCAGGCGCCCGCCGCGTGCGCCGCGATCTCGTTCTGGATGAAGACCGCCTCGGGCCCGTAACAGTTCGTCAACAATGACCCGACGATCTCGCGTCCGCTGCCAGTAACGCACGCGCCGCGGACGTGTTCATTGCCCATGGGGCTCTCCAGGAACTGCCGCCACAATGCCTGCGCTGCCTCGACAGGCGCGCCCCGGGTTTCTCGGTAAGCGTCCCAGACGATCGCGTCGGTCGCCGCATCCAGCGCCACTGCCTTCGCGCCCGTCGAACCGATGTCGAGGCCGAGGATCAGGTCGCGAACGTAGCCGTTGCGCGCCTCCCAAGGCACAGTCTGCATGCGTTGTACCCGGCCCAAATACGTCACCAGTGCTGGCGTCTGTTCCAGCGACGCGTTGCCGCGAGGGGCAATTAGTTGTTCCGCGGCCGGTGCCGGCAACGATTGCTCGGCGGCCAGCAATGCCGCGCCCAGCGCTTCCCAGTACAGACCGTCCTCGCCTGGCACACGCAGTTCGTAGCCGTGCCTCGCCAGCCGGTCATGGAACGTTCGTTGCACGCGCGGCGACTGGCTCACACCGCCGATCAACACGACCGGACCGGGGCTCAGTCCAGGCTTGATCAGGTTGAGGACGTTCTCGCAGACGGCATCGAAAAGGCCGGCTAGGATCTCCGCGCGGTTCCCGCCCTTGTTGGCAAGGTGGGTCATATCGGTTTTCAGGATGACCGGGCAACGACCCGACAATGCTGCGGCGTGTTCCACATCCGCGCAGAGCACGCTAGCCTCCTCGACGGTGAGCGAGAACCGCCCGGTCAACTGCCGCAGAAAGTTGCCTGTGCCTTGCGAGCAGCGGCTGTTCTCGCGAAAGGCTTCGCGGCCGTTCGGTCGCACCTCGAGAACCGAGAACCCGTGGCTGCCCACAGAGACCAAAGTGCCGGCGGCCTCGGGATGGAAGAAGCGGAATGCGCGGGATTGCGCCTGCTGGATGGGAACGCGGGTGAGAGCGAACTGCCTGCTGAGGCGCCCGGTTGAGGCGGCGCCGTCCAGGGTTGCACCGCCCCACTTGCGATAGAGGCGGCAGAGCGCCAATTGCGGGTCCTTACCGTGATCGATGCGGCAGGTGCGCTGGATATGGAACTGGCCGCCCGTGCGTGCAAGCTCCACGAGCTTCAGAGTTTCGGCTCCGATATCGATCCCGAGGAAGCGCTCGGTGGTCTCCGCATCATCGGACAGCATTAGCTCTCTCCACTTGTGCGTCACGCCGAATTCCACAGGAAGAGAGCCAGTACCGTTGGGTATTGCCGCCAAAGGCTGGGCCTGATCCTCCCGCGGCCTTGGCCAAACGATTGCTGCCCAGCGCCAGGGGAGGGCGGGAAGCAAAGCGAGGGCGCTCGCCGGTTTTCGCCGATTAAGGGGATGTTGAAGGTTTTGAATTGACCCTGCTTTTCCGTGGTTGCGAAGCGAAAGGCGTAGATGCGCCGCTCGTAGGACGCGCCTACCAATTGGTTCCATCCCCTTTGCACCCGGCCGCCCTCCGGAATGTCATTGCCGAGGCTCATCAGGTGCGCCTCATGGTACTGCCGGCGCAAGCGTTCCAAGGTTCACGATCCACGCGCGTGGGAACCTGAGCGGGGTCCTCGACGGCATATTCCGCCTCATAGGCTTTCTACGCCGGCTTCGCGACCCGCGCCGATGCTTTCTGCAGCCTAAGCGCCGGCCGCTTGGCTGCCCACCAGATGAGCGCGACGCCCACCACAACGGCCCCGACACTGGTCAGTTGTTCATTCGATAATCCCCAAAGAACCTTGGGATTGCGGCGGATGAATTCAACCAAAAAGCGAGCTGTTCCGGCGAGGATCAGGTACTGGCCCATGATCGCGCCTGTGGCGTGCGGTTTGCCGAGGCGCCACCATAGCCACCCGCCGATCGCGAGGCCTGTAGCCATCTCATAGAGCGGCGTCGGGTAGACAGGAACAAAAACCGGCACGATCCCATGCGGGAAGGCCATCCCCCACGGCCGGAAGGTAAATCCAAGAATATGGATCGGCTGGATCGCGATGCCGTAGCAACCGTCGCCGGAAAGAAAACACCCGATGCGCCCCAAGCCCTGGCCGATGGCGGCGGCAGGAACTGCCAAATCGAGCGTGCGCAGACCTCCGATTTTTGCCCGCCCGCCTTGCACCACCAGCGCCAAGATTCCGAAGACCAATGCGCCAAACCACGAAAATCCGTCGGTCTGCCACAAAGCACCCCAGCCCATGGTCCGGAAGTCCCCCGGCGAGTCGAGGACGAGGTACCAGATCTTGGAGCCCACAATGCCGGCCACCGCGGCGACCGCTACCATCTGCACCGCGTCCGCCGTCAGGTGCGCCCGCTTAAAAGCGCGGTCCACTAGAAACATGGCTGTCATGATGGCCAGGCAAAGCATCAGCCCGTAAGTGGGCTGGGCGTAGGGCCCAATGTGCAGAAAGGGAAGCATCGTGCATCAAGCCGGGATTTCCATTCTGCTTTCCCGGCGACGACAGTATACCGCCAGTTGCCGCTGCTGCGATCTTTTTCGGCATTCGTTCCAGAGCCAAAGAACCGGACGCGCCCGGCAGCGTCTTTACCAGAGCCAAAAGGCCGTAATTTGCCCCAGATGGGTATTTACCTGACTCAGGTACCCCCAACCTATTGTGGTTTCAGAAATCCGGTTTTACGCTGCATCTGACCAAGGACTTGTACGGAGCCGGTTCGACCGCAACGGCCTGCTCCATAAGCCGGTAGAAGAGCTTTCCGCCGCTGCGCGATTTGCGCCGGTTGAAGCGGAAGGTGAACTCGTCCAGGTAGGAGTCCAGATGCTCCAGGCTGACCCCGCCTTGATGGGTTTCCAGCAGCCAGCGTTTCAGCAGCGAGACCGCAAGGTTAGCGAAGCACTCAGCCACCAGAGGTGGCGCTACTTGCTCAGCTAATACCGGCGTCAGACCGAACCTCTTGAATTTGTCCACGTCTCGGCCCGAGCAGTTACCGATTGCCACGACCTTGGGCGCCAGTTCCAGCGCCGGGATGGCGATCACGCACTGTGCGCCGGGATCACCGGCATCCATGTAAGTCTTTGTCAACTGAAAAACACGAGTCTTCTGTTCGCGCTCTGGAGAGCGCGTTGCTAATCCGATCCGGAGTTGCGGCTGCGCCCGTTGCCTCTCGGCGGTTGGTTCCTGCTCTGAGCAGAACCGGACATCCATTTGCTGCCTCAGGCTCCGCAGAGCCATCGCAGAAGATTGAGTTTGTGTTCTCTGCCAGTCCCGAAACAATCCGAAGAGAGCCTCAGGAGTCGCCTCCGTCGCCCGGCCGGTGATCTGCGGGACCTGGCAGTCTGCGCATCGATTGATCCTGATGTTTTTCTCTTCTTAGGAAGGGTTTTACGCTGCGGCGCTTCGTCGGAACTCGCCCGCGGGCACGAAATCCGTGTTGCGCCTTTCCACGGCCAGCATCAACGCCACCATCTTCCTTGCCACTGCGAGCGTGGCCCGGTTGCCGTTCCCGCGTTGTCGTTCTCTTTCGTAGAGCAAGGCCAGTTCCTCGCTGTATCGCGGTGCCAGCCTGGCCGCCTCGACCAGCACCTGCTGGATGTGCTTGTTCCGCTGCTTGGAGATCGGCGTACGCATCACCTTATCGGCCGAGCTCTTCTCGGCGCTGCACAGCCCGCAGTAGCTGATGGCCTGCTTGATCGACCGGAAGCGTGAAGTATCGCCAACCTCCAGGGCCCAGGTCAGCGCCGTGATCGGGCCCACTCCGGGAATGGTTCTCAATCGTCTCAGTCTGTCTGCCAGCAGCGGATCTCGTTCCAGCGATCGCAGCAGAGCTGTATCCAGCATGATCGACCGGTCGATGTGTTCGCGGCAGAGGCTGAGCCGCGGCCGGATGTTCTCGCTGACCTCTTCGTTGGTCGCCATCAGCTCGGCAAAGTAGCCCATGCGGTGCAGCCGCAGCTTGTTGTAGCTCACCCCGGTCTCCATCAACAGGCCGGATACGCGGTTCTTCATCTGCACTGCCTGTCGCTGCACCAGGCCGCGGTAGCGAAGGATCCGCCGCCGGTTGCGGATCTCGGTCGAAGCCATGTGGCACTCCGGCAGAAAATCGCAGCGCAGGCAGTCGGCAATCTTGCCGGCATCGATGCGGTCGTTCTTCTTCTTGGCCGCGGCGATCGCCCGCAGCATCAGCGGATGCGCCACCTTCACCTTCTCGGCATGCGGAAGCAGGTGATCGTAGATCCAGCCGGTGAAGATCGTCGCCTCCATGGCCATCGTCCGGGGTTGGGGTAGAGTCTTGATCCAGGCGTCCAGTTCGCGCCGCGTCGAACCGATCTTGCCTTCCTGGTGCACACAACCAGCCGCGTCCTTCACGCAATAGCTGATCGTCTTCTTGTGCACATCCAGTCCGATGTAATACATATCGTCTCTGAGGAGCCTCCGAGGTTGTTCTCTGAATCAGCCTCACAGCTGAGTTCAGCCTTTCGCAACACCTCGTGCTCCTCGAGACTTACATTCAAACAATCCACTCGGAGCCCGAAGTATTGACCTGCTTGTGGCTCGACGCGTGACTTGGCATGTTCACAGCAGTTGAGGGCGGATTTGTGCAAGCAAAAGAAATCTGATACATGAAACGCAACAGTTCACAGCGTACATGGTTCGCGAAGTTGCCGATTGGGATCAGGATCTCTTTCGCTGTCAACTCTGAGACGAGCACGTTGTGGCTGCGAAAAGGAGATCTGCAGAACATGGAACAAACGGACTTCAGACTCGAAGAAGTGGGCGTTATCATGATAGGGGTTTCCGACCTATCGCGTTCGCTCGGATTCTATTGCGAAAAGTTGGGTTTGAATCTGCAGCGTGAGTTTCCAGGCATCGCCTTTCTGGATGGGGGTAGCGTGGCTCTGTGCCTCAGCGAGCCGACTGCGAAAATGCGCGGGCGGCTTCCCGGCTCTGGCGAGATCGGCTTCTCAGTGAAAGACGTCAACGCCGCCTATCGTGGGCTGGAAGCAAGAGGAGTCACTTTTACTCACGGACCGCGAAGTCTTACGCCCACCCATTGGATTGCGAATTTCGACGATCCTGACGGAAACCACCTGTCCGTCTCCGGCCCGGTAGCGTCAAGCCCTGAATAAACTCAGGCTGTGCGGTCTCGTGATCTACCCTCGCCAGCAATTCATAGCGAACCGCAAGTCGATCCCATGACGACGTAGCGTGGTGAGTAACGTTGGAACATTTCTTGATCAACCCGCTTGGTCCCTTTGGGGATTAACCTCTCAGAGACGAATGCTCGTCGCCTCAGGTCGCGCGTGGGATCTCAGTTCTCAAGTTGCGGTCTCGGTAGGGACGGTCATTACTGACCGCCCCCCGCACAGATCCGTACGTGCGCGTCTACGCATACGGCTCTTATCGTGAATGCCAACGGCAGTGGTGCTTGCCGCACACCTACCGAGAGTCTGGTACATGCTGGGTCCCGCTCAGTGTCGGGAGCATGTGGCTCCGGGGTGTTCTTCACGATCCATGCCCTTCCCTCCCCAACCTCCGCAGAGGGTTGCCCCTCCTTGTTCGGCTGGTTCACAGGTACTACGGCACAGTCCGACTTCTCCAGCACGTGCACGTCCGCCGTACGGCTTATGGCCTTCGCGGACCGGCCTTGATCTGAAGACCAAGGCGTGCTGGAGATCTCCCGGTTCTCGTGCATGTTGTTTCTCGGCGTGCACAGGTTCTTCGACTACGCAGGACCGACACTCCACTCGCGGTTAACGTGGCTGCCGTGTTGCCTTCCGCCTTCTCAGGATGGAGTCGGCGTCCTGATCTACCGGTTTTTCGAAGCTCAATAGCCCGGCCCACCGATGCCTCCGGTCTACGCTTCAAGCAACACCTCACGATGCCACCTGCAAGACTCGAGGCCAGGATGGATTCGCTACTTCCTTTCCTGTAGGGCTCTTGCATCCCCTACAACATGCCGGTTTATCCCGGCGCTCCCTGGATCACCGGCCAACCGGACGGTGCAGCGAAGCTAGCTGCTAATCCAGCAGGGGAAGGACCTGCCAGTAGAACTTGCCCAGTTGCTACTGAAGTCGTACCGGACGGCGGAGAGGGTGATCTCTCTTGCCGGAAGCTCCGGAG
>JBEKSA010000067.1:0-9522 GCA_049517515.1 Occallatibacter sp.
AAGGAATCTCCAGCCAGGAAATTCGGGCTCGTCAAAGGGCAGGGCAGGGCCGCCGGTAAACGCGAAACGACATAAGGAAGACCGACGAGGCGCCGCCGCAGGTGTTGATCAACTGGTTATTTCCGGGTTGCCGGTCATCCGCCAATAATCGCCACGATTTTCGGGTAGCCACACCTCCAGTTTGCCGACTTGGCGGCCAGGTCCCGACGAAGCACCCATCCAAAGCGATGCGATGAGCGCGAACCCGCTGCAAAAAAGCCCTTGACCTCCGAACCAGTTCGGGGGATTACATTGAGCAGGAGTGAGAAACCATGCAGGCGAACCGTCAACTGCTTCGTTCCGGTGAGCTGGCGTCGCGCGCCGGGGTGAGTACCGACACACTGCGCTATTACGAACAAAAGGGTGTGCTGTCGCCGCCACCGCGTTCGAGCAATGGGTACCGCTGTTATCCGGCCGAATCGCTGGAGCGCGTGCAGGTGGTCCGCAGCGCACTGCGCATCGGCTTCAGCGTCGATGAGCTGGCGCGTGTGCTGCGCGTCCGTCAGAGTGGCGGCGTACCCTGCCGCAGCGTGCGTGAGATGGCCTCGACCAAGCTGCGCGAGCTGCGCCAACGGCAGGTGGAAATCGCGCAGCTTTGCCGGATGCTGCAAGCGGTGATCCGGCGCTGGGACGACCAACTGGGCCGCACCGCTCCTGGCGAGTGCGCCCACCTCCTGGATAAGCTGGCAGCCGGAGATTCGCCGGTCGTGGCCCCACTCGCTCCGCCTTCTTCCACCGGAATGGGGCGGAAACTCAAACGAGGAGCGTCCAAATGAAAGTTACCAATGTTGTGCTTGCACTCGCGCTGTCGGGCCTTCCCGCAGCGGCCCAGGAAGTCCACCACGATTGTCCGCAGATGACCGGCTCGAACGAAGCCCATGCCGCGATGAACAAATCAGGGGTGCCGGACGAACAGCGCAGTCAATACTTGAACGGCGAAGGCATGGGGTTTGCGAAGGACGCCGAACTCAACCACTATCCCGGCCCGCGGCATGTCCTGGACATCGCCGACAAACTCGGGCTCTCGCCCGATCAGCTCGCCGCCACGCGCGCACTGTTCGACGACGTACATGCGAAAGCGCAGGCGCTAGGCACACAGCTCCTCGCCCGCGAAGATGAACTTGATGCCATCTTTCGCGACCAACACGCCGATGCAGACAAAGTGCGGCAACTGACCGAAGAAATCGCCAACCTGCAGGGGCAGTTGCGCGCGCTGCACTTGACCGCGCACGTCCGCGAGCGCGCTCTGCTTTCCGCCGAGCAGGTGACTAAGTACGACGCACTGCGCAACTACGTTCCCGGAGACAACCCCGCACCGCTGCACCATCATTGATGGACGAGGAGTCAGGGCGTGCCTCAAGCAGGCGCGCCCTGCCGGTAAGGCCGAGTACCTCTTGCCCGCAGGCTCTGCTCGCTTTACTTTGCTTCGTACTGTTCAAGATGACTAAGGTAGACACGTTCATTCCCATGACCGCCACAGTTGAGGAAGCGGATGCCAATTGAATTGTGTTCAGGGTGAATCTGCCCAATTACGGATTTGAGCGCTTCCTTCACACTGCTCAGCAACTGGCCATTTCACTGAGGAATGGAGAGTCTCGTCGAGACTTTGGTGTAACGAGAACTCCGCCACGCTCCGCAAAATCGTAAGCCATGTCGCAGCGCTTGCATTAGGAGGCCGTCCGCTGCGGTTCAGGTCAGCGCCAGGTATTCGTGCACAAGCCGTACCACCATCGACCCCTCGCCAACAGCTGACGCCACGCGATTCATCGCACCGGCGCGAAGGTCTCCCGCGGCAAACACGCCGGGCACGCTGGTCTCCAGAATAAGCGGATCGCGCCGCTCCTTCCAGATGCGCGCGTACCCAGGAGCCGCCATCAGGTCCCGCCCCGTGAGCACAAACCCCTTGGCGTCACGCAGTACCTCGGCAGGGAGCCAGTCGCTTCTGGGGCGCGTGCCGATGAAGATAAAGAGCGCATCGGCTTGCTCCGTGCGCGTCGATCCATCGGCGAACGACTTGAGCGTGACCCTTTCAACGTGGCCCTCGCCCTCGACGCGCTCGACTTCAGTGCAGGGGCGAAGGCGGATGTTGGGCGTCTTCTCGATCTGTTCGATCAGGTACTGCGACATCGTGTCGCGCAAGCCGTCGCGGCGCACCACAATCTCCACTTCCTTTGCGTGGCGCGCCAGATAGATAGCACCCTGGCCCGCCGAGTTTCCGCCGCCCACAACGAGCACACGCCGGTCGCGAAAGGCGGCCGCCTCAGTGGTTGCCGCACCGTAATACACTCCGGCGGCCGTGTGTTCCGCAATGCCGGGCGCGGGATGTTCGCGATAAAACATTCCCGTGCAGGCCAGCAACGTCCGCGTTACGATCTGGCGGCCGTCGGCAAGCGTGAGCCGCTTGTATCCGCCCTCGATCGACATCCCGGTCACTTCGAGCGGCACCAGAAACTCCGCGCCGAGCCGTTGTGCCTGAGAAATTGCGCGCCGCGTCAGCTCACTGCCGCTGACGCCTGCCGGGAATCCGAGGTAGTTTTCGATCCGCGAGCTTGTGCCCGCCTGACCGCCTGGCGCATGCCGATCCAGCAAAATCGTTCGCAACCCTTCTGACGCGCCGTACACGGCGGCGCCGAGGCCGGCGGGTCCGGCTCCGACGATCGCGAGATCGTAGACATCGAAGGCGGCCGTCATCGGCTTGCCCAGTCGTTCTGCTACTTGCCGCGGATCGGGATTGCGCAGCACCGGCGTTCCATCGTCAAAGAACAGCGCCGGAAGTTCCTCGGCGCTCACGCCGGCTGCATCCAGCAGCGCGCGCGCGTCGGCATCGCGCGTCACCTCGAGCCAGCGATAGGGAATCAGGTTGCTGGCCAGAAAATCCTTGATGGCGTGGGATTGAGGAGACCACTGATAGCCCACCAGCCGCAGTCCCTTCGCTTCCGGCAGATACTCGGCCTGCCACGCATCCAGCAGATCATCAACCGCCGGGAACAGACGTTCCTCGGGCGGATCCCACGGCTTGGAAAGATAGTGGTCAAGGTGCGCTTCGTTGATCGCCTTCACCGCTGCGTCGATATCCGAGTAAGCCGTGAGCAGAACTCTGCGCGCCAGCGGGTAGATCGGACGCGATTTCGCCAACACCTCACTGCCCATCATGCCGGGCATGCGCTGATCGCAAATCAACATGGCCAGCGAGTCCCCGCGCCTCTTCAGTTCGCGAATGGCATTCAGCGCCTCTTCACCCGATGCCGAGCTCATCACTGTGTAGTTCTCCCTGTAACGGGAGCGAAGATCGCGACGCACCGCAGCCAGCACCTGCGGATCGTCATCCACAATGAGCAGAACAGGCTTGTTCATCGTGGAACTCCGTCGCTATGGGTCTCGGCAATTGGCAGCGTGACCCGAAATTCCGTCCGGCCTGGCTGCGACTCAACGTCAATCGTGCCGTCGTTGTGGCGAACCAGTCGCCGGACAATGTCCAGGCCAAGCCCGGTGCCCTGACCCATGGGCTTGGTCGTGAAAAACGGGTCGAAGATGTTTTCGCGGATCGCCGCGGGGATGCCTGGTCCGTTGTCGACCACGCGCACCACGACGCCTTGACTTTCACGGTTTACTTTCACTTCCACGCGGCCGCCATCCGGGATCGCGTCCAGCGCGTTATCAATCAGGTTTCCCCAAATCTGGTTCAATTCGCCCGCGAACCCACGCACACGCGGCAGGCCGGCCTCCAGTTCAATCGCGACAGCCGCCGATTTCTGCCCCGCCTTTGCCCTGAGTACGGTGACTGTGTTCCCCAGGCTGGGTCCCAGCTCCACCGGCTCAGCCACCATGGCCTGATCCATGTGCGTGAATCCCTTGATGGCCATTACGAGACCGGAGACGCGCATCGCCGCTTCCTGAATCTCCGAAGCCAGATTGCGTACCGCGCATCCCGCCGCAGCCCAGCGCAACACCGCGTCCAGCGTAGGTCCCTGCACGGTCGCCGCAAGCTGGTCGAGCGCCTCAAATGTGACCTGAGTATCAGCAAGCGCTTCTGCGCCGGCCGTGTCGAGTGTATGATCGGCGAGCCAGTCGGCAATCGCTTCCTCTCGATCAGCCTGCTGGACGGGCGACCGTACTCCCAGCGGCACCTTCGCCAGACAGGCCGCCCGAATTGCATCCACGGCGGCAAGTTGCGCGTCGCTCAACCGGGCAGCACCCAATGCGTGTGTCGCCGTCTCAGACTCTTCCAGCCGATCCTCGAGCAGCGCCGCGCTGCGCTCAATGGCAGAAGCGGGATTATTCAGCTCATGAGCCAGCCCCGCGGAGAGCTTGCCCAGCGAGATCATCTTCTCGTTCTGCAGGTCGCTGGACGTAAAGAGCCGCGCGCGATCGAGCATGGTGTGGACCAAGATAGATGTAATCTCAAAACACGCGCGCGTCAGCGCCTGGAGCTCATCCCTGGGCAGCGCCAAAATCTCGGTGGGTTCCTCTGCAACGGCGTCTCCCGGCGGACTCGTCAGCCGCGAGTAAGGCAACACTCCGGACACATCGCCCGTACGCCACTCAATCATTTTCTGTGGCCCGGAGCCGCGATCGACCGACAGCGAAACGTGGCCCGAGAGCACAACGTAGAGGCCCTCAACCGGTTTGCCTTTATGAGACAGCACCTCGCCGGCTTCGAGGTGACGCAGTGTCCCGTGCGTAGCCAGCCAGACAAGTTCCTCCCTCGGCGCCGTGCCCAGCGTCTTGTGCTCCGCAAGCCGATCAATGAGATCCATTGCTGTTACCCGGACGCAATCTTTCACAGTTGCGACAGGGTTTGCTTTACCCCGCTCCAAGGTAGCAGATGGATCGGCAGCGAGGAAGATGATTCAGGAGGCGCGAGCAACCGGCTCGCGACCCAATGGATTTCTTGATCGAGGTCATCCCTGCCCAATTCCTCCCTTCGCCTCAAAGGGTCGTCTAGTCTGCCGCAATGGTGGCTGTCGCAGGAGCCCCTTGATTGGGCGCAAAAACTCTCAATCCTGATGCCGGGATTGACGACGCGGCCCGATGCGGATCATTCGAGAGTTGGAAGTCAGTTGACAACACAGGGCATGGCTTTCAGTGAGGCACGCCGTTCGTCCTTCCTTCAGGGTTCCGGGCGGTTGGTCGTCGATCCGGAGATAACCCATTTTTCGGGTAATGTCCGGTTAGGCGGTGATTGTGCGCCATGAGCGCGAAAGGCTGAGAAGCCGATTAGCGCGTAACTGCTTATCCGATGAGGGGCGGCCCCTCGAAGTCGGCTTACAGGAGCGGACTTCAAACCACCTTTCGGCGGCTGTGGCCCAAAGCCACGGTCGTGAGCGCGGAAGGAAAAGGCCCGGCGATGACTGGGTCAGGTGACAGGCAAGAAGAGGACCGCAAGGGAACCACCGTTGAAGTGTCGAAACCTATCAGGCGATGTCAAAACCGTGGCGTTATCACTACTGCGGGACAAGCTCCGACGAAACCTGTTTACGGGCGGGGCGGCATCCGGCATGAGAGGTGGCCTGAGCTTGCCAACGAGGCGGATAGGCGGAACATGGGAAGTCTTCAAGTGATGCTAAGAGAAAACCTATAAGTGCGACCCACGAAAAGGGAAATATCGATGCACTTGAAGATGGCGGATCATCCTGTAGTAGCGTTGAAGCGTCTGTAACGGACGGGGAGCCAAGAGGATGACATAGCTCGATGGAGGGTTTGGCCAACTGGGCAACCAGGAGGAGCCTCAATCTCCAGAGACGGCTTGCTCTCGCAAGAGACAAGCTACGGCTATGAAGAGCCGTGTGAATCGAGAGGTTCAAGCACGGTTCTGTGAGGGCCTCGGGGTGAAATTCCCCGGGGCTACTCGACCGCTCGGAACGGTTCACTGACCATAAGCCGACTTTCCGGGATCAACCGGAAATCAACATAACTTTCGGATAAGCGACAATCCAGCAGAAACGTGAAGCTCGCGGCCTGATCACGAGAGATTCAAAGAGTCAATGGTTACTCAAACGTGATCTCAATCACATAACGCTGGCTCCGCTTTTATCTAAGAAGAACGATCGTGTTGTATAGTTTCTACAAGTTATCCTTCTACCGAATCTGCGCCTTCTCTCACACACTCCTCTTGTTCTAGAGCAGGCGGGTGCAAGACTCTGCGGACGGAGAAGGCGGGCCTAATCCAAAATCAGGCGAGCAGGCGACGCGTCCACACCGGCTCCGTTGATTCAGTCGCTGACTTGCGAAGCCCATTCCGGACTCATGTAATCCCTCGGAATGCTCTGTCCCGAAGAAACTTGTGCAAGGTCGCCACTCGCAGATTGCTGCGTCGCCTTTCGTGTGCTGTCATCGGGATTCGTCAGCCAGGGTGATGAATCTAGCCGGACACGAGTTCCAAGTTCCACAGTTGCTGGATGAGCTCCATCAGGAGAAAAACCATGAGAATTTCGATCCCGGCCGCAGTTGCGGCTTGCAATTTTGCCTTGACTTCCGGAGTACTGCTTCTGCTTGCCGGATGCGCCGCTACCGCGTCGTTCCACAATGTTTCGCCGGCGTCGACTGTCGCCTTCAATTTGAAAGGAAACGTAATGGGCGGGCAGCAGCCGGTCACAGGAGCGACCGTGCAGCTCTACGCCGCGGGTTCATCGGCGTACGGTTCAGGGGCGCAGGCCCTGCTCACGCCCGCCATAACTACCGATCAGAACGGAAACTTCACCATACCGAACGGTTCTTACTCTTGTCCGGGCAGCAACCCTGAGACCTACATTGTCGCAACCGGCGGAGATCCGGGTATAGGAACCAATAATCCAGCAATCGTGCAGATGGCCGCTCTCGGTCCCTGCGACGGTCTCAGCTCCAGTACTTATGTGGTCATCAACGAAGTTACAACAGTGGCTGCGGCGTGGGCGCTGGCGCCATTCCTCGGACCCGGCGCGCAGGTAGGAACCATCCCTGCCAACGAGCAGGGTCTGACGAATGAATTTACTAACTTTAATAGTCTCGTCAATATTGCCACCGGTACATCACCGGGAACGTCCGTGCCTGCGGGGGTAACGATTCCGGTCGAAGAGATCTATACCCTGGCAGACATTCTGGCGGCCTGCGTCAACTCAAACGGCACGACCACGTGCAGCGCATTGTTCGCCGCCGCCAAGTCCACCGGCGGTGCCGTCCCAACAAATACACTCGACGCGGCGTTGAATATCGCGCTCAATCCGGGGGCTAACATCGCGGCACTTATGGCGCTACCCACGCCGCAGTCTCCCTTCCAGCCCATACTTGCCGCGCAGCCGTCTGAGTGGACGTTTGGGAATGCGATTACCTACAATCCAGCCCTTCTTATATCGAGCCTCTCTCCTGCCTCGCTTCCGGTTGGAAGCGCTCCGCAAACGCTGACCATCAACGGCACAGGGTTCCTTTCGAATTCCACCGTAAGTCTTAACGGAACTGCCCGTGCAGCGACATTTGTCAATGCCGGCCAACTGACTGTTTCGCTTGCTTCTTCCGACCTGGACGCGGCCAACAGCTATTTGGTGGTGGTCGCGAATCCAGCGCCCGGCGGCGGAGCGTCGGCTGCGGCGAGCTTCTTCGTGGGGCCGAATGGCTCGAATGACGGCAACCTCAACGGAACCTACGTCTGCAAGTTCGACGGCTTTAACGACGGGGATGACTCACGTGGAGCGATACTTCTCAGCATGGTCGCTAATGGGAGCGGCAGCCTGAGCAACGGCGTTTTCGACGAGAACGACCGCGACCTTTCCGCTCCTTTGGAGGGCACCATCACCGGCACCTATAGCATTGGCGCCGACAACAACGGGTTGCTGACCGTCACCACCGTTCTCACTTCTGGAGGCACGGGAAGCAATACAACCCAGTTTGCAGTGGCGTTGAACAATCTTGCGGGCCCCACAGCTTCCGAGTTCCGCTTGGTCGAATCCGACGATGTGGGCTCAAACGCCTCCGGGGAACACGGAAGCGCCGACTGCTACCTGGCCACCACCAGCGCGTTTGCCTCCAGCACCCTCAGCGGCAATAGCTTCGCTTACGGCATTCAGGGCGAGATCAGCAACGGTACTCCAAAAGCGAATGTGGGCCGCTTCACCGCCGGCACTGAAAGTGCAACCGGTGGAACCGGAGGCGCGGCTGGAGGAGCCATCACCGCCGGTTACCTTGACGGAATGAATCTCAGTCAATCCGCAGATGACGCATTCTCTTTAACCGGAGGAAGCTACACCACGCCTAACACCACGACGGGGCGTTTCACCTTCGCTCTCACCGCCGGCTCAGCCACGATGAATTCTGTTGGCTATATCATCGATGCCGACCGCATGTTCATGCTGACCGTCGATCCGGCCAATGTATCAACCTCAGAGGGCACGGTCTCCGGCGACGTGCGCACGCAACTGAATATGTCGTCGTACACCGCGGCGGGCGTCAACGGTCCGATCGTTGGCCACTCGCAGGCCTACGAATACTCGAACGGCAGCGTCTCTGGCTACAGCTCCGGCATCTCACGATGGACCGGAAACGGCGCCGGAACCCTCACGATCAACCAGGGATATACGGACGAAAACGGTGCCTATCAGGTCGGCAAGCAGAACGGCGGCACGGCGACCGTTAACTTCGACTCCTCCAATCCGGGACGAGCCACTCTCACCGGAGGATTTCCCGATTCGATTTATGTGTATTTCTTCAACACCAACAGCGCCTTCTGGTTGGATTTCGACGTCAAGACCAGCAGCAGCTTCCTGCAGCCGGGCTGGGTAGAACCGCAAACGCAAACTACCTTCACCGATGCGGCAGCGGCCGGCGATTACATGGTAGGCAAAGTGCCGGTGCTGGAACCGGCCTCCAACGGCATCGCCGGCCAATACGACCTGCTCAGCAACGGCAATTACACCGGCGGGCTCACCACCTCAGGCGAGGGAGACTTCTCCTACGACCAACCAATCAGCGGAACCTACAATTGGGATACGACCGCAACCGGCACAGGCTCCTTCCTGATGGGCAGCGGCTCGAGCGGGATGAGTTGCATGGTCATCAGCTCAACCAGGGCCGCCTGCATCGTCAACGCCGATACGTCGCCGGGCGTGATGATCTTGCAGCAATAAGCAATGCTGCTCAAACCTGGGTGCTGAGGGCGGCCAACCACGCGGTTGGCCGCCGCGGCATCTGTGATCCGACGTTTTGGGGTCCGAGCAGGAGTGACTTTCCGTGCTGGTACGCACTCGATAAGGGCGTTGTGTGAGGCTGCGCAACCTCCCATTCCCGGAGGGATTAACGCCTATTCGAAAGTTACCTGCTTTTCAGACGGATCAGTACCGGCAAACGCCCCAGCGTCCAGGAATCGGGTTATGCCTGGATTGTCGACTATCCGGACATTGATATGTAGTGACCGGTCAAGATGCGCTGGTCGTCTGTTTCGATCGAGGGCAGGGTCAGCAGCAGCCGAGGCAGGTATAAGCGACGATTGATCAAGCTGATATTCGCGGGTCGAAA
>JBEKSA010000068.1:0-9500 GCA_049517515.1 Occallatibacter sp.
GAACCCGTCCTAAGACGGTGGAGCTCTCCGCGGTTCATTAGGCATTCCGGACTGGCGGACACTGCACACAGAACCGATTGTCGAGTCGAGCCCCTGTTCATTGAATGTTGGTTCAACCAGCGTTGACCACCCACCTGCTTTGCAGGCCGGTTTCTACTGCGGATAGTACGGGGCATCGAGAAGAATTGCAAGTCTTGTACAAGATGGGCAAGCTGTGGTACCTTCTTGCGCCGCTCATAAAGGGAACGGCCGGCCCAAAATCGATTGTGCGCTACGCGTGCATGAGCGCGCGCGATGAATGCGAGTTGCCGTTGGCATCGGCCGGCAGCAAACTACTGAGGATTCGAAGGAATTGATTGGCCCGCCGACTCCTAAGGTAACCCTTATGCGGAAACTAAAGACTCGCTAAACTACCCCGAAGAAATGTCACTGAAATGTCATCGAGTGACTAGAATCACTTGAGGGCCAGAGGGTCTGGCGTATTCTTGCGCCTGATTTACGAAGCAGTTGGGGAAAATGTCCAGGACAGGTTCACGACCGGTAAGAGAACTGAGGCTCCGTGTGAGTCCTCGTCTGTGCATCGGCGTGTCGATCGCGATCTTTGCGGCGGCGAGTACCTGGCTGCTCGCAGGACTCATCGGCTGCGGAGGTTCGATTGTGGTGTCTCCTTCGCCGCCCGTGCCCGAAAGCACAGTCTCGCCCATTGCCGGTTCGCCCATTCAGCACATCGTGATCATCATGCAGGAGAACCGCAGCTTCGACAATCTCTTCAACGGCTTTCCCGGCGTTGACACGGTGCAGGGCGGAATGAAGGGAAACGAACTGGTTCCGCTTGCGCCGGTTTCACTGGGCGATTCACGCGATCTCAGCCACTCGCACAAGCAATGGTGGCAAGATTGGGACCACGGGAATATGGATGGATTCGCTCAGGATGGTTCGAATCTGGCTTACTCCTACGTTCCCGAGGAAGACGTGGAACCATACTGGGCGCTGGCCCAGCAGTATGTGCTCGGCGACCGCATGTTCCAGTCGAATACCGGCCCGAGCTTTGTGGCGCACCAGTACATGATCGCCGGGCAATCGGGGAATGTGGCAGAGAATCCCAGCGGTTCGGTGTGGGGTTGCGACGCGGCTCGTGGGACGACGGCCGCGACGATAGGTCCTGACGGCACGGAGCTTCCCGGTGTCTATCCCTGCTTCGATTACCAGACAACTGCCGATCTTCTGGATGAAAAGGGGGTGACGTGGCGCTACTACGCTCCCGGGAGCGGTGATCATTTCTTCATCTTGTCGGCTTACCAGGCCGTCCGGCATATTCGTTTCGGCAAGGACTGGGACCAGAATGTGGTCTCTCCATCGCGCCGCGTGCTCGTCGACATCAAGGCTGGCGAGCTGGCTCAGGTGACGTGGATCGTTCCGGATTTTTCGCACTCCGATCATCCGGGATCGGGGACGGAAGGGCCGGACTGGGTAGCGTCGATCGTCAATGCCATCGGCAACAGCCCGTACTGGAATTCGACGGCGATTTTCATTTCGTGGGACGACTGGGGCGGCTGGTACGACCATGTTGATCCGCCCAAAGTGGACGCGATGGGGCCCGGATTCCGCGTACCGCTGCTCATCGTTTCACCCTATGCGAAGCATGGTTACATTACGCATCGCAACCATGAGGCCGCCGGGTTCATCAGGTTTATCGAATATAACTTCGGTTTGGGCACTCTGGGCGCGCGCGACGCGGGATCCGACGCATTCAGCGATTGCTTCGATTACACGCAAAAGCCGCCGGCCTTCGCGCCGATTGCGACCAAGGTCAAGCCGGAACAGCTAATCCGAGAAGAGGACAGCGGTCCGCCCGACGACGACTGAAAGGCAGGAGCCAAGGGACCGGGGGAACGCGCAGACAGACCTCGCTCGGTTTCCGTCGCCGCGGCTATCGCGGAGTTGCGTACAAGCGAATGCGATAGATCTTGAAATCGTGGGCATCGAGGGTCAGCTGCCGGCCCTGATTGCTCTGATCGCCGTTCATGTGCAGCACAACCTTCCAGCCTGAGCCGTCGGGTTCGACTTCGTCGATGCTGGCGATGCCCGCAATTTTGTCGTCGGTATCGGGATCGCGGGTGAACCGTACCGTGAGGCCGCTGCCAATGGCGACAAATTCGTCGGGCGCATTTTGCATGAACAGGACCGCGCCATCGTTCGATTGGAGCGTACCGGTACTCCAGGCGCGCGAAAGGCTCCCCTGAAACAGATAACCGCCGAGCGCGATTGTTTGAGTGGGCCGTGGACTGTTGGTGTGAAGGACCATGGCACGCGTGCGTCCAGAGGCCTGGGCTTCAGGCAGGCGATCACCGAGGCTTGCGAGCGCAGCGTAAACCTGCTCGATGGCCGGAGGGGTGTCGTCGGGCTTCGCCGCAGCGCGCAGGCTGTCGATGGCGAAAGGGCAAAAACCGAAGGCCTTTGCGGCGCCGTAGGCGTAGAGCGCGTTGTAGGAGGCCGTGTCGGCGCGGGCTTCAGGGATGAAGATCGGGTTCCCCGGGAGCTGATACCGCTTGACCCAATATTCAAACTCAGGCCAGTAGATATCGGGCGCGTAGAATTCGATGCGCGAGGCCACAGCTCGGTAAATGTCGAGGTTCCCGGGATGCGGGCCGCCGCTTGGGTAGTCGCCGGGCCGCTCGAGCGGCGCAGGGAGCTGAGCATTCATGTAAAAGGGAAGCGCATATTCCTTCTTGCCGGCCGCCGCGACCGCATCGATGAACGTGGCGTAGCGCCAGGCCATAAAAGCCTCGTCGGCTGCGTCGCCGAAAACTTCGCGCCATGTGCCGCCCCGCGGGTTGAATTGCGCGACGAGTTCCGGGGAGAGTTGCGCACCATCGGCCGTGAGCTTCTGCACGAGATCGGACGGAACAGCACCGGCAAACTCGCGGTTCGCTTCAGGCGAGCGGTCGCGCTCAGACCCAAGGTAGCCGACTTCGTTTTCCAACTGCACGAAGAGCACGGTCTGCTGCGCGGCGTCCTTTTCGCGAAGATGCGCCATGAGCGCGGCGAACGCGCGGCTGTCGCAACGGAGGGTTTCTGCGCCGAAAGTGGAGAGAATCTCAAGAGGCGTACCATCGGCAGCGAGCGCACGCGGGAATCGAGTTATGTCTGACTTGACCCACGTGGGAGCGTACTCAGAGAATGCGTTCTTCCAACTGCCAAACCACAAGAGCACCAGGTGGAGATTCTGTTGCCGGGCGACGTCGATCCAGTGGTCGAGGATGCTGAAGTCGTAGGAGCCCTCGTTGGGCTCAATTTGTTCCCACGGCACGGGCACTAGAACCGTGTTCAGGTGAATTCGGGCGAGATTGGGGAGGATCGAATCTGCCTGTTCAGAGGTTCCGGAGGACGAGTTGCCGAGTTCTCCGCCGAAGATAAGGAAGGGCTTGCCCTGCACGAGCAATATTCCGCTACTTTTATCCACGCGGACGGGCTGCTGGCCGGCGGGCTGGGCAATCATTGTGTGGAGAACCAGCGCGAAGATCAAGGAAATTGAGAATCGGCGGAGCATAGGCAAATCCTTTTCCCGGGCGAGACGAATAAGCAGGCTCGCCAGCGAAGGTTGAAGGGAAGGCGGGCAACCTGCGACCGCCCAATAGGTGCGGCTATTGCGGCGGCGTGTGGCCGATGAATCCATCGGCCCACTGGATGAACCACTTCATATTGGGCGCGTTGGTGTGACCGCCATCGTGCTGGCGCCAGGCAAGCAGGCCATCAAGCAGGCCCTGATTCATCGGCGGCATCTTCGCCGTCTTGTAATCTCCCTCCATAGCAAGGCCCTTGGCACCGAGCAGCGTGAAGACGCGGCTGGCGTCGACAGTAGCCATAAAGCTGCCTTCATGATCGAGCCAATGCGCGTCGCCTTTCTCCGGGACGCCGTAGCTGATGAAGGTGAGCCGCGGCGCGCAGAGAGCAATCAGCTCATTCGAGTCGACGGGAAGGTCGCCGGGGTTCATGCTGCCGAAGGTGGCTTCCGATGCGTCGTACTTGATGAAGTTGCCGTCCAACCAGTAGTACTCGCCGGTAGCGAGATTCTCCACGCCCTCGCCGAAGTTGCGGCGCAGCAGTGTGGCTCCGCCCTTGCCTGACGAGCCGACCAGCACCATGGCGAAGCGATCATTGAAGGCCATGGTGACGAGTGCGGCCTTGCCGTAGCGCGAGACGCCTTCGATGCCGACGTGTTTGGCGTCGACGGCGGAATCGGTTTCAAGATAGTCGAGTCCGCGGTCCGCGCCCCATGCCCATGCGCGCAGCGCCCCCCAATCGTCGGGCTTGCGCGGCTGGCCTTTGTTCACGAGGCCGATGATGCCGCGTGTGAGGCCCTCGGCGTTGTCGGCCTGCACGCTCGCCGGGTCGAAGCGGACGAAACCCCAGCCGGCGGCCACAAGCTGCCACTCATTGGGAGGATCGCCGTCCGCATTCAACTGCGGTGGCACGAAGAACGGGGCTTCCTGCAGCGGCTGCCACGCGGGATGCCGGGCAAAGATGTCCTTGAGCGACGGGTCCTGCTGGATGAGCACCGCCTTCCAGGCTGCGTTTATTTGGTCAAGCTCCTGGCCGCGCGGTTCGTTGGGGTTGGGAAAGCCGGCGCGGGTGAACTCCATAAGCACGGGGACGGGCCCGCTGGCGTTCGCGGGCGTCACCAGAGTCATGTGAATTTTGACGCTGATGGCGGGGCAGCCGGAGTTGTCGACCTCGCCGATCAGGTCCTTGGCGATGACCGGAGTGAATCCGATCATTTCGCGGTCGACCGTGGCCACGGTCCAGGTGACCTTGGGAACGTTGGCAGGCACGAAGCCATAGACGTATCTGGAATACATATCGACGATTTCAGGCCGCCGGTGCTTCCACCACATCTCGGGAGTGGTCACCTTGCTGCCGTCGTTCATCGTGAGCGGGTCGGGAACATTGGTGTAGGGATTGGCCTTCGATTCATCGTAGTTGGCGTGGTTGGGAGCATTTTCGTTCCCGCTGAACCCGGGGCGAAGCGTCTTGATGCCGAGCTGGTCCATCATGTTCTGGTGATCCTGATCGGCCGTGAATGTGACCGGGGAGCAGGGAGCCTGGGCTTGGAGGAGGGTTGCGCCGGCAAAAATCGAGGCTAGAACTAAAGGCTTGAGGCTGGGGTGCATTTGAATGCTCCGGGATGATATGCTTGCAGCGCTTTTTGAGGGACAGGATTTCTTCGAGGATCATACTAAATCATTGCTATGAGACAGATTGGCAAAATCGCATTGATTGCAGGCTTGTTGGCCACGGCAACTTGCGCTCAGGCCAAGCGCGGCGCGGAGAAGTCGGAAGCGTGGGTGGAAAGCTGGGGAACTTCGCAGCAGATTCCGGAGCCCCAGAACGCACTGCGGACGGATGATTTGCGCGATGCGACCGTGCGGCAGATCGTTCTTTTGTCGCTGGGCGGCTCGGCGATGCGGGTCTACTTGTCGAATGCATTCGGCACCGAGGCGCTGCACTTCACTTCGGTGCATGTGGCGCATGCGGTATCGCCTAAGACTGCAGCGATTGATCCCGTGAGCGATCGCGCGCTCACCTTTGCCGGCAAGCCGGACGTCACGATTCCGCCGGGAGCGGAGTTCGTGTCGGATCCGCTCGAAGTGCCGGTAGCGCCGTTGTCGGACATTGCTGTGACGTTTCATCTGGACGCGCCGCCAGCGCAGGAGACAGGGCACCCCGGTTCGCGATCCACTTCGTATTACGAGCATGGCGACGCAGTGAGCGCGACAGATCTTCCCGACGCAAAGCATGTGGACCACTGGTACCAGCTCACGGAGATCGACGTGCGCGCCGCGTCCGAAGCGGGGACGGTCGTGACGCTCGGAGACTCGATTACCGATGGTCACGCCGCAACCACCAACGGGAACGACCGCTGGCCGGATGTGCTGGCGGCGCGGCTTCAGGCTTCGAAAAAGACGCAGGATGTCGGCGTGTCCAACCAGGGAATCGGCGGCAATCACCTGCTTACCGACGGGCTGGGGCCGAATGTGCTGGCACGGTTCGACCACGACGTGCTGGCGCCGGCCGGCGTGCGTTGGTTGATTGTCTTCGAGGGTGTGAACGATCTGGGCGGATTAGCTCGAAACGGCGAAGTTTCCGCCGACCAGCATACCGCTCTGGTGGAGCACGTGATTGCGGCGTACGAGCAGATCATCGCACGTGCTCACGCGCATGGGCTGCGGGTTTACGGCGCAACCATCACGCCCTATATGGGATCGGACTACTATCATCCCGGACAGTGGAGCGAGGCGGACAGGCAAGCGGTGAACGCGTGGATTCGCGCCAACGGCCACTTTGACGCGGTGATCGATTTCGACGCCGTGGTCCGCGACCCCGAACATCCCGATCACCTTCTACCGGCGTTCGACTGTGGCGACCATCTGCATCCTTCGCCAGCGGGATATAAGGCGATAGGAGAATCGATTCCGCTGAATTTGTTTGCGAAGTGAAGAAATCTTCAGGCGGTGAGGCCGGATTTGTACGTTTTCGCGCGCCGTGAGTTCGGCGCTCGGCGAACTCACGCTTATGATTCGGGACTCTTCGTCACGGTTGCGGCGCGGCGCTTCCTGGGCGCGGCGGCGACGGTTGCGGGCTTTTCAGTGCGGGGAGCGCGGAAGCGCAGGCCGTTGAGCGAGTTTTCGCCCATGACGTGGAGACGGAGGAAGTTGGTTGAGCCGGATTTGGTGCGCGTGCCTGCCACGATGGCGATGACCTCGCCCGGACGAACGTAGCCGCCCTGTTCCAGCAGGGTCTCGGCGCAATCGACCAGCGCCTCGGTCGAATTCACTTTGGGACAGCGGATGGGCGTGGTGCCCCACAGCAGGTTCAGGCGGTTGACGGTCACGTCCAGCGGGCTGAGCGCGAAGATGGGCGCGGTGGGGTGGTATTTGGAGAGCTGGCGCGCCGTGGCGCCTGACTCCGTAAAGAGCGCGATGCCGCGCAGGTCCAGGTCGTCGGCAGCGTGGGCCGTCGCCTCGCAGATGGTTTCCGCGACGGTGAGGCCGCTGCGGCGCTCGCGCGGCTCGGCTTCAAGGTCTTCCCTCATGTGCCGCTCGGTCTCGGTGACGATGCGCGCCATCATTTCCACCGACTCGACCGGGTACTTGCCCACGGCTGACTCGCCGGAGAGCATCACGGCGTCAGTGCCGTCATAGATGGCGTTGGCCACGTCGGAGACCTCGGCGCGCGTGGGGCGCGGGTTCTCGATCATCGATTCCAGCATCTGCGTGGCGGTGATCACCGGCTTGGAATACTCAGAGGCGCGGCGGATGATGTACTTCTGAATCGCGGGAACCTTTTCCGGCGGCACTTCGACGCCCAAATCGCCGCGCGCCACCATGATGCCGTCTGCCACCTGCAGGATGGCGTCGAGATGCTCGACGGCCTGCGGCTTTTCCAGCTTGGCGATGATCCAGGTATCGGCGCCGTGCGCGGCCACGCGATTGCGCACTAGGGTGACGTCTTCAGCGGTGCGCACGAAGGAGACCGCAATCGCATCCACGCCATGATTGAGCGCGAACTCGAGGTCTTCCGAGTCTTTTTCAGTGAGCGAGGGCGTGCGCACCAGCACACCGGGAAGATTGATGCCCTTGCTTTCGCCCAGTATGCCTCCGTTGATGATGTCGCAGACCACGTCTTCTCCTGCGATCTCGTGGACGCGCAATTCGATCAGGCCGTCGGACAGAAGGATGCGCGAGCCTTGTTCTACGTTTTCGGCGAGAGTCTTGAAGGTCGTGCCCACCAGAGAAGCAGTGCCCGGCACATCGCGCGGCGTGATGGTGAGGCGGTGACCGGCCTTGAGGAGCACCGGCTGATGATCCTTGAGCAACGCGGTGCGGATCTTGGGGCCTTGCAGGTCGGCGAGAATGCAGATCGGCTTGTTTTCCTCTTTGCTCACTTTGCGAATCTTCTGCATGACCGCGACCTTGCGCTCGTGCGTGCTATGCGAAAAATTGAGGCGCACGACATCGACGCCGGCGCGAATCATGGTGCGAATGACAGGCTCAGTGTTCGAAGCCGGCCCGAGCGTGGCGACAATCTTGGCGCGGCGCTGCGATGGAGATTCCGTCAGATTGAGGTCAGCAAAAGGCATGGGGGAGGCTCCAAATGCGTTTCTAATTTGGCGAAAGGTTATTTTCAGCGGGTAAAAGTGAGCAAGGGGACGCGACTGATCTTATTGTAACTGGTCGGGACGAAGAGGCAGGGACCAAGGGAGCGAGGGAGCGAGGGCAAAGGTGCGTTGGGATTCGGGCAGACGAAGCACGCGCCGATGAGTCAGTGGGAAAGCTGCGCCGGCTCGGGCGCTGGGGATTCCGCGGCAAGTTGATTCTGGCGTTCCCAGTAGAGAACTCCGTTCAGCTCCGCGCCCAGCAGAACGCTGAACGACGTGATGTAAAGCCAAACCAGAGTGGCAATTCCGGCCGCAAACGATCCGTAGAGCCGGGTGTAGTTCGCAACGCTGGTTACGTACCAGCCGTAAGCGAGCGTGGCGGGAAACCAGATGATGGTGCCAGCGATGGCGCCGGGCGCGACCCAGAACCAACGCTCCGTCCTGCGGGTACCGAAATGGTAAAGAGCAGTGAGGACGGCGAGGATGGCGGTAAAGCTGACCGCCCAACGAACCATCCGCCAGAAGAGAATGACGACGTGGCGCAAGTCATGGCCCGCGTTTCCGACCATCCAGTGCTCGATCTGGTGGCCAAAAACGATGACCAGCGAAGCCAGCGACAACGGAATGAGCACAATGAACACCAGCAACAGCGCGCGGGCGCGGCGTCCCCAGAAGGTCCAGTTTTCCGGCGGAAGCCTGTAGGCGCGGCGAAACCCTTCCATCAGCGACAGCATCACTCCCATGCCCGCGAAAAGGCTGAGGCAGGTTGCGGAGAGAACCAACTGGCCAGAGTGGAGCTGGTGGTTGAGGATGGAAGACTGAACGAGATCGAGCGTGTCGGCGGGAAGAAACTGCTCCAGAACACCGCGTGTCTCTCCCACCAGCGAGGGCCCCTCTTCCACCTGCGCCACCAGCGTTGTGATGACCAGCAGGGCAGGGAAAAACATGAGCATTCCGGAGTAGGCGGCGGCCTTCGACGTGTTGACCACGTCGTGGATAAAGGCCTGATACAGCGCTTCCCTGGTTTTGGCAGCGTAGCTGGTCATGAGCGCTCCATGCCAGAGTAGTGCATTTACCGGGTTTACGGCGATAAAAACAGGGATCAGGGATCAGGGATCAGATGGGATGCTGTTTACCGTGAGGAGGATGCTCCGCCGCGCGGGGCGCGGCGGAAGGGGTCAATTCGGTTGGCGCTAGGCGTTGGTTGGAATCGGGCGCTAGCCTGTATTTCTCACACGCCCTGTTTTTTGGCGGTAACGAGTTGATTGCGGGAAGTGCGGCGGTTGTTTGTGGACGGCGACAAGGGCTAGGTGAGGTTTTTCAGGCCGTTCTCAGCCTGGGC
>JBEKSA010000069.1:0-9331 GCA_049517515.1 Occallatibacter sp.
TCGCGCTCCATGCGGTTGATGGCGATCTCGCTGCGGCTGACCAGGTCGCAGATGGAGAGGTCGCGAACCCGGTAAGCCTCAATGGCGCGCTGAATCGCCTGCTCGGCGAGCCCGGCCATGACCAGGAGATTCTCCTTCAGGTCTTCCAGGCTCTGTTGAAAGCGTATGCGTGTCATCCGAACCTGCCCGTGATGTAATCCTCCGTGCGCTTGTCAGAAGGATTGGTGAAGATTTTGTGGGTCGAATCGAACTCGACCATGCGGCCGTTGAGGAAGAAGCCGGTATTCTCTGCCACGCGGGCCGCCTGCTGCATATTATGCGTCACAATCACGATCGTGTACTGCGACTTTAGTTGGAAGATGAGGTCCTCGATCTTGGAGGTGGAGACGGGATCGAGCGCCGAGGCGGGCTCGTCCATGAGGAGGACTTCGGGGTCGACGGCTAGGGCGCGGGCGATGCAGAGGCGCTGCTGCTGGCCGCCGGAGAGGCTGGCGCCGGATTTCTTCTTCAGGTCGTCCTTGACCTCGTCCCAGAGCGCCGAGTTCTTGAGGGACCTTTCGACGACTTCGTCGAGGGATTGGCGGTTGGAGTAGCCGTTGAGCTTGAGGCCGGCGGCGACGTTGTCGTAGATGGACATGGTGGGAAAGGGATTGGGGCGCTGGAAGACCATGCCCACGCGGCGGCGGATTTCGACGGGCGTGGTGTCGTTATAAATGTCGAGGTCGCCGATGCGGACAGTGCCGGTGACGCGGGCGATGGGATTGGTCTCGTGCATGCGGTTGAGGCAGCGCACAAAGGTGCTTTTGCCGCAGCCGGAGGGGCCGATCAGCGCCGTGGCGTGATTCGCGGGGATATTCAGATTGATGTCCTGCAGCGTGTGGTTGGTGCCGTACCACGCATTCAGGTTTGTTACTTCGATTCCGACTCCCACGTGCGCATTTCTCCTTCTACCCCTGGCTGAAAGCGAAACATCATCGTGGCGATTTCATCAAAAAATCGGCCCATAAATCAAAACTCAAGACGGCAATCTCGAAGGAGAAATGCCGTGTTAGCTTGCCCCTTTCAAGACGCCGCGGCTGGTGACAAAGCGGACCAGCGAGACGGCGAGCACAATGAGAACAATTAAAACCAGCGCTCCCGCCCAGGCCAGTCGGTGCCAGTCGTCGTAGGGAGAGATGGCGTAGACATAGATTTGCAGGGGGAGAGCGGCGATGGGCTCGTTGAGGCTGGTGCTCCAGAAATCGTTGCCCAGCGCGGTGAAGATGAGGGGGGCGGTTTCTCCGGCGACACGCGCGAAGGCCAACATGCAGCCGGTGATGATTCCGGGCGAGGCGGTCTTGATGGTGATGGAGATAACCGAGCGCCAGTTAGGAACGCCCAGTCCGAGAGCGGCTTCTCGCACAGCGTGCGGAACCATGAGGAGCATCTCCTCAGTGGTACGGCAGATGGTGGGGATCATCATGATGCCCAGCGCCACTCCACCGGCGAAAGCCGAAAAATGATGCTGCGGCACGACGATGAGCGAATAGGCCGCAAGACCCATCACGATGGAAGGAACGCCGTTGAGCACGTCGGCGGTGAAGCGGATGGCGTTGGCCAACTTGGTGCCGCGGCCAAACTCGGCAAGGTAGACGCCGCCGCCGATGCCGATGGGAACTCCGATGAGGCTGGCGAGAGCGAGAAGAGTGACCGAGCCGACGATGGCGTTGGCCATTCCGCCACCCGTCTCGCCGACCGGCGCGGGAACCTTGGTGAAGAAATCGAGATTCAGCGAGCTGGCGCCTTTGAGGATGAGGTAGACGAAGATCGCCACGAGCGGCAGAATTACCAGGAGTGTGGACAACACCGCAAGTAAGGTTGCGGCCTTGTCAGCCAGCCCGCGGAGCTGCGCACGCATTTTGAATTCCTGCTGCACGTTTTCCTCTATTCCCTTCCCTGGGCTTCCCTTCCTCTGCAATTGCCGGCCTTGATTCTCAACGTTGCGTTGCCGGTGCTCCGCGCGTCACCGCCCAGACGAGCAGGCGGGCGATTGCGTTCACAATAATGGTGACGATAAAGAGCGCGAGGCCAATCTCAATGAGCGCGCTCAGGTGCATGTCGGTCACGGCCTCAGTGAATTCGTTGGCAATGACGGAGGCCATCGAGGCGCCATTGGCCAGCAGGGAACGATGAATCTCGGGGGTGTTGCCAATGACCATGGTGACGGCCATGGTTTCGCCCAGCGCGCGGCCGAGACCGAGAATAACGCCGCCCACGATGCCGACGCGAGCGTTGCGCAGGACGCCCATGCGAATCATCTCCCAGCGCGTCGCGCCCAGGGCCAGGACGGCTTCGCGCTGCGAATGAGGAACAGCCGTCATCACCTCGCGCGTGAGCGAGGAGATGATGGGCAGAATCATGATGGCGAGAATGACGGCGGAGGCGAAAAAGCCGAGACCGGTGGGATTGGTGTCTGCAAAGAATCCTGTCCAACCCAGACTCCTAATGAGGAAGGGATTCACGTAATGGCGGAGCAGCGGCACGAGGACGAAGACGGCCCACAATCCGTAAATGATGCTGGGAATGGCGGCCAGCAACTCGGTCAAAAAGGCCAGCGGCGCGCGGAGAAGCCCGGGACACATTTCGGTGAGGAAGATGGCCACGCCGATGGCCAGCGGTACCGCCAGCAGCAACGAGAGAAGCGAGGAGACGAGCGTGCCGTAGACGAATGGCAGCGCGCTGAAGTAGCCGTTGACCGGGTCCCAGTAAGAAGGCAGGCCGGTGGTAGGGTCGATGTAAGTTTTCCAGAAGAACTGGAATCCAAAGGCGTGCCAGGAGAGCCGGGAACGCTCGACCAACTGCCATGCAATGAGGACCACAATGCCGAAGATGCTGAGCGCGCACAGAACCATGAGCGCGTGAAAGACGCGATCGGCAATGGCAGAGTTGCCACGCGCAAGCAAGAAGCGGCGAATGGCCGAGTGCTCCTGCAGAGGCGCCGGGGCGGATGCCTGTGGCGGGATCGAGGCAGCTTCCGGTTGAGTCTGGGGCTGGGAGATGCGAATCTCAGGCACAGTGGCGTCCACAGAAAAAAGGCTACCGGGCAATTGTGAATGCGAGGTTACAAGGAAGCAAAATCAAGCGCATACGGGTGGAAATTGTGGCTGAGCCGATCCGGCCGGGGGCAGCCGCCGAACGAGCGGAGGGAGGCCACGAAAAGCTAAAAGTGAGCAAAATGCGGCTTCTCGGGCTGTCGCGGGCCATATCGTGGGCAGAAAATCGATGTACTCGCCGAGAAAGGGTCTATCCGCATTACCGTGGACCATGGTACAACTCCAACATGACAAAGGGAAAGACGACGCTGGCGCCAGGCCGAGTGAACCTGCGCATGCTGGCCGATCATCTGGAACTCTCCCAAACGACGGTTTCACTTGTGCTGAATAACTCGCCGAGCGCCAAATCCATCCCCGAGGAGACTCGCAAGCGGGTGGTTGAGGCTGCGGAGCGGCTGGACTACCGGCCCAACTACTTTGCACGGTCGCTGCGGCAAAGCCGTTCAATGAGCGTTGGCGTGCTTGCCCCGGATCTGAGCGAAGGCTACTTTACGCGCGTGATGAGCGGCGTTGTCCAGGAGCTGACCGCGGCCCGCTATTTCTATTTCACGGCGTGCCACGATTGGAAGCCGGAGCTGATCGAAAAGTATCCCCGGATGCTGGTGGAGCGGGCGGTGGACGGCCTTCTGCTGCTCAATACGGCCGCGGAGGAGCTTGCGGTACCAGTGCCGGTAGTAGCCATTTCAGCGCACTGCGCAGCTGAGGGGGTGACAAATATCGTTCTCGATCATCACCAGGCGGTGCAGCAGGCGCTAGCCCATTTGTACAGCCTGGGCCACCGGCGGATTGCCATCATGCGCGGCCCGCGCGCCATACCCGACTCGGAGTTCCGTTGGGAGAGCATTCAGCAGGTGGCCAGGGAGATGGATTTGAAGCTGGAACCGGAGTTGGCGATCCGGATCGACACGACGGGTTGGTCAACGAGGGCCGGACAGCACCCGATGGCGCCCGAGATCGGCTATAAACCGATGCAGGGCCTGCTGGAGCGGACGCGCGACTTCACCGCGGTGTTTTGCTTCAACGACATTGCGGCGATCGGCGCCATTCGCGCGCTGAAGGATGCGGGGCTGAGCGTTCCGGGAGACGTTTCGGTGGTGGGATTCGACGACATTCTGTCGGCGGCTTATGCGACGCCTTCTCTCACCACGGTCCACCAGCCACTGGCGGAGATGGGCCGCCGCGGCGCGAAGGTCCTGCTGGAGCGGATTGCGGATCGGAAGAGGGCGTTTCCAACAGACATCTTCATGGAATCGGAGTTGATCATCCGCGAATCGACCGGGCCGGCTAAGAACGGGCATTGAGAGGATTCAACTGCAGGCGGCGGCGAGCCAGCGGCTGATATACACCTGCGCGTGCGCTTCGCCGCAGTAGTGGCGTGCGCCTTTCGAGTCCGCGGCTTCCTTGGTCCATTTAAAGACCGTCAATTGGGCATCGTTGCAATGAACGACAACCCAGTGCTGCGGATTATCGCTCTCTTCGCCGCAGATTTCACATCGATAGATGGTGTCGATCACGGTGCGACCTTTCTCCGGGGGACTAAGTCATATCGATGCCAGTCCCGAAGCAATTCTACTCGAGCATCTGCAGATCGAGGGGCTCGACGAGCATGCAATCCATGGAGCGGATGTGGGCCAGCGCGCGCTTCAGCGCGGAAGTTTTGCAGGGCTCGACGGTAACCACAAAGGGCAGCGCATCCGCCGGATAGCCCGCTTTCTGAACGATAGCGCGAATGTTGATCTGTTCCCTGGCGAGCGCGGTGGTGATGGCGGCCACGATGCCGGGGCGGTCACGCACAAGGAAGCGGATGTAATGAGGGACCTCGAACTCGTCGCCGAGGCGCGCCGGGGCCGAAGGGATCTCGACGCGCTCGGAGCCGTGGGCGAGGGCAAGCAGATCGCTGACGACAGCGACAGCCGTGGGATGGCCGCCCGCGCCGTGGCCGGAAAAAACAACGTCGCCGCCGTAGTGGCCGCTGGCGATGACCATGTTCTCGGTTCCCTGCGACCAGGCAAGGGGTGAACGCAGCGCGACCAGCATGGGACCGACGGTGGCCGCAATCCGGCCCTCGATCTGCTGCGCGCGCGACACCTGGCGAATGGTGCAGCCCAGATCGCGGGCATAGCTGAAATCGACGGGCGTGATGGTGGTGATGGAGCGGGGAACGATTTCTTCGGGGTCGACCTGCACGCGGAGAGCGAGGCGCATGAGAATGGCGAGCTTGGCGCGAGCGTCGAATCCGCCCACGTCCTCGGTGGGGTCGGCTTCGGCATAGCCTTTGGCCTGCGCTTCAGCCAGCACTGCGGCGTACTCCGCGCCTTCCTCCATTTTGCTGAGGATGAAGTTGCAGGTGCCGTTGAGAATGCCTTCCAGGCGCTCGATGCGGTCGCCTGCCATGCCCTGCTCGAGGCCGGGAATGACGGGGATCCCGCCGGCCACCGCGGCGCCGTATTTGATATGGCCGCCTTTGGCCGCAGCCAGACGCTCCAGATCGATGCCGTGATAGGCGATGAGTTTTTTGTTGGCGGTGACGACGCTCTTGCCCGCTTCAAGCGCGCGGCGTACCCAGGTTCCAGCGGGATCGAGGCCGCCGGCGAGCTCGACGATTACGTCAACATCGGAGGCAAGCACGGCGTCGGCGTCTTCGCTCCAGACGATGCTCGCGGGCGCCCAGGTGACGCGCTTGCGAGCGACCTTGCGGTTGAAGACGTGGGTCAACTCGAGGCCTTGCGGTTTGGATTCGACGAGAATGCGCGCCACCGAACTGCCCACGGTGCCAAAACCGAAGATGGCGATGCGGAGGTGGCGTGCGGAGCCAGACTTGCGCGAATGCGCGGCAGATGCGCCGGACGGCGGAACGGAGCTGTGCGCTTGAGGCACTGGAATCTTCCTTTGCTTTGTGCTGGCGGGCAAAACCACGCGATAGGTAGATGATAGCCGAGAGGAGCATGGAACAGTGGTCAGTGGTCAGTGGTCGGCGGTCGGCGGTCATCGATCAGTGATCCGTTGTTTTCGATTTGCTGGAAGCGGTTTGGCTCTTCGCCGTCTGCTAGCATGGGCTTCAGATGCGGCGCGGCTTCTCCATTTTTCTCGTGCTGTTTTTCGGGCTGGGGCCGCTGTCGGCCTTCGTCGACAGCAGCACGGACGCAGGCTTGCCGCCGTGCTGCCGGCGGCACGGGGCGCACCACTGCGCAATGTACGCGCAGATCATGGCCATGAGGGCCGGGCGGGGCATCGATCCGACGCCGGGCTTTTCTGCTCCGCTCACTTGCCCGCTCTATCACGGACCGACATTTTCGATGCTGATGCCGGCTCATGCGCTGATGGCCGCGCCGGCAAGTTTTCGCGCTGAGTTCAAGCGCAATTCCCCTTCCGCATCCGAGCAGATGGCAGCATTTTCCGGCCCCAGCCGCGCGCATGCCGGACGCGGCCCTCCGGCGGCAGACTGCTGCTAAATCCTGCGCTAAATCATTTGCCCTGATTTTGCCGGGACGATTGTATTCGTCCGCTTGGCGGAATGCGGCCGCCGCTATGGTATCGCGCTCCATGTGCGGAGACCGTCTTGCGCGCGGGCGATTGCCGGCGCTTCCCCAATCGATGTCCGTCACCGTGCTGCTTTGAAAGCCGCGCGAGACGGCTGCCCGTGTGTCCTAACGAGAACAAGTGCGAGGTCATTCTTTTTATGCGACGTTTTCATATTCTCTTTGAGTCGCTGTTGCTGGCCACTTCCCTTCCCGCATCCGCGACGGTGTTTGCCACGGTGCACGGGGTGGTTCACGATCCGCAGCACCGGCCGATTGCGGGCGCGACGGTGACGCTCGAGGCCGCGGATTCAGATTTTGCGCTGCATGCCGCGACGAATACCGACGGTGAATTCGAATTGCCGCAGACGCCGATCGGCGTGTACCGGCTGATGGTGACTGCGACCGGATTTGCAGGCGCGACGCTGACGCTGACGGTAGCTTCGGGCACAAATCCGGTGCTGCACATTCCGTTGGAGGTGAGCGGCGGTGCGCAGTCGGTTGTGGTGCATGGCGAGGCAAGCTCGGCCGACACGGTGACGCCGACGACGCTGATCACGCGCAAGACGATCGATGAAACGCCGGGCGCGGACCGCACCACGGGCACGGAGATGATCACGGATTATGTGCCCGGCGCGTATATGACGCACGACATGCTGCACATGCGCGGAGGCCACCAGACAAGCTGGCTGATCGATGGCGTGGCGATTCCCAATACAAAGATCGCGTCGAACGTGGGGCCGCAGATCGATCCCAAGGATATCGACTCGTTGGAGACCGAGCGCGGCAGCTATGATGCCGACCTGGGCGACCGCACCTACGGAATGTTCAACGTGCTGCCGCGGAATGGATTTGAGTTCAACCGCGACGGAGAATTGATGCTGTACGCGGGCAACCTGTACACCGGCGAGGCGCAGGTTGCGCTTGGCGACCACTCGGAGAAAACAGCGTGGTACGCGAGCGCGACTGGGTCGCGGTCGAACTACGGACTGGCGACGCCGGTGGTGGCGATCGACCACGATGCGACGAACTCGGAGAGCGGATTTGTATCGCTCATCCGAAACCAGACGCCCAGGGATCAACTGCGCTTGGATGGGCAGTACCGGCAGGATTACTTTCAGGTGCCTTACGATCCCGACGCGACCGACTACGAATGCGATTCGGGCTACTACTGCAGCACCGGGTTAAGGGACGGGCAGACGGAGCGCGATTCGTTTGTGATTGCGAACTGGGTGCACACGATCTCGCCCAAGGCGCTGTTTTCAGTGGCGCCGTTTTACCATTTCAACCAGTCGAACTACGATTCGCTCGCAACGGACCAGCCGGCGGCTACGACGTGGCACCAGCAGTCGAACTACGGTGGAGCGCAGGCGGATGGGCGCTCCGAATCGGGATGGAACACCTTTTCCGGTGGAATGTACTCATTCATTCAGGGGGAAGACGATCTCTTTGGCGTCCAGGTGAACGACGGCAGCGGCCCGTCGCAACCGGATACAAAGGCCCACGCTACCGCGGAGCTGATGGAGTTCTATTTCGATGATCACCTGCGGCTGGGCCAATACGTTACCTTGCTGGGAGGCGAGAGATTTACGTATTACCGATCTGACCAGAACGAGGGCGCGGTTTATCCGCGCATCGGGGCAACGGTGCGAATCCCGAAACTGAATTGGGCGCTGCGCGGATTCTACGGGCACTTTTTCCAGCCTGCGCCAATCCTTACGGTTTCGAGCTCAGTCTTGAACTACGCCAGCAGCCTGGGTGGCGGCGAAGACACCTTTACTCCGCTGCCCTCGGAGCGGGATGAGGAGCATCAGTTCGGCATCGAGATTCCCTACCGGGGATGGATGCTGGATGTGGACACGTTCAAGAATCGCGTGAACAACTTCCTCGACCACTCGAACCTGGGCGAATCGAATATGTACTTCCCCATCGCCGTGGATGGCGCGCTGATCCGCGCGTGGGAGATGACGCTGCATTCGCCGTCCCTGTGGCGCTACGGGCAGTTCTACGTGACGTACTCGAACCAGATTGCCGAGCAGCGCGGCAATATCATCGGCGGATTTACGTGCGGCATTGCAACTGACCCGGCGTGCGACCTGGGGCCCGATTACATTCCGCTCGACCACGACCAGCGCAACACTCTGAACACGGGGTTCACGGCAAATCTTCCGGCGCACACATGGTTCGCGACCAATGTGTACTACGGATCGGGATTTACGAACGGTCTGGCGTGCTCCGATCCATCGTCTTGCCCTAATGACAACAGTCCATACCTGGGCCCGTACCTGCCGGTGCACGCGACGTTCGACGCGTCAGTAGGGCACTCGCTGGGCGAAAACTGGAAGCTATCGGCGACGGCAATCAATGTGACCAATCATCGCGTGCTGCTGGACAACTCGATCACCATCGGTGGATTTCACTGGAACGATCCACGGATCTTCGCGGTGGAAGCGCGGTACAGGTTCAAGTTTTTAGCAAATTAGCGAGTTAGCGCCCGCTTCGCGGGCGTTGGCAAGTTAGCAAGTTAGCGAGTCGGCGAGTCAGCGAGTCAGCGAGTCGGCAAGTCAGGGAGTTAGCGAGTGGGCGCCGGCTCCCACCCTAGCCCGCATTTCTCACAGGTTCATTGCTGATTGCGGTGACGATAGACAGGAAAAGTGTTGGAAAGGCCGTCATTTCATGGCATAACTGCGTTGTCGAAGCGTAGTTGTAGCCGTGCGGAGG
>JBEKSA010000070.1:0-8379 GCA_049517515.1 Occallatibacter sp.
GCTTCCGATTGTCCACGCCGCCGGATTCCCAATCGCGCCGGAGAAAATGCACGCCATCACCCCACTCATCCGCGAGCGCATCAAACTTTTGCGCGACGTGCTTACCGCCGCCGACTTTTTCTTCGTGGACCAGCTCCCGCCCTACGACCCAGCCGAACTCATCCCGCAGAAGGGCGACGCCGCCATGGCGCTCAAAGTTTTGACCCGCGCTCGAGAGGTCCTGGCGCAAACTGAATTCAAACACGACCCCTTGAACCAAACCCTCCGCGCCGCCGCCCAGGAAATGGGAGTAAAAGCTGGACAAATGTTCCAGCCGATTCGCGTAGCCGTCTGCGGGCGCAAGAATGCCCCGCCGTTGTTCGAGACGCTGGAAGTGCTGGGCAAGGAAACCACTCTGGCGAGAACAGCGGCGGCAGCACGGCTCATCCTGCTGTCCGGCTCGGGAGAGTAGCAAGTCTGGTAGTCCCCCCTGCGCTCGGCTGCGGGAACGCGGCCCGCTTATCTGTAAAACATCAATTCGCGAGCATGCTGCAGCCACATAGCCCCGCCCGCCACGATCAGGACGCCGATGAGCAGTACCGCGATGCGCCGCAAAAAATCGTCATGTCCCGGCGCAACCTTGGCGATGAGCGCGCCGAGAAGCAGCCCCATAAGCAGGCCGCCGATGTGCGCGGCATTGTCAGTGCGAGCGACCACTGCTCCAAAAAAGAGGTTGTATCCGACAAATACCACAACGCTGCGCAGCGTCCCGCTGAGCGCGGCCCGTGGCAGCGAAAACTCACCCAGATAAAACGACGCGATCAGAGCACCCGCAATCCCAAAGATCGCCCCGGAAGCGCCAACGCTCAAGACGACGGGATTCCAGATCACGCTTGTGAGGCTTGCCGACAGCCCACAGATCAGGTAAACCACGGCAAATGTCCAATGGCCGTAGACCGACTCCGCCAGTCTGCCGAGGCTCCACAGACACCACATGTTGAACCCGATGTGCAGCAAGCCGCCGTGAACAAAAACGCAAGTCAGCAGGCGCCACCACTGGCCACTGACGGTAAGCGGCCCAAAATTGGCTCCCCAATGCACGAGATCCTGCCCTGAAGGATTGTCGAGCATCGAAACGCCAGCCAGTGCCATGGCGGCGAACACTGCAACATTGATGCCGAAAATTGCCTGAGTCACCGCCATCGAACTGGACTGCTGCCGCAACCAGGGCGCCGGCTCGACTCGCTGAATGGGGATATCCTCGCCGCGTTGCGCCGCTTCATGCTGCACGCACCACTGGCAAAGCTTCCTCCCGAAGGTGAGGGCTGGAAGCTGACGACCGCATTGAACGCAATTTGCCATGGAAGATTGAAGCCCGCGGGGCCTCTCAACGCAGATTATCACGATGTCGGTGGAGCGCCGGGCGTCCCCGCCCGGCTGGGCGGGCGAGACGCCCGTCCCTCCACCGAGGGCAGTCAGCAGCGGCGAATCCACTCTTCCATATAAAATACTAAGATCATGAGCGCCACCAATTCATCTTCATCTAAATCCAACGAAGCTGCCGCGGCCTCGCCTTCCGAGCCTCGCGCCTCGAACTTCATCCGCGACATCGTTATTGAAGATCTGAAAACGAAGAAGTACGGCGATGCCGTCATTCAGACCCGTTTTCCACCTGAGCCCAACGGCTACCTGCATATCGGCCACGCCAAGTCCATCTGCCTCAACTTTGGATTAGCCGACGAGTTCGGCGGCAAGACCAACCTGCGCTTCGACGATACCAATCCCGAGAAGGAAGAACAGGAATATGTGGACTCCATCCTGAAGGACGTCCGCTGGCTGGGCTTCGAGTGGGACGGTCTCTATTATGCTTCCGACTACTTCGATCAGCTCCACGAATGGGCGATCAAACTCATCAAGGACGGCAAAGCATACGTTGACGATCTAAGCGCGGAAGAAACTCGCAAGCATCGCGGCACGCTCACCGAGCCCGGCAAAGACAGTCCGCACCGCAACCGCAGTGTGAAGGAGAACCTCGACCTTTTTGAGCGCATGCGCAAAGGTGAATTTCCCGACGGATCGCGCGTGCTACGCGCCAAGATCGACATGGCATCGCCGAATCTCAACATGCGCGATCCGGTCATGTACCGCATCCTGCACGCCGAGCATCACCGCACCGGCGGCAAGTGGTGCATCTATCCCATGTACGACTACGCGCACGGTCAGTCCGATTCCATCGAGCACATCACCCACTCCATCTGCACGCTTGAATTTGAGGATCATCGCCCGCTTTACAACTGGTTCATCCAGCAGCTCGGGATTTTTCCGTCCCAGCAAATGGAGTTCGATCGCCTCAGCCTTACCTACACGCTGCTCAGCAAGCGCAAGCTGCTCACTCTGGTGCAGGAAAAACGCGTTAACGGTTGGGACGATCCGCGCATGCCCACGCTGTCCGGTATCCGGCGGCGCGGCTACACCCCGGAGGCGATCCGCAATTTTTGTGCGGCCATCGGGGTCTCGAAGACCAACGGCACGCTGGAGCTTGCGATGCTCGAACACTTCGTCCGCGAAGACCTGAATAAGCGCGCGCCCCGCGTGATGGCCGTGCTACGGCCGTTGAAGGTCGTGATCGATAACTACCCGGAAGGTCAGGTTGACGAAGTCGACGCGGTCAATAATCCCGAGGACGAAAGCGCCGGCAAGCGCAAGGTGCCATTTTCCAAAGTCCTCTACATCGAGCAGGACGATTTCCGCGAGGACCCGCCCAAGCAGTATTACCGCCTGTCGCCGGGACGCGAAGTACGCCTGCGTTACGGCTACTTCATTACAGCGAAGTCGGTGGTGAAGAACGACCGGGGAGAAGTGATTGAGGTGCATTGTACATACGACCCGGCCACGCGCGGCGGCAATGCTCCGGATGGACGCAAGGTGAAGTCGACCATGCACTGGGTCTCAGCCGCGCATGCCATCGACGCCGAGGTGCGTATCTACGACAAGCTCTTCGCCAAGGAAGACCCCAATCAGGTGGAGGGAGGCCAGGAGTTCACCGCGAACTTGAATCCGAACTCGCTGGAAGTAATTGCGAATGCCAAGTTGGAGCCATCGCTGGCGAATGCGCCGATCGAAGGCCGCTATCAGTTTGAGCGCCTGGGGTATTTTTGCGTGGACCCGGATTCCAAGCCGGGACATCTTGTCTTCAACCGCACCGTGGCGCTGAAAGATACGTGGGCGAAGATCGAGAACAAATCATGATCGTAGGTGTTTCCGCATCGCGAACGTCGCGGAGCACGCCACACTTGCGCGCTTGTCAATGGAGTCGTCCGAAAGTTATCGCCCGCACGAATTTCGAGTGCCGATAGAGTTTCAGTTTCGGGGTCATCGCATCCACGGCCGCGTTGCCCGTCTTCGCCACCAGGATGCTGTTGTAATGATCCGCGAACGTGGAGACGCTGTAGGGCGGCGTGGCCTTCATGCTTTGGGTAGAAGCCGCATTCTGGCAGGATGGAATCACGGCTGTGATTGCATCCACCGTGCCCGCCACCAAGTTAGCAAGTAGCGTAATTTTCGTCTGCGTATTCGGGTCGCTCACCTGCGCAACCTGGAGAACGAGAGCCTGATCAGCCTGATAGTCGGCGACGGCCGCCTGCAACTGCGAGCACTTGCCCGGAGCCGCGCCCGAAGACGCCTTGGCGAAGTCGGCGGCCAGCGTCTTGATGACTGCTGCGTCCGCGTTAATCTTTGCTGCCAGGTTGCTGTTCACCGGCTGGTTGTTGGCCACGGCGACGATTTGCAGAATATTGATCAGCGCCGGCGCCGCCGCGGCCAGAATGGAATCGAGCGTCGACACCCAAGCGGTCGAACATGCGGTGCAGAACATAACAAATGACAGCGCAACGACAAGAGCTTTCCTCATAAAATGGCTCACCTTTGATTTTTCGGGATTGAGTTACTCTACTTTCGTGGGGACGGCGCGCAGGCGGCCCGGTTGCGGAGTTCCTGCAGCTCCGTCTGGATGAGCAACAGTTGCCCTTGAATGCCTCTCACCGTGGCCTCATTGCTGTTTCCCATGGCCTGCAGCGCCGCTATGGCAATATCGCGCACATTGGCCTGCGCGGTGTGCTCCTTTTTCCACGCCTGATCCGCGATTCTCTGCTCCTCGCGCTGGCCGGCCAGCTTCTGCGCTGCCCCAAATGCCAGGACACCATTGACCAGGAAACCGGCAAAGGCAACCGTGGCCGCGCCATAGCTGCTCCAGAAAGTGGGCGTGCCCTGCATCAACATCATCATGGCTTCGCGGCTCCATTCACCTTTGGCCAGCTTTTCGAGTTGGCGGCGGCGTATGGCGAAGGCAACCAATGCGCCACGATGACGGCGAGCGGCGCAAGGATCGCCGCGACGGCGGCGTGGTTTGCCCAGAATGCCACAATCGCCGACGTAGCGGTGTTCGCGAGCGTGGTAAGCAGTAGTACAGCGGTAGGCAGATAAGCAGCGTACTTTTTCAAAATAGTATCTCCTTGTGATAGCGTTACACTTATGTCGATTGGGTTAGTGTTATGGAATTCGTCAAGCCCTGATGCCGGACTCATACGCCGCCCATGGCGACCGCTTCGTCAGGGCTTCCCGGCGGGATAACAAGCCCTCTTGTGCCAGGCCGACGTGGATCCATCCGTACTCGAGAATAAGTTGGTCGTATTCGATGTCGGACTTGAGGATGGCTAGCGCTACTTCCGCCGGCGTACCGAATGAGGGACAAACGAAGTCGCACGCCAGGCCGCGACAATGGGCGCTCGTCATCACTCCGCCCACGGCCTTGTTGACCTGCGGAGAACGATAGCCACTGTGAACCACTATCGGGTTTGCGCCGAGCAGCGTCCGAATCTTTTCCATGGCCGTCGCCACCAGGCCTAGATTTGTAATGACGATCTGGTTCGGAGCGTTGTCCAGTTCGAGCCGCGCCGCCATTTCGGAGAAAGACAATTCCTCCAGCGTGAAATGCTCAGAAAGTTTCATGGGATGTTTCAGTGGCCTCAGAGTTTGACCGAGCTGTTCTTTCTAGCCGCTCGCTTTCACCACAAACACGTCGCCCCGGCAGTTCGGCGTGTTGGCGATCAGTTGCCAAACCACTCCGCCGTCCGTGATCGTACCTCCAAGCACTGCCGCATTCCATGTGGCGTTGGTCACGGTTCCGGCAGAATTTCCCGTCACCGCAACCGCCTGGAATACGCCGTAATTCGCCCCGGTTCCGCTGGCGCCTCCAATGGGGTCGATCATCGTGCCCAGCGTGTACCCATAAGCGTAGGGAATGTAAGTCAGGCCGCCGAAGCAAGTTGGCGCGGGCGACGGCATGACAGGCACGCAGGTGCCCGTGGGCGCTCCCAACCCTCCATAGCCCGACATGCCCGAACAAAGCGCTGGCACCGCGCCCGTCGTCGATCCCAGCAAGCCGTCGTAATCCGTGCTCCAGGCAATCCAGTTTCCGTCTTGCGAGTTTTCTGGAATCGCAAATTGCGTGGCGAAGTCCGCGCTGGTCCCCAGATTGAAGCCGTGCATGAAGCGCCATTGCGTCTGCGCCGCGCAGAACGATGGATACCACGGAGACGATCCCCATGACTGGCAAGCTGCGTCGGTCAGCCAAGAGGCTGTTTGCGAGGTGTTTGGCATCAGTGTCGGGTTTGTTGAAGCGCACATTACCTCATCCTGCCAAGCCGTACCCGGCCAGCTGGACACCCCGCTAAGTACCTGACGAGGGTCGAGAGTGTTTACATTCGTGGAAGTGCCGCATACCGGCGTTAAGTCCTGACCGCCCGGATTGTAGATCCAGCCAAAGTGGTTATCGATTGGGTTGGCGCACGAGGGTGCCGTGAAGGGCGCGGCAGTAAGACAGTTCTCCGACTGCCAGGATATTGCCTGCTGCGCGCTCGGATTCGTGAGGTCGACGAGCATTCCCTGCATACCTGTGTCATAGCCGTAAACGGCTTGATAGGCGTGCGAGAACATATGCGTGTTGCCCATCCCTTCGTGACCGTCGGACTTCACTTGTTCGAGGGTGGTAAGATTGCTGAAAGTCTGGAATGGAGACCAGACAAAATAATTTCCGCTGGTCGCGTTCGAGCCAGTACAGGCAGTGCCAAATTGATTCGTCCCTTGCGTGTTGATAAGATACACGCGAGTTCCGTCGTAGTTCGATTTGTCGTCGTGGATCTCAAACTGGCAAGTCGTTCCATCCCCCACCAACGTAGTCCAGTTGACTCCCCCTCCGACCAGTCCGGCAGTGGACGGCGTACATGGCCCCAGCGCCGCAGAGCAGACATAATTCGTCTGAATGCCGGTCATCGTGTTTAGTAACTCATAGTTATTCGCGGCCGAGTTGAACACGACCACGTAGAATCCGGTGTCTTGCCCAGCGCTAGCGGAGTAGCTGTTGGTGGACATCGCCATCGCAAACTTAGTGCTATCCGCGGAAACACCCGATAAGTCGGTCCAATTAGGTCGAACCGTAGGGCCAACATTTGTCCAAGTCAGCCCGTTATCCGAAACCGTGCTGTTCAAGGGGGGGTGCCCGTAACTCGCAGAAATGAACTGGGGAGTTGACGCGCCGGAAGTCCCGCCGGTCGAAGGAGCAGTCAACTGGAATGTGAACATTGGGCCAGTTGCGGCGGTGCCGCCAGAGTAGCCTTCCTGACCAAGATCTGTCCAGGTCATGCCGCTGGTAGTGTCAGTGACCGTAGCATCGCTGCAAGCATGTACCGGGAATGTCGCGCCCGTCTGAACCGTGCCCGCCCCTGCTGTCAGCTTATAAGCGCAGGAGTTCATCCAAGTAATGTCCCCAAGCGCGTAGGTCACACCCACGGCCCACGCCTTGTAGTCGGTACCAGCAACTAACGTGTAAGTGACGTAAACGCCGTAGGGGTAACTCGTGCTGGCGTGCCAGGCGGAGACGTTGGTGTCGGTGGCGAGTGGATTATAGGGGGTCCCCCGAATGAGGTCGCCCACCGGGCTGCCGATGGTGTAACTCAAAGTTGAGACGGCTGGCTGAGACGCTGGCGGAGTCGCCATGCCGTTGATGTGAACTGGTGTGACCTGAGTCGAGTCCACCGTCCGAAGGTCAGTAGTATTGCTGCCAAACATCCACCAGAGAGTGGAATCGTTTCTGTCAAACTGGCCACTCCCTCCGAAATCTTCCATATTTGCGCAGCCCGATGAGCACCCGGCGGTATTCTGGTCCTTGGTAATCGCCATGCTGCACGTTTCCGCCGTGGGATCGAACAAGATCAGTGCGCGTTCGCTGCCGGGAATCTGGGCCCCAAGCAACGTGGAATTCGCGTTCCACAAAACGCCGTTTCCAGAATCTCCGGCTCCGGCGAACCAGCTTTTCGTTCCGTTGCTGGCGGCATTGGCTGTGTTTGCGTCCGTGCAGCGGAGGAAAGGCTTTTGCGGCGCCCCAGGATGAGCGACGGAGTAAGAATTGTCGTACAAGACCGTCGGGACCCGATACAGTCCCGTGGCATCGGTTGAGACCGTGGGCAGTGGCGACGGCCACGCGATAGGATCGGTTCCGGTGTAGCCGGAGTAAGTGATGGACGCCCCGCCGCCGTACACTGCCGATCCCGAGTACAGTCCGGAACCCGAGTATGCCGCTTGCCCGACGGCTGGCAGGCAAAAGACTACAACCGCTAAGAACTTCTTCATCGATAATTGCTCCGCGAACCCGAGGTGACTCCGGCACTACCCTCGGGCATGGGACCGCTTAAGGGCGAGACTGCACCCTCTGCCGGAAGCCTGAAACCCGTGCCACTCGCGACTGCGCGAGTACTGCTACTTCCGCCTTCGCTATAATGTTTTTTTGCTTCTCCCCCGCCATTTGCACCGGGCCTCATGGAAAGGGAACTATGCCGATTGAAGTAGTTATGCCCCAGATGGGCGAATCAATTTTCGAAGGAACCATCACCAAATGGCTGAAAAAGCCCGGCGACAAGGTCCAACGTGACGAACCCCTGTTCGAGATTTCCACCGACAAGGTCGACGCCGAAATCCCCGCGCCCGCCAGCGGAATCCTTCAGGAAATCAAGGTTGCCGAAGGCAATACCGTTCAGGTCAACACCGTAGTCGGCGTGATCGGCGACGGCAGTGGCGCTTCTGCTTCCGCCCCCGCCCAGGCCGCTGTGCCCGCCTCAACTCCTGCCGCTCCGGTACCGGTACCGGTAAGAACAGAAGCCCCGGCTCCACCGCCTGCGCCCGCCGCCCGCGTTCTCGAGGGCGAAGAAGATTCCGACGTTCGCTCTTCCCCGCTTGTCCGCAAGCTCGCCCGCGAGCACAATGTGGATCTCGCAAGAGTGAGCGGCACCGGTACAGGTGGCCGCGTCACCAAGCAGGATGTTCTCGATTTTGTCGAGCACCGGACAT
>JBEKSA010000071.1:0-7981 GCA_049517515.1 Occallatibacter sp.
GGCCCGAACCCGGGAAACTCTCGAACAAGCCATTGCCGATGCCCTCAAAAGGATCACACCGGACAACGCCAGGGCGTGGTTCAGGCTCTGCAATGCAGTCTACAGCATTTCCTAAAATGCTCTAGTGTCTGTCTCAGAAGTTCGTAGCAAAAATGCTCTGTCATCCTGAGCAAAGGTCGCCGCGGCGACCGGAGTCGAAAGCCTGTCCTGAGCGAGTTCGCGCACGACGAACGAGTCGAACGGGCATCTGTGGTTGCTGTTTTCCCGTTATGTTACGAATTTCTGGGACATCGCACGAGATGTGTACCCCGCACATGCTCCCCTCGCTCAACCGATGCACTTGATCGGAGCGCCTCGCCCCATAGATACTTGAATCGCAGTTGAGGAATTCTATCCATGAGTGAATCTGTAACTCTGCGTGCCGCCGACGATCACTCCTTCAGCGCCTATGTCGCTCGTCCCGCGGCCGAGCCAGTCGCCGCGCTAATCGTTGTGCAGGAAATCTTCGGCGTCAACGCGCACATCCGCTCCGTCGCCGACGGCTGGGCTCGCGATGGATTTCTCGCCGTCGCCCCCGCGCTCTTCGACCGCATCCGGCCTGGCATCGAACTTGGCTACGAAAGTGCCGACCTGCAGACCGCGATGAGCCTTATCCCAAAGCTCGATGCGGAGAAGGCGATCGTCGACGTTGCCGCGGCCGTCGACTTTGCCGCCGGCGCGACGGGCAAGAAGGTCGGCGTTATCGGCTACTGCTTCGGTGGCACCATCGCTTGGCTCTCCGCCACGCGCCTTCACCCGGCAGCGGTCGTGGGCTACTACGGCGGCCGCATCGGCAACTACGCCGGAGAAAAACCCACCTGCCCGGTCATGCTTCACTTCGGCCGCCAAGATGCGCACATTCCCGCCTCAGAGGTCGAGAAAATCCACTCCGCACACCCCGCAGTCGAGATCTTCTGGTACGACGCCGGCCACGCCTTCAACTGCGATCCTCGCCCAAGCTACAACCCCGCCGCCGCCCAAAAAGCTCGCCTGCGCTCCCTCGAATTTCTCAAGAAGCATTTGGCCTGATCACCGATCCTCTCGCCCACCTCGATCCTTCCAGCACAGCTCTGCCCGCGCACCGAAACCGGCCACGGTACTGTCTTTTCTGTTCCCTGTTCCCTGTTCCCTGCCTTTTCACCGCCCCACCTGCACCGCAATCCCACCCATGATCGTCCGCGGCGGCATATTCACGCCGGTGATCTCCTGGTAGCCGGTGTTACTCACATTCATGAGTCGCAGATACGGCTGAACCTTCCACGCATCGCGCGTCAGTGTCGCGTTCCATACTGGGTACACCGTCTGTTGATTCCGCTCGGCAAGCTGCACTGCATTTGTCAAAACAATGTCGTGTCCCATCGCCCAACTCCACGAGGCGTGAATGTTTTCGACCGGATAGTTGAACACATACTCCGACTCAAGCCCATGCAGCGCGGTCTGCGCCCCGTGCAATGCAGTCCACTCCACCCGCACAGTCTGTGATTTGTTCGGAATCCAGGCGAAACTCGCCTCGACTCCGGCAAAGCGGAGCCCGTTCAGGTTATCCGCGCACCAGATGTTCGCCGGGCATCCTGCAGGAAGATACGGATTCGGCGTTGCGCTCTTCACGTAGTCGATCGTGTCGTGCTGTCGCGAATAGAATCCCGTCGCTGAAAGTGTGATCTTCGCCGACAGCGTCCAGTCCGCGCCTCCATCCCCGGTCCACGCCGACTCCGGTTTTAAACTCGTATTTCCCAGCGTCGACGGATCGGAGTAGTAGAGATCGGTGTACGTCGGAATCCTGAATCCATACCCTCCGGTCGCGCGCAGCTTCAGGCTGCTCGCCACGCGCAGGCTCCCCGCCACCTCCGGAGAAAATACCGCTTGCGCCCCTCCCGAAAAAATCTCCTCGCGCGCTCCCGCCGACAAACTCCAGCGTTTCTTCGCCGGCCGCAGATCCATGTCCACGTAGCCCGCTCCTCGATTCCGCGCATGAAGGCCGAGATTATTGCTGTGAATGCTGTCCCCGTCCGCCTCAAGTCCCATTAGCAGGAGCGTTCCCGCCGGCAAATCCTCCGTGCGCCGCAGCGATCCCTGCCATGAGCCATCAATATGGTTGTTCTCGTAAATCGCCGGATCGTCGCGGAACAGCACGAACTCATCCGTGTGTCGCCGGTACGCGAACGCCGCCTCCGTCTGGCTGCCCAACTCCTGCCGCGCCGAACCAAACCATCCCTTCGTTCTCTCCCACGAAGGATAGTCGCCATAAAACTGGTTCGCCCCAAACGACCTATCACTCACAGCAAAGAGCAAGTCCAAAAGGCCAAGGCGCGGAGCGCACCAACTCTCTGCAGATGCATCCTCGTTCCGGTAGTCGCGATCGGTCATGAATCCCGTCGAAAAATTCCGCTCTGCGGTCGCGCGTCCGCTCCATCGCCCGCGCGTCGCCCCCGCCAGCAGCGTTTCCTCGTTCGATTCGAAGCTGCCTTCCCCGGCGCGCAGAAAAATCGAATCGTGATCCGGCGCCGCCGTCAGAAAGTCCACCACTCCGCTCAGCGCATCCACTCCGTGCAAAGTTGACCCCGCGCCTTCCAGCACCTGCATCGAATCCATTGCCTCCAGCGGAACCGGCAAATCGAGATTGTGATGCGAAGTCTGCGCATCGTTAATGCGAAATCCGTTCAGCAGCACCAGCGTCTGCTCAAAGCTGCCGCCACGCAGCGCCAGGTCCGCCTGCCCTCCGCCCGCGCCGCGCTCCTCAAGGAATACCGAGGAGTCCTGGCGCAAGAAATCCTGCGGCGACTCTGCGGCCAGCGATTCTCCCTTCACCGGCAGAATCTCTGCTGACCTCTGCGACTCAGCCAGCGGCACCGGAGTCGCCGTGCCCAGCACCACCATGGTCTCGGTCTTCCCCTTCACCGCCGCAGCTTTCGGGGCCGCGGCGTCCTGTGCAACTACCGCACGCAGGCCAACCGCCAGCAGCAGGAGCAACACAACCTGGCGAAGATGACTGAATTGCAATCGGCGCATTGAATCGCTCTGTTAGAGAATCTCCGTCAGAGCCGGCGCTGCGCAACAACGATTTTGTATCCTCTTGAATAGTTGAAGTGCTAAACTAACCCCATTCACGATGCGCATCGACGCCTTTCTCCGCGAAAGCCCCATGTTCGCCGTCAACCGCGCGGCGCGCCGCTTTGAGGCGCTCGCCTCGCGCGTGCTCGCGGCCGACAGCCTTGGCTTCCTTGAAGCTCTCGTTCTGGCTGCTCTCTTCTTCGAGGCGCCGCGCCAGGTCAAGCCCTCGCAACTGGCCGAAACCTTTGCCACCACGCGCGGCAACCTCAGCCACTGCATCTCGTCGCTTGAAGCCAGGGGCCTCCTGCAACGAAAAATCGATCCTCTGGACGCGCGCGCCTATCTTCTTACGCTCAAGCCGCAGGGCAAGCGCTGCGCCCTGCGCGTCATCTCCGCTCTCGATCGTATGCAAAAGGAATTCGAAAGCGAAATCGGCAAATCCAATCTCGCCGAAATGCTCAAATCCATCCGTAAGCTTGAGGCCCGCGCTGAAATTCGGTAAGAGATCCCAAACTCTCGATCCTCGGCGAAGCTTGAGCTACACCGTTTCCCAACGTACCGGCTCAACGCGCCGCACCAGCAATGCCCACGACAGCGCCCCAACCAGCGCCACTCCGCCCGTGACCACAAACGCCAGCCGCGCGCTCCCTCGCGTCTGCACAATCAGCCCCGCCAGCCATGGCGCGGCGATCCCCGCGAAGTTCGCCACACCATTCTGCAAGCTCGACCATCGTCCCGCCATCGCCCGGCCTGCAAGCGTTTGCGCGATCGCCCAGTGGTTTGAAGCGTATCCGCCGTGACCAACGCATGCAATCGCCAAAAGCCCCAGCGCGATCAGCGGGTGGCCGTGGACAAACGCGAGCGCCAGCAGGCTCGATGCCATCGCCTGTCCGCCCACCACAAGCTTCAGCCGCACCGACGTCGCCGATAGACCGCGCGCAATGAGCCGATCCGAGATCCATCCCGCCAGAAGCGTTGTGCAGGCAATCAACAGGAAAATCGCCGCCGTCAGCCTCGACATGCTTCCAATCGAAAGATGTTCCTCCTGCACAAGGTAAGTCGGCAGCCACGCCAGCAGGAAATAGTAAAAGTAATTCCCGCTGAAGTGCCCAATCGTCGTTCCCCAGGCGCACCGCAAGCGCAGCATCTTCGCGATCGATCCTGTCGAGCCGGAGACCTGCGTCGCCGAACTCCGCTCGTCACCCCGCTCGCCGCGCTCCGCCTCATCTCTCCGTCCGCCGCGCGGCATTGCGAAATACCATGGCGCCATCCACGCAAGCGCGCCCACTCCGAACACCACGAAGAGCATGCGCCATCCCCAGTGCACCAGCACCAGCCCGCCCACAAACGCGCCCGCTGCCGGCCCCAGTTTGGTTCCCGCGTCGATGAACGCGTTCGCCCGCCCGCGATGCTCCTGCGGCATCGCGGCAAAAATGCGCGAATAGCACGGATACGCGACCGACTCGCCCAACCCCAGCACTAACTGCAGTGCGAACAGCGTCGCATAGCTCGTTGTCAGGCCCATGAACGCGGTGGCTGTCGACCACAGCAGGTACCCAAGCATGAGTACCCAGCCCACAGGGAAACGGTCGGTCAACTCACCCGCCAGCCCAAACAACTGCACCAGCGCATAGGTCCAGAAGAATGCTGACAGCAGTTCTCCCGCCCGCAGCGACGAAAACGAGAACTGCCGCTCTAGTAGCGGCATCGCCAACCCAAGGTTGCTGCGGTCAACGTAATTGATCACCACCGAGAGAACCAGGAGGAGAATGACGATCCATTCCCGGCGCGAAATGCGGACATGAATCGGAGCAGCTTCCTCCATCAACTCCTCGCAGTCTCCGCAAATCCTACCACGCGCTGAGATGTCCAGCCTGATCGCCTGACTCGCCGCAGTAGCCTTCGTTACACAATAGCCTTCGTCATTGGATCGGTGGTTTCACTGTCGATCCAGCCACATTGGTAACGCCGGTAATCAACCTTTCGCGCGCGATGTTAAGAACGTTCGTCAGCGACTGCGCGGTAAATGGTTGGTTCAGGAACCCTGGCTGTCCTGCCACCTCCAGTGCATAATTCAGCACGCCCCTCGGCGCCGAGTTCGGCGCTAGATTCTTGATCTCGTCAACCGTCATCACCATATCAGGATCGTGAATGATCGCCTTCATTGCATTGCCGAGCAATTGCAGCGAGAAGTTGCCGGGATTGACGTCGAGCAGCGCATAGCCGCGTTTTGCAATCTGGTTGGCCGCGTTGTCGACGGAGTTCAGCACCTGGCTTTGTTCGGCCGCATTCAGAGTGTGGTACTTCGCGTTGGAGAGTTGAAATGCGGCTGGATATTTTTGCGCCACATTGTCGGCGACCAGCGTTGAGGGCTGGGTTGTTCCGCCCGGCTCATAATTCGACACATTCGGAGTCTCAACCCCCGCCCCGCTCACCCGTCCCGCGCCGGTTGCCTGCCCATTAATCGACTCGGGTCCGTATCCCATCGTCTCGGATTGTTTCTGCTGAGCTTGATCACGCTTGCTTTGCCGTACTTGAAGACGCTGGCGAAGCTGCCTGTCCTGCATAGGCGCCCAGTTGCACCGGCCCCTTCGTCGTTTGCACCCACTTATTGGCAATAGTCTTTGGTGCGTCGTTGATCGCGTCTTGCAATGCGCCGCCCTTGATGGGATTGGTAAACGTCGATCCGGGAGCAATCGCCCCCTTCGCAACGGTGCTGATTGCCTTCACCGTGCCCGGTATCGCTGCGTATGCGCACAGCCGCCGCCCGGCCGTCACTCCTTGCTGGTAGGGCGAAATATTTTGCCCAACCACAGGAGTGTTCATCTCTGCGGCCATGCCCTTCAGAACGATGGACTGGCCTGGCGAAAGTCCCCACGCCTTTGCGGCATTCACAAAATCGCCCGGCGCAAAAAATCCCGCGCCCACCATCAGGCTGCCGATTCCCTTGCCTAATCCCTGCAGACAGCCGCCAAATCCATCCACAACGCCCTGCAGGTATTGCCCCGCGTCGGCAATCGGATTGGACTGCGGCTTCGGGTTTGGCTTGTTCTCGCTCGGCGCCGGCTGGCGCGGCGTTTGCTTGCTGCACTCGCAACCCGCTGGCTGTGTGCCTGCAGGATTTGCGCAGTAGTCGTATCCGCCCGGTCCAAACGGCAGGCATGGATTGGTTGCGCCCGCTACGGGCGGTGGCCCCGGGTGTGGCGCGTAATTCGGCGGCGGACCCCCCTGCGTCGGCGCCGGTGTCGGCGGCAAACCCGGACCTCCGCCTTCGGCGACAGTCCCCGGCGGTGGACTGTACGTGCTCCCGCCGCTGCACACCGCCATGCACGCATCGGCTTGATCTACGCCGCACCGGAAACTCTGCGCGCCGGCCGTACCCACCTGGTCCATCGGAACGATGATGCCCACGATCGGTGGATTGATCGCCTCGCAGTAGTAGCACGTGTTCCCCTCGTGCTTCCACACCTGCATCCCGCCCAGGCTGCATTGCCCCCGCGAGTCTGTCGGCGCCATCACGCCGTAGCAGGGGAACGGGTCCATGCCTGTGTACGGATAGTTCTCGTTCTGCTTCTCGCAGCTATCTGATGACTGATCCTCGTAGGTAACGCTGCCCTTCAGCGTCACCGGCTTCTGCGTCTCCTGCGCATCACGCGCCAACCGTTACAAAGAACAGAAGCGCCAGCGCGCCCATTGCCGCCGAAATACGGGCCCGTACTCGCTCCGTCATGGCAATACTCGCTTGATTCAGGATTTTTGGGGGAAGCTTGCTTGCGAGGTTTCTACCGCAGTTTCCGCGAATTCCGCTCACCTTGCCGTAGCGGCCCGGCACTCTCAGTTCTCGGCTTCCTCCTTCCGCCATCATGGGATACTGAGTTGGAACGATGGGTCAGAAAATCTCCTCGAGGGAAACTGCCAATGGGTTCTGAATTCTCTGAAAAAGTTGTCCTCGTTGCCGGCGGCACTGGCGGCCTTGGCCGCGCGGTCAGTCTCGCATTTCTCGAGCAGGGCGCGCACGTCGCCGTCACCTGGCGTCACGAGAGTGAACTCCAGCTCCTCAAAGAGGCGGCCTCGAATCACTCCACCCGCCTCTCAGGATTCAACGTCGACGTCACCGACCCTCACCAAACCGCCGATCTCGTCAACCAGATCGTTTCACGATCGAATCAGCTCGACGTGCTCGTGAACACCGTCGGCGGCTACGCGGGTGGCACCCCGCTCTGGGAGCTCGATCCCGAAGTCTTCACCCGCATGATCGACCTGAATCTCCGCGCAACCTACGCGCTGGCCAGATCGGCAGTGCCTCCCATGCTTGCGCGCAAAAGCGGTGCCGTCGTCAACATCGCTTCCAAAGCCGCTTGGGACCACGCCGCCGGAGCGTCAGCCTACGCAGCGTCAAAGGCCGCAGCCGTAGCCCTCATCGACTCGCTCGCTTTCGACCTGATCGGCACCGGCGTCCGTGCGAATTCCATCCTTCCCAGCATCATCGACACCGAAGCCAACCGCAAAGCCATGCCCGGCGCGGACTTTTCCAAATGGCCCAAACCCGAAGACATCGCCGAAGTTGTGCTCTTCCTCGCGAGCGACCGCGCCCGCGTCATTCACGGCGCTGCGATTCCCGTCTTTGGCAACGGATGAGCCCCGTCTTCGGCAACGCCTGAACCCCCGCAAGTCGCGCCGCGCGTCGAGCTTCTGCGCCCGCCCGTACCTTGGTCCCTCGCCGGAGGCAGTCAAAATAAAAAGGCCAGGAGATTGTCTCCTGGCCTTAACCTGTATTTCTCACACGCCCTGTTTTTTGGCGGTAACGAGTTGATTGCGGGAAGTGCGGCGGTTGTTTGTGGACGGCGACAAGGGCTAGGTGAGGTTTTTCAGGCCGTTCTCAGCCTGGGCT
>JBEKSA010000072.1:0-7873 GCA_049517515.1 Occallatibacter sp.
ACCCAAAAATCGTAACTTCTCTCTCATGACCGGCTCCTCCGCTTGTGGCTCTGGACTGCGTTCTCAAAACAAACTCAGCCTAACCCACGACTAGCGCAGCGGGCCGGTCACTACATAATGACTACCCGATTTTCGAGGGGTTCTGTCCATCGGAGACAACCCAGGAGTTTGCCAATTGAGCGATTGCCGGGTGGCCAACGGCACATCAGTTCATGCTAAGGCCCGTTCTCGCCAACCGATGCCGCGGTCAACCGTGGCAACTGAACTGAGAGCTATCGCAACAGTCGTGGTCTTTTTCGAGAATTCAGACAGTGATGGCAGAGGCCGTGGATCCGGATTGGACATGGGAATCCGGCCGGCGTCGGGATGGAGAAACTGCATGTCATGCGCAAGAAGCCAAGTTAGCGCCTGTACGTACCCATCCATTCCGCGTGCGACAGAACGTGGCCTTTCATGGCGTGTTCCAATTCCTGTCTGCCGGCCCCTGCCTTCAGGTCGAGCGCAGTGTCGAGAGCGTACAGCTTGAAGAAGTAGCGATGCACTTTGCCGGGAGGCGGGCATGGGCCGCCATAACCGATGCGATTGAAATCGTTCCCGCCCTGACAGGCGCCATTCTCAAGCACTTCTCGCGCAGGCACTCCCTCTGGCAAAGCCGTAAGATAGGCGGGCATGTTCCAGATCAACCAGTGTGTCCACGTACCTCTGGGTGCATCAGGATCATCCACAATCAGCGCCAACGAGTGGGCCGCGGGTGAGACGCCATCCCAGATCAGTGCGGGCGACAAGTCAGCGCCGCTGCACGTGTACTTCCTGGGGATCTCGCTACCATTTGCAAATGCGGTTGCTTTCAGTACAAGGGACATCGCAATACCTTTCTTTGGTTCGCAGGAGCCGGAAGTCGAACGCCGTCTTGTGGGGACAAGGCCACCCATCCAGCCGGATGGTGCGGCTTGCACTGCGTGACGATCCTGTAATCTACGCAGCTTCAGCGGAACGTCCCGCGGCGAACCTCGTAACCTTAGGTTTGGCCAGTTTCTTGAAATCATCCCAGGCCATGCGGATCAGTTCGCGATGCGTCCCTGCATTGAAAGCAATTTCCTTGTCCTTCTCCAGGCTTTCATCCGCAAAGACATCGAGTCCGAAGAGATTCCCAAAGGGCGGCATCGCACCGGTTTCGCACTGAGGAAATCGATCCTTGAACTCCTCCTCGGTGGCTAGCGCGACGGACTTCGCATTCGCCGCCTTCCGGAGCAGGTCTAAGTCCACATGGAATTTTGCAGGAACGACCGCCATCGCCAGCTTACCATCCAGCCTGACGATCACAGTTTTCGCCAGCTCCTTTCCTGAAATATGCGTTAGCCCGGCAATCCCTTGTGCCGTGAAAGCGGGCGAGTGGGAGATGACAACGTACGCGACGTTGTGCTCATCGAGATACTCCATCAGGCTTGAGAGTGCCATAACCACCTCCTTGTCCGATCGCGTTCTTCCGCGAGTTGAGATCAGCAGATGATTCCCATCGCGCGCGCCCACCACTTCCTGGTCGCAATCGGCGCCACGCAGTCAGGCCTGTTCCGGTTCAGGCTGACTATCGCTTGTAGCCGATCTTGCGCAGCAGATCATGCCGCCAGGCCACATCCGCTTCTCCCTCGACTCCTTTGGGCGAACTTCCGTCGATGACGCCAAGCACGCCTTGTCCTTGCTCGCTCTTTGCCAGTACGACCTCGACCGGGTTGGCCGTCGCACAGAAGATAGAACACACCTCTGGAACATTGCGGATTGCATTCATAAGATTGACGGGATAGGCGTTTTGGATCATCAGGACAAATACATGGCCGGCAGCCAGAGCCTTGGCGTTCCGGATGGCCGCATCGCGGAGAACCTGATCGTTTCCGTCTGAGCGAATCAGACACGCTCCGGAGCTTTCGTTGAAGGCCAAGCCAAACCTGGCATGCGGCGTTGTCGTCACGACCGCTTCGTAAAGATCCTCCACCGTCTTGATGAAGTGGGACTGGCCGATGATGATGTTGGTTTCATCCGGAATTTCCATGAGCACCGTCAGCAGATCGATCATGGTCTCTCCTCCGCTTCAGGACTTCTCTATACAGCTTTCTTGTGCTGTGTGTGAACCCGTTCGACGTAGCGTCCGGTCCTGAGGTCGACACTCACAAGCTCGCCGGGAGCAACGAACAGGGGGACCTGCACGGTGAGGCCATTGTCGAGCGAGGCTTCCTTTCGGGCCGAATCCTGCTGCGAACGCGCGGGAGGCGCGGTGTTTATTACGCGCGCTTCGACAGTGTCGGGCAAGACTACGTTAATCGGTTCTCCCTCGAGAAACTCCGCAGGCACTTCGGTTCCGGGCTGCAGAAGCCTCCCGGCCAAACCAAGGTCGGCCGCAGGAAATTCAACCTGTTCAAAGGAGTCCAGCCTTTGAAAAATGCAGTCGCGGCCATCGCTGTAAAGAAACTCGAGCCTCCGTTTCTCGAGCTGGACGTCTTCTAGCCGCTCCAGGGGCCGGAAGTGCTGATCCCATAGACGGCCGCCGCGCACATTCGAGAGTCTGGCCCGTACTGTGCCTCCCATTCTGGCGGCGCCAGTCTTGGTTTCAACTTCGAGGACTCTGTAGACCTGCTGGTCGATTCGGAGCGTCATCCCTTCCCGCACTTCGGATGCCAGAATCATAGGCCTCTCCAGACTTCACAGCGGGTTTTCTGCATGCCGCATGCTGGATCTCCCATTCCGCGCGGGAGGAAGGGATGCCTTGGACTGAAACCACTCCCCGGAACGGCAGCGGGGCGTCGCGGAGAAACAATTCCGCGGCTGCCTCTCGGAAACTGACACCAACATTCTGCGCGAAGAGAAGCGTCTTTCAGTGATACCCATCACTGGCCAGGGATGATCTCGTCCTGTCTGAGCGAGATGTGCGGGTAGCCGAACGCCAGATGAGAAGGACGAATCGTCAAACTCCTGTTGACAGGTTTCGCCGTAGACTCGGGTTATGTCTGGTTTTGTCCTGCTTGCGAGGCCCTGGTGGGTAAACCTGCTCATTCTCATTCCTGTGATTCCCTATCTCTTATCGCAGAAGGAGAAGCTTCGTATCGGCAGGAAAAGGCTTCTGGTAGTCGCGCTCATTGGCGTAGCCTTTGGGTTCGTCGAGGCGGCTGTTGTCGTCTATCTGAGAGCGGCCACAGGACTATGGCCTAACCCGCAAGTGAAAGCGCTCGTCGCCGTCCCGGAGAGCTTACTGAGAATAGAGTGTTTCCGCGAAGTGGCAACAATGATCATGCTTGGCGGCATCGCTTTGCTTGCGGGGAGAAGTGCCAAGGAAAAGGGCGTTGTTTTTCTGTGGACATTCGCCGTCTGGGACATCTTCTATTACGTCTGGCTTCGTCTCACGATTGGCTGGCCCACTTCCTTGATCAGCTCCGACGTGCTGTTCCTGATACCAGCGCCGTGGGTGGCGCAGGTATGGTTCCCAATACTGGTCAGCGGCCTCACCGCGCTTGTGATCTGGTTTCGTTCCTGAGGGAAGGTATTTGGCGGAGATATCGAAAGTGTGGCCTGCGGCCTCTGGCCCGGCCTACAGCGCCGGCGCAGTAGCAGCCAGTTGCTCGATCCAGCGGCGCATTCGCCGGGGGTGTGAGCCCTCCCAGTACACTCGCCCGCAGCCCGCGCACTCCCGGAACTCGTTGCACCACGCCAGAATCCCTTGCGGCACCCGCCCGCCAACCTCGGCTTTTGAGGTTTCCCTGAGCGGTTCATTACAGACCATGCAGCGCGTGAGCGGGCGCAGTGACCGGGCCAGATCAAAGCGTCTCACTACCTCCTCGGCCTGGCGGCAGCTGTCGGTCTCGCGTAGCCAATAGCCATGGGTCACGGCGGAGTGCTTCAGCACGCCGCGGTCGCGTGTCAGGAGGATCCGCCTTTCTTCGGCGGAGATTCGCACCAGCTCCAGATCGCTCGCGCGATTGGCATACACTGTGTCGAACCCGAGCATGCGCAGATAGCCCGCCAGCCGGCCCAGATGGACATCGAGCACAAACTTCGGCTCGCGAAGCGGCTGCGGCCTCAGACGCAACACCGGCGTAATGTCGATCGATTCAAACACGGGATAGACGGCCACGCGATCGCCGTTCCGAACCAAGCGCGAGAAGTCCGACGATTCGCCGTTCACCAGGACAAGGTCCACCTCGGTATGCGGAACGCCGAGACTTTCAATCATGTCTTTGACTGACGCCGGCACAATGAACTGCTTCTCCACCATCCCATACTGCAGCCTGGGCGGCAGATGATCGTTCAATTCGGCATAAAAGCGAAAGCAGGCGCAAGCCGGGGCGGGAGCCATAATACTCGCTTCGGCTTCAGTGTAGTCCCGTTCGCGGCGACCCTCGGCCAAACATCTGGCGCCGCACTCTGATCTGCCCGGCATTTCTCCATGAGTACATTACCGAGGCACTCATCGAGCGCGGAATGCGGGGACATCTCCCTCTTTCTTTTCGGGTTCCGGCTGGTTGACCGGCCACTCGGAAATAACCAGTTGATCAACACTTGGGGCGAAATGTTGTCAGACTTGAAACCTCCGGGTGGGTGACAATCCGGAAATTGCTTTTTTTTGATAAACATTCGCGCACGCCTGCGGCCTGGATGACGCCGCGCATATCCCTGCGCTGCCGGTGGCAGGATTCGCCGCAACCTGCAATCTGATTTTGCTTGAATTTAACGAACGACGCACCGACAAGCTAAAAGCTGAGGGCTGAGAGCTACCAGCTACAGGCTATTCGCCGCCTCTCGCTACACCGGCTTCTTCTTGCTCGCCTCCACTTCGCCGCCCGCGTGAAGATTGTTCTGCTGGTCCGCCACTTACGATCTGACTTCAAAAGATTCGTCGACGTGAAGTGCAAGTTGATGACATGACCAGATGGTTTCTAGCGCTTCAGGGTCTGCTCGACGGTCTCGATGTCGACTAACCCGTTGCATCCGTAAATCGCCTTCAGCACCCGTTCTGCAGGGTACGTTCGCCGGAGTTCAGCAATCCTTTCTGTGCCGGAGCGGTACGCCGGGAGATACATTCGGCCCAGCAGAGGATGCCGCCCCCACGCGCCAGACAGTTTATCGGCGCGCTCTTCCGTAACCAGAAAATCACTCCGTAGCGTGGCCGCTACTTCCGCCTGTTGTCTTCCTTCGCCCCATGTCAGATAGGACGACTGGTTCTTCGCATCATCCTGCAACAAGGCCAGCAGCACGCCAATCTGCAGGTCTTCGTCGGGCAGTTGTTCAATTTCAGTCACGCCATGCGCGATCAGAATTGCATTGTTGGCCAGCCCCTCAAACAGCGTGGCGGCGCGCGTGTTCATGGTGAGAACCGTAGCCTCGAAGCCGGCCTTTCCGCGGACGTACAAGTCCTGCAGGTAGGCAAAGGTGGTCACGTGCCCTGGAACGACCTCGTGGCTAACCAGCTGCTCAAACTCCGGATAGGAAATCTGCAACGAAGCATTGATCTCGTAGGTCGCTTCGTATTGCGGAGTGCCGTCAGGGTTGCGCGCTCGCCCCAGGTAGTTCATCGAACCGGAAAACCAGGCGTCCTTGATCGGCAGGAAGTCGATGTTCGCTCGCGGTACCCGCGCCAGTTCAGGGGGAAGGTACGGCAGCAGGTTCTTTGCGCTCAGGTTGTCGAAATGCGCGATGACCGCCGCGCCCAGAGCGCGCACTGAGGCCATCGGGACCACGCGCTCCCTGCGCCACGTATCGACTGCCTCCAGCAACCCGCCCGCATTGGACGCGGTGTATCCGGCGCGGCCCAGCAATTCAGCCACCCGTTCCCGCTTCTTCTCCGGCCTGGAGGGTTCCGGCGGTTTCCCGGTCGACGCCTCCACTGAGCGCGCGTAAGGCACCGGATCGCCCTTGCCGAGAACCTCCATCGCCAGGTCCCACATGGTCTCCAGGCAAATCGCCATCCCAATCAGATAGGGCTGGCGCAGCCCGCCCATCTTCGCTGCCTCTTTGCGCAGTCTCGCGATGGCCTGGGGCAGGTCAACCGCGCGCAGGTATTCTTCCACTGCCTCCCGATCGACGTTCTTGCCGGCGACGCCGCCAAACTGCCGTACTCGCGCTGCGGCCGGATGCGTGTAGGCGGCGGGTAGCGGCTCATCGGAAAACCAGGTGTCGGCAATAAAGCGCCCCACGCCCGAGGGACACAACACGTCGCCGCCCCAAAGGGTGTCGATGCCTAAAACAGCGTCAGCAACATACTTTCCTGCTTGGTCCATCACCTACACCTTTTCCTTCTTCATGGAATAGAACCAGACGTAGAAACAGAGGCCCGCAAACAGCAGGATGGAAACCGACTGTGAGACGGGATCGTTCAAATAGAACGGCGTTCGGATCAGATCCTCGCGATACCAGGGGAAAAGCCGCAACGATGCGCCCAGAACGCCTCCCAGCGCACCGCCGGCCATGAGTCCCGAGGCGATGATGACCCCACGCTCGCGAATTCTGCCGCCCTGCTCGCCGCCCGCCTTATCCGAACGCTTGTTGATCAAGTGCGACATCATTCCGCCCGCCAGCACGGGCGAAGTCAGCCCCAGCGGCAGGTAGATGCCCAGGGCAAACACCATGGAAGACTTTCCCAGCATCTCCACCACCAGCGTCACCATCGCGCCAATGCCAAACAGAATATAGGCGACGGGCTGTTTGTTCATGAATCCCACCACCAGGGCCTTCATGATGGAAGCCTGCGGGGCCGCCAGAATCTGCCGCGTATCTCCCGGCGCAGCCTCTCCGAACTGATAGACGTGGGCCAGCAGCACGATGGTCAAGCCGGCGGTAATGGCAGCGGCGATGACGCCGAAAAACTTGACTTTCTCCTGCGCCGCCGGCGTCGAGCCAAGCCAATAGCCGGCCTTCAGGTCAGTGATGAACTGGCCCGATACACACAGGGCCGTGCATACCATGCCCGCAATCGCCATCACGAAGAACATTCCCGTGTCTCCCGAGAGCCCAAAGCTCAACAACACCACGGCGGAGATGATGATGGTCAGCATGGTCATGCCGGAGGCCGGATTGTTAGCCGTGGTGGCAATGGCGTTGGCGGCCACTGAGGTGAAGAAGAACGAGAAGATCAGCGTCAACACCAGGCCCAATGCCAGCACCGTCCAGGAAACCTGAAGGCGTCCAAAGAAGATCGCCACGCAAATGGCGCCGAGGACGACGCCCAGCAACAATGAAACGACCGGAATATCGCGGTCGGTGCGTTCCGTTTGCGGAGCCTCGCCATGGCGGAAGGCGTGCAGCGCGATGCCAAACGATCCGGCCACGACGCGCAGCGATTTCAGGATGCCGATGATGCCGGCCGTGGCGATGGCTCCCACGCCGATGAAGCGCACATAATTGCGATAGATCTCCACCGCGGTCATCTTGGAGATGGGTATCATGGCCGGATACAGAGAAATGTCTGTGTGGCTGCCGATGAACCAGATCATTGGGACCAGTACAAAGCTGGTGAGAATGCTGCCCGCGCAGAAGACCAGGGCGCTGCGCAAGCCCATCACGTAGCCGAGTCCGAGGATAAAGCCGATGGCGTCGAAGCTGAAAACCATCCGGCCCTTATCGGCAAGATTGCGGATCACCGGCACGAACTGTAGGTCGAGATACTCTTTCCACACATGAAATGTGGTGACAAAGAAGTCAAAAACGCCCGCGATGGCAGTTGCCTGCAGAAGCAGTTTCGCCTGCGAACCGCCCTTTTCTCCAGTGACAAACACTTCGGTGATGGCCGTCGCCTCGGGAAACGGCAGTTGACCGTGCATCTCGCGCACGAAATAGCGGCGCAGCGGAATAAGGAAGAGCACGCCCAGGCAGCCGCCCGCCAGGCAGATGA